>CAWHBV010000011.1:0-110278 GCA_963827635.1 uncultured bacterium
CGCCTTGACACCCCGCCCTCCTTGTGACCAAAATAGCCGCGGCGTGGCGCAGGGCGCTCGCGCTTCGATGCGGCCGTTCCCGGCGGGCCCGCAAGGAAGACAAAGCGGAAAGGAGACGCGCGTGTCCGAAAAGATCGACCGACGCGGATTCTTGAAGAACTCCCTGCTCGCGGGCGGGGCGACCCTGGCGGCGATGCACAGCTTCGAAGAGAAGGCCCTGGGCGCCGAGATCGACCGGCGGCCGGCCCCCCGGCGCCCCCGCTCCGGCCGCGGCCCCCGTGGAGATCCCGAGAGGCAAGATCAAGGGTCTGGAGATCAGCCGTGTCATCGGCGGGGGGAACCTGATGGGCGGCTGGGCGCACAGCCGCGACCTCATCTACGTCTCGCCGCTCGTCAAGGCCTACCACACCGACGAAAAGATCCTGGAAACGCTCAGGCTGGCCGAGCAGCGCGGCGTCAATACCTTCCTGACCAACCCGGTCTCGAGCCGCCTGATCAACGCCCATCGCAAGGCCGGCGGCAAGCTGCTCTGGATCTCCGACTGCGCGGCCGGAGGCGGGCTGAAGGATTCCATCGGGAGATCGATCGATACGGGGGCCGACGCCGTCTATATCCAGGGCGGGATCTGCGACAAGCTCGTCAAGGACGGCCAGATGAAAGCCCTCGAAGACGCCGTGAGCTTCATGAAGGACCAGCTCGTGCCGTGCGGCCTGGGAGCGCACAGCCTCGAGACCGTGCGCGCGTGCGTCGAGGCCGGCTTCGATCCCGACTTCTGGGTCAAGACCCTCCACCGGGACGATTACTGGTCGGCGACGCCCGAGAGCGGCCGCGTGCCCTTCGACGAGATCACCGGATTCAAGACGGATCACAACCTCAACCACGACAACATGTGGTGCCGCAACGCCAAGGAGACGATCGACTACATGGCCGGGCTGAAGAAGCCGTGGATCGCCTTCAAGGTGCTCGCCGCCGGCGCCATCCATCCGCGCGACGCCTTCCGCTGGGCGTTCGAGAACGGGGCCGATTTCATCTGCGTCGGCATGTTCGATTTCCAGGTCGTCGAGAACACGGACATCGCCGCGGCGGCCCTCGCGGCCGTTTCCCGGACGAAGCGCGCCCGTCCCTGGATGGCCTGACGCGGTCCGGCCCAGGAGTTCCGATATGAAAAACCAATTCGAGATCCTCATCCTTCTGGGGCGGCCCGCCTCGGGCAAATCCGAGGTCATCGACCATCTGAAGAAGACCCCGGTCGAGGAGCGTCTGGCGCGCTTCCACATCGGCGCTTTCGAAGAGATCGACGACTTCCCCATGCTCTGGACGTGGTTCGAGGAGGACGCCATCCTCGAGAAGATCATGCACCAGCCCCGCGTCCACTCCGATCCCCAGGGGTATTTCCTCCACCGGTATCAATGGGACCTGCTCATCGAGCGGATCTCCCTCGAATACGGGAAGAAGCTGCGCGACCCGGGCTACGCGGAGCGGGTGACGACGCTCATCGAATTCAGCCGCGGCTCCGAGCACGGCGGTTACCGGGCGGCCTTCCGCTCGCTCTCGGCGGGGATCCTCGAGAAGGCCTGCATCCTCTACATCGACGTGTCGTACGAGGAGTCCCTGCGCAAGAACCGGCGCCGCTTCAACCCGGCCCGCCCGGATTCCATCCTGGAGCACGGCCTGCCGGACGCCAAGCTCGAGCGCCTCTACAAGGAAGTGGACTGGGAGGAATTCAAGGGCGAGGACCCGGAATTCGTCCGCTTTTCCGGCCACCGGATCCCCTACGTCGTGCTCGCGAACGAGCCCGAAGTGACGGACGAGCCCGGCAAGCTCGGCCCGGCCCTGGCGGGCTGCCTCTCCAAGCTTTACGAGATCCAGGGCCGGAGATAGGGGAGAGGCCATGGGCATCTGGGGCTTCGCGTTCGGCTATTTCGCCTGTTACATCCCCTACAGCCTGATGACGAAGATCATGAGCAAGGGCTTGCTGCCTTCGCTCCACGGACGGTCGCTCGACGGCTTCGCCATCCTGCCCGTCGTCGCCGTCGCCACGCTGCTGACCATGATCCTCGTCATCAGCCTCCTCGGCTGGTGGAAATACGCCACCCACTCGAAGATCTTCGGCCTGTCGGTGCCGCGGCCGACGAAATGGACGTTCCTGTCCGGGCTCTTCACGTCGCTCATCATCGGGACGACGACGCTGGCCTACACCTTCGAGGGCGTCAGCATCGTCCTGGCGATGCTCCTCATGCGGGGCGGCGTCCTCATCACCGGCCCGATCGTCGACGCCGGCACGAAGCGGAAGGTCCGCTGGTTCTCGTGGGCTGGCTTCGGCGGGGCGTGCCTGGCCCTGCTGCTCAATGTCCGCGGACATCCCGGGGCTTCCGCATCCCCCTGGCCCTGGGTCTGGTCATCCTGGTCTACATCGCCAGCTATTTCATGCGCTTCCAGTTCATGAGCCGCAACGCCAAGTCGGAGCGGCGGGACGTGAACCTGCGCTATTTCGTCGAGGAGACCATGGTCTCGACGCCGATGCTGGTCGTCATCCTGGCGCTCTTCACGCTCCTCGGAGGCAAGGTCGGGGCCGATGTCCGGCTGGGCTGGACGGCGCATTGGAACCAGCCCTACCTTTGGGCGCTCGCCCTGATCGGGGTGATGTCGCAGGGGACCGGATTTTTCGGGACCCTGGTCTTCCTGGACTGCCGGGAGAACACCTTTTGCATCCCGGTCAACCGGGCCTCCAGCGTCCTGGCGGGCGTGGCCGCGTCGATGCTCCTGACACTCTTCCCGGGGCAGCGGCTCCCGGCGACGACGGAATTCATCGGCGCGGGCGTGATGATCGTCTCGATCCTCTTCCTGAGCATCCCGCCGCTCGTCCAGGCGCGGCGCAGGAAAAGAACGGAGGGCTAATAGAGGACCGCCGCCTCTCCCTTGGCGGCGACGAGGGCCTCGAAATGGGCGACGATCTTGTCGCGCCGGGCCATGACCCCCTTGACCTCGGGCGGCCTCAGGAAGCGTTTCGTCCGGGCCGTCACTTCCACCGGATCGAGCCTGCGCAACCGGTCGAGGAGCTCCCGGCGGCACCGGACCAGGGCCTTGGGATTGTCGAGGCTCTTTTCCAGGCGGAAGGCCCGGGTGAAGTCGATCATGTAGATCTCCCAGTTCGGGCCGATGAGGACGTTCACCGCGTTCCGGTCGGTGTCGCGGACGAGCTGGCTGAAGACGGCCATGTCGGACATCTGGGCGTTCCAGGCGGCGGGATCGGGGGGAGCGATCTTCTTGGCGAGCCGGGTCAGCTCGTCGAACTGGGCCGGGAGCCACCAGGACAGGCAGCCGCGCTCGCCGAAGAGCTCCCGCTCCACGGACGCCGGCATCATCCTCTCGAGCCCCAGCAGCGTCGCCAGCTCGTAGGCGGCCAGATTATAGAGGTAGGAGTCGACGAAGTTCAGCTCGATCCGGCCCATGACCTCCATGGAGCTGCGCCGGTCGTCGACCGATTGGAACAGGGCGTCGTGCGTGATCGTGCCGTCGCTCAGGGTGCAGTGCCGGGGCGCGGTGACGCCCTCGCCGGTGACCCGGCTCGAAACGAGCTTGGCCGTTCGCAGGAACTCTTTCTGTTGCTCGACCGTGAGCTGCGGTTCCTCCTGCGCGCCGGAGGCGAAAGCGGCCGCGAGGGCCGCCAGGCCGACCGAGAGGACGACAAGAGACCGGAAACTCTTCATGACCCCCTCCTCGTTCCCTCCCATTGTACGACGGAGAGCCGCCGGCCGGCAAGCGGAGCCGGGCGCCGCCGAAAGGGGGTCGGCGCCGGCCCGGCATTGACACGGCCGGACGGGCAGGATAAATTGCCCCTGTGATCAGACGGATCTGAAATCGCGCACGGGGCGAAAGGACGCACGCATGGACCCAGTCGATAGCCTCAGGAAACAGGGACTGTTCATCACCATCGACGCCAACATCGGGGCGGGCAAGACCAACGCCTGCCACGCCATCGGCTCGGCCGCCACGGCCACCGGCTGGCCGACCCGGATCATCGAGGAGCCGACCCACCACCCCAAGTTCGCCCATTTCCTCCATCACTACTACGACGACCTGCGCACCGGGACCAACACCGGCGGCGGCTTCTCGATGCAGATGTTCATGCTCTGCCAGCGCTACGAACAGCACCGGCTGGCCGTCGAGCTGGCCTGGGGCCCGCAGGGCCAGGTCGTGATCCAGGACCGGCCGATCTACGGCGACACCGTGTTCGCCACGACCGCCATGGAGCGCGGCTTCATGACCCCCCAGGAGTTCGAGCTGTACGTCGACGTCTTCCGCAACATGAGCCGCGACGTCATGCCGCCCGACGTCTTCGTCTACCTCGACGTCCCGCCCGAGGAGTGCTACCGGAGGATGAGCAGCCGGGCCCGGGAGCAGGAGGAGGGCGTGCCGCTCGACTACCTGCAGCACCTCGACAAGAACTACAAGCTGCTGATCCAGGAGATGCGGCGGCGCGGCGTCCGGGTGATGGTGATCGACTGGAACGAGTTCGGGCCGCCCGTCGACGTGTGGAAGCAGATCCTGCGGATGGCGATGTCGGCCGACTCCTGGTACGAGCAGCTGGCCTTCTCCTTCGCCAAGCACCCGCGCCTGCCGGTGATGCCGGGAAGCGGCGAGGCCAAGTAGCGCCCATGGCCGACCGGAAGAAGGACCTGCTGGCGGCGGCCCGGAAGGCCCGCGGCCGGGCTTATGCGCCCTATTCGGAGTTCCCCGTGGGCGCGGCCGTGCTCGGCGCGAACGGCCGGATCTACAGCGGCTGCAACGTCGAGAACGCCTCCCTGGGGCTGACCTGCTGCGCCGAGCGCAGCGCCATCTTCGCCATGGTCGCGGCGGGGGAGAGGGAGGTCCGGGAGGTCCTGATCGTCGGCGACACCGCGGAGGCCCTTCCGCCCTGCGGCGCCTGCCGGCAGGTCCTGGCCGAGTTCGCGCGGCCCGCGGCCGTCGTCCACATGTGCGACCGGACGGGCGCCGGCCGGTCCGTCACCGTGGCGGAGCTCCTGCCCCACGTCTTCCGCCTGAAGAAAAAGCGATGAACGACCTGAGCCGTGAGGCGCTCGTCCGGATGATCGACCACACCGAGCTCCGCGCCCAGGCCGGCGAGAAGAGGATCGCCGAGCTCTGCCGCGAGGCCCGGGCCTTCGGCTTCCGCACCGTCTGCGTCAACGGCGTCCACGCCCGCTTCGCCGCCGCGGAGCTCGAGGGAAGCGGCGTTCTCGTCTGCGTCGTGGCCGGCTTCCCGCTCGGCGCGGCGACGAGCGCGGCCAAGGCCTTCGAAGCGGGGGAGGCCGTCCGCAACGGCGCCGCCGAGATCGACATGGTCCTCGACGTCGGGGCGCTCAAGGACGGAAGGCACGGCCTCGTCCGGGACGACATCCGGGCCGTGGTCGAGGCCGGCCGGCCGGCCCTGGTCAAGGTCATCCTGGAGACGTGTTACCTGACGGACGACGAGATCGTCGCCGGCTGCCGTCTCGCCGTCGAAGCCGGGGCCGGGTACGTCAAGACCTCGACCGGGTTCGGGCCCGCCGGCGCCCTCGCGGACCACGTCCGGCTCATGCGCCGGACCGTGGGCCCGGAGATCGGGGTCAAGGCCGCGGGCGGGATCCGGACGTTCGAAGACGCCTGGCGGATGATCCGGGCCGGGGCCTCGCGCCTGGGTCTGAGCGCCAGCGTGGCGGTCGTCGAAGGCTTGTCGCACTACAAGTTCGGGCCCGACGACGAGAGATCCTGAGAGCCGGGAGGATCCCATGACCGGCGGCATGTACGAGATCATCTCCAGGAAGCGCGACGGCGGCGAGCTCACGAGGGAGGAGATCGCGTTCGTCGTCTCCGGATGCGCCGGCGGCGGGATCCCCGACGAGCAGATCGCGGCCTGGCTGATGGCCGTGTACATCCGCGGCCTGAACGCGCGGGAGACGGCCGACCTCACCGAGACCATGCTCGCCTCCGGCGGCCGCATCACCCTGGACGGCCTGCCCGGGCCGAAGATCGACAAGCACAGCACCGGAGGCGTCGGCGACAAGATCAGCTTCGTCGTCGCTCCGCTCGTCGCCGCCTGCGGCGTCCGTGTGCCCATGCTCTCCGGCCGGGGCCTGGGCCACACCGGCGGCACCCTCGACAAGCTCGAGGCCATCCCGGGGATGAACGTCTTCCTGACGCCCGCGGAGTTCCGGCGGGTGCTGGCCGAGACCGGCATGGCCATCTGCGGCCAGACGGACGAGATCGTGCCGGCCGACAGGAAGCTCTACGCGCTTCGCGACGCCACGGCCACGGTCGGCAGCATCCCGCTCATCGCCTCCTCGATCATGAGCAAGAAGCTGGCCCTGGGGACCGACGGCATCGTCCTCGACGTCAAGACCGGCCGCGGCGCCTTCATGACGGACGAAGCGGGACTCCCTGGACCTGTGCCGGACCATGGTCGCCATCGGCGAGAAGACCGGACGGCCCACGGTCGGGCTCATCTCGGCCATGGACCAGCCCCTCGGCCGGGCCGTGGGCAACGGCCTGGAGATCGCGGAATCCGTGGCGGCCCTCAAGGGGCAGGGCCCGGACGACATCCTGGAGGTCTCCTTCGCCCTGGGCGAGTGCATGCTGAGGGCGGCGGGACGCGCGGCGACCGGCGCGGAGGCGGGCCGGATGCTCCGCGAGGCCGTCGCCTCGGGCCGGGCCCTCGACGTCTTCCGCCGTTTCATCGCCGCCCAGGGCGGCGATCCGCGGGTCTGCGACGATCCTTCCCGGCTCCCGGCCGCCGCGGAGCGGACGGAATTCCTGGCTCCCGCGCTCCGGCTTCATCGAGGCCATCGACGCGTTCGAGGTCGGCATGGCCGCGATCGACACCGGCGCCGGCCGCAAGAGAAAGGAAGACGCCGTCGCCCCCGGCGCGGGCTTCGTCTTCCAGGCCAAGATCGGCGACCCCGTCGAGAAGGGCCGGCCGGTCGTCACCGTCCACAGCGACCGTCCCGACAGGTTGCCGGCGGTCCTGGAGCGCCTGGCCGGGGCGATCCGGATCGGACCCGGCCCCGTCGCCGCGCCGAAGCTCATCCGTCACCTGGTGGACAAGAACGGCGTCCATCCCTGGGCCGGCTGAGATGCGGGACCGGAGATACAAGGCGATCTTCTTCGACGCCGACGACACCCTCTTCGATTATCCCCGGGCCGAGCGGGCGGCTCTCGCGGCCTGCCGCAGCGAATTCCGCCTCCGCGTCGCCCCGGCGGCCTTCCTCGACGCCTACCGGCGGCACAATCACGACCTCTGGCGGGAGTTCGAGCGCGGCGAGACCGATCAGGCCCGGCTGCGGGTCGAGCGCTTCCGCCGGGCGGCCGGGGAGCTCGGCCTGGAGGGGCTGCCGCTCGACCGGGTCAGCGCCTTTTATCTCGAAGCCCTGTCCGGCCAGCCCATGCTCCTCCCGGGGGCCCTGGCGACGGTCCGGGCCCTGGCGAAGGCCTACCCTCTGGCCCTCGTGACCAACGGCATCGCGGCCGTGCAGCGCCGCCGCTTCGCCGCCTCGCCCGTCACCGCCTTTTTCCGGTCCGTGGTCATCTCCGAAGAGGCGGGATTCGCCAAGCCCGACCCGAGGATCTTCGGGCCGGCGCTCCGGGAGACCGGGACCGCCGCGGACGAGGTCCTCTACGTCGGCGACAGCGTGACCTCCGACATGGCCGCCGCGCGCAACGCCGGCCTGGATTTCTGCTGGTTCAATCCCGGGGAGGCGCCCGTGCCCGACGGCTATGCGCCGGTCCTCGTCCTCTCGTCCATCCGGGACCTGCCCGGACGTCTCGGCCTCTAGCCGAGGAGGATCCCGGCCAGCGTCGCCGTCATCAGCGTGGCCAGCGCACCGCCCAGGACCGCCTTCAGGCCCAGGGCCGCGATGTCCTTGCGGCGGTGAGGGGCCATGGGGGAGATCCCGCCGATCTGGATGGCGATCGACGAGAAGTTGGCGAAGCCGCACAGGGCGTAGGTGGCCATGGTGATGCCCTTGGGGGTCAGCACGCCCTGCTTGATCAGGCCGACGAGGTCGACGTAGGCCACGAACTCGTTCAGGACGATCTTGGTCCCGAAGAGACTGCCGAAGTGGAACGCATCGGCAGCCGGGACGCCGATCCCGATGGCGAGATAGCGCAGGATCACGCCGAAGACGAGCTGGAGCGAGAGGGGCTGGCCGTAGTGCGCCGTGAGGTAGGCGTTGATGTGGACCAGGTCGCCCAGTCCCGTCAGCATGTAGTTGATCATGGCGATCAGGGCGATGAAGGCCAGCAGCATGGCGCCCACGTTCAGGGCCAGGTGCATGCCGTCGGAGGCGCCGCTCGCCGCCGCTTCGATGACGTTGGAGGCGTTCTTCTCCACCTTCAGCCGCACCGTGCCCTTGGTCACCGGATCGCCCGTCTCGGGGTAGAGGACCTTGGCGATGACGAGCGAGGCCGGGGCGGCCATGACGCTGGCGGAGAGGAGCTGCACGGCGAAGCGCAGCTGGGCTTCGGCGAGGGGGATCTTCTGGACGTCGGCCAGGGCCTGGCCGAGCATCTGGATATAGGCGGCCATGACGCCGCCGGCGATCGTGGCCATGCCGCCGACCATGACGGTCAGGATCTCGGAGTTGGTCATGGCGCCGATGTAGGGCTTGATGAGCAGGGGCGCCTCGGTCTGGCCGACGAAGATGTTGGCCGTGTTGGAGAGCGACTCGGCCCCGCTCGTGCCCATGAGCTTGGCCATGACCCAGGCCATGCCCCGGACCACGGCCTGCAGGATGCCCAGATAGTAGAGGACCGAGGTCAGCGTCGCGACGAAGATGATCGTCGGCAGGACCTGGAAGGCGAAATAGGTGCCCAGGCTGTCGGGGCCCGAGTTCACGGCCAGCCGGCCGAAGACGAATTGGGAGCCCGCGGCCGTGAAGTTCAGCAGGCTGACCACGGCGCCGCCCAGCCAGGAGATCAGGAGCTTCGGCCAGCCCAGCGGGGCGAACCAGGCGCTGAGCCTGTCACTGTAGAGGATGAAGACGGCGAAGACCACCTGGAGGCCGACGCCGGCCCCGACCAGCCGCCAGCTGATGCGCCGGCGGTTGTTGGAGAAGAGGATGGCCAGGCCCAGGATGAGGGCCAGGCCCAGGATCCCTCGGAGGAGCGATGTCATGTTCATCGGTCACCTGCTGTCCGCTCGCGCGAATTGCCTCTCGATCTTCTCGTAGTAGGCGATGACCCGGTGCGTGTACTCCCGCTTTTCGAGATAGGTCCCGGGGAAGAAGCTCCGCTTGAAGCCGTAGATGATGAAGTTCTTGAGCTCGTGCGGGTTCAGCCGGAAGGCCCGGACCGCCTTGCAGATCTCGTCGCTGACCGTCGTGTTCGAAACGGTCCGGTTGTCGGTGCAGAACGTGGCCGACATCCGGGCCGCGCGCATGTGCCGGAACGAGTGCTGGGACAGGCGGCGGATGGACGGGATGCGTCTGCAGGTTCGAGGTCAGGCAGACCTCGATGGTGATGCGCCGGTCGGCGATGAACTGGACCAGATTGGCGACGTAGGCCTTCTTGTCCTTGATCTCCGGGCTCTTGATCATCCCGGCGTCGAAGAGGTGGAGGGCGTGCCCGAGGCGGTCGGCGTGCAGGTCGGTGATGGCCTGGAAGATGCTCTCCGGTCCGTAGGCCTCGCCGGCGTGGACGGTCTTCTTCAGGAAGTTCTTGTGGGCCAGGGCGTAGGAGGCGGCGTGGTCTTCGGCCGGGAACCCGGCCTCGGCCCCGGCCAGGTCGAAGCCGACGACCGGCAGCCCGAGCTTCGTCCGGGCTTCCACGGCCGCCCGGACCAGCTCCTGCGAAGCCAGGGCGAAGACCTCCTTGCGGTCGCAGTGGGCGTGCACGCCGAGCAGGGCGTCGTAATAGTCGGAAAAGCCGGCGTCGAACATGCGCAGGGCGCAGGCGATGATGCCGTATTCGAAGGGCGGTTCGGCGCCGCGGACGACCTCGGCCCGGGCGTTGAACTCCGCCTTGGCCCGGGCCAGGCCGCGGTCGAGCGCGGCCATGGCGTCGATGCCGGTCAGCCGGGCGTTCTGGTGCAGCTGGGGCGCGAAGCGGACCTCGATGTAGCGGACGCCCTCGGCCTGGTTGTCCAGGGCCAGCTCGTAGCCCGCGCGCTCCAGGGCGGGCCCGGTCTGCAGGACCGCCGTCATGTACGCGAAGCCCTTGAGGTAGTCGGTCAGGCCGGCGTACTTGGGCTTGAAGACCGTCCGGCGCAGCCCCCGCTCGTCGTAAGCCGGCAGCCGGACGCCGTGCTCCCGGGCCAGCTCGATCAGCGTGGCCGGGCGGAGCGAGCCGTCCAGGTGCAGGTGCAGGTCGGTCTTGGGGATCGCCCGGATGAAATCGGGACTGATGGTCATGAGGCGTTTTCCTCGTAGATGATCCGCGCGATCTCGGGCTTGTGGTGCGCGATCTCGTCGCGGGTGAGGCCGTTCAGCTCGTGGGGGAAGACGAGCCAGCGGTCGGTCTCGTGGATGAAGTAGTCGGGACCCCGCTCGGTCCGGTTGTTGCCGGGCTTGAAATAGACGGTGGCCACGCGGAGGTCGTGGGGCGTGTTGCGCCGCGAGAGCCGGCCCAGGGTGTCGATGACGGCCTTGATGCTCAGCCCGGTGTCGTAGACGTCGTCCACGATGAGCAGGCTGTCGGTGGCCTCGGCCTTGTCGACGATGTAATTGAGGCCGTGGACGCGGATCGTCTCGTTCTGCCGCTCGATGCCCTCGTAGGCGGAGGTCCGGATGGCGATGTGGTCGCTCCGGATCCCGAAGTGCTCGAACAGCTCCTGGACGGCGATGCCGACCGGCGTGCCCGCCCCGCCAGATGCCGACGATGAAGTCGGGCTTGAAGCCGCTCCGCAGGACCTTGAGCCCCAGCCGGAAGGAATCGTCCAGCAGCTCCTGGGCCCGGATGTACCGTTTTTCAGACATGGGCGTTCTCCGGTCCGGCCTCAGCGTCCGCCGGGCCCCTCCTCGAGGAGCTTCTGGCGGATCAGCGTGACGACGAGGGCGGTGGAGACGGGATTGTGGCCCTCGGGGATGATGATGTCGGCGTACTTGCGGCTCGGCTCGACGAAGGCGGCGTGCATGGGCCGCACCGTCTCCAGGTACTGGGCGACGACCGAGTCGAGGCTCCGTCCCCGCTCCTGGATGTCGCGCTTCAGCCGGCGGATGAAGCGCAGGTCGCCGTCGGTGTCCACGAAGATCTTGAGGGCCATCAGGTCGCGCAGGGCCCGGTCGCAGAAGATCAGGATGCCTTCGACGATGATGACCTTGGCCGGTTCCAGGGACACGCCCGTGGGCCGCCGGGTGTGGGTGGTGAAATCGTAGACCGGCACTTCGACGGGCCGGCCGGCGGCGAGCTCCTCGAGGTGCCGGACCAGCAGATCGGTCTCCAGGGCGTCGGGGTGGTCGAAGTTGATCCGGGCCCGCTCGGCGGGCGGCAGGCCGGCCGCGTCCTTATAGTAGGCGTCGTGCTGGATCAGCGCGATCCGGAAGGGGTCGATGGCGGCGATGATGGCGTTGGCGATGGTCGTTTTGCCCGAGCCCGTGCCCCCGGCGACGCCGATGATGAGGGGCTTGTTCGTCACGGCGGCATGATAGCACAAGGCCGGCACCGAGGGAATGCCGGACGGCCGTTTTTCCGCCCGGACCGGCGGTTTCAGGGGGGTCCGCAGGGCCCCTAAAAAAGATTTTTTGGATATTGATTTTTTCCGTTCGGAAGGCTAATATCCTCCTTTCCAATCCGCAAATACAGAAAGAGGAGTTTTCCATGAAAAGGCTTGTTCTCGCGCTGTTTTTGGCCTGCCTGGTCCTGGCCGGATCGGGCCTGGCCCAGAGCGTCACGACCGCGTCCTTCAACGGGACGGTCGTCGACAGCGACGGCAAGGCGCTCCCCGGCGCCTCGATCAAGGCCGTCCACGTCCCCTCCGGGAGCGTCTTCGCGGCGGTGACCCGCGCGGACGGCACGTTCGACATCCTCTACGCCAAGGTCGGCGGCCCCTACACCATCACCGCCGAGCTGCCCGGATTCAATCCCTCGACGCTGAGCGACATCAACGTCAAGCTGGGTGAGATCCGCAGCCTGAAGTTCAGCCTGAAGCAGGCGACGATCGAGGAACAGATCACCGTCACGGCCCCGAACCCGATCATCAGCCAGTCCCGGACGGGCGCCTCGATGAACGTCGGCACGACGGTCATCGAGAGCATGCCGTCGATCGGCCGCACGTTCGACGACTTCGCCCGGCTCGCCCCGCAGGTCGACGCCCGCGGCGGCGGCGCCTTCTCGGCCGCCGGACGCAGCAACCGCTACAACAGCATCTGGATCGACGGCGCCGTGAACAACGACCTGTTCGGCCTGAGCGGCAGCGGCACGCCCGGCCTGTCGGCCCCGATCTCGCTCGACGCCATCCAGGAGTTCGAGCTCGTCCTGGCCCCCTACGACGTCCGCTACGGCGGCTTCACCGGGGCCGGCCTGAACGCCATCACCCGCTCCGGGACCAACAAGGTCCGCGGTTCGGCCTATTACTTCGGCCGGAACCAGAGCCTCGTCGGCAAGGGCCCGGACCAGTACAAGTACAGCGACTTCTCGGAGGCGGAGTTCGGCCTCCGCGTGGGCGGCCCGGTCGTCAAGGACAAGGTCTTCTTCTTCCTCAGCGCCGAGCTGGGGCGCCGGACCTCGCCGACCACCTACGTCATCGACGACAGCGGCAACGCCAACGACTTCGGCGGGGACAACGTCATCGGTCGCCGACGCCGAGCGCTTCGCCAGCATCCTGCAGAACACGTACGGCTACGATCCCGGCGGCTTCGGCGAGGGCTATAAGAAGATCAAGGCCGACAACGACAAGATCTTCTTCCGCCTCGACTTCAACCTCAGCCCGAAGCACCGGCTGACCCTCCGCCACAACTACATCAACGGCTACCGGGACAACACCCCCTCCAAGGCCTCGAGCAGCGTGTTCCCCTTCGCCGACGTCTACTACGGCCTGGCCAGCAAGACCAATTCCACCGTCCTCCAGCTGCAGAGCACCCTCGGCCAGAACCTGTTCAACGAGCTGATCGTCAACTACACCACCATCCGCGACAACCGCACCGTCCCCGACACCCTGTTCCCGCAGGTCAACGTGCTCGTCGCCGGCGGCTACCGGCTGACGGCCGGGACCGAGCAGTACTCGGGCGCCAACTCCCTGGACCAGAACATCCTCGAGATCACGGACAACGTGACCTGGACCCTGGGCAAGCACATGCTGACGATCGGCACCCACAACGAGTTCTTCAAGTTCGCCAACGTCTACATCCGCAACCTCTACGGCTACTGGGAGTTCAGCAGCCTGGACAACTTCGAGAACGGCATCTCCTCCCGCTACTACCACGACTTCTACACGGCCGATCCGACCGAGAAGTGGGCGCCCGAGTTCAGCGTCGCCCAGCTCGGCGGCTACATCGGCGACAAGTGGGCCGTCCGGGACAACCTGTTCCTGACCCTCGGCGCCCGCGTCGACGTCCCGTTCATCAACAAGATCCCGACCGCCAACGCGGCGGCCGAAGCGGCCTACGGCGTCCCGACCGACCAGGTGGCCTCGGGCAACGTCATGTTCTCGCCCCGCGTCGGCTTCAACTGGGACGTCCGCGGCGACAAGACCACCCAGGTCCGCGGCGGCGTCGGCCTGTTCTCCGGCCGGACGCCCTACGTCTGGATCTCCAACCAGTATTCCAACACCGGCATGGAGTTCACGCGCCTCGACATCCGGAACCCGGCCTTCGCCTTCGAGTCCGACCCCCTCAACCAGCCCGCCGGCGGGACCGGCCTCACCAGCGAGGTCGACCTGATCGACTCGAACTTCATGTATCCCCAGTCGCTCCGCGGCAGCCTGGCCGTCGACCAGGAGCTGCCCTATGGGATCATCGGGACGGTGGAGTTCGTCGCCTCCAAGAACGTCAACGAGATCCTCTACCAGAACCTGAACGTCCGCCGTCTGGACGACCTCGGCATGGGCGACCGCTACCTGTACGCCCGGGACGTGTCGAGCCTCTTCACCGACGCCATCTACCTGACCAACACCAACAAGGGCCACCAGTACAGCCTGTCGGTCCAGCTCCAGAAGAACTTCTCCGACCGCTCCTGGGTCAACGCCTTCTACTCCTACGGCCAGTCCAAGGACGTCAACTCCGGCACCTCCTCCCAGGCTTCGTCCAACTTCGCCTACAACAACGATCCGCTACGACGTCAACGATCCCGAGCTGACCTGGTCCAACTACGACGTGCGCCATCGCTACGGCGTCGCCTTCTCCTGGCAGCTCAACTTCCTGCGGAACGCTCCGACCGCCGTCAGCATGTTCCTCGGCGGACGGTCCGGGCGGCCCTATTCGACGACCTACAACTACTTCGACGCCAACGGCGACGCGGCCACGGGCAACGACCTGGTCTACATCCCCGCGAGCCAGAGCGAGGTCGTCTTCGTCGGCAGCACGGGCACGCCCGTGGCCGACCAGGACGCCGCCTGGGCGTCCTTCGACGCCTTCATCAGCGGCGACCCCGGGCTCGACGACTACCGCGGCCAGATCGTGCCGCGCAACTCGAGCCGCGAGCCGGGTCTCCGCACCTGGGACATGCGCATCGCCCAGGACATCCCCATGCCGATCCGGCCGGACCACCGGCTCCAGCTCACCCTCGACATCATCAACCTCTTCAACCTGATCGATTCCGACAAGGGCCTGAACTACTACGTCAGCAACCAGAACGACATTCCCTGGACCCTGCAAGGCTCCAACTTCGGCGTCGATCCCGGCACCGGCCAGATGAGGATCCGCTGGTCGGAGCGGCCCAACCGCTTCGCCCTCAGCCAGCTCGGCTCGCGCTGGCAGATCCAGTTCGGAGTTCGCTACAGCTTCGACTGAGTCGTTTTCAGATCCGTTCGACCCAAGCCCCCTGGCCCCTCGGCCCGGGGGCTTTTTTTTAGGTTAAGCGGGGGAGGACGAGTTCGAGGAGGCGGAGGAAGTCGGCCTTGACCTTCTCGCCCGTCTCGATGACCTCGCGGTGGTCGAGCGGCCGGGCCGAGAGGCCGGCGGCCGGGTTGGTGATGCAGGAGATGCCGGCCAGGCGCAGCCCCATCTGGCGGGCGCAGATGGCCTCGGACACGGTGGACATGCCCACGGCGTCGGCGCCCAGGACGGCCAGCATCCGGATCTCGGCCGGGGTCTCGTAGGACGGGCCGCTCAGGCCGGCATAGACGCCGCGGAGATCGGGCCGGCCGATCTCTTCCAGGGCGGCGGCGATGGTCTCCTGGAAGGCCGGGTCGTAGGCGGCGCTCATGTCGGGGAACCGGGGCCCGAGGCGCTCGTCGTTGATGCCGCGCAGCGGGTTGGTCCCCGTCAGGTTGATGTGGTCGCGGATGATCATCAGGTCGCCGGGGCGGAAGGCGGGCCGGATGCCGCCGGCGGCGTTGGTCAGCAGGAGGCTCCGCACGCCGAGCTTGGCCAGGACGCGTATCGGGAAGACCACGTCGCCGATCTCGTGGCCCTCGTAATAGTGGATGCGTCCCTGCATGACGGCGACGGGGACGGGGCCCACGCGTGCCCAGCACCAGCCGGCGAGGCATGCCCGGCGACGCTCGCGCCCTTGAAGTGGGGGATGTCGTCGAAGGCGAAGGCCGTCCGGCCGGAGAGGCGGTCGGCGAACTCGCCCAGTCCCGAGCCCAGGACCAGGCCGACCTGCGGCGGCTCGGGGCAGGCCTTCCGGACGAATCCGACCGCTTCCATGACCCGATCGTAAAGATCCATGATGCCTCCTCAGACCGCGGGGGAAAGGATTTCCGGCAGGAAGCTCCGGCCGGGGCCTTCGAGCTTCGATCCGAAGATCTCCAGGATGGACGCGCCGACGTCGGCGAAGGTGCTGCGCACGCCGAGGGGCCTGGCCGGCAGGCCCGGGCCGTAGACGAGCAGGGGGACGTACTCCCGGGTGTGGTCGGTGCCGGGAAAGGCGGGATCGCAGCCGTGGTCGGCCGTGACGATGAGCATGTCGCGGGGGCCGAGCCCGGCGAGCAGGCGGCCGAGCTCCGCGTCGAACGCCTCGAGCGCCGCGCCGTAGCCCGCGGCGTCGTTCCGGTGGCCGTAGAGCATGTCGAAATCGACCAGGTTGGCGAAGACGAGCCCCCGGCGGGCCGCCGCGAGCTCCCGGCGGACGAGGGCCATGCCCTCGGCGTCGCCGTGGCTCGGGAACGACCGGACGATGCCGCGGCCGGCGAAGATGTTCTCGATCTTCCCGACGGCGGTGACGTCCAGGCCGGCCTCGAGGAGGAGGTCGAGCGCCGTCTTTCCGGGGGGCGGCATGGAGAAGTCCCGCCGGTTGGTCGTGCGCGTGAAGGCGCCCGGCCGGCCGACGAAGGGCCGGGCGATGACCCGCCCGATCAGCCAGTCGTCGCAGACCGCCCTGGTCCGCAGGCACATTTCGTAGAGACCGGCCAGCGGGATGACCTCCTCGTGGGCGGCGATCTGGAAGACGCTGTCGGCGGAGGTGTAGACGATGGGCCGGCCGGTCCGCACGTGCTCGGCCCCGAGCTCGGCGATGATCTCCGTGCCCGAGGCGGCCTTGTTCCCCAGAACGCCCTCGACTCCGGTCCGGTCCTCGAACGCGGCGATGAGCTCGGGCGGGAAGCCCCCGGGGAAGAGGGCGAACGGCCGGTCCAGGACGAGGCCCATGAGCTCCCAGTGCCCGTTCAGCGTGTCCTTGCCGCGGGACCTCTCGGCCATGCGGCCCCAGGAGGCCAGCGGCGCCGGGACCGGGGGGACGCCCGGGACGGGGACGATGTTCCCCAGCCCGAGCTTCCCGAGATGGGGCAGGCGCAGGCCGCCGCAGCGCTCGGCGACGTGGACCAGCGTGTTGGCCCCCTCGTCGCCGAAGCCGGCGGCGTCGGGCAGGCTGCCGACGCCGACGGAATCCAGGACGATCAGGACGACGCGGTCGATCGCGGCGACCCGTCACTTGATCTCCAGCTTCTGGGCGTAGCACCGGCGGCAGACCGAGATGTACTTGTCGTTCCCGCCGATCTCGATCTGCGGGCCTTCGCCGACGGGCCGGCCGTCCTTGTACTTGAGGAGCATGGTCGCCTTCTTGGTGCAGTACCAGCAGACGGCCTTGACCTCCTCGATCTTGTCGGCCAGGAGGAGCAGCGCCTCGCTGCCGCTGAAGAGGCGGTTGCGGTAGTCGTTCTTGAGGCCGTAGACGATGACCGGGATGTTCAGGTCGTCGACGATGCGCGTCAGGGCGATCACCTGGGCGCGGGTCAGGAACTGGCCTTCGTCGACGAGCACGCAGTGCGGCCGCGCCTCCCGGGCCAGGCCGAACATGTCGGTGGCGTCGTCGATGATCTGCGCGTCGCGCTGGAAGCCCATCCGCGAGGTGATCTGGCCCCGGCCGAAGCGGTCGTCGATGGCCGGGGTGAAGAGCAGGACGCGCTTGTTCTGCTCCTCGTAGTTGTGGGCGATCTTGAGGATCTCCGTGGACTTGCCGGCGTTCATCGTCGAATAGCGGAAGTAGAGCTGGGCCATCGGGGGCCTCCCCTTCGATCAATTATCCGAGGCGCCGGGGGCCTTCTCCGCGCGCGCCCGGACCAGGTCGCGGGTGTAGACGCCGAGGTCGGCGCCGCTTTCGAGATAGCCGAGCAGGGCGTCGGCGACGGTCGACTGCAGCGACCGGCCGGGGTCCTTGTGGTCGAACGCGTAGGAGGAGGCGATGTAGCTCGACAGGCCGACCGAGTACGTCCGGTCTTCGGGGAGCGGGCGTCCCGTCCGGGAGGCGGAGCCGGATCTCCAGGACCCGCTTGTCGGCGTCCGTGCGGACCTCGTACGAGAGGCCCGCAGACCTGGAGGTCGATCGCGTCGTCTCTCTCGAACGAGCTTCGGACCAGGCCGCGGATCTCGGCCGCGGTCATGTCGAACCGCACGACGGGATTGCCGAACGGCTCCAGGGTGTAGACGTCCTTGAGGGTGATGGTCTGCGGCAGGCGGCCGAGCCGGATGCCCCCGTTGTTCTGGAAGGCGACGTCCAGGCCGTGGGCCCAGCGGATGGCGTCGGTCATCAGGCTGCCCAGGGCGTCCTTGCCCGTCGATCTCGAACGGGGCCTGGGCGACGACGCGGGCGAGGGCCGGGTTCTGCTGGAATCCGGCGATCGAGCGCCTTGATCCCGGCGTCCTCGTCCGTCGCTCCGGCCGAGATCGATCAGGACGCCCTTTTTTTCGACGACCCGGCCGTCGCGCAGCTGGAGGTCGATCCGCCCGAGGAAGCGGTTGTCGCTGCCGGCCTGAGCGACCAGCACGCCTTCGACGTTCTCCGCGGGGTCGACCCGGGTGTGGGAGTGGCCGCCGATGATCACGTCGATCTCGGGCCACTGCCGGGCCAGGGCGAGGTCCTGCGCGTAGCCGATGTGCGTCAGGCCGATCAGGATCTCGCCGTCGGCGCGCAGCCGCTTCAGCTCCGCGGCCCGGGCCAGCGGCTCGCTGAACCGCAGTCCCCTGAGCTTGTCGGGGTGAGCGGAGGGCAGGCCGTTCCCGGGCTCGACCTGGATCAGCCCGAAGACGACGATCCGGAGGCCGTCCCGGGTCTTCAGGACCGCCGCAGGGCTCGAGCCCGGGGAGGACGCCCGCCGGGGCCTCGATGTTGGCCGAGACCGTGCGGAAGCGGGCCAGGAGATCTTTCAACGCCGTCCTGCCCGTAATCGAACTCGTGGTTGCCGAGGGTCAGCAGGTCGAGCCCCAGGCGGTCCAGGAGTCTCCACGATCGGACGGCCGGGCGGATCGTACCGGTCGACGACGGGATCGCCCGTGAAGATGTCGCCGGCCGAGAAGAAGAAGACCTCGGAGCCGGTCTTCCTCTCGGCGTCGAGGATCGCGGCCACCTTGGCGAAGGCGTCGATCTTGGCGTGGGTGTCGTTGGTGTGGAAGATGACGATGTGCGATATCGGCCGGGGGGGACGGGTGCGGGGGGCCTGACGGCGCACGACGCCAGGCCGAGAACGGCGAGAAGGGCGACGAGGAGCGGGCGGAGCCCCGGACGGGCCCGGCGGGAGCGGGTCATGGGCGGCTCTCCTCGGGCGGACAGGCCCTGATGAAGAGCTCTTCGCCGCCGCCGAGCTCGCCGTCGAGCGCGACCTCGTGGCCGTACGCGTCGAAGACCTTCTTCTCGTTCGCCCGGACCTGCTTCCAGGCGGTCCGGGAGTACCGGCGCACGACGTCCATGATCCGGGCGCCCGCGAAGATCTCGACCGTCTTCCCGTCGATCTTGATTTGCATGTGTCGCGCCTTTCCGGCCGGGACCGGAGTTAGATTCTAGGGGACTCCCGGGGCGCTGTCAAACGGCGGCCGTTTGACGGATTCCGGAACGGTGTGCTATATCCGTGTCTCGGGGTCCCCGCCGGGGGACGCGAGCGTCAATCCCTTGGAGAGGTGGAACATGCGTCGGACATTCCTCGCCGTCCTCACCGTTATTCTGTCGGTCGGACTGTCGGCCCGGGCCGCGAATCCGGCCCAGGCTCCGGAAAAGACCCATCCCCTGACCATCCACGACATGCTGGCCATGGACCGGATCTCGGACTCGAAGGTCTCGCCGGACGGGAAATGGATCGTCTTCAACGTCCGGCAGACCGACCTCGAGGCCAACCGCGGCCGGACGGACCTCTGGCTCGTCGGGACGGACGGGAAGGGGCTCCGCCGCCTGACCAACCACCCCGCCGCCGATTTCAACGGCCGCTGGACGCCGTGCGGCCAGTGGGTCTTCTTCCTGTCGACGCGGTCCGGATCGTCCCAGGTCTGGCGGATCAAGGTCGACGGCGGCGAGGCCGAACAGGTCACGCATTTGCCGCTCGATGTCGGCAGCCTGGTCCTGACCAAGGGCCTGCTCGCCGTCACCATGGAGGTCTTCCCCGGCACGACCCCGGCGGAAACGGCCGCTCAAGCTCGACGCGATCGAAAAGGGCAAAGCCACCGGCCGTCTCTACGAGAAGCTCTTCGTCCGCCACTGGGACACCTGGAGCGACGGCCGCCGCTCGCACCTCTTCGCCGTCCCGATGCACGGGAACGGCGAAGCCAAGGACCTGATGCCGGCCATGGACGCCGACACGCCCAGCAAGCCCTTCGGCGGCCCGGAGGAGATCGCCTTCACTCCCGACGGGAAGGGCCTCGTCTTCACGGCCAGGGATGTCGGCCGCGAGGAGGCCTGGTCCACGGACTTCGACCTCTATTATGTCCCGGTCGACGGCTCAGCGGCCCCGAAATGCCTGACGGAAGCCAACCAGGCCCTGGATACGACGCCCGTGTTCTCGCCCGACGGCAAGACCCTGGCCTATCTGGCCATGTCCCGGCCCCGGTACGAGGCCGACCGCTTCCGCATCGTCCTCAAGGCCTGGCCCGACGGCGAGGCGCGCGTCCTGACCGAGGCCTGGGACTATTCGGTCTCATCGCTGGGCTGGGCCAAGGACGGGACCGAGGCTTCTGGTCACGGCGCCCAACAAGGGCCAGACCTCGCTCTTCGCCGTCGACGCCGCGACCGGAAAGGCGGAGACGCTCGTCGCGCAGGGCACCGTGGGCTCGTTCGCGCCCGCGGCCGAGGGGATCGTCTTCGAGCGGAACACCTTGAAGTCGCCGGCCGAGATCTATCTCGTCAAGCCGGGCGCCGGCGAAACGGCGCTCACGGCGATCAACGCGGCCAAGATCGCGGCCGTCCGCCTGGGGGAGCCCGAGCAGTTCAGCTTCAAGGGCTGGAACAACGAGACCGTCCACGGCTACATCGTCAAGCCGGTCGATTTCGACGCGGCCGGGAAATACCCGGTCGCCTTCCTCATCCACGGCGGCCCGCAGGGATCGTTCGGGAACGATTTCCACTACCGCTGGAATCCCCAGGCCTACGCCGGCGCCGGCTACGCGGTGGTCATGGTCGATTTCCACGGCTCGACCGGGTACGGGCAGGCCTTCTGCGATTCGATCCGCGGCGATTGGGGCGGCAAGCCCCTCGAGGACCTCAAGAAGGGCCTGGCCGCGGCGCTGGCGAGGAATCCCTGGATGGACGGGACGCGGGTCGGCGCCCTGGGCGCTTCCTACGGCGGCTACATGATCAACTGGATCGCCGGGAACTGGCCGGACCGCTTCAAATGCCTCGTCGCCCACGACGGGAACATCGACGAGCGGGCCGCCTATTTCGAGACGGAAGAGCTCTGGTTCCCCGAGTGGGACCACATGGGGACGCCGTGGGACAACCCCGCGAACTACGAGAAGCACAACCCGGCCAACTTCATCAAGAACTGGAAGACGCCCATGTTCGTCATCCACGGCGGCCAGGACTTCCGGGTCGTGGAAACGCAGGGGATCGGGTCGTTCAACGTCCTGCAGCGGCGGGGCATCCCGAGCCAGTTCCTCTACTTCCCCGACGAGAACCACTGGGTGCTCAAGCCGGCCAACTCCATCCTCTGGCACGAGAAGGTGATCGGCTGGCTCGACCGCTGGCTGAAGTAGCCGCCTCTCAGACGGCCGGGACCGGCGGCGCCGGCACGGGCGCGGCCGGCCGCGGGAAGACGTCGTACTCCGGGCCGAACTGGGCCAGGAACTCCAGGCTGAAGGCGCGGTAGGCGTACCACACCGGCAGGGTCACGACCGTCGAGATGTAGGGGATGACGAGGAAGAGCGCGCCGATGCAGCAGGTGCCGATGACGGCGAAGACGACCGCGACGGCGAAGACGAGCACGAGCAGGAAGGTGATGAGGCCGAAGCCGATGAACGGCCACGGGCTGGCTCCGGAAGAGCGCCAGGAAGCGGGTCCAGGCCTCGCCGGCGGAGATGCGGTGCTTGAACATCAGCGCGGAGACGAATTCCCTGAGGAAGAGCGCGATGTAGCCCCAGACGAGGACGATCGCGAGGGTCAGGAGCCCGGCGCCGACGATGAGGCCGACGGGCAGGACGGGGTCGACGCCGCTTTCGTAGAGAGCGGCCCCCCGGACGAAGAACCAGGCCGATCAACCCGCCGAAGACGACGAAGCTGGCGATGCCCGAAGAGGAGCCTCCAGACGAAGAGCGAATTGCCCTCCTTCTGGTAATCCCGCCACGGCCCGGCGATCTCGACGCGGTCGTGCACGACGCTCGAGAGGAACATGAAGACGCCGCGCGAGCTGGCCCAGGTGAGGACGACGATGACGGCGACGGCGACGAGAACGCCGAAAAGAATGGCGATGGCCCAGCCCGGATGGCTCTGGAGCCAATCCCAGGCCGTCCGGGGGAAGTTGAACGAGGTCCCCGAAGCTTCCCGCCTTTCTGGATCCTGGATCCGCCCGATCCGCCGTTGTGTTCCATCAATCCGGCCAGGAAGGCGTTGAAGCCGATGACGAGCCACTTGTGCAGGTCGAACGGCTTGAAGAGGGCGATCGTCATTCTCTTCCAGGCGCGGTTCAAAGGCTCCATGAATTGCACGTTCATTTTTCCCTCCGGTCGGACAGGCCGATGAATCGGGCTTCCCCTAGGTTTATTGTACGGCGGACGGGCGGAACGGTTCAAGAGCGGGCCCGCCGCGGGGGGTTGCGGAACGCGCTTCAATCCTATAAAATTGATAGGAATTAGGCGGCCGGGGCCGCCGCAGAGAGGACACAGGCATGCGTTCCGTCATCAAATTCTTCTCGTCGGTCAAGCTGGCCATCGTCCTGATCATCCTCATCACCCTGGCCTCGGTCCTGGGCACCTTCATTCCCCAGGGCCGGAGCGCCGCCGAGTACGCCGCCCGCTACGGCAGCCTGGCCGGGCTCTTCACGACGCTCCAGCTGACCCGGCTCTACAGCTCCGCCTGGTACCTGGCGCTCCTCGTCCTCTTCGCCCTGAACCTCGTCGTCTGCACGGCCGTCCGGTTCGGATCGAAATGGCGCCGGGCGTTCGGCCCGGCTCCGCGCGGCCGATCCCCAGGCCCTCATGGCCATGAAGATCAAGGGCCGCTTCCGCCTGCCGCTCCCGCTCGCCGCCGCCAAGGACAAGACGATCGCCGCGCTCCGCGCCGCCCGCTTCCGGGTGACCGAGACGCCGGCGGACGGGCGGACCGTCCTCCTCGCCCGGAAACGGCGCCTGGGCCTCTTCGGCTCCGATGTCGTCCATCTCGGCCTGCTCGTCATCCTCGCCGGCGGCTTCGCCAGCGGGCTCGGCGGGCGCCGCGCGGAGATCGGACTCCTCGAAGGCGAGACGGCCGACGTCCCGCAGGCCGCCTTCCGCGTCCGCCTGGACAAGTTCGAGACCGAGTATTACCCGAAAGGCGGCGTGAAAGACTGGAAGAGCACGGTCACCGTGGTCGAGAACGGGGCGCCCGTCCTCACCCGCGTCGTCGAGGTCAACCACCCGCTGACCTACCGGGGCGTCTCGTTCTACCAGACGAGCTACGGTTGGGACTGGCAGAAGTCCGTCTTCGAGCTCGAGGTCCGCAAGCGGGCCGACGCGTCCTTCTCGAAGACGGTGTCGCTCAAGCTCGGCGAGCGTGCCGCCGTCGACGACGCCGGGATCACCCAGGTGGCCGTCCGCCAATTCGTCCCCGATTTCGTCCTCGGCGAAGGGGGCAAGGTCCAGAGCCGCTCCCAGGAGCCGCGCAATCCGGCCGCCCTCGTCGAGGCCTGGAAAGGGGAGGAGCGGATCTTCTCCGGCTGGGTGTTCGCCAGGTACCCGGATTTCGGGCCGGGCCACCCCGAGGGCAAGTCGCCGTTCGCCTTCGTCCTGAAACGCTACGAGGCCGCCCCGTTCTCCGTCCTCGAGGCGGCCAAGGACCCGGGAGTGAACTTCATCTGGCTCGGCTCGCTTCTCGTCGTCGCCGGGCTCTTCCTCGCCTTCTACTGGCCGCCGCGCGAGATCACGGCCGTCCTCGAGGAAACGCAGGGCAAGGTCGAGGTGACCGCCGGCGGACATGCCGCCAAGGGCCGGGAGGCCTTCGCGTCCGAATTCGAAACGATCTTCGAGCACGTCCGGAGGCCGTCATGACCGAATCGACCCTCTTCACGATCGCCTTCATCCTCTATATCGGCGCCCTCTTCGTCTACTTCTCGTCGCTCTTCGCCCGGAAAGGAGGTGGGCCGGGGCCGGCGCTCATCCTGACCGTCGTCGGGTTCTGCTTCCACACGGCCGCCCTCGTTCTGCGGACCGCCGCGAGCGGCCATGCCCCGTTCACGAACATGTACGAATCGCTGTCGTTCCTGTCCTGGTCGGTCGTCCTGGCCCTGATCGTCTTCGGCCGCAAGTCGCGCGTTCCGAGTCTGGCGCCCTACCTCATGCTGATCGCCGTGGCCCTGGTCGCCCTGGCCTCGTCGCCGCTCATGCCCAAGGACGCGACGCCGCTCGTGCCCGCCCTCCAGAGCTACTGGCTCTGGCTCCACGTCTCCGTGACCCTGCTCGGCGAGGCCTTCTTCGCCGTCGCCTTCGTCGCCAGCCTCCTTTTCCTCGGCGCCGGTTCCGAGGAAAAGAAGGAGCGGCTCGACGCGCTCGCCTACCGGGCCGTGGCCGTGGGCTTCCCCCTGTTCACCCTGGGCGGGCTCGTCTTCGGCATGGTCTGGGCCTACCGGGCCTGGGGCCGCTACTGGGGCTGGGACCCCAAGGAGGTCTGGAGCCTCATCACCTGGTTCGTCTTCGCCCTCTACCTCCACACCAGGATCGTCATGGGCTGGAAGGGAAAGCGCTCGGCGTGGATCGCCATCATCGGCTTCCTGGCCGCCCTGTTCACCTATTTCGGGGTCAATTACATCCTGGCCGGACTCCACAGCTACGCGTAAGAGAGGACCATCGATGAAAAAGACCGTGCCCGTCATCCTGGCCGCGATCGGGCTGGCCGCGGCGACCCTGGCGCTCTCCCCGGCCCCGAAGGAGCGCACCTACGTCGGCGCCGACGCCTGCAAGCTCTGTCACAAAGCGGAGCTCCAGGGCCGGCAATTCGTCATCTGGGAAGAGAGCCTGCACTCCAAGTCCTTCGCCAACCTGGGCACGGCCAAGGCCGCCGAGATCGGCAAGGCCATGGGTGTGGCCGTTCCGGCGGACAACCCGCAATGCCTCGGCTGCCATTCGCCCCTGGCCGCCAAGGCCCCGGAGCTCAAGGCCGAGGGCGTGACCTGCGAGGTCTGCCACGGTCCCGGCAGCGGCTACCGGAAGCTCAGCATCATGCAGGACAAGGCCAAGGCGGTCGAGAACGGGCTCGTCCTCTATCCCGACGCCGGGGCCATCGAGGCCGACTGCCTCAAGTGCCATCAGGACGCCCACGGTGTGGCCTTCGACTTCAAGAAGGCCTGGGACATCGTCAAGCATCCCGTCCCCGTCAAGTGACGGGGGAATAACTTCCGCCGCGAGGTGTATGACCTATGGGAGCTCCGACGGGACCGGCCGGGCATCCGGAGGATGCCGCTCTCGTCAGGAAAGCCCAGCAGGGAGACATGGACGCCTTCGAGAGCCTCGTCCGGGAGTACCAGCAGAGGATCTACGCCCTCTGCCGGCGCCTGACCGGCGCGCACCAGTCGGCCGACGATCTGGCCCAGGAAACCTTCATCAAGGCCTACTTCGCCCTGGCCCGGTTCGACGCCGCGCTGCCCCTCTACCCCTGGCTCCGGAAGATCGCCGTCAACACGGCCCTCAACTACCTCAAGACCCGGAGCCGGGAGAGGTCGCTCGACGACGGCCCGCCCGGGGACCGGCGCCTTCCGACGGCCGCCCCGGCCGACGGTCCGTTGGAACGGCTCGAGCGGGCCGAGTTCCAGGCCAGGTTCGACGCGGCGGTGGGGTCGCTTCCCGCCGACCAGAGGAGCGTCTTCGTCCTGCGATTCAACGAGGGCCTGAGCTATGAGGAGATCTCGCGGGCTCTCGATCTGCCGCTCGGCACCGTCATGTCCCGGCTCAACCGGGCCCGGCAGAGGCTGAAGGACCTTCTGGACGATTCCCACGGCAGGGGTGCTTGAGATGAGACACCGCAAACTCCAGGAACTCATCGGAGCCTACGCCGACGGCGAGCTCCGCGCGGCCGACCGCGCCCGGGTGGAGAAGCATCTCGCGAAGTGCCCGGACTGCCGGCGGGATCTCGAATTCATCCGCAGGATCGAAGGCCTGCCCAGGACGTCTCCCTCCGTTCCGCAGGAAACGGAATACTGGGCTTCCTTCTCCGGGCGCGTCCGGTCCGCGATCGCCCGGCGGGACGCCGAAGCTCCCGCAGCCCGGAGCGCCGTCGAGATGTTCAGGGATTCGTTCTTCAGGCCGGAGAAAAAGACGCGGACCCGGGCGGTGCTCTTCCCGCTGTCGCTCGCCGGCCACGCCGCCGTCATCGTCCTGCTCATCGTCATGCCCCTGCTCCGGACGGGAGAGCTGCCGACGGTCGAGGTCTACAGCGCCTTCCTCGCGCCGCCCCCGCCGCCTCCTCCTCCGCCTCCGCCCCCGGCCAAGCGGGCGAGCTCGGCGAAGAGCGCCCGGATCAAGCGCGTCCAGGCCTCGGCGCCGATGGAGATGGGCAAGCTCGTCGCCCCCGTCGAGGTCCCCGAGCAGATCTCCGAGGAGACGCTCTCCGACATCGGGGTCGAGGGCGGGGTCGAAGGAGGCGTCGAAGGCGGGGTCGTCGGCGGCGTCCTCGGAGGCGTCGTGGGCGGCGTCCTCGGCGGGGTGGTCGGCGAGGTCGAAGCCCCGGTCCGGGCCATCGGCGACGTCAAGCCGCCCAAGCTCGTCCGGGAGGTGGCCCCCGTCTACCCCGAGATCGCCCGGCAGGCCCGCGTCGAGGGCATCGTCATCGTCGAGGCGACGACCGACGTCTACGGACGGGTGACGGGGGTCAAGGTCCTGCGGTCCATCCCGCTCCTCGATCAGGCGGCCATCGACGCCGTCCGCCAGTGGGTCTACGAGCCCATGATCCTCAACGGCCGCCCCAGGCCCGTCGTCTTCACGGTGACCGTCAGATTCCAGCTGAAATAGCCCCCCCGGAGGCCTACTCCCGGAGCGGGCTTTCCCCGGGGTCCCCCCCTCGGGGTGAGGGGGATACCCCCCCCGAAATCATCACCGGCGGCGATTGCCCCTCCCGGCTGCCTGCCCGATACTGGACACGGGCAAAAATGGGAAGGATCAAACGCATGAAACGGGAACATCGAACCATGACAGCCGCGGGACTCGTTCTGTCCCTCGCCGTCGCCGGCCTCGTCCTGCCGTCGCCCGCCCGGGCCGAGATCATCGTCCGGCTCGAGGTCACCGCCGACAGGGCGCCCATCCATCTCGAACCCGATCTCCGCAGTCCCGTCGTCGAAACCCTGAGCCGCGGCGCCGTCGTCAAGCTGTCGAGCGCGACCAAGTTCCGGACGAGCTGGTTCTACGTCCTCTTCTCGTCCTCGCGTTCCGGCCGGACCCTGGCCGGCTACGTCGACGACGGGGTCGTGCGCAAGCTCAACTCCACCCTCAAGATCATCGACCTGACCCCGGCCGAGCCCGAGATCTCCGATCCGAAGGAATTCGACCTGCCCGAAGGCAGCCTGCCCGACGTGGCCTGGGGCAAGACCGAGGACGGCATCCTGCGGGCCGAAGGCCGTCCCCTCAGCCGCGAGTATTCCGGGGACATGGAGTTCCTGCGTTACCACCGCGACGTCTTCGGCAAGCGCTGCCTGGTCACCTACGTCCTGGTCGACCGCCGGCTCACCTCGCTCCGGGTCCACCTCCTCGAGCGGTACGCGGACAAGGACCGCTACATCGCCGACTACAACAGGATCCGGGAATTCCTGAACGCCAAGGTCGGGGAGCCCCGCTTCAACAACGTGGTCTGGAAGGACCGCGCCTACGCCGAGCGGGGAGAGAAGCTGGGGACGGCCGTCACCTCCGGAAGCCTGAGCCTGTCCTCCGAGTGGGTCTACCAGACGACCGGCGTGAGACTGAGCCTGTCGGGAGAGAACAGCGAAGTCCTCTTCGCCGCCGAGATCAGCGATCTGAAGGCCAAGAATCCGGCCTCTTTCTAACCCTCCTTTCTGTCTTCGCCCCCTTCTCCGCCCCCCGGGGAAGGGGGCCTTTTTAAACCCTCAGGCCATTTCTTTTTGGACGAAACTCATGCTGACGCGGTTCTTGCCCAGCCACTTGCTGTGCATCATGAGCTGCTCGCCGCGCTTGACCAGGGATTCGACCGTGTCGTAGCGCAGGACGAGCGTCGCGCCCATGGACACCGTGGCGTTGAGCATGCCGGTCTCGGTGGTGATGTAGGACTCGGCCACGAGGAGGCGGAGCTTGTTGGCGACGATGTCCAGGCGGCCCTCGTCGATGTTGAGGAGGACGATGAGGAACTCCTCGGCGCCCCAGCGGCCGACGATGTCGAAGAAACGGATGTTCTTGTGGAGGGTCCGGGCGACGGTCCGGACGATCTTGCCGGCGTTGAACCGGCCGTGCTTCTCGAGGATCTTGCCGTAGTTGTCGAGGTCGACGTAGATCAGGCCGAACGGCAGCCCGTACTTCTGGAATTCCTCGAGCCGGGTGGCGAGGGCCATGTCCAGGTACGACTTGGAGGGGATGCCCGTTTCGGGCTCGACCAGGCCCATCTTCTCGAGCTCGGTCAGGCCCAGGGGGATGGTCACCTTGGGCGCGGTGCCGGTGAACGTCTCGACCGCCCCGATGACCGTCCCGTCGTCCTTGAACACGGGGATAATCCGCAGGGACGCGGGCGTGCGGAACCCTTCCTTGTGCTCGAGATAGACGTCGAGCGTTCGCGGAGCCCCGTCCTTGAGGGTCATGGCCACGGGGCACTTGTCCCGGCAGATGTTGACGCCTCCGAAGTCCACGAACAGGGCCGGCTCCTCGAAACAGGCCTTGCCGACGACCGAGGCGGCCTCCCGGCCGGAGATCTTCTCGGCGCCCTTGTTCCAGTAGACGACCTTGCGGTCCGCGTCCACCCAGATGACGGCGTCCTGGACCTGGTCGAGGACGCTGTTGCAGACGCTCTTCGAGGCGTCCTTGAAAACATCGAGAATGTTCTCTGCGGCCATGGTTTTTTACCCTCGTTTTTATTTCATTCTAAGGGCACCCCGGGATTTGTCAATCGTTATTTTAAGGGGAGCGGCGGTTGACACACCTCTAACCCCGTGTTATCCTGCCGCTGCCGCCCAGGGGTGCGCCGCCATGGACATGCTTCTCGGGACACGTCTTAAAAGGGCCCGCGAGGAGATCAACCTCAGCCAGGGCGCCTTCGCCAAATCCCTCGGGCTCTCGTCGGAGTACATCTCCCTGCTCGAGTCCGGCAAGCGGACGCCGAGCTTCGAGACCCTCGTCAAGATCGCCGGATTCCTGAACAGGAACGTCTCCTACTTCTTCGAGGACAGGCGGCCGGCCTTCGAGGTCCTGTTCGACCGGGCGGAGGCGGACGAGCGGGTCCGCAAGGACCTGCTCAAGTTCAAGGCCTCCTGCGAGAAATATCTCGAGCTCGAGGAGCAGACGGGCCGCCGGCTCGACCTGGCTCCCCAGTACCCCCGCATCTCCGCGGAGAGGCTGGCCGAGGAGGAGCGCCGCCGCCTGGGCCTCGGCAACGAGCCCATCCGCGACGTCCTGAACCTGTGCGAGGCCAACGGCCTGCGCATCGTCCGCCAGACGCTCCCGGAGGAGTCCCGCATCGCCGGCATCTTCGTCTTCGACGAGGAACGGAAGGCCGCCTTCGCCCTGATCGACGCCAACGAGCCGTCCGGGTTCCAGACGCTCGTCGCCGCCCATCTCTACGGCCACTACCTCATGGACCGGGACGAAAGCCCGATCGTCGACGATCCCGACGTGGTCGTCGAGGAGTACGTCTCGCTCTACCCGCCGCGGGAACAGTTCGCCCAGACCTTCGCCTCGCGGTTCCTGGTCCCCCCGGACAAGCTCCGGGAGCTCGTCGAGAAGGATTTCCGCTCGAAGAGCCTGTCGTTCGACGACGTCCTCTTCCTCAAGCGCTATTTCGGCGTCAGCACGCGGGCCATGCTGCGGACCCTCCGCGGCCGGGGCATCCTGCCGGAAGCCAAGTTCGAGGACTACTTCAAGCGCAATCCCGAGGACCGGGAGCAGGAGGTCTTCGGCGGCCTGGCCGGGCAGGAGGAGCGGCGCACGCGGACGCTCTTCCGGAAATCGCGGACCATCCCGTCCGACCGCTACCGCCTGATCGCCGCCGAAGCCGCGGCGATGGACAAGGCGCGGGCCGAACATCCCCCCGTCCCGCCGAAGACAGGAGACACCGATGAGTAAAGCGCTCCGCATCCTCGTCATCTTCCTCCTCGTCGACGCCGCTGCGATCGGCGTCTATTTCCTGATCAAGGCGACGGGCTCCGGCGGGGGAGGCGACCCGACGAAAGGCTACGACTGGTTCACCATGGACGCCTATTACCAGCCGGCCTCGGAGATCGAGGAGATCGTCAAGAAGAGCTACGAGGAGATGGATCTGCTGCCCCTCCAGGTCCGCAACTTCGGCAGCAACACCGCCGTCCTCAAGAAGTTCCGCGGCGCCAAGCTCGTCGGGGCGAGCAAGTCCGTCCTGGAGATGACTTTCCAGGGCGTCGAGGACTGGGCCATCGTCGAGATCTGGTTCAAGGGCGAGGAGGGCCGGGAGATCCGCCGGACCATCCTCTACATCCTCTCGGGCAACGAGTGGAAGACCGGCGACAGCGGCCGGCTGGCCGACTGACGGCGCGGCGCGAGGCGGAACGGACATGGACATCCGATCGCTCAAGACAGACGTCCTCATCGTCGGCGCGGGGCCGGCCGGTCTGACCGCCGGCCTGTACGTGGCCCGGGCGGGCAAGAAGGCCCTCATCCTCGAAGGCCGGGGCCCGTCGCGCCTGGCCATTCCCTACACGCTCGAGAACTACCCCGGCTTCCCGTCGATCGGGAGCGCCGAGCTGCTGGCCATCATCCGCGGCCAGGCGGTCTCCTTCGGGGCCGAGGTCGTCGCGGGCGACGCCATCGCCTACGCCCTCGACGGCAGCCCCAAATACGTCACGACGAAAGAATCGGTCGTCGAGGCCGGGGCGGTCATCCTGGCCACGGGCAAGCCGGTCCCCAAGGAGCGGATGATCCCCGGCGAGGACAGGCTCGTCGGGCAGGGCGTCAGCTACTGCGCGACCTGCGACGGCCCGCTGTTCCGCGGCGCGACCGTGGCGGCGGTCGGTCCCGGCGAGGAAGCCCTGGAAGACGTGCACGCCCTGCAGGCCATGGGCTGCAAGGTGGTCTGGGTGCCCGGCAAGGCGGGCGGCGCGGCCGATTCGCCGGAGGCCCGGGCTCTCGAAGGGCAGGGGGTCACGATCCGGCGCGAAGGCAGGATCAGGGAGATCCGGGGCGAGGAGCGCGTCGAGAGCGTTCTCGTCGAATCCCCGGCCGGTCCGGAATCCGTGCCGGTCTCGGCCGTCTTCATCTTCCGCGAGATCCCCGCCGGGCCGCTCTTCGCCAAGGCCGGGATCGGCCTCGATCACAAGCAGTGCGTGGCCGTCGACCGCTTCCAGCGGACCAACGTCCCCGGCGTCTTCGCCGCGGGCGACATCACCTGCGGCGGCCTCCAGGTCGTGGCGGCGGCCGGCGAAGGGTGCGTGGCCGCCATGCAGGCCCTCATCTACCTGAGAAAATAAGGATCTTCCGGGGATCTGCGAGGATATCCCCTTGCCGCCTCGTTCGGGATCTTCCGGTTATCGGGGATTGCGGGCTTACGGTCTCAGAGGGCAGAAAGAGAGACCAGGCCTGATGGCGGGGGGATTGCCTGTTGAGCCTGAAGTGATTTTTTAGAACGGGAGATGGTCACCCGTCCGCCGATCGGGACGGCCATGAGGTTGCGCCGGATGTCGTGGCCGAAGTTCGTGACCGTCAGGATGGGCAGGGGACGGCCCTGGCGCCGGCGGTCGCGGATGACGTCCGCGAGATAGGACCGGACGAACCGGACGGCCTCCCGCTGCTGTTTCTTCGGGAACAGGCTTTTCCCCGGCGGCGTGACCGAGCCGACGACGATGCCCTTGATGCCGGCGAAGACGTTGTGCCGGCGCAGGGCGGCCAGCAGGCGGTGCAGGTCCTCGACGTCGACCTGGACGTCCTCGATGAACAGGATGTGCTGCCTCCAGCCGAACTTGGGCGGCTTGCCGCGGTTGAGGAAGTTGACGAAGGTCGACAGGTTGCCGCCGATGGGGATGCCCGAGAGCTTTCTCGGCGGCGGAGGGGTCAGCCAGGCCGCTCCGTTGTAGTGGATCTCCTCCCCGCTGATGAGGGCCAGGAGGTTGCGGAAATCGCCCTTGCCGACCTTGAGAGAGGGGAAATAGATGACCGGGACCCGGCAGGCGTAGTAGATCTCGCTCAGCAGGAAGGTGAAATCCGAGAAGCCGATGAAGAGGGGGCGCCGCGCGCGGATGACGCGGAGGTCCTTGGCGTCGATCTTGCGGACGAGGTCCTCGGCGCCCGTGCCCCCGGCGATGGAGATGATGAGATCGAGCTCGCGGATGGCCTCCTTGAAGACCCCGGCCCGGGCCTCGAGGGGGGCCGTGACGTGGTCGATCTCGGCGTCGCTCGAGAAGAGATGGGGGCTGAAATAGACGTCCCGGACGCCGAGGGCCTGCCGGAGGAGCCGGGCCGTCCGGCGGAGGATGGGCTTCTCCTTGACGGAGAGGCAGCTCGAGGGGGCGATGAAGCCGATCCGTTCGTAGGTCATGGGGCCACCGGAAGCCGTAAAGGAAATAGGGACGCCGGCGCGGCCGGGGCGTCCGGCCGGATCAGAACGATTTGAGCTTCTGGCCGGGTCCCGAGAGCTGGAGGGCCTTGAGGGCCTTGAGCTCGATCTGGCGGATCCGCTCGCGGGTCAGCTTGAAATGCTGGCCGACTTCTTCGAGCGTGTATTCCCGCCCGTCGCCGAGGCCGTAGCGCATCCTCAGGACCAGGGTCTCCCTCTCCGGCAGGGTCCGCAGGGCCGCTTCGATCTGCTCGCGCAGGTTGATGTGGATGACGGTGTCGGGCGGCGAGGGGAAGGACTTGTCCTCGAGCAGGTCGCCGAGGGAGCCCTCGCCGTTCTCGCCGAGCGGGGTTTCGATCGAAACGGGGTCCTGGGACGAATAGAGCATCTCCAGGACCTTGGCGACGGGGAGGTTCATCCTCCGGGCCAGCTCTTCGGGCGAGGGGGCCTTGCCGTATTCCTGGACGGACGTCTGCGAGATCTTCTTGAGCCGGTGGATGGTCTCGGTCAGATGGACGGGGATGCGGATCGTCCGGCCCTGGTCGGCGATGGCCCGGGTGATCGACTGGCGGATCCACCACGTGGCGTAGGTCGAGAACTTGTGGCCGCGCCGGTAGTCGAACTTCTCGGCGGCCCGCATCAGGCCGATGTTGCCTTCCTGGATGAGGTCGAGCAGCTGCAGGCCGCGGCCCTGGTACTTCTTGGCGATGGAGACGACGAGCCGGAGGTTGGCCGAGACGAGGTCGCTCTTGGCCCGCTCCCGGGTCCGGCGGCCGGACTGGATGGCCTGCAGGATGGACTTGCGCTCCTTGCGGGCTTGCTTGGAGGTCCGCTTGAATTCTTCCTTGAGGCGGATCTGGACGGCGCGGACGATCCGGTCCTGCTGCTCCGGCTTGAGCTCGAGCTCCCGGGCCAGGCGGACGATGCGGACGACCAGCCGGCCGCGGGCGAAGCGGTTGCGGACGAGGGGACGGACCTTCAGGAGCCGGGTGCTGAGGGCGCGGAGCTTCTGGATCTTGGCCAGGACTTCGTGCCGCCTCGTCTCGAGGCTGTCGTCGGAGAATTCCTCTTCCGTCATGTTGAACAGCTTGACGAAGGCCTCGGGGTTCTTCTTGAGCATGGCCTCGAGGGACACGATCTCGTCGAGCGTGAAGGCCGTCCGGGCCAGGGCCTTGAGGATGGCCTTCTCGCCGCGCTCCATCCGGCGGGCCAGCGTGATCTCCTGCTCCCGGGACAGGAGCAGGATGCTGCCCATCTCGCGGAGGTAGATCTTGACCAGGTCGGCGGTCTGCTCGATGTCCTCCGGAGAGTTCAGGGCCTTCCCGCCGCGGGCGTTCTTGGGCTCGCCGAGCCGGGCGTCGAACGGGGTCGAACCGGCCGCGGCGAAGACCTCTTCCTCGTCGGAAAAGAGCTTGCCCCCGGGGGCGTTGGGAATGAGCTGAAGCAGCTCTTCGTCGTTCTTGTACTTGTATTGAGAAGCCATTTCGATCTCCCTTAAACTACATTTATTATAGGAATACTATAAATATTGCCTTTTCGTTACCGGCCCGAAGTCCTTGTCGCATTTTCTCAGCTCCCGGCTCTAGTTCAAATAACGGGGCTGAGGGCGGATTCGTTACACCCCCGGGGGATGGGACACTCCGATATGAAGCGCGGAGGATACGTCCGCCCGTCCTGTTTGTCAAGAAAAAACTTTACATCTCGGGACAAATGACAGCCCAGGACGGCCGATTGGGGCCGTTCCTGCCTGGAAACCGCCCTGTTCCTTGCCATTTTCATCTTTTTCTCCTGGTCTCGGTCCTAATTACATCAAGATTCGTGCCAGGAGCCTACCCTGGAGAGGGGATAGGGAAGTGCCCGCCCTCGAGGGCGGGCCGTCTCAAATCGGGGACACCGGGGACGCGGGCTTAATAGCAGACGAAGCCGTGCTTGTCGAAGTACTTCTGATGGTACTCTTCGGCCTTGTAGAAGGCCGAGGCGGGGACGAGTTCCGTCGCCAGGCGCTTCTTGTAGCGACCCGAGGCCGCCAGCTCGTCCATGACCTCGCGGGCCGCCGCCCTCTGGGCCTCGTCGTGGAAGAAGATGGCCGAGCGGTACTGGCTGCCGCGGTCGGGCCCCTGCCGGTCGACCTGGGTGGGGTCGTGGATGGAGAAGAAATGCCGGACGAGGTCGGCGTAGCTCACCTGCTTCGGATCGAAGGTCACCTGGACGGCCTCGGCGTGGCCGGTCCGGTCCGTGCAGACCTCTTCGTAGGTCGGGGCGACCGTTCTCCCGCCGGTGTAGCCGACGACGGTGGCGACGACGCCGGGGAGCTTGCCCAGCTTGTGCTCGACGCCCCAGAAGCAGCCGGCCGCGAAAGTCGCGGTCTCCGCTCCGGAGGCCGCGGTCACCGGCCCTCCCGCCGCGGGGGCGGCCGCTTCGGGCTTGAACTGGAGGGAGGCCGAGTTGACGCAGTAGTGCAGAAAGGTCGGCTCGGGCCCGTCGTCGAAGACGTGGCCCAGGTGGGCGCCGCAGTTCGAACAGCGGACCTCGACGCGCTCGGAGAGGAGCGAGTAATCGTCGCGGTAGTCGATGTTCTTCTCGTCGACGGGCGTCGTGAAGCTCGGCCAGCCCGTGCCGTGCTCGTATTTCGTCTCCGAGAGGAAGAGCGGGGTGCCGCAGCCGGCGCAGACGTAGATCCCCCTGTCCCAGAAGTCGTTGTATTTTCCGGTGAAAGGCACCTCGGTCCCGCACTTCCTCATGACCTCGTACTGCTCGGGCGTGAGGGCGGCCTTCCACTCCTTGTCCGTTTTCTTGACCTTGGCCGGCATGTCCTGACCTCCCTGCGCGGCGATCGCGAGCCGGGGCGAGCCCGGGTCGAGCAGGGCGTTCAAGCCCTTCCACCACGCGAGGCCCAGGAGCGTGGCCAGCGCCAGGATGGCGATCTTTACGCTCGGTCGCATCGGGGCCTCTCTTTCGTTAATTCCTACTAATTCAGTATACATTAAAGCTCCGGAAAATCAAGGCCGGCCCGGTCGCGAAAAATTTCCTAAATTGGACACTTTCGGATTGACAAGGGTGAAAGAGCGGCCCTATAATGGGTCCGCTGGCTGGAGAGGGATCCTCCTTAGCCCCGCTTCCTTTTCCTTTGAAACCTTGGCGCCTCACCAGCCAGCCTTGGTTTTTCCGGAAATCCCCCTCGATCGGACAGGCCCCTTTCCGTGAGCGGGCCTTTCCCGCGTTTGCGTCAACTCCCCGTTAGCGGCCCGGCGGTCCGGCCGGAGCCGCCCCGAGATCACTTCTTCGCGGGTTCTTTCTTGTCCGCTTTTTCCGCCGGCTTGAGGTCCTTGGCCCTCTCCTTCAGATGGTCCTTGAGCTTGAGGTGGGAGACGCCTTCCGTGTACCAGGCCGGGGCCGGCTTGCCCATGAGGTGGTGGTCGAAGAACTCCTTCATCCGGACCGTGTAGTCCTTGCGGTTGGCCGGCTTCACCAGGCCGTGGTTCTCGCCGACGTACTGGAGCATCACGACCGGCTTCTTCATGCGGCGGAGGGTGTTGTAATACTCGATGCCCTGGTTCCAGTCGACCGCGCCGTCCTTGTCGTTGTGGAGGATGATGAGCGGCGTCTTGACCTGGGCGGCGTAATAGACCGGCGAGTTGCGCTGGTAGGCCTCGAGGTTGTCCCAGTAGCCGCCCTTGAAGCGGCCCTGGCTGGATTCGAAGATGGCCATGTTGGCCGAGCCGCTGTTGAAGTAGATGGAGCTGTACATGCTGATCATGTTGGTCAGCGGGGCGCCGGCCACGGCCGCGGCGAAGTCGGCCTGGGTGACGAGGAAGGCGGTCTGATAGCCGCCCCACGAGTGCCCCTGGAGGCCGACCTTGGCGCGGTCGACGACCCCCGCGGCCACGGCCGCGTCGATGGCCGGCAGGACGCACCAGACCGCGGACATGCCGGGATCGTTGATCTTGTAGGTGATGTCCGGGATAGAGCACGGCGTAGCCGTGGCTGGTGTAGACGGACTTGTTGAAGCCGTTGGCCGTGGGCGAGGCGTAGCGGTTGAGCTGCTGCGACATCTTCTCGTAGTAATAGACGATCGTCGGGTAGCGCTTGCCCTTCTCGTAGTTGGCCGGGAGGAAAAGCGCGCCCTGGAGCTTGTCGCCCTTGGCGCTCGTGTAGTCGAGCAGGATCGAGCCGCTCGACCAGAGGAAGTCCTTCTGCTGCGGATTGGCCTCGGTCAGCTTCCTGCCGTTCCGCATGAGTGCGTCCGTGCCGTAGTAATCCGGATAGTCCTTGTAGGTGTCGCGGGTGTAGACGTAGACGCCGGCCTTCTTGGCCTTGGCCAGGCCCCCGAATCCGGCGTCGTCCCAGAGGAGCATCGCCGGCGCAGGCCGGCCCTTCTCGAGCCGGGCGATGCCGGCCTTCTTCGTCCATTCGCCGTAGACGGCGAAGTACTGGGGCTCCGCGAGGTCGACGGCCTTCTCCTCGGGGTCGATCCGCAGGCGGCGATAGCGGAGCTTGTCCTTGGCCCCGTTCACGGTCAGGTTGACGGCCTTGCCGGCGCCGCTCACGGGCACCGACCAGACGTCCCAGCCGTCCGAGAGCAGGACGTTCAGCCCGTCCTTGGTCGAGCCGACCGGGTAATCGGGCGGCTTGACCACGTTGGTATCGTTGTCCTCGTCGAAGAACGAGGCCGGGACGTCCTTGGTGATGTTGACGGACTTGCCCGTGATCATGTCGTAGGTATGGAAGTGCCCGTCGTCGTAATACAGGAAATGGGAGCCGTCGTAGAGGGCCCCGAAAAACCAGCGGTTCTTTGTCAGGGCCAGGGTCCGCCGGCCGGTCTTCATATCGACGGTGTAGATGTCCTGGAAGCCGCGGCCGTCGAGGCTGGTGTCGAGCTGGTAGGCCCGGTTATCCTGGCCGACGGCGAAGCGGCCCTTGGGGGCCACGTCGATGTAACGGAGGTCGTCGGCGGCCAACCGGATGAATTTTTTCTCGGCTGGCCGGTATTCGGCTTCGTAGCTGTAATTCTTGTCCCTCTGTTCTTGGACCTGCTGTTGGGACTGGAGGCGGCCGTCCTGGCCGTGCCAGATGACGAGGTCGGGCAGGTCCTCGTCGGCGACCTCGTCGGGCTTCGCGGTGGCCGCCGGGGGGGCGTCCGCACCGGTTTTGGCCTCGTCCGCGTCCTTCTTGTCGGCGTCTTTTTTCTTCTTGGCCTCCTGGATCCCGAAGAGGATGGCGTCGAAGCTCTCGGTCCATTCGGGCGCCCGGTTGGGGCTGACGGTCATGCCCTCGGGGAACGACTTGTCCGCGGCCGGATCGTAGACGATCTTACGGGGGCCCTTGGGGCCGCCGAAGCCGTCGAAGGCCAGGACGCTCCAGAGCTTGTCCTCATAGGCCTTGTCCTCTTTCCCCTTGAGGACGGCCAGGGCTTCACCCTTCTCCGTCCAGGCCAGGGACTTGTAGGCGGCCTTGTCGTTGTCGAGGGAGACGACGGTCCCCTTGGCCATGTCGCGGAGCTGGAGGCCGTTGCCGGCCTGACCCTGGGCGTCGATGACGAGGGCCAGCCGTCCGCCCATCTTGTCGAAGGCGTACTCGGCGACGTTGCCGATGTTGACTTCCTTTCCCGTCGCGAGCTCGCGCAGGAGGAGGTCGGAACCGGTCCATTTGTCCTTCTCCTTCTCCTGGCTCTCGGGAGCGTAGCGGTGGAGGGCGACGAAGCCCGGGTTCTCGCCGGAGAAGGCGGCGGCGCGGACCTTTTCGAACTCCGTCTTCTCGCCCGTGGCGAGGTCGACCAGGACGGCCGTCGTCGCGATCCTCTTCCGGTCCTTCCGCAGCGACTTCGTCTCTTTCGAGCCGGGGTAGACGAGGAAGGCGGCCCACTTGGAATCCGCCGAGAAGCCCGGCCGGACGGACGAGCCGAAGCGCGGCGCCTCGCCGATGGGGAAGCGGTGCTCCTTGGTCCCGGCCGTCTGACGGAGGACGACCTCGCTCTCGCCCTCGACGGGGCCGATCTGGTACATGAACCAGCTCCCGTCCGGGGAGAGCTCCGACGTGCCGATCGACTTCCAGGCCAGGATGTCCTGGAGCCCGATCGGGCGGGGGGCGGCGGGCGCCGCGGGGGCCGCCGGCTTGTCGACGGGCTTGTCCTGGGCGGCCGCGGGAATGAGGCCGGCGATGAGGAGCACGGCCGCAACGGCGAGGGCGAAGGGCTTCGGTTTGGTCATGAGGTCTGTTCCTGCCTTTCTTTCTTTCTCTTCTCTTGATACATCAGGAAATCGGCGTGAGCCAGGAAGTCGTCGAGCTGCTGGTATTTCTGGGGGTCGATCCGGACGATGCCCATGCTGACCGACAGGCGGAGCCGTGGGAATTGTTTGATGCGGAATTTCCGGACACCCTCTTCGATGCGGGCCAGGAGGCTGCGCTCGCCCAGGCCCTTCGAACGCATGGCCAGGACGGCGAACTCGTCGCCGCCGATGCGGCCGATGACGTCGGACTCCCGCAGGGTGCCCCGGAGGATGGTCCCGACCCCCTGGAGGAGCAGATCGCCGACGGCGTGGCCGTAGGCGTCGTTGACCTCCTTCAGGTTGTCGATGTCGAGGAAGACCAGATAGTTGTCCGATTTGAGGCGCTTGGCGATCTTCATCTGCTGGAGGCCGAAGGAGAAGAAGCCGCGGCGGTTGTTGAGGCCGGTCAGGTGGTCCGAGGTCGACAGGTTCTCGAGCTTCTCGTTGGTCATCTGGACCTTGCGCAGGGCCAGCTCGAGCTTCCTCTCGGCCGTCTTCATCTCGGTGACGTCGACGAGGATGCCGTCGCAATGGGCGATCTTCCCGTCGGGGCCCTTGACCCCGCGGCAGTAATCGCGGGCCCAGAACTTGCGCCCGTCGGCCCGCCGGAGCTCGAATTCCTGGAAGGCGGTGGATTTCGTCGTCAGCTTGGCCAGGTGCCGGGCCCGGTCCTCGCCCCGGACGTAGAAGTCCTTGACGTTGCAGGTGAAGAGGTCACGGGGTTTTTTGTAGCCGAGCATCCGGGCCAGGACGACGTTGGCTTCGACGATGAGACCGTCGAGGGTGGTCCTGTAGACGCCGACGGGGAGCTGTTCGACGAGGGCCTTGTAGCGGTCCTCGCCGCCGCGGGTTCCGGCTTTGAGTCTTGTCCGGTGTCTTCATGTCCGTCAAAATCTAACAAAGACACCCCGCCCCTGTCAAAGAAATGGGGACGTTTCCGGTTTTCTTTTTCATCCCATTTTCACCAAATGAACGCCAGATGAATTTTATAACCAGAAACGTCCCCATTTATTTCCTCTGCCGGCCGTTGAGGGGGGAGGATGACAGGGGCCGGGGAAAGATGTACCAATAGAGGGAGGGGAGAGCGGTCCCCCCGGACGCGCGGTCCGGCTAAACGCCCCCCCGGGCCCGGGCGTAATCTCGGTGGGAGAAAGGACAAGGCATCCGGTGGACGAGCAGGAGATCATCGAAGGTTGTCTCCGGGAGAGCCCCGTCGCCTCGAGGGCGATGGTCGAGGCTTACGGCAACCTCGTCCTCTCGGTCGCCCTCAACGTCATCGGCAACAGGCAGGACGCCGAGGACGTCTGCCAGGAGACCTTCCTCCAGGTCTTCCGCCGCCTCGACCGGTACGACCGGGAGAGGAGCTTCAAGACCTGGCTCCTGACCATCGCCTACAGGAGATCGCTCGACATGCTCAGGAAAAAGCGGCGCTTCTCGGAATTCTCGGCCCGGGCCAAGTTCGAGCCGGCCGTGACTGGAGCGGGGCGGGGATCCCCATCCGGCCGATCCCGAGCCCCTGCCCTCGGCCCTCCTCGAGCGCCTGTCGCCGAGGGAGCGGACCGCCCTCTGCCTCTGGGCGAACGAAGGCTACACCGCCGGGGACATCGCCGGGGTCCTGACCTGTTCGGCCTCGACGGCCCGCGTCTACCTTTTCAACGCCCGCCGGAAGATCAAAGCCCTCTTGGAGAAAGACCATGGACTTCTGCAGAACGGCTGAGTTCCTCTACGACGCTCTTCCCCTGAGAGCGGTCCGCGGTTGGCTCATCCGCGGCCACATGGAGCGCTGCCCCCGCTGCCAGGCCAGGCTCGTCGGGCCCGAGGAGGCGCGGGGCCTGCTCGTCCGTGCCCGGCCGGCTGGGGGACCCCGAAGCCCTCTGGCGCCGGCTCTCGGTCGAGACCGCGCGCGCCGCGGCCGTGCCGGAACCGGCCCCGACCCGCGCCGGGCTCGCCTGGAGGCTCGCCGCCGGCGTGGCCATGGCCGCCGTCGTCTCCCTGGCCGGGTTCTGGCTTCTTCGCGAGGTCGAACGGCCGGGCTTCGACGCGCTGGCCGTCGCTCCGGCCGACCGCTTCGAGATCGACTACGTCAACGTGGGCGGCGAGCCCGCTCAAACCTTCGTCTATCAGCCCCAGGGGACGGACACCGTCTTCATCTGGGCTACGAGAACTCCCTGACAGGAGGGGTGTGATGAAAAAATCATTTTGGTTGGCAGTCGCAATGGTTTTCGCCGGTCTGGCGACGATCGCCCCGGCCCTCGGCGGCGACGACGCGTCCCAGAGCGCCAAAGCCACGGTCTCCTCGTTCGAGCTGAAGATGAGGATCCTCGAGGGCGTCCGGGAGAAGGCGCCGGGACAGCCCAAGCCCGTCACGTCGTCGTATTTGACGTTCATGAACCTCGCCAATTACGAGCTCGAGGAGGACGTCAAGGCCGACCTGCAGATCAAAAAAGTCTACAACCTCGAGGACGTCGGCCTGTTGACCGAGGCCACGCTGGCGTGGGACCGGAACGGGAAAGCCGAGAAGGCCTTCCACATGTTCCGGATCAACGGCCACGAGTACGCGGTCTTCGTCACGCCGGGGAAGGTCGCCGGGCGCAACCAATTCCGGATCGAGGTCTTCGAGCAGGAAGCGGCCAAGAAGTCGAATCTCCTCGACACCGAATTCTCACTGCCCGACAGGTCGGAGGCCGTCTTCGGTTTCGAGAACACCCAGATGAAGCCCTACTTCATCACCCTGCGGGTCGAGAAGTGGCTCGGCGAACCTGCCGGCCCCGGCGTCGGAGCGTCCGGCGGTGTCGTCGGGGGCGTGCTGAAGGCCGGCGGAGGCGAAAAGGTCAAGCCGCCCAAGCTCGTCAAAGAGGTTCAGGCCGGTCTATCCGAAGGAAGCGGCCAAGGCCGGCGTCGAAGGCGTCGTCATCATGGAAGCGACGACCGATACGTTCGGCCGGATCGCCGATGTCAAGGTCCTGCGCTCGGTCCCGCTTCTCGACCAGGCCGCCGTGGACGCCCTCAGGCAGTGGGTTTACGAGCCCATGATCATCGACGGCAAGCCCAGGCCCGTCGTCTTCACGGTGACCATGCGCTTCAATCTCGACGACAAGAAGAAGCCGGAGGTGGAGGGTGCCGTCAGCGGGGTCCAAGGCGGAGTCGCGGGCGGCGTCGAAGGAGGCGTCGTCGGCGGCGTCCCCGGCTCCAAGCCCGACCTGCAGTTCGAGGGAGACGCCGTCCGGGCGGTCGGCAAGATCGAGCCGCCCAAGCTCGTCAAGAAGGTCAATCCGGTCTATCCCGAGATCGCCCGTCAGGGCCGGGTGGAAGGCGTCGTGATCCTCGAGGCCAAGACCGACGAGGAGGGGAATGTCGTCGACGCCCGGGTCCTCCGCTCCATCCGGGTTCTCGACCAGGCGGCCATCGATGCCGTCAAGCAGTGGAAGTACGAGCCCCTGATCATCGACGGGAAGGCGCACAAGGTCGTCTTCACCGTGACGGTCCGCTTCGTCCTCGACGAGGGCATCAAGAAGGACGTCATCAAGAAGTTCGCCGCCGGCGCCGTCCGGGCCGAGGGCGAGATCCAACCGCCCAAGCTCGTCAAGGAAACGGCGCCGGTCTATCCCGAAGTCGCCCGCGTCGCCGGGGTCCAGGGCGTGGTCATTCTTTCCGTCAAGACCGACGAGACGGGCAAGGTCGCGGACACGATGGTCCTGCGCTCGATCCCGCTCCTCGACCAGGCGGCCATCGACGCCGTGCGGCAGTGGGTCTATGAACCGTTCCTGCAGGACGGCAAGGCCGTCCCGATCGTCTTCACCGTGACGGTCCGCTTCCAGCTGCAGTGAGGGCGCTGATCACTTGAGGCCGGAGATCCAGGTCTCGAGGACCTGGATCTGCTCGGCGGTCAGGGCCTTGCCGGGGGGCATGGGCTTCCCGGCGATGCCTTCCTCCCGCCGGACTTTCTTCATGAGGTAGCTCGCACCGGGGTCACCCGGGACGATGAGCTTCGCCTCCGGGACCTCGGCGCTCGGCGCCTCGATCGCGGACGCGATCTTGGCCGGGATGAGGCTCAGGCCCTTGGGCGGCTTCGGCCCGGTATGGCACCGGACGCAGTTCTTCTTGAATACGGACAGCACGTCCGCGGGGATGTCCCCGTCGCCCCGGCCCGGGGCCATCACCAGGGCCGCGCCGGCCCCGGCCAGGACCAGGAGCCCCAAGCTCAGATAGGCCGTTCTTTTCATCGGTTCCCTCCCTGTCCGATCTTCGAATAATCGTATTCGGACCCCAGCAGGCTGTGGGGGATGAGGAAGACGAGCAGGGTCACGAGCGAGGCCGCGATGACGAACGGCCGGGCCGGCCGGCCCCTGCGGCCGGCGACCAGGGCCACGATCCAGGCCAGGAAGGCGATGAGCATTTTATTGTCCGTCAGGTCCGTGCCGAACGGGAACCCCGACCAGGCCACGCCGAAGGCGAACTTCTGCATGAGCGGCCCGAGCACGAATCCGCCGAGGAACATCAGTCCGACCGTCCAAAGGACGAGCCGCCGCGGGTTCCGCTTCCGGTCGAGCGCGGCCAGGCCCGCCGCCGTCGAGAAGAGCATGGCCGCGAAGATGACCAGGACGTGGGGGATGAGGATCCAGACCGGCACGGGGTCCTTGAAGCGCAGGACGGCCGGCTCGTCGCCGGTGAGCGACGCGGACGCGTCTCCCGCCGTCAGGGTGACCCGGTAGGCGACCTTGCCGGCCGCCGGCTGTTTCTCCATGCGGGCGACGAGGCGGTCTCCCTCGCGGACGAACGGGACCCGCGTCCAGGCGTCGTCGGTCGGGAAGCGGCGCCAATCGAGCGCGCCTTCGACCGCGGCCGGGGCCGCGACGGCCACTTCGGCGTCCGCCGTCGTTTCGGCGCTCCGCGGCAGCTCGAAACGGATCTCCGATCCGCCCAGGGCGGCCTTTCCTTTCAGGGGGTAGGTGGGACCGGTCATCCTTTGATAGACGGCCGAGCCCAGGGTGATGACGACGGCCAGCGACCAGAGCAGACCCTTCTTCATCGCCGTCCCCGTCTAGTCCTTGATCTCGATCGAGCCGAACACGGCCGCGCCCTTGACGGTCAGCGTGGCCGTCTTTCCGGTCGCGGGCACGGCCGACTTGTGGCTCTCGATCGAGCCGAGGACGGGCGTGCCTTCGAGCACGATCTCCCAGTCGCGGGGGACGTGGACCTCGATGCCGCCGAAGACCGCGGAGAGGTCGATCGTGGCCCGGTCGCCCGCGAGCCGGGCCCCGCGGAGATCGATCTCGGCCGAGCCGAAGACGACCTCGGCCTTGCCGCCCCGGAAAGCCTGGGATTCTATCTTGCGCGACGTGCCCGAAAAGACCTGGCTGATCTTGAGGTCGTCGCCGCCTACGTCAGAGACCGTTTTTTTTTTATCCAGGCCCCTGGCCGGCCGGAGCAGGATCCACAGGCCCGCCACGATGATGGCCACCGGCCAGATGTAGCGTCCGATGGTGTGGAGGACGTCCCAGCGGACGAGCAGGAAGAACGTGCCGAAGAGGATGAAGAAGACGCCGGAGCCGACGTTCTTGAAGCTGTTGGCGACCAGCATGGAGATGCCGAGGAGGATGAAGATGACCGGCCAGAACCGTGCGACGACGTGGCCGAAATTCCACCAGTCCATCTGGGCGAACAGGAACAGTCCGCCCAGGACGACGAGCAAAAGGCCCCAGAAGATGCGGCCCTGGTTTTTCGTATCGCTCATTGTTCCCTCCGTTCCGGTCTAGGATAGCACAGCGGGCCCGGACCGCCAAGAACGCCGCAGTCGGGTCAGAGCCGGCGGATGTCCATGCCGCCGCTGACCTCGATCACGGCCCCGGTCGAATAGCCGAAATCGCCGCGGACGAGGGCGGCGACGGCCCGGCCGACGTCCTCGGGCTGCCCCCAGCGGCCCTGGGGCACGAGCCCCGCGGCGATCATCCGGTCGTATTTCTCCTTGACGCCCGCGGTCATGTCGGTGGCGACGATGCCCGGGCGGATCTCGAAGACGCCGATGCCTTTTCCCGCCAGGGCGTCGGCGAACACCGTCGCGGCCATGCTGAGCGCCGCCTTGGAGATGCAGTATTCGGCCCGGTTGGTCGAGGAGACGACGGCGGAGAGGGAGGTGATGAAGACGATGGCCGGCCGGACGCCGTCCGGCCTCGGTTCCTGCGCGGCCATCCGCCGCGCGGCGTTCTGGGTCAGGAAGAAGGGCCCGCGGGCGTTGATGCCCATGAGCCGGTCGTAGCTCGCGGGCTCCGTCTCCAGCACGTCCGCGCGCTTCGCGGGGGCCACCCCGGCGTTGTTGACGAGGACGTCGATCCGGCCGCACACCCCGGCGGCCGCGTCGAGCATCCGGTCGTGGTCCGCGATCCGCGCGACGTCGCCGGCGACGGGAAGGAAACGGCCCCCGATCTCGGCGACGCGGCGTTTGACCTCGAACAGGCCCGTCTTCGTGTCGCGGGGATCGAAGAGGACGTCGATCCCGACGACGTCGAAGCCCTCGCGGGCCAGGGCCAGGACGATGGCCCGGCCGATGCCCCGTCCGGCGCCGGTGACGACGGCGGCGGGCCTGGTGCCGAGTTTCTTTTTGGCCAAGCTCATTCCTCCTCGACGACGATCCTGTCTTTCCGGTAGTCGTCCCAGACGGTCTCGAACCAGCCCTCCGGACGGGGCACGGGCCGGACGGGGGCCCAGCGCTTCCGGACGCGGCCCGCGGCGTCGAGCCGGACCTCGAGGACGTTCGCCCCGACGGCATCGCCGGGTTCCGCGAGCGAGAATGCCCAGCGCCCGCCGAGAAGCGGGTGGGGGATCCTTCCGCCCGCGTCGGGGACGAGGGCGGAGCCCCGGCTCTTCCCGCCGCGGTCGAGGTATTCGCCGATGGCCTCGAGATAGACGTAGTGGGTCAGGGCGAGGTCGATGGCCCTGAACGCGCCGGGAAGGTCCCGGGGCGAGGCGATCCGCATCTCGCGACGGGCCCTCAGCCAGAGCTCCCGGGCCCGGACCCTTTCGGCCCGGACGGCCGCGGGGTCCCGGACGGCCGCGCCGCAGGCCGACATCCTCGCCCGGATCTCGGCGAGGCAATCCGCCGGCGCGAGGGAGGCCCCCTTCGTCCGGCGGAGAAGAGAATCGGCCAGTCCGGCTTTTTCCGCGACTGCCGCTTCGGCCGCGCGGGCGAAGGCGCGCTCCGGGAGCGGCCGGCCGCCGCGCCGGCGGGCGATGAAGAGGGCGGCCCGGGCGCTCCCGACCTGTCCGGCGTTCAGCGCCGAGCCGCCCGGCCGCGTGACGCCGTGTGTGCCGCAGACCTCGCCGACGGGGAAGAGGCCGCGCACGTTCGATTCCCACCAGATCGAGCCCTTGAAGCCGCCGTTGTTGTGCTGGGCGCAGACGGCGATCTCGAGCGGCTCGCGGGCCAGGTCGATGCCGTGCGACCGGAAGAGGGCGACGGCCGGCGCGTTCATCTTCTTCAGCCGGGCGATGGGTGTGGCCATCAGGGCGCCCGATCTTTCGAGATAGGCGTAGGCCTCGGGTGCGAGCAGGCGCGGCACGAACGGCGCGAGCCTGCCCCCGCCGCCGGGATCGCGGCGGAAATCGAGAAAGACGCGGCGGCCTTTGACGACTGTCTCTTCATAGACGAGGAGGTCGACGAGCGACGAGCCGCCGTCGCAGGCCTTGCGCGGATCGAACGGCCACTGGTAGCCCTTGAGGAAGACGGCCGTGGCCAGGGCGCCCATGTCGGGGAAATAATCGCAGAGGAACTCCCGCTCGCCGCCGCCGCGGGCGTCCGTCGAGATGTACCGGGGCACGACCTGCTGGTAGGTCCCGGAGACGTTCCAGCGGAATTTCGTCGAGGCCAGTCCGAACTGCGACTCGGTCAGGTTGTGGGCGACGGCGCCGGCCTCGAAGAGAAGCCCGTGCGAGCCCTTCTGGCTTTCGGGGTAGACCGAGTGCGCGTACATCCCGCCCGGTCCGCCCGTCGCGACGACGACGTTCACGGCGTTGAACAGGACGAAGCCGCGGTCGCGGGCCGCGAGCCGGCTCCGGTCGAGGGCGATGACCCCGACGACCCGCTTGGCCGCGCCCTTCCCGGCCGTGACGAGCGCGACGGCCTCGTGGCCGTCGAAGACGCGGATCTTCCGCCGGCGGACCTCGGCGGCCAGCTTCTCGAACATGAGCTTCGAGGTCAGGGGCCCGGCCGAGGTCGCCCGCTGGCGCGGATCGTGGTCGGTCTTGTAGCCGACGTAGGCGCCGTAGCGGTCGTGGGGGAAGGGGACGCCGAGCGCGACGAGATGGAAGAAGGCCTCGAGCGAGCCCTGCGCCTCGGCCAGGGCGATGTCGCCGTGCATGGAGCCGCCGGCGGCCAGGTCGCGGGCCATGTCGAACGCGGAATCGGGCTCGTCGCCGGCGAGGGAGAGCTTGTAGTAGGTCTGCTTGTCCGATCCGGAGTTGGCCGAGGTCCCGGCGCCGAAGCGGTCCGTGACGACGGCGACGTCGGTCTGGCCGAGTTCGTGGAGGCGGACCGCGGCGTTGAGCCCGGCCGCGCCGCTGCCGATGACGACGGTGTTCAGGGAGACGATCTTGTTTTTCATTCCCGGGACGTTACCGGCCCGCCGTCAAAATATAACAACAGGCGCGCGGGCGTCAATCGATCGGGCTCAGGCCCAGCGTGCGGCGGCGGTCCGGGCGACTTTCCGGGCCAGGGCCATGATGGTCAGGCTGGGGGGATTGCCGAGCGAGGCGGGGAAGAGGCTCGAGTCGGCGACGTAGACGTTCTCCGGCAGCCGGTCGTCCCGAAGAGCAGGCGGCGGAGGCCGCGGTCAAGGGGAGTGTCCCCCCGGGATGACCGGCGTTGAGGATGCCCCGGAAGGTGCGTTCCGCGGGGATCCCCAGGCGCGCCAGGACGTCTTCGGCCAGGCGGACGGCCCCGGCCAGCCGGTCCCTGTCGGCGGCGCCGAGGGACTTGTGGATCCTGCCGTTCCGGACCTCGCCGGCCTCCGAATCGGCGAACTTGATCATCAGGCTGACGATGTCGCCGGGCCCGGCCTTCCAGCGGCGATCGAAGAAGTAGCTCAGGAAATCGAAATAAGGAGAGAGGATGTAGCCGTCGAGCCCGGCGGCGAAGGGCATCGGGACTTCCCGGTTCTGGAGGGCGCCGGGCCAGTGGGCCGCGACGCACAGGACGGGGTCGACGAAAAGCCGCGGTTCGCAGGCGATGCCCGAGCGTTCGAGGATCGCCGGGGTGCCGAATCCCCCGGCGGCCAGCACGATCAAGTCCGCTGGGACGTGCCGGCGGCGGAGGCCGCGCCGGACGACGACGCCTGTGGCCCGACCGCGTTCCGCGACGAGCCGCTCGACCTTCGTTCCCGTGACGATCCGGGCGCCCCGCGCCCGGGCCGCGGCCAGAAAGCGGCGGGCGTCCCACTTCGCCCCCGTCGGGCAGCCGAGGATGCACCGGCCGCAGCTCACGCATTTCGCGTCGTCGGCCATCTTCGGCATGGACCGGGGAGCGAGTCCCATCTGCTCGAAGGTCGCGTGGAGCGTTCGGGTCGATTCCCGCCAGCGGGCCCGATGGCCGTCCGAGACGGGTATCTCCCGGCCGAGCTCTTCGAATTCCGCGTCGAGGTCGACGCCGAGCGCCCGGAGGTCCCGGTCCAGGCGCAGCGCGTTGCCCGCCGTCATCGGCGTGGTGCCGCCCGTCGCCCGGCCCCAGACGAGGACCATCCCGTCCCGGGTTTTGGCCGTCCTCATGGGCGGAAAGGCGAGCCCGACCAGCCGGGCGTCCGCAGAGGAGCCCCGCCCGCTTGAGTTTTTCGAATGTCCCCAGTCCGGGCACGAGCGGGCGGAATTCGCGGCCGGCTTCGAAGACCGTGACCTCGAACGCTCCCTGGAGCGCGAGGGCCGCGGTCGCTCCCGCCGCCCCGCTGCCGACGACGACGACGCGCTTCACGACCCGGTCTCCTCGAACCGGAAACGGCCCCGGCACGCGGTCTCACCCGAGGTCAGCCTGTCCGAGAACTCGAGCCGTCCGCCGCCGCCGACGCCGGCCATGAGACCCTCGTCGAGGGAGGCGATCAGCCGGCATGTCCCCGGGCGTGTAGAATTCCCGGAAATAACAGCGGCCGACGAGGACCGTCCCGTCCGCCTCGAGTTTCAGGTCGATGCCGATCGCCCGGTAGGCGAGGCGGATGAGCCGGCGGGCCTCGCCGCGATCGCGGATCCCGAACTCGGCGGCCAGCGTCCTGCCGAAAGCGAACGCTTCCCGCCGGAGACCGGTCGCCAGAAGTCCGAGATCGGCCTTGTCCCCGACGGCCCGGTCCGCCGCTTCCCGAGTGAACCGGGCGTAGTCTTCGAGAGCCCGCCGGACCGGACGGTCCGCGAGGGAAGGCGGAGCGGTGCCGAAGGCCCTGGCCGTGAGCGCCGCGAGCTCGCGGATCTTCTTCAGGCGGATGCGGGCCGGCATGTGGATCTCGGCGAGACGGAGCCTGATGTTCACGAGGCCGCGTTCCGGTCTTTCTTCGGGGGCAGGCTCAGCCAGAGGACGAAGAGTCCGATGAGACCGTCGACGACGCCGTTCACGAGCACGACGAAGGTCCCGGACCCGGCCCGCAGGGCGAAGGATCCCAGCGAGAGGACGGAGCTTGCGATCTTCGCCAGGGCCAGGAGCCGCGGGAAGACGGGATTCCCGGGCTGCCGGGCCATGCCGGCGGCGAGGGCCGTGACCACGGCCATGTACGATACGGCGAGAATGACGTAGAGCCCGGGCTCGCCCGTCGGGGCGGCGGGGAAACCCCAGGGCGCCGAGATCCGGTTGAAGAACGCGACGACGCCCGATGGTATGATCAGGAACGCCAAGCCCACCGCCGCGAAGGCTGGCGGCCAGGACGACGCCGGCCGCCCGGATGGTTCTAGTCCGCATGGCGAGGGCTCCTTTGACGGGGTTCGCGGGGCTTTTCGTAGCGGCGGAAATATCTCCCGGCCGGACCGAAGCGCGCTTCGGCCACGACCTCTTCGCTTCTCGCCCGGTCGAGAGGCAGACCTCGCGAGGCGCGTTTCTCCAGCAGCCGGTAGTTGCCCCGGATGAAGCAGGATTCCGACGGGCGGAATCCTCGCCGCATGCCGGCCAGGATCTCGCCGAGCGGTCGCTCGCGCACGTTCCCGAAGCTCATCGGGGTGAACACGCACGGACTGACCTCGCCGAAGGCGTCGACGTAGACCATCTTGCATCCGGCCGTGCAGCCGAAATTCTCCCGGCCTTCGAAGTGCCCGAGATAATTGACCGTCAGGCCGGGCCGGCGGTTGGCCCGGTCCTGGAGGCGGGCCAGGGCGAGACGGTCGTCCTCGGTGATGAGGCGGTCCTCGTTCCAGAACGGCGCCGACGCCGGCTTGATCTCGCTCAGCCAGGCTTCGTGGACCCCGAGGCCGGCCAGGAACTCGAGGAACCGCTCCGTCCCTCCGTTGCGGATCATCTCCCGCGAGAGGACGGCCGAAACGCCGACGTCGAGGCCGGGAGTCGCCAGGAAGACGTCGATGGCCCGAAGCGCTTCCCGGAAGGCCCCCGGGAAGCCGCGGCCCGCGTCGTGGACGGCCTCGTCGGAGCTGTCGAGACTGACGGACACGGAGAACAGGCCGGCCCGGCGGAGGTCCCGGGCCCTGTCGGCCGTGATGCCGGTCCCCGTCGTGAAGAGCTTGACGGCGCAGCCGTCGGCGCCCGCCTCGACGATCCGGACGAGATCTTTCTGGAGGAGCGGCTCGCCCCCCGTCAGGCCGAGCCAGAAGACGCCCGCCTCGCGGAGTTCCCGGACGACGCGCAGGAGAACCGCCGTGTCGAGGGGACGTCCGGTCCGGTCGCGGTTGTAGCAGAAAGCGCAGCTCTGCGGGCAGGCGTTGGTGACGGCCACCTGGGCGTGCGAAGGTCCGTCGGTCCGTCCGCGCAGATGATCGCGGATGAACCGGCCGTAGGCCGCGCTGTCGAGGGGCGGGAGATGGGAGTGGACGATGATCGAGCCGTCGATGTTGCGGACCCTGAATTTCCGCATGTAGCGGAGGAAGAACAGGCCGACGGCCGGCCTCATCCGCAGGGCCCCGGGTTGGCCGAGGACGGCCCTGAGGACCTCCCTCGAACGGGCCGGCCGGCCGGTTCTCATCGCGCTCTTGAGCCCTTTCGCCGCCAACACGGCCAGCGCCGCGAAGACCGCCAGGAAGACGAGGCCGAAGACGATGAAGGCGTCCGCGGCCAGGAAGAGGACCGCGAAGGAGTAGATCGCCATGAAGGCGAGATAGATCCACCACCGCCGGCCGAAGGCGAGGAAGCCGAGGACGACGAGCGCGAGGGCCGTGAAGCCGACGAGCGCCGCCCGCAGATCGGAGGTCGAGATAAGAATGAGGACGGCGTACGCGGCGGGCAGGAGGAGCCAGAAGCCCCTCTTCTTCCGCGAGCCTATGATCAGGGCCGCGCCGAGCGCGGCGGCGGCGAATCCCGCCGTGGCCAGGACGACGAGCCAGCCGGGCGGTCCGCTCCGGCCCTCGGCCAGGCGCTTGATCTCCGACATCATCGTCTTTTCCATGATGAAGTGGGCCGGGTCGAGCAGCCAGAAGGCGAACAGCCGCCCGGCCGGTCCGGCCAGGGGCTCGCCCTTGCTCCGGACCAGGAATCGGGTCCCGTTCGCGCCCCGCGGCTCGAGGACGAAGGAGCCCCAGTTCTTGAGCGTCAGGACCCGGTTCGGTTCCGCGGCCGACACCTTCCAGCCCGTGTAGTCCTCCTTCTCCTCGAGGAGTCCGAAGAGGTAGTCCCGGCGGACGCTGGGGACGATGTCCTTGACTTGGCGCTCCTGCCATTCCGGCCGGATCTCGTACGTGTTGTGGATCGACGCGAACACCAGGTTCTCGAGCCAGGTGTAGCTGTAGAAACCGGCCCTGTCCTGGCCGATCTGGACGAGCCAGGGCCAGACCTTCCCGGGCGGCGCGTCGATGTCGATCGCCCGCGTGCCCGTGACCACGCCGCCGAGCCAGGCGTCGTCGCCGTCGAGCGGCCGCGTCCTGTCCGCCTCCGTGGCGCCCCAGTGGAGGAACCACGGCCGGACGAGATAGGTGTAGGAGACGATGGCCGCGAGGATGACCGTGAAAGCGGCGACCGTCAGGACCAAGCCGGAGCTTCGGGGCTTGCTCATTTTTCACTCCTGTCCGCGGCGGCGTTCTTGTACTCCGGGTCCCGGACGACGCAACCGACCCGCTTCTGCTGCCGGAGAAGATAAGAGCAGAGCGAGCACGTCGTGCAGGCTTTCCGCGCGTCGAGCGCCCCGCGGCGGACGAGATCGGCGGCGAAATCGGGATAGGCCAGCGCGCCGCGGCCCAGCCCGACGAAAGACGTCCGGCCGGAGGCGACCATGGCCGCCCCCACGCCCGGCGCGAGGGTTCTCAGCCAGGAATATCCGGCGCCGACGACGGCGGTCTCCGGAGAGGACCTCTGCAGCTCCGTCGCGACGGCGAGATGGCGGGCGACGCCTTCGAGCGGGTGCTCGCCGGGGAGCCGGCCGCCCGGGACCGGCTTGTCGTAAGGCCGGCCGAAGTGGGGTTTCCAGGCCGGAATGCCCAGGGACAGCGCCAGGAAGCGGACGCCGGCGCCGGCGAGGAGCCCGATGACAGCCCGGGCTTCGGCTCAGGTCGATCCTCTCCGGCTCGTCGGGGTCCATCCCGAAGCCGAAGGGGAAGGGGACGGCGTCCGTCGCCGAGAGCCGGCTCGTGACGAGACGGTCCGGGATCTCGTTCCGGATGAGCCGGACGGTCTCGAGAAGCAGGCGCGTCCGGTTCTCGAACGGGCCGCCGTAGCGGCTGTCCTCGCGGTCGTGGGCGGCCAGCGTCTCGGAGACAAGGTAGCCGTGGCAGGCCTTGACGTCGACGCCGTCGAAGCCCGCCGCGGCGGCGAGATCGGCCGCTTCGACGAAGTCGTCCCGGACCGAGGCGAGCTCCTCGTCGGGAACGAGCGGGTAGTCGGGCGGCAGGCCGTGGAGGGGATCGAGGTGGGGATTGTGCTGGACGATCCTCGGCTGGGGCGTTCCCTCGGGCTTCGAGAAACGGCCCGAGTGCGTCAGCTGCAGGACGAGGAGGGGCCGGTGGCCCGCGCCCCATTCCTTCTTCGCGGCGGCGCGGATCTCGTCGACGAGCCGGGCGAAGCCGCCGACCGTTCGCTCCGAGATGAGGAGCTGGCCGGGATTGGAGCGCCCCTCCGGACGGACCGCGGTCGCCTCGCACCAGATGAGCCCGCTGCCGCCTGCGGCGTAGCGCCGGTACCGGCGCCGGGTCGCCTCGGAGGGCGCGCCGCCGGGCTCGGCGTCGGCCCCTTCCATGGGCAGGACGGCCAGGCGGTTCGGGACCGTCCGGCCGGCCAGGTCCGCCGGTCCGGTCAGGACGGAGAGGTCTTCGCTCCAGGGGATGTCGACACCGAGGCGCGCGGCTTCGGCGCGGAGATCGTCGGCCGAACGGAGCCGGAAGACCGCGTGCGAGGCCATCCCGGTCTACTCCCGTCCGCCGCCGGTGATGCGGCGGACTGCTTGGATGTCGCGCTTGACCCTGGGCTCGCAGGCGGCCGGCCAGCGGTCGCGCGGCAGGACGGCCAGCTTGCCCGCGTCCGTGAGTTCCCGCGGTCCTGACCGCGAGAGCGAGCAGGCGGACGAGCTCCGGCACGGCGAGGTCGGGGAAGCGGGCCAGGAACTCCGGGTCGTTGACGGGGATGAGGAAATCGCCGCCGTGGTCCTCGACGGTCAGGGTGATCCCGGGATGGACGGCGGCCAGCGTTTCGAAGACGGCGGCCAGATCGACGACGCCCTTGCCCGCTTCGGCCGTGAACGAGACGAACCCGTCCGCCGTGAGCAGGAGGCCGCCGTCCTTGATGTGGGTCGTCACGACCCAGGGGAGGAGCCGGCGCGTCGCGAGGACCGGGTCCTCGAGCATGGTCAGCAGGTTCATCGTGTCCAGGCAGATGCCCAGGTATTCGCCCGGCACGGCCCCGCACATGTCGAAGAGACGGAGGAGCTCGAACGAGGTGAACTCGAAGTGCGTCTCGATGGCCAGCACGACGCCGAAATCCCGGAACATCGGCTTCTGGGCGCGGAGGGCGGCGGCCATCGATCCGAGGAACGCCTCGGTCGACGGCGCCTCCTTCTTCCAGCGCATCAGCCCGCCCGAGCACGACCGGACGGTCGATGAGCCCAGGTGGAAGGCCTGTTCGGCGGCCCGGCGGTTCCCGGTCAGGATGTCCCTGGGCCGGCCGGTTTCGAGGTCGAGGGGGATGTGCTCGCCGCCGCCCCATTCGATGTAGAGGTTGTTCCCCTCGGCGTAGCTGCGGAGGTCGTTGAGGAAGGCCCGGTCGATCGCCGTCCCGGCCGGCACGTTGATCTCCGAGAACTGGACGCCGTCGGCCCCGTTCACGGCCGCCCACTCGAGGAGCTCGAACGGCGAGAGATCCAGGGGCTTCAGGCTGTAGCTGTCGACTCCGACCTTGAGCTTGCGCATGGCCCCGTCCGGTGGCCTCATTCTATCAGTTTTCGAGCCGCCGTGAATAGATTTTCTTGGCTTGAAAACGCGGGGGCCTTGGGATATCCTACCGCCATTATGAAGAAGAGGATCGTCCTGGCGCTCGCGCTGGCCGTCGCCGCTTGCGCCCGCCCTGGCGCGGGGCCAGGCTTCCGTCGTCAGCCAGATCGCGGGCGACAAGGCGGCGACCGACAAGCTCCATTTCGGTCTGAAGGCCGGCATGAGCTGCGGCCGGCTGAAGGGCTTCGAGGGCGCCGAGAGGCGGGGAGGACCCAACGTCGGCCTCCAGGCGACGATCGCGCTCGGCGACCGGCTCTCTCTCGTCCCCGAGGTCACCTTCGTCTCGCCCAAGGGCATCACGGCCATCCCGTTCTTCACGACCGGGGACCCCGGGCTCGACCCTTTCTTCGCGGATCCGGAGAGGTCGGCCCTGATGCTCAGCTACGTCGACGTCCCCGTCCAGGTCCGCTACCGGCTGGGGCGCTTCCACATCGGCGCCGGCGGCTTCGTCGGCTTTCTCGTGTCCGCGCGCGAACGCTTCCGGGCGGCGCGCGCAGGAGGGCGAGGACCTGCTCTTCGCGAGGGACGTCGCCGCCGATTACCGGAAACTCGACTACGGGCTGCTCCTCGAGGCGTCCTGGACGATCACCAGGCCGCGCCGCGGCTCGGGACTCGTCTTCCACCTCCGCTGGCAGGAGGGACTGGCCGACATCCTCCGGGAATATTCGGGGCCGCTCGCTTTCTTGCCGCCCGGGCCGGTCCGGACGTCGGGCATCCAGGTTTTTCTGACTTTTCCGTTCATCCGCTGAGGGAACTAGGGAGGTTCGCCATGCTCAAGCAGATGCAGGAAGCCCTGATCGTCGGAAAGAAGGCCGAGGTCGAATCGCTCGTCGACCAGGCCCTGGCCGCGGGACTGCCGGCCGGGCAGATCCTCAACGAGGGGCTCATCCCCGGCATGGAGCGCCTCGGCGTCCAGTTCAAGAACAACGAGGTCTTCATCCCCGAGGTCCTCGTCGCCGCCCGGGCCATGAACGCCGGGCTGGCCAAGCTCGAACCCCACCTGGCCAAGGCGGGCGTCAAGCCCAGGGGCATCGTCGTCATCGGGACGGTCAAGGGCGACCTCCACGACATCGGCAAGAACCTCGTGGCCATGATGCTGCGCGGCAACGGCTACAAGATCGTCGACCTCGGCGTCGACGTTGCGCCCGAGAAGTACCTCGAGGCGGCCAAGGCCAACGAGGCCGGGGCGATCGCGCTGTCCGCGCTGCTCACGACGACCATGGTCCAGATGAAGGCCGTCATCGAGGCCGTCGAGAAGGCCGGCCTCGCCGTGCCCGTCGTGATCGGCGGGGCGCCCGTCACCCGCGAGTACGCCGAGCAGATCCGGGCCCGCGGCTACGCGCCCGACGCGGCGTCGGCGGTCGAGGAGATCGGCCGGCTCATCGCCGCCTGATGATTGTGCTATAATTCGACCGGAGGCCGCCATGAAATTCAAAACCATCGCACTTCCCCTGGTCCTGATCGTTCTTTTGGCCGTCGCGGCGCCGGTCTCGTCCAAGGACACGGTCGTCGAGAGCATCTGGGCGGCCTTGCCGCTGACGATCGACGGCGCGGCCCAGGACTGGGACGACGCGACGCCCATCACCGACAAGAATTCGAACGCCCAATACGCCCTGAAGAACGACGGGAAGAACCTGTACGTCATCATGGTCTTCAGGGACACCATGTCGCAGTCGACGCTCGCCCAGACCGGGATGAAGATCTACGTGTCCGCCGACGGCAAGAAGAGCAAGGATTCCGGCATCCTGTTCCATCAGAAGCCGATGACGGCCGACGAGCTCATCGCCTCCCTGGAAGCCAAGGGCGAGGTCCTGTCCGAGGACAGGAAATCCGAGATCCGCAAGCAGACGGGCTACAAGGCCTTCCTCGAGGAGCCCATCGTCCCGAAGAAGGGCGCCGCGGCGGCCGGGACGGAGGCGAAGCCCGAGCCGGCGATGTTCCGGTCCGTGCAGCAGGGCAAGCTGGCGATCTACGAGTTCAAGATCCCGCTCAGCCGCATCGGCCAGCCGGGAAGCGTCCAGCCCGGGGCCGCCCTCAAGGTCGGGTTCGAGTGGGGCGGCGTCACGAAAGAGATCATGAAGAACATCATGGCCGACCGGGCCGCGTCCGGGGCGTCCGCCCGGCAGAGCGCCGGCTCCTCGGACTCCGGATTCAGCGATTCGGGCGGCGAGGGCGGCGGCGGCGGCCCCGACTTCAGCTACAGCCGCGATCCGCGCTACAAGAAGCACGCCTTCTGGATCGACGCCAAGCTGGCCGCGCAATAATTAAAACGGCATCGAGGCGAGGTAGGCCCCGAGGAAGGCCAGGACGACCGCCAGCAGCTTCCACCCCGTCAGCTTCTCTTTGAGGAATATCGCGGCGATGATGACGATGAAGATCGTGTTGAGCTGGTTGAGGACCGCGGCGACGGAGGCCTTGGCGTACTTCATGCCGCCCATCCAGAGCATGAGCGAGAGGTAGGAGCCGAAGAAGGCCGCCGGGACCAGGGCCTTCCAGTTGCGGGGCTCGAGCAGGGGGGCGAGGATGGCCCGCCTGTTCCTGAGGAACGGGACGAAGACGGCGAGAGCGACGGCGCCGCCGGCCACGCGGACGAAGGTCGCCCAGAACACCGACACCCCTCCCAGGATCGGCTTGACCATGACGATGCCCAGACGCGACGAAGAACATGGCCAGAATGCCGTAGACGATGCCGAGGACGAGGTCCTTGCGCGGGAGCTTCTCGATCTTGCCTTCCTTCGACAGGGTCAGGACGGCCGAGACGACGAGCCCGGCGCCGAGGACCTGGATGGGCGTCAGGCGCTCTCCGAGGAAGGCGAAGGACAGCACGATGACGAACGGGGCATAGAAGCAGTCGACGATGGCCGTCAGGCTGGCCCCGAGCCGGTTGAGGGCGTGGAAGAAGAGCGTGTCCGAGACGGCGATGCCCAGGACCCCGCTGAGGAGAAGCAGGCCGACGTTCGCGGCGGGGACGGCGGGGAACAGCGGCTCGCCCAGGACGAGCAGGGTCGGCAGGATGAAGGCGACCGCCAGGAGGTTCTTGCCCAGGTTGAGGCCGAGGGGGTGGATGCGCCGGCCGCTGACGCGGAACAGGACGACGGCCACGGCCCAGACGAGACCCGAGGCCGCGGCGAGGATCTCGCCGAGCGAGCGCGAGGAAGCGAGCGAGTCGAACATGGCTGAACACCTATAACAGACTCCCCCCCGCGCGTCAACGCCGATTGACCATCGCAAGCGCGGCGTGTTATAACCGGCGCCTGAGGAGACGCGCGATGAGAAAACAGACGAGACTGTCGTTCCTGATGCTGGGCCTGGCCGTCCTGGCCCTGTCGTTCCTGCCGGCTTCGCCGGCGGCCGCGACGGGGGCGGACGGGCCGCCCGAGTTCGATTCCTGCACGAGCATCCTGGTCGGCCGGCTGGCCTCGGTCGACGGCTCGACCATGACCTCCCACTCGTGCGACTCCGGGACCGACCGGACCTGGATGACCATCGTGCCCGAACGCGAAGCACAAGCCCGGGGAGATGGCCAAGGTCTACTACGAGCCGAAGCGCACCAAGGGGCCGAACGATCCGGACCGTCTGGAGACGGGCGAGATCCCGCAGGTCGCGGAGACCTACGCCTACCTCAACGCGGCCTATCCGATCATGAACGAGCACCAGCTGGCGATCGGCGAGACGACGATCGGCAGCCGGGGCGGCCTCACGAGCGAGAACGGCATCATCGACGCGCCCGAGCTCTACCGCCTCGTCCTCGAGCGGGCGAAGACGGCCCGCGAGGCCATCCGCATCGCCGACGAGCTGACGAAGACCTGGGGCTACAACGACTGGGGCGAGTGCTTCACCTTCGCCGACACGAAGGAGGTCTGGCACTTCGAGATCCACGGGCCGGGCAAGGGCAAGAAGGGCGCCGTCTGGGCGGCCCGAGCGCGTCCCCGACGACGAGATCGGGGTCTCGGCCAACGCCGGCCGCATCCGCGGGCTGGACCTGGCGAACGCCGATTATTACATGGCCTCGGCCAACGTCGAGTCGCTCGCCGAGGAGTTGGGCTGGTGGTCGAAGGCGGGCGGGAAGCCCTTCGATTTCACCTACGCCTACAATCCCGATTCGCGCAACAGCCTCTACTGCCGGCGCCGCGAGTGGCGCGTCCTCAGCCTGCTCGCCCCGTCCCTCCGGCTCAACGCCGAGTCCGAGAACTTCCCGTTCTCGGTCAAGCCCGACAGGAAGGTCGGCGTCGCCGAGGTCCTGGCCATCTTCCGCGACACCTACGGCGGGACCGACTACGACATGACCCGGACGCTGACGGCGGTCAACCGGAAAGGGGAGACCGTCAAGAGCCCGGTCGCGACCCCGTTCATGAACGGCGATACGCTGGCCCTGTTCCGGCTCAAGCGGGAGCGGACGATCTGCTCGCCGGCGGCGACCTACCTCCAGGTCACGCAGTCGCGCGACTGGCTGCCGGGGCCGATCGGCGGGGTGGTCTGGATCGGCTACGACAATCCGGCCACGACGCCGCACGTGCCCGTCTACATCGGGATCGCGCAGATGCCCGCGTCCTTCATGGTCGACGGCCGCTGGGCCTTCAGCCGCGACTGCGCCTGGTGGGCCTTCCGGACGGTGAGCCGCCTGGCCAACTTCCGTTACCAGGAGATGTCGAAGGACATCGAGAAGGTCTGGAAGGGGATCGAGGACAAGGCCTTCGCCGGGCAGGCCGCAGTTCGAGGAGGAAGCGCTGGCGCTCTACAAGAAGGACCCGAAGAAGGCCCGCGAGCTCCTGACGAAGTACACGCACGGCCTGGCCAACGAGGCCGTCTCCGCGTACTGGAAGCTCGGCGAAGACCTCTGGCTCAAGTACTCCGGCAACTTTTAATGACCGTCTTCGGCCTGCACGTCCTCGATTTCACGATCGTCTGCGTCTTCATCGTGTTCGTCCTCTGGCTCGGCTGGCGGGCGTCGCGCAAGACGAAGACGACCGACGATTTCTTCGTCGCCGGCCGCCGCCTGGGCAAGGTCTACCAGTTCTTCCTCAACCTGGGGACGTCGACCAACGCCGACCAGGCCGTCGTCGTCTCCCGCGAGGTCTACCGCCAGGGCGTCGGCGGCATGTGGATCCAGTACCTCGTCCTGTTCCTGACGCCGTTCTACTGGTTCACCACGGCCTTCTTCCGCCGCGTCCGGCTGGTGACCATCGGCGATTTCTTCACCGAGCGCTTCAAGAGCCGGTTCCTCGGCGGCGCGTTCGCCGTCTTCACCCTGTTCATGGCCTTCCTCGGCAACGGGGCCGGCTACATGGTCGCGGCCAAGACCATGATGGCCCTGACGCCGAAGCCGGCCGCGAAGTACACGGTCCAGGAGAGGCAGAGCGTCGACCTCTTCCACGAGTACCGGGCCCTCCAGGCCAAGGCGGACAAGGCCGGGCTCGGAGCCGGCCGAGGCGGCCCGCCTGACCGAGCTCGGCGAGCGGCAGAAGAAGGGCGAGCTGAAGGCGTTCATCTCCTACACGGATTCCGTCTCGATCTACCTCATCTACACGGTCATCGTCGCGGTCTACACGATGATGGGCGGGTTCCTGGCCGCGGCCATCACCGACGTCCTGCAGGGGATCCTCCTGACGACCTTCTCGCTGATGCTCATCCCCATCGCCCTGCAGCGCGTCGGCGGTTTCGCCGGCCTCCACGCCGCGGTCCCGGACTACATGTTCCGGCTCTTCGGCTCGGCGGCGACGAGCGAGTACGCCTGGTACACGATCCTGGCCATGGTCCTGGCCAACCTGGTCTCCATCATCGCCGTGGCCACGGGCATGCAGACGGCCGGCTCGGCCAAGAACGAGACGACCGCCCGGGTCGGGATGATCGGCGGCATGTTCTTCAAGCGCTTCATCATGATCTTCTGGGCCCTGACCGGCCTCCTGGCCATCGCCCTCTACGCGGGCCAGCTCCACGACCCGGACCTCATCTGGGGCCACATGACCATGGACCTGCTCTTCCCCGGCGCCATCGGGCTGATGATGGCCGGCGTGCTTTCGGCCAAGATGTCGAGCCTGGCCGGGTCGAGCGTCTCCTACTCGGCCCTCTTCATCCGCAACCTCTACCAGCCCTTCGTCAAGCCCAAGTCCGACCGCCATCTCCTCAACGTCGGGCGCGTCGCCATCGCCGTGACCCTCGTCGGCGGCGTGGGCGTGGCCCTGTTCATCGGCAACCTGCTCGACATGTTCAAGTACTTCATCTCGCTGCCGGCCATCTTCGGGGCGGCCATCTGGCTGGGCTTCCTGTGGCGGCGCGTGACCCGGACGGCCGTCATCGCCCAGGTCTTCATCTGCTTCGCCATCTACGCCCTCATCCCCAACGTCTTCCCGTCGCTCGAGTGGGCCCGGACGCGGCCGGGATTTTTACGCGAGACCCGGGCCCGGACGGTCACCATCAGCACCCAGGCCCTGCGGGAGGACGTCGAGGCCGGGCGGGCCGCGGCGATAGGGGAGACCATCCGCAAGGACCACACCAGCCCGCCGGAGGGCATCTTCTTCGAGAAGATCGTCCGGACCGATCCGGAGGACCCCGCCTCGCCCAAGGTCGGGCTCGGACGCTTCCACGCCGAGGTCTGGGTCCTGAGCTGGTTCGGGGTCGATTTCTCGGGCTTCTCCAAGGCGCAGTTGAGCACGGTCCGCTTCGGCTTCGACGCCCTGTTCCCGTTCGTCCTGCTCTTCCTGCTGAGCGCCTTCACCAGGCCCGTGCCCAAGGCCGATCTCGACCGCTTCTTCGCCAAGGTCCACACGCCCGTCCAGCCGACCGCCCGAGCTCGAGGAGCGGGCCTTGCGGCGCGCCGTCGAGCACTACGACGAGGCGGTCGAGGCCCACAAGCTGCGGCCCGGCTCGAACTGGGAGATCATGAAGCCGAAGCTCGTCGACATCCTCGGCTTCGCCGGCTGCTGGGCCCTCGTCGGCGTCATCGTCTTCCTGCTCTGGTTCGTCGTCAACCTCCGTTAAATGGGGGACAGGATACCCATTTAGCGCCAGATGAGGACGTCGGCGGGGCGGAGGGGGTTCGACCCGAGGACGATCCGGGACCCGGGCGCGACGGGGACGCTGAAGGGCCGCGACGAGTAATTGACGGCGACGAAGAAGCCGTCCCGCCACTCGACGTAGACGCCGGGCGGATAGCTCTCGGGCGCGGCCCCGGCCCGTTCGTAGACGAGGCGCATGACGTCGCGTTCGAGCCCGCCGTCGAGGGTGTCCGCGCCGATGTAGGTCACCGTGCCGCGGCCGAGCTTGCGCGTGACGACGGCGGGCTTACCGGCATAGAACTGATCGGCGTAGACGGCCAGCGTCTCCGTTCCCGCCCCGGCGGCCGGCGCGAGGACGTCGGCCCAGCGGTTCCAGGCGTAACCCTTCCCCTTCATGCGGACCAGGCCTCGCCGGCCGTCGGGGAGGCTGTCGAAGAGCTCGACCCCGGCCCCGACGAGCGGCGCCACGAGCCCGGCCCAGGGCGCCTCCGGCAGCTGGCCGCTCGGCACCTTCTGTCCCGTGCGGCAGGTCAGGACGAGGTGGCCGCCGCCCTCGGCGTAGCGCGTCCACTTCGCGACGAGGGCCTCGTCGACGAGCTGGTAGGCCGGGGCGACCAGGAAGGGATAGGCCGCGAAGTCGTCGCCCTCGCCGATGTAATCGAGGGGCGCTCCGGCCGCCTTGATCGCGGCCATCCACTTGTTGCGGTGGTCCCGGGTGTCCCACAGCGCGGTCTGCCTGTGGGTCTCGAGGTCCCACATCACGTCGTGGCTCCAGAGGAAGGCCGTCCGGCGCGCCGCGAGCCTCGCCGGCATCCGCGCCGCCGGATCGTAGAGCTTGCGGAGGTCGCGCATCTCGGCGATGACCCGGACGAATTCCTCGCCGCCCCGCGACGTCGTGACGCCGTCCGGCCCGACGATCCCCGCGTGGTAGAGCTCGCTGCCGAAGAGCGGCTGGCGGTAGCGGTAGGTGCAGGCGAACGACAGGCCGCCGCCGAAGGCGTGCCAGAGCCACATCCGGACGGCCCCGGGCGCGGGCTGGGGATTGACGCGGGCCCAGTTGACCTGGCCCGGCTGGAGCTCCATGACGCCGGTGACGCCCTTGAAGGACCGGAAGTAGTCGACGGCCATGGCCATGCGGTTGGGATCGCCCAGCCGGAAGCCGAGCTCGCCGAGATACGCGTCGCCGCGCACGGGGTACATGGTGAAGGTGATGAAGTCGAGCCGGTCGGTCCGGCGCGGGTCGCCCGAATCGGTGATGTTCATGTAGTTCGTCGTGATCCACTGCTCGGGCCGGACGAGCCCGCGCAGGATGTCGTACTGGAGATGGAGGTACGCGGCCTGCGTGTCGGCGGTGAAGCGGTGGAAATCGAGGACGGCGTGGGGGCTCAGGGAGTCCTCGCCGAAGAGCGTCTCGTTGGGGATGAGGACCTGGGCGAACGAGTCGTACCGGGTGCTCCAGAACGCGCCGCCCCAGGCCGCGTTCATCCTCTCGACCGTGCCGTACCTGCGCTCGAGCCAGGCCTGGAAGGCGAGGCGGGAGGAGGGGCTGTAATCGGCCGGCCCGTAGGGCTCGTTGTCGAGCTGCCAGCCCCAGACGCGCGGGTCGCGCCCGTAGCGGCGGCCGAGCTCCTCGACGATGCGCTTCGTGTATCGGACGAAGACGTCGTTCGCGAGCGATCCGTTGGCCCGGGTGCCGTGTTCCATGCGCCGGCCGTCGCCCCGGACGAGGTAGATCTCGGGGAATTTCTCGCCCAGCCAGGCGGGCGGGCAGGGCGTCGGCGTGCACAGGATGACCTTGAGCCCGGCGCGGGCGGCCAGGTCGACGGCCCGGTCGAGCCAGGCGAAGTCGAACCTGCCCTCGGACGGCTCGAGCTGGGCCCAGGCGAACTCGCCGAAGTGGGTGAACTCGAAGCCGAGCCGGGCGATGTTCCGGAGATCGCGGTCCCATTGCGACTCGGGCCAGTGCTCGGGATAATAGTAGACGCCGACGGTCATCAGATCGGACTTGGGGAAGAAGCGTTGGGCCGGGGGATCGTCCGGGCGGGCGGGAAAGGCGGACAGGACAGCCGCGGCGAGGACGATCGGAAGAACGAGCGCGAAAACGGGCTTGCGGGATCTTGTCATGGCTTCCTCACCGGGCCGGGGCCGTCCCGGCCTTGTCCTTGAATTTCCCCGCCAGCTGGCCGCAGGCGGCGGCGATGTCACCGCCCTTCGACAGGCGCAGCGTCGTCCCGACCTTGCGTTCCTCGAGCCAGCGCTTGAAGCGGGCGACGTCGGCCTCACTGGGCGTCTGGAACGCGACCCCCTCGACGGGGCTGTAGGCGATCAGGTTGACCTTGGCCCTGAGCCGGCGGGCGATCCCGGCCAGGCCGTCGGCGTCGTCGAGAGAATCGTTGACGCCCCGGATGAGGATGTATTCCAGGGTGATCATCCGGCCGCCGGAGCGGATGTAATGCTCGGCCGCCCCGACGACCTCCTCGAGCGGGAAGCGCCGGTTGATGGGCATGAGGCTGTCGCGCAGCCTGTCGGTGACGGCGTGCAGGGACAGCGACAGGTTGATCTGGAGGTCGAGTGCCTCGAGCTTCCCGAACGCGTCGACGAAGCCCGCGGTCGAAACGGTGATGCGGCGGGCGGCGATGCCGAGGCCTTCGGGCGCGTTCATGATCCGGATGGCCTTTTCGACGTTCGCCCAGTTGTCGAGGGGCTCGCCCATGCCCATGAAGACGTAGTTCGTCGGCTCGCGGCCGAAAGCGCGCTCGGCGGCCAGGACCTGGCCCGTGATCTCGGAGGGGGAGAGGTGGCGCTTGAAGCCGTGGCGGCCGCTGGCGCAGAAGGCGCAGGCGAATTTGCAGCCGACCTGGGTCGAAAGACAGATCGTCAGGCGCGGGCCGGCCGGTATGAGGACCGTCTCGACGTGCTGGCCGTCGCCGAGCCGGAACAGGTATTTCACCGTTCCGTCGGCGGACGCGCTCCTGTCGGCCGGCTCGAGAGCGCCGAGCGAGAAGCGGGCGGCGAGCTTCTCGCGCAGGGACTTGGGCAGGCTGGTGAAGTCCTCGAAGCGGGCCGCCTTCTTCTTGTAGAGCCAGTCGAAGATCTGGGCCGCCCGGAACGGCCGCTCGTCCATCGCCGCGAGCTCGGCCCGCAGCTCTTCGAGCGTCAGATCGCGGATATCAAATGGGGGACATGATACCATGTCCCGATTTTATCATAGAAACGGGCCGGCCGCGTCCGGAAGTCCGCTTCCCGCCGGTCCCCCATTTTCCGGTCCCCGGATCATGAAAGAAGGACGGGATCGCGGCGGGCGAGCACGGCCAGGGTCTCGATGTGCGGCGTGTGGGGGAAGAAGTCGTAGACGCGGAGGTCTTTGATCTCGTAGCCCCGGACGAGCCCCTTCAGGTCGCGCGCCAGGGTCGTCGGATTGCACGAGAGGTAGAGCACGAGCGGCACGGGGTCGTCGACGAGCCCGGCCACGACCGCCGGGTCGACGCCCTTCCGCGGCGGATCGAGGACGACGACCGCCGGCATCCTGTCCAGGACCTCGGCCAGCCATTCCTCGGTCGTCCCTTCGCACACGGCGAAATTCCCGATGCCGTTGAGGGCCAGGTTCTTCTTCAGCAGTCCGATGTTCGCGGCGTCCGACTCGACGCCGAAGACCTCCCGGGCCTTCCTCGCCAGCAGGATGCCGAACGTCCCCAGCCCGCAGTAGAGGTCGGCGACCGTCTCTCCCGCCCACGGTCCCGCCGCCGCCGCGATGTCGTCGAAGACGCGCTCGAGGATGCCGACGTTGGCCTGGAAGAAGGACCGGGCGCCGATGCGGAAGGTCAGTCCGCCGACGACCTCCTCGATGAAATCCCGCCCGAACAGGCGCTCGTCCCGCCACCTCTTTCCGTCGTAAACCGACGCGACGGCCCCGACCAGCCCGAACTCCCTCTTGACCGGCGCCAGCGCCGCGCCGAGGGCCTCCGCTTCGCCCCCCGAGCTCAGGTCGACGACGGCCAGCGACTCGCCCCTGGCCCGGCTCGTCCGGACCTCGATCGCCTCGACCGAGGCGAAAGGCCCGTCCTCGACGATCCCGCGCAGGCGCGCCAGCAGGTCGTTCACCCTGTCGGGGACGAGGTGGCACCGGTCGACGGTCACGAACGAGGCCTGCTCGCCGGGCTCGTTGTAGACGAAGCGGGCCGCTCCGGCCGCTCCGCCTGCCCCGCCCTCCGCCCCCTCCCGCAGGACCCGGAGCCGGATCTTGTTCCGGTAGCCCCACACCCCCGGCGACGGCGTGACGCTCAGGTTCTCGAACGACAGCCTGAGCTCGCGGGCCATGATCTCCGCGACCTGGCCCTTCTTGACCTCGAGCTCGAGCCCGTAGTCCATGTCCTGGTAGGGCGAGCAGGCGACGTAGTGGGCGCACCGCGGCTCGACCCGCGCCGGCGACGCCTCGACGACCGCGACCGTCCGCGCTTCGGCGTAGCTCTTCTTGTCCCGGGTGATCTCGACCTCGACCGTCTCGCCCGGAAGCCCCAGGTCGGTGAAGACGACCTTCCCGTCGAGGAGGCCCATCCGCCGGCCCGGGTAGACGATCTTGTCGATCCTGATCCGCATGCGCTCTCCCTCCTCTCCTCTCCCTATCGCGACGGGTACGCGGCGTAGTCCCGCAGGTCCACGGCCGTCCCCGCGGCGCTCCAGTCCAGGCCCATCTCCGACGGCAGTCGCCCCGCTTCGTAGCATCCCGCGAGCGCCTCGTCGAGGCCCTCGACGATCCGTCGCTTGGCGCCCGGCGTCGCGACGGCCAGCCGCCCCGCCCCCGGCGCCCTCGACCGTCCGGACCATCGCCGCGGGGAAATCGCGGATCTCCGGCATCGAGTCCTGGAGGCCGTTCATGCACAGGGTCTGGCTCGCCGCCGCCTCCAGTCCGCAGAGGGGCCGCGCGCCCTCCTCGCGCACCCCGGCGATCGACTGCCAGAGCTTGTTCATCGGCTCGGCGTCGGGCACGCCGTAGTCCTTGCGGCTCCCGTCGGGGAACTCCGCCCACAGGCCCGAGGTCCGGCTCTCGCACCTCACGACGCCTTTCTCGAACTCGTAGCGGACGATCGGTCCGCGGTCCTCGCTCGAGGCGTGGCTCACCAGGAACAGGATCTCGACGCCCTCCTCGGTCCGCACCCGCGCGGCCGCCGTGTCGAAGTTCTCGATGGCGTTGGCCCGGTAGAGCTCGGCCACGACCTCGGCCGGCCGCGCGCTCGTCTCCTTCTCCCGGCCCAGGATATAGAACATGTTGTGGAGGTCGTGGGCCATGGCGTTCTGGACCGGGCTGTCGAGGACCCAGGCCCCCTCGGCGTCGCGCCGGCGCCCGGCCCAGTCGTTCCTCGCGTAGTAGCCCTCGTCGCGGGGCCAGAGGTAGAGGCACTTGAACCGCTTCGCCGCGCCGAAGAGCCCGGCCCGGATGTCCGCCTTCAGGGCCTGGACGGCCGGGCTGAACGACCACTGGTAGCCGACCGCGACCCAGCGCCCCGACTCCCGCTCCGCCGCCATCCCGGCCCGGACCTCCTGGATGGTCCCGGCCGCCGGCTTCTCGCACAGCACGTGGCTGCCCTTGGCCAGGGCGAACGAGGTCTGGGGGATGTGGAGCTGGATCGGCGTCGACAGGACGGCCAGGTCGGCCTTGCGGTTCCTGTAGAAATCCTGAAGGTTGACGAAACACGGGACGCCCTCGGCCCGCATTTCGATGTACTGCTTGCAGCGGTTCGGCTGCGGATCGACCGCCCCGGCGATCCGGAAGAGGCCCTCGTCCTTCCGTTCGAGAAGCGCCTGCAGGTAGACGGCGCCCATGCCGCCGACGCCGACGATGACCAGGGATACGGGTTCGGCCACGATCTGCACCTCGGGGCTAATACTGACACAGACGGGCGTGCTCGTCCAGCAGGGCCATGTAGTTGTCGTACTTCGTGCCGACGGCGACGCTGTGGCTCGCCCCGAGGATGAACCGTCCGCCCGGCTTGGCGCAGGCCATGGCCCGCCGGACGTCGGCCCGGACGTCTTCCGGCGTCCCGCCGACGAGATGCTCGACCGCGACGCCGCCCCAGAGCGCGATCCGGTCGCCGTAGTCCCTCTTCAGCCGGCAGATGTCCATGCCCGCGGTCGGCTGGATGGATTGGTAGGCGTCGAAGCCGATGTCGACGAAGAAGTCCATGAGCAGGTTGATGTTGCCGCAGCAGTGCTTGAGGATCTTCTTGCCGTACCGCCCCTTGACGCTCGCGACCCGCTCCTTGTTGGCCTCGAGGAAGAGATCGCGGAAGGTCGCCGGCCCGATGAGCGGCCCGGTCTTGTAGCCGAGGTCCTCGGCCCAGAGCACCGCGTCCGAGTCCGGGTGGATCATGACCGCGTCGGCCGCGTTCTGCCGCCGCACCTCGTACCGCGTCGCCGCCCGCACGACGTCCGGGTTCGCGCCGATCTCGAGCAGGCCCCGTTCCATGCCGCCGAGGAGGACGATGCCGACCGACCCGCCCGACGGCCCGCAGATGAATTTTTCGTCCTTGAATTCCCGCACGACGGCGTCGAGGATCTTCCAGGACCGCTCGTCGCGCCGCGCCGGCCCGGGCTCCTCCCCGAACTCGTCCGCCGTGAAGACCCGCGCGTCCCGGACCGGATCGTGGACGCAGGTGATGTCCTGTGTCGCCTCCGACAGCCTGTAGATCCGGCCCTCCCGGTCCTCCCAGGTCGCGGCGTCGATCCGCCGCGGCGGCGGGGGCGCGTCCGGCGGCGGGAGCTCCCAGGTCGCCATGGGGAAGGTGACGATGTCGAGCGGCAGTTTCCGCTGCAGGGCGATGTGGTCCTCGAGCCAGCTCTGGGCGACCTCGTCCGTGCGGCCCTCCCAGAAGGCGATCTGCGACCGGGCCTTGGCCCGGAGGTAGGTCTCGTGGCCGAGGAGGCGCTCGACCGTGTCGAAGTCGACGGCGAATTCGGCGTAGGGGACCCGGTCGGGGATCCGTCCCTCGAGCGCGGCGTAGACCCGCTCCTTCGAGGTCACGTCCTCTCCGCCTTCTTCTCGAGCAGGTCGGTCGCGACGAAGTTTCTTCGCCCGCCGGTCGAGCCGCAGGGTCAGGACCTCGAAGCCCCCGAGCCGGACCGCCGTTCGCGCCCCGACGGCCGGGAGCTTGACCACGACCCGGCGCGGCTTTCCCGTCGGCTCGAAGAGCCGGACGACGGCGTCCCGGCCGTCCTCGGACCGCTTGAACGCGCTCATCTCGACGGCGTCGCCCTCGACGACGACCCCCGCGGCCGACCGCTTCCCGCCGCCCGGCGGGAAGTAGGGGAGGACGTAGGGCGCTTCGTTGTGGGCCAGGGCTTCGCGGCCGATCCTCTCCAGCCGTTCTTCGAGCGGGCCGCCGCAGAGCCAGAAGCGGAACGTCCGCTCGCCGGTGTCCTGGCGGGGGATGAAACGGTCCGAGGCGACGGCGAGCCGGTCCTCCCAGGTGTCGGCCGAGTAGGCCGGCGACCGCAGCAGCGACAGCCGGAGCTCCTGCCCGTTCCAGTCCGAGCCGTAGACGCCGTCGTTCGACGACCGTCAGCGCGGCGCCGTCGGCCTCGGACGCGAGGGCCAGCCATTTCTGGGCGACGGCCTCGTCGCCGTTCGACGGCAGCTCGTCGGCGCCGAAGGCGACCTGGCCCAGGAACCGGGGCGAGCGGAGCTTCGGCCGCAGCGCCAGCTTGAGCATCGCGTCGCGCTCGGCCCAGAAGACGCGCACGCCGACCTCGATCTCCGTCCCGCGCTTGGGGAGGCCGTAGCGGAGGACGAGGCGGGAAGCGCCGTAGGAAAAGACGGCCTCGACGACCGTCCGGACCTCGCCGTCCTCGATGACGCGCACCGGGGCGAGCGTGCCCTCGCGGATGCCGGCGAAACGCGCCGCCTCTTCGGGCGTCGCGAGGGCGAACGCGCCTTCGAGGGCCCGGAAGCTGCGGACCTTCATGCCCCACGGATCGGCGTTGTCGCGGATGACCAGGGGCGCGAATCCGCCCGGCTCGAGGAGATCGACGCCTCCGGCCTTGAAGACGTCGAGCAGGCCCGTCCGCGTGCCGACCGCGGCCGTGAGGTCGTCGGTGGCGACCGCGATCGCGCCGCGCTCCGCCCCGGCCGCCGCCGCCGCGCCCGGCTTGTCCTTCGCTTTTTCGAGGCGGCAGGAGAACCGGTTCAACCGTCCGGGCGCGAGCTCGGCCTCGAAGACGACCCGCTTGCGCCATTCGACGCTGAGGTTGCTGTCTTCCTTCTCCGCCTGCGCCGGGAGGGGCTTCCCGTTCGCATAGATCCGGGGCTCCCAGCGCGTCTTTTCGAAGTTCGGCTCCCAGGGCTCGAACTCGCACTCGACCAGGGTCTTCACCGGATGCGGGTGGGGATTGAAGACGAAAACGGGGATCTCGCCGGCCGCCGCCTTCGGCTCGCCCGCGGCCAGGGCGAAGAAGGCCTTGGCCTTGATCCGGGACAGGATCTCCAGGCCGTGGCCGATCATGCGCACGGCGCCCTCTTCGCCGGCCGGGATGGCCGAGCCGGGCAGGATGTCGTGGAACTGGACGAAGGCCAGGTCGCGCATGACCTCCCCGAAGGCCTCCTGCGGGTAGGGCATGAGGCCCTGGAGCCAGGCCGTCGCGGCCATCTTCTCGGCCGAGTAGAGCTCGTTCTCGAGCCGGCGGTGGCCCTGCTTGACCCGCCTCATCGAGGTGTAACAGCCGACGGCCCAGGGATTGAGGTCCTTCTCGCGCCGGGGGAGGCTCGCCCGCTGCTTTTCGAGCTCGCGGAAATAGTCGTCGGGGGTCGAGTGGACGAGCTCGAGGTCGGGCCGCTCCTTCTTCATCGCCTCGAGGTCGGCCAGGTCCTTGCGCGACGGGCCGCCGCCGTGGTTGCCGATGCCCCAGAGATGGATGACGGGATCGCCCGCGGGATTCTCGGCGAGCCACTTCTCCAGCCGCTCGCGCTCCTTGCCGCCGACCGAACAGTAGTGGGCCGAGGCCCGGGTGGCCAGGACCTCGGAGCCGTCGTAGCCGACCCAGACGAACTCGTCGCGGGGCAGGGGGCACTGCGTGTTGCCGGGGCGGCAGCAGAGATAGGCCGTGTAGCCGCTCTTGGCCAGGATCTGGACGAGGCCGCGCGTGTGGCCGAAGGGATCGAGATTGACGGCCGTCCGCGGCGCGACGCCCAGCTTCTTCCCGAAGTAGCTCCGGCCGAGCAGGATCTGGCGGACGAACGATTCGCCGCTCGGCATGTTGCAGTCGGGCTGGACGTACCAGCCGCCCATGACGTGCCACTTGCCCTCCCGGACGAGCTTGCGGATCCTTCTGAAGAGCGCCGGCTCGTGTTCCTCGACCCACTCGTAGAGCACCGCCTCGTTGTGGCAGAAGACGTAGCCCTTCTTCTTTTCGCAGAACTCGGCGGCCTGACGGAAGGTGGACAGCGCCTCGCCGGCGCCCTCCTGCCACTCCCAGAGCCAGACCGGGTCGAGGTGGGCGTTGGAAACGAGGTGGACCTTGCGTTTGGCCATGGGTGTCCTTTCTCAGGGGATGACGGCGCGAACCCGGATGCGGCCGGCGCCCGCGGGAAGATCGATCGAGATCCCGTCGGCGCTGTAAGGGAAGCGGCGCGGGCCGATCCTGAAGCCGGGCTCCTCGCCGCGGCGGGCCCGGCGCACCGAGAGCTCCAGCCGGCGTCCCCGGACGTCGAGATCGGCCTCCATCCGCTCCTGGCCGGCGAGCAGCCGCGGCCGGAGCCTCAGCGTCCCGTCCGAGGGCCGGACGCCGAGGAGGTGGTGGATGAAGAGGAAGAGCATCTCGGCCCAGGTCCAGGGGATGATCCCGACCTGGGGATAGGGCGGCACCGGGCGCGGCCCGTAGAACTCGAACCACGAAGCGGCCCGCCCGCCCGGCACCCGGCCGAGCCAGTCGAGGACGCGCCGCGCCGCGGCCCCGTCGCCCGCCTCGAGCGCCGCCCGCGCGACGAAGAGCGAGGCGAAGGGCCAGGGCCCGGGAGAGTCGGCCTCCGACGTGACGTTGTAGCGGCCGTAGCCGCCGCCCCGCCAGCGCTGGTTCCAGATCGTCTCCATCGAGGCCAGGGTCTTGCGGGCGAGCGGGCCGCCCGGATCGACGAACTCCCAGGCGACCGGCAGGACGGCCGACGTGTCCGGGTCCAACAGGTGCGGCCCGGGCTCGAAGAGCGGGGCTTCGCGCGGCAGGGTCGAACCGGCCTCGGGGACGATCTCGCGTTGGACGGCGCCGTCGAGGCCCCGGCGCTTGATGAAAACGCCGTCCTCGACGAGCGAGAACCTCGGGGACCGGAGCATGGCTTCGCGCAGGGCGGCGGCGGCCCGGGCCCACTTTTCGGCTTTTCGCTTGCGGCCGACGAGACCGGCCAGGCGGGCGGCCGCGGCCAAGCCCATGGAGACGTAGAGCTGATGGGTGAGCTCCAGACCCGGGAGGATGCCGTGGGCGCCGTGGCGCTCCCAGAATTCGCGGCTGTTGGAGAGGAGGCCCGAGCCGTCGTGGCGGAACCCGGGTTCGAGCGTGAAATCCGCGGTCCGTTCGATCCGGCTCCAACGCTCCTCGATGAGGCTCCGGTCGCCCGTCCAGTCGACGTAGGAGGCCAGGGCGAAGAGCAGGACGCCGTTCTGGTCGAACTCGCTCTCCTGCCACGGCCGGAATCGGCTCGAATCCATGGCCGCGCCCCGGCCGTCGATGAACTCGTCGAGGAGGCGGACGAACATCGTCCGGCCCAGCGCCGCCCGGCCGGACATGGCCAGGGCCAGGGCGATGAAGGACTGGTCGCGGACCCATTCGAGGTTGTACTGCCAGATGCCGCCGTCGAGCCGGCCCGAGGCCGAGACCGCGGCCGGAAGCTGGAACTTGGCGGCGGCGAAGAAGCGGTCGAGGAGAGGGTCGTGGAAGCGGCCGTCGGCGGCGCCGGCTCCAAACCGTCGCGGCGCCGGCTTCCGGGGCCGGGCCGTCGACGGCGCGGACGGCGACGGAAGTCCGTCCGCCCCGCCGGAGGAGGCGGTATTCGAAGACGACGGACTTCGGCGCGCCGGGCCGGAGGGAGAGCGGGACCTCGACCGTCCGGTTCCCGACGCCCGTCCGGAGCCCGATCCGGGCCGTTCCCGACGGCGGGCCGGCGACGGTGACCCGGCGCAGGAGACGCGCCGACCGGTCGTCGGGGCAGTAGAAAAGCTCCGTGACGCGGCATCTCCCGCCGCGCCAGGCGACTTCGACGCGCGGCGCGACGCTTCGCGGGAGCCAGCGGGCCCGGACGGAGCCTCCGCGTGCGGCGTAGACCGTGCCGCGGTCGAGGAGCGAGACGGCCGTCGCGGCGAGCCCCTTCTCCGGGTCGAACGTCAGCGCGGCCCGCTTGGGGCCGAAGCGCTCGGGGTCCATCACCGCCAGACCGACGGGGGTCGCGCCCTCCGCCGCCGTGACCTGGACGGCCGCCTGGATGCGGCCGTTGCCGAGGAAGAAATAATCGACGCCGTCGAGCGCTGGTCTTGCCGTCGACGGGTCCGCGGGAGGGATCGTCGGCGTAGAAATGTTCGCGGACTTCCATGCCGACGATTATATGAAGAGGACGGGACGGAAAGCAAACCGTCCGCGGGCGGCGCGGGCTCAGGCCTTGGACGGGCCGCGAAGCAGCCGGGCCGGCAGCGTGATGATCGGCCTTGAACAGGTCCAGGACGGCGGAGACGGTGATGCCGAGCAGCTTGAAGGGGAGGAGCAGGAGCCAGACGACGGGGTAGAGCAGAAGGGCCAGCAGGGCGATCGGCCAGCAGAACACGAGAAGGACGAGCCACAGCAGGAATTTCGTCATCTTTTCATCTCCTCGCCTGAGTATACGGACGGCCGTCGCGGAAAGTTCACCCGGGCTGTTGGCTTGCGGCCCCGGGTCGGGTAGAATACGGGACCGGAGTCACCCGTGGTCCTCATCAGCGGCATCGCCGTCGTCGACCTCATCGCGAGCGGGCTCGAGCGGGTGGCCCGGCCGGGCGAGCTCCGCTTCGGCTCGGTCCGGACGTCGCTCGGCGGGCACGCCTGCAACGTCTCGGTCGACCTCGTCCGCCTGGGCTTCCCCCGGTCCCAAATCCGGGTCGTCTTCCCGGCCGGCCGCGACCTCTTCGGCGATTTTCTCGTGCGCCGGCTCCGGGAGCAGGGCCTGCGGGCCGAGCCCGTCCTCGCCGCCGCGGCCCCGACCTCGCTCGACCTCATCCTCGTCGCCCGGGGCGAGGACAGGCGCTATCACGCCGATCCCGGGGCCAACGTCGCGATGCGGGCCGAGCCCGTCCTCGCGCTTCTCGAGAAGCTCAGGCCGCGCGTTTATTACGCCGGAGGCGTCGGCCTCCTCGGGCGGTTCGACGCGGACCTCGTCACGGTCCTCCGCCGGGCGAAAGGCCTGGGCGCGACGACCTTCGTCGACGTCGTCAGCCCCTACCGCAAGACCTGGGCTTTCCTCCGCCGGGCCCTGCCGGAGATCGACGTCTTCCACTGCAACGCGGACGAGGCGGCCTCGCTCGTCGGAGAGCGCGAACCCTCCCGGGCCGCGGCGGCCCTGCGCCGGCTCGGGGCCGGGAGCGTCTTCGTCACGCTGGGAGGGGAGGGGGCCGTGGCGGCCGTGCCCGGAGCGGCGCTGCGTCTCCCGGCCTTCCCCGTTCGCGCCGTCGATCCGACGGGCGCCGGCGACGCCTTCTCGGCCGGGCTCATCGCGGGGATCCACGGCCATCTCGCCCGCGGCCGCAGGATGGGGGACCTGGTCCCGACGGAATGGCTGGACCTCCTGGTCCGGGCCTCGGCCTGCGGGGCGGTCTGCGCGACGGGCGTCGGCACGACGACCGCCGTCGATGCCGGCAAGGTCGAGAGGCTGGTCCGCGGGAAGGGCCGCTCGGTCCGCGCCGGGGAAGCGAGTCGTCGGCGACGACCCGGCCACCAGCGTACGCTCCGGCGGGGATAGCGGTCGTCGGCGACGACCCGGCCAGCGACGCTCCGGCGGGACTAGCGGTCGTCCGGAGATCCGTCTAGGTCCGGGAGAACGCGTCGCGGGCTTCGCGCAGGGCGAGGACGTTCGCCGGATCGCAATCGTAGGCCACGACGCCGCACCCGAAGAGCAGTCCCGGCTGGCCCGCGGTCGCCTCGAGCAGGCGGGCGGCGACCCCGCGGATCTCGTCCGGCGTGCCCCGGTGGACGAGCCGGGCGTCGACGCTCGCTCTCAGGGCCCGTCGCTCTTCCCGGCATCTCCGGCCGAAGCGGGCCAGGTCCGATCCCGCGTCGCAGAGAAGCTGGCCGGCCCCGGTCGCCAGCAGCTCCTCGAGGATCGACGTCGTGTCGCCGCCGACGATGAGCGGGACCGTCCGCGCGCCCGCCTCGCGGAGGGCGGGGACCAGGAGATCGCGGTAGACGGGCAGGACGAATTCGCGGAAGACCCGGGGCGACGCCGCGGCCGGCGAGGCCTTGGAGTCGAAGAGGACCGGCTCGACGCCCTTTTCGAGGAAGGCCGTGCCGAAATCGACGGCCGTGCGGGCCGCGAAGTCGAGGAGCGCCCTGACGAATCGCGGATCTTCGACCGTCGCGACCAGGACCTCCTCGGTGCCGGCCAGGGCGCAGGCGAGCGAGAAGGGCCCGGTCACCGCGCCGCGGACCATGACCTCCGCGCCCTTCGCCTTCTGCAGGCGGGCGGCCGCCTCGACGAAGAGCGGCATGCGGCCGTCGCGTCCCGGGTCGGGCCGGCCCAGCCGGCCGAGCTCGCCCGGACCGCCGAGGATGGGGGCTTCGACCGCGGGCACGTCGGGCGAGCCGTCGAAGTAGCGGACGCCGCAGCCGAGCGCTTCCGCTTCGACGTTGTAGACGTCGAGGCCGACGGTCAGCGCGTCCGGGCCGTAGATCTCGTCTTCCCGCTCCAGGGCCTCGAGGAGCAGGTCGAGGCTGCGGCAGACCTGCGAGGGCGTGCGGCCGATGAGCCGGGCCTTGTGCTCGTAGACGGCCGGGACGAAGGGGACCCTGTCGACGGCCTCGAGCGCCCAGGCCTTTTCGACCCGCTCGCGTCCGGTCATAGCAGCTCGGACAGGGCCATCCCGAGGATGACGATGCCGAACGCGGCGAGCAGGAGGCCGAGATAGAAGAGGATCCTGCGGAAGGTCTCGGTCTTGAGCCGGTGCTGGCGGCGGGAGACGAACCGGACGAGCGAGAGGTACCAGGTGAGCGATCCGATCCCGACCGACGCGGCGAAGGCGACGGCCCGCCACCCTTCGAGCCGGCTGTGGAGGACGCTCGTCGCCGTCCCGGCCACCGCGATCCAGAACATGTAGAGGGTGGGATTCGTGAGATAGAGCAGGAAGACGCCGAGGATGGGCTTGGGCGACGCGGAGGGGATCTTGTCCCGGTCCTGGGGGATCTCGAACTTCCTGGCGTCGCGGAGGAGCTTGCGGGCGAGCAGGAGGATGATCACGGCGGCCGCGGCCTTGATGTAGGTGAGGGCGTGGGGCGGCAGGGCGACCTTGATCTTGAAGAGGCCGGCCAGGGCGACGAAACAGAACGCGACGTCGAGCGTCACGGCCGTCAGACCGGCCAGCAGGCCGTGGAGGAAATCGCGCTTGAGCGCCTGGGAGATGACGAACACGTTGACGGGCCCGACGGGGACGGCGGCCAGCAGGCCCGCGGCGATACCGATGAGGACGAACATAACGTAGCGAGTGTATAACAAAACTCCCGGCGGCAGTCAAACGCCGGGAGTTCGTTCGGGGAGGATGCGCGACCGTGCGGCGGCCGGGCCGCGGGGCGGCGCGGGCCTTACATCTTGGCGATGGAGGCGGTCTCGTCGCCGGATTCTTCCTCGGACTCGAACTCGATGCCGAGGAGCTTGGCCGTGCCTTCGTAGACCATCTTCAGCGACTTCTTGGATTCCTGGAGCTCGGCCAGGCGCTTCCGGACCTTCTGGAGTTCCTTTTCGACTTCCTCGTCCAGGTGTTCCAGCTGGTGCTTCACCTCGGCCATCGTCTTTTTGTAGAGATCCTCTTGTTCCTTGCTCAGACCCATGTGAAACTCCTTTTGGCTCGTGATGTCCCTTTATTCCCTCAAGCGGCCGATGTGCCCTCGGGCTTGAAAGCGATGACGAACGACTTCCAGACCTTGACGGCCACGCCGTTCTTGCGGGCCGGCTGGAATTTCCATTTCTTCACGGCGGTCTCGGCGGACTTGCCCAGGCCCATGTCGTCCTGGATGCCCTTGAGGATGGCCGTGTCGATGACGTTACCCTTCTCGTCGATGAGCGCGTTGACCGTGATCGAGCCGGCGATGCCCAGGCGCTGGGCCGAGGCGGGATAGACGGGATTGACCGATTTCACCAGCTTGGGGAGCTCGGTGGCCGCGCCGAGCTCGATGAGGTCGCCCTCGCTGACCGGCGGAGCGGCCGGAACGGGAGCCGGCTCGGAGACGGCCGCGGCGGGGGCGGCGACGGTCCCGGCGCCGGTCTCGCTCCCCTGGGGCGGGGTCTCTTCCGTCTTCACGGCGGGGGTGTCTTCCGTCTTGATCGCGGGGGCGTCCGACTTGGCCGCGTCGGTCCCGGCGGCCGGGCCGGACTGCGGGACGATCGGGGCGGGACGACGGACGTGACCGAGGCCGGGATGATGGCCTCGACGCCCGACGGGGCGGGTTCCTGCTTCTTGGCCTGCGGCTGGGGCTTCGGCTTGACCGGCGCGGGATCGACCTTGGGCGCGGGGGCCTCCTCGACCGGCGGAGCGGGGACGTTCGCCGTGGCCACCGCCTGCTGCGTCTGCAGGCTCTCGGTCTTCGGGGCGGAATTCTTCGGCCGCAGGACGAAGAACCCGGCGACGGCGAGGGCGGCGACGCTGACGCCGACCAGGATGAGGGTCGCCGGGCCCTTGCGGGTCTTCGTCTCCTCCAGCGTGCCGAACAGGTCCGTCGCGGCGATCACCTCGGCTTCCGTGGCCTTGGCTTCGGGCTTCGCCGGCGCGGGCTTTCTCTCCGGCGCCTCCGCCGGCTTGAACGCGGGCTTGGGGGCCGGCGCGGGCTTCACCGGAGGCGCGGGCGCCGCGTGGACCCTCGGCTTCTCGACGGGCGCTTCGGGCTTCGGCTTCCCGGGCGTGAAGAAGGGCGAGATATCGGAACCGGGATCGCCCGGCGTCAGCGTGTTCTTCGTGGCGGGCTCGAGGGGCGCCGCGGCCGGCATTTCGGGGGCCGGGGCGGGCGCGGCCTGGGCCTTCGGCTTCTCGACGGCCGGCGCCGGAGGAGGCTCGACCTTGGGCTTGAACGCGACGGTCGGGGGCGGCGTCGGCACGGGCTTGGGTTTCTCGGCGGCGGGCGCGGGCTTGGGCGCCTTGACCTTCTCTTTTTCGAGGTCGAGGCCGGCCAGCGCCGACTTGAGGAATTGGTCGATCTCGGCGCTTCCCCTGCCGTTGCCGTTCCCGTTGCCGTTCCCGTTCGCCGGCTTGGGCGCGACCGGCGTCTTCGGGACGGCGGATTCGACGACCACCGATTTGAGGAGCTCGTCGGCGAGCGCCTGGTACTTCGCTTCGGGCGGCGCGTCGTGGCGGACCGGGGCCGGGACCTTGACCTTCGGGAGCTCGCGGCTCAAACGGTCGAGGTCGGCGGGCAGGGAGAACCTGTCTTCGTCGGACCTGGGCTTCTCGCGCCGGCGGGGCTCGGCCGGGGCCGGCTCGGTCCTCGTCTCCCGGACCGGCTGCGCCGGCGCGGCGGCGAAGGCGGGGCACGCTTCGGCCGGCCCGGCCTCGGGCCGGGCCTCGGACCTGGTCTCGGGCTTGCCGAGGACGGCCGCGATGGAGGCCAGGAGCTCGGCCATCTTGAGCGGCTTCTCGAAGTACTCGGCGGCGCCGTAGGTGCGCAGGGCCTCGGTCCTGTAGACGCGGTCCTTGTAGACGCCCGTCATGATGAACACGGTCGCCTGGGAGTTCCGTTCCGACGTGATCCGCTGGCAGAGCTCGAAGCCGTGGACCTTGGGCAGCATGGCTTCCATGAGGACGAGGTCGGGCTGTTCCTTGTTGTACTTGTCCCAGCCGGACTGGCCGTCGGCGGCCGTGACGATCTGGTATCCCTCTTTCGACAAGGATCCCCTGGAGGGAGGCCAGAGAGCTCTGGTCGTAATCGATGACTAGGATCTTTTTCATGCCCATGTCCTATGGCTTCCTCCCGCCGCCGGACCTGCCGTTTTGCCGGGATCGTTCCCGCGGACGCTCGTTCGGACGGCGCTGTCGTTCGCATGCACCATTTTTCCCTCACCCCCGGCCGGGGTCAATCACCCCTATAGGTGATTGGAGGGATGATTTCCCCCTCCCCCCGAGGGGAACGGCCCCGTCCGGCCTCGGGGCGGGCCGTTTCTCGGTCGGGTGAGCGATTCGGAGAACAGGCTCTCCCTCCCGGCTCATTTCCGGCCCGCCTCGTCCTCGTGGCATGACGGCGCTGTGAACCGCGCGGGGGAGGATGCGTAAACACTTAATTAAGGAGGGTGCGAATGAACGAGACACCGACACGCGGGTTCGGGTGGATCCCGGACCTGCCCGACATCCGGGATTACACTGCGGAGACGCAGGACGTGCGCGATGTCCTGGCCGCGACCGGGCTGGCCTTTCCCGCTTCCGGGCGCCGGCGCCGGACGGAGCTTCCCGCCGCGGTCGACCTGCGCAAGTGGGCCTCGCCCGTCGAGGACCAGGGCGCGCTCGGCTCCTGCACGGCCCAGGCCGGGGCCGGCCTCATCGAGTATTACGAGAAGAGGTCTTTCGGGCGCCACATCGAGTCCTCGCGGCTCTTCCTTTATAAGGCGACCCGGAACCTCATGAAGACGAAAGGGGACACGGGGGCCTACCTCCGGACGACCATGGGCGCCATGGTCCTCTTCGGCGCGCCGCCGGAGCCGTACTGGCCCTACACCGACGACGAGGCGTCGTTCGACAAGGAGCCGCCCGCCTTCTGCTACTCCTTCGCCCAGAGCTACAGGACTCTCCTGTATTACCGCCACGACCCGGCCGGCGCGACGCGCGCCGAGGTCCTCGAACGGCTGAAGACGTACCTGTCGGGAGGACATCCGGCCATGTTCGGCTTCACCGTCTACAGCTCGATCGGGCAGGCGGAGACGACGGGCCGCATCCCGCTGCCGTTCGGCCGGGAGAGGATCGAGGGCGGGCACGCCGTCGTCGCCATGGGCTACGACGACGGCCTGGCCATCGCCAACGCGGCCGGCGGCGCGCCGTCCCGCGGCGCGTTCCTCATCCGCAATTCGTGGGGCAAGGGCTGGGGCGAGAAGGGCTACGGCTGGCTGCCTTACGACTACGTCCGGAAGGGCCTGGCCGAGGACTTCTGGTCGGTCCTCAAAAAGGAATGGATCGACACCGGCGAGTTCAAGATCTGACCCGAATCGGCTATAATCGTCCTTCTGACCGATCTTCGAGGAGGCTTCGATGAAAACGAACGTTCGTCTGACCTTATGCCTGATCGTGCTGGCGGCCGTCGCGGCCGTTCCGGCTTTCGCCCAGGAGACCGAGAGCGCCGTGCCCGAGCTCTCCGCCTTCCACGAGGTCATCTACCCCATCTGGCACACCGCCTATCCCGACAAGGATATCGTCCATGCTCAAGAGCCTGGTCGCCCAGGTCGACGAGCTGGCCGCGAAGGTCTTCGCGGCGAAGCTCCCCGGCATCCTCCGCGACAAGCAGGCCAAGTGGGACGCCGGCCTGGCCGAGTTCCGCAAGTCCGTCGAGGCCTACGACGCCGCCGCCAAGGGCTCCGACGACAAGGCCATGCTCGACGCCGCCGAAGCCCTCCACGCCAAATACGAAGCGCTCGTCCGGACCATCCGCCCCGTTCTCAAGGAGATGGACGAGTTCCACAAGGTCCTCTACGTCGTCTTCCACACGGACCTGCCCGCCAAGAATTGGGAGGCCGTCCGGGCCGCCGCGCCCGAGCTCAAGGCCAAGGCCGAAGCCATCGTCCCGGCCAAGCTCTCGACGCGCCTGCAGGCCAAGGCCGAGCCGTTCGCCAAGGCGGCGGACGAGCTCGTCAAGGCGGCGACCGTGCTGGCCGGGCTCGGGCCCAAGGCCGACGGCGCGGCCGTCGAGCAGGCGGTCCTCAAGCTCCACTCGCGCTATCAGGAGCTCGAAAAGATCTTCGACTGAGGCCGGCGCGGCGCTACTTCGACGCCCTGTCCTCGATCAGGATCTGCAGGATCTCCAGCTCGTCGGAGTCGAACCAGATCTTCGAGCAGGACAGGCACTTGTCCACCGGGACGAAATACTGGTAGTTGTACGGCCGGAGCGACCATGCGGTAGCCGCAGGACGGGCAGGGGACCGCGGCGCCGAGGGCGTCCTCGATCTTCTGCCGCTTGAGCGGATTGCGGACGGCCCGTTCGCGGAACAGCCGGGCCTTCTCGCGCAGCGGCTCCGAAAAATCGATCTCGCGCCGGGCGACGATCCTGTCGACGGAGCCGGCGTCGACCAGGCGGCCCCGGCAGCGGCCGCAGGCGCGCACGGCGACGCCTTCGTAGAACGCCTCGGTGAGGGGGATGCGGCAGCGGGGGCAGAGGTTCTCCTGGCCCGGGGCGAGCGGCTTCCTGCGGGCCAGGCTGTGGAGGGCGATCCTGATCTGGGGGAATTCCCGGGCCCGGGCCGTGACGCCTTCCTGCGTGTTCCTGATCCTCGCGAGCGGGGAGAAACGCGGCCGGCACAGCAGCTCGGGCAGCGTGAAAGGCCCGTCCCAAGTTTCCTCGTCGGCGCCGGCGAGCTGCCAGATCCGCGCCTCGTCCCCGGCGCCCGGAACGCCTGAAGCCCTGTCCGCGGCGGGGAAGAGATCGAGCTGCTCCTTGCGGAGCTCCTCGTAGGAATGGAGGACGCCGCGGGCCTTGTCCCGGGCCCTCTCTTCCTCCCAGACCGACGCGACGACCGCCTCGGGCTTCTTGCGGACCATGGCCGCCAGCGCGCCGAGACGCTTCATGATCGGGGGGTGCGAGCTGAAGATCCGGCCCAGGAGGTTGTCCGGCGTGTCGCGCGAGTCCGGGCGGACGATGAAGAGGGGGGCGTAGCTCGACGAAAAATCCCCGACGAACGAGTTCTTGATGTGGGCCTTGTAGACGATCCGGGCCAGGGCTTCGGGGGCGCGGCAGAGCTCGACGGCCGCGGCGTCGGCCAGCAGCTCCCGCTCCCGGCTGACGAGCATGCTCAGCAGGCGCATGACCAGGGCGGACAGGGCGACGGCCGCGTAGAAGAGGACCGGCGGGAACGAGCTGCCGCCGCGGGCGGACGGGCCGCAGCCGGCCCGGCCGTCGTCCTCGGGCTCGAGCGCGTCCTTGAACTTCTCGAACAGGTTGGCCAGCGAGCAGACGAGCGTCAGGTAGAACGCGTCGCCGCGGGCGATGTGGGCCAGCTCGTGGGCGGCGACGGCCTGGAGCTCGTCGCGCGTGCCCTCGGCCAGGAGGCCCTCCGTGACGGCGACGGCGGGCGTGCCGTCGTCCTCGATGACGGCCAGGGAGTTGACGGCGAAGGACGGCAGGACGTAGGCGTTGACGCGGGGCAGGCCGGCGGCGATGCGGATCTCGTCGAGCGTGTGGAGGAACTGGACGTGGTAGCGGTCCGCGGCGTCGGGCGTCGCGGCCTGGAGGCGCTTGAGAATGAAGCGGGGGCCGTTCTTGCGGGCGTCCAGGAAGTGGAGGACGGCGACGACCAGGGCCACCGCGAAGGTGCCGAGGAGGAAGCGCGGCCAGAACACCGGCGAGCCGAGCCAGCCGGTGCCGGCGACGAGGCCGAAGCTGGCCAGGAAGGCCAGGCCGACGACGCCGATGAGGACGAAGTGGAAGGCGAGGACCGCCGCGAAGAGCGGCAGGCTCCGGCGGCGCTGGCGCTCCTGGATCTCGTAGAAATCGCGCGGCAGTCTGGCCATGGCGTTGCGGACATCATAAACGAACGCTCGCCCTCCGGTCAACGCGCAAGAAGGGACCTGGTCTTCACAAACGCCAATTCTCCCCTGGCGCTGCGAAGACCTGGTCCCGTTCCCGCTCTCGGGCCCGGCGAAAAAAGCTTTGACCAAATCCGCCCCGCCGGCGTATATATCATCTTGACGTCTTTCGACCAGGAGGCCATCCCGTGAGAAACACCCGCTTCGCCCTTGTCTTCGCCCTGATCCTCGGCCTGTGCGCCGCGACCGGCCTGCGGGCCGTCGATACCATCGACACGAAGATGCTGACCAGGCCGGCCGTCTCGGCCGAGCGCATCGCCTTCGTCTACGCCAACGACCTCTGGACGGCCGACCTCGAAGGCCGGAACGTCCGGCGCCTGACCTCGGACGTCGGGACGGAGTCCTATCCCGCCTTCTCGCCCGACGGCCGGCCTCATCGCCTTCAGCGGCCAGTACGACGGCAACATCGACGTCTACGTCGTCCCGGCCGGCGGCGGCGTCCCCAAGCGCCTGACCTGGCACCCGGCGGCCGACATCGTCCTGGGCTTCACGCCGGACGGCCAGTCGGTCCTGTTCGCGCTCGACCCGTTTCTCCAGCAACCGCGCCTATTCCCAGCTCTTCACCGTGCCCGTCGCGGGCGGCGAGGCCGGCATGCTCAAGGTGCCCTACGCCTCCGACGCCGAGATCTCACCCGACGGCCGGTTCATCGCCTACTGCCCCTTCCCCGAGGCCTTCACCCAGTGGAAGAACTACCGCGGCGGCCGCTTCTCCCGCATCTGGATCTTCGACGCCAAGGACGAGAGCGTCGAGAAGCTGCCCCAGCCCGCGGGCCGGTCGAACGACGTCGACCCGATGTGGGTCGGCGGCAAGATCGTCTTCCGCTCCGACCGCAACGGCGAGTTCAACCTGTTCGCCTTCGATCCCGCGACGAAGAAGGTCGAACAGCTGACGGAGTTCAAGGACTTCCCGGTCCTCTCGGCCTCGGCCGGGGCCGGCAAGGTCGTCTTCGAGCAGGCCGGCTCGCTCCACCTCTACGACGTCGCCCAGGGCAGATCCCGCCGGCTCGTCGTCGGCGTCGCCGCCGACCTGGCCGAGCTCCGCGAGCGCTACGTCAAGGGCCCCCAGTGGGTCTTCGCCGACGGCGTGTCGCCGACCGGCGCCCGGGCCGTCTTCGAGTTCCGGGGCGAGATCGTCACCGTCCCGGCCGAGAAGGGCGATCCCCGCAACCTGACCGATGACGCCGGGCGTCCACGAGCGCAACCCGGCCTGGTCGCCCGACGGGAAGTCGATCGCCTATTTCTCCGACGAATCCGGCGAGTACGCCCTCCACGTCCGGGCCCAGGACGGCGGCGGCGAGGTGAAGAAGTTCAAGCTCGCCGGCGCGGGCTTCTACGGCTCGCCGAACTGGTCGCCCGACGGCGCCAAGATCGCCTTCGCCGACAACGCGCTCACGCTCTTCTGGCTCGACGTCAAGACCGGGGCCGTGAAGAGGATCGCCGCCGAATCGCTCTACGTCCCCGGCGGCCAGTCGACCATGGGCACGTCCTGGAGCCCCGATTCCAAGTGGATCGCCTACACCCTCGTCACGCCGACCTTCTTCCGCCGCGTCCACGTCTACTCGCTCGACCAGGACAAGTCGTTCCCCGTCACGGACGGGCTGAGCGACGTCGACGAGCCGACCTTCGACGCCGAGGGCAAGTACCTCTGGTTCCTGGCCTCGACCGACGCCGGGCCCGCCAACCAGTGGTTCGACATGTCGAACGAGGACACCCGGCGGACCGCGGCGCTCTACCTCGCCGTCCTGCGCAAGGACCTGCCCAATCCGCTGGCCAAGGAGAGCGACGAGGAAAAGCCCAAGGACGAGAAGGCGGACGCGGCCAAGCCGGCCGACAAGGCGGCCCCGGCCGCGGCCAAGGCCAAAGCCGGCGAACCGGCCAAGCCTCAGGATGCCTTCCGGATCGACCTCGACGGGATCTCGAACCGCATCGTCGCCGTGCCCGATCGCCGGCCGGCGTCTACAGCAACCTCCAGGCCGGCGAGAACGGCAAGCTCTTCTACCGCAAAGAGGAGCCGCCGCCGACCTCGACCTCGGGCGGCGACGGCGATTCCTCCATCCGCGTCTACGACCTGGTCACGCGCAAGGACGAGGCCATCGGCCCGGCCAACTTCGGCTTCCGGCTGACGGCCGACCGCAAGAAGATGCTCGTCGCCTCGCGCGGCGCCTGGTCGATCCTGCCGACGGCCGGCAAGCCCGAGCCGGGCAAGGGCAGGCTCGAACGTCGAGGCCGTCGAGGTCCGCGTCGTCCCGGCGGCCGAGTGGCCGCGAGATCTTCGACGAGGCCTGGCGCGTCAACCGCGACTTCTTCTACGATCCGAGCTTCCACGGCGCCGACTGGAAGGCCATGAAGGCCAAGTACGCCGCCTTCCTGCCGCATCTCTCCTGCCGGGCCGACCTCAACCGGCTCATCCAGTGGATGTGCTCCGAGCTCGCCGTCGGCCATCACCGCGTCGGCGGCGGCGACTTCCCCGGCCGAGCCGGCCCGGGTCCCGGGCGGACTGCTCGGCGCGGATTACGCGGTCGAGAACGGCCGCTACCGGTTCAAGAAGGTCTTCGGCGGGCTCAACTGGACGCCCGAGCTGCGGGCGCCCCTGGCCGAGCCCGGCATCGGAGGTCAAGGCGGGCGAGTACCTGCTGGCGGTCGACGGGCCGCCCGCTCGTCCCGCCCGACAATCTCTTCGCCCGGTTCGAGGCCACGGCCGGCAAGATCGTCGAGATCACGGTCGGCCCCAACCCCGACGGCGCCGGCTCGCGGACGATCAAGGTCGTGCCCGTCGCCGACGAGGCGGCCCTGCGCAACCGCGACTGGGTCGAGGGGAACATCCGCAAGGTCCACGAGGCGACGAACGGCCGGGTGGCCTACGTCTACGTCCCCAACACGACGACGCTCGGCCACGTCTATTTCAAGCGCTACTTCTTCCCCCAGGCCGACAAGGAGGCCATCATCGTCGACGAGCGCTTCAACGGGGGAGGGTCGGTCGCCGACTACTACCTCGATTGGCTGCGCAAGCCCGTCTCGGCCTATTGGGCCATGCGCTACGGCGCCGACCTCAAGACGCCGAGCGCCTCGATCCAGGGGCCCAAGGTCATGATCGTCAACGAGATGGCCGGCTCGGGCGGCGACCTGCTGCCCTACATGTGGCGGAAGTTCGGGATGGGCAAGCTCGTCGGCACGGCGACCTGGGGCGGCCTGGTCGGCATCGCTCGGCTTCCCCGTGCTGATGGACGGCGGCATCGTGACCGCCCCGAACCTGGCCTTCTGGGACGAGGGGGAGGGCTTCGTCGTCGAGAACGTGGGCGTGCCGCCCGACATCGAGGTCGAGCAGACGCCGAAGGACGTCATCGCCGGCCGCGACCCGCAGCTCGAGGCGGCCATCAAGGTCGTCATGGACGAGCTGAAGGCCAACCCGCCGGCCAAGCCGAAGCGGCCGGCCTATCCGGTCCGGGTGAGGAAATAGGATAAAGAAAAGGGACCAGGTCTTCACGCCGCCAGGGGAGAATCGGCGTTTGTGAAGACCAGGTCCCTTCTTGAGTTTACTTCTTGTCGATCGCGCTCTTCGCGGCGTCGACGAGCTTCTTGACGAGCGTCTCGTCGGTCTTCCGGTCCTCGGGAGCCGAGAGCTTGAAGGTCATCGTGCCGTTCTCGGCGTCGTATTTCTGTTCGGCCAGCGTGTAGCCCTCGGGCAGGGCCTTTTTCAGCGCGACGATGGCCCGCTCGAAAGACGCCTGGCCCGCTTCGCCGTCCTGGCCGGTGAAGACCAGGCTGATCATCCCGTCGTCCTTTTCGCCAATGGCGATCACGGCCTTGGCTTTCGCTTCCCCGGCCGCCTTGTCCTTGGTTTCCGTGGTCACCCAGGTGAAGCTCTTGCCCTCGGCCTCGTCGCCGCCGGACTTCTTGAAGACGAACGTCCCCGGCTCCTTGTCGAACTTGTACTCGAACGACCGGAACTTCTCTTCCTTCGCCTTGAGCTCGGCTTCGAGCTTCTTCAGCGATTCCTCGAGGGCGGAGAGGTCCATCTTCTTGGCTTTGATGGCCTGGAGCTGCTCCTGCAGGGCCTGGATCTTCTCCAGCATGTCCCGGCTCGCCGCCGGTGAGAAGGCGAACGCCTCGCCGGCCGCACCGGGCTTGGCCGTCGTCACCCAGACGCCCTTCTCGTCGCCTGCCTTGGCGGTCCAGGCGATCGTGGGCTCGCCCTTCTTGACGATCGTGACGCTTTTGGCCTCTTCTCCGGGCTTGGCCGCGACCCAGGTTTCGCCTTCCTTCATGTCTTTCTTCATCTTGACGATGACCTGGCCGGGGACGGCCTCTCCCGCCTCGGCGATCTCGATGTGCTTGCCTTCGACGACCTTCGGCTCGCCCTCCCCGTAGAAGACGATGGTCTTGCCCTCGTCGCCGATCTTCTTGGCGATCCTGAAATTCTCGCCCCCGGCGACCGTCCAGGCTTTGCCCTCTTTCAGGACCTTGAGCTCGCCGCCCTTGATCTCGATCCGCACGGGTTCGCCCTTGAGGACGAGCGGCTCCTCGCCTTCGGACGTGAGGATGAGGATGTCGCCGCCCGCCTCCTTGGTGATGGTCAGGGATTTATTCAACACGAGTTTCTTGACGACGTCGCCCTCGGTGATGACGATCTCGATGGGCTTGCCTTCGGCGCTCACGGGCTCGATGACGATCGTCTTTTCGACGGCGGCTTCTGCTTTCGCCGCTTTCTCCGCCGCTTTGGCTTTTTCGGCGGCCTTGGCCTTTTCCTGCGCCTTCGCCTTCTCCTGGGCGACGGCCGTTTCCTGGATGACGGCGTCGGGAACGGCCGGGGCGGGAAGGGCCGTTTCGGAGAGGACCGTCACGGCTTCGCTCGGGCCCGCCCCTTGAGTCGGACGGGCCATGCCGACGAGGCACACGGCCGCGACGAGAGTGACAGCCAGCATGATCTTGGTTTTCATCTTGACCTCCATGAGAACGATCTTTTGTCTGAGGATGGATGCCAGGCGCTCCTGGAACGACGACCGGCCCAGCATCCCGAGCAGGGCCGTCGACGGGTTCCAGCGCAACCCGGCCGAGCGCCGGAAGGCCAGCAGGCTGGCCGCGTAGGCCGACGGCCTGATCCCGGCGCGAAGGACCAGCTCGTCGCAGGCGATCTCCTGCGCTTTGAGGAGCTCGCGGTAGGCGACCCAGCAGAGCGGGTTCCACCAGTAGAGGGCCAGGCTCGTCCGGACGAGCAGCATGACCAGGAAATCCGCCCGCTTGATGTGCGAGAGCTCGTGGAACAGGGCCGAGGAGCGCTCGTCCTCGGTCCAGGCGTCGGCGCCGGCCGGGAAGAGCACCACGGGCTTCCGCCAGCCCCAGGTCAGAGGCACCATGACCTCGGGATGGCTTTTCAGGCGGACCGGGCGCCGGAGCGAGACGAGCGTGAGGAAGCGCTCGAGGAGGGCGTGCCAGCCCGGGCCGCCGAGCGGCGTTCCCTCCGCGGTCAACCTGACGGCCCCGACCAGTCCGGCGGCGAGCCGGAAAAGCAGGATGATGAGCCCAAGGGGCCAAAGGACCTTGACGAGCGGACGGAGCCGGGCTTCGAGTGTCCGCGCCGTCCGGCCCGCGGTCGCGGCGGGCCCGGCCATTCGCGTCGCCGCTGCGGCCGTGGCGGACGGGGGAGCGTCCGCGCCGTCGGTCCGCGCTTCGAGCGCCGAGATCAGGTACGGGATCGATCCGGCGCTTCTGTCGCTTTCCGCCGGGCGGTCGCTCTCGTTCGACAAAGCGCCCGGACCTGTAAGAGCGGACGGGCCCGGGCCGCGATGTTCCGGCATCGACCGAGAGTCCCGCCCGCGGCGGGTCCCGCCGGGATCAGGGATGTCCGCCAGCCGAACGGAACGAGCGAGAGAACGGGGAGAAGGAGCAGCCCGACGAGGGCGAAGGACAGGATGAAATGCCGGAGCGCGGCCGAGCGCCTTCTCGCCGCCACGGCCGCGAGGAGGGCCAGGGTCAGGACGGCCGTGGTCTTCAGGAGATACCCGATCATTCTAGCGTCCTTCCGTGCGGGCCTTTTCGATGAGCTCGGTCAGCCGGCGGTAGTCCTCTTCGGAGAGGTTGTCTTCGGAGATGTCGAGCAGGGCGGCCACGACGCTCTCGGTCGAGCCGTCGAAGAACGTCCTCATGAGGTGGCTGAGGGCGCTCTTGCGGGCCTTGTCCTTGGGCAGGCGGGGCGTGTAGACGTAGCGGGGGCCGTCCTGCCGGTGGAGGAGATGGCCCTTCTGCTCGAGGACCTTGAGCAGGGCCCGGACGGCCGAGTAGGAGGGGGGCGAGGGCAGACGCTCCATCACCTGGAGGGCCGAGACCTCCTTCATCTCGTAGACGATGTCCATGATCTGGCGTTCCCGCCGGCTCAGGCTCCTGTCGTTCTTCATGCGCGGCTCCGTCGGGCCCCGGCGGCCCCGGGTTTCTATGCTAAATATATTAGCATGCTAAAATATTAGCATCCGCAAAGAGGCCTGTCAAGCGATTCTGCTAAAATTTTAACATCCACGCCTCCTTCAACGGCCGGGCCCGTCGAAAGGTTGCGCGCGGGCACCGGCGGCAGTCGGGCAACGGGGGACGGGGGACGCATCGGGGACATGTACCCTTGGTACGTGTCCCCAACCTGTCTCGCACGCCTGCTCCGCCAGGGTTTTCTTGACGGTCGGGGGTCCGCCGACTAATATAAGGAGGGCTAAGGGATCCATGAAATACCGCACCTTGGGCCGGACGGGCCTCAAAGTTTCGGTCATCGGGCTCGGCACCTGGCAGCTGGGCGGGGAGTGGGGCAAGACCTTCGGGCAGTCCGAGGTCGACGCCATCCTCGACAAGGCGGCCGAGACCGGCATCAACCTCATCGACACCGCCGAGTGCTACGGCGACCACCTGGCCGAGCGCCTGATCGGCGACTACCTGTCGCGCCACGACCGCGACCGCTGGATCGTCGCCACCAAGTTCGGCCACACGTTCCACGGCTTCATGGACAGGACCGACCGCTTCGGAGCGGAGGAGGTCAAGGCCCAGCTCGTCGCCTCGCTCCGGGCCCTGCGGACCGACAGGATCGACATCTACCAGTTCCACTCGGGGTCCGACGAAGCCTTCCTCGACGACGGGCTCAGGCAGGCCCTCGAAGACGCCCGCCGCTCGGGGATGGTCCGCAACCTCGGCGTATCGATCCGCGGCGCCGGAAGCGAGATCCAGGCCCGCGAGGCCTTCGGCCGGGGCTACGGCGTCCTTCAGGTGATCTACAACCGGCTCGACCTCCGGGCCGAATCCGAGATCTTCCCCCACGCGCGCCGCTACGGGCTGGGCGTCCTGGCCCGCGTGCCGCTCGCGAGCGGGCTGCTCACCGGAAAGTACGAGCCCATGGACAAGTTCGGGCCCGACGACTACCGCTCGAAGCTCGGGCCCGCGGAGATCGCCCGGCGGGTCCGTGAGGCGGAAAAGCTGGCCGACGAAGAGCTGCCGCCCGGCGTCTCCCGGACGCGCTGGGCCCTGGCCTGGTGCCTCCGCGATCCGGTGGTGACGTCCGTCATCCCGGGCGCGAAGAGCCCGATGCAGGTCGCCGAGAACGCCTCGGCCGCCGACCTGTTCTCGGTCAAGACCCCCTGAAAACGGCGCTGTGCGCCGCCTCCCGCTACCGATCGACAGGCGCGGGGATCGCCGCTGCCCGGCTTCATGCACTCGTCCCGGAAGCGGGCGGCGAACTCGTCGACCTCGGCGGGCGTGAGGGCCGTTTTGCCGCGCTCGAGGTAGTCGTTGAAGATCCGGTTGAAGCAGGACTGGAAGCGGAACCTCTCCGTCCGGCCCTTCTCGTCGACGGCCGGCTCGTCGTAGAGCCGGACCGAGACGAGGTCCTCGCGGTCCTGGGTCAGGTTGTAGACGAAGTTCGCGGCGGCGAAACAGCTTTCGCTCGTCGCCTCGAGGTCCTCGTGGGCGTTGAGCTCGAGCGGGGGACCGGCGGCGAGCTCGAGCAGGCCGCCCGGCGTGAGCTCCCGGGAGTAGAGGAAGTTGTCGCCGTCCATCCGCGGCGTGAGGATGCCGCCGTCGCAGGCGCTGCCCTCTTCCCACGACCGGATCAAGCCGAGCCAGTCGCCCGACTTCCGGATGAGCAGGATGTTGTTGACGTCGGCCGGCTCTCCCGCGTTGAAGGCGATCGAGAGGACGTAGAGCTCGGCGCCGCCGGAGAGGGGGCCGGCGAAGGCGGCGTAGGCGAAGAAGGGCGACCGGCCGCTCACCGGGTCCTCCTCGAGGTCGGTCACCCACCAGCCGAACTGGTCCTCCCACTGCCGGGCCTCGAAATTCGTCTTGAACGCGGCCAGGTCGAGCTGGCCGTTGGCGGAACGGTAGAGGGCGCTGACCGCGGCCGGGTGGACGGCCGTGCCGCGGTAGGTGAATTCCCCGGGAACGTCCTCCATCACCCCGGTCTTGCAGGCGGGGAGAGCGGCGAGCAGGACCAGGAGGGTCAGGGCGGCGAAGAGGGGAGTAATGGCGGATAAGGCCGGCTTTTTCATCATCTTCTCACTCCTTCTGCCTGTTAGACGGTCCCAGCCGGGGCGTTCTTCCTGAAAATGGGGACGTTTCTGGTTTTCTTGGCTAAAACCAGAAACGTCCCCATTTTTTATCCCGTCCTTACCCCGGGGGGAACCTACGGGCGGGGCCGTCCGTATTAAAGCAAGACGGTCCAAGTTATGTCCAGACCGAGAACGGAGTCCGCATTGAAGAGAATCCCGGCCGCCCCCGCCCTCCTCCTGGCCCTCGCCCTGCTCATCGCCGGTCCCGCCGCCTTCGCCGCGCTGCCGGACGGTCCGTCCGAGGACAACCCGCCCGTCCTCGTCAAGGCCGCCGTGCCGCCCGTCATCGACGGCGTCCTCGACGATCCCGCCTGGGCCGCCGGGCTCAAATTCGACGGCTTCAAGACCTTCAAGCCCGATTACAACAAGGACGCCTCCCAGCGGACGGAGGCCTACATCGCCTACGACGCCGAGAACTTCTACTTCGCCTTCCGCTGCTTCGACAGCGAGCCGGCCAAGATCAAGGCCGCCGTCAGCAAGCGCGACAACGTCTTCCAGGACGACCTGGCCTTCATCAACATCGACACCTTCAACGACCGGCAGAGCGCCTTCGCCTTCATCGTCAACCCGCTGGGCATCCAGGGCGACGGCATGGTCAACGTCCAGGGCAACCTGGAGACGAGCTTCGACGCCGTCTGGTACAGCAAGGGCGCGATCGACGACAAGGGCTGGACGGCCGAGGCCCGCATCCCGCTCCAGAGCATCCGCTTCCCGAACAAGGACGTCCTGACCTGGCGCATCCTGTTCATCCGCTTCTTCACCCGGACCTCCGAGCAGGTGAGCTTCCCGCCCATCGACCCGAACTACGGCTCGCTCATGGGCCAGGCCCAGCCGGTCCAGCTCTCGGGCCTCAAGTACGAGCGCGTCGTCGAGCTCCTGCCCGCGTTCACTTTCGGCCGGACCCAGGAAGCGACCGAGGCGAGCGAAGGCCGGCTCGTCCGGAACAGGGACCTCGACATCAACGACTTCAGCCTGACCGGGAAGCTCGGCCTCACCTCCGACCTGACCCTCGACGGCACTTACAATCCCGACTTCAGCCAGGTCGAGGCCGACGCCGGCCAGATCGATTTCAACCAGCGCTACGCCCTCTACTACGAGGAGAAACGGCCGTTCTTCCTCGAGGGCAGCGACCTGTGGCAGTTCGGCGGGGCGATGGAGGACGCGCCTCTCTATTCGCTCGTCTACACGCGGACGATCGTCGACCCGACCTTCGGCTTCAAGCTGACCGGCAAGGTCACGCCCCGCGACACGGTCGGCGCGATCTACGCCCAGGACGATCTCGGCGCGGGCGAGGAGGTCGACCGTCATCCCGACGTCATGATCGCCCGCTACAAGCACACCCTCAAGGACGACGCCTTCATCGGCGCCTTCTACACCGGCCGGGAGTACGGCCAAGGCTTCAACCGGGTCGGGGGGATCGACGGCCGCTTCCGGCTGAGCCCGACCCAGACGACCTCGTTCCACCTCTTCGGCTCGTTCACCCGGGACCCGGGCGAAGAGACGACGGCCTCCGACCACGCCCTCTCGCTGAACTACAATTACTCCAACCGCAAGGTCTACATCGACCTCGGCTACCAGGACATCTCCGAGGGCTTCCGGGCCGACTCGGGCTTCCTCACCCGGACGGGGCTGCGGCAGGCCATGACCTTCGGCATGTACACCTTCTATCCGAAGTCGAAGTTCTTCCAGAGGATCCAGCCCTTCTACTGGGGCGTGCATCTCTACGACACGATCTACGATATGTGGGAGTCGACCAACGTCTTCGTGCTCAGGTTCTACCTGCCCCGGAACACCATGGTCCGCTTCGACGGCCTGCTCGTCAGCGAGGTCTACGCGGGCCAGCGCTTCAGCGACAACGGCTTCGGCGCCATGTTCGAGACCCAGCTGGCGAAATCGATCTACGCCCAGGCGCGCGTCCGGCGGATGGACAAGGTCTATTACGACCCGGACGACCCCTACCAGGGCTACGGGACGACGGCGACGGCGGCCCTGCGCTACCAGCCCATCGACCAGCTCGACTTCATCGTCAACCTGAGCTACGTCGATTTCTACCGGACGCTCGACAAGGAGAAGGTGTACGATTACCTGATCCTGCGGAGCCGGAACACGTTCCAGCTCAACAAGTACCTGTTCCTGCGCGGCATCGTCGAGTACAACAACTTCTACAAACGAATGACGCTCGACGGGCTGGTGTCGTTCACCTACATCCCCGGCACGGTCGTCCATCTGGGCTACGGCTCGGCCCTGGAGAAGGTCGAGTGGGACGAGAGCCTGCCGGGCTTCGCGGAGAGCGGCCGCTTCCACCAAATGGCCCGCGGCTTCTTCTTCAAGGTCGGCTACAACCATCGGTTTTAGACGGGGTCGGACCAGGCTATCCGATAGATTTAAAACGACTTGCCTGCCAAAAGTGTGAAAAAATCCGGCGAATTATGCTGTTTTTGGGGCCAAAAACACGAAAATCCGATCTCCCCGTTCCGCGCAATTTCGGCGATCGGGAATCTGCGAAAATACGTTCACGGAAGCTCCCGATCTGCAACTTTTCCGGAGGCCGGTTCGTCTATATGAATGGAGATAGAAAGTGGCAAACGCAAAGAACGACAAACACGTCGAGAGCGCCCAGCACGGCGCTTCGCGGATAAAGACGCTCCGGATCTCCGTCAAGCCCGGAGCGTCGGCGATCACGCAGCTGGCCGCGGTTATCACCGGTCGGCGGCGGCGCGGAAGCGTCGTCCCGATGACCGTGGCCGGCTTCTTCTATCCCTATTTTCCGGGATTCCCCGTCCTGGCCTATCCGGGACGGAGATCGCTCGCACCGGCTTATCTGCGGAAATCCGCTTCACGCCCATAGACCTCCTGTCGGATAGGGGACTCGCGCGCCGAGCGCGGGTCCCCGTTTTTATTCGTTGACAACACCCGCGCCGGCTTGAATAATCCTCTCTCGTCGTCGAGGAGGACCAGTCATGAAGAGAAAAGAATTCCTGAAGATGACCGCGGGCCTGGCTGGCGGGATCGCCGGACTGCCCGTCATGGGCCGCTCTCGGCCGCCGCGCTCGCGTCCCGCTCACGTCCGCTCCCGCCGCCGACCTTCTCGCCCAGGCCGCCGCCGCCGGCGACGAGGAGTTCTACTGGAAGCTCATCCGCGACCAGTTCATCCTCGACCCCGAGTGGACCTTCCTGAACTTCGGCGGCCTCGGCTCGTGCCCGCTGCCGGTCCTCGACGCGCTCGTCGGGTTCACCCGGGCCGAGGAGCGGGCCCCGAGCGCCGGCCACGACGAGAAGCCCTGGCAGGACGTCAAGGAGAAGCTGGCCCGCGCGCTCGGCCCGGACTTGCCGCAAGGAGGACCTCGGCCTCATCGGCGGCGCGACCGAAGGCGTCAACGTCATCGTCAACGGCCTGGCGCTCAAGAAGGGCGACGAGGTCATCACCTCGACCCACGAGCACGTCGCCGTCCACTCGGCGCTCCTCAACCGGATGCAGCGCGACGGCATCGCGATCCGCCTCTTCGATCCGGACATCGCGAGCGCGCAGGGCAACGTCGACCGCATCGCCCGCCTCATCACTCCGCGGACGCGGCTCGTCATCATGAGCCACGTCACCTGCACGACCGGCCAGCTCTTCCCGGCGAAGGAGATCGCCGCGCTGGCCCGCTCGAAAAACATCTGGTTCGCCCTCGACGGCGCCCAGGCGCCCGTCAACGCCCCCTTCGACATCGTCGAGACGGGCGTCGACTTCTACACCTGCAGCACCCACAAGTGGATGATGGGCCCCAAGCGCACGGGCTTCATCTACGTCCGGCAGGGCCTGGTCGACGCGCTGCGGCCCCAGACGGTCGGCGGCGGCTCGTCCGTGCGCTACGACGCCGCGAAGGGCGAGTTCGTCCTCAAGCCGACGGCCGAGCGCTTCGAGTCCGGGACGCAGAACGACGCGCTCTTCTACGCCCTGGGCACGGCCCTCGACCTCGTGGAGACGATCGGCGTCGACCGCATCGCCCGCCGCTGCCGCCCGATGGCCGAGCGCTTCTACCGCGGGCTCGCCGAGATCCCCGGCGTCGAGCGCCTCTCGCCCGAGGAGGAGGCCTACCGGACGCTCATGATCGGCTTCCGGATGAAGGCCCGCACCTCCGCCGAGATCATGGCCCACCTGGCCAAGGACAGGATCCGCGCCCGGCCGGTCGGCGAGGGCGGGCTCGGCTCGATCCGCGTCTCGTTCTACCTCAACAACCGCGACGAGGACGTGACGGCCATCCTCGACTCGCTGAAGAAGCTCGCCGGCTGAGCCCCGTCTCCGTTCTTTTCGCGCGCTTTGAGGTAAAATAGGCGGCGATGGACACCAGCCCGCCGCGCCGCCCGCTATCGCCGTCGCCGCCGAAGCCGGGGGGGGCGCCCCCCGACTCCCGCCGCGCCGCCCAGGCCCGCGCCGAAGCCTGGCTCGCCGCCCGGGCCCGCAACGTGCCGCGCGTCTCCTACCCGCCCGAGCTCCCGATCGCCGCCCGCGCCGACGAGATCGTCGCCGCCCTGCGCGCGCCGCGCCGCCGCGTCGTCATCGTCTCGGGCGAGACGGGCTGCGGCAAGAGCACCCAGATCCCGAAGATGTGCCTCGAGGCGGGCCGGGGCGTCGCCGGCCGCATCGGCGTCACCCAGCCGCGCCGCCTGGCCGCCATGACCATCGCCCACCGCATCGCCGAGGAGCTCGGCGAGCCGCTCGGGCGTTCGGTCGGCTACAAGATCCGCTTCCAGGACCGGACCTCGCGCGACGGCTACATCAAGGTCATGACCGACGGCATCCTCCTCGCCGAGACGCAGGGCGACCGCTTCCTCCACGAGTACGACACCATCATCATCGACGAGGCCCACGAGCGCTCGCTCAACATCGACTTCCTGCTCGGCATCGTGCGGCGCCTGCTCGACGACCGGCCCGACCTCAAGCTGGTCATCACGTCGGCGACGCTCGACACGGAGAAGTTCTCCAAGGCCTTCAAGAACGCCCCGGTCATCGAGGTCAGCGGCCGCCTCTATCCGGTCGAGGTGGAATACCGCGTCCCCGACGAGGAGGAGGCCGAGGACAAGGACTACGTCGACCAGGCCGTCGAGGCCATCGAGTATCTGCGGCGCGAGAAGCCGCCGGGCGACATCCTCGTGTTCATGCCGACCGAGCAGGACATCCTCGAGACCTGCCGCATGCTCGAGGGCCGGAAGTGGCCGCTGGTGAAGGTGCTGCCGCTCTTCTCGCGCCTGCCGGCCGGGGAGCAGCGGCTCGTCTACACCGTGACCGCGCCCAAGATCGTCGTGGCCACGAACGTCGCCGAGACCTCGCTGACCATCCCCGGCATCCGCTACGTCGTCGACACGGGGGTGGCGCGGATCGCCCAGTACCAGCCCGGGACGCGCATCAACAGCCTGCCGATCTCGCCGATCTCGCGGGCCTCGGCCGACCAGAGGAAGGGGCGGTGCGGCCGCGTCAAGGAGGGGCTGTGCGTCCGGCTCTACAGCCAGGTCGAGTACGAGGGGCGCGACGAGTTCACGTCGCCCGAGATCCTGCGCTCGGACCTGGCCGAGGTCATCCTGAGGATGACCGACCTGGGGCTGGGCGACCCGCTCCAGTTCCCGTTCATCGACCGGCCCGCGTCGAAGGCGGTCCACGACGGCTACGACACGCTCGTCGAGCTGGGCGCGATCCGAAAAGGGGCACAATACCAATTCCCGAATTCCCGCTGGGAGCTGACGGAGACGGGCCGGACGATGGCCCGCATGCAGCTCGATCCGCGCCTCTCGCGCATGCTGGTCGAGGCCCGGGTCGAGGGCTGTCTTCCGGAAGTGGCCGTGCTGGCCGCCGCCCTGAGCATCCGCGACCCGCGGGAAAGGCCGCCGGAGAAGGCTCCGCAGGCCGACGCCGTGCACGAAGCGTTCAAGCACCCCGACTCGGACTTCCTGGCCCGGCTCAACATCTGGAACCGCTACCACGGCGATTTCGAGAAGCTCGGTTCGCTCGTCCAGAAGCGGCGTTTCTGCCACGAGCACTTCCTGTCGTTCCCGCGCATGCGCGAGTGGGTCTATCTGCACGCGGAGATCACCAGGGCGCTGAGGGAGCTGGAGGCGGGGAAGGGCGGGGGCGGGGCGACGGCAGGGGCGGCGGCGGGCGAAGGCGCGGAAAGGCGGTGGAGGCCGAAAATAGGGAAATAGGTATCGTGTCCCCCCATTTGTCCCCCATTTTGCACACCGATATTTCGCCGGCGCTCTACGGGGCCGTCCACCGCTCCATCCTCAGCGGGTATCTCTCGAACATCGCCGTGCACAAGGAGAAGAACCAGTACACGGGCGCCAGGAACCGCGAGGTCATGCTCTGGCCCGGGTCGGTCCTCTTCGGCAAGGGCGCGGGCTGGATCGTCTCGACCGAGGTCGTCCGGACGTCGCGGCTCTTCGCCCGGACCGCGGCGCGCATCGATCCGGCCTGGCTCGAGAAGCTCGGCGGCCCGCTCTGCAAGCGCACCTACAGCGATGCCGCCTGGGACCGGGCGCGGGGCGAGGTGACGGCGAAAGAGCGCGTCACGCTCTTCGGGCTCGAGATCGTCCGCGAGCGCCGCATCTCCTACGGGCGCGTCGCCCCGGCCGAGGCCCACGAGATCTTCGTCATGATCGGCCTCGTCGAGGGCGCGATCGACGACCCGCCGCCGTTCCTCGAGCACAACCTCGCCCTCCAGCGCAAGGTCGAGGCCATGGAGGAGAAGCTGCGGCGCCGCGACATCCTGGTCGCGGAGGGCGAGATCGCGAAGTTCTACGCGGAGAGGCTGCCGGGGATCCGCGACGTCCGCAGCCTGCGCAAGCTCCTCAAGGACGTCCGCGACGGCGGCGGCGACGATGCGTTCCTGCGCCTGAGCGAGGACCGGCTCCTCAACTACCGGCCCGAGGCGGAGGCCGTCGGCGCGTTCCCCGACAGCGTCGAGATCGCCGGGCGCCCGTTCCGGGCCGTCTACAAGTTCGCCCCCGGGGAGGACGACGACGGCGTGACCCTGAGCGTCCCGGTCGGGCTGCTGCGGGCCATCCCGGTCGAGCGCCTCGAATGGGGGGTCGCCGGGCAGTACCGGGACAAGATCGCCGCGCTCATCAAGGGCCTGCCCAAGCGCTACCGGAAGCTCCTCGTGCCGGTCGGGGAGAAGGCCGAGACGATCGCCCGCGAAATGACCCAGGCGCCCGAGGAGGTCCCGCTCTTCAAGGCCGTCGCCGAGTTCGTCAGGCGCCGGTTCGGGATCGACATCCCCGCGCGCGAGTGGGCGCTGGCCGACGTTCCGAAGCACCTGCGGATGCGCGTCGAGGTCGTCGATCCGGCGACGGGGAAGGTCATCGACGCGGGGCGCGACGTCGATCTGCTGCGGAAGAAGATCGGCGCGGCGGACCAGGCGCCGTCCAAGGTGGAATCGCCGGCCTGGCAGGAGGCGAGGCGGGTGTGGGAGAGGGACGGTATCACGGAGTGGGACTTCGGCGATCTCCCGGCGCAGATCGCGGCCGGCACGTCGCTGACGGCCTACCCTGCGCTCGTGAAGATGGGGGAAAAAATGGGGGACATGATACCCATTTCCCATTTTTCGGAGACGGCAGAAGTCCGCCAACCCATTGCCTCCGGGCAATCGACGACCAAGGCCGGCTCTGCGGGCAGCGCGGCCGCCTCCCCGACGGGAGGGACGGATGCACGCGCGTCGGTCTCCATCCGGCTGTTCCCGGGGCGGGCCGAGGCGGAGGCATCGCACAGGCAAGGCGTGCGCGCCCTCCTGATGCGCAAGTTCGCCAAGGAGCTGGCCTTCGTCCGCCGCTACCACAAGATCCCGGCCGAGTACGAGCGTGCGGCGCTTTATTTCGGCGGACGGGAGGCGGTCGAGAAGGCGATCGAAGGGACCCTGGCCCGCGACGTCCTCGAGCGCGACATCCGCACGGAGGCGGAGTTCAAGGCTTACGAGGCCGAGGTCGGACGGACGCTCTTCGACAAGGGACACGCGCTGACGCAGACCGTCATAAAGATCATAGGGCTGAACGCGAAGGTCCGCACCGCGCTCGGGAAGGGGAGCGGGGGAGGGGGCGGCGCGAGCGGCGGGGGCGCCGGAAGCGGCAAGGGCGCGAAAACCCTCAGCCTCTACGAGCTCAGCAAGCTCAAGGAGCGCGTCAGGCCCGAATACCTCGACGCGGTCGCCGCCGATCTCGACCGGCTCGTGCCGAAGGATTTCCTCGCGGTCTACGACATCGCCCGGCTCGTCCGCATCCCGCGCTACCTCGAGGGGCTCGCGATCCGGCTCGAGCGGGCCCGCATCGGACCCGAGAAAGACAAGGCCAAGGCCGCCCAGCTGGAGCCCTACGCGTTCGAGCTCGCGCGCCTCGAGGGCCTGCTCAAGCGCTCTCAAACGGGGACGCAATCTCCCGAGAAGGCGGCGGCGGTCGAGGAGCTTCGCTGGATGATCGAGGAGTTCAAGCTGTCTCTCTTCGCCCCCGAGATCAAGACCGCCTTCCCCATCTCCGCCGTCCGCCTGGCCCGCAAGATCGCCGAGATCGACGCCATCTCTTGAGAAAGTCCCGGCGCTCGTTGCTATCATGTTTTCATGGCCAAAAACATCGAAAATCGCTCCATTTTTTCACACTTTTGGCAGCTTAGTCATTTGTATTAAACAACTTAGTCTGGTCCGACCCCGAATATGCTATAATGGCCGACTAAACCCTCTCAGGAACACATGAACACATCAAATAAAAACCCCCAAGAAAAGCTCTGCGCGGCGGTCGCCGCTCCCGTCTCGTTCGCCTCAGACGAGCACCACCCGTCCTCCGACTGGGCCGCCGCCCGCGACGCCGCCATCGCCGATTTCCTCGACCGGTTCACGACCGACTGCCCCGACCGCGACGTCCTGGCCGACCTGATGATCGCCATCACCCGCGTCGCCCGCGACGGCGCCCACCGCGGCGACCTCAGGCTCCTCACGAACTCCTTCAAGGAGCTGCGCTACGCCTTCAAGGTCTTTGCCCCCTATCGCGACATTCGCAAGCTCTCGGTCTTCGGCTCGGCCCGCACGCCTTCCGACCACCCCGAGTTCGTCCAGGCCGTCGAGTTCGCCCGCCGCATGCGTGAACATCAATGGATGATCATCACCGGGGCCGGTGACGGCATCATGGGCGCCGCCCAGCAGGGCGCCGGCCGCGCCGGCTCGTTCGGCGTGGCCATCCGGCTGCCCCACGAGCAGAAGACGAACGTCGTCATCGCCGACGACACGAAGCTCATCAACTTCAAGTACTTCTTCACCCGCAAGATCCTCTTCCTCAAGGAAGCTTCGGCCGTCGCCCTCTTCCCCGGCGGCTTCGGCACCCAGGACGAAGGCTTCGAGGCCATGACCATGATCCAGACGGGCAAGACCAACCTCCTGCCCATCGTCATGATCGACGCCCCGGGCGGCACCTACTGGCAGCACTGGCGCACCTACATCAAGGCCGAGCTCCTCCACAACGGCATGATCAACGAGCAGGACATGAACCTGTTCAAGCTGACCGACGACGTCGACGAGGCCGTCGAGGAGATCGTCGGGTTCTATCGCCGCTATCACTCGATGCGCTACGTCGGGCCCCTGCTCGCCCTGCGCCTTTCATCGCCACTCGCCCCCGAGGCCCTCGAGCGCCTCAACGACACCTACGCTTCGCGCCTCCTCACCGAGGGCCGCATCGTCCAGCACCCCGGTCCGCTCGAAGGGGAGGGCGAGGACGCCGAGTTCCCCGAGCTGCCGCGCCTCGTCTTCGCCTACAACCGCACCAATGCCGGCATCCTGCGCCTGCTCATCAACGACATCAACGCGGCCTAATTCGGGGACACATAACCATTTTCCGATTTCGGATTAATGGCTCTCCGCCCTTCTACGGGCTCCCGGCTGCCTCTACTTCAGCTCTATATGGGCAGAAGGCAAATGCATGCTTCCTATCGCCGAAGCCTCGGGCGTCTCGAGTGACGAGCTTGATATCCAGTCTTTTGGCCAAGGCCGCCTGGAGGGCATCCGGCAGCTTCCAACCGTTCTCCCGTCTCAGCTCGGCCGCGACGGTGGCATCGTCTTTGGTCAGGGAGGACACACTCGAATTTGTCGCAGATCTTTCGGGCAGAATAAGCTTCTTCTTCGGAACCGCCGCTGAGGACTTCCGCACGGGTAATCACCGAGATCACGGCTTCGCCTTCTTCGAGCCCGTCGAGCCATTCCGTCGCAGGTTCGATGCCCCTGAGATGGTCGATGAGAATGACGGAGTCCAGAAGGAATTTAGGTTTCACGATCGACGGTCCCATTCCTTTCGTAGGGAGTCGACATGATCGCGACTGTCGCCATGGATCGAAGTCCACGTACCGGCGGTTTCCTTGAGCACCGCCCGGAGGCTTTTTTCAGGCATCTTTCCGCGGAATTCTTTGATCGCTCTTCGGACGACTTCGGCACTCGATATCCTATGGCGTTTCCCATAGGATTCGAGCCATTCCTTCTCTTCTTCCGGCAGGGAAATGATCGTTCTTGTCATGCGGGCCATTCCAATCACCTCACCGAAATATATATCAGTAAGGTGATATCATGTCAACTCCTGCTTCTGGCAATGCCTAGAGTTCATATTCAATGACGCTCCTTACCGCCCAGCTTTCTCATTCAAGGTCCCTCAGGCCAGCCTAACTTTCACGTTTTTTTGACCGTTTCTTGACAACTTCGCGCCTCTCCCGGCCGAACATAGGGGTGAAAACAAGGTCGAGGAGGCCGCCATGATGACCGAACGCTCTTTCCAAGAGCTCCTCCGAGCCAGCGTCGAATCCCAGTGGCAGCGGTTCGCCTACTACCGGCAGCTTTGCGCCCGCCGGAACATCTACCTCGCCGACCTCCTGGCCATCATCGCCGACGGCGCCTACCACCGCCTCCCGAGCGTCGCCTCTTCGGCCTTCAAGCTCTCGAAAGGGATGATCGAGGAGCTCAACGACCTCTCCGTGCCCGGCGTCTTCCAGATGTCGAGCAGCACGTCCGGCGACCCGAGCTACGTCTACACCGGCCCCGCCGAGCTCGCCCAGATCACCGAACGCTACGGCGAAACATTCGCCTTCGCCGACGTCCCGGTCGGCCTGGCCTTCGCCCCGTCCCTCCGCATCCTCCGCGCCCTCTCGAAAAAGGGCGCCCTGAAAGGCCGCCCGGCCGTCCTCCGGATGCAGCTGGGCCTCGAGGGGAGCACCGCCCGCTACGAGCGGAGCCGGACCACGGTCGACGTGGACATCCCGCGCACCCTCCTCAACCGCCTCGGCGGCCGCCCCGCCTGCATCCGCAAGATGCCCGCCTCGGAAGTGGCCGCCATCGTCCGCGACGCCTCGACGCGCGGCCAGGGCATCTCCCTCGGCGGCCTGGCCCTGCTCCTCCGGCCCTACCTCGACGAGTTCCGCGAGGGCGAATTCGCCCTCCACTCCCTCGGCCACGTCGCCTTCAGCGGCGGCGGCTATTCGGGCGCCAAGGGCTCGATCCGCGGCGCCCGCATCGACAAGCCGGCGTTCATCGCCCGCATCGGGGCCGTCTTCGGCATCGAGCCCGCTCTCTGGCCGACCCACGTCAAGGACATCTACAGCTTCACCGAGACCTCCGCCCAGATCGAGGGCTTCTGGAGCTGCGATCTCGACGACTTCCTCTTCCGCCCCGCGCCCGACCACCGGGTCTTCATCGTCGATCCCGAGACGGAAGCGCCCCTCCGCACCGGCCGCGGGCTCATCAAGATCGTCGCGCCCTCCATCACGGGCCGGCCCACCGCCGCCAACACCGCGGTCCTCCAGTTCGACGAGGCCGAGATCGTGAGCGTCGACGCGGACGGCTCGGTCTCGGCCTTCACCCGCGTCGGCCGATCCGCGGGCGCCGAAGCCTCCGGCACGGTCGGGTGCGCCTTCAAGGCCGCGGAGATCTCCGGTGACTGAGCCGCAAGCCCCGATCGTCTTCGAGGACCCCTACGTCGAGGCCTCGAAGACCGAGACGGCCGCGGGCCAGGATCTCCGCTTCCCCCTGTTCGAAGCCGCCGCGCCTCCCCGGGATCCTCGAGGCCCTCCTGCGCCGCTCCCGCGAGGTCTTCGCCGCGCTCACCCCCGCCGAGATCCAGGACGCCATGCTCCGGCTCGATTCCTTTTTCGCCGATCCCGCCCGTCCCGAGGTCCGCTCCATCGTCGACCTCATCCACCGGGTCGACGGCTTCTCCCGGCACGACATCGAGCGCTTCGGGTTGGGCATCTTCCGTCCCCTCGTGAGCTACGACCGGGACTCGATCGGCCGGTTCGTCGAAGCAGCCTTCAAAACGCGCCGCCCCGTCGAGACGGCCTTCGGCCACCTCCAGCGTTTCGGCCTGAATTCCCCTTTCATCGCGAGGCGCGCTCCCGGCCTCGTCAGCCATTTCGCCTCGGGCAACGTCGCCGGCTACTCGGCCATCCTGACCCGGATCGGCCTGCCGCTCGCAACCGCCAAGGAGGGCGCAGCAGGGGACTGGGGCAGGGGAGCCGCCCAGGTCATCAAGCTCCCCTCGACTTCGGCCGTGTTCCCGATGCTCTATCTCTCCAAGATGGGCGAGGTCGCGCCCCTCGTCCGGGAGACGATCGCCTGCGGCTACTGGAAAGGGGGAGACGCGGCGATCGAAGACCCGCTCCTTGCCGCATCGCACGCCGTCAACGTCCTGGGCTCGGAGGCGACCGTCCGGGACATCGAGGCCAGGGCGAAGCGCCTGGGCCGCGGCCCCATCGTGCTCGGTCACGGCCACAAGATCGGCGCGGCCTACATCGCCCGGGAGTTCGCCGCGTCGCCCGCACTCTGTGAAAAAGTCATCGACGGGCTCGTCCGCGACATCTCGGCCTTCGACGGCGCCGCCTGCTACTGCGTTAAAAACATCTACGTCCAGGGCGACCACCGCGCCTTCGCCTCGAAGCTCGTCGAGGCGCTCGAGCGCCATGCCCTTTACGCCTCCCCCGTCAATCCGGCCATGAAGCCGGTCGGCCGGAGCCTGGCCCGGATCTACGCCGGGTCCGCCGGCGTCCTGGTCGCCGGCGACGGCGCCGCTCTCGTCCGGATCGCGGACAAGCCCGCCTTCTGGTTCCCCGACGAGGCCTACCGCTACGTCCAGGTCATGCCCGCGGAGAACGCCGCGTCCGTCGCCTCGATTCTCGCCGGCGCCTCTCACTTCCTACAGACGGTCGTCGCGGCCGTCCCCGACGCCGAGATCCTGCCCTCGCTTCGCCTCTTCGGTGAGGCCGGCGCCAGCAACGTCCATTACCCCGGTTCCGCGCCCCTCCTCAACGTCTACGAGGAGCCCCACGACGGGGACTTCGACTTCGTCAAGATCCGCTACCCCTACCGGGTCCGCTTCGCGGCGACGAATTTCAAGAAGAACGCGGACTGGCTGGGTTAGGACGGAATTCGTCTTGACAAGTTATTGAATATACAGGGATAATTCCCGGCAAGGGAACCCCTGAAAGCATGAAGAAGCTCATCCCAGCCCTCCCGACGATCATTTTATCCGCCCTCGCCGCGCTCACTCAAGGCTGCGCCCCCGCCGACAGACCCCCGGATGCCGTCACCATATCGGGAACGGTCCTGGCCGGAGGCTCGCCTCTTGCGGGAGTCGTCCTGTCGGGGCTTCCCGGCAATCCCGTGACCGGCGCGAACGGCGCCTACAGCGTCACCGTAGCCGTCGGCTTCTCGGGCACCGCGACACCCACTCTCACGGGCTACGTCTTCGATCCTCCCTCCCGGGGCTACACGAACCTCTCCGCCGACCGGGGCGCTCAGAACTACACGGCCACGCTCCGCACCTTCACCATTTCCGGAACGGTTGCCGCCGGATCGACCGGCGTCGCCGGCGTGACCATGGCCGGCCTGCCCGCAAGTCCCGTCACGGACGCCTCCGGTCACTACTCCGCCCAGGTGACCTACGGCTCCACCGTCCACGTCATCCCGACCCACGCCCAATACATTTTCGATCCGGTCTCGAACACCCACACGAACGTCACCGCCGACATCTCCGGCCAGGACTACGCCGCGAGCCTCATCACGACGCCCCAGCGCCTGGCCCTGATCGCCTTCTACAACGCGACGGGCGGGGACGGTTGGACGAACAGGACCGGTTGGAAGGACGGGGACCTCTACCCGGACGGCTTCGCCATGCCCGGCACGGAGGGCACCTGGTTCGGCTTGACCGTCGATCCCGGCACCCAGGAGGTGACGCGGATCGATCTGCCGGACAACAACCTCACCGGCAGCCTGCCTTCCGATCTGGCCGCTTTGACGAGCCTGACTTATCTCATCCTGTCCGGCAACCTGCTGACGGGTCCGATCCCGCCGGAGACCGGGAGCCTGACCGCGCTGCGCGAGATCGTTCTCGCCCATAACGGGCTGACGGGCTCGATCCCCGCGGAGATCGGCAACGCGACCGCGCTCCAGAAGATCGATCTCTCCTACAATCAGCTGACGGGCCCGATCCCGGCGACGCTGGGAAACCTGCCGGCCCTTTACCGGTTCTATGCCACCAACAATCAGTTGAGCGGTCCGATCCCGGTCGAGCTGTGCGGCCTGCCGAACCTGGCCTATGTCTATCTCAATACGAACCAGCTGAGCGGCCCGCTCCCGGCCGAGTTGGGCAACATGCCGAACCTGGCCCATCTCTTCCTCTATTCGAACGAGCTGAGCGGCCCGATCCCCCCGGAACTGGGCAATGCGGTCAGCCTGCAATCCATCGTCCTCAGAGACAACCAGTTGAGCGGAGAGATCCCGGCCGAGCTGGGCGATCTGACAGATCTTCTGATCCTGCGCCTCGGGGACAATCAACTGACGGGAGCGATCCCGGCCGAGCTGGGAAATTTGACCAAGCTCCAGAGCCTGCGGCTCTCGCACAACCAACTGAGCGGAGAGATCCCGGCGACGCTCGGCAACCTGACCCAGCTCTGGGAAATGCTCATCAACGCCAACCAGCTGACGGGACCCATACCGGAGTCGCTGGCCAACTTATTGGCCCTCACCGCGACGGACCTCGGCTACAACGCCCTCTTCACGTCCGACGGCGTTCTCACCATGTTCCTGAACGCGAAGGACCCGAACTGGGCCGAGACGCAGACGATCGCGCCGGCCTCCGTGACGGCCACCTCCCTCGACGCCGCCGCCATCACGGTCTCCTGGCTTCCGGTCACATATACGGCCGATGCGGGCTTCTACAACGTCTACATGTCCCAGACCGCCGGGGGTCCCTACACGCTCGCCGGTTCGACCGCCGACAAGGCGACCACATCGCTGGACGTCACCGGACTAACGCCTGGGCAGCCCTATTACTTCGTGGTCCGGACCGTGACGAATGCGCACGCCGATAACGCGAATATCGTTGAGAGCGGCGCCAGCAACGAAGCCATGGCTGTACCTTCCTTGACTCTGCCCATCTGACTGATTGATATTGATCTTGCATCCATCTCACCCCTGCCGATGAGCCTTCCCACCATATGGGGTGAGGCGAATATCATCGTGTGGGGGGATGGGGAAGGTCTTGACAAGTTGTTGATATTAAATGGATAATGACTCTCAACGGTGAACCGGAAAACAATGTCGAATCTGCATCGCTGCAGGGGAGTTTCACTTTGAAAAAATCCATCACGACCCTCGCTCTATTCTCCCTATTCGCTTTCGCCGGGATCCTGCCTGGCGCGATCCCCGCTGCAGGACCATCGAATGCCCTCTTAAAAAGCACGGTCCGACCTGCCGCCCTCCCGGTTATAACCGAAGGTGAATCGACTTCTGTCTCAATGGACGAGGATGGCAGTCCTCAGCCCTTTGCCCTAACGCTCAATGCGACGGACGGCGACGGTGACACTCTGACCTGGAGCATCCTGACACCGGCCTCCCACGGCACGGCGACCGTGGCCACTGGAACGGGGGCGAGCCAGGTCATCAACTACACTCCAGCGCTTGATTACAACACGGCTGCAGGCGGGGCGGAAAGCTTCGTCGTCCAGGTCGACGACGGCCTCGGCGGGACCGACACGATCACGGTCAATGTGACAGTCGCTGCGCAGAACGATGCGCCTGTGAACACGGTGCCGGCGAGCCAGACAGTCAATGAAGACACGGATTCGTCTTCTCCTCCGGGACGGGCAATCCTATCTCGATGGCGGATGCAGATGTCGCCGAGACCTTCTGGGAAAACTTCAGGTGACTCTGTCGGTCAATAATGGCAGCTTAACCTTGCACGGGACCGCGAACCTGACCTTTACTACTGGCGACGGAACTTCCGACGCGACGATGACCTTCACGGCCTTGCCCGCCGCCCTGAACAGCGCGATGGACGGGGTGCGCTACAAACCGGCCGCGGACTACTCGGGTACGGATAACTTGAGCGTCAGCACGAGCGACCAGGGCAACACCGGCGCCGGCGGTGTCCTGACCGACACGGACATCATTCCGATCACTGTAACCGGGATCAACGATTCGCCAATAGTTGGCAGCGTTGCTGCGGCCAACGTCTTCGACGCCGATACTGGGGCAACGGCCTACGATTTCACGGTGACCTTCACGGATGATTCCGCGATAAACGTATCTACCCTGGATAACGGCGATGTCTACGTGATCACGCCGGGAGCGGGCACGATCGCGGCGACTTTCATTTCCGTGGATACGCCCGGCGACGGTACGCCCCGCACGGCGACCTATCGGATCGTGCCGCCCGGCGGCAGCTGGGATGTCACCGACAATGGAACCTACACGATCGGGATCTATGGCTCCCAGGTAGCGGATGCGGATGTGGCCTACATTGCGGCAAACGCAAACATCGGGACTTTTTCCGTCACCATCGTGAACGAAGTGCCGGTGATTACGGAAGGCTCGGGCCCCTTGTCGCGGACCATCGATGAGGACAACAACCCGATATCCTTCGGGCTAACCCTCAATGCGACAGACGCGGACGACGACACGCTGACCTGGAGCATACTGACGCCGGCAGCCCACGGCACGGCTACCGTGGCCACCGGCACAGGGACGAGCCAGATCATCAACTACACCCCGGCGCCGGATTACAACACAGCGGCGGGTGGGGCCGAGAGCTTTGTCGTCCAGGTCTCTGACGGAAACGGCGGGACCGATACGATCACGGTCAATGTGACGGTTAACACCCGCAACGATGCGCCGATCAACACTGTGCCGGGCCCCCAGACGGTCGACGAGGATACGGATCTCGTCTTCTCCTCCGGGACGGGCAACGCCATCGCTATAGCCGATATCGATGTCGATGAGGCTGCCGTCCCCAACAACACCGTTCAGGTATCCCTGACGGTCAGCCACGGGACTCTGACGCTGCATCAAGTCGACAGGTTTAACTTTTTCTGTGGGCGATGGAAATGCCGATGCGACTATGACCTTCAGGGGAAGGCTCACCTATCTCAATCCGGCGTTGGACGGGGTACGATATCGCGGAGATACCGATTATTCCGGACCGGACCCTCTGACCATCACGACAAGTGATTTGGGGAACACTGGTGCCGGCGGTATCCTGACCGATACGGATGTCGTTCCGATCACCGTGACGGGCGTGAACGACGCGCCGGCGGTCGGCAGCGTCACTGCGGCGGGCGTCGGTGACGCGGATACCGGCGAGACGGCTTACGACTTTACCGTGGCCTTTACCGATGATTCAGAGGTCGACGTTACTACCCTGGACAATAGCGACATCTATATAACGACGCCCGTTGCGGGGACGATCGCTGCCTCGTTCCTTTCCGTCGATACGCCCGGCAACGGAACGCCCCGCACCGCGACCTATCGAATCGTGCCGCCAGGCGGTAGCTGGGATGTCATGGACAACGGGACCTATACCATCGGGATCTACGGCTCCCAAGTTGGCGATGACGATGCGGTCATGGTCGCGGCCAATGCCAACGTCGGGATCTTCTCCGTCAGCTTAGAAACGACCGCACCGACCGTGACGAACGTCACCTCGAGCAACGAGAATGGGAGTTATCGCGCGGGCCAGGTGATATTGATTCAGGTCTCCTTCAGCGAAGTGGTGTATGTCACCGGCGTGCCCTGGATCAAGATGGAGACGGGCGGCGACGACCAAAATGTGAATTACACTTCGGGTTCCGGGACATCGGTCCTCCTGTTCACCTATACCGTTCAGGTCAACGATGGATCCTGGGACCTCGACTATGCCTCAGCGGTTGCCCTGGAGCTCGCCGGTCCGACCATCCAGGATGCGGCGGGGAACAACTTTGATCTGATTCTGCCAGTTCCGGGCGCCCCGGGCTCGCTCGGCTTCAACAAGGACATCGTTATCGACACGCTGGCCCCGGCGGCGCCTAACGCCCCTGACCTCCAGGCTGCGAGCGATACGGGGACCTCGAGCACGGACAACGTCACGGACAACTCGACGCCTACTTTCGATATCGCGGGTGTGGAATCTGAGGCCATGGTGGCCCTGACCTTCACTCCCGTTGGCGGGGGAGAGGCCATCATCGTTCAGGCCCAGGTAGCCGCCGGCCACAGCACTTGCACGATTACAGTGCCCTCGCCCTTGAGCCCGGGAGTCTATACGGTCACGGCCAGACAGACAGACCTCGCAGGGAACGTCAGCTCGGTGTCACCGGCGTTGGCTCCTGGTCTAACCGTCGATACGGCCGTGCCGACGATCTCGGCCCTGTTCCCAGCGGACGGGGCCACGGACGCCGGGCCGAATGCCAACCTGGTGATAACGTTCAGCGAGAATGTCCTGGCCAACTCGGGGCATGTTCTCATTAGAAAGATATCGGACAACACGATTGTCGAGGAAATCGTTTCAACGAGCGCGCAAGTGACGGTTGCGGGGAACCAAGTCACGATCGATCCCTCGGCGGCCTTCGAGAGCGAGACGGGATACTACATCCAGATAGACGCAGGCGGCTTCTGGGACGCGGCGGGCAACAGTTATGAGGGGATCGCCGATACGACAAGTTGGAACTTCACGACCGTGGATAGTATCGCACCGACCGTGACGAACGTCACCTCGAGCAACGAGAATGGGAGTTATCGCGCGGGCCAGGTGATATTGATTCAGGTCTCCTTCAGCGAAGTGGTGTATGTCACCGGCGTGCCCTGGATCAAGATGGAGACGGGCGGCGACGACCAAAATGCGAATTACACTTCGGGTTCCGGGACATCGGTCCTCCTGTTCACCTATACCGTTCAGGT
>CAWHBV010000012.1:0-138874 GCA_963827635.1 uncultured bacterium
GGAGAGATCGGGTAAGGGCGATTCGCCGAAATCTATTGCCCTTATTTCTTCTCCGGGGCCTCGGTCTCGATAAGCTCGGGGGCTTTCTCTTGGCTTGAGCTCCCGTCGGCACCCTCTTTTGCGGGCTCGAGCTTCTTCATTTCCAGGCGCTTCTTTGTAACCAGTTTCGCCGTCTTCTGCCACTTGGCCTCTCGCGCGATCTCCGCCTTCCCCCGTGCCACCCTGTATGTCGAGGACCTTACGTTCATCTTCGCCATGATACGGATACCTCCTGCTGAAGATCATCATAATGCCCATGCCCCCCCGCTTCAATCGATTTCTCTGCGATCCCAATTCCCAGGCAAGATTGGTATAATGGCAGCCGTGAAGAAGGACGTGATCATCCTCGGCGCGGGTGCGGCGGGCCTGATGTGCGCCGTCGAATGCGGCAAGCGGGGACGGTCGGTCGTCCTGCTCGAACACACCGGGGCCGTCGGGAACAAGATCCGGATCTCGGGGGGCGGCGCCTGCAACTTCACGAACCGGTCCATGAACGAGACCCATTTTCTCTCGTCGAATCCGCACTTCGCGAAATCCGCCCTTTCCCGTTTCACGCCGCAGGACATGACGGCGCTCCTCGAGCGCCACAAGATCCGGATCGTCGAAAGGAAATGGGGCCAGCTCTTCACCCGTGACGGGGCGGCGGGGATCGTGAAGATGTTCCAGGACGAATGCGACCGGGCGAAAGTCTCGATCCAGCTCGATTGCCGGATCGCCGAAGTCTCGAAAGGGGAGTCGTTCGAAGTCGTCACCAGCCGGGGCCGTTTCGAATCGGGATCGCTCGTGGTCGCGACCGGAGGCCTCGCCATGCCGAAGATCGGAGCCACCCCCTTGGGTTACCGGATCGCCCGGCAATTCGGGCTGAAGGTCATCGAACCCGTTCCCGCCCTGGTCCCGCTTTTGTGGAGCGAAGACGATCTCAATGAATTCAAGGATCTGTCGGGGCTCGCTTTCGACGCGATCGTGAGCTGCGGACGTCATCGATACCGGGAAAATATCCTTTTCACGCACCGGGGATTGAGCGGGCCCGCCGTTCTGCAGATCTCTTCGCATTGGAAGGAAGGCCAGGCGATCTCGATCGACCTGTTCCCCGAAAGGGATATTCTTCGGGAATTCATGGTCCATCGGAACGAAAAAACGGAGATGAGCACATTGCTCTCCGTCGTTCTTACCGAAACGGTTCGTTAAAAAATGGTGCGGGCTCTATTCCCCATCCAAACCCATGAACCGGACCTCCGAAAAAGAATTCAGAGCGACGGCGGAGCGATTGCACGACTGGCAGGTCATGCCCCGAAAAAGGGACGGTTACGGCGCGGCCGAAGTGACGGGCGGGGGCGTGGACACGGACGAGATCTCTTCCAAAACGATGGAATCCAAGAAGGTGCCCGGCTTGTTCTTCGCGGGGGAGGTGCTGGACGTGACAGGCGAGCTGGGCGGGTACAATCTGCAGTGGGCCTGGTCTTCGGGCTGGGCCGCCGGCCAATTCGCCTGAAGACATGGGATCAGGCCGCTCGCGTCGAGCTCGGCGATGTCGGACTGACCGCGAAATCCCTTCCCAGGCGGTAGGCTTCGTCGAGCCAAGCGCGCCGCATCTCCGGGGTCGAAACGTCGGCACCGTAGAGATAGACGTGCTCGACCTTCTTGACGCCGGGAAAACGAAGCCCCCAATTATCGATGATGGTGGCCATCGCTTTTCCGAATTCTCCCTGATAGGTCTCTTCGGTGAAGTGGGTCGTGTTGATGACCAGGGCCTTCTCGTGACGGAGAAGGGGTATCCGGCCGGAGGATGCCCCGCGCCAGCCCTCTGGGGTCAGGCTGTACGCAAAGCCGGGGGCGAAGACCCGTTCGAACCAGCCCTTGAGGATCGCGGGGAAATTCATCCAGTAGTTCGGGGCGATGAAGGCCAGCCCCTGCGCGCGAGCCACCTTCTTCTGCTGAGCGATGACGTCCTTGGGCATCTGGTTCCGGATGATCTTCACGAGCTCCAGCGGGCTCTTCCCCGTCAGCCAAAGCTTGGCCACGACCCTCTGGACGGGGCCGCCGCAGAAGTCCATGATGCTCTTCATCAGGTCCATCTTCTCCAACATGTCGAGAGGCATGCTCTCGTGGATATAGCTGGCAAAGTCCTTGGTCCTGAACACGGGGTCGAACTTGATCGCGTAAAGGTCGACGATGTCGTTGGTGTGCCCGGCCTCTTTGAGCCCCGCGTCGAACTGGCGCAGGATGGCGTGGCAAAACGACTTGGGGTTCGGGTGGGCGATGACGGTCATGACGTTCATGGCGGCCCCCCGTTATGAGGCGTCGGACATGCCCGTAGGTCTCCGGCCTGCCGGCGGCGGCTCTGACGACCAGTCCCACCCCGAAGATGATGAGCAGAATGGGCACGAGGGGAAGGTCTTGGCCGAGGATACGACCGATCCCGGCCGGCGGAGGCGATGAGGCCCACGATGATGCCGAAGCCGCTCGTCTTGAGGCCGCGGATGCGCCGGGCGGCGTTGAGTCCCAGCAGGATCAGCCCCACTCCGACCAGCCACGTGCCCTCCGGGAACATGGCCTTGGGTGCCAGCCATAACGCCCCGGTCACGATCAAGGCCAGAGCCATGGCGATCTCATCGAGACGTTTGCCTTGCCGACGGATGCCGGACTGATCGACAACTCCGAATTCGTTCGTCGTCTTGTTCATTTCTTTTCCTCCGATCATGATTTTGTCTCGAGGATCCAGGATCTCAGACGCGCGGCGCGGCCTTGGCGTTCCGGGCGCCCAGCTCGGCTTGGTAGAGCTTCCAGCCGGGCCACCAGGTCGCGTGCCACCGATGGATGCGCGCCAGGAGCGAGCCGGGCTTCCGCGACGCCTTGCACCGGATGGAGCAATCGGCGCATTTGTGAAGCTTCATCAGGGATTCGATCATTTCAAATCTCCTCTTTCTTGGATTTATGCGATTCTTCCAGGTCTTCGTTAAGCTTCTCGATCAACGACCTCATCATCTCTTCGCTGAGAGAGCCGATCCCTTCTGCGCCCACGATCTTCTGCATCATCTCTGCGCTGGACGATCCCTCAAAGCAGGTGCTGACCTTTCTCGGCTGCTCCTTGTTGTCTTTCACTTTGGCTTTCTCGTTCATCTTAAGCTTCACCGGTTCTATTTTGCAGGAAGCATGCCACGCCAACCCGAAAATTTATGGGGCTGATAAGTTATAGATAAAGAATATATTAGGACTGTTGTGACCAACCCAGAGAAGCAGCGGAAATCAGGATTGTGTTACCAGTGGTAACATGCGCGATATCCCGAAATTACCTTTGGTGACGGGGCCGGCCTCAACTCTGGGCTTGAAGGCTTGCGGGAGCGGCCTTAGGCTACTTATTCTTTCCCGGCTTTGGGAGGTTCCAGCGCTTCCGCTTCTCCCACAGGTTCTTCCGGCTGATCCCCAGGGTCTCCGCGATCTGTTCTTCAGAATGGTCCTTCTGCAACAGGACGATGGTTTGCTTGGTGTATTCTTCGATCGAGACGCATTCGCCGGGAGCTCCACGACGCTTCGGCGTCCGCGAATAGCTTGGGCGGAAGCTGTTCGGGGCGGATGGGGTTGCCCTCGTCGGTGAGGTGCAGGGCATATTCGATCGCGTTCTCCATCTCCCTCACATTCCCCGGCCAGCGGTAATTCATGAACGCCCTCAGGGCTTCCGGCGAGAGCCCGGTGATGTTGCGGGCATGGGCATCACAGAGACGCTGGAGAAGGTGAGCGGCCAGAGGAGGGATGTCTTCCTTCCTTTCCCGCAGCGGAGGCAGAGAAATGGGAATGACGTTCAAGCGGAAGAAGAGGTCCTCCCGGAACGACCCGTCCCGGACGGCCTCTTCGAGATCCCTGTTCGTGGCCGCGATGATCCGGACATCGAGCTTCCTGACCTTGGCATCCCCGACCCGGCGGCTTTCCCCTTCCTGGAGGAAACGGAGCAGCTTGACCTGCGCCGCCGGAGGGAGCTCTCCGACTTCGTCGAGAAAGGCCGTGCCGCCGTCGGCGGCCTCGAGGATGCCCGGATGATCCCGGACGGCCCCGGTGAAAGCCCCCCGGACGTGGCCGAACAGCTCCGATTCCAGCAGGTTCTCCGGGATCGCCCCGCAATTGACCGTCAGATAAGGCTTGTCTTTTCTGCCCGAATTGAAGACGATGGCCCGGGCGATGAGCTCTTTTCCCGTCCCGGACTCCCCGGTGATCAGGACCGAGCTCGTCGTGGAGGCCACCCGTTCGATGAGGCGGAAGATCGCCTTCATCCTCTTGGATTGGGTGACGATATTGTGGAACTGGGCCTGGCGTTCGACCTCCCGGCGGAGGGTCATGCAGGTCTCCGAGAGCCGCATCTGTTCCGTCACGTTGCGGACGACTTCGACGGCGCCGACCATGTTGCCTTCCTGATCTCTGAAAGGGCCGGCAAAGACCTCCATCCAGAGAATGTTCCCGTTCGGCAATTGGATATCCCGGAGGGCCTTTTTGGGTTTCCCGTCCCTTGATGACATCCAGGATGATGCAATTTTCGCAAGGCTCGCGGCGCCCGCGATAGGCCTCATAGCAGGTCTCGCCGACCTTGACTCCGTAGAGCTTCTGGACGGCCTCGTTTTGGAAGAGCACCTTCAAGTCCCTGTCGATCACCGTGATGGCATCGCTGACGGTGTTCAGCACGGCCTCGAAGAGCGCCTCTCGGTGGAACGACAGGAGGTCTGCTTTCATTATAAGCCGCGAGGGAATCCGCCGGTGCGGTCGACGGATAGGTCATTGATTTCCCGTTATCGGAGTATAGGGAGAAGAATCCGGGGTGTCAAGGCCGCCTTTCCGCAGGGGGGCAAGCCTTTCAGGTGTCGCCCTGTTCCCGGGAGAGAGGGCGGCCCCTCACCCCTCGAGGGGAGACAATTTTTGCTAATATCACCCAGGCAATGCTCACCCCGGGTGATTGACGCAAATTGTCGCTGGAGGAGAATGGGAGGCACGATGAGAGAAAAATCGGTCCCCTCAGCCGTCTTTGATAGAAGGAGCACCTGTTGCCCTTGAATTGACAGGAATTGTCCAAAATACTAAGATGACGGAATAAAAAATGGCATCCAACCTGGGCGAGCTTCTTCTTAGGGAAAAGATCCTTTCCGTCGATCAGCTGAAATCCGCCCTCGATTTCCAGAAGAAGAACAGCCTGCCCGTCGGCACATCGCTCGTCCAGATGGGCTTTCTGACCGAGGAGGACATCGCCCAGGCCCTCAGCCGGCAGCTGGGCTACCCCTACATCGACCTCGACCAGTTCGACGTCTACGCCGAGGTCATCAGCCTCATCCCGGTCGACGTGGCCAAGAAGTACCTGGTCATGCCGATCCACCGGATCCGCTCCTTCCTGACCCTGGCCATGGTCGACCCGACCGACCTCGAGATCATCGAGGACGTCCGCTTCCGGACGGGCCTGTCGATCCAGCCGGTCATCGCCTCGGAGACGGGCGTCGTCAACGCCATCAACAAGTACTACGGCACGGCCGACGCCATCCGGGTCAAGAAGATCATCGAGGACATCGCGCTGGCCGACGACGGCCGCGTCAACATCATCGAGGACGAGAGCCAGACCGACGTCATGACCGAGTCGGACAGCGACGCCGAAGAGGCCCCGATCATCAAGCTGGTCAACCAGACCTTCATCGACGCCATCAAGCGGGGCGCGAGCGACGTCCACTTCGAGCCCTACGAGACGAGCTTCCGCGTCCGCTACCGCATGGACGGCGACCTCTACGAGATCGTCAACCTGCCGCTCAAGTACCGCAGCCCGGTCATCTCCCGCGTCAAGATCCTGTCCAACATGGACATCGCCGAGAAGCGCCTGCCCCAGGACGGCCGCATCAAGATGCGCCTGCGCCTCGACAACGGCAAGAAGAAGGAGGTCGACATGCGCGTCTCCTCCCTGCCGACCCTGTGGGGGGAGAAGATCGTCGCCCGTATCCTCGACAAGGAGATGCTCAAGCTCGACCTGACCCAGCTCGGCTTCGAGGAGGAGCCCCTGGCCGTCTTCCAGGACGCCATCGGCAAGCCCTGGGGCATCGTCCTGGTCACCGGACCGACGGGCAGCGGCAAGACGAACACGCTCTACTCGGCCATCTCGACCATCAACTCGCCGGACATGAACATCCTGACCGCCGAGGACCCCGTCGAGTTCAACGTCCCGAACATCAACCAGGTCCAGATCAAGGAAGAGATCGGGCTGACCTTCGCCGCCTGCCTGCGCAGCTTCCTCCGCCAGGACCCCGACATCATGCTGGTCGGCGAGATGCGCGACCAGGAGACCGTCGACATCGCCATCAAGGCCGCCCTGACCGGCCACCTGGTCTTCTCCACCATCCACACCAACGACGCCGCGAGCTCCATCACCCGCATGGAGAACATGAACGTCGAGCCCTTCCTCATCGCCGACTCGCTCATCCTCGTCGTCGCCCAGCGGCTCGTCCGGCGCCTCTGCAAGAAGTGCGCCCAGCCCCACCCCCTGCCCGAGGCGGCCCTCCTCGAGATGGGCTTCCACAAGAACGAGCTCAAGGGCCTCCAGGCCATGAAGCCCGGCGGCTGCGAGGCCTGCAACCGGACCGGCTACAAGGGCCGGACGGCCCTGTTCGAGGTCCTGAAGATCGACGACGAGATCCGGACGATGATCCTGACCCGGGCCCAGTCCCGGGAGATCAAGAAGAAGGCCGTCGAGAAGGGCATGATGACCCTCCGCCGGGCCGGCCTCATCAAGATCAAGAACGGCGTCACCTCGGTCGAGGAAGTCCTGCGCGAGACCGTCCGGGACGAATGATCCCCTAACCAGCTACGGAGGTTCCCATGGCCAAGCCGATATTCGAGCTGCTCAAGGCCTGCGTCGAGGGCGACGCCAGCGACCTGCACATCACGACCTACATCCCGCCGCGGATCCGCGTCCACGGCACGCTCAAGGACCTCGATCACCCGCCGCTCACGCCGGCCGAGACGAAAGAGGTCATCTACAGCATCATGACCGACAAGCAGAAGCGGCTGTTCGAGGAGAAGCTCGAGCTCGATTTCTCCTTCGGCGTCAAGGAGCTCGGCCGGTTCCGGGCCAACGTCTTCATGCAGAAGGGCGCCGTGGCCGGGGCCTTCCGCCGCTTCCTGCCGTCGATGTGGAGCTTCGCCCAGCTGGGCATCCCGCAGCGCATCCAGCAGCTCTGCTACCTGCCGCGGGGCCTCATCCTCGTCACCGGGCCGACCGGCTGCGGCAAGTCGACGACCCTGGCCTGCATGATCGAGCACATCAACTCGGAGCGGCCGGTCCACATCGTCACGATCGAAGACCCCATCGAGTACTACCTGACGCCGCGCAAGGCCATCATCAACCAGCGCGAGCTCTACGCCGACACCCAATCCTACGGCAACGCCCTGCGCTCGGTCCTGCGCGAGGACCCGGACGTCGTCCTGATCGGCGAGATGCGCGACCTGGAGACGATCGAGGCCGCCCTGCGGGTCGCCGAGACGGGCCACCTGACCTTCTCGACCCTGCACACGAACTCGGCCGTCGAGTCGATCAGCCGCATCATCGACATCTTCCCCGCCCAGTACCAGACCCAGGTCCGGATCATGCTGTCGATGTCGCTCGAGGCCGTCATCACCCAGGCCCTCCTGCCGCGCGCCGACGGCAAGGGCCGCGTCCTGGCCATGGAGATCATGATCCCCAATCCGGCCATCCGCAACCTCATCCGCGAGAACAAGATCCACCAGATCTATTCGTCCATGCAGATGGGCCAGGAGAAGTTCGGGATGCAGACCTTCAACCAGTCCCTGGCCAACCTGTACTTCCGCAAGCTGGTCAGCCTGGACATGATCCTGAGCATGAGCTCCTCCCCCGAGGAACTGACCGACATCATCCAGCGCCGCGAGGGCGTGAAGATCGCGCCGGGCAGCCCGGCGGGCTCGAACAGAAAATAGGGAAACGACCGGAAAAGCGAGGTAAACCATGCCGACTTACGTTTGGAAAGGCAAGAACCGCTACGGGGACACGGTCGGCGGCGAGCGCGTCGCCGCGTCGAAGGAAGAGCTCGGCCGGATGCTCCAGAAGGACCAGATCACGGTCCTCAGCATCGGCGCGGCCAAGGGCGGGTTCTCCATCCCGTTCCTCAAGAGGGAAAAGGTCAGGATGAAGGACCTGGCCATTTACAGCCGCCAGCTGTCCGTCCTCATCGACGCCGAGCTGCCCCTCATCCAGAGCCTGGGCATCCTCGAGGAACAGCAGAAGAACACCTACTTCAAGAACGTCATCAAGACCGTCAAGGACGACGTCGAGGCCGGCTCGACCCTGAACCAGGCCAAGCGCAAGCACCCCAAGGCCTTCGACGACCTCTACTGCAACCTCATCGCCTCGGGCGAGCAGTCGGGCTCCCTCGACATCATGCTCCGCCGCCTGTCGGAGTTCATCGAGAAGAACGTCAAGCTGCGGTCCAAGGTCAAGCAGGCCATGATCTACCCGGTCGGCATCCTGATCTTCTCCATCATCGTGACCATCTTCATGCTCTGGAAGGTCATCCCGGTCTTCGCCACGATCTTCAAAGACCTCGGGGCCGAGCTGCCCTGGCTTACGGCCATGATCGTCGCCCTGAGCGAGTTCGTCCAGAAGTACATCTTTCTGATCTTCGCCGGCATGATCGCCCTCTTCTTCGCCTTCCGCTACTACCGGAGCACAAAACCGGGACGCTGGTCGACCGACAAGCTCCTGCTGAAGATGCCGCTATTCGGCAGCCTTCTCTACAAGGTGGCCATGACCCGGGTCACCCGGACGCTGGCGACCCTCATCTCCGGCGGCGTGCCCATGCTCGAAGCCATGAAGATCACCTCGACGACGGCCGGGAACGTCATCATCGAGAGCCAGCTCATCGAGGCCCGCAAGCTCATCTCCGAGGGCAAGACCATGGCCGAGTCCTTCAAGCAGGCCGGCAAGTTCCCGACGATGATGCTCCAGATGATCAACGTCGGCGAAGCGACGGGCACGCTCGACGAAATGTTGAACAAGCTGGCCAACTTCTACGACGAGGAGGTCGACGTCACCGTGGCCTCCCTCCTCTCGATCCTCGAGCCGATCATGCTGGTCTTCGTCGGCGGTCTCGTCGGCGGGCTGGTCATCTCGATGTACCTGCCGATCTTCAGCCTTATGAGCCAGTTCTAAGCTCGAAGAAAGGGACCTGGGGCATGAGGATGGAGAGCGCGGTGGAAAGACGGAACGTCTTCCTCTACAACATCTACCGCCTCGTCGTGTTGACCTCCCTCCTCGTCTCGGCCATCATCATCCAGCTGTCGTCCCCCGAGTCCCCGGCCAACCTGCCCTTCTACTACCTCATCCTCGGGGCCTACGTCTTCTCCGCCCTCTTCTTCGCCCTCTACGCCGGGGGCCGGCGGCTCGTTTTCCAGGCCTACCTCCAGGTCGTCTTCGACCTGCTGCTCATCACCGCCTTCGTCTACATCTCCGGCGGCCTCGCCTCGTCGATGTACTTCCTGTATCTCTTCCCGATCATCGCCGCGGGCCTGGTCATCTCCGGCCGGGCCGGATTCCTGGCGGCGTCCCTGTCGGCCATCCTGTTCGGCGTCCTCGCCGACGGTCTCTACTTCGGGTTCATCCCCGCCTACGGACCGGAGCACGTGGTCAAGCCGCCGCTGGGTACGATGCTGGTCACGATGTTCGTCGCCTGGGGCGTCTTCTTCGTCATCGCCGCGCTGATGAGCCGGCTCGCCGGGAGCCTGCGCCGGACGCGCGAGGCGCTCCGGGCCGCCGAGAAGGAGCTCCTCGTCCGGGAGCGCCTCTCCGAGGCCGGCCGGGTCTCGGCCAGCCTGGCCCACGAGATCCGCAATCCCCTGGCGGCCATCTCCGGCTCGGTCCAGGTGCTGAAGAAAGAGCTCGTCCTCAGCCCGGAGCAGAACGAACTCATGGGCATCGTCCTCAAGGAATCGACGCGAGTCTCCCACAGCCTGGATCAATTCCTCGATTTCGCCCTGCCGGCCAAGCAGGTCTTTTCGCCGATCAATCTGGGCGACCTCCTGGATGAGACCGTCAAGATCCTCCAAGCGGGCGGGCGAGCTCAACGGAAAGGTCGAGCTTCTCGGGAATTTCCGGAATTCCGAATCGTTCCCTATTTCGGCAACGCCGGCCAGTTCAAGCAGGTCTTCTGGAACCTGGTCAAGAACGCCGTCAAGGCCATGCCCGAAGGCGGACGGCTGACGCTCGATTTCCCCGAGTCCCGCCGGAAGGAAGTCCGGGTCGTCGTCGCCGATACGGGCCGGGGGATGAACGACGAGGAGAAGGAACACCTCTTCGAGCCCTTCTACTCCGGGTTCGAGAACGGGCGCGGACTGGGCATGTCCATCGTCCGCAAGATCGTCGACGACTACGACGGCCGGATCGACGTCCGCTCCGAGCCCGGGCAGGGGACCGAGATCGCGATCACGCTGCCGCAGCGGCGGTCGCCGAACGGGCAAGGATGAGGCCATGGAAACGATCCTGATCATCGACGACGAGAAGAGCCTCCTCGACCTGCTCTCGGTCGTCTTCAAGAAGGAAGGTTACGCCGTCAAGTCCGCGCTCTCGGCGGCCGGCGGCTTCGAGATCCTGGCCAAAGAGGCGGTCGATCTCGTCGTCACCGACATCAAGATGCCCGGCGCCGACGGCATGGACGTCCTCCGCTACGCCCGGGAGAACCTGCCCGACCTCCCGGTCATCCTGATCACGGCCTACGGCAGCATCGCCCAGGCCGTGGAGGCCCTGAAAGCCGGGGCCCTCGACTACGTCGTCAAGCCGTTCGACGTCGAGGAGCTCAAGATCATCGTCGGCCGGGGGCTGGCCTCGCGGCGGCTCAAGCAGGAGAACATCCTGCTCAAGCGGGACCTCAAGGACCGCTACGGCTTCGAGCAGATGATCGGCAAGAGCCGGCCGATGCAGGAGATCTACATCCTCATCGAGAAGGTGGCCTCGACCGACTCGACCGTCCTCATCACCGGCGATAGCGGGACCGGCAAGGAGATGGCCGCCCGGGCCATCCACCTCCAGGGGGCCCGGCGCGACCACGCCTTCGTGTCCATCAACTGCGCCGCCCTGCCCGAGAATCTCCTCGAATCGGAGCTTTTCGGCCACGTCCGCGGCTCGTTCACCGGGGCGGTCTCCGACAAGAAGGGCATGTTCGAGCTGGCCCAGCGCGGCACGCTCTTCCTCGACGAGGTCGGGGAGATGTCGCCCTGGACGCAGGTCAAGCTCCTCCGGGCCCTCCAGGAGCGGAAGGTCCGCCGGGTCGGCGGCGCGGACGAGATCCCCGTGGACGTCCGCATCATCGCCGCGACGAACCAGGACCTCAAGAAGAGGATCCAGGAGGGCAAGTTCCGCGAGGAGCTCTTCTACCGGCTGAACGTCATCTCCATCGACATGCCGCCTCTCAGGAAAAGGGTCGAGGACATCCCCATCCTCATCGCCCACTTCCTCCAGAAGTACTGCGACAAGATGGGGAAGAGGCCGAAGCGGTTCACGCCCGACGTCGTCGGCCTCCTCGAGGGCTATGCCTGGCCGGGCAACATCCGCGAGCTCGAGAACGTCATCGAGCGCATCGTGGCCATCGAGGACCGCGAGACCGTCACCGCGGCCTGCCTGCCCCAGGAGATCGTCTCTCCGCAGAAGAAGAAGCTGGAGACCCAGGAGCTCTTCGCCCCCGGGTTCAACCTGACCCGCCATCTCGACGAGATCACCAAGAAATACATCCAGGAAGCCCTGGCCGTGACGGGCGGCAGCCTGCAGAAGGCGGCGCCCCTCCTGGGCCTGAGCTACCGGACGATCCGCTACCTCATCGGCAAATACGACCTCAACCAGGTCCGCAAGGCCGAGAAGCGCAACGGCAACGGCGACCGCAATCCTGCCTGAGCGACAAAAAGTGTTAAATAATGACAATTAGTGGCGTCAATTTTTCCGCAACTAGCTTGACAATATTTATAATTTGTTATATATCAGTAACTTACGATGTGATATTATATTGGCACGCATCTTGCTTAAGTAGAAGTGCCAACTAAGAGTGGCAAACAAACCCGGCTGAGGAGATCAGCCAGGGAATTTAAAGGAGGTTTTCAATGATCAAGAAGATGAGAGGTTTCACACTCATCGAGCTGCTGATCGTCGTCGCGATCATCGGCATCCTGGCCGCTCTCCTCATCCCGAACGCTCTGTCGGCCATCCAGAAGGCCAAGCAGAAGACGGCGATGAAAGAGATCATGACCATGTCCACGGGCGCCATGGACTACGTCACGGACCACGGCGATTGGTCGCTGGTGGCGCAAGCCGGCCAGATGACCGTCTCCACTGACCCCTTCCCGACCGCTGTCGCCAATTTCTACCTCAAGACCGTCCCGGTCAACGATCCGTGGAACTTTGGCTACTTTATCTATTGCGGTGAGACCGCGGTCGAGGCCAGCGGGTTGACCGCCGATATCGATAACATCGGCGACGACGACTTCGTCATCCTCTCCCAGGGCAGGGACAAGGGCGCAGGGCCCACGTATGACATTACGAGCTATACGGAAGCCACGCCGGAAGCCGGGTTCTATAATGTCAGCGCCATGTCTGATTTCTCCGAAGACCTGGTTGCCTGGTCCGGCAACTGGATCGTCGGTCCCCGCACGGCTCTCGTTCAGGCTGCCACCACCTGATCTAAGCTCAACTTCGAAACGCCTCATGAAGGGGCGGCTTCGGCCGCCCCTTTTCTTTTCTCTTCCTGAGATTCCCCTCACCTTTTCCGGGCCCGGGACGATCAGCGCTTCGACTCTCGCTTCTGCACGAGCGGCGCCTTCGGCTGCATTTTGCTCCGGATGGCTTCCGGGGTCATTGTGTAGGCGGCCTCGTCGAAGGGCATGAAATACGTAGGGCCGCCACCAGGTGCACCACGCGCTCTTATCCGCGACCAGGTCCAGGTCTGCGCCAAAATAGTGCCCCAGGACGAGCCGGAACGTGTTCACGGGGGAGATCCCCGGATAGAGGTGTTTCCGGCCTTCGCCGGGGAGAAGGTAAGCGTTCAGGATGGCCAGATTCTCTTTGAGGTACGAAGACTCCGGGTGGTCGAGGTCGGCATAGGCCCTGGAGCCATGATCTCCCTGGAGGATGATGAGGGGCGGTTCCGGAGAGCGGCTCAGGATAGCATCGACCACGCCCAGGATCTTCTTGTTGAGGAATTCCAGCTGTCCCCGGTAGCGGATGATGTAATCCCGCACGGCCTGTTCGCCCGCGCCGTGGAGCCGGTCGGCATCGACCATGGAGAACAGGTAATCGGGTTCCACGGCCTCTCCGTTCGGGCCGAAGACGAACGGAGGGTGGGGCGGCATCAGGTGGGCGAAAAAGAAGAACGGGCCCTTCTCGAGGGGCGATTCCTCGAGGACCCTGAAGGCGTCGAGGATGTGCCTCCGGTAGGATTCGTACGACGACCGGCTGTTCCCGGGCTTGAAGAAAGATCGGGAGGGGAGTCGTCTGGAGAAGCGCGGTCAGGAATCCGGACGTCGACCCGTCGAATCCGAAATAACGATCCACGTTTTTCATGTCCCCGGGTTTGATGTCCGAAGAGAGGCACGTGATCGTGTATCCCTGCTCCTTCAAGAATTCCATGACCCGGTTTCCCTGGATCATCCTGTACAGCGGCTCCTGGTTAAAGGCGGTGTCACCGACCTCTCGGGCAAGGTCGTCGAGATAGGTGAAATTCAGGGACGACGCCAGAGAATGAAAGGTGAAGCCGTAGTTCGCGCAGCTCTTCGAAGCGACATAGAACCCCCTGGCTTCGAGTCCGGCCAGGAATCCGGTGTTGTCGAAGGAAAAGACTTCCCGAAGGACGTCGGCTCGGGTATAGGCGTCGAGGACGATATAGTAGATATTGGGGCGAACGGCAGCCTGCCGGGAAGCCCCGAGCCCTTCGTGTGTGACGGCCGGCGGCCGGCGGGCCAGGGTCTGCCCGACCGAAGCAAGGTTGATGACGACGAGAGTCAGGGAGACGACGTTGAGGATCCTGGAGAGCCCGGTGAAGGTTCGCCGGGAACGGACAATAAGAAAAGCGATCAGGGCGACGATCAGGGCCGTGGCGAAGAAAAACGACCGGTTGAAAATGCCCCCGGTCCAGGCCGTGATCCGGCCGGCGATATGGCCATAGGAAAAGAACCAGAGCAGGAACAGGGACACGAAGAGCCCGGATCTCGAGGCGTCCTTGAGCGCGGCCCGAAGAATAAGAAAAGAACAGCCCGGCGCCGGCAACGGAGACGGCCAGCGGCCCGGCAACCTCAACGAAGGGGATGGGGAGACTCCGGACGTTATGGGCGTAGAGCGCGAGGATGGGAAACAATGAAAAGAAAAAGGGATGGATGACCCAGGCCTTTTTCATGATCTCGCTATCTCTTCTCCATGTGATAAAGCACCCTGTCCGAACCGCCGAGGGGAATGCGGCGCTTGAGGACGAAGACGGCGGCGAAGGCCCGTTCGAACTCCTCCTGGGTGTAGCCGTCGAAGATGTCCTCCCGGGTCACGAGGAGCCGTGCGCACCTGGGAATCGGACTTGGGGACGAATTCGATGAGGAGAGATCGCCCGGCCCGGGCGAAGAAGCGGGCGGCCTTATCCAGAGGGACGTTGTTGCCTATGGCCAGATGGTGGATGAGGGCGAGGGCGAGAACCGCGTCGGCCGGGCCGCGCTCGAAGAGCGTCATCCGTTCTGCGTTCTCCCAGCCGGCGCCAGGGCTCGGATTGGTCACGTCGAGGAGGAGGGGGAGGAGGTTCGTTTCCTTTTCCCGGCGGCTTCGGAGATAGTTGATTTCGACGCAGGCCGGGTCGATGTCGCAGGAGACGGTGCGACTCCCGGCGGCCGCGGCGATGCGGCTGAAGGTCCCGATATTCCCGCCAAGATCCCAAACGGTCCGCGGCCGGACTTCGCTTATGAAATCCTGGACGGCCCGCAGCTTGTCGCCGAGGCCTTCTGGGGAATAATTGGTATCCGCGTAATAATCCGCCCATTCCGTTCCCGAAGGGCGCCAGTGAAGTCTTTTGATCGCCGGCCTCCAGGGAATCGATCAACCCCAGGAGGGCCTGCCGGCTGACCTTCCCTCTCGCGACCTTGACGGAGCGCCCCTCGAAGCGCTTCTGGCTTCGGGCGTGAAGATGCAGGTGGAGGAGCAGGGAGAGCCGTCTCCGCGAGCGAAGGGGGAGGAGCGACGATGCCAGGTCGAGCGGGATGCCGTCGAGATGAACGCGAAGGAGCTGGCCCAGGCGGACATCCTTCAGGCTCATCAGGGCCAGCGGCGCCAGAAAATGACGGCAAAACTGCCCGTAGGCCGTCCACGGCTCCCCGTCGACCGCCCGGCGCAGGGAGAGGGTATCGATGAGGACCGGCCGGCCCGATGGAACTGGATGTTATAGGCGCTGGCGTCGACGAGCGTCATCCCGGAACGAAGGGCCCTCTTTTCGATCTCGAGCGTGACCGCCGCGGCGTCCTGTAGCTGACTGAAGCTCCACTCGTAGGGATAGGAAATGAACGGGACCTCTTCGGGCCGGATGATCTTGTACAGATCTCTCCGGGCCGGCTGCGTCGGTCCGGACTTCCTCGTGCGGTACGAGCAGGTCGGCGGCGACGAGCTCGTCAGTAGAGCCCGGAGGACATGAGCCTGTCGTAGTGGGATCGGACGGATTCCCGGATGGCGCGGTAAATGACGCCATCGTCCCGGAAGACGTAGCCGGCGGGATCGCGGAAGGAGGACGCCAGGACCTCCTCAGGAGGCATCGGGGCCCTTCGCCTGTTCTTTCCGGGGAAGGACTTCCGGAAGAAGGCGGAGATCTTCTTCCAGAAGATCTTGACCGAGAAGGCCAGGCCGACGAGGAACGCGACGGCGATCTGAAGGACGTAGCTTCCCGTGCCCGGATCGATGTAAGCGAAAGCGGCCTGGGACAGGAAGATACAGCCGAGGGATAGGCCGGTCGCGAGCAATCGCGCAAGGGACGTGTTACGTTTCATGGGATTCTTCCTTGGATCCAAATGTCAGCCTCTCGGGGCTCTCAGGAACGCGTATTCGGCGTCCAGGACGAAGTCGGTCCGGAACCTTTCGATCTTTTCCCGCGGCCACGGCGATGTCCTCGCGCCGGAGGGAGCCAAGCTTGATCTTTTGGGCCATGGCCAGGTAATCGACCCGGGCCGGGTCGATGCCCATGACCCGCGCCGCCGTGGCGTCGACGGCGGGGGCGTTGTCGCCCATGACCAGTACGCCGGCTTTCCGGGCTGTTCCCAGAAGCGGGCCCGTCCCCCTCCATCCCGACGATGCCGTCGACGATGGAATAGTGCGTCTTGAGCGTGCCGTTGATCTCGCAGATGCTCATGGGGATGCCGTTATAATGCAGCGTATTCTTGGGCCAGCCATGACTTGATCCCCGGAAGGATGCCGAACATGTTCTTCATGCTGAGCGTGACGCCGGCCAGCTCTGTGGGTCTTCATCTTGGGGACGGAGATGACGACGTCGGCCGAGAGGATGGTCTTGGGAAGGTAGATCTCTTTCAGGAGAGTCGCCCTGGGATTGACGCATTTGACCGGACTGACGTCGTCGTAGTTGAGGTCGACGAGCGAGACGCCCTGGCGCCGGGCCAGTCGCCTCGAATCCCGACTTGCGGAAGAGCCATTCCGTGTCCCTGTTATGAGGCGGACCTTCGGCCAGGATGATCTCGCGAGCCCCGAGTTCTTTGAGGTGACGGATGAGCGCCTCGACGAGCCGGGCATCGGTATGGATCGGGCGCTCCGACGAGAAATCGGCGATGTTCGGCTTGATGACGATGCGCTTGCCGAGGATATCGGGAGGCCGGGTCGACCGCCAGCCGGTTTTGATGGCCTCGATGAGCCGGTCCGGGTCGTAGTCCGGGCAAGGGACGAGGGCGACTTGCAGCAGCGGACCGGAAGCAGGCCGGCTTGGCCGCTCTGGCCGCGGCCGCCGCCGAGAGGCGGCGGCCGGGAGGGTCGTGACGGCAGCCATGCCCAGCAGGCGGATGAGGTCCCGGCGGGTCAGGACTTTCCGGCTCATCGCGGCCTCGCCTGAGGCTTCGAGAAGCGTACTGCGGTCGCCCAGGACCAGCGAAGCCAGGGCTGTTTCGAACAAGTTCCGGCGGAAACTCCCCGTCGGCGGCTTGCAGTCCGGCCAGCCGGTTCGGCCGTCGGCCGGGCTCGGCCTCCGGCCGGGAAGACTCTCAGGGCGAGCAGGGTCCAGGCGAGAGAGGCCGTGCTGACCTCTCCGGCCAGACTGCCGGGCGAGATAACGGATCCCCTCTCCGACGGCGGGGCGGCTCTCCGGCACGCCCGCGGCGCCAAGGGCGGCCAAGGCAAGCGCGGTCGACATGACGGTCGCCTCGAGTTCGTAATGATTTGCTGAACGGATTCCCGAAATTCCAGCCGCCGGACGGCACTCTCCGGTCGAGGATCAGTTCGATACCGGATCGGAGGCGGCTTCTCGGACGGCGGGATTCCGAGTCGGACGAGCGCGATGATGAATAGGGCCGTCGGTTCGACCCAGCCCGTCGTCCGAGGCGTCCAAGGCCAGCCAGGGATCGAGGCGTCGTAGCGGTAAACCGTGGAGATCGCCGTGACGTCGTCTTGGGTGAAATGGCCCGAGGCATCCGCGAAGCCCAGGATCCAGGCTTTGAGCCAGCGTTCTTCGTTGGACCGCGCCGAGCGCGTGAAAGGCCAAAAGGGCCGCATAGGCCATCCAACTTCCTGCGGCGTCCCCGGGATTGATTCCAAGGGCACCGGAGGACTTCAGGCAGGTTTTGAGGAAAGACGAGGCCGCGGGCCGCAGCGGCAACGTCACCTCGGGCATGGAGGACGAGGGAGCAAAGGCCCGTCGGCTCGACGAGACTCGCCCGGCCCGGCTCGTAGCCCCAGCCCCCGTCGGGATTCTGATGAGCTTTGATATAATCGGCGGCCCGGGAAAGACGCTCGTTCATCATCGGCTCTTTCGGCACATTATACCTACCGTGTTGCATTTTGTATAGGATAGCCCTGTGCTATAATCGGCGGGCTTTGATGCGAACCGTGCTCGTCGTCCTCTTCTTCGTCCTCGTGGTCGTCGGCGGTCTGCCGTTCATCCTCTTCTGCATGATCGCCGGGCAGCGGGACCTGCTCATGGCCTATGGCCTGGGCGCCGCGGGCGCGGCCCGGCGCATCCTCGGCATCGAGGTCCGGGCCTCGGGCGTCGACCGGTTGGCCCCCGGGGTGCCGTACGTCTTCATGCCCAACCACCAGAGCTTCCTCGACGGGCCCCTGGTGATGCTGCTCGTCCCCGGCCGGGCCCGGGTCATCCTCAAGCGATCCGTCCTGCGGGTCCCCATCGTCGGGCAGGCCATGCGTTTCGTCGGCTTCGTCCCCGTCGACCGGAAGGGGGCCGAGGGAGGAAAGAAGAGCATCGCCCGGGCGGCCGCGCTCATGCGGGAGAAGGGCTACTCGTTCCTGATCTTCCCCGAGGGGACGCGAAGCCTCGACGGCAACCTCGGTCCGTTCCGCAGGGGCGGGTTCTTTTTGGCCCTCGAGAGCGGGGCTCCGATCGTCCCGGTGACCATCCGCGGGACGCGCGAGCTCATGCCCAAGGGCCAATGGTTCGCCCGCCGGGGCAAGGTCGAGGTCGTGTTCCACGACCCGATCCCGACGGCCGGAGTCACGGTGGAGGCCATGCCGGGGCTCATGGACAAAGTGAAACAGGCGATCCTCGCGGCGGATGGCTCGCCGGAGCGGGGAGAGCCGGGAGAAGGTCAGACAGAAGGCGGGCCTATGAAAGATAGAACAAAGCAACGGGAATCGGTCGCAGCGAAGCGCGTGCGGACTCGCGGAAAGACCCCGCGCTCCGCCGCTGGCTTCGGCAGATATGCCGCCGAGCTGGCTCAGATCCTCGAGGAGTTCCTGCGGACGCGTGCCGCTGCCCTCGATGGGGCCGGGCAGGCGCTCGCCGCCGCCGCCCGCGCGGGCCGCAAGATCCTCGTCTTCGGCAACGGCGGCAGCGCCGCCGAGGCGCAGCATTTCGCCGCCGAGCTCGTCAACGGCCTGTCCCGCAGGGACGCGCGGCCCGTCGCCGCGGTCGCGCTGACGACGGACACGTCCGCGCTGACGGCCATCGGCAACGACCGGGGATTCGACTTCGTTTTCAGCCGGCAGATCGAAGCCTTGGGATCGTCCGGCGACGTCGCCATCGCTCTGACGACGAGCGGTGTCGTCGGCGAACGTCCTCGAGGCCCTGAAGATCGGCCCGGGCCAAAGGCCTCGTGACGATCGCCCTGACCGGAGAAAACCCGAGCCGGATCGCTCCCCCTCGCCGATCACCTGCTCGACGTGCCGTCCCGGTCGACGCCGCGGATCCAGGAGGCGCACCTCTTCATCCTCCACTTCCTGGCCGATTTGCTCGAAAAGAACGCCGCTTAACGCTGTAACAACTCCTCTTCTCCCTTTTTTAAGAGTCCCTCGCAAGGAGGCGCTGGGAAGTATCCGGATAAAGAGTTTTTCGAAGATATTTCGCAGAAGCATGGCTTCGAGTCGCCACGCCGTGCTTCTGCCTGGTCGCTTCCCAGAGTCCGCTTCCCGTTGAGCGATCCCCGAACAAAGCCGAAGAGAGGGACCTTCCGGGATGGGGAGTAGAATAAATAAAACGGGATCCGGCTCGAGCCTCAGCGCTCGGGCTCGCCGGGCGCTTTCTTCGCGGCGCCCCGCTTCTCGACCATGGCCTCGATCCGGGCCTGCTGGGCCTGGGCCTTGACGAGCCGCTGGCCCGTCTCGTCGAGCTGCTGCTGGATGACGTAGCCGGGCACCATGGAATCCTGGGCTTCGTACTGCTGGCGAAGGGCGTTCATCTTGGTGGTCAGCAGATCGACGAGGTCCTTGGACGCCTTGAGCTGGGCGTCGAGCGTGCCGCCGCCCTCTTCGCTGTCGCGGTTGGCCTCGCCGGTGATGAGGGGGCCGTCCGGGGCGGAGCGGGGGACGTTGCGCCGGATGGGCGGGGCGCCGGAGCCCGAAGGGAGATTGGCCTGCTCGTCCTCTCCGAGGACCGTTTCCGGCTCGGCGGCCGTGTTCTCCGCATCGTACGACCTCAGCGACGTCCGGCGTCCGTGATCTGGACGGCCGGGGCCTTCTGGATCTTCAGGAGGTCGGCATTCCTGACGACGACGGCGTGACGGCCCTTGAGGCTCTCCCGCCGGGCCTTCTCCTGCTTGGCCAGATCGGCCAGGCTCTGGGCGCCGAGGGACGCGGCCAGGCCGAAAACGACGACGAATAGCGCTGCTCTTTTCATGCTTGTCCCTCGACCATTATGGCCCCCCGCCCGGCGCGTGTCAAACGCGGCGGACGGAGGGCGCGGAAAACGTCACCAGATGATCCTGTAGATCTCCCGCCAGGACTTGATGCGGAGCAGCGAACCGATGGGCTGTTCCAGCTTCTCCAGGGTGGAGTCGTATTCCTGGACGTAGATCTCGCGCTTCTGGACGCGGCCGGCGACCCTCTCGGCCTCGCCGACGGTCACGGCCCGGCGGGCCTTGCTGATGAGCTGGAGGTACTCGGGCGGGGTGGCCGCGGTCGTCTTGAACGCGGTCCCGCCGACGGGGATGGCCGAGGTCGTCCGCAGGAAGCGGGCGTAGAGCCGGCCGGCGTCGCCCAGGTTGAGGCAGGGATTGACGGCCTCGATGCTCCCGGTCAGGGTGCTGTAATAGACGACCCCGTCGGCGATGACCGGGTCGGCCCAGACCTTCTGGCCCGTGCCGAGGGAGCCCCGCTGGTAGAAGGCGTCCTTGTCGAGCAGCGTCGGCTCGCCGATGTACCATTCCACGGTCGCCGTGTTGGTGTTGTTGTCGATGAGCCCGACGAAGGAGTAGTCCCTGTCCGCCGGGGCGGCGTCGTCGCCGCCCGTCCCGATGTAGACCCGGGCCCGGTCCGGTCCGCCTTCCAGGGCGTCCATCCAGACGGCCGGCTTGGTGATGATCGGGTAGTAGAGGTAGTCGGTGTAGATCGTCTGGAGCGTCCAGGAGCTCGGGTTCGTGCTCGATTCGACGTCCATGCGGTAGAGGCGTCCGTCGAGGTCGCCGACGTAGACGTAGTTCGTATAGCCGTCCCCGTCGAGGTCGACCGAGGTCGGCGAGCCCGGGATGGTGGCGACGATGTTCGGGTAGTTGTAGGCTCCTCTCGCTCCGCCCATGCTGGCCGTGTTGACCTGGCTGATCTCGGCCGTGTTGACGATGACCGCGCCGGTGTCCAGGCGGATGACGTAGAACCTGCGCCCGACGTTGAAGGTGGAGTCGTTGTCGTAACCTGAGCCCATGAAGGCCACCCAGCGGGTCGTTCCGCTGTGGTTGACCTTGCCCAGGACCGGCGTCGACCAGGTCTCGCCCATGGTCCGGTAAGTCGTCCGGCCGGAGACGTAGGTGTGGGAGGTCTCCCACAGCGGCAGGGGATTGGCCGGGTCGGTGACGTCGAGGGCCCAGTAATAGTTCAGGCCGCCGCCGAGCGTGCTGCCGACGCCGGGGCCCTGGCCGGTGACGAGGACGGTCCGCCAGGCGCCGCCGATCTGGACGTCGGCCACGGAGGGGGTGCCGTCGCAGTAGACGTCGTGGGCGTAATACCGGGTGTTGTTCAGGGTGTCGACGGCGTACATGTTCTTGAGCTTGCGGAGCAGGTTGTAGGGGACGAAGCCCCAGAGCTCCTCGCCCGTGGCGATGTCGAAGCAGTGGAGCATGCCGTCGTTCGCGCCGACGTAGACGACCTTGCGGCGCGAGGCGTAGGTCGTTTTGAAGGCCTCGTAGCCGGTCCCCATGTAGGTGGGATCTTCCGACGGCGGGCCGACGACGGCGGGGGTCGAGTGGTTGATGTCGCCGAGCTTCCAGTCGCGGTTCCTGCCGCGGACGAAGTCGACCAGGCCGGCGTTGTCGCCGTTGACGTCCTGGAGGCACCAGGCCAGGCTGCCGGCGGTGGCGACGTTCCCCAGGTTGGTCCGGACGAAGTTCTGACGCGTCAGGGTGCCGGTCGCCGTGCCCCCGGTCCGGATGGCCGTGTAGACCGTCCGGTCGTCGGGGTCCCGGTCGTTGAGGAGCTGGCCGGCGTCCCAGTAGATCGCGGCCCCGGAGACCAGGTCGCGCCCCGTGGCGTCGCTGAGGTTCGAGCTGCTGATCGTCTGGAGCTCGGAGACCGTGCCGGCGACGAAGGAGACGCCCGTCACGTCGTAGGCCCGGAGGTGGCCCTGCCAGCCCGGGAAGATGAAGGACGAGCCGATGACGAGCTTGGTGTTCGTCCCGGTCCCGGTGACGATGGTGGCCGCGGCCGACGAGCGGGAGTACTCGCGCTTGTCGACGTAGACGAACTCGAGCTCGAGCTCGCCGACGTAGGGCGTCTCGAAGGAGGCGTTGTCGTAATCGACCATGTCGTCCTCCGGGGCGGTCAGGACGATCCGCCAGCGGAGGTCGGCGCCGAAGTTCTTGAAGTCGTACCAGGGCAGGTTGGTGCGGTTGACGAGCCCGGCGCCCGGAGAAGGTCTGGTAGGTCTCCCAGGTCCGGCCGCCGTTGTTGGAGAAGAGGACCTCGACCGCCAGGCCGGAGTTGGAGCCGTCCTGCCAGCCCTGATCGATCGCGCTGATGCGGACGCGGGTGATGGCGTGGAGGTCGGGATCGAGGAAGCCGGCGGCGATGTTGGTCGATTGGGCCAGGCCGTAGAGCTCGTAGACCCCGGCCAGCTCGTTCTCGATGTAGTAGTAGTCGCCGGAATGGTTGGCGTCGGCGATGACGATGTCGATGTCGTTGTCCTGGTCGTAGTCGAGCGACGTGGCCATGTCGATGTCGTAGGGCGAGGGGGTCGGCGACGTGCAGGCGTTGAGGCAGCGGAACAGCCAGTCGACCTGGCCGTTCGAGACGCCGAGGTTCCGCAGGAACCAGATGCGGGCCTGGGCCGTGCCGCCGCGGTAGGCCCGGTCCGTGGACACGAACATGTCGGGCCGTCCGTCGCCGGTGAAGTCGTCGACCTCGATGCCGACCGGAGCGATGCAGGTCGGGTCGGTGATGGCGATCTCGCTGCGGGTGAACGAGCCGACGCCGTCGTTGTCGTAGTAGACGAGGTAGGCGGTCGTGCCGACCGTGCCGCCGACGACGTCGACGTCGCCGTCGGCGTCGAAATCGGCCGCGGCGACGCACGAGCCGCCGGGCAGGCCGGTGAAGCCCGTCCGGGCGTCGTAGGACATCTCGCCGATCGTCCAGTCCGCGGCGGTGAAGCTGGCCGTGCCGGGATTGGCGACGACGTAGATCCGGTCCGCGCTGATGGCCAGGATGTCGATGTCGGTGTCGCCCGTGACGTGGGCGTCGATGTTGACGGAGGTGAAGTGGTTGGCCGCCCAGAAGCAGTAGATGCCGGCCGTCTGGAAGCGCGAGGTGAAATCGATGATGCTGAAGGCCGGTACGGTGGGGGTGCCGGTGTTGATGTACATCGCGGCCTTGAAGTTGTTGTAGCCGAAGATGTCCGAGGAGTTGCGCATGAAGAAGAAGTCGAGCAGGCCGTCGGCGTTGTAGTCCCCGACCGTGATGGCGGCCGGGCCGGTGTGGGTGTAGAACTGGTCGTAGGAGGTCGTGAGGTCGACGCCGAAGAGCGGCGTCGCGCCCGCGTTGGTCGGGAAGAGGTTGCGGATGAGCCGGATCTCGGACTGGGGACTGGCGACGGTAGACGTCGTATTCCCCGCTGATGTCGAGGCCGATGAGGTCCGGATAGCTGTCGCCGTCGAAGTCGCCCGCCGCGCACTGGTAGATCCGGCGGCCCAGGGAGTCGGCGGCGCCGACGACGAAGTTCGAGCCCAGGGCCGGGAGGATGATCGGCCCCGGCACGGGGTGGCCCGAGGGCGTCATCCAGTGGGCGGCGGAGGTCGCCGCCTCGTCCTTGTAGGTGGTCGCGTCGAAATCCTCGCTGAAGGCCCGGGTGTACTCGGTGCAGGCCTGGACCACCTGGGCCCAGGCGTACCGGGCGACGAGGCCCGCGGCGGCGAGGACACAGAGGGCGGCGAGAACATAAAGGCTCCCTTGGCGCTTCAAGCCTTTGTGTTTCATGGCGGATCCCCTTTCGCGGGGTCTCAGGACCCCACCTCGATGACGATCTCGAGACGTTTGTAGGTGTTGCGCGGCCCGCGGCCGATGCAGACGATGATGCAGTCGTTGTCGTCGGCCACGATCGTCCCCGGGGCCTCGTCGTTGATGAGGAAGACCGTGAACGTGCAGCGCGGGTCGGTGGCCAGCGGCTCGGAGTTGAAGAGCGCGTTGGTCGGGTCGGCGGCGATGTCGGCGACGATCTGCGCGTCCGTCAGGCCGCGGAAGTAGCTCGGGCTGGCCGGATCGTCGAGGCCCGGCGAGCCCCCGAAGTCCGTCCGGTACTGGCCGTTGAAGGTCGTCGAGACCCGGTTGAGGAAGTTGTCGTTGAGGACGATCCAGGCGGCGTTGAAGCCGGCCTCGGCGGCGTCGAAGGCCAGGCCCTGCAGGCGCATGCTCTCGGAGGCCTTGGGGCTCGTCCCCGTGATGGTCAGGAGGAGCATGCCGACGGCCAGCATGAAGGCGACGACCATGATGACGACGATGAGGCCGGAGCCCCGTTCCCGGCGGTGCGGCTTGATCGGACTGTTCATGGCGCGCTCCTCATCTCTGGCCGAGGTTGTAGAGGTTGAGGCTCATGTTCCGGACGTTGGACGTCGACTCGAGCAGGTACCTCCGGTGCTTGTCGTCGTCCGCCGCGGCCGGGCTGTCGGACAGGGCCGGCCGGCGGTAGGTCTGGATGGCGCCCGGGACGGCGCCGCTGCCGATCGAGGTGAAGGCCCGGTCCGTCCGGCCGAGGACCCACATCCGGACCTGCTGGATCCGGGCGATCTCGGGGATGGTCCAGGTCGCCTGCCACGACGACCAGCCGTCGAGCAGGAGGTCGTTGTCCATGTCGCCGTTGTACTCGAGCTGGAAGTTCTCGATGTTGCGGGCCAGGGGGAAGTGGACGCCGTTGTGGGTGCAGTAGAAGACGCCGCCCTCGCCCCCGCCGATGTAGCCGTCGACGCCCGCCGTCAGCCCGGGATAGTTCCCGGTGACGTCGAGCCAGTATTCCTTGATGTTGATGAAGCTGATCGTGCCGCCGTCGTAATCGTTCGAGTCGTTGCAGGTCCCCGACAGCCCGCCCGGCGGGTCGACGTTCGGAGCGAGGCCGGGGGAGAAGTTGAACTTCTCGGTGGCGCCCCCCGTGTTGTGGGTGACGTGCGTGACGACGCGCACCTCGGCCGCCCGGCAGAGCGAGTCGGGATTGGGCAGGACGAGGACGTACTTGTTGGCGTAGAAGGCGTCGGGGTAGGAGTACTGCTCGAAGCTGAAATCCTCGATGTCGAGGGTGACCGAGGATCCCTGGTAGCCCCGGATGGGCAGGATGAGCGGGTCTTCGATGTTGCCCATGAGGATGACCCGGTCGGGCAGGACCTCGGCGCCCTGGTCCTCGTTGTTCGTGCCTTCGAGGAACCAGCCGCCGAACTGCTCGGGCAGCCCCGCCCCGGCCATGCGCAGGTCCCGGGACAGGAAGAACATGGAGGAGCGGACGTCGTTCTGGACCTCGGTGACCATCTGCTGCTCGACCGAGACCTTGTTGCTGCGGGAGTAGATGAACAGGGCGCCCAGGACGGCGACGAGCATGACCGCGCTGCCGACGAGGAGCTCGATCATGGTGAATCCCGAGGCCCGTTTCGAAGAAAAGGTCAGGGGTGCTTTCACGGCTGTCGCTCCTTCATCGGGTGATGATCGTCGTGATCAGCGCCTTGGGCCGGTGCTGGTCGGGGTCGGCGATGAGCTCCGAGGCGGTCGGAACGCCGAGCTTCTCGGCGGAATAGACGTGGATGAGGGCCTGGAAGGTGTCGCCGGCGATGCGGAACTCGGTGACCCGGCGGAAGTCGTTCGTGCCGTCCAGGTTCATGTCCAGGATCTCGTCCCGCGATTCGAGGGTCGTGCCGGCGTAGGCCGTCAGCTCGTCCAGGGTGAAGCCGCGGAGCCAGTCGATCTGCTGCTGGGCCAGGAAGGTCGCGTTGGCGATGCGGTCGGCCCGGACGTTGTTGGAGACGGCGACCAGGAACAGCTGGGCCAGGCCGATGACGGCGACGCCGACCAGGAACAGGCTGACCAGGACCTCGATGAGGCTGAAGCCGCGCGCGTTCTTTTTCTTGGCCATGTCAGGAGCTCTTTCTCTTGGCGTAGTGGATCGATCCGCCCATGAACAGGCTGATGACCCGTTCGTCCATCTGGCTCGGGCGGTCGAGCTTCGGGCTTTGCAGGACGATCGAGTTCTGGTCCACGGCGAAGTTGGCCACCGCCCCGACGGGCGAGAAGATGGCCGTGGGATCCGACCCGTCGAGCGGCAGGTCGATCGTCACGTTGATCCTCGCGGGGATGGTCTTCCGGGGCGCCGTCGTGGCCCTGATCCAGGTGCCGTCCATCTGCAGCCGCTCGATCTCGTAGGCCCAGATAGGTCCCTTCGGGCTGGTGGAAGCGGACGCGGTGGACGATCTTGGTGCTGACGGCCTGGAGCTTGGCCTGGTGGAGGTAGGTCTGGACCGCCCGGGTCGTGTTGTCGAGGTTCCGCACGGCCATGACGTTGATGATGCTCGGGTAGGACACGACCAGGAAAATGCCCATGATGCCGATGACGACGAGGACCTCGATCAGGGTGAAACCCCGGGCGGACGGGCGGTGACGCGTACGGTTGTTCATGAGTCGTCCCTCTGTCATAAGCCTATTTTCCTCATTTATATAGCAAATGCGGCACCCATTCAAGGCGGGCCCGGGGGGCTTTCCGCCGTTATGCATTATCGGACGGGGGCCTTCCCCGGACAATCATCGCGGCTGGTGAACGGATGGGTGATTTTGTGAGGAGCGGCCTCACCCCGGACGGCTAGCCGTGAAAAGGGCCCTCTAGCGGCCGGACGAAGCGATCTCCTTGAGCCTGTCCGCCCCGGCGACGCCGCTGTTGAAAAGCAGGCATTTCACGGAGTCGAGGAGCCGGCCGAAGAAGATCTTCTGGGCCTCGAGCTTCTCGGGCGTCACCCCGAGAAGGTGGGGGTTGTAGAAGGGCTGGGCCTTGCCCGCCGTCAGGGACCTTTGGGCCCCCGCCGCCTCCCCGGCCTCGAGGGCCCTGAGGGCCTCGTCCTTCGTGAGCTCGACGACGGCCGGCGAGGTCGCGTCGTTCCTCAGGAGGACGAGCCAGCGGAGGTTCGTCCTGCGGACCGCGGCGGACGGCCCGCCGAGCCAGCCCGGATCGAGCAGGGCGTGGGCCTCCTTGGCGGCCTTGTAGCAATAGGGCGAGCCCTTGTCGAGCCGGCAGTCGTCGGCCCGCTGGCACTCCGCGTCCTGGCAGCCGTCCTTCTGGAGGACGACGTTCTCGCACTTGCTCCGGTCGAAGAGCGGGGCCAGCCGGCGGTCGAGCTCGACCGCCGCCGTGGGCATGTAGAGCTTGCGTTCGACGTTGTCGGCCGCGGCCCGCCCCCCCGCGATCTCGACGAAGGCGACGTCGTTCGAGTGGAGCTTGAACCGCGGGTCGGCCAGGAGCCCGAAGAAGAGCTCCGTCTTCTTCGTGCCGGGCGGCCCGACGAGGATGAGCCCGCTCCCGTCGAGGTCGGCCGACATCCCGCGCACCGTCCCGGCCGCGCCGGCCCCGCCCGCCCGGGCGGCGATGTCCGCGGCCAGGCCGAGGGCCAGGCTGCGCAGGGTGCCGTAATGGTCGGTGTTGACGAGGACGCCGGTCTGCGTCCCCTCGTGATAGAAGCCGCGCGGCTCCCGGCCGGCGATGCCGTCGACGGCGTAGACGACGCCGTGGGGCCTGACGTCGGATTCCCCGGCGGCGGGCGGGAAGTTCTCGATCCAGAAATCGTTGAGGTGGGCGACGTTGGTCCGGAGCTGGAGGACGGCCCCGCCGATGCGGGCGTTCCACTCGTAGCGGCCCTCGTAGCCCAGGTGGCCTTCCATCTCGGCGACGAGGGCGTCGCGCATCCGGACGTCGGCCACCGTTTCGACCGGGACGGCCTTTTTCACGCGCGTGACGGTGTTCATGAGGGAGACGCGCTTCGCCTTCTTCGCGGTCTTGAGCTTGCCGAGCGCCTCGACGATCCGGTCCATGCTCTTCTCGAGGTTGGTCATCGAGGTCGCGTAGGACAGCCGGATGTAATCGTCGTTGCCGAACGCGTCGCCCGGCACGATCGCCACCCGCGCTTCCTTGAGCAGGTAGTAGGCCAGGCCGTAGGAATTGCGGATCTTGGCCCCGTTCGCCTCCTTGTCGTAGAACGACTTCACGTTGGGGAAGAGGTAGAACGCCCCCTGCGGCTTGAAGCAGGACATGCCCTGCACCGCGGCCAGCCGCATCAGGCAGTAGTTGCGGCGCCGCTGGAACTCCGAGACCATCTTGGCGACCTCGTACTGGGGGCCGTCGTAGGCCTCGAGCGCGGCCATCTGGGCGATGGAGCAGGCGTTGGAGGTCGTGTGGCTCTGGATCTTGGACATGCCGTCGATGACCTCGGCCGGCCCGGCGGCGAAGCCGATCCGCCAGCCCGTCATGGAGTAGGACTTGGACACGCCGTTGACGATGACGGTCTTCTTTTTGATGTCCTCGCCGAGCGCGGCGAAGCTCGTGAACTTGAAATTGTCGTAGACCAGGCTGGCGTAGATCTCGTCGGCGATGACGTAGACGTCCTCGCCCTTGACGACCTCCGCGAGCGCCAGCAGCTGGTCCTTGGTGTAGGCGCCGCCGGTCGGGTTGGAGGGGTTGTTGAGGATGATCGCCTTCGTCGCCGGCGAGATCGAGGCCTTGAGCGCCTCGGGCGTCAGCAGGAAGCCGTCCTCCTCGCGCGTCGGGACGATGACGGCCTTGCCCTTGGCCAGGGCGACGCACTCGGGGTAGGTGACCCAGTACGGGGAGGGCACGATGACCTCTTCGCCCTCGTCGACCAGGGCCTGGACGAGATGGAAGAGCGAGCTCTTCGCCCCGGCCGAGACGATGATCTGCTTGGGCGCGTACTCGACGCCGTAATCCTCCTTGAGCCGCTTGGCGATGGCCTTGCGCAGGCTCAGGATGCCGTCGCTCGCGGTGTATTTCGTGAAGTTGTCGCGGATGGCCTTGATCCCGGCGTCCTTGACGTTCTCCGGCGTGGCGAAATCCGGCTCGCCGACGCTCAGGTCGACGACGTCGATGCCCTCGGCCTTCATGGCCTTGGCCTTGGCCGAGATCTTCAGCGTGGGGGAGGCGCCGATGCGCTGGACTTTTTCAGAGATCATGGTTCACCTGCCTCGACGCCCCGCCGGGCGCTCACTTCTTCGCGTCCTTGACCTCGGGAGAGAGCTTGGACTTGAGGAATTCGCGGATGTCGGCTCCCGTCAGCGACTGGACCACGTCGGGCATCTGGGCCAGGACCTGGGCCACCTGGGCCGTGATCTTGGTCGTGCCGAGCTCCTTGTCGCCGCCGACGATGACGATCTTGTCGACCTTCGACAGGGGCTCGGAGACGGCCCGGGCCAGCTCGGGCAGGGCCTTGATGTAGGTGTCCATGACGGCGGCCTGGGTGTACTTTTCGTAGGCCAGGGCCTTCTTGGTCATGGCCTCGGCTTCGGCGCTGCCCTTGGCCCGGATCTCGTCGGCCTCGGCCTGGCCCCCGAGCTTGACGGCTTCGGCCTTGCCCTTGGCCTCGGCGGAGATGCGGAACTCCTCGGCCTCGGCCTCGGCCTTGATCTGGTACTTGCGGGCGTCGGCCGGCTTGATGACCGTCGCCTCGAGCTCCTTCTCCTTGCGGGAGATCTCGAGCTGCTCGGTCTTGATGGCCTCTTCCTTCTCGACCTGCCTGACCTTGGCCTCCTCCCTCTTCAGGTCCTGGCTGATGCGGTTGCGCTCGAGCTCGTAGGAGAAGTCGGCCTGGGCCTTCTTGGTGTTGACGAAGACCTGGGACTCGGCCTTCTTGGCCTCGTTCTCCCACTGGGCCTTGGCGATCAGCGCTTCGGACTGGAGCCGGGCGACCTCGGCCTCCTTGCGGGCCTGCGAGGACTTGATGATCGACTCCTTCTCCGTCTCGGCCTGGGCGATGGAGGCGTCGCGCTTGGCGGCGGCGATCTGGGGCTTGCTCAGGGAGTCGATGTAGCCCTGGGTGTCGCTGATGTCCTTGAGGGCGAAGGAGAGCATGACCAGCCCCATCCGGGCGAAGTCGGCCTGGACGGCCGCGACGACGCGGCTCGAGAACTCCTGGCGGCCCCGGTAGATCTCCTCGACGGACATGCCGCCGATGACCTCGCGGACCTTGCCCTCGAGGACGTTGACGGCGACGTCGCGGATGCCGTCGCGGCCGATGCCCAGGAACTGCTCGGCGGCCCGGTGGACGGCCTCGTCGGACGAGTCGACCTTGACCTGGGCCGAGGCCTCGGCCAGGATCGGGACGCCGCCGTGGGTCAGGACCTCGGGCGTGCGGATGGTCACGGGGATGATGTCCATGGGGAGGACGTAGACCTTCTCCATGCCGGGCCAGACGAAGACGCCGCCGCCGAGGCGGTAGCGGTAGCCGACCTTCTGCTTCGTCCCGTCGGGCAGGGTGATGGTGCGCTTGCGGCCGCCGGCGATGATGAGGGCCTCGTTGGGACCGACCTTCCTGTATCTCAGGGCCATGACCAGGATGATCAGGGCGACGACGACGGCGACGGCACCGATGAGGATGAGCCAGGATGTCAAATTCATGACGACCTCCTTGGGAAAAAGGGACCCGGGTTACTGAGGACTGATTCTATTTATTAAGAGGGAGGATTGTCAAGCCGACCCGGAAGAACCCGGCTCGCCCTTGTACCCGTAGGCCATGAACAGAATGCTCTTCTTCTTGAGCGTCTCTTTCTGGACCTTGATGATCCGGGCGATGCCCCGGTCGGCCATCTTGAGCAGGCCCAGGAGCTCTTTGCGCGAGAACGGGCATTTCTCCGCCCCGGCCTGGACCTCGACGAGCTCGCCCCGGTCGGTCTCGATGACGTTCATGTCGAGATCGGCCTGGGAATCCTCGGAGTAATCGAGGTCGAGGAGGGCCTTCCCCCGGACGATCCCGACGCTGACCCCGGCCACGAGATGGCGCAGGGGCATGTGGTCGATCATGCCCTGGTCGATCATCTTCTTGAGGGCCAGGCCGAGGGCGACGCAGCCGGCCGTGACCGAGGCCGCGCGGGTGCCCCCGTCGGCCTGGATGACGTCGCAGTCGACGATGATCTGCCTCTCGCCGAGGGCCCGGAGGTCGGTGACGGCCCGCAGGGCCCGGCCGACGAGGCGCTGGATCTCCTGGGTCCGCCCGGAGACGCGTCCGGCGGTGCGCTCCCGGGGCGTCCGCTCGGTCGTCGCCCGGGGCAGCATGGCGTACTCGGCCGTGACCCAGCCCTGGCCGGTTCCCCTGAGGAACGGCGGCACCCGCTCGTCGATCGTGGCCGCGGCCAGGACCCGGGTCCGCCCCATCTCGATCATCGCCGAGCCGTCGGCGAAATCGAGGGTGTCGATGGCGATCTTCAGGGGCCGGAGCTGGGTCGACGTGCGCTTGCCGGAACGGACGGGATCCACTACTTGATCCAGATGGCGGGGGCCTTGGCCTTGCCCGCCTGGGCCACGAAGTCCTCGAGGTCCTTCTGGGCCTTGGCGGATTCGGTCTCGGCCTTGAGCAGCTTGTCGTAGGTGTCGCTGATCTGGACCTGGATCATCTCGCGAGACTTGAGGTTGTCGAGGCCGTAGAACTCCTGGTAGAGGGAGTTGAGCTTGAGGGTGAGCAGGTCGACCATCTCCGCCTTCTGTTGGGCGAGGTCGGCCAGCTCGTTCTGCTTTTTCTGGATGTCCTGGGCCGTCGGGGCGGGTTTCTCGGCTTCGGCGGGCGTTTTTTCGGGCTCCGCGGCGGCCTCGCCGGCGCCCTGCGCAGCTTCACCGGCCTGCTGGGCGGCCGGAGGCGCGGCGCCTTCCTGCCCGGCTTGGGCCCCGGCCTCGCCGGCTTGGACGGCCTGTTCTTCGGCCGCGTTCCTGTTCCGCCGCTTCGACCGCGGGCCGCCGGGTCGACTTGGCCAGGTCCTTGGTGGTGACGACGGCGGCGTGCTTGCCCTTCAGGGCCGCCCGGCGCTCCTTCTCCTTCTTGGCCAACTCGGCCAGGCTCTGGGACTGGAGAAAGGAGACCAGGAGCAACGGAAGAAAAAGCGCCGCCAACAGTTTTTTCGTTCCCATGGCCTTATGCTCCTCTGGACGACGACGATTATCATGCTTTTAGTCGCACGTGTCAAACGGAAGTCCGGACCCGGACCCGGCGGCCGTCGGTCCGGACCTCGACCGCGCCGTCGACGTCGGTCCGCAGGACCCGGGCCCCGGCTTTCCGGCAGCGGGCCAGGAGATCGCGGCCGGGAAAGCCGTAGGTGTTGCCCTCTCCGACCGAGATGAGGACGAAACGGGGCCGGACGGCCGCCAGGAATTCGGGCGAGGTCGACGCGGCGCTGCCGTGATGCCCGGCCTTGAGCACATCGCTCCGAAGGTCGGTCCCGCTCTCGAGGAGGGCCCGCTCGGCGGCCGCGCCCGTGTCGCCGGTGAGGAGGAAGGCGGTCCGGTCGAGGGTCAGCCGGAGCACGAGAGAATCCTCGTTGCCGGCCGGGAGCGGGGAGGGGGAGTCGCCGCGCGGCGGGTGGAGGATGTCGACCGAGACGGGGCCGACGGCGAAACGGTCGCCGCGGGCGAGGCGCCGCCGGACGACGCGAGGTCCGAGGAGCCGGTCGAGCTCGGCGGCGAGTCCCTCGTCCGGAGCCGGCCGGCCCTCCCAGAATTCCCCGATCCGGAAGTTCCGGGCCACGGCGACCAGGCCGGAGAGGTGATCGGGATGGGGATGCGTCAGGACCAGGTGATCGATCCGGCGGATGCCTTTCCGCCACAGCACCGGAGAGACGACCCTTTCGCCGACGTCGAACGGACTGCCCATCAGGCCGCCCCCGTCGATGAGCATGACCCGCCGGCCCGGGAACTCGACCAGGATGGATTCGCCCTGGCCGACGTCGATCAGGGTGATCACGAGGTCGGGCGAGGCCGGGCGGGGAGGCGGCGCCGCGAGCAGGACGGCGAAGAGCGCGAGCCCGGCCAGCACGGCCGGGCGCTGGCCCCGGAAACGCGGCCGGACGAGCGAGAGCCCGAGGAAAATGAAATATCCGGCCAGGATCCCCGGCCGCGGCGTCGGGACGCGGAAGGACAGGAACGGGAAGGCGTCGAGCGAGTGGGAGATCCGGGAGAAGAGGCCGACGAGGAAGCCGAGGAGAGACCGCCGGAGGCCCGGCCGCGGCCGGGAAGGCCGCCGCGAACGGCAGGAAGACGTAGCCGATGGCCATGATCGCGCCGACGAGAGGGATGGCGGCGAGGTTCAGGACGAGCGACGACAGCGAGATGCGGTTGAAGCTCCGGGCGATGATGGGGGCCGCGCCCAGGGCGGCCGTGACCGACAGACAGACGAGCTCCGTCGTCTTGAGCGGCAGGCGCGGCAGCCTCTTCAGCAGGGGCGGCGTGAAGAGGATGATGGTCAGGGTGGCGGCGTAGGTCAGCTGGAAGCCGATGTCGAAGAGGCTCGAAGGATTGGCGAGGAGCAGGACGAAGGCGCTCGCCGCGATGGTGTTCAGGACGTGGACGTCCTTCCAGAGGAGCTTCCCGGCGAGGAAGGCCAGGGTCATGAGGGTGGCCCGGAGGACGGACGGGCTGCCCTCGACGAGGACCGTGTAGAAGACGAGGAAGACGGCCAGGGCCAGGCTCGAGGCGCGCCGGGTCAGGCGCACAAAGCGGAAGAGCGAGAAGAGCAGGACGTTGATGATGGCGATGTGGCCGCCGGAAATGGCGAAAAGGTGGTAGAGCCCCGTCTCCTGGAGGTTGGCGACGGTCGCCTCGTCCATCCGCCCGTCCTCGCCGAGAAGCAGCGCTTCGAGAACGGCCCCGGCCGGGGAGATGTCGAGACCGTCGGGGGCCGGGAAGCGGCGTTCGAGGAGGGCCTGGATGCCGCGGCGGATCCGCGAGATCCGGGTCCGCGGGGAGCCGCGCGGCGCGGGGCGCGTCCGGGCGACCAGGAGCGAGGATTTCGTCGAGGCCCGGCGATGGATGTTCAGCCCCTGGAGATACCGCTCGTAGGAAAAGGCGCCGAAGTTGCGGAAGGAGCCGCCCGAGCCGAGGCGGACCGAGGCCCGGATCGCGTCCCCGGCCAGAAGGTCCAGCCGGCCGCGCGTCCCCCGCGCGAAGGGCACGCTCAGACGCAGCCTTCCGCGGACGGGGATCTCCCTCCCGCCGGCCCCGACGGTCCGGACCGCGACGAAGAGGACGTCGCGGTCGGCTTCGCGGCCGGGGGAGCGGTACAGTCTTCCGGCGATGTCGACGTAGCCCTCGGAAGCGAAGGCGTGCAGGGGGTTGGCCCGGTAGTCGCGGTCGTGGATCTCCAGGCGCGCGGCCCCCGAAGCGGCGACGGCGGCGATAAGGCAGAGCGCGGCGAGCCGGTCGGAGCGGATCGCGTAGAGAAGCCAGGCGGCCGCAATGAAAGCCAGGGGCGGCGCCCAAGCCGGCCCGGCCGGGGATGCGACGGCGCGGGCGACGGCGATGCCCGGAGGCGAAGGCGACCGTCAGATAAAGGAAAGGGTAAGGGCTGGTCCTCAGAACTCCGCGGTGCCGGTGGCCAGGGCGCTCTGGCCCTCGAGGGCGTCGAGCACGAGGTGGCTGAGGATCCGGATCCCGAGGGGCAGGGCCCTCTCGTCCGGGCTGAAGTTGGGGCTGTGGAGGGGCGCCATCGTCGCCTGGGCGGGGTTCTTCACGCCCAGGAAGAAGTAGAGGCCGGGGGCCTTCCGGGCCAGGAAGGCGAAGTCCTCGGCGATCATCTGAGGCTTCCACTCGACCAGCCTGTCCTTCCCCAGGAGCTTGACCAGGGTCGGGGTCATGGCCGCGGCCAGCTCCGGATTATTAAAGACGGACGGATTGCCCGGTTTATACTCAAAGACGAAGCCGGCGCCGTAAATTTCCGTGACGTTCCGGACGACGCTCTCCATGAGCGCCCGGACCTTCTTCTGGTTCGCCTCGCTCAGCGTCCGGACCGTCCCCTCGAGGACGACTCGGTCGGCGATGATGTTCCGGCGGCTGCCGCCGTTGATGGTGCCGACGGTCAGCACGGCCGGGTCGGTCGGGTCCGAGGCCCGGCTGACGACGGTCTGGAGGGCGGTGACGATCTCGGCCGCGATGACGACGGCGTCGATGCCCTCGTGGGGCCGGGCGCCGTGGGCGCTCTTCCCCTTGACCGTGATGACGAAGGTGTCGGCGGCGGCGGTCACGTTGCCGGGGGAGAAGAGGACGGTGCCGACGTTCTCGGGCCAGACGTGGAAGCCGAAGACCGCCCGGGCGGGGGGATCGTCGAGCGCGCCTTCCCGGACCATGAGGTCCGCCCCTCCGTCCTCGCCCTCGGGCGGGCCCTCTTCGGAGGGCTGGAAGAGGAAGGTCACGCTGCCCTTGAGCTCGTCCCGGAGGGCGTGCAGGACGAGGGCCGTCCCGAGCACGACCGAGCTGTGGACGTCGTGGCCGCAGGCGTGCATGACCCCGGCGTTGAGGGACTTGTAGGGGAGGTTGGTCGTCTCCTGGACCGGCAGGGCGTCCATGTCGGCCCGGACGGCCACGGCCGGACCGGACCGGCCGCCCTTGAGGACGGCCACGATCCCGGTCTTGGCCACGCCCGTGCGGACCTCGAAGCCGAGCGGCTGGAGCCTGGCGGCGATGAGGCGGGCCGTCTCGACCTCGCGGTTGCCGAGCTCGGGGTTCATGTGGATGAAGCGGCGGACCTTGACGATCTCCGCCTTGTTCTTCTCGATCTCCGCGTCGATCCTCTTGGCCGTCTTCGGGTCGACGGAGCGGGCCGCCGGCGGCGCTCCGACGAGCACGGCCAAGGTCGCGACGACGGCAAAACGGCACAGATGATTATTCATGGAACCCCGCCTCCCCCTGTCCCCACGTTCGGTTATGGAACGAAGACGGCCGCGCGAGAGCCGGCCCGGACTATTTCTTCTCTTCGGCCTTCTGCTGGAACTCCTCCCGCTTCTTCTCGATGAAGTCGCGGATGGCGTCGACGCCCTCGCCGGTCTTCTCCTTGACCACCCGGATGCTCTTCTCGGCTTCCTTGGCCACCTTCTCGTAGCTTTCCTTGGCCGCCTCGCCGGTCTTCACGGCCTGCTCCTTGATCTTCTTCCGCGTTTCCTTGCCGCTCGCGGGAGCGACGAGGATGCCCGCGATGAAGCCCACGGCGGCGCCGGCCACGAACGTCAGCAGGGAATCCCAAAAATGGCTGTCTCTGTTCTCACCCATCCTTATTTCTCCTTTTTTTTTTCAATTTCCGCAGGCCGAGACTCAAGAGCGGGAAGAGTATGGGCCAGAATCTCGCCGACGGCCGGATGACGCTGGACGCGAGGAAATTCGTCGCCCCCGAGATCCCGGCGACCGCTCTCTTCGAGGTCGCCAGCACCTCCCCGACGCTGTCCAGGCTGACGTTGAGCTTGGCCTCGATCACCTTCAGCTCGTCCATCGCCTCCTGGGCTTTGATCAGGGTCTTTTCGCCTTCCCGGGCCGTCTTCCGCAACTGGATCAGGAACAGGACGAGGAAGACGACGGTCACGACGGCCGCGACGGTCAGGATGATCCACAGGACCTGGTTCAGGGTCAGGGTCATGGTACCTATACCCTAAGCCAATCGCCAAGGAATGTCAATTTCTGCCCAGTGCCGGTTTTCGCCGTCGCGGATCGCGGGGCCTGTCCCGGGCCACCCGCTCATCCGCGCCGGCTCAATGGCGGGCCTGCGTCCCCGTCTACCTCCAGAGAAGCTTGCGGGGAGAGGGGAGGCCGTGGACCTTTTCGAGGCGCTCCAGGATCCCGGGGTAGCGGGCCTCGTCGCGGGCTTCGACGGCGGCCTCCCACTCGGCGAGGAGGGGATCGGCGACGAGCTCGTATTCCCTGTGGAGGATCTGCTTGATGCCGCGCAGCGCCTGCCACTGGATGACCATGACGATGGCCAGGACGTAGAAGACGATGTTCGGGCCGGGCAGGAGCGCGATCAAGCCGGTGAACGGGACGGCGACGGCCTCGACGGCGAGGAGGAGAACATGACGGCTCCGGTGGCGCTGGAGGAACAGGAAGAGCCTCGTTTTGACGGACTTGTCGTCGTGACGCCCGGAATGCAGGATGCGGAGAGGGCCGGCGGCCGGACGCCCGCCGAGCTCGAAGGCCTGTTCCTGGAGCAGCGTCCGGGGATCGAGGCTCGTGACCTTCTTCTTGGCCTTTTCCCAGACTTCCCGGGTCTTCGAGAAATGGGCCGGCAGGGGGCCGAGTGGACCGGCCGAAAAAAAGCGGGGACGGTTGCGGTGGTCGCGGACGAAGAAAAAGTCCATGGATCCTCATTCTATCATACGGCCCTCGAGGCACTGCGGTTCCGATGCAAGTCATCGATCAGGCGGATCCTCGTCGAGGACCTCATGGGTCCTGTCCCGGGGCGTCCCCGTCCGGCCTCGGCTCCACCCATCCCCCCGGGCCTTTGGAGGGGGCCAGGGGCCCCCATCCAAAGACCCGGGGCCCCTTCCGCCTCGGGCGGGCGGGGACTGGCCCCGTGCCACCCACTCGTCCTCTACTCGCCCCGCGCGTGATATGACCACTCTTGTTCACAAAGAGGATGCGAGACATGCCCTCGAATTCGGGGCTAAGGAGGCTGTACCTCGGGTACGTGTCCCACCTCAGCTGCAAGGGTCAGCGCTTCTTGTGCAGAAGATAGAGGAAGAAGGGGGCGCCGACGGCGGCCGTGATGACGCCGATCGGGAGCTCGGCGGAGAGGATGTTGCGGGCGATGAGATCGCAGTAGACGAGGAAAGTCCCGCCGGCCAGGGCCGAGGCGGCGAAGAGGGAGCGGTGGCCGGGGCCGATCAGGATGCGGACCCAATGGGGCACGACGAGGCCGACGAAACCGATGATGCCGCTCACGGCCACGGAGAGCGCGGCCAGGAGGGCCGACATGGCCAGGAAGGCCTTTCGGACGCGGCCGACGGGGCTGCCGAGCGACCGGGCCGTTTCGTCCCCCAGGGCGAGGAGGTCCATGTCGCGGGCCAGCCAGAGCGACGCGAGCAGGCAGAGGACGATCCAGGGCGCGATCGACGCCGCCTGTCCCCACTCGGCGAGCTGGAAGCTGCCGAGGAGCCAGAAGACCGCCTGGTCGTAGGAGTCCGAGCGCATGAACAGGAGGAACGAGGTCAGGGCCGAAGCCAGGGCGCCGGCGGCGATCCCGGTCAGCAGGAGCGTCTCGACCTTGAAGCCGCCCCGCCGCAGCGACAGGGCATAGACGAGCGAGACGATGCCCAGGCCGGAGAGGAAGGCCAGGAGACCCGGTCCGCTGAAGCCGAAAGCCGCCACCTCGAACCCGACGGCCGAGGCCACAACGGCCCCGAGCGAAGCCGCCGAGGAGACGCCGACGACGAAGGGATCGGCCATGGGGTTGCGGAAATAGCCCTGGAGGATGGCCCCCGACAAGGCCAGCGCCGCGCCGACGAGAAAGGCCAGGACGGCCCTGGCCAGGCGCAGGTCGATGAAGATGGCGGCCTGGACCCGGTCGGGCTGTTGGATGAAGCGCCACAGGTCGCCCGGCGTCGTCTTCACGGGGCCGACGAGGACGGAGGCGAGGAACCCGGCGACGCAGAGCCCGGCGCAGACGATCCAGAAGAGCCGCCGTCCCGAACGCCGGCTCATCCCGCCCCTCCGAAGCGCTCGGGGTGGAGCAGCCGGGCGACGCGGTCGAGGACGTCGACGAGCCTCGGCCCGAAGCGGCTGGCCGCGTTCTCGTCGAGATCGTGGATCCGGCCGGACGTCACGGCCGCGACGCCGCCCATGCCCGCGCTCCGCAGCAGCCAATCCCGGCCGGCCGCGAAGTCGCCGGGCGAGCGGGCCAGGATGAAGACGACGTCCGGATCGTCCTCGATGATCCGTTCGCGCTTGTAGAGGGCCCACTTCTTCGGCAGGAAAGAGGCGACGTTCGTCCCGCCGGCCCGGGCGATGAGGTCGTCGGCGTAGCTTTCTCCCCCGCACGTCCACAGCCCCTGGCCGTGGAGCAGGACGAAGACCTTCGGCCGGACCGCGACGTCCTTCAGGGCCGCGTCCACCGCATCGAGCCTGCGGCGCAGGTCCGCGGCGAGCCCGGCGGCCCGGCCTTCGGTCCGGGTGATCCGGCCGATCCGTTCGATGAGCGGGAACAGGGCTTCGAGGCCATCGCCGATGTCGCAGACGAAAACGGGCAGGCCGAGCTTGCCCATGCGCTCGACGAGCCGGCGGGGATTGCCCCGGAAGGCGACGACAAGGTCGGGATCGAGCGACCGGACGACTTCCATGCTGGGATCGACGAGCCCGCCGATCCTGCGGATGGCGCCCGTCGCCGGCGGATAGTCGCAGAACCGGGTCACGCCGACGACCCGGTCCCCGAGACCGAGGGCGAAGAGGATCTCGGTGATGTTCGGGGCCATGGAGACGATCCGTTCCGGCGTCCGCGCGGGCAGGGGGAACGGCCGGCCGAAGTCGTCCATGATGACCTGCGCCAACCCGGCCGCGGGGAACAGGAACAGGGCCAGCGCGAACGCGGCCGCCGGCTTTCTCACGGCCGCCTCTCTGCGCCGGCGAGCGAGATCTCCGGCAGGCCCGAGCGCGCGTTCGTGCGGATATCGACGTCCGCGCCGAAGATCTCGCGGATGTTGGCGGCCGTGACGGTGGCGGCCGGATCTCCTTCGGCGGCGACGGCCCCGTCCTTGAGGAAGATCAGGCGGCCGGCGTGGGCCGCGGCGAGGTTGATGTTGTGCTCGGCCACGACGATCGTCTTGCCCTTGTCCCTTCTCAACGTCCCGAGGAGGCCGTAGATCTCGGCCTGGTAGCGGATGTCGAGATGGCTGCTCGGCTCGTCGAGAAGGAGCAGGGGCGTGTCCTGGGCCAGGGCCCGGGCGATGAAGACGCGCTGCCTCTCGCCGCCGCTCAGCTGGGACAGGGGCTTGCCGCCGAACCCGGCGACCTCGGTCAGCCGCATGGCTTCCGCGACCGCCGCGTCGTCCCCGGCCGAGGACCCTTCGATCCGGCCCTGGCGGGCGAAGCGGCCCATCCTCACGACCTCCGCGACCGAGAATTCGAAGGCCGGCTCGGCCATCTGGGACACGTAGGCGATCCGCGACGCCACCTGCCGCGGGGTCAGGCCGAAGACGTCCTCGCCCGCGCACCGGACCTCCCCTCGACGTTTTCGAGCAGGTTCTGGACCGCCTTGATCAGGGTGCTCTTGCCGGACCCGTTCCGGCCCAGGATGGCGACGAATTCTCCCGGCTCGACGGCGAGCGAGACGTCGCGGACGACGAACCCGTGCCCGTAGCCCGCCGACAGGTTTCCGACCTCGAGAATCGCCATGTCCTCCGTCTTCCGCCCCTCAGTATAGCCCGTCATCTTGATTTATTCCACGCCATGGGATGGGTTAAGGGACACGCTGGAGGCGCGAGGAGTGATGTTGAGGGGAATCGCCCAGCGAACGGAGATGATCCCCGAGGCCCCCAAGCGGCGTCCGGAATGGGTTGGGCCCCGCGTTCCTTGACTTAAGGGGGGAATGAATCTAAGATGAAAACCCATTCTTTTGAGGAATTCACGACCATGACCGACACCTACGATTTCGCCGCGATGGAGCGCAAGTGGCAGGCCGCCTGGGAGGCCGGGCGGGCTTTCGCCGCCGTCGACGATCCCTCGCGCCCCAAGTTCTACTGCCTCGAGATGTACCCCTATCCCTCGGGCCGCATCCACATGGGCCACGTCCGGAACTACTCGATCGGCGACGTCATCGCCCGCCAGAAGCGCATGGCCGGCGCGAACGTCCTCCACCCCATCGGCTGGGACGCCCTGGGCATGCCGGCCGAGAACGCCGCCATCAAGCACGGCACCCACCCGCAGACCTGGACCCTCGACAACGTCGCCCACATGCGCACCCAGCTCAAGCGGATGGGCATCAGCTACGATTGGGACCGCGAGGTCAACACCTGCCTGCCCGATTACTACAGGTGGAACCAGTGGATCTTCCTGCGCATGCTCGAGCGCGGCCTGGCCTTCCGCAAGGAGAGCTGGGTCAACTGGTGCTCCCAGTGCCGCACCGTCCTGGCCAACGAACAGGTCGTCGGCGGCGGCTGCTGGCGCTGCGAAACGCCCGTCATCCAGAAGAAGATGGAACAGTGGTTCCTCAAGATCACCGCCTACGCCGACGAGCTCCTCTCCGGACACGCCGCGCTCGGGAAGTGGCCCGAGCACGTCCTGCAGATGCAGAAGAACTGGATCGGCAAGAGCACCGGCGCCCACGTCCGTTTCGGCCTCGAGGGGAGCGCAAAGGAGATCGAGGTCTTCACGACCCGGATCGATACGATCTACGGCGCGACCTTCCTCGTCGTCTCGGCCGAACATCCGGTCGTCCCCGATCTCGTCGCCGGCCCGAAGGAGAAGGAGCTCGGCGCCTGGGTCGCCCGCACGGTCGCCGAGATGCGCAAGCGCCGCGACGTCGGCGAGACCGGGAAGGACGGCGTCGATACCGGCCGGAAGGCGGTCAATCCCTTCACCGGCGAGCGTGTGCCCGTCTGGATCGCCAACTACGTCCTCATGGATTACGGCACCGGGGCGATCATGGGCGTGCCGGCCCACGACGCCCGCGACTTCGAGTTCGCCCGGACCTACCGCATCCCCATCCGCACGGTCATCGTGCCGCCCGAAAAGGCGGGCGGGCGCTTCGACGCCGAACCGGCCGAGGTCTCCGAAGAGTCGGGCGTCCTCGTCAACTCCGGACCGTTCGACGGCCTGACCTCGGAGAAGGCCATGGAGGAGATGGGGAAATACGCCGAGGACAAGGGCTTCGGCCGCCGCAGCACGATCTTCCGGCTGCGCGACTGGGGCATCTCGCGCCAGCGCTACTGGGGGACGCCCATCCCCGTCATCTATTGCGACACGTGCGGCATCGTCGGCGTTCCCGACGCCGACCTGCCGGTCGAGCTGCCCTTCGACGTCAGGCTGACGGGGGAGGAGGGCTCGCCCCTCGAGCGCCACGAAACCTTCGTCCGCACGACCTGCCCGAAGTGCCACGGCCCGGCCCGCCGCGAGACGGACACGATGGACACCTTCGTCGATTCCTCGTGGTACTTCTTCCGCTACTGCTCGCCGCGCGAGACGACGCTGCCCTTCCGGCCCGAGGCGGCCAAGGCCTGGCTCCCGGTCGACCTCTACATCGGCGGCGTCGAGCACGCCATCCTCCATCTCATCTACTCGCGCTTCTTCACCAAGGTCCTCCGGGATTTCGGGATGACGGAGATCGCGGAGCCCTTCCCCCACTACCTGGCCCAGGGCATGGTGACCAAGGACGGCTCGGCCATGTCCAAGTCCAAGGGCAACATCGTCGACCCCGACGAGATCCTGGCCCGCTACGGCGCCGACGCCCTGCGCCTGTTCATCCTCTTCGCCTCGCCGCCCGACAAGGAGTTCGCCTGGTCGGAGGACGGCCTCGAGGGCTGTTCCCGCTTCCTCTTCCGCGTCTGGACCCTCGTCCACGAGAACCTCGATCTCTTCGCGTCCGCTCCGGCGCCCCGGCCGCGCCCGGCGCCGGCGACGCCGCGGCACCGCTCGTCAAGCGGACCCACCAGACGATCCGCAAGGTGACCGAGGACATCGGCGTCCGCTTCCACCTGAACACGGCCATCAGCTCGATCATGGAGCTCTACAACCTGACCCGCAAGGAGCGCGACGCGCTGAGGGAGTCGCCGGCCGGCCGGGCCGCCCTCCGCCTGGCCCTCGAATCCATCGTCCGCATGCTCTCGCCCTTCGCGCCCCACATGGCCGAGGAACTCTGGGAGAAGACCGGTCACCGCGGCCTCCTCATGCTCTCGGCCTGGCCCGTCTACGATCCGGCCCTCGCCCGCGAGGAGATGGCCACGGTCGTCGTCCAGGTCAACGGCAAGGTCAGGGACCGGTTCGAGGCCGTCCCCGATCTCCCCGAGGCCGAGCTCGAGGCGGCCGCGCTCGCGCTGCCGAAGGTGCAGGCGGCCCTGGGCGGAAAGGCGCCCCGCAAGGTCGTCTCGGTCAGAAACAAGCTCGTCAGCATCGCGAGCTGAGGACCCGGGACGCGCCGCCGATGACGAGGACGAACGACCCGAAGCGAGGCCCGGCCTTCGCCGCGACCGCCGCTCTCGCCGCCGTGATCCTCGCCGCGCTCTTCTCCGCCGCCGGCTGCGGCTACCGCCTGCGCGGCACGGGCTCGTCGCTTCCCGCCCGCATCGCGACGGTGAGCGTGCCGATGTTCAAGAACCTGACGACCCGCTTCGAGCTCGACGTCAAGCTGACCCGGGCCGTCATCGACGAGCTCGTCGCCCGGGGCCGGGTCCGGATCGCCGCGGACGCGGCCGCCGCGGACGCCGTGCTCGAGGGCGAGATCACCGGCTTCAGCGCCCGGCCCATCGCTTTCAGCCGCGGCAACCAGGCCGACCGGTACGCCATCACCGTGACGGCCAAGGTCGCGCTGAAGGAGCGGGACGCGGCGAAGCCCCTCTTCGCCAATCCCGCCTTCGTCTACCAGCAGGAATACGAGGTCCCGTCCGGCTCGAGCTTCGAGTCGCTCCAGACCGAGGCCATCGACAGGATCGCGGAGAAGTTCGCCCGCAGCCTCGTCGTCGGCATCCTGGAGGGGTTCTGACATGGCCGGCGCGCTGCGCGAGGACGCGCTCCTCGCCGGGTACTTCTTCTTCGGCGAAGAGGAATATCTGGCCGAGGAGTTCGTCGACGAGCTCCAGCGGCTCCTCGCGGCCTCCTCCGGCGGAGAGATCCACCTGACGCGCCTGGACCTCGAGGAGACGAAGTGGCCGGATGTCGTCGACGCGGCCCGGACCGCGCCGTTCCTGTTCGAGCCGTGGCGGATCCTCGTCGTCCGGGTCCCGGAAAAGAAGCCCGGCCCCGGCCAGGAGTCCGGATAAGAAGGCCGGCGCGGAGGGGGACGAAGGCCGGGGGACGCGTTTCCTCACCGCCCTCGACCAGAAGATCCTCCGGGAATATTTCGCCGACCCGCCCGCCCGCACCATCGTCGTCGTCGTCCGGGCCGGACGCTTCAAGAAGGACGACGCCGTCGTCCGCTTCTTCGCGTCCCTGCCCAAGGCGGCGGTCGCGGTTACGGACATGAAACGGCTCTATCCCGGCCCGCTGATGCAGCGGGTCGATGCCAAGGCCCGCTCGTTGGGGAAGACGATCACCGAGGGGGCCAAGCAGAGGCTCTTCGAGCTCCTCGGCCAGGACCTCCGCCTGATGATGAACGAGGTCGAGAAGCTGGCCGTCTTCGTCGGGGACAAAAAGGGCATCGAGGCAGGACGACGTCGACCAGGCCACGGCCGGGCAGCGCAGCTTCCAGGCCTACGACCTCGACGACGCCCTCGCCGCCGCCGACTTCGCCAGGGGGGCGGCCGTCCTGAACGACCTCTTCGCCGAGGGCGACAAGCCCGAGCTCGTCGTCGGCCGGCTGGCCGGCTTCTTCCGCAACGTGGTCGCCGCGCAGACATCGCTCCGGGAGAAGAGCCGGACGAAGGAGGAGATCTTCCAGGGCCTTTTCCCCTATCTCCAGAAAAGCTGGGGCGATCTCTACCGGGGGAAATACGAGAACTTCTTCGGCGTCGTCGAGGGGCTCTCGTCCTCCGACGTCAACGCCCTGCTGGCGAAGCTCCGCCAGGTCGATCTCCGCATCAAATCGACGGACGCCGACCCCAAGACGCTCCTCGAGGTCTTTCTGGCCGAGTTCTGTCTGGCGAGGAAGAAGAGGACGATTATTTCGCCGGAGTGGGGCTGAGGAGCGCGATCTGCCGGCTCAGCCGCGATTTGTAGCGGCTCCCGGTGTTCTTCTTGATGGCGCCCTTCTTGACCGACGTGTCGATGGTCTTGGTGACCCCGGGGAGAAGCTTCGCCGCCGTCTCGCGGTCCTTCTCCGCGATGGCCTCGCGGATCTTGCGCATCCCGGTGCGGAGGGCCGATTTCGTCTGCGTGTTGACCGATTTCCGGCGCAGGCTGCGGCGGTGCTGCCGTATCGCTGATTTGTGACGGGCCATATTTTTCTCCTCTTGAAAGGGGCCTATGATAGAATATCCCGGCCTCAAAGTCAAACGGCCCCGGGGGGCCGGGAGGGCGCTCTTTCCATGGACCACGACGAGCGGAAAGACCGGCTGATCCGATCCACGGCCGCGGTGGCCGCGCCGACGCTCGTCAGCCGCGTTCTCGGGTACGTCCGCGACCTCCTCCAGGCCTACTACCTCGGCACGGGATTCGCGGCCGACGCCTTCACCATCGCTTTCACCATTCCCAACCTCTTCCGCCGGCTGACGGGGGAAGGGGCCATGACTCCGGCCTTCGTGCCGGCCTTCACCGAGCTCCGGCGGAAAGGGGACCGCGGGCGGCTCTGGGCCTTCGGCCACGCCTTCTTCTGGGACCTGGCCCTGGTCATGGCCGCCGTGACCGCCCTGGGGATCCTCTTCGCGCCCGGCCTGGTCAAGGTCATCGCCTACGGCTTCGGCGACGTCGCCGGCAAGTGGCCCCTGACGATCTTCATGACCCGGGTGATGTTCCCGTACCTGTTCTTCATCACCCTGGCCGCGCTGGCCTCGGGCATCCTCAACTCCCTCGGCCGGTTCTTCGTCCCGGCCTCGACGCCCATCCTGTTCAACCTCGCCGTCATCGCGGCGGTCGCCGGCTGGGCGGGCGGGGCGCGCGAGCCGGCCCTCGTCTTCGCCGTCGGGGTCGTCGCCGGCGGCATCCTCCAGCTCGCCCTGCAGGTCCCGTTCCTCTGGAAGGAGGGCATGCGGTTCGCCTTCCGGCCGGCCTTCCGCGACCCGGCGGTCCGGCGCGTCGGGCGGCTCATGATCCCCGGGATCTTCGGGGCGAGCGTCTACCAGGTCAACTTCGCCCTGAGCCGGATGATCGCTTCGGGCCTGGAGGAGGGGAGCACCTCGGCCCTCTACTACGCCTCCCGCATCGAGGAGCTGTCGCTCGGGCTCTTCTCCATCGCGCTGGCCGCGGCGCTTCTGCCCGCTTTTTCGGAGCAGGTCGCCGACCGGGACATCGGCGAGCTGAAGAAGACGCTGGGCTTCTCGCTCAAGCTCTCGGCCCTCGTCAGCTTTCCGGCCGCGGCCGGGCTCATGGCCCTCAATACGCCCATCATGCGCACGCTCTTCGAGCGGGGCCGGTTCGACCGGAGCTCGACCGCGCTGGCCGCGTCGTGCCTCCTGTTCTTCGCCGTCGGCCTGCCGTTCGTGTCCGGGGTCAAGGTCGTCGCCCCGGCCTTCTTCTCCCTCAAGGACACCCGGACCCCCGTCGCGATCGGCATCGTCGTCATGCTGACGAACGCCGCCGTCTCGGTCGGGCTGATGGGCTCCCTCCGGGTCGGCGGCCTGGCCCTGTCGCTTTCGCTGTCGCAGATCCTCAATTTCGCGCTCCTCGTCGTCTGGTTGGAGCGCAAGATCGGTCCGACGGACAAGCGCCGCTGGGCCGCTTCGGCGGCGCGGTCGGCCGTCGCGGCCGCGGCGATGGGCGTCGCGCTCCGCCTGGCTCTGGCCGGCCCTCGGCGTCGAGGACGCGGCGTTCGCGGTCCGGGCCGCGGCCTTGGCCGGGGCCGTCGCCGCGGGCATTCTCATCTATTTCGGCCTGCTCCGGCTCATCAGCCCGGGCGACCTGAAGAGCGCCGTCGGCCTCCTCAAGCGGGCCGCGGTCCGGGAGGCGCCATGAGGATCGTGCTGCAGCGGGTCAAGGAAGCGCGGGTCGACGTCGACGGGAAGACCGCCGGCCGCATCGGCCGGGGCGTCTGCCTTCTCGTCGGCATCGAGAAGGGGGACGGCGAAGCGGACGCCGAGTTCCTGGCCGGCAAGTGCGTGGCGCTGAGGATCTTCCCCGACGAGGCGGGCAAGATGAACCTCTCGCTCGCCGATACCGAGGGCGAGGTGCTGGCCGTCTCGCAATTCACGCTGGCCGCCTCGGTCCGCAAGGGCCGCCGGCCGAGCTTCGACAACGCCGAGGACCCGGCCCGCGCGGCCGAGCTGTTCGATCATTTCGTCGGCGTCCTCGAGGCCCTCGGGATCACCGTCGAGACCGGCGTCTTCCAGGCCGCGATGGAGGTCCACATCCTCAACGACGGCCCGGTGACCTTCGTCCTCGACTCCAGGAAAGAGGCGGCATGATCGACGCGTTCGAGCTCGAGGTGACGGCCCGGTGCAACCTCGACTGCCGTCACTGCGCGATCGTCCTGCCCGAGGCGGACCGGGCGGCGAAGAAGCGCGAGCTCGGCGTCGGCGAGATCGACCGGATCGCGGCCGAGGCCGCCGCGCTCGGGGCCGGACGGTGCCTGATCACCGGCGGAGAGCCCTTCCTCAGAAAGGATTTCCGCGAGCTCTACCAGGCGGTGTTGAGCAAGGGGCTGCGCGTCTCCGTGGCCACCAACGCGACCCTCGTCACCGACGACGACGTCCGCTTTCTCAGGAAGTTCCCGCCGCAGGACGTCGAAGTGACCGTTCTCGGACTGACGCGGGAGACCCACGAGCGCGTCACCCGGAGGTCCGGTTCGTTCGCGGCCTTCAAGAACGGCCTCGACCGTCTCCTCGCGGGCGGCATCACCGTGCGTCTCAAGGCCATGGCCCTGCGCTCGAACAAGCACGAGCTCGCGGCCATCCGGGATTTCTGCCGCACCTGGGCCAAAGAGGGCTATCGGATCGATCCGCACCTGCACCTCCGCTTCGACCGGGACGAGTCGCGAAACGTCCTGATCAAGGCGGAGCGGCTCAGCCCGCGGGAGATCGTCCGGCTGGAGCGGTCCGGGCTCGATCCCGTCGGGCCGCTCTCGGAGGCCTGCGCCGAGGATCCGTCCCGGGGCCCTGCGCCCGCCGGGCCCGGGGCGGAAGGCCGCCGCCTCTTTCGCTGCGGGGCGGGCACGCGGAGCTTCGTGATCGGGCCCACGGGCCTCCTCCGGCCCTGCCCGACCCTCCATCACCCGGATCTTCCTCCACGATCTGAGGAAAGTGAGCCTCGGCGAAGGCCTGGAACGGATCGCCCGGGATATTTCCGCCCGCGTGACGGGCCGCCGGGACTTCCCGGACAAGTGCGGTTCCTGTGCCGTCGCCGATTTCTGCCGGTGGTGTCCGGGCCGGGCTTACCTCGAGTCGGGAGAGCTCGACGTCGCCGTCGAAGACCTCTGCCGGGTCGCCGAAGCCCGCGCCGACGGGTTGTGAAAGTCAGACGAAACGCACGCCGCTCGTCTTGCCGATGGCTTCCTCGGCCGCCGCCCTGACGTAGGGGTTGGCGTCCTTTTTCAGCCGGACGAGGTGCCGGAGCGCTTCCTCCCCGCCGAGCTCGCCCAGGGCGACCGCCGCGGCCCGGCGGACCTCGGCGTTGGCGTCGGCGGAGGCCAGGACGATGTCCGGAACGGCCTCGCGGACGCGGCACCGGCCCATGATCCCCAGGGCGGCGCTGCGGGCGTACCAGGGCGGCAGGCGGAGCCTCCTCAGCGCCAGCTCGAACCGGAGCGGCTCGCGGCGGCAGAGCTCCCTCACGACGAGCTCGCGGAGGCTTTCGTTGGGATCGGCGAGCGCCTCCCACAGCAGCTCCTCGGCCCAGGGCTTGCCGACCTTGGCGCAGGCGGCGAGGATCTTGCGCCGCCGCTCCTTGTCCGGGGTCCGGCCGAGCTTGACGAGGAAGGCCCGGCAGACCGGGGAGGGACCCGGACCGGCGGGCGGGTGGGGTTCTGTCATCCTCAGACCCGGTCCAGGATGTGGCCCATCTTCTCTTTCTTGGTCTTCAGGTAGCGGAGATTGCAGGCGTTGGGCTCGACCTCGAGCGGGACGCGCTCGACGATCTCCAGGCCGTAGCCGGTCAGCCCGACGAACTTGCGCGGGTTGTTGGTGATGAGCCGGAGGCGGCGGACGCCGAGGGCGACCAGGATCTGGGCCCCGATGCCGTAGTCGCGCTGGTCGGGCTTGAAGCCGAGCTTGCGGTTGGCCTCGTAGGTGTCGGCCCCCTTGTCCTGCAGGGCGTAGGCCCGGATCTTGTTGGCCAGGCCGATGCCGCGGCCCTCGTGGTTGAGGATGTAGAGGACGACGCCGCGGCCCTCCTTCTCGATCATCTCCATGGACCGGCGGAGCTGTTCGCCGCAGTCGCACCGGGACGAGCCGAACGTGTCGCCGGTGAGGCACTGCGAGTGGGCCCGGACGAGGGTCGGCTCCTCGCCGCCGACCTCGCCCTTGACCAGGGCGACGTGGTGCTCGCCCCGGATCGTGTCCTCGTAGACGTGGAGCCGGAAGCGGCCGTGCGCGGTGGGCAGGTCCGTCTCGTCGAGCTTGCGGACGAGGGTCTCGTGCTTCATGCGGTAGCGGATGAGGTCGGCGATGGTCAGGATGGGGATGTCGAAGCGCCGGCTGACCTCGCCGAGCTGCGGCATCCGGGCCATCGAGCCGTCCTCGTTCATGACCTCGCAGATGACGCCGGCCGGGGCGAGCCCGGCCATGCGGGCCAGGTCGACGGCGGCCTCGGTCTGCCCCGCCCGCGACAGGACGCCGCCCTCCTGCGCCTGGAGCGGGAAGACGTGGCCCGGCCGGGCCAGGTCCTCCGGCTTCGTCGCCGGGTCGACGGCGGCGAGCACGGTCCGGGCCCGGTCGGCGGCCGAGATGCCCGTGGTCACGCCGGCCTTGGCGTCGATCGAGACGGTGAAGGCCGTCTGGAACCGGGCCGTGTTCTCGCTGACCATGAGCGGGAGCTGGAGCGCGTCGAGGCGCTCTTCGGTGAGGGGCAGGCAGATGAGGCCGCGGCCGTACCGGGCCATGAAGTTGACGATCTCGGGCGTCGTCTTCTCGGCCGCGACCATGAGGTCGCCCTCGTTCTCCCGGTCCTCGTCGTCGACGATGATGATCATGCGCCCGGCGCGGACGGCCTCCAGGGCTTCTTCGACGGTGGCGGTCTTGAGCTCTTCGGTCATGGGAACGGGGGCCTCTTCGGGCCCTATCGGCCCGCTTTGGACAGATAATTATACACGTATTTTCCGACCAAGTCACACTCGAGGTTGACGGCCGCGCCGGGGCGCAGGGCGCCGAGTTTCGTCCCCGCGAGCGTCAGCGGAACGAGCTCGACCTCGAGCGAGGACGGGCCGAGCGAGGCGACGGTCAGGCTGACCCCGTCGATCGCGACGGAGCCCTTGGGCACGAGGAAGGGCCGGAGCGCGGCGGGGAACGAGACGGCCAGTCTCTTTCCGGGCGGGCGCGACGCGAGCCTCAGGACCTTGCCCACGCCGTCGACGTGGCCGCTGACGAGGTGCCCGCCGAGCGGCGCGGCCAGCGTCAGCGGCAGCTCGAGGTGGAGCCGGTCGCCCGGCCGCAGGCGGCCGAGCGTCGTCCGGGCCAGCGTTTCCTTGGACAGGTCGAACCGCAGCTCGCCCCGGGCCGCGGCGACGAGGCTCAGGCAGACGCCGTCGACGGACACGCTGTCGCCGGCCTTGAGCCCGGCCTCGAGGCCGGGGGAGGCGACGGCCATCTGCGTCCGGCCTTCGCGGAAGCCCTTGAAAACGCCCCGGTGGGAGATGATGCCGGTGAACATCAGAAGTATCCTTCCACGACGATGTCGTCCGCGACCGTGAACGAGCGCATCCTCTTGAGCGTCGCGGCCAGGCCGACCGAGGCGGCGCCTGCGCCGCCGACGAGACCCGGCGCGGCCGTGCCGCCGAGGAACCGCGGCGCGTAGGTCAGGACGGCCTTGTCGGCGAGGCCGGCCTCGACGAACGACGTGATCACCCGGCTGCCGCCCTCGACGAGGAGCGAGACGATGCCGCGGCGGCCGAGCTCGGCCAGGACCCGGTCGAGCGTCCAGCCGTCCGCTCCGTCCGCGGGGAAGACGACCTCGGCGCCGCGCGCCGCGAGGGCCCGGGCCCGGCCGGCCGGGGCGCTCCGGCCGGCGAAGACGAGGACCGGGCCGCGGTCGAGCGTCGCGAGCAGCCGGGCCCCGTCGGGGAAGCGCAGGCGGGAGTCGAGGACCGCCCGCAGCAGCTTCTTCCCCGGCCAGTGGGCGTGGCGGACGGTGAGGCGCGGGTCGTCGGCGAGGAGCGTGCCGGAGCCGATCAGGATGGCGTCCTGTTCGCCGCGGAGGAGGTGGACGTAGTCGCGCGTCCCGGCCGAGGAGATCCACTTCGAGTCGCCCGTCGCGCAGGCGATCTTCCCGTCGAGGCCGAGCGCCGCCTTGATCGTGACGAACGGGACCTTGCGGACGACGTGCTTGGCGAAGGCCTCGTTCAGGGCCGCGTTCCGCTCCGCCAGCAGGCCGACCGAGAGGTCGAGGCCGGCCTCTTCGAGCCGGCGGACGCCCTTCGCGTGGACGAGAGGATTGGGGTCGAGGGCCGAAACGACCACCCGCCCGAGACCGGCGGCGAGGACCGTGTCGATGCAGGGCGGGGTCCGGCCCCAGTGGACGCAGGGCTCGAGGGTCAGGTAGAGCGTCGCCCCCTTGGCGCGCTTTCCGGCCAGGCCCAGGGCCAGGATCTCCGCGTGGGGTTCGCCCGGTCCCCGGTAGTGGCCGTGCCCGGCGAGGACCCCGTCGCGGACGACGACGGCGCCGACGAGGGGATTGGGGCTCGTCCGCCCCCGGGCCTTTTCGGCCAGGCCGTAGGCCATCTCCATCCAGGCGCGGTCGCGGGCGTCGTTCATGCGAGCAGGGCCTCGACGAACTCGCGGGGCGAGAACTCGTAGACGTCGTCCTCGCTCTCGCCCACGCCGACGTACTTGATGGGCAGGCCGATCTCGACAGGCGACGGCCACGGCCGCCCCGCCCTTGGCCGTCCCGTCGACCTTGGTCAGGAAGATCCCGGTCAGGCCGGAGAACTTCAGGAACTCGCGGGCCTGGAGGACGGCGTTCTGCCCGACCGTCGCGTCCAGGACGAGCAGGGACTCGACGCGGACGCCCGGGAGCTCGCGGCCGACGACCCGCCCGACCTTCTCGAGCTCGTTCATCAGGTTGGCGTTGGTGTGGACGCGGCCGGCCGTGTCGACGATGAGGACGTCGCCCCGGCGCGCCTTGAACGCCTGCGCGGCGTCGAAGGCGATCGAGGCCGGGTCGGCCCCGTAGGAGCCCCGGACGACCGGGACGTCCAGCTTCTTGCCCCAGAGCGCGAGCTGCTCCTGGGCCGCGGCCCGGAACGTGTCGGCGGCCGCGAGCACGACCTGCCGGCCGTCGCGCTTGAACAGCGCGGCCAGCTTGGCCGCCGAGGTCGTCTTGCCGCCGCCGTTGACGCCGACCATCAGGATGACGGCCGGGACGGCTCCGTCCGGCGCCGGCGGCGCCGCCGCGCGGCGTGAGCAGGGCCGTGAGCTCGTCCTTGAGGACCCGGTCGAGCTCGGCCTCGTCCGCGTCCTTGCGCGTCTTCGTCCGCAGGGCCTGGAGAAGCCGTTCCGCGGCCGGGACGCCGACGTCGGCCAGGATGAGGGCCTCTTCGAGCTCGTCCAGGATCTCGTCGCGGCGGCGGCCGCTCTTGAAGAGGTCCCCGACCCGGCGGAAGGAATTCCGGGTCCGGGCCAGTTTTTCCCTGAGGCTTCCGAACATGGTCTTAACATTTTATTTTTCAAGCGTTTAATTGTCAATGGCGTCGGTTGAGCGAGGCCGGTGAATATGCTAGAGTGAGGGCGCCATGAACGACGTCGCCTGGCTCGTCCACCCTCCGCGCGCCGAAGCCGACGCGCTGGCCGCGGCCCTGGACCTGCCTCCGGCCATCGCCCGCGTCCTCGTCAACCGGAAGATCCTGACCGTGGAGGCGGCCCGCGCGTTCCTCTTCGGCGGCCTCGACAGAGCTCCACGATCCCTACCTGATGAAGGGCATGGACCGGGCCGTCGCCCGCATCGGCCAGGCCGTCGCCGGCGGCGAGAAGATCCTCGTCTTCGGCGACTACGACGTCGACGGCGTCCTGTCGACGGTCATGCTGGTCAAGGCCCTCCGCACGCTCGGCGCCCAGGTCGAATATTTCATCCCGGAGCGCCTGACCGACGGCTACGGGATCAAGGACGAGCACGTCCGCATCCCGGTCGAGCGGGGGGCGACCCTCGTCATCAGCGTCGACTGCGGCATCAAGGCCGTCGCGTTCACCGCCCTGGCCCGGGACAAGGGCGTCGACGTCATCGTCACCGACCATCACCGGCCCGGAGAGACGCTGCCCGACGCCGTGGCCGTCCTCGACCCGATCCTGCCCGAGTCGGGCTACCCCGATCCCGGCCTGGCCGGCGTCGGGGTCGTCTTCAAGCTCGTCCAGGCCCTGCTGGAGAAGGCCGGCAAGTCGACGGGCCTGCCCCACTACATGAAGCTCGTCTCGATCGGCACCGTGGCCGATGTCGCCTCGCTCACCGGCGAGAACCGGCTCTTCGTCAAGCACGGCCTGGAGGGGCTGCGCAGCGTCGCCAACACCGGCCTCCGCAGCCTGATCGAGGCCTGCGGCCTCGGCCGCCGGAAGATCTCCGAGGGCGACCTCGGCTTCCGCCTCGGCCCGCGCATCAACGCCGCCGGCCGCATGGGCATGACCGACCTCGCCGTCCGTCTCTTCTTCTCGGAGGACCCGGCCGAATCGCAGGCCCTCGTCCAGAAGCTCGACGAGCTCAACGCCCAGCGCCAGCGGACCGAGGAGAAGATCTTCAACGAGGCCAGGGACCGGGTCGAGGAGCGGGGGCTCGACAAGAAATACAAGTGTCTCGTCCTGGGCAGTCCCGACTGGCACCGCGGCGTCATCGGGATCGTCGCCTCCAAGCTCAAGGACCGTTTCAACCGCCCCGTCGTCCTCTTCGCCTACGAGAACGGCAAGGCCCACGGCTCGGGCCGGAGCATCTCCGACGTCCCCCTGATCGACCTCCTCGAGGACTGCCGGCACCTCTTCCTGAGCTACGGCGGGCACCGGCTGGCCGTCGGCTGCACCCTGGCCACGGATCGCATGGCCGAGTTCAAGGCGACCCTGAACCCGCTGGCCGAGGCCCGCATCCCGCAGGACAGCCTGCACAAGACGATCAAGATCGACGGCCCGCTCGATTTCACCGCGGTCGACGACCGCTTCCTCGAGACCCTGGCCCGGCTCGTCCCCTTCGGGGTCGGGAACCCCAAGCCCCTGTTCATGGCCGACAACGTCGAGGTCATCAGCGAGCCCCGCGTCCTCCAGGGCAAGCACCTGAAGTTCCTGGCCCGGCAGAACGGCCGGGTCTTCGAGGCCCTCGGCTGGGACAAGGCGGACTGGCGGCACATCCTGCACCGCGGCAGCCGGGTCAGCCTGGCCTTCTCGCTGATGACGTCGGAATATCTCGGCGAACAGCAGACCAACCTGTCCATCGAAGATCTGAAGATCTGAGACGATGAGCGCCCAGAGAGCGTCGGGGCCGGCGAGGCTCGCCGCGTTCGCGGCGGCGGCCGTCCTCGTCGTTCTGGCGGCGGTGCTGGCCGTCCGCCTGGCCGGACGGCGCGAGCCCGCGCGCCCTCCCGTAGCGGCCGGCTCCCCCTCCCGAAGGCCGGACCGTCGACCTGAAGGAAAGGGTCCGTCACGAAGAGTACGAGGCCGGACGGCTCGTCGCCGAGATCCGCGGCGACAGGTTCTTCCTCGGCCCGGACGGGCGCAACCACCTGCAGGGCTCGGTCGAGGTCGTGACCTTCGGGCCGGCGCGGGGAGACCGTTTCGCGGCTCGCGGCCGACGAGGTCGTCTACGAGACCGGGCTCTTCCCGTTTCTCCTTTGCCGGACAGGTCCGGGTCGAAGCCGGCGGCATCGTCCTCGAGGGCGATCATTTCGACTACGACAAGACCGCGGGGACGTTCGGAACGGCCGAAGAGGGGCGGTTCGCTTCGAAAACGATGACCGGCCGCGCGAAGGGCATCGTCTACTCGGAGAGCGCCGGCGAGATCCGACTCGGCGGCGGGTTCGAAGCCGTCCTCGCGGCTCCCGGCGGAGACGGGGGAGCCGATCGTCCTCTCCGGAGAGTCGCTCACGTACCGGAGCGGCGATCGCCGCGGCCGCATCGAAGGGCGGGCCGCGTTCTCGGACGGCCGCATCAGGGGAGGCTCCTCTTCGCTCTCGTTCACGGCGGCCGGAGACGAGAGCGCCCTCGGATTCGGCCCTTTTCGAGGGACAGGCCCGCGTCGACCTGACCGGTCCGGCCGGGACGTTCGGGAGGGAGGGTCCATCGCCGCCGACAGGGTCGACGTGTCCTTCCGCCGCGGCCTCCTTTCGTCGGCGGAGGCCGAAGGCTCGGTCGTTTTCGATCGGCGACCCGCCGCCGGACCGTCGATCATCGTCCGGGCCGGGAAAGCGCAGCTTCTCCGTCGGGCCGGACGGCGCTCGCCGGGGATTGGGCCGCGTCGGGCGGCGTGACGGCCGAGATCGGCCCAGACGCAAGCGACGGCATGACGGCCGTCGCCGGCGATTCGGCCGAATTCACCGCCGCGACGGGTATCCTGCAGGCGGACGGACGAGGCGGGCCGGCCGGCCGTCGCGGATTCGGCCGGGATCCGGATCGAAGCGCCGCTCCTCGCCGCCGGTCCGGCCGCGGGCGATCTCGCCGCTTCGGAAGGAGTGCGCTGCGTCTTCAAGCCCGGCGCCGGGGCGACCGGGCGGCCGGATTTTTCTCGGCCGGCGAGGAGGCCTTCGTCACCGCCGACAGCCTCGTTCGCAAGGACGGCACGGCGGACCGTCGCGTTCGCCGGGACCGTTCGGGCCTGGCAGGGAGGGGAATCCGTTCGCGCCGGCGAGCTCGAGATCTCCGGCGACGGGGAGGGGATGCGGGCCGGCGGAGGCGTCTCTGCCGTCCTCGTTCTTCCCGCCGCGGCCGCCGCTCCGGAGCGGCACGTCGAGATCGGCGGTTCGGGACGATGGAGTTCTCCGCCGCGGGCCGCGTCCTGACGTTCGAGGGCCGAAGCTACGTCCAACTCTCCGGCGCCCGTCTCGAGGCCCGCTCGGTCTCGGCCGTCCTCGCCCCCGGGGCCCGGGCCGTCGTGTCGCTCTCCGCCCGGACGGACGTCGTCCTCTCCAAAGGCCGCTACGAGGGCCGGGGAGCGGCCGCCGCCTACGAGGCCGCGTCCGACCGGCTGGTCCTCACCGGAAAGCCCGTACTGACCGACGGGAAGGGCGCCGCCGCCAGGGGGGATAAATTGACTTTCGATCTGGCCGATGATAAGATTTTGCTCGAGAATGAGGGACAGGGAAGAACGACGACCGTCGTCAAATCGTGAGCCATGAAGGGTTCTCTGCGCGCGGTCGGTCTCGAGAAAAGCTACGGGCGCAAAAAGGTCGTCGACGGGGTTTCCGTCAGGGTCGAACAGGGGGAGATCGTCGGATTGCTCGGCCGCAACGGGGCCGGCAAGACGACGACGTTCTCCATGATCCTCGGGCTTGTCCCCCAGGACGGCGGGCGGGTCTTCCTCAAGGATGAGGACGTCACCGACCGGCCGATGTACCTCCGGGCGAGGAAGGGCCTGGTCCTCCTGCCCCAGGAACCGTCGGTGTTCCGGAAGATGACCGTGGCCGAGAACCTGATGGCCGTCCTCGAAACGCGGCCTTCCGGGGCGGCGTCGCGGGCGGCCCGGGTGAGCGGCGCGCTCGAGGAATTCGGGCTGGACGCGCTGGCCGGGTCCCTGGCCCTGACCCTTTCGGGCGGCGAGCGGCGCCGCCTGGAGATCGCCCGGGCGATGGTCCTGGACCCCGAGTTCCTCCTTCTCGACGAGCCGTTCACGGGCATCGACCCGCTGTCGGTCCGGGACCTCCAGGAGATCATCCGGAGGCTCCGCGGGAAGGGGATCGGCGTCCTGCTGACGGACCATTCCGTGCGGGAGGCCCTCGAGATCACGGACAGGGCTTACATCCTCGAGGGGGGCCGGGTCCTCAAGGAGGGGACGCCGGCGGAAATCGTTTCGTCGGACGCGGTGAGAAAGAGCTATTTGGGCGACGAGTTTCGTCTCTAGATAAGGACAGACGCACGGGAGCAAGGCCGGAACGATGTCCCTGAAGCAGCGACTCGACCAGCGGCAGGTGCAGAAGCTCATCCTGGCCCCCGCCCTCCAGCAGGCCATCAAGCTCCTGCCGTTGACCAACCTCGAGCTCATCGAGGTCATCGACGAGGAGCTCTCCCAGAACCCGATGATCGAGATCGAGGACGAGGCCCGCGAGGCCAAGCCCAAGGACAGCGAGACGGTGGCCGCCGAAGAGGCCGGGGTCCGCGACCGCGAAGGCGTCCTCGACGGGCTGAACCTCGAGTCGATGGAATCGAAGATCAGCGCGGACGGCCGCGGCACCGACGTCCTCGCCGGATTCCAGGAGTACCTGGACGAGGGTTTCCGGCCCCACTTCAGCGACAACCGCGAGGCGGTCTCCCTGGAGAACACCCTGTCCCGGACGCCCTCGCTCTGGGACCACCTCGAATGGCAGGCCTCGCTGACCTTCTTCGACCCCGAGGAGCGCGAGCTCGCGACCAACATCATCGGCGACATCAACGAGAGCGGCTACCTCGAAACGGGCGTCGAGGAGCTGGCCCGCCTGAACCGGACGACGCCCGAGAAGATCGAGGCCCTCCGGGCCAAGATCAAGACGTTCGATCCCGTCGGCTGCGGCAGCCGGGACCTGTCGGAGGCCCTCATCGCCCAGCTGGACAACCTCCGGATCCAGGACGAGACGGCCCGGGCCATCGTCACCGCGCACCGGGCCCTGCTCGAGAAGTCGGACTACGCCCAGCTGGCCCGGGCGTTGAACGTGCCGCTCTCCGAGGTCCGGTCGAGCATCGACATCATCCGGGGCCTCGACTTCGCCCCCGGCCGGAAATACAACGAGGAGAGGACGTCCTACGTCGTCCCGGACATCGTCGTCAGCCGCGAAGGCGACGAGTGGAAGGTGCTCGTCAACGACGAGGGCCTGCCCCAGCTCCGCCTCAGCCCCTACTACCGCCAGCTCCTGGCCAAGGCCGCCGACGGCGAGCCCGAGGCCTACCGGTTCCTCAACGACCGCCTGAAGAAGGCCATCTGGTTCATGCGCAGCCTCAACCAGAGGAACCAGACCATCTACAGGGTCGCCCGGTTCATCGTCGACCGGCAGAAGGAATTCTTCGAGAAGGGCATCGACTTCATCAGGCCCCTGACCCTGATGGAGATCGCCCAGGACATCGGGGTCCACGAGTCGACCGTCGGCCGGGTCGTCGCCAACAAGTACATGATGACGCCGCGCGGCGTCTTTTCCCTGAAGTACTTCTTCCACAAGTCCCTGCAGGGGAGCTACGGCGAGGACGTCTCCTCGCTCAAGGTCAAGGACAAGATCCGCAAGCTCGTCGAAGGGGAGGACCGGGACAACCCGCTGAGCGACATCGAGATCGGCGAGCTGCTGGCCCGCGAGGACCTGCACATCGCCCGGCGGACGGTCGCCAAATACCGCAACCAGCTCAAGATCGAGCCGTCCCACATCCGCAAGAGAAAGTCCATGATGGAGGAGAGATCATGAACGTCCATTATACGGCCCGTCAGGCGGCGCTCACTCCCGAGATCAAGGCCTACTGCGAGAAGCGGCTGGCCCGGCTGAAGACCCTCGTCGACGACATCCTCGACGTCAACGTCGTCCTGGCCGTCCAGAAGAACCGCAGCAAGGCCGAGATCAACGTCCGGGCCAGGGGCGGCGGCCTGGTGGTCGCCGAGGAGACCCCGGACATGATGGACTCCCTCAACGGGGCCTTCGACACCCTGGAGAAACGGATCAAGAAGGAGCGGGCCAAGTGGCGCGAGAAGAAGCGCCGCGGCGGCCGGCAGCAAAAGGCCCTGGCCCCCGCCGTCGAGGCCCCGGAGCCGGAGAAGCGGGTCGTCCGGAGCCCCTACTACTCGCTCAAGCCCATGTCGATCGAAGAGGCCATCGTCCAGCTCGACGTCAAGGCCAAGGAGGTCTTCCTCTTCCGACGCGAAGGTTCCCAGGAGTGGGCCGTCCTCTTCCGCCGCAAGGACGGCCACTACGGCCTCGTCGAGCCCGAATAGGGTCATGGAGGGATCGTGAAGCTCCACGCGCTCCTCGACGAGGACCTGGTCCTGCCCCGGCTCGGATCCCGGGACCGGACGGGGGTCCTCCGTGAGCTCTCGGCCCGGCTCGAGGCCCGGCACGCCGCCGAGCTCGACGGGGCCCTCCTCGAGAAGCTGCTGAAACGGGAGGAGCTCGGGACGACGGCCATCGGCCACGGCGTGGCCGTGCCCCATTGCCGGGCGAAAGGCCTCGACGCGCCGGCCCTGGTGCTGGGGCTGTCGCCCGACGGCGTGCCCTTCGAAGCGGTGGACGGAAAGCTGTCGCACGTCTTCTTCCTGCTCGTCTCGCCCGAGGACAATCCCGGGGAAGGGCTCCGTCTCCTCGCCGCGATCGCCTCCCTGACCCGGTCCTCGCGGACGCTGGCCTCCAAGCTGCTCAAAGCGCCGACGCCGGCCGACGTGCTCAAGATCCTCCGGGCGGAGGAGGAGAAGGGCCGTGGCTGACAAGCCGGCCGCCGTCCCGGCCGACCCTCCCGCCGAGCACACGACGATCTCGGCGGGGCTTCTCAAGATCTTCGGCCAGGGGACGCTCATCCTCGGCGACAGCGGCATCGGCAAGAGCGAGAGCTCGCTCGAGCTCATCGCCCGCGGCCACCAGTTCGTCGCCGACGACGTCGTCCAGATCCTGGTGACGCCCGCGGGCGAGCTCTGGGGCATGGCCCCGGCGCTGAGCCGGAACTTCATGGAGATCCGGGGTCTCGGCATCATCAACATCCGGGCCATCTTCGGGCCCCGCTCGATCGCCCGGCAGGCCCGCATCGACCTGGTCGTCCGGCTGAAGAAATGGCGCCGCGGCTACGAGGTCGACCGCCTCGGGCTCAAGTCCGGGGACGACATGACCATCCTCGGCCGGAAGATCCCCCAGCTGGCCATCCCGGTCGCCCCGGGCCGCAACATCGCCACCCTGATCGAGGTCGCCTGCAAGGTCCACATCCTGCGCCAGAAGGGCTACAGCGCGCCGGACGAGATCATCCGCCGGCTGGACCGCGTCCTGACTTGAGAAAGCAACGATGAAGCCATCCGCGAAGGACAACCGCTTTCTGATCGTCACCGGGCTCTCCGGCTCGGGCAAGACCGTGGTCAGCCGGGCCCTCGAGGATTTCGGCTACTACTGCGTCGACAACCTGCCGGCCAAGCTCATCGGGAGCTTCGTCGACCTCTGGCTCAGGAAGAAGGTCGAGATCGACCGGGTCGCCCTGGTCGTCGACATCCGCGAGCCGCGCTTCCTCGCCGACTTCCCGGGGGTCCTCCGGGAGATCCGGAAAAGGGCGCCCGTCCGCCTGATCTTCCTCGAGGCGACGGACGAGGCCCTGGCCAAGCGCTTCAACGAGACCCGGCGGCCCCACCCGATGGCCCCGCGCAAGCCCATCCTGGAGGGCGTCCGGCTCGAGCGGAAGCGGCTCCTCGGGATCCGCAAGATGGCCGACGACGTCGTCGACACGTCGGGCCTCAACATCTACCAGCTCAAGGACCTCATCGCCGAGCGCGTCCTGCGGCGCCGGCGGCCGAGGACCCAGGTCGCGATGACGAGCTTCGGCTACAAGCACGGCCTGCCCCTCGAGTCCGACATCGTCTTCGACACCCGGCTCCTGCCCAATCCGTTCTACGTCGAGCGCTTGAGGACCCGGACCGGCAAAACCCCGAGCGTGCGCCGGTTCGTCCTCGGACTCGCCGGGGACCAAGCCCTTTCTGGGCCACGTCTGCCGCCTCCTCGACTTCGCCCTGCCCCGGTTCGCCCGGGAGGGCAAGACGACCGTGGCCGTGGCCGTGGGCTGCACCGGCGGCCGGCACCGCTCGGTCGCCGTCGCCGAGGAGCTCCGGGCCCATCTCAAGAAGGGGCCGTACGACGTCAGGATCTATCACCGGGACCTTTCTAAATAGGGGCCTTTGTCATACAATAGCGGACTGAACGGGAGAGAGAACGACCCATGATCGGCGGCATCATCGTCTGCCACGGCCGCATGGCCGAGGAGCTGCTCAACGCGCTGACCATCATCCTCGGGGAGGCGCCCAACATCGAGGCCATCTCCATCGGCTGGTACGACGACGTCGAGGACTCCAAGAAGAAGATCAGCCAGAGCCTCAAGCGGGTCGACCAGAAGAGCGGCGTCGTCATCTTCACCGACATGTTCGGCGGCACGCCGTCCAATCTGAGCTTCAGCTTCTTCAAGGAGAACCACGTCGAGATCATCACCGGCGTCAACCTGCCCATGCTGATCAAGTTCGTCTCCCTCCAGCGCAACAACAACCTCAAGGACGTCGCCAAGAAGGTCGTCGACCAGGGCAAGAAGAACGTCCACCTCGTCAGCGCCCTGCTCGGTTCCCGGGCCAAGTGACCCCGTCCATGCTCGACAAGACCGTCACCATCCGCAACAAGCTGGGCCTGCACGCCCGGGCCGCGGTCAAGTTCGTCAACCTGGCCAACCGCTTCGTCGCGTCGGTCAAGATCGTCAAGGACGGCGACGAGATCGACGGCAAGAGCATCCTGGGCATCCTGACCCTGGCCGCGACCCAGGGCACGGCCATCCGGCTCCTCGTCTCGGGCAAGGACGAGGACGCGGCCATGGCCGCCCTCGTCGAGCTCATCGGCAACCGCTTCGACGAGAAGGAGTGACGCGGCATGGACGTGAGACGCCTGCGCGGCATCGGGGTTTCACCGGGCATCGCCATGGGCGAAGCGCTCCTGGCCAAGCGGGTCGTCTTCACCTCGCGCAAGGAGATCATCGACGAGGCCCAGGTCCCCGACGAGATCAAGCGTCTCCACCAGGCCCTCGACCGGACGCGCGATGACCTGGTCAAGGTCAAGGAGGGCGTCCGGGAGAAGATGGGCCCGGACAGCTCCTTCATCTTCGAGGCCCATCTCCTCATCCTCGAGGACCCGTCGCTCGTCGGCGGGCTCGAGAGCGTCATCCGCGACGAGAAGGCCCGGGCCGAATGGGCCCTGTCCAAGACCAACGCGCGGTTCGAACAGCTGTTCGAGTCCCTCACCGACGAATACTTCCGGCAGCGCAAGTCCGACGTCTCCGACGTTCTGAAGCGCGTCTACCGGAACCTCGAGGCGCGCCGCGAGAAGGAGAAGCAGCCCCAGAGGGAGCACATCCTCGTCGCCCACGAGCTCCTGCCCTCCGAGGCCGCGCTCCGGCTGAGCCGGGAGCTGACCCTGGGCGTCGCCCTGGACATGGGCGGGCAGACGTCGCACACGGCCATCCTGGCCCGGTCGCTCGGCATCCCGGCCGTCCTCGGACTGCGCGACATCTCCCGCCAGGTCCGGGAGGGCGAGTTCGTCATCGTCGACGGGACCGACGGCGAGATCATCATCGATCCCCCGCCCGCCGTGCGCCGGGAGTTCCAGGCCAAGAAGGAGAAGTACGAGAACTACGGGCGGGAGCTCCAGAAGACGGCCAAGCTCAAGTCGGAGACGCTCGACCGCGTCCGCTTCGTCCCCCAGGCCAACATCGAGCTCCCCGAGGAGATCGCGCTGGCCCTGTCCATGGGGGCGGAGGGCGTCGGCCTCTTCCGCTCCGAGTTCATCTACCTCCGCCGGGAGTCGCTGCCGACCGAGGAGGACCACTTCGAGATCTACTCGCGCCTGGCCCGGGGCGCGGCGCCCCACCCGGTCACCATCCGGACCCTCGACATCGGCGGCGAGAAGAGCCTGCCCCGGCTGAACATCGAGAAGGAGCCCAACCCGGCCCTCGGCCTGCGGGCCGTCCGCTTCTCCCTGCGCCACAAGGACCTGTTCCGCATCCAGCTCCGGGCCATCCTCCGGGCCAGCGTCACGAAGAACGTCCGCATCCTCGTCCCCATGGTCACCGAGGTCGACGAGATCCTCGAGGTCAAGGACGTCTTCGAGGACGTCAAGAAGGGGCTGCGGCAGGCCGGCGAGGCCTTCGACGAGAAGATCCCGCTCGGCGTCATGATCGAGGTCCCCGCGGCGGCCGCCCTGGCCGACATCATGCTGAAGGAAGTCGACTTCGTCAGCATCGGGACGAACGACCTCATCCAGTACTACCTCGCCGTCGACCGGTCGAACGAGTTCGTGAACCACCTCTTCAAGCCGTTCCACCCCGCCGTCCTCAGGCTCATCCGGTCCGTCATCCAGGCGGCCCGGAGCGCCGAGAAGGACGTCGTCGTCTGCGGCGAGATGGCCGCGGACACGCTCTCGGCCATCGTCCTGATGGGTTTCGGCCTGAGGACCTTCAGCATGAACCCCATCTTCATCCCGCGGATCAAGAAGGCCCTGCGGTCGATCGAATTCCGGACGGCGGAGAGGATCGCCGCCGAGACCCTGAAGCTCCGGAGCGCCCAGCAGATCGAGGAGTACGTGGTGGAGGAGATCCTCCTCCGCCATCCCCAGGTGTTCCTGAACGGCCAGCCGCTCGAAGCCGCCCCCAAGAAATAGAAAAAGGGTCCTGGTCTTCCCAACCGAAGAGGGATCCACCTCTTCGCAGGCGGCCGCGCGTTGGCGGGGATGCGAAGACCAGGTCCCCTGTTTGTGAAGACCAGGTCCCTTCTTTTTCTATTTGCGGCGGTAGTCGTCCGCGAGCCGGACGATGTCGGATTCCGCGGAGGGGCCGAGCCAGATCTCCATGACGCGGGCCGGCTTGTCGCCGACGTTGCGGACCCGGTGCGGCGCGCGGCGGGGGATGACGAACTCCTCGTTCGGGGCGGCGAGCCAGACGCGTTCGCCGAGCGTGACCTCGAGCCCCGGATCGAGGACGACCCAGAACTCGGCCCGGCCCTCGTGGTACTGGAGGGACAGGCGTCCGCCGGGGTTCACGGTGATGATCTTGACGCTGCTGACGTTCTCGTGGGGGAAGCGGCGGAACCGGCCCCAGGGCCGGACGTCCTCGACGATGCCGGCCTCGAAGCCGGCCTCGGGAGGGGTCTTTTCGCTCACGGGCTAGAAGGGGATGTCGTCGTCGGGGCCGCCGGTGCCTCCCGGGGCTCCGCCCTCGTCGCCCGCCGGGAAGTCCTCGACGCCGGCGTCGGCGCCGGTCCGGCCGCCGCCCCGGCCGTAGACCGCGTCGAGATCGGTCGTGTCGGTCGAGGTGGCCGAGCTCTCCTCGCGCTTGCCGAGGAAGACGATGTTGGTCGCCTCGACCTCGGTCGTCGTCCGCTTGTTCCCGTCCTTGTCCTGCCAGCTCCGGGTCCGGAGCTTGCCTTCGAGGAGGATCTGGCGGCCCTGGGAGAGATACTTCTCGCAGAATTCGGCCAGCTTGCCGAAGACCTTGATCTTGTGCCACTCGGTCCGGTCGGACGACTCCCGGGTGTTGGGATTGAAAGCCCGCTCGTTCGTGGCCAGGGTGAAGGAGGCGACCCAGCGGTCCTGCTGGGGGAGCCGGCGCATTTCGGGCTTGCCGCCGAGCCGGCCGATGAGGATGACCTTGTTCAGGCTGTTGATGTCTCTCATTTTTCGTTGAGCTCCCTGATCTTGTCCTGGGCGATCCGGCTCTCCTCCTCGAGGGGGTACTTGGCGACGAGGAGCTTGAGGGCGGCCAGAGCCTCGGGCTTGCGCCCGAGCTCGATGAAGCTGAGGCCCTTCTTCAGGTGGGCCGCGGCGGCCTTGTCGCCCTGGGGGTAGGCCACGATGAGCTCGTCGAAAGCGTCGATGGCTTCCTCGTATTTCCTCTGGCTGTAGCGGCACTCGCCGATCCAGTAGAGGGCGTTGTCGGCGAGCGGGCTCTCGGGGAACTGCTGGCGGTAGAGCTTGAAGCTGTCGATGGCCAGGTCGTAGTTACCCTTGAGGTAGTCGTTGTAGGCCACGGAATAGGCTTCCTGCGGCGACATCGTCGGGGCCGGCACCGGCCTGGCCGGCGCGGGCTGGGGCTTGGATTCGGGCGGCGTCCGGACCGGCGTCTGGGGGGCGGGCCTCTGCTCGTTTTCCGCAGAGGCGGCCGGGGCCGCCTGGGAAGAACGCCCGGCCAGCTCGGACGATATCCGCTGGACCTCCAGCGTCAGCGTGTCGAGCTTGCGGAGGATGTCCTGGTACTGGGCGGGGACGGCCCGGAGGCCCTCCTGGGCCCCGGACTGACCCGCCATCGCCTGCCGGACGAGGTCGACGAGGGACTTGAGCTGGTCCTGGACGGCGCGGATCTCCGCGGCGTTCCGGTCGACCTGGACGCGGAGGTCCAGGATCTGCTGCTTGAGGACCTGGACGTCGTCGTAGACGAGCTCGTAGGCCTTCTTGCTTTTGTCCTGCCCGGCGGAGGCCAGGACGAGGACGGCGAGGAAGAAGGCCCCGAGGCTCGCGCGGCGCAAGGCTTACTTCTCGATGATCAGGAACTGGGCGCGCCGGTTCATCTGCCAGGCGCCTTCGTCGTGGCCGGGGTTGAGCGGCTGGCTCTTGCCGTAGGAGATGATCTTGATCCGGTCGGAGCCGATGCCGAGCGACAGCATGTAGTCCTGGGCGGCCTTGGCCCGCTTTTCGCCGAGGGCGAGGTTGTATTCCTCGGTGCCGCGCTCGTCGCAGTGGCCTTCGACGAGGATCTTGACCGTCCGGAACTTCTTCATCCAGGAGGCGTTCCCGTCGAGCGTGGCCCGGGCGTCGTCGCGGACGACGGCGCGGTCGTAGTCGAAGTAGATCGTGCCGAGGGGTTTCTCGCGGTTGATCTGGTCGAGGGATTTCTGGAGGAGGAGCTCCTCTTCGGTGAGCTGGGGCTCCTGGACGACGGGCGCTTCGACCCTCTCGACCGGAGGCTGTTCCTGCGTCTGGGGCGGGGGCGGGGGGACTTCCTTGGGTTTCTTCTTGCACGCGACGGCGAACGAGAAGACGAGGACGATCGCGAGCGAGTAAATCAGCAGCTTTTTCATCGGGCCTCCTTGAAATCCGCGTCTCCGGCCCTCGGGGCCGGCGGCGCGGCACATTGTTCCAACGTTCTTATACCCCGTAAGGGTGAACGTGTCAATACGTTTTCCCCCTGATGTCGCCGTTTTCCCCCCTAGGGGCTACCCCTCCGCTGAAGGGGAGCCGAGGGATGTCGTCCGAAGGAACCCGCCCCGCGCAGGGGTGTTCCTGGAGAAGAGGCTAATTGGTCCAGTTGGGGAGCTTGTTCTCGCCGCGGTCGGTCAGCCTCCGGAGGTTGGCGCCGTCGTAATCGACCGAGTAGATCTGGACCGAGCCCGACAGGTTCGAGGCGAAGACGACGTGGCGGCCGTCGGGCGACCAGCTCGGCGTCTCGTTGCGGACGTTGTTCTCGGTCAGCTTGGTGATCTGGTTGGTCCGGAGGTTGAGGACGTAGATGTCGAAGGTGCTGTCGACCCGCGAGACGAAGGCGATCCTCTCGCTCGTCGGGGCCCAGGCCGGCGCGTCGTGGTAGTTGCCGCCGAAGCTGGCCTTGCGGACGTTGGAGCCCTCGGCGTCCATGATGTAGATCTGGGGGCTGCCCTGGCCGAGGCGATCGGTGGTGAAGGCGATCTCGCGCCCCGTCGGCGACCAGGACGGGGCCGTCTCGATGGCGGCGTTGTAGGTCAGGCGCTTGATCCTCTTCGTCTCGAGGTCCATGACGAAGATGTCGGCGTTGCCCTCTTCGGCCATGGTCGAGCAGAAGGCCAGCTTCCGGCCGTCGGGCGAGAAGGCGGCCGAATAGCTCGTCCCCTTCGCGGCCAGGGCCGTCTCCTGGCCCTCGTAGATGTTGCGCAGGAAGAGGCCGGCGTTGCCGCCGCGGTAGGAGGTGAAGGCGATCGTCCTCTGGTCCGGCGACCAGGCCGGCATGTAGTCCTTGATCTTGTTGAACGTGATGCGCGTCGGGTTGGACCCGTCGTAGTCCATCATGTAGATCTCGTCGTTGCCGTCCCGGTTGGACACGAAGCAGATCTTGGTCGTGAACAGGGGCTTCTCGCCGTGGAGCTTGAGGAGCTCGTCGGCCATCTTGTGGGCGACCAGGCGCAGGCCGTTCTTCTCGGCCTGGTAGCGCTTGCCGACGATGAAGCGCTCGCTCTTGACGTCGTAGATCTTGCCGTCGAAGACGATCCGCCCGCCGTCCTCCCGGACCTCGCCGGTGACGAGGAGCCGGGCCTGGATGGAGTCCCAGTCCTTGAAGTTGATCTTGTCCGCGGTCACCAGGCGCCCGACGTAGTCGTAGTAGCTCTTGGGCAGGAGCTGGAAGATCCGGGTGTAGGCGATGTCGTCCGACAGGGCCTGGCGGATCTCGGCCGCGGCCGTCTGGGCCGCCGCCGATCCCGGCCGGACGATGAAGTCCGGCAGGGCGAGCGAGATCATGGGCATGCCCTCGCTGATCTTCAGGACGACCTCCTGCTGGGCGAAGGCCCCCGAGGCGGCGATGAAGACGAGAAGAGCGGCGATCTTGGTGAGGTGTTTCATTTGGCGTGCTCGAAGACGAGAGTGATCCCCAGGTACTGTCCGGCGTACTCGTTGGGGAGAGTGGCGAACGGGGCCGCGCTCTGGATGGCCCGCTTGGCCGAGAGGTCGAACGACTCGACCCCGCTCGACGCGTCGATCTTGATGTCGGAGATCGTCCCGTTCCTGTAGATGCGGAAGTAGACCTGGGTCTGGAGAAGGCCGCCGACGCCCGGGTCGACGAGCGACTGGAACCAGTTGGCCGTGATCTTGTCCGAGATCATCTGGAGGTAGAACTGGAAGGGGAAGCCGGCGACGCCGAACGGATCGCCCGCCCCGGACCCGGTCCCCGGGCCGACGCCCCCGCCGGTCCCGCCGCCGCTGCCGCCCCCGCTTCCGCCGGCGCCCGTGCCGAAGCGGAGGCCGAAGCCGGACCCGCTCGTCGCGCCGGCGGTCGCGGCGTTGACGGCGTCCGCCGCCGTCGGCGCGGCGGCCGCGGGCTTGGTGATGGCCGCCTTCTTCTCCGTCGTTTTCTTGGCGGTCTTGGGCTTGTCGACCGGATGGGTCACGGAGCTCTTGGGCTCCGCCTTGATCTTGGACGGCACGGTCAGGTCGCGCAGGGCCGGCTTCGCGGGTGCGGGGAGAGGTTCGGTCTTGGCGGCGGCGGGCTCTCCGCCGCCCGCGGGGCCTCCGCCCGGACCGCCGCCGGTCCCGCCTCCGCCGGCCCCGCCGATGAAGTTGACGTACTGGACGAGGCCCTTCGGCTGCGACCGGGTGAACGACGGCGAAGCGGCGATGAGGATGAGCAGGCCGGCGTGGAGGAAGGCCGAGATGACCACGGCCCGCTTGAACGCCTGGGGCAGGACGTCCGCGCGGGGCTCATTTCCTCTTGTCTTTGACGTCGACGGGTTCGGTGATGACGCCGACGATCTCGACGCCGGCCTTCTTGGTGATGTCCATGACGCGGACGCCGACGCCCCACGGCACGTCCTTGTCGACCTGGAGATAGACGACCTTTTTCGGCCTGTTGGTGAAATATTCCGTCAGGCGCCGCTCGAGCAGGTTGATGTTGATGACGGAGTCGCCGATGTGGACGTACTGGTCCTTGGTGACGGTCAGCGTCAGCCCTTCCTCGGCCGGCTTGGTGTCGGTCTCGGCCTGGGGCAGGTTGATGCCGATGCCCGACTGCATCATCGGCGCCGTGACCATGAAGATCACCAGCAGGACCAGCATGACGTCGATGAACGGCGTGACGTTGATCTCGGACATGTGCGTGCCGATCTGCCTCCGGCGCGAGGAGGCGGACGGCAGGCCCTGGGTGTTAAGAGCCATGGAGCCGCTCGGCGATGCTCAGGAATTCCAGCGAGAAATCCTCCATGTCGGCGATGACGTCCTTGATCCGGCCGAGGAAGTAGTTGTAGGCGATGACCGCGGGCACGGCGGCGAAGAGGCCGACGGCCGTGGCCACGAGGGCCTCGGCGATGCCCGGGGCGACGACCTGGAGGCTGGCCGAGCGCATGGCCCCGATGCGGACGAAGGAGATCATGATGCCCCAGACCGTGCCGAAGAGGCCGATGAAGGGCGAAACGCTGCCGGTCGTGGCCAGGAAGAACATCATCTTCTCCAGCCGCGCCACCTCGGCGTTCGAGGCCTTGAGCAGGGCCCGGCTGAGGCTCTCGGTCTTCGTGCCGGTCCAGCCGCTCTCGCCCGTGGACTTCGACTGGTAGGCCAGCTCCTTGTTGCCGGCGAGGAAGATGACGGCCAGCGGGCTGGCCCGGAGCCGCTTGGCGGCCTCGTTGACCTCGCCCAGGCTCTTGCTCCGGCGGAAGGCCTCGAGGAACCGTTCGGACTGCTTGACCGCGGACTTGATGGTCTTGGCTTTATAGAAGATGATGGCCCAGGAAAAGACGGAGAAAAAGACGAGGAGCAGGAGTATCAACTGGACGACGATGTCGGCTTCGGCGATGATCTTGAAAATGTTGATATTCATGATTATCCGAGAAAAAAGTAGCACATGGTCCCCGGACTGTCAAATGAGCGGCTTGCCGCCCGCGCGGATTTAGATATATATTCGGGACATGAAGCCGTGGGACAGGATCAAGAGGATCCTCATCGGCGGCGGGAAGAACGTCCGCGATCCGCGCATCTTCCACCGGCTCTCGCTCATCGCCTTCTTCGCCTGGGTCGGCCTCGGCGCGGACGGGCTGAGCTCGTCGAACTACGGTCCCCAGGAGGCCTTCCTCTCGCTCGGCGACCACCGCCACCTGGCCCTCTACCTGGCCCTCATGACCGCGGTCACGGTCATCACCATCTCGGCCAGCTACTCGCAGATCATCGAGCTCTTCCCGACGGGCGGCGGCGGCTACGTGGTGGCCACCAAGCTCCTCGGGCCGGTCTTCGGGCTCGTCTCGGGGTGCGCGCTCGTCGTCGATTACATGCTGACGATCAGCATCTCCATCTCGAGCGGCGTCGAGGCCGTGCTGAGCTTCCTGCCGGCGGGCTTCTTCGCCCATAAGCTGACGTTCATCCTGCTCGTCACGCTGGTCCTCGTCCTGCTCAACCTGCGGGGCGTCAAGGAGTCCGTGACCACGCTGATGCCGATCTTCCTGTTCTTCTTCGTCTCGCACGTCGGGCTCATCCTCTACGGCATCTTCTCCCACGTCTCGGCGACGCCGACCCTCTTCGTCGACACCATCCGCGAGACGCGCCAGGGCATCCAGCAGCTCGGCTTCGGGGCCATGGCCTTCATCCTGCTCCGGGCCTACAGCCTGGGCGCCGGCACGTACACGGGCATCGAGGCCGTCTCGAACGGGCTGCAGATCCTGCGCCCGCCCCAGGTCAAGACCGGTAAGAAGACGATGATCCTGATGGCCGCCTCGCTGTCGTTCACCGCCGGCGGCCTGCTCGTCTGCTACCTGCTGACCAACGTCCAGCACGTCGCCGGCAAGACCCTGAACGCCTCGCTCATCGAGACACTCCTCAGGAGCTGGACGATCGGCGGCTTCCCGCTCGGCGTCTGGCTGCTGGGGCTCATCCTGGTGTCCGAAGGGGCCATCCTCTTCGTCGCCGCCCAGACGGGCTTCATCGACGGCCCGCGGGTCCTGGGGAACATGGCCATCGATTCCTGGGTGCCGAACCGCTTCATGCACCTGTCGGAGCGGCTCGTCGTCCAGAACGGCATCCTGTTCATGGGCCTGGCCTCGATCCTCATCCTCGTCTTCACGCGGGGCTCGGTCCAGATCCTCATCGTCATGTACAGCATCAACGTCTTCATCACCTTCTCGCTGTCCCAGCTCGGCATGTGCCTCCACTGGCTGAAGACGCCGGCGCCCCACCGGGGCAAGAAGCTGATCGTCAACCTCATCGGATTGCTGATGTCCCTGTCGATCCTGGCCGTGACGGTCGCCGTCAAGTTCAAGGAGGGCGGCTGGATCACCCTGGTGCTCACCCTGTCGTTCATGGCCGTCTGCGTCTTCGTCCGCCGGCACTACAGGCAGGTCAAGGACACGATGAAACGCCTCGACGACGTCATGGCCCAGGTCGAGCAGATGTCCGGGCGCCACGCGGCGCCGGCGCGGGACGCGTCGGCCCCGACGGCCGTCATGTTCGTGCGCAACTTCGGCGGTCTGGGCATCCACTCCTTCCTCAACATCCACCGGACCTTCCCGAACTACTTCAAGAACTTCGTCTTCATCTCCATCGGGGTCGTCGACTGGAAGAACTTCAAGGGCGCCGAAGAGGTCAAGAACCTGGAGACGCACATCCGCGAGGAGCTCAAGAAGTACGTCCGGCTGTCCAACGATTTCGGCTTCCACGCCGAGTCCATCTACGCCGTCGACGTCGACACGCTCGACGTCGTCGAGGAACGCTGCGAGGAGATCCAGCGGAAGTACAACAAGGCCGTCTTCTTCGTCGGCAAGCTGGTGTTCGAGGAGGAGAACCTGTTCACCCGGTTCCTCCACAACCAGACGGCCTACAGCATCCAGCGCATCCTGCAGTTCAAGGGCATCCCGACGATCGTCCTGCCGATCCGGGTCATCAAGACCAAATAAGAAGGGGTCAAACCGACTCTTCGTCACTTTCCGCAAAGATTGACCTGGTCTTCGCATCTCCAGGCTGGATCCGGACGCCTGACGAAGACCTGGTCCCAAGTGACTTGAAAAGTAGGTCTTGACCCTTTTCAGTTGATGGCGGAGCCGCGGGGGCCTTCGAGGCCGAGCAGGCCCTGGAGGAGGACCCGGGCGACCTTTTTGGCGTCCTTTCCGCTCTCGTTGGTCGCCCCGACGCACGACGGGCAGCCGTCCCGGCAGGGACAGGCCTCGAGCGTCTTCAGGCCGTGCTCGAGCAGCCTCGATTCGAGGGTGAAGAGGGACGGGCTGAGCCCGATGCCGCCCGGGAAGTTGTCGTAGATGAAGATGTTGGGCTCGAAGTCCGGGTCCATGAAGACCGGGATCTCCTCCGGCCCCGGGCCGACCGGCTTCAGCTGCGGGACCAGCGGCCGGACGGGCTCGCCCGAGGTGTTGTCGCCGATCGACACGCCGACGTCGTGGATGTCGCACATCATGAAGATCGGCGAGACGTGGTGGAGGAGGTAGGCCAGGCCGAACAGGCCGTTGATCCGCTGCTCGGCCGGGAAGGGGACCGCCTGCAGGAGCGCCGACGGCACGGTCAGCCAGTAGGCCGTCGTGTGCATCTCGTTCTGGGGCAGCTGCAGGTCGCCCGCGCCGACGTTCTCCATGGTGTGGAACTTGATCTTCTTGAAGCCGACGACCTGCGTCGCCACGTGGACCTCGCCGTGCGAGACCCGGCCCGTCCCGGCCTCGATCGCCTTCTTGTCGAAGACGTCGAGGATGGTGATCTTGGTGTAGTCGATGGCGTCGGTGTAGTAGTCGATGTCCGTCTTCTTGACGTAGGCCTTGCGCTCCTCGAAGTCGAGCTTCTCGACGAAGTACTGCTCGCCCTCGACGATGTAGATGGCCTTGGGGTGGAGGGCCGTCAGGGCCGAGGTGAAGTCGACCTCGGCGATGACCCGGGCCTCGCCCGTGACGTCGACGACGACGAAGTTGTCCGACGAGATGCTGCGCAGGCTGATGGCGTCGGCCGGGTAGGCCTCCGACGTGTAGAACCACTTGTCCTTGGAGTGGTGGAGGAGCTTGTCCTCCTCGAGGAAGGCGAGGATCTCGCCGATCTCGGCCCGGCCGAACGTCTCGCCGTCCTCGAACGGCAGCTCGAAGGCGGCGCACTCGATGTGGCTGACCAGGATCGACAGGTTGTCCGGGTTGATGAGGGCCATCTCGGGCGACTTGGAGAAGAAGTACTCCGGGTTGTTGATGATGAACTGGTCGAGGGGCGAGCTCGTGGCCACGAGCACGGCCGCCGACAGCCCCGTCTTGCGCCCGGCCCGGCCCGCCCGCTGCCAGGTGCTGGCGATCGTCCCCGGGTAGCCGGCCAGCACCGCGACGTCGAGCGTCCCGATGTCGATGCCGAGCTCCAGGGCGTTGGTCGAGACGACGCCCAGGATCTCGCCCGTCCGCAGGCCCTTCTCGATCTCCCGCCGCTTCAGCGGCAGGTAGCCGCCCCGGTAGCCGCGGATGAGCCCCTCTTTCTGGATGTTGGTCTCGACGTCCTCCTTGAGATAGGTCAGGAGGACCTCGGTGATGAGCCGGCTCCCCGCGAAGACGATCGTCTGGAGGCCGCTCTTGAGGAAGATCGAGGCGACCCGCCTCGACTCGTTGACGTAGGAGCGCCGGATGCCCAGGGCCGCGTTGACCACCGGCGGCGTGTAGAAGACGAAGTACTTGCCGCCCCGCGGCGCGCCGTTGTCGTCGACCAGCGCGACCGGCGCCTCGATCATCTTCTCGGCCATCTCGGCCGGGTTGGCGATCGTGGCCGTGCACAGGATGAACTGCGGGTCGGCGCCGTAGAACTTGGCGATCCGCTTCAGCCGCCGCAGCACGTTGGCCAGGTGGCTGCCGAAGATGCCCCGGTAGCTGTGGAGCTCGTCGATGACGATGTACTTGAGGTTCTCGAAGAGCTTGATCCACTTGGTGTGGTGGGGCAGGATGCCGGCGTGGAGCATGTCGGGATTGGTCAGGACGATGTGGCCGCGGGCCCGGATGGCCTTGCGGGCGTCCTGGGGCGTGTCGCCGTCGTAGGTGAAGACGCGGATCTCTTCCGGCAGCCGCCCGTTGATGTCGTCGAGCTCGGCCTGCTGGTCCTGCGACAGGGCCTTCGTCGGGAAGAGGTAGAGCGCCCGGGCCGAGGGGTCCCTCATGATGGCGTCGAGCACGGGCAGGTTGTAGCAGAGGGTCTTGCCCGAAGCCGTCGGCGTCACGACGACGACGTTCTTGCCCTCCTTCAGGGCGTCCCAGCTCGAGCGCTGGTGGGAGTAGAGCGAGGTGAATCCCTTGGCCGCGAGCGCCTCGCGCAGGGCCGGGTGGACGTCGTCGGGGTAGTCCCGGAACTGTCCCTCCCGGGCCGGCAGGTACTGGAAGGCCTTGATGGAGTCGCTCCGCTCGCCGATCTCCCGGAGCAGGTTGAGCGATTTGAGGATCTTCTCTTCGTTGGACATGGGGGTGCCTTCATCCTAACGAAATCGTACCCGGGGGTCAATGCGGACTCCCGGAGGCCTTCCTCCGGGCCGCCGGCCTCAGAACTTCTCGAAAACGACGAAGTCCTCGAGCGGCTTCTTCTGAGGGCGCGGGCGGCCATTCGACCGGGACGCCGATCGGGGTGAAGCAGACGAGGTTGTAACGCTCGGGGATGCCGAAGAACCGGCGCATCCGCTCTTCCGGAAAATAACTCGTGTAGAAGCCCGTGCCGTAGCCGAGGGACCTGGCGGCGATCATCAGCAGGGCCGCCGCGAGCGGGCCGTCGTAGCGGTTGTCCGGCGGATAGGCCGATCGCGAATCGGTCAGGACGGCGACATAGACCGGGGCAGACAGCACCTTGGCCATGGTCGCCGGCAGCTGCCTCCGCAGGCCATCCAGAACCTCTGGCGCCGGCTTCATCCGCTTCTCATAGTCCGCCAGGAACCAGGCGACGGCCTCGTTCTTGAGCTGGTCGAGCTTGACCCGGTCCTGGACGACCAGGAACTTCCAGGGCTGTTGGTTCCCGGACGTGGGCGCCGACCTGGCCATGTCCAGGATCTTCAGGATGTGCTCTTTCGGGACGGGCGTGGGTTGAAAATCGCGCACCGTTCGCCGGCTCTTGATGATCTCGAAGAGATACTCCTGCTGAGCGGTGAACGATGCCGCGGCCGCCTGGCTGGGCGCTAACGGAAGAGCCCCCTTCCCGCTGCGGCGACGGACTGAAGGCCCGAGCCGTCCGGCGGCCGAGGCCGGCAGAAGGCGCCGAGACAGCGCGGCGACGATCGAGGATCAGGCGGGATCTGCGGATCATGGTCGGCCTCCTCGGCTTGCCGCCCGGCGGCGGCCGGACATGGCCGCTCTCTCTCTCATTATTATAGAGCACGGCCCAACGAAAGATAGCGCCTGGCCGGGACAAAGCTGGAGGGGTAAACCCGGAAATTCGGAAAATGGTATTGTGTCCCCGATTCTGGCCGTCTTTGTGCTAAAATGAACCGTTATGCTCGAAGAGATTCGCATCAAGAGGGCGGCGCAGCACAATCTCAAGCACATCGACGTCGCGCTGCCCCGGAACAAGCTCATCGTCGTCACCGGCCCGTCCGGCTCCGGGAAGTCGTCGCTCGCCTTCGACACCATCTTCGCCGAGGGCCAGCGCCGCTACATCGAGTGCCTCTCGGCCTACGCCCGCCAGTTCATCGACCAGATGGAGAAGCCCGACGTCGAGTCCGTCGAGGGCATCTCGCCCTCCATCTCGATCGACCAGAAGACGATCTCCACCAACCCCCGCTCGACCGTCGGCACCATCACCGAGGTTTCCGACCTCCTGCGCCTCCTGTTCGCCCGCGTCGGCACGCCCCACTGCCCGAGCTGCGGCCGGGTCGTCTCGTCCCAGACGCCCGAGGAGATCCTGAAGCGGATCGCCGCCGACCACGCCGGCGCCAAGGTCCGCATCCTGGCCCCCGTCGTCAAGGGCCGCAAGGGCGAGTACCAGCGCCTCTTCGAGCGCCTGCGCAAGAAGGGCTTCCTCCGGGCCCGCGTCAACGGCACGCTCCGCGACCTCGACGACGACATCCCCCTCGAGAAGAACCGCAAGCACACGATCGAGGTCCTCGTCGACGCGATCAAGATCGGCCCCGACGCGGAGCGGCGTCTGGGCCTCGCCGTCGCCAAGGCCCTCGAAGTCTCCGACGGGGAGGTCCTCGTCGTCGACGAGGCCGGCCGCGAGCGCTTCTTCTCCCTGACCCTCCTCTGCCCCTTCTGCGAGGTCGAGCCTGGCCGAGCTCGAGCCGCGCAACTTCTCCTTCAACAGCCCCTACGGCGCCTGCCCGAAGTGCCACGGCCTCGGCTACCGGGCGGTCCCCAACGAGTGGGGCGAGGTCGAGCTCACCGACGAGGTCTGCCCCGACTGCGGCGGCACCCGCTTCAAGCCGGAGACGCTGTCCGTCCGGATCGGCGGCCGCAACATCCACGAGGTCGGGGAGCTCTCCATCGGCGATCTCCGGGCCGAGTGCGCCAAGCTCGAGTTCCCGCCCGCCGAAACCCTCGTCGCGTCCCGCGTCCTCAAGGAGATCTCCTCCCGCCTCGCCGTCATGGAGGAGCTGGGGATGTCCTATCTCCAGCTCAACCGGACGACCTCCTCCCTCTCCGGCGGCGAGGCCCAGCGGGTCCGGCTCGCGGCCCAGGTCGGGTCGCGCCTCCGCGGCGTCCTCTACGTCCTCGACGAGCCGACGATCGGCCTCCACCAGCGCGACAACGGCCGCCTCATCTCGCTCCTCCGCGGCCTCCGCGACGACGGCAACTCGATCGTCGTCGTCGAGCACGACGAGCAGACGATCCGCGCGGCCGACTACGTCCTCGACCTCGGCCCCGGGGCGGGGGAGACCGGCGGCTTCAAGGTCGCCGAGGGCCCCCTGGCCGCCATCCTCGCCTCGCCCGACTCGCTCACCGCCCAGTACCTGCGCGGCGAGAAGTCGGTGCCCGTGCCGGCCGCCCGGCGCAAGCCGGCCGGCTGGCTCGTCATCCGCAAGGCCCGCGAGCACAATCTCAAGGGCATCGACGTCCGCATCCCGCTCGCGTCGATGACGGCCGTCACCGGCGTCTCCGGCTCCGGCAAGAGCACCCTCGTCTACGACATCCTCTTCAAGGCCCTCGAGAACAGGCTCCACAAGGCCCGCCAGCGCGTCGGCGCCCACGACAGGATGGAGGGCATCGACGGCCTGGACAAGGTCGTCGCCGTCGACCAGAAGCCGATCGGCCGGACGCCGCGCTCGAACCCCGCGACCTACACCGGGCTCTTCGCCGCCCTCCGCGACCTCATGGCCCGCACCCCCGAGGCCCGCGCGCGCGGCTACGCCTCGGGCCGGTTCAGCTTCAACGTCGCGGGCGGCCGCTGCGAGGATTGCGAGGGCGCCGGCGTCAAGAGGATCGAGATGCACTTCCTGCCCGACGTCTTCGTCACCTGCGACCGGTGCGAGGGCCGGCGCTACAACAAGGAGACCCTGGCCGTCACCTACAAGGGCCGGTCGATCGCCGATTACCTGGCCATGACCGTCGACGACGCCTACGAGCTGCTCAAGGCCTACCCCCAGCTCAAGCGCAAGCTGGCCACCCTGAAGAGGGTCGGCCTCGGCTACATCCGCCTCGGCCAGCCCGCGCCCACCCTCTCCGGCGGCGAGGCCCAGCGCATCAAGCTGACCAAGGAGCTCGGGCGGCGGGCCACCGGGCGGACGCTCTATCTCCTCGACGAGCCGACGACCGGCCTCCACTTCGACGACGTCCGCAAGCTCCTCGAGGTCCTCGCCGAGCTGGCCTCGCTCGGCAACACGGTCGTCATCATCGAGCACAACCTTGAAGTCATAAAATATTGCGACTATATTATCGACCTGGGCCCGGAAGGCGGCGAGGAGGGGGGGCGGATCGTGGCCCAGGGAACGCCCGAAGAGGTCGCCGCCGCGGCCTCCCGCTCCCACACGGGGCGCTATCTCGCCAAGCTCCTGGACGGCGGGCGGCGCCCGGAACGAAAGGACGGTTGAGGACTTGGCCTTCAAGGACATCCCGGGCAACAAGGGGATCAAGAGGATCCTCCACCTGGCCCTCGAGCGCGGCCGCGTCCCCAATTCCCTCGTCTTCGGCGGCCCCGAGGGCGTCGGCAAGACGGCCATGGCCCTCAACCTGGCCAAGGCCCTCAACTGCGCCAACATGACCACCGACGCCTGCGGCGAGTGCGCCTCCTGCCGGGCCGTCGACGCCGGGAGCCACCCGGACGTCATGGTCATCGCCGCCGAGAGACAGGACATCAAGATCGAACAGACCCGCCTGCTCAAGCAGATGGCCTACCTCCGGCCGATGATGGGCCGCAAGCGCGTCTTCATCGTCGTGGGGGCCGAGAACCTGAACGACGCTTCGGCCAACTCCCTGCTCAAGGTCCTCGAAGAGCCGCCCGCCTACTGCCACGTCATCCTGGTCACGCCGAGCCCGTTCCTCCTCCTCCCGACCATCCGCTCCCGCTGCCGGGTCCTGGCCTTCTCGGCCATCGGCCGCGAGGAGATCGAGGAGATCCTGATCGAGAAGGACTTCAGCCGGGAGCAGGCCCGCATCCTCGCCCTGCTCGTCGGCGGGAACCTCGACCGGGCCCAGGAGCTCGAGTGGGACGAGGTCCGGGCCCTCAAGGACGAGGCCTGGGAGCTCTTCGAGGCCCTGGTCTCGGCCGACCGCTCCGGCCGGTTCCTGGACCGGTTCGGCACCATGCCCAAGGCCGTCCAGGAGGAGTTCGGCCGCGTCCTGGAGGTCCTCTCGTCCTTCGTCCGGGACATCCTCCTCCTCCGGCTCGGCGGCGACCCGTCGCTCCTGCTCAATCCGGACCTCGAGGCGAAGCTCCGCGAGGCCGCCTCGGCCTGGGACGTCCGTCAGGTCCTGGGCGTTCTCGAAGAGCTCGATTTCGTGCTGATCCAGCTCGAGAAGAACCTCAACAAGGGCCTTCTCGCGACCACGTTTTTCTCCAATTTCAGGGAGCTGAGACATGTCTGACATCGTCTGCGTCCGATCGGAAACCACCGGCCGCATCCTCCGGGCCCACGCCGGGGAGATGGGCCTGCGCGTCGGGGAACGCTGCATCGTCGAGTCCGACCTCGGCGGCGACCTGGCCGTCGTCGTCGACGAGGGCAGCATCCAGTGCCACAATCCCAAGGCCGCCCGCCTGGCCGTCCAGGTCCTGCGCCGGGCCACGTCCGAGGACATCCGGAAGTTCGAGTGGCTGCGGGAGAGGGAGGCCCGGGCCTACGATCTCTGCCTGCAGAGGATCACCGCCCACAACCTGCCCATGAAGCTCGTCGCGGTCCGCTATTTCTTCAACGAGAAGAAGGGCATCTTCTACTACACGGCCGACGGGCGGGTCGACTTCCGCCAGCTGGTCAAGGACCTGGCCAAGGAGCTGCGGATGCGCATCGAGATGCGCCAGGTCGGCGTCCGGGACGAGGCCAAGATGATCGGCGGCCTGGGCGTCTGCGGCCGCTGCCTGTGCTGCTCGAGCTTCATGACGACCTTCGAGCCGGTGACCATCCAGAAGGCCCGGAAGCAGCAGATCGTCATCAATCCGACCAAGATCTCGGGGCAGTGCGGCCGGCTGATGTGCTGCCTGGGGTTCGAGGAGCAGACGCGGGGCCGGGTCTTCTCGCAGGCGGATGAGCGGCCGATCGAAGACTAGCGCTTGAGGCCCAGCCGGCGAAGCAGCCGGCGCCACCAGCGAAACGGGCCGGGGCTCGTGCGCGTGATCGCAGGCCTCTTCCCCCGCCGTTTCGAGGACCCCTTCCTTCTTCAGGATCTGGACGATCTCGCTCTTCTGGTCGAGCTGGGCGAAGCAGTGCGGGCAGATGAAGTAGTGCTCCTCGAAGGCCGCCTGGTCCTCGGGCTTGAGCTTGTCGAGGAGGTACTCGTCGATCAGGTGGTCGTAGTGGCACGTCTTCTTCATGTCTGCAGCCTTTTCGGGCTTCAGGGTTTTAGTCGCTCGAGGGGGTGTCAAGTCGGACTTCCCGCGGCCTATTTCCGGACGGCTTTCTGGATGAGCTTGAGGGCGTAGTTGACCCGTTCCGAGACCCGGCGCGGCGAGATGTCGAGGGTCCGGGCGACCTCTTCGCGCGAGAGCTCCTTGTAATAATAGAGGTAGAGGACGTCGCGGAACTTGGGCTTGAGGCCGGCGACCACCTGCTCCACCTGCTTGGCCCGCTCGCGGTGCTCCATCTCGTCGTGGGGGTCGGGGTAGGGGACGGGCTCGGGCGCGTGCTTGAGGACCCGGGTCTTCTGGCGGATGTAGTCGATGATCCGCCGGCTGGTGATGGTGTAGAGGAACGTCCCGATCGAGGAGTCGCCGCGGAACTCGCCGCTCTTGATCTTGGCCACGGCCTGGGTCAGGATCTCGTTGACGACGTCCTCCCAGTCGGGATTGGAGCTGCCGAGGGCCTTGCGGACCCGGAAGGAGATGACCGGGCGGTACTGCAGGACGGAATCCTCGGGGCAGGCGGTCTTGTTCTCTTTGACCATCCGGCTCAATCCTCCCGGTCCCTGTCCCCGCCGCCGGCCCGCTTGCGCATCTGCTCCTTGAAGAACTCCTTGCGGTCGATGAGGATCTCGCGGGGCTTGCTGCCGTCCTTGGGACCGATGAGGCCCGCGTCTTCCATCTGGTCGATGATCCGGGCCGCCCGGGCGTAGCCGAGCTCGAGGCGGCGCTGGAGGTGGGAGGCCGAGGCCTGCCCGCTCTGGAGGACGGTCTCGACGGCCTTGTCGTAGAGCTCGTCCTTCTCGCCGTCTCCCGGAGGCGGCCGGATCGGCATCGCCCTTGACGACGTGGAGGATGCGCGTGTCGTAGGTCGGCGTGCCCTGGCTCTTGACGTGCTTGACCAGGCGCTTGATCTCGGCCGCGGAGACGAAGGAGCAGTGATGGCGGACGAGGCGGGGGTTGTGGGGCGGCATGAAGAGCATGTCGCCCATGCCCAGGAGCTGATCGGCGCCGGAGGTGTCGATGATGACCCGCGAGTCGACCTTGGAGGGGACGCGGAAGGCGATGCGGCAGGCGAAGTTGTTCTTGATCGTGCCGGTGATGACGTCGATCGACGGCCGCTGGGTGGCCATGACCAGGTGGATGCCGACGGCCCGGGCCAGCTGGGCCAGCCGGCCGATCAGGAACTCGACGTCCTGGGCCCCGACCATCATCAGCTCCGCGAGCTCGTCGATGATGATGACGATGTAGGGCAGGGGCTGGAGCTGCTGCTTCTCCTCCTCCGTCAGGGCGCCCCTTCTTCTCGGCGATGAGCTGCCTCATCTGGGTGTTGTACTGGTCGATGTTGCGGACCTTGATGCCCTGGAGCTTCTTGTAGCGCTCCTCCATCTTCTTGACGATGTCGTTGAGGACGATGTGGGCCTTCTTCGGGTCGTTGATGACCGGGCAGAGCAGGTGGGGGATGTCCTCGAAGAGCGTGAACTCGAGCCGCTTGGGGTCGATGAGGACGATCTTGACCTCCTCCGGCGTGGCCTTGTAGAGGAGGCTGGCGATCAGGGCGTTGAGGGCGACGCTCTTGCCCGTGCCGGTCGAGCCGGCGATGAGCAGGTGGGGCATGACGGCCAGGTCGGTCACGACGACGCCGCCGTGGACGTCCTTGCCCAGGGCGAAGGTCAGCTTGGAGGGCGAGTCCTGGAAATTCGGCGACTCGATGACGTCGCGGAGCTTGATGATCTCGCGCTTGTTGTTGGGGATCTCGATGCCCAGGGTGGACTTGCCGGCGATGCGCTGGATGCGGACCGACTCCGTCTCCAGGGCCAGGGCCAGGTCCTCGGTCCGGCTTTGGACCTGCGAGACCTTGACGCCCGGGGCCGGGAAGTACTCGTAGGTCGTGATGATCGGTCCGGGGTGGTACTCGCGGACCTCGCCCTCGATGCCGAACTCCTTGAGCTTCTCCTCGATGCGCCGTTTCTTGTCGAGGAGCTCGGCCTGGCTGATCTTCTCGGCCGGAAGTCCGATCTCGAGCAGGTTGAAGTGCGGGTAGAGGTAATCGCCCTTCCGGCCGGGATCGGGGAAGAGCAGCGGCTCGGGCTTCGGCGGGGCGACAGGCTTGCGGGGGAGCGGGACGGCCGCGACGGGCTTGCGGGCCGCTTCCTTGGCCAGGCGCGCCGTTCTTCCCGCTCGCGCTCCCTCTCGGCCTCCTTCTCGGCTTTGCGGGCGGCCTTCTCGGACTTGGGATCGGGGGCGGCGGGCGGGGCCGCGTACTTGTCGCGGACCTTCTCCCGCATCCTGTCCTTCTCCTTGGCCTTCTGGCGGTCCGTCACCTGGATCCGGACTTCCTTGGCCGTCGATTCGAAGGCCCCCTTGGCGAAGCGGAGGGACTTGGCGAGCGACCAGCGGGTGGAGAAGAGGAGAAAGGCGGCCAGCGCGGCCAGGAGGAAAATGAACGAGCCGATGGTGCCGAGGAAGCGGACCAGGCCGTTGAGCAGCAGCTCGCCGAGCAGGCCGCCGGCCGGCACGGTGCTGCCGCGGACCGGGAAGGACTCGAAGATGAGGGCCAGGAGCGGGCAGACGACCATCAGGCCGAGCGCGATCGTGCCCAGGCGCTTGAGCAGGTGGGCCGACGAGCCGCGCAGGACGGCCCGCAGGGCGGCGTAGCCGAGGATGAACGGCAGGAGGTAGGCGGCCAGGCCCAGGAACCAGAGATAGGCCTGGGCGAAATAGGAGCCGATGCTGCCGGCGAAGTTGCGGATCGTGTGCCCGGCCGTCGGCGAAGTGGCGAAGGAGGGGTCCTTGGGATCGAAGCTGAGGACGCTGACGACGGCGAAGAGGGCCAGGAAGATGAGCAGGACGCCGGTGATCTCGACGGCCAGGGCCTGCTTTTTCTGCGCGGCCTTGCCGTTCCTGCCGTTGGCGCCTTTGGCGGACTTCGCCTTCCGTTTTTTCACGCGGCGATTATAACACAACGGACGGGGACATGCCCCGCGAATACGTGTCCCCGTTATTCAAGGGCGCAGAGCGGTGAAGAGCGCGAAGAGGGAATCAGGCGATAGCTCTTCCGCGCGGGCGCTGCGGGCCAGGCCGAGCGTCGCCGTAAGCCGCTTCGAGCGCGGCCGGGGTGGCCCGCCGGGACAGGTTCTTCCAGAGCATCTTGCGGCGCTCGGCGAAGGCCGCCCGGAGGAAGGCGCGATAGGGCTCGTCGGCGGCGCCGGGGTGGAGAGGAGCGGGCCGGCGGCGGAGCGTCAGGAGCGCCGACTGGACCTTGGGCGGCGGCGAGAACGAGCCCGGCGCCACCGTGAACGCGATCCTGGCCTCGAATTCGTTTTGGAGCAGGATGCCGAGCGGCGCGTAGCTTTTCGTGCCGGGGCCGGCCGTCACCCGTTCGGCCACTTCCTTCTGGAGCAGGAACGCGCAGTCGGAAAGAAGCGCCCGCTCGTCGAGCACCCGGAAGAGCAGGGGAGAGGAGATCGAGTAGGGGATGTTGCCGACAAGCCGGAGAGCCGTGACGCCGGCCCTCTTGGCGATCTCGCCGAGGTCGAGCCTCAGGATGTCGCCGTGGACGACCTCGACGTTGGCGGGCATCCCGCTTCTCAGTCCGGGGACGAGCCTCTCGTCCTTCTCGACCGCGACGACCCGCCCCGCGCCGGCGGCGAGCCGGGCGGTCAGGACGCCCCGCCCGGCGCCGACCTCGACGATGAGGTCCTCCGGCCGGGGATCGACGGCGGCGACGATCTTGCGCAGGACGCCCTCGTTCGTCAGGAAATGCTGGCCGAGGGCGTGGCGGCGGGACTTGTACATGGGTCGGCCCGCATTTTAGCCCTTTTCCGCCGGGCGATAAAGAGCGGGGCCCCTGCTACCGGGCGGGACCGATTGACAAGCCCCGGCCATTCCCGTAGGATTATCGGGCACGTTCGCCATGGCCGAAAAGAAGATCCTCATCGTCGATTACGACGCCGCCGGTCTGGAGAATCTCGCCAAGCTAGTTGAAAACGCATAAGTATCATGTCTCAAGGCGACCGACGGCCAGGCCGGGTACGAGGCCTACGTCTCCGGGAAGCCCGACCTCGTCGTCCTCGAGGCCATGCTGCCCAAACTCCACGGCTTCGACCTGTGCCAGAAGATCTCCCGGGAGTCCCAGGGGAGGGTCCCCGTCATCATCGTCACCGGCCTTTACAAGGGTCCCAAGTACCGCCAGGAGGCCCTCAACGGGCTCGGCGCTTCGGACTTTTTCGAAAAACCGCTCGATCCCGTCGCCTTCCTCGCCGCGGTCAGGCGCCTGCTCCGCGACGAGGACGACTTCGAGGACGAGCTCCCCGATTCGAACGCGGTCATCGAGGCCCTCAGCCGCCGCGGCCGCGGGCCCGCCCCCTCCCGGGGCGACGCTAAACCGGCCCACAAAGGATAACGCCCATGACCAGCCTCTGGACCCGTTGTAACAGCTGCCAGCGGATCCTCTACAAGCAGGACATCCTGGACAACCTCTCCGTGTGCCCGTCCTGCGGCTTCCACTTCCGCGTCTCCGCCGAGGAGCGCCTGCAGATGCTCTTCGACGACGGCGCCTACGAGGTCCTCGACGCCAACCTCCACTCCGTCGACGCCCTCCACTTCGTCGACCTCAAGGCCTACGCCGACCGCATCAAGGACAACGAGAAGAAGACCGGCCTCTCCGAGGCCATCGTCACGGCCCGCGGCATGATGGGCGGCATCCCCGTCTACATCCTGGCCATGGACTTCGGCTTCCTCGGCGGCAGCGTGGCCTCGGTCGTCGGCGAGAAGATCGCCCGGGCCTGCGAACGAGCCCTCGAGGACGGCCGGCCGGTCATCATCGTCTCCGTCTCCGGCGGCATGCGCATGCAGGAAGGCATGCTCTCGCTCATGCAGATGGCCAAGTCGAGCGCGGCGATCGCCCGCCTCGGCCAGGCCCGCATCCCCTTCATCTCCGTCCTGGCCGACCCGACGACCGGCGGCACGACGGCCAGCTTCGCCATGCTCGGCGACGTCAACGTGGCCGAGCCCCAGGCCCTCATCGGCTTCGCCGGCCCGCGCGTCATCGAGCAGACCATCAAGGAGAAGCTGCCCAAGGGCTTCCAGCGCTCCGAGTTCCTGCTCAGCCACGGCATGCTCGACGACGTCGTCGAGAGGAAGGCCCTCAAGCCCTACCTGGTCAAGGCGCTCCGCCTCTTCCTCAACCGTCCGCAATGACCCCGTCCGAGTGCCGGGACTACCTCGGCCGCCTCCAGCACTTCGGCATCAAGCTCGGCCTCGAGAACGTCACGACCCTGTGCGCCGCGCTCGGCAATCCCCAGAACCGGTTCCTGTCGGTCCACGTCGCCGGGACGAACGGCAAGGGCTCGGTCTCGGCCATGCTGGCCGGGATCATGCGGGCCCACGGCCTGAGGACCGGCCTCTACACCTCGCCGCACCTGGCCCGCGTCGAGGAGCGGATCCGCGTCGACGGGAAGACGATCGCGCCGAAGCGTTTCCGGGAGTTGCTGGCGCGGTTGAAGGGCGTCATCGACGGCCTGATGGCCGAGCGCCGGCTGGTCTACCACCCGACCTATTTCGAGGTCCTGACCGCCCTGGCTTTTCTCGAGTTCGCCGAACGCGAGGTCGACGTCGCCGTGCTCGAGGTGGGCCTGGGCGGCCGGTTCGACGCGACCAACGTCGTCCGCCCCCTCGTCTCCGTGATCACGACGATCGCCAAGGACCACGAGGAGCACCTCGGCGCGACGCTCGAGAAGATCGCCTTCGAGAAGGCCGGCATCTTCAAGCGGGGCGTCCCGGCGGTCTGCGGCGTCGCATCCGGACCGGCGCTCGGCGAGATCCGCCGGATCGCCGCCGAGAGGGACGCGCCCCTCACCGAGGTCTTCGGGGAGGGACGGGCGCTCGAGACCGCGCGCGTCCGCGACGGCTACCGGTTCGTCTACACGGGCGAGCGTGGCCGCTACGCCTTCACGCCCGGCCTCGCCGGCCGCCACCAGGGGGCCAACGCCGCCGTGGCCATCGCCACGACCGAGGTGCTCTCCCGAGTCTGGAAGCCCCTCGATAAGAAGAAGGTCCTCGAGGCCATTCGCGAGACCTGCTGGGAAGGCCGGCTCGAGACGGTCCGGCGCCGCCCGCTCGTCCTCCTCGACGGGGCCCACAATCCCGAAGGTGCCGAAGCGTTGGCCGCGCACCTCGAAGACGTCGTCCGCCGGCCGGTCGTCCTCGTCTTCGCGGCCATGCGGGACAAGGACCTCGGGGCCATGACCCGGGCGCTCTTTCCGCGCGCCTCGACGGTCATCCTGACCCGCGTCCCCTACAAGCGCTCGGCTTCTCCCGAGGAGCTCGCTGCTGCCGCCCCGCCGTCATTCAAGGGGCCGGTCTTCCTCGAGCCCGACACCCGCAAAGCCGTCGAGCTGGCCCTATCCCTCTCCGGCGGCCGCGTTCCCGTCGTCATCGCCGGCTCGCTCTTCCTCATCGGCGAAGTAAAGCGGCTAGTTCGCCGTCAAGAAGCGATTCCGGTCGGCGGGGCCGATCCGATCATGCACACGACACGCTTCTCGGGAACGTGCCCAAGATAATGAAGGAGGAGAGGCCGCGTCCGGCGATTGCTTTTCGGCCGGCTTCATGCTACATTTTCCTTTACTTTACTTTTCCCTTTGGGAAAGTCGCCTAATGCTTCAAATCGACGCAACGGCTTTGATCGTCTTCGCCATCGTCTGGATCCTCGTGCTGATCCTGACCCGGATCTTCTTCAAGCCCATCATGCGCATCCTCGACGAGCGTTCCGGGCGGATCTCCAAGGACAAGACGGCGGCCGACGAGGCCCTGAAGGCCTACGAAGGCGACCTGCGCCGCATCGAGGAGGGCCTCAAGGAGGCCCGGGCCGCCGCCGACGGCATCCGGGCGAGCGCCGAGACCGAGGCCCTCAAGGAAAAGAGCCGGCTCGTCCGCGAGGTCCAGGCCGAGGGCCGGGCCGAGGTCGAGAAGGCCAAGGAGGAGCTCCGCCGCGAGATGGAGGCCCTCAAGAAGGACCTCGACAAGCGGACCGAGGAGATCGCCGAATCCATCGAGAAGCGGATCTTGGGGGACTGATGCGCCGGGTCCCCCGTTCAGCCCTGTTCCTCCTCCTCGCCCTGCCGCTCCTCCTGGGCGCATCAGCGGAGGAGGGCGCCCACGCCTCCGGGACCATGGACTTCATCGGCAAGGTCTTCAATTTCGTCGTCCTCTTCGGCGCCCTGTTCCTCATCCTCCGCAAGCCGGTCAGGTCCATGCTGGCCAAGAGAACCGCGGACGTCGGCGATTCGATCGCCCAGGCCGAGACGGGCCGGACCGAGGCCGAGTCCCGCGCCGCCGGCTCCCGGGCCAAGGCCGCCGGTCTCGCCGGCCAGGTCCTCGCGCTCAAGGCCGAGGCCGAGGCCGAGGGGAAGCGCGAGACCGAGCGCATCGCCCAGGCGGCCCGCGAGGAAGCCGAGCGCCTCAAGAAGCTCACCCGCCAGGAGCTCGAAGGCCAGGTCCGGCAGGGCGTCGGGGAGCTCAAGGCCTACGCCGCGGCCAAGGCCACCGCGCTGGCCCGCGAACGCATCCTCCGGCGCCTGACGCCCGAGGCCCAGAGCGCCCTCATCGAAAAATCCATCGACAGGCTGTCCCGACTCCATGAAGAATCTGCCGCTCGTTAAGAAATACGCCGAAGGCCTGGCCCGGGCCCTCGACGACGAGAAGGAGTACGCGTCCCTGGGGGCCGAGGTCCGGGCGTTCCTCGAGATCTTCGCCTCCCGCGACGACCTGCGCCGGGCGCTCGCCAGCCCCTTCGTCAACGCCCGGAAGAGGGCCGCCGTCCTCGGCGAGGTCCTGGCCCTCGCCGGCACGGGCCCGAAGGCCGTCCGCTTTCTCGAGCTCCTCCAGCACCACAAGCGGATGGCGCTCCTGCCGGAGATCGTCGCGGCGCTCCCGGAGGCCTGGAGCGAGATGCACGGCGTCGTGACCTACGAGGCCGCCTCGGCCGTGCCGATGACCGACGCCCAGCGCGACAGGCTGGCCCGCGGCCTCGAGGCCCTCGAGAAGAAGCCCGTCCGCCTCGTCCTCAGGACCGATCCCGGCCTCGTCGGCGGCGTGGCCGTGCGCAAGGGCCACATCGTCTACGACGCGTCGGTCGAAGGGGAGCTTCGCGCGCTCCAGGAACGACTCGGCCACGAAGAGAGATAGAGGTTGTCATGAGCATCAAAGCCGACGAGATCACCAAGATCATCCAGAGCCAGATCGAAGGCTACACGAAGGACGTCGACATCCGCGAGGTCGGCACGGTCACCTCGGTCGGCGACGGCATCGCCCGCGTCTACGGGCTCGACCGGGTCATGTCCAACGAGCTCCTCGAGTTCCCCCAGGGCGTCTTCGGCCTGGCCCTGAACCTCGAAGAGGAGAACGTCGGCGTGGTCCTCCTCGGCGAAAGCCACCTCGTCCGCGAGGGCGACGTCGTCAAGCGGACCCGCCGCCTCATGCAGATCCCGGCCGGCCCGGCCATGATCGGCCGCGTCGTCAACCCGCTCGGCCAGCCCCTCGACGGCAAGGGCCCCATCCAGACCGACACCTTCATGCATCTCGAGCGCCTGGCCCCGGGCGTCGTCGACCGCCAGCCCGTCCGCGAGCCGCTCCAGACCGGCATCAAGGCCATCGACAGCATGATCCCCATCGGCCGCGGCCAGCGCGAGCTCATCATCGGCGACCGCCAGACCGGCAAGACCATCATCGTCGCCGACACCATCCTCAACCTGAAGGGCTCGGACGTCGTCTGCATCTACGTCGCCATCGGCCAGAAGAACTCGACCGTCGCCCAGATGATCAAGACCCTCGAGGACTTCGGGGCCATGGAGTACTCCATCGTCGTCGCCTCGTCGGCCAGCGACCCGTCGCCCCTCCAGTACCTGGCGCCCTACGCCGGCTGCGCCCTCGGCGAGTACTTCCGCGACAACAAGCGCCACGCCCTGGTCGTCTACGACGACCTGTCCAAGCACGCGGCGGCCTACCGCGAGATCTCGCTCCTCCTGCGCCGCCCGCCCGGGCGCGAGGCCTATCCCGGCGACGTCTTCTACCTCCACTCGCGGCTCCTCGAACGGGCGGCCAAGCTCAACGACGAGCTCGGCGGCGGGTCGCTGACGGCCCTGCCCATCATCGAGACCCAGGCGGGCGACGTCTCGGGCTACATCCCGACCAACGTCATCTCCATCACCGACGGCCAGATCTACCTCCAGTCCGACCTGTTCAACGCCGGCGTCCGGCCGGCCATCAACGTCGGCATCTCCGTCTCGCGCGTCGGCGGCAACGCCCAGATCAAGGCCATGAAGCAGGTCGCCGGGAAGCTCAAGCTCGACCTGGCCCAGTACCGCGAGCTCGTCACCTTCGCCCAGTTCGGGACCGAGCTCGACAAGACGAGCCAGTCCCAGCTCGACCGCGGCGAGCGGCTGACCGAGATCCTCAAGCAGGGCCAGTACTCGCCCATCCCGGTCGAGAAGCAGGTCCTCATCATCTACGCCGGCAACCGCGGCTACCTCGACGAGTTCCCGGTCGCGGAGGTCCGCGCCTACGAGAAGAAGCTCTACGAGCATTTCGAGAGGACCCACGCGGACATCCTGACGAAGATCCGCGAGAAGAAGCACATCGACACCGCCCTCGACGGCGAGATCGCCGCCGCGCTCAAGGCCTTCAACGCCGAGTTCAAGGAGGGCTTGAAGTAGGATGTCGACCCTCATCGATCTCCGCCGGCGCATCCGCAGCGTGCAGAACAGCCGGCAGATCACCCAGGCGATGAAGACCGTGGCGACGGCCAAGTTCCGCAAGGCCCAGCGGGCGGTCCAGGAAGGCCGGCCGTTCTGGCACATCTTCCCGGAGCTGATGAACCGGCTGGCCTGGTGGGCCTCGGCGGGGGCGCACCCGCTCCTGCTCCGCCGGGACGAGAAGCGGATCGAGGTCGTGGTCGTCACGGCCGACAAGGGGCTGGCCGGGGCCTACAGCTCCAACCTCCTGGCCGCGGCGGACGCGTTCATCGGCGAAAAAGCGAAGACGGCCGAGGTCCGGCTCGTCCTGGTCGGCAAGAAGGCGGCCGGCCACTACCGCAAGTGCCCGTACGCCGTGGACCGGGTCTTCGGCGACCGGACCGACCGCCTGACGCGCGGGGAGCTGCGCGACCTGGCCGAGTCGCTCATGCGCGATTACACCTTCCAGAAGATCGACGCCGTCTACATCGTCTCCAACGAGTTCAAGTCCATCCTGGCGCCGCGGATCATGACCCACCGGGTGCTGCCGCTCGAGCCCGCGGCCGGGGCGGAGGCGTCGGCTCACATGGCGCCCGACTGGGAGCCGGGGGACCGGCGGCTGGCCGCGTTCCTCCTGCCCCTCTACGTCGAAAGCCAGATCCTCCACGCCGTCCACGAATCGCAGGCGGCCGAGCAGGCGGCCCGGATGATGGCCATGGACAACGCCACCAAGAACGCCGAGGAGCTCATCGGCGACCTCCTCCTCCAGCTCAACAAGATCCGCCAGGCCGGCATCACCAAGGAGCTCCTGGAGATCATGACCGCGGTCGAGGCGCTCAAGCAGACGAACTAGGGAGAGAACCCATGGGAACAAACGATGCCAAGTTCGGAACCGTCGTCCAGGTCATCGGGCCCGTCGTCGACGTCAAGTTCGAGGGCGGCGCGCTGCCCGAGATCTACACGGCCCTGCGGGTGACGAGCGAGGGCTTCGACACCGCCGAGCCGATGTCCATCATCGTCGAGGTCGAACAGCACATCGGCGAGGACCGCGTCCGCTGCGTCTCGATGCACCCGACGGAAGGCCTGGCGCGCGGCATGAAGGCCGAGAGCCTCGGCGGGCCCATCACGGTCCCGGTCGGCGAGGGCACGCTCGGCCGGATCATGAACGTCATCGGCGAGCCCGTCGACAAGCTCGGCCCGATCGTCACCGACAAGCGCTATCCCATCCACCGTCTCCCGCCGCCGCTCGACCAGCAGAGCACCAAGCTCGAGATGTTCGAGACCGGCATCAAGGTCATCGACCTCATCCAGCCCTTCCTCAAGGGCGGCAAGATCGGCCTGTTCGGCGGCGCGGGCGTGGGCAAGACCGTCATCATCCAGGAGCTCATCCACAACGTGGCCCTGAAGCACGGCGGCTATTCGGTCTTCGCCGGGGTCGGCGAGCGCACCCGCGAGGGCAACGACCTCTGGCTCGAGATGAAGGGCTCGGGCGTCATCGGCAAGACGTCCCTCATCTACGGCCAGATGACGGAGCCGCCGGGGGCCCGGTTGCGGGTCGGCCTGACGGCCCTGTCGGTCGCGGAGTACTTCCGCGACGAGATGGGCCAGGACATCCTGCTCTTCATCGACAACATCTTCCGCTTCACCCAGGCGGGCTCCGAGGTCTCGGCGCTTCTCGGCCGGATGCCCTCGGCCGTCGGCTACCAGCCGAACCTGGCGACGGAGCTGGGCGAGCTCGAGGAGCGCATCACCTCGACCAAGAAGGGCTCGATCACCTCGGTCCAGGCGATCTACGTCCCGGCCGACGATTTCACCGACCCCGCGCCGGCCACGACCTTCTCCCACCTCGACGCCACGACCAACCTGTCCCGGGCCCTGACCGACATCGGCATCTACCCGGCCGTCGACCCGCTGGCCTCGTTCTCGCGCATCCTCGACCCGCGCATCGTCGGCGAGGAGCACTACCGCGTGGCCCGGCGGGTCAAGGAGATCCTGCAGAGATACCGCGACCTCCAGGACATCATCGCCATCCTGGGCATCGAGGAGCTCTCGGACGAGGACAAGACCGTCGTCTCCCGGGCCCGGAAGATCCAGCGCTTCATGTCCCAGCCCTTCCACGTCGCCCAGGAGTTCACGGGACGGCCCGGCCGCTACGTGACCGTCGAGGAGACCGTCCGCGGCTTCCGGGAGATCGCCGAGGGGCTCCACGACGACAAGCCCGAGCAGGCCTTCTACATGGTCGGCAGCATCGAGGACGTCGTCAAGCGGACCGAGGAGCTGAGGGCGGAATGAGCGACGCGCTTCCGGCCACGCTCCACCTCACGGTGGTGACGCCCCGCAAGCTGCTCGTCGAAACCGACGTCGAGGCCGTCTACCTGCCGTCGCTCGAGGGCGAGATCGGCGTGCTGCCCGGGCACCGGCCGCTCTTCACGGGCATAGGGCGGGGGAGGCTGCGCTTCGTCGAGGCGGGCGGCGAGGAGTCGGTCGCGATCCGGGGCGGCTACGCGGAGATCCAGCCGGAGCGCGTCGTGGTCATGACGGAGGCCGGCGAGGATGACGACTCCGGCGACGCCGCGGTCTGACGGCGAGACCCTCGACGCGTTCTATCACGGGCGCATCCGCGTCTGGCAGGGGAAAAAAGGCTACCGTTTCTCCGTCGACGCGCCGCTTCTCGCGGATTTCGTGCGGACGCGGGAGGAGGACGAGGCGCTCGAGATCGGGACGGGCAGCGGGATCATCGCCCTTCTCCTCAGCGTCAAGCCCTTCCGGCGCGTCACGGCGCTCGAGATCCAGGCGGGGCTGGCGGACCTGGCCCGGCGCAACGTCGCGCTGAACGGGCTCGGGGGGCGGATCGAGGTCGTCGAGGCCGACTTCCGGACCTACGAGCCGGGGCGCAAGTTCGATCTCATCTTCTCCAATCCGCCCTACATCGGGAAGAAGGCCGGGTTCCTGAGCGCGTCGGCCGAGAAGTCCGCGGCCAAGCACGAGCTCCATGGCGGCGATCGGGGACTTCATGCGGAAGACGGCGGAGTGGCTCGCTCCGGAGGGGCGGGCGTGCTTCGTCTACCCGGAAAAGCGGCGGACGGACCTTCTGGCGGCGGCGGGGGAGAGCGGGCTCGAGGTCCGGCGCCTGCGCTTCGTCCACCCGCGCGACGGCGAGCCGCCGAACCTGTTCCTGATCGAATTAGGCCATGCCGCGAATGCGGGCGGCCCGGAGCTCATGCCTCCGCTCGTCCTCTTCGGCCCCGACGGCAAGTACACCCCCGGAGCCGAGGCCGTTTTCGCCGGCCCCTAAATCGGGGACAGAAAATGGGGGACATGATACCCATTTCCCATTTAATTAATAGGAAATGGGTATCATGTCCCCCATTTAACGCTTGGCCAGGAGGACGGCCTCCAGTTCGCTGAAGGCGAAGAGGCGGGCGTAATCCAGGGCCGTTCTTCCCGTCGCGTCTCCGGCGCGGACATCCGCGCCTGCGGCGATAAGGGCCGAGCGGCGGCGACCTGGCCGCAGCGGGAGGCCCGGAGCAGCGGCGTCGCCCCGCTGCCGTCCCGGGAGTCGATGCAGGCCCCGCGCTCGAGCAGCAATGCGATCGAGATCGCGATTCCCGGCCAGAGCGGCCAGATGAAGCGGCGTTTCGCCCAAGCCGTCGACGGGATCGATCGGCGCTCCGTGTTCTGCAAGCAGCCGGGCCGCCCCCTCGTGGCCGGCCTGGCAGGCCAGGTGGAGAGGCGTCAGTCCCTCGGCGTCGCGGCCCTCGACCGCCCAACCGTGCCTGATGAGGATCTCGAGCACCCGCGCCTGCCCTGTTTCCGCGGCGGCGTGGACCGCGGTCCGCCCGCTCTTGTCCTTCCCGTTCGCGGCCGCGCCCCTCGCGACCAGGGCTTCGATGATGACCTCGCGGCCGCGCAGCGAGGCCAGATAGAGCGCCGTCCGGCCCTCCTCTCCGGCCGGGGAATCGACCGCAGCGCCGGCGTTCAGCAGGTCTTCCAGGATCTCCCGGTGGCCGCAGAGGGCGGCCCAGTGAAGGGCCGTGTACCCGAATTGGTCGGCCTCTTTCACGCTCTCTCCGGAGTCCCGGAGTATCTTGCGGACGAGGTTGAGATTGCCCTCCCGCGCCGCGCGGCACAGTCTCTTCGCCGACCCCTCGGGCGGCTTCCCCGGGGCCGCCGGAGGACACGACCGCCAGCGCGATCCCGAAGGCGATCGCGATCCGGAGAGGATGCCGGCCCGGCCTCGAGAGATCCAAGGGCCCTCCTGGAACCGCGCCTATTTCGTTCCTGCCGTTGCGGACGGGATCCCGGCGAGAACGCAGGAATAGTACTTTCGCAGCGGGCAGGGGATCATGGCCTTGGTCGTGAAGAGCCGCTCGGCCAGCCAGGCGAACATCTCGTGGCCGCACAGGGCCCGCGTCGGGTTGGCCGCCAGGATGTCGCCGATCCCGTCGTATGATCGCAGGCAGCGAGGGTCGGCGGCGTCGTCTCCGGCGAGGAGAAGAAAACGCCGCTTGTCCTCGGGCGTCTGGGCCATGCGGAAGTCCTTCATGAAGGCCTCGCCCTCCCGGGAGAAAGCGGCCCGCTCGTGTTCGTCGAGGACGTTCGACCACAGGTCGTGGAAGAGCTCATGGACCAGGACCGGAAGGACCCTTGCGCCGACGTCCGCACGCTCGACGGTCCCCTCCAGGCCGACGTCGAAGTGGGCGAACAGGTCTTTCCGCAGGAAGATGGTGTCCTTCCGGCCGCCTTTTTTGGAGAAGCAAGCCAGGCCTCGGACGCCGTCGGGCGGCTTGGGGCCGCCCGCATCGAACAGCGCGTAGTCGTTGTTGAGGAACTCGCGAAGCACGGCCTCGTTCCGGCGGAAGAAGCCCGACGCCCACAGCCGGACCAGGAGCGGCTCCGCCGCCCTGGCCCCCAGAGAGCCGTCCAGAACGATGCGCCCGACCGGTCCCTCGGCGGCGGCCCCCGTCGGGCCGGCCAGGAGAACGAGGCACGCCGCGACGAGCGACGGCGTGCCTCGCGGGCCCCCTCTTCGACCCTTTCCTCACGGTCACCCCCTCCGTGACGGAGAAGTCTTATATGGAAATGGGCTCCTTGACGATGTGTTTGGTGATCAGGATGTGCTGCCTTTTGACCTTCCAGTTCAGCGTCTGTTTCTTCACCTTCAGGAACGCGGCCGTCTCCTTCTGGCTGCCCTGGGTCCTGAGCAGGGTCTCGAAGACGACCGCCCTTTCGAAGCGGGCCAGAAAGTCGTGGAGGCCGATCTCGGGCGGGTCCCCGCAGTATCTGATGAAGAAGCCGTAGGCGGCGTGGTCGAAATATCTCTGGAGCTTGGCCTCTCTCAGGGCTTTACCGACGAAGCCCACCTCGGTCGAGGGCGCTTTTTGATAGTCTCTCATCGACCCCTCTCTTCTGCCGGTCTGTCGGTCTCCCATGCTCTCGTGGCGATTCTTATTGGACCTGTCCATAAAATGGGACCGGTCCCAGCTCCTGTCAATGGAGCGAGCGCCCCTTTCGCTTTATGACCCATTTGTCGCTTCTTTACGCACCGCCGGGCGGGCGTAGAAAAGGGGGACATGATACCTGTTTCCCATTAATTTATTGGGAAACGGGTATCATGTCCCCCATATTAAAACAAAGGAGGAAGAGGCGCCGGGGATCCGCCGTCAGGACCCCAGGTCATTCAGCGTCTCTTCCTCCGCTCCCCCCTTGAAAGCGGACCACGTCCCTTCCCGCCATTGCCAACACGGGCTCCCTCGGCTAAAGGGCTCATGGTCGTCCTTCAGCTGTTCTCACCATGGGTCCGGGAGGGCACCGAGTCAAGAGTCAGAGGCGGGATTGCGCTTTATATCGCATCTTGTCCCATCGTTCCCCTCGGCCAGAACGATGACCGGGGCGACCGCGATCGGACGGACTCACTGACTACCTGTTCGTCCGCCCCAAATACCCATCCAGAAAATCGAAGATGTCCTTGCGATACTCGTTGAGGAACCAAATGGAATGGCCGCTCTCATAAGAGACGAGCCTCTTGTCCTGAACAGGGGTCCCGAGGAGGTCGAAAAGGGCTTTGATTGTGGACTCCCAAGGGAGCATGTAATCGTACTTGCCGTTCTGCATAAGCACGGGGATCCGCAAGCGGGGGGCGAAGTAGATCAAGTCCCTCTCGGCCGCGTAGACCGCAGGATCGTAGAAACCGGGGAAGAGGCCGCCGCTCATGAGGATGGCGGCCTTGAACCTCTCGTCCAGGGCCGCGAATACGACTCCGTACGCGCCGCCCCCGCTCAAACCCTGGTAAGCGAGCTTGTCCATCGCGAATTCCGGCCTTGTCTCGAGGTAGTCGAGGCACCGGGACAGGTCGCGATACCAGCGGATCATCGTGTCCCGTCCTCCTTCGGGCGTAGCCGGGGAATGGGGTGCGCGCCGGCGCTCGAAAGTCCCTCGGAACACCGGGAAGACGAAAGCCCGCCCGCTCGCCGTGAACAGCTCGACTTCCCGGCTTTTAACGGTCCCATAATCGAAGACGGAATCCAGCGACCACGCGCTGTCGCCCGGAAAGTAGGCGATGGTCTGGTAAGGCGGATGGCCATTCCGGGGAAGGAAGAGGTAGACGGAGATACGTTCCTCCCCGTAAGCATCGTCGAGGGTAACCTTCTCGACTCTCGTGCGTTCCGACCAGTCCGTGACGGACTCGATCCTGGCGGCCAGGTCGGACTTCGTGTAGTCATAAAGCCGGCGATAAACCGCGAAAACTTCCTCGGAGCAGGGCTTTCGCGTCACGTTTCCTGTCGGGGCCATCAGCTCGAACGGTTGGAACGGCTCGGGCAGCCCGCCGAGGCCGGGGATCTCCTTCATGCAACGGAAACCGAAATTCTCGGACCTCATGGACGGGGGAAAGCTGTCGAGATGATCGAACAGGTACTCGGGTTCGTTCCAAGCGCCTCCGCGGAGGAACCTTTTTCCCCCGCCATCGTTCCAGCACCACTCCTTGACGTTGCCGGCCATGTCGTAGGCCCCACACGGGCTCATGCCCTCGAATTCTCCGACCGCCGCCGGGCCCGTTCTTCCGAAATTGCTGGCCTTGATGATGTGACCGCTGTCCTCGTGGTAATTCCCGGAGGCCCATTCCCAGTGATAGATAGATGGCAGTGTCTTGCCCGTGAATTCCGCGTAGGCCGCGGCCTCATACCAGCTCACGCCTGAAACGGGATGATCGGCGGTTCCTTCCGCATAGGTGCCCAACCGCCAGGTCGCCGGTCCGAGCCGACCGGTTCCGTCCACGAGCTTCTTGATCTCCTCCGACCAGGAAAGCGCCCGCCCGTTCTCAAGGATTCCGTTCTTCCAGTATTGCTCGTCTTCGTAGCCCCCGGCGTCGACGAATTCCTTGAACTGCGCATTCGTGACCTCGTACCTGTCGAGGAAGAAGTCTTTTAATTCGACCGTGGGCAAGTGGACCATTTCCGGGGTCTGGCTCTGATGCCGCCCTCCCCGGACGCGCACCATCCCGGGCGGGGCCGTCCCAAAGGCGCCCTGCTCGGCGCCGACTTCTATCTCGTACCCTGCCCGGGCGTGGAAGGCACCCTCGGCGATCAGGCGGCCGCTACTTACGGCCTTCCAGCGCTTGTATCCCTGGCAGACCGTTACCTTGACCGCGGGGGCCGGTCCGAAGTGCTCCCAGGCGTCCTCGCCGGCGGCGTAGTCTTTCAGCCAGATCTCCGCGCCCGGAGGGTCTGTCGTGAGTAAAACCGTACTGGAGATGAGCGGCCGGAGGGAGGCCAGCTTGGTGCTTCGGGGAATGATCTTCTCGGTCTTTAAGAACAGACCGAACGTCGCCTGCCTGTCGGGAGTGAGCAGCAGCCGCTCGATCTCGGGGATGGCGACGTCGTTGGCCCAACGGACCTTGGCCTGGCGGGCGGATGAGCCAGCCCGAAGTCCCGATCGCGGCGATGGCCAAGACGGCGAGGCCGGCGATCAAACCGATGTTCCAGGCGGGCAGTGTGGGGAGCGTCGCCGCGCCCTTCTTGCGTTTCGGCCGCGGGTCCCGATCGTGTTCGTGGAGCTTTTCGTCGAGCCAGCGGTCGAGCTCGGCCGGGTAGGCGAAGACACGGGCCTTGGGCGATCCGTCGAGCCGGTGGACCGGGAGGCCGTGGTCGCGCTCCCACAGCTGGCACGTGCGGACGTTGCGTTTGAGGTGGGCGGCGATCGCCTTCCAAGATTCGAGGGGACGAAGAGGACGGCTGTCAATAGGCGAGTGGGCTCGCGGAGATATTCCCGGCTCTCCCTAACCGGGCGCCCCAGCTTCCTTTCGAACGTACCCTTGACGATCGGGATGACGAACGCCCGCCCGCTGTTCGTGAACAGGTCGACTTCGCGGTTCTGGACGACGCTATACGTGAAGATCGAGTCCAGGCGGAGGGCTGCCGCGCCCGGAAAATAAACCACCGTCTGGAAGGGAGGCACCCCGCGGCGCGGAAGGAACAGATAGGCCGTGATCCGCTCCTCGCCGTAGGCATCGTCAAAAGTCACCTTTTCGAGAAAGGTCTTATCTGAAAATACCTCCTGGGATTCGATCCTGAAGTGGAGGTCGGTCTTCGTATACGCGTAGAGCCCCTTGTAGGCGTCGAAGACCTCGTCGGAGCACGGTTTATAGCTTGAGAAGTCCGGGTCGACGTACACCTCGAGCGGGGCATCAACCTCGGACGCTTCGCTCAGGCCACGGATCGGCTGCATGCAGCGGAAGCCAATGTCTTCGTTGCGGCGGCCCGGATCGTAGGCGTCAAGGTGATTAAACATGTACTCGTCGTCCTGCCATGACCCGCCGAGGCAGTATCTTCGGGATTGGGTCTCGTTCGAGCACCATTCCTTGACGTTTCCTGCCATGTCATATGTTCCGTACGGGCCAAGTCCGCCGGCCTTCCCCACGGAATCGGGGCCAGAGCTCCCGAAATTGCTGGCCGGAAGGATGAAACCCGTATCTGTATAATAGTCCCCCGCCGACCTTCCCCAGTGGTAGACGCTGGGCAGGCGCTTGCCGGCGTAGGCCGCGTACGCTGCAGCTTCGTACCAGCTGACCCCGGAAACAGGGTAATCGTCCTGCCCCGATGGAAAATCGCCTTGTGCCCACGTTGCTGGGCCGGGCCGCCCGGTTTTATCGGTGAAGCCTGCGACGGCTTCAGCCCACGGGACGGGCCGGCCATCCTGGACGATCTCGACCTTCCAAAATTCCCGTCGCGAATACCCTCCAGCGTTTACAAATTCTTTGTACTGGCGGTTCGTGACCTCATACTTGTCCAAGTAAAAGTCAACGAGCTTCGTCTTTTCCAGGTGGGTTTGGTGGAGGAACAGCGGGAAGAACTTCCCACCCAGAACGCGGACCATGCCCTGGGGGACCGTGCCGGCTTTTTCGAGAGTCTTTGAGAACAGGAATCTTTGGCTCGCATAAATATAAAAGACATTGACGATAGGCTCGAAGCCGGCTTTCTCGATCCTCATACACCAATAGCCTTGGGAGAGCCGATGGCCGGCGATCGGCGACTGAGCGATAGGAATCCTGCTTTCGCCCCGCCGGGCGTAAGGCTCGAGGAAGATCGATGCGCCCGGCGGATCGGTCTCGATCGAAACGGCGGCCGCGACCTGGGGCATGAGTTGGGCAATCGTGGACTGTGCGGGATGATCTCCTCGGAGCGCATGGCTAAGTCGAACACGCGTTGGTTTTCAGAGGTCAGGAGGAGCCGCTCGATCTCGGGGATGGCGACGTCGTTGGCCCAGCGGATCCTGGACTGGCGGGCGATGAGCCAGGCGGACGTTCCGATGGCGGCGATCGCCAGAACGGCGAGGCCGGCGATCAGACCGATGTTCCAGGCGGGCAGGGTCGGGAGCGTCGCCCGGCCTTTCTTGCCGTTCGGCCGCGGGTCCCGATCGTGTTCGTGGAGCTTTTCGTCGAGCCAGCGGTCGAGCTCGGCCGGGTAGGCGAAGACGCGGGCCTTCGGGGATCCGTCGAGCCGGTGAATGGGGAGGCCCATGCTCCCGCTCCCACAGCTGGCACGTGCGGACGTTGCGGTCGAGGTGGGCGGCGATGGCCTTCCAAGATTCGAGAATATTCCCCTTGTCCATCCGCCGTCGATCGCCGCGAATAATGACCGTGCTGACCTTTCTAGAGCTACTGGTACGAGATAGTGGGACTTGGGCCCGGCGAAGTCAAGGATTTCCTATGCGAGGAGGGCCCGGAGCTTCCCCAGGACTTCTGCGACGGCCGCCGGGGGGAGGGAGCAGACCCGTTCGGCGCGGAGGGCCCGCCAATCGAAGCTCTCGGCCTGGTCGGCGAGAATGGCGCCCCGGACGGGGAGGCCGGCCGGAAGGAGCACTTCGAAGGGGTACCCCTTGATCTCGGTGACGACGGGACAGAAGAGGGCCAGGCCGACGCGGGCGTTGTAGGCTTGGGGCGACATCACGACCGCCGGGCGGCGCCCGGCCGTCTCCCGGCCGGCGCCGAAGGCGAACGATAGCAGGACGACGTCGCCGCGGTCGGGCACGTCGAAGACGCGTCTCACCGGCCGTCCTCCTTCGGTGTCGCCGTTCCGGCCGCGCCGGCGGAGCCGGCTTCCCAAGCGGGATGGACGTTGTCGTCGGTGACGCCGGCCAGGAGCGCATCGAGGTCCCAGGTCCGCTCCCTGTCGGTCTTGACGACCAGGAGGTCTCCGTCGACCGAAATCTCGACCGGCGCGTTCTCCCTCCAGCCCAAGCCCTCGGCGAACGCTTTCGGGATGCGGACGGCCAGGCTGTTGCCCCATTTTTGAACGCTCGTTTTCATTTCGTTTCCAAAAGGTATCTACAAAGAATATACATTTTTAATATGTCAGACGTCAAGAGCCGCGATCGGAGGCTGGCGTACCGGAGATCCCGGCCGCGTCCTACTTGATCAGAGGCGCGAATTACCTGCTCAGGGCCTTCCCGATCTCCGCGAGGCCGACGCCGAAGACCTTGCGGGCGATCTCGTCGAGGGCCCGGTCCGGCCCCTGGAAGTGCATCGTCGTGTGGACGTGGGTCAGCGTGTCGCCCGGGGCCAGGGCCGCGGCCGGCGAGGACGACTCGAGCTCGTAGAAAGGGCCGAGCGGTTTCGCCCCCGGCGCGGCCGGGCCGTCGTTGTAGCTGTTGACGACGTCCCCGGCGAAGGGCTGCTCCTGGATCTCCCACATGGAGTTGACGTAGTCGGTCGCTCCCTCGGGGACCGTCAGATGGACGACGGTCAGGACCCCGTTCGCGGCGTCGTAGCTCCCGGCGAAGGGCTTGACCCGCCGCGGGGAGATGCCGATCTTGCTCCGGAACTTGCCGTCGCCGCTGAAGAAGAGGACGCCCCGCGCCTCGTCGACGACGAGCCGGTCGGCCGGGACCTTGCCGAAGTAGGCGTCGTTGACGGCCGGTCCGAGCTCGTCCTCCGGCCCGCTCCGGAACGGGATGACGATCGTCGTCTTGGGTGAGGGATTGAACATGCCCAGGATCCAGATCGAAAGCAGGCCCGTGTCCCGCGTCCAGGCTGCCGCGCCGGTGTTGGTGATGCGGTTGTCGGAGGCGTAGGCGACCATCTTGACGCCCGCCGGGACCGGCACGCCGAGCGCCGCGACCTCGGCCGCGCCGAGCAGCCGGACCGTCCGGTCGACCGTCGAGATCGAACGCCGTTCCGGAGTAGTTCTCGAGGCGGATGGCTTTGCGGAGATGGATCCGGTCCGCGTCCTGCGCCACGACGTCGAAAGCCCCCTCGTTGACCGCCGGCGGCGTCCACCAGTGGTCGAGATCGAAGGGGTCGCCCTTCTTGAAGAAGACGGAGAACTGCCCCCCCTCGGGGCCCAGCCAGAAACGGTCCTCCCCGCCGAAGGAGTTCATGTGCGGGTTGTTGACGCCGGACGAAAGGGCCTCCCGGCCGATCCAGCCGAAGCTCAGCCCTTCGGGGCCCGCCGCCGTGCTGGTCATGACCCGGCCCTGGATGTCGGGATTGACCGCGACCTGGGCCTGGCCGCCCGGGCCGCCGAGAACGACGACTTTGGAATGGGCTTCGAGGAAGGCCAGGTCGTCCTTGAACAGGACGCCTTCGGGGGCCTTGGCCGGTTTCGCGCAGGCCGCCGCCAGGACGACGATCAGGATCGCCGCGCCGATGCCGTATCTCATGGACGCCTCCTTCGGTGGTGTCAGGCCCCATTATTCACCAGTTAAATCGGGGACACAATACTCGTTTCCCTATTTCCCGACGGCCCGCCTTCTCCTCGGATTCTCTCCCCGATTCGCTATCATCCCCCCAATTCCCCCGCCGGCGCCGCAAAAAATAGGAAATGGGTATCATGTCCCCCATTTTCCGCCCCCTGGGGAGGCATGGGCCTTTCGGTTCATATGGGGGAATGGGCCGGTCTGCCCATTTACTCCGCCGGCGCCCGGCCTATGTTGAGAGCGTGACGACGAAGGACCGGGACAAACATGGACACGTATCGCAATCCGCTCGAAGGAGGTGGTGAGAACCGCTCGAAACAGGGACATATCGAAAAAGACAGGGGAGTGATCTTGCCGCGGCATTCGCGAGGCCCAGCGCCTTTCCCCGCCGCGACGCGCGGAGGCTCGCTCCAGTCAAGGAAATCCAGGCAGGCCGGGTCCATCGCCCGGCTCAAGGAACGGGAGAACAGCCCGGCCGGCCCCTCAGGGGTTACGGTCCGGGACAAGGAGAAATCATGAAAACTCTCAGATCGCTTGGCACTGTTAGCCGTTGCCATGCTTCTCCTGGCCGGGGTCCTCCTCGCTCAGGCTCCGACGGCCGGCAGGATCACAGGCACGGTCATGGACGATCAAGGGGGGCCGCTCCCCGGCGTGTCCGTCGAGGCGAAAAGCCCGCGGCTCGTCGGGACGGCGACCGCCGTGACGGACGCGAACGGCGTCTATCGCCTTCTCGCCCTCCCCCCCGGCACCTTCACCATCACGTTCACTCTCCAGGGCTTCAGCGCGGTCGTGCGCGAGGGCATCGCGCTCGGCGTCGAACAGGCCCTGACCGTCGACATCGCGATGAAACCCAGCGCCATCGAGGCGCAGATCACCGTCATCGGCAAGGCCCCGCTCATCGACGTCAAGAGCGCGGCCCGGGGATCGGTCCTCAATCAGCAGACGTTCTCCGCCCTGCCCAAGGGGCGGAGCTTCGATTCCCTGGTGACCATGATGCCCGGCGTCCAGCTCGAAAAGGGCCTGCTCGACGGCATCTCCGTCGACGGCGCTTCGGGCGCCGAGAACATGTTCTACGTCGACGGGACCGATACGTCGAGCCTGACCAACGGGACGAAGAGCCAGGAGGTCAGCTTCGACTTCGCCGAGGAGGTCCAGTTCAAGGCCTCCGGCTACAACGCCGAGTACGGCGGCTCCGTCGGCGGCGTCGTCAACGTCATCACCCGCTCCGGCGGCAACGCCTTCCACGGCGAGCTCGTCGGCTACTATTCGGGCACCGACCTCGAGGGCCGCAAGCGGGACAAGCTGGACTTCGACTTCGACGACGACACCCAGGCCCGCTACTACAGCTACGACGAATACGTCGGGCGGGACAAGGGCCGGACCTACGAATTCGGCCTCCTGCTCGGCGGGTACCTCGTCAAGGACAAGGTCTGGTTCTTCGGCGCCCTCACCCCGCGCCTCTTCAACCGGACCCGGACCATGGACCTGGCCATCCAGGGCATCGAAGGCACGAACGTCTGGGACCGGAGCGAGACGAGCTGGAACGCCTCCTTTAAAATGACCGCCCAGCCGACCCGGAACATCCGGGCCGGGGCCAGCTTCGTCATGAACCGCTTCAACTTCGCCGGCGGCGGGGCCCGGGACGAATCCGACAACGAGATCTACGCCGCGACCTGCAGCCTCACCACCGATTACGACGCTCTTCGGCTTCACCTACCCGAACTGGTCCGTCAGCGCCTACACCGACGTGACGCTCAGCAACAACGCCCTGCTCAGCTTCCGCGGCGGCTACTTCTACTCCAACCGCAACGACCCCGTCTCGCCCCTGCCCGATTCGCCCTACTACGCGTTCCGGCTGGAGCAGCCCGGCGGCTACGCCCGGGTGACGAACTCGATGTTCCCCGAGATCCCGGCCGAGCTACGTGCATCCGATCGGCTGGCAGACCTTTCCCCGGGACAAGGTCCTCGGCCTCGAAAGGGAGGTCCGGACGCGGCTGAGCTTCAACACCGACTTCACCTACTACCTCAACCTGGCCGGCGAGCACGCCTTCAAGGCCGGCCTCCAGTTCATGCGCCGGGCCGAGGACGTCCAGGAGCCGGGCCAGCTGCCCGTCGTCTACCTGGGCTGGGACCGGGACCTCATCGCCTACGGCACCAACTACGGCCGCGGCGCCTACGGCTACTACGCCGTCCGCGGCAACAGCGACTCCGGCGTCTACGGGAACAGCTGGAAGGTCAACATGGACAGCTGGTCCCTCTACCTGCAGGACAGCTGGACGATCGCCCGCCGCCTGACCCTCAACCTGGGGCTCCGGGCCGAGTCCGAATACCTGCCGAGCTACACGACCGACCCGCTCTTCGCCGACATCAAAAAGCCGATCAACTTCCCGTTCTCGAAGAAGCTCGCGCCGCGGCTGGGCTTCGTCTACGACATCCTCGGCGACTCGAGCTTCAAGGTCTTCGGCAGCTACGGCATCTTCCACGACGTCATGAAGCTCGACATGGGCGCCAACGCCCTCGGCGGCTTCAAGTGGGCGAGCGCCTACTACACGCTCGACGATTGGGATTTCACCAAGATCGGCGTCGACGACTATTACCCGGGGACACTCCTCTGCACCTGCAACTTCCGGCCGCCCGTCTTCGAATTCCATCGATCCCGACATCAAGCCGTTCACGCAGCAGGAGATCTCCCTGGGGCTCGAGAAAAAGCTCGCGGAGGACATGTCCCTGTCCCTCCGCCTGGTCAACAAGAAGGTCCTCTATGCCATCGAGGACTGCGGCGTGCCCATCGAGGAGTTCTATTACAGCAACCCCGGCAGCGCCTTCATGGCCGCGATCTACGAAGAGCGCCGCCAGAACGGGACCTTCCTGCCCGGCACTCCCGACCAGCCCAAGGCCAAGCGCGACTACTCCGCCATGAACCTGTCGCTCGACAAGCGCTTCAGCCACAGCTGGCAGGCCGGCCTGTCCTACACGCTCAGCCGCCTGGTTGGGAATTACAGCGGCCTGGCCAGCTCCGACGAGGACGGCCGCAACAGCCCCAACGGCGAGCGCTTCTTCGACATGTGGTATCTGGCCGTTCGACAAGAGCCTCAATCCCATCGACGGACCGCTCGGGACCGACCGCCCGCACTCCCTCAAGGCCTACGGCAGCTACGCCTTCCCCTTCGGCCTGACCGTCGGCCTGGTCGCCAACGCCTACAGCGGCACGCCCGTCACCGAGGAATGGAGCGTCGACACCGACGGGCTACTACCCGTACAACCGCGGCAATCTCGGCCGGACGCCGTTCGTCTTCTTCGCCAACGCCTACATGGAGTATGCGATCCGGCTCGGCGGCCGCAAGGCCATCAAGTTCAGCCTCAATATCGACAACCTGACCGATTCCCACATGGCCCAGCGGATCTTCTCGACCAAGTACCGCTACAACATCTCGCCCGGCGAGGCCGCGATCATTTCCACCGACTGGATGCCGGCCCCGGACGAGGTCGTCGATCCGCGTTTCGGCATGGGCTACAACTTCCTCGCGCCCATCTCCGGGAGATTCGGCGTGCGCTTCGAGTTCTGACGATTCTCCGAGGGGATGGACGCTGAGCCCGTCCAGGCCCGCCCCTATCCCGGAGGGGCGGGCCACCCCTCATTCTCTTCCCTTCCCGGCCCGGGGGGGCTACCGGCCTCTGCCGGCTGCGGCCGACAGGGCGCCGGAGCGTCCCCGGGCCTCCTCTATCTCCGGCAGCCCGGGGTCGGCGTTTTTCCAGAGTTCCAGGAACGACCGGTAGAGCTCCAGGGCCCGGGCGGCGTGGCCGCGCTTCTCCTCGATCCGGGCCAGCCCCAGCACGGCCCTGGCGTAATAGCCGTCGGCGCGCAGCCTGTCGCCGGGCGAGGCGAGGATCTTCTCGAGCGCCGCGGCCGCTCCGGCGAGGTCGCCCGCTTTCTCCCGGGCCTCGGCGAGGGCGCAGGCGTACAGGACGACCCGGCCGTCCAGTCCGTCGCGGCGGACGATCCGGGAGACGGCTTTTCCGATGAGCTCGACGGCCTCCGGCGGCCTCCCCGCGCCGAGCGCGACGAGACCCTCGAGGAACTCGCGCTCCCGGACGAGCCGGCCGGTCTCCCCGCTGGAGGCCAGGGCCCGGGACTGTGCGGCCGACGCCTCGGCGGCCGCCAGGTCGCCCAGCCGCAGCTGGACCGTCGCCTGGAACGTGAGCGACGCGGCGAGCGAGTAGCCCTGGTTCGCGGACCGGGCCGCTTCGACCGCCTTCGCGGCTTCGGCCAGGGCGGCCCCGGGCTCTCCGGCGTCGAGAAGCGCCAGGCCCCGGCTGCGCCGCAGGTTGGATATCCAGTCGAATTGCCCGATCGTCTCGGCGAGCTCGGCCCCCTTCCCGAATTCCCCGGCGGCCGCCCGGAACCGTCCCTCCGCGAGGGCGACAGAGCCCAGCTGGACGTGGGCTTTCAGGTGCCAAGGGGCTTCCTCCATGAGGAAGAGCTTGCGGTACTCCTCCTCGGCTGCGGCGGCCCCCCGGGTGTTGAAAAGGACCGTGCCCCGGTAGTAGGACCAGGACGGATCGGGGAAGACGGCGGCGGCCCGGTCGAGGGCGGCCGCGGCGGCCGCGAAATCCCGGGAGTCGATCAGGACCTCGGCGAGCGTCTCGTAGACCAGCCGGTTGGCCGGACGCTCCGCGAGGTAGGATTCCAGAAGCTGCACCGCTTCCCCGGCCCGGCCCAGGGCGTTCAGCGAAACGGCCCGGGTGTGGTAGGGGAAGGGGTTGTCCGTGTCCTGGCGGATGGGGACGCCGGCGAACCGCGCGGCCAACGCGTAGTCCTCGAGGTCGTAGTAGAGCATGGCCAGGTTGTTGTTCGCGACGGTGTCGTCCGGATGGTCCTCGAGGACCATCTTGAAGGCCTCGACGGCGAGCGGGAAAGGTCGATTCGTCGAGGCTGTAGTAATCGCCCCGGATGAGATGGCGTTCCCGGGAATTCTCCGGGAGCCGGCCGCTCAGGTCGAAGGCCGTCCGCATGTAGGCGGCCTCCTCGGCGGAGTAGCCGAGGTTCCGGGCGCAGACGGACATGAGCCGGTAGGCCATGGCGAACGCGGGATCGAGCTCGACGGCCTTCTTGAGCATCAGGAGGCCCTGCCCGTAGTCGCCGGTCCGGTGGTAGCGCAGGGCCTCGGCGTAGTACCTGTAGGCCAGGGCGTAGGTCGTCGTCAAGTCTTCGACGTCGAAGTCGACGTCCTCCCCGGACCCGGCCGCTTTCAGGGCGAGCCCGGACCGGACCTTCTGGACGAGTCCGTCGGCCTCGCGGAGAAGGGCCTGCTCGTCGGGGCACTCGATCCGGTCGGTCCGGACGGTGTCCCCGGTCCGGGCGTCCTGGAGGAAGGTGGTCACGACGATCGATCCGCCCGCCTTCATCAGGCTGCCGCAGAGGAGGTAGTCGGCCCGGAGCTCGCGGGCGAGGCGGCGCAGCTCCTCCCGGGAGTAGCGGCTGCTCGCGGTCAGGCCGAACTTCTTGAGGGCCCCGAAGACGAGGTCGCCGCCGACCGTGCGGAAGCGCTTCGACTGGGAGAGGTCGGTGGTGAGGAGGGTCGGGAACCCGGTCGCCCACTTTCTCGAGGTCGGGATCGCCGGAGACGTTCTCGAAATCGAGGACGGCCAGCGCCGGCGTCGGGGGGAGCGACGCCCGGTCCCGGACGGCGGACCCAGGGTTTCCAGGCGACGAGGGCGACGGCGGCGGCGATGAGGACGACTCCCGCCGGCAGGGCGGCCTTGCGGAGGACGGCGCCGAGGCCGGCCGCCGGGGCGGGGCCCGCCCCGGCGAGGCGCCCCGTTTCCTCGAGAGCGGCCTGGAAGCAGCGGACGAGCTGGACGCGGTTCCGGATGTCCAGCTTCCGGTAGATGTTGTGGATGTGGTTCTTGACCGTGTGGTCGGAGATGAAGAGCTCTGCGGTGATCCGCTTGTTGTCCTTGCCTTCGAGGAGCAGGCGGATGATCTCGGACTCGCGGGCCGTGATGCCGTACTTTTCGGCGCACGCGTCGAAGGCGTCCCCGCTCTTGACGCGGAGCGGGGCGGACGGGTCGGCCCGGCGGAACAGAAAACCGAAGACGGACATTTCGACCTCATCCTCGCTCCCGGAAACGGGGCGAGATCGACGCGATGGAGCCATGATAGCCCCGGGCCGTCCCTCCGTCAATCCGGCGAAGGAGCCGTCGGGATCCCCGGACCGTCACAGCAAGAGAAAATGGGAAACAGGTATCATGTCCCCCATTTAACGATGGCTCGCGACGAGCCGCGCGGCGAACCAGCCCCAGATCGCCTTGTTGAACTCGAGGCTCGGCGGCGTGCCCTCGAGGATGGCCAAGAGGCTCGTCCGCGCGTCGCCGGGCTTCATCGCGAAGCGGGGCTCGGCGTCCCAGAGCCCGGGGTGTTCGGGATGGAACTGGACGCCGAGGACGCTCTTGAACGTCTTGTGCTCGACGGCCTCGATGACCCGCCCGTCGCGCGAGCTGGCCGTGGCCACGAGGCCTTTCCCCATCCTCCCGAGTCCTTGGTGATGGGCGCTCAGGATGCGGGGGTGGTCGGCCGACTTGAAGCCCATCTCCTTGACGAAGACGCTCTGGTCGCCGAGCTGGAGGCTGTGGAAGCTGTAGCTCATGAGCCTGTCGAGCGGGAAGAGGCCCCGGTAGGGGTTGGTGTGCCACTGCTCGGGCCCGAGGGCGATCGTATCCTCGAAGGTCGTCTTGCCGTAGGCGTCCAGGCGGAGGTCCTGGACGAGCGTGCCGCCCGTCGCGACGTTCATGGTCTGGAAGCCCAGGCAGATGCCCAGCACGGGGAAATCGGGGCGGGCGTCGAGCAGGGGGACGAACTTCTCGTCCTGGGACCCGCCGAGGAGCTGGAACAGGGCCGACGCCTCGAGATAATGGCGGAACGGGTCGGTGATCTCGGTCAGAAGGCTCGTCTTCTCGCCGTAGACGGAGGCCGGGATGTCCGGCCCGCCGAAGAAGATGACGCCGTCGGTCTTTTTCAGGATGAGCTCGAGCTCGGGCGTGAGGGCGTTCTTCCTGTAGAGCGCCGGCTCGCTGATCTCGGCCGCGATCGGATGGAACTTGAACCAGTCGAGGCCGTTCTCCTCGACGTACTTGCGGCTGTCGGCGAAGTCGTCGGCCTGCTTCGTGTGATAGACGCCGACGACGACGAGGTTCGGGATGTCGAGGATGCCGAGCCTGCGCAGCTCGGCCAGGCCCCGGATGTTGAAGATCTCGGGATTGAAGATGGCCAGCCGGACGGCTTCCTCCCTGTCGGGCGCCGTGTCGAGGTAGCGGCCGGGCTGAGCGGGGGTCTGGCAGGCCAGGGGAACGGCCGCGGCGCAGGTCAGGGCGAGGGCCAGGAAGGCGAGGGCGAGACGGGAGGATCTCGGGGTCGCGAATGTCGTCAAGGGCGCACCTCCAGGAACGGCGAATATCGCGAATTATACCCCAAACCGGGGTTTTTGCCGTGGCCCGCCTCGAGAGGGGAACCTTTCCCGCTCGCTTTTCGTCAATTTAAATGCGCGGGGAGCGAAATTATTCTGACGCTCCGGCGTAGTACAGGGCAGGGGATGGGGGCCAGGACGGGATCGGGAATAGTTCGATCGAAGGAAGACGAGCATGAAGAAAACAGTTCTCCGAGCCGCTTTCATCCTCCTCCTGGCGGGCGCTTCCGCCCTGGCCGTATGGCCCGCGGCCCAGACGCCCGCCCCCAAAGAGCCCCTCCGGATCCCGCGCCTCGCGACCGCCCCCAAGATCGACGGCGTCCTCGACAATCCCATCTGGGAGACCGAGGCCCTCAAGATCGAGAATTTCATCCAGCTCGCGCCCAAGGAGAACGGCGCCCCGACCGAGAGGACCGTCGCCTACCTCGGCTTCGACGAGAAGAACCTCTACATCGCCTTCCGGGCCTTCGATTCCCAGCCGTCCAAGGTCCGCTGCTCCATCACCAAGCGCGACGGCTGCATGGAGGACGACTGGGTCTTCGCCATGATCGACACCTTCAACGAGAAGCGCCGGGCCTTCTCCTTCCTCATCAATCCCGCCGGCGTCCAGATGGACATGATGCGGGTCGAGGAAGGCGGCAACGACAACATGGACGACAGCTGGGACACGGTCTTCTATTCCGACGGCAAGGTCGACGCGGAGGGCTACACGGTCGAGATGGCCATCCCGTTCAAAAGCCTGCGCTTCCCGGACCAGGACCTCAAGACCTGGAACATCGTCCTCGGCCGCAACCTGCCCCGGACCGGGGAGATCATCCTGTACCCGAACTTCTCCCGCGACATCCCCGGGCTCCTCTCGAACGGCCAGACCTACGTCCTCCAGGGCGCCGTCGAGCGCAGCCGCAACGTCGAGGTCATGCCCTTCGTCACGTCGCTCGCGCGCGGCGGGGCGACGGTCGACGGGCGGAAGTTCGCCCTCGAGCCGGGCGCCAACTTCAAGCTCGGCCTCTCGTCCAACACGACCCTCGACCTGACGGCCAATCCCGACTTCAGCCAGATCGAGGCCGACGAGCCCAAGATCGATTACAACGTCCGCTACGCCCTGCGCTACAACGAGAAGCGGCCGTTCTTCCTCGAGGGCATGGAGATCTTCAATTCGCCCGAGATCGAGACCGTCTACACCCGCCAGATCAACGACCCCATCTTCGGGGCCAAGGCCTCCGGCAAGTCCGGCCGCTTCACCTACGGGCTGCTGTCGGCCTACGACATGCACCCGGTCGAGAGCCTCTGGGACATCTCCGGCGGGCAGGGCCTGTCCGATACCAAGTCCTTCTCCAACGTCTTCCGCACCAAAGCCGACGTCGGCCAGGGCTCCTACGTCGGGTTCACCCTGACCGACAAGGAGCTCGGCGGCGGCACCTGGAGCCGGCTCGGCGGCCTCGACGGCCAGCTGCGCTTCAAGGACCGGGTCTTCTTCAACTTCCAGGCCCTGGCCTCGAGCTCGAGCTTCGAGGGCGACCGGACCGACCTCGCGCCGGGCCTCTACGGCGAGCTCTACTACACGAACAAGCACTGGACCTTCGGCGGGTACTACAAGGCCATCCATCCGGACTTCCAGGCCTCGTTGGGCTTCGTCAACCGGACCGACCTCAGCACCGTCGGCGGCTTCGCCTCCTACAGGCTCTACGCCGACAAGAAATTCCTCAACCAGGTCCAATTCAGGCTCCAGGCCGGGCGCACCGTAGGCTACGCCGACAGCGTGACCCAGAACACCTGGATCCGGCCCCAGGTCCAGTTCCGGCTGACCGAGTTCAACCAGGTCTTCGTCATGTACCAGGCCGGCCTGGAGCGCTTCGCCGGCGTCGATTTCAGGAAACAGAACATCTCGATCGAATCGCAGTTCACCGTCATCAGCTGGATGCCCTTCTTCCTCTTCTTCGAGACCGGCGACAGCATCAACTACGACCCGGACAACGCTTATCTCGGTTACAGCAACACCTACGGGGTGTCCCTGACCTTCAAGCCCAGCAAGCGGCTCCAGCTCGGCACGGACTTCAGCAAGCAGACCTTCTGGGACCGGGCCGACGGAGTGGGGAACTGGGACTACAACGTCGTCCGCGAGAAGGCGACCTACCAGGTCAGCAAGACGCTGTCGTTCCGGGCCATCGTCGACTACAACTTCTTCTACAAGGAGGCCTTCGGCAGCCTCCTCGCGAGCTGGGTCCTGCGGCCCGGCACGGTCTTCTTCCTGGGCTTCGACAACAACTATCTCCGTGACGAGTTCGGCCACCTCATCCGCGACAACTACAACGTCTTCGTCAAGTTCTCCTACTGGTGGCGCCTGTAATCAACAAAGGATGGGGTCAAACCTGACTTCTCATCACTTTCTGACAAAAATGAGGGAAAGCTGATGAAAACGTGGTTTGACCCCATCTTGATCCCGGTGCTAAGATACCCGGGCCGAAGGATCCCATGGCCAAATACCGCTGCCGCCTCTGCCAGTACGAATACAACGAGAAGACGGAAGGGATCTTTTTCGACGATCTCCCCATGGATTGGATCTGCCCCGTCTGCGGCGCCGCCAAGTCCGAGTTCGACCTCGTCGAGGAGGCGCCTCCGCCGGCCCCGCCGCCCGCTGAGCCCAGCGTCGAAGCGCGAGTCGATCGACGACTTCCGCCGCTCCTCCGACGAGCTCGAGACGCGGATGGCCGACATCCACCGCATGGCCCTCACGGGCGAATCCGTCGTCGAGCCCATGCGCACGCGCCAGCCGGTCGTGTCGTGGGACGACATCCTCGTCAAGGGCGCGCAGCTCGCCCGCCAGCCGCTCAACCGCGACGAGACGGTCGACACCCGGACCGTCATCGGGCCCCGGGCGAAGCAGCCGCTCGTCGTCGGGACGCCGATCATCGTCAGCCACATGTCGTTCGGGGCGCTGTCGAAGGAAGCCCACTCCGCCCTGGCCCTCGGCAGCGCGGCCGCCGGGACGGCCATGGGCTCGGGCGAGGGCGGCATCGTGCCCGAGGCCCTGGGCCTGGCCCACAAATTCATCTTCGAATACGTCCCCAACCGCTACAGCGCGACCGCGGAGAACCTCCGGCGGGTCGACGCCGTCGAGATCAAGATCGGCCAGTCGGCCAAGCCCGGTATGGGCGGGCATCTTCCCGGGAACAAGGTGACCGCGGAGATCGCAGCCCTGCGCGGTTTCCCCGAGGGAACGGACATCGTCAGCCCGTCGCGCTTCCCCGACATCGCCACGCGCGAGGACCTCCGGCGCAAGGTCGACGAGCTGCGGGACCTCTCCGGGGGCCGGCCCATCGGCATCAAGTTCGCCGCCGGCGACGTCGAGGCCGACCTCGAGTTCGCGCTCTCCGCCGGCCCGGATTTCGTCACCATCGACGGCCGGGCCGGGGCCACCGGCGCCGCCCTCAAGCTGATCAAGGACGCGACCTCGATCCCCACCGTCTACGCCCTCGACCGCGCCCGCCGCTACCTCGAGACGAGGGGCATCGAAGGCGTGACGCTCATCGCGACCGGCGGCCTGCGCGTCTCGTCGGACTTCGTCAAGGCCCTGGCCCTCGGCGCCGACGCCGTGGCCATCGGCACGGCCGCGCTCATGGCCATCGGTTGTCAGCAGTTCCGCATCTGCGATTCGGGCCGCTGCCCCGTCGGCATCGCCACGCAGGACCCGGGTTTGCGGGCCCGGCTCGACGTCGCGGAGGCGGCCCGCGGGCTGGCCAACTTCCTGCGCGTCTCGACCGAGGAGCTCAGGGATTTCGCCCGGCTCACCGGGAACGACAGCGTCCGGAAGCTCTCGGTCCGCGACCTGGTCACGACGAGCTCCGAGATCTCGAACCACACCTCCATCCCGCACGCCTGACGGAATACGCATTCTTCTGCACGTTTTTCTTTCTGGCTGAGACCTGAGAATCCCGACGCCCCGGGCGCGTCCTCTTAAATATGAGTGATCCGATCGCGCGGCTTGACAGTCCCGAAAGTATGACCTATGGTAATACCAGAGGTCCAAACATGTCCAAAGCCAAGATCGCGATCTCCATCGACGAAGACACGCTCGTGAGGGTGGATGACCTGGTGCGACGCGGGGTTTTTCCCAACCGGAGCCACGCCATAGAGAAGGCGGTGTGCGACACGCTCGAGCGCCTCGGGCGGACACGGCTCGCTCTCGAGTGCGCCAAGCTCGACCCGGCCGCGGAAAAGGAGCTGGCCGAAGAAGGACTGTCCGAGGAGTTGTCCGGATGGCCCGAATACTGAGGGGCGAGATCCGCTGGGCCGACCTCGGTCCCGGCCAAGGCCACGAGCAGACCGGCCGCCGGCCGGTCCTCGTCATCAGTCACGACGTCTTCAACGAGCGGTCGGGGACCGTCATCGTTCTGGCCGTCACCAGCCGCCCCCAGAAAGCCGGATTCCCCCTGACGCTCGAGACCGCCGCGAAAGGGCTGCCGAAGAGGTCCTGGATCAAGATCGGACAGGTCCGGACGCTGGCCGTCGAGCGGATCGGCAGGCGGGCGGCCGTCCTGCCGCCCGAGGACTTGGCCAGGGCCGTCGAAGGCTTGAACGAGATCGTCGGGGACTAAGCCGAAGGGCTCATGCCCGCATGACCCCCGGCCGTCAGTACTTGGCGATCAAGGCGGCGATGTCGTCCACCACGTTCGGCGCGACGCTGCCGTGCTTCTGCATGTATTCGAGCGGCGTGATGACGCCTTCGCCCGCGAAGAAGAGGTGGTTGAGCTTCGGGTAGTACTTGAACTCGGCGTCCTCGCGGCCCTTGAGCGCCGCGCTGCCAGTTGTCCAGGTCGACCTTCTGGACCTGGTAGTCGCGGCCGCCCTGCAGGAACAGCATGGGCTTCTTGACCGACTTGGCCGTTTCCGCCGGGTCGTAGCCCCGCAGGTCGAGCCAGTAGGACGGCATCGCGCCCAGGATCTTCGCCGTCGAACCCCGGTCCGCGCCGGTGAGGGCTTTCACCTTCGCCACGGCCGCCTTCGACGTCCTTGATCCTCTTCGTCTCCTCCTCCGACGAGGCCGCCTCGCCGGCCAGGAGACGCAGATAATTCATCTGCCGCAGGATGGTGTCGTCGAGAGGCCGGGTCAGGCCGGCCATGGAGATGAATCCGGCGACGCCCAGCGGCTCGGCCGCGAGCGCGATCCGCGGCATGAGGAATCCCGCCCTGGCTGTGGCCCAGGATGAAGACCCGCTTCGGATCGATGCCCTTCGCTTTTTGAAGCAACGCCGCCGCGGCCACGGCGTCGTCGATCGTTTCTTCCTTGACGGTCATCGTCGCTTCGAGCTTGGGGTCGGCCAGGATCCTCTTGCCGTGGACTTTGCTGCGCTTGTCGTAACGAAGGACGGCGATGCCGCGCGACGCCAGCCCCCAGGCCAGGTCCTTGAACGGCTTGTTGGGACCGAGCGTCCTCGTCCCGGTCGTTCGGGCCCGAGCCGTGGACGAGGACGAGAGCCGGGGAACGGCCCGGCGCCCTTGGGCATCGTCAGCGTCCCCGGCAGGGCCCACTCCCCCGAACCGACCGTGACCTCGGTCTCCTCGAACTTGGCCGGATCGGCGTAGGCGGGGGGTTCGTATTTCGCGGGCGGCGCCGGCGGCACGAACTGGAGGCCGGCGATCTTGCCGGCCTTGTCGAAGACGACCCGGGCGTCGAGCGTCGCCTTCTCGAACTCGCAGGTGACGAGGACGATCTCGTAACCCTGGAGTTGTTCGCGCCGGGCCCCGGCCTGCTTCTTGAACGCCCCGATCTGGGCCGGGAGCTGTTTCGTCCACATCGGCTCGAGCTTTTCGGGCCCCGAGAGCTTGAGCATGGTCGGGTCGAAATCGCGGACGGCGAGCTGGAAATCGCCCTTTTCCATGGCCGAGATGAACTCGCGGGCCTTGACCGTCAGGGCGTCCTCGGCCGCGGCTTGCGCGGGGCCTTGGGCCAGGAGCAGCCGGGCCGGAGGCGAGAAACGTTAGGATCATCATGAACAGGAGCGTTTTTTTCATGCAATCATTATATCCCAGTCTCGGGGCCCGCCGGAAATCGCAAGATGGGACCAGGTCTTCACGTTTTCAGGGGAAAATTGGCGCTTGTGAAGACCAGGTCCCATCTTGGGCGGTTTGACCGCGTCAGGCCCCGCCGTTAGAATAGCCCGGTGAGCCTCGACTTCCTCCTTCGCACGCCGGAGTTCGGCGAACTCGTCCGGGCCGTCGCCTCGCCGGAGCGGCCGCTCTCCGTCCACGGCGTGATCGAACCGGCCAAGCCCTACCTTCTCGCCTGCCTGGCCAAAACGGCCGGCCGGCCGGTCGTCTTCATCCGCGCCGAATCCGCCCCGCTGGCCCCCTTCGAGCGGGACTGCCGCTTCTTCCTCGCGCGCCTCGCGCCGGAGGCCGGCTCGGCCACCCTCGCCCCCCTCTCCGACAATCCCTACTTCGAGGTCCCGCCGGCCCTCGACGCCGCGTCGTCCCGGATGAGGCTCTTCCGCCGGCTGCTCACCGCGCCGCCCGCCCTGATCGTCACCAGCCTCGGCGGCCTGCTCAAGCCCGTGCCCCGCCCCGAGGACCTCGCCGGCCTGTTCCTGACCCTCGAAGTGGGCGGGGAGGCCGACCACGACGCCCTCCTCGAAACCCTCGGCCGTTACGGCTACGCCCGCGAGGACCTCATCGCCTCGCCCGGCGAGTACGCCTGGCGCGGCGGCATCGTCGACGTCTTCTCGCCCTGGGAGGCGAATCCCTTCCGCATCGAGTTCGACGGCTCCCGGATCGTCTCCCTGCGCGAGTTCGACATCTCCAACCAGCGCTCGCTCAAGCGGATCGAGCGGCTGACCGTCCCCGGCCTGCGCGAGTTCCCCGCGACGCCCGAATTCCTCGATCTCTGGACGGCCGCCGCCGGGAAGCGCGCCAAGGGCGCCGGGCGCGACCTCGACGCCAAGATCGCCGCCCTCGGGCGCGGCGAATTCGGCCCGAGCTTCTCCGCCCTGGCGCTCCTGCTCGCCGACCGCTTCGTCCCGGCCGCCGATTACCTCCGCGATCCCGTCTTCGTCGTCGACAATCCCGAGGCCGTCGACTGCGAGTGGGACGACCACGTCCGCGAGCTCAACGACCAGTTCGCCGACCTCCTCACCGACGGCGTCTTCGGCCTCGAGCCCGACGCCGTCTTCCCGCCCTCTCTCCTGCGCCGCATCCGCAAGGAATCCGTCCGGCTCGAGGACCTCGGCGCGCCGTCCCGCCGCAAGGCCCCTTCCTTCTCGTTCGCGTTCCAGCCCGTGCCGCGCTTCGACAACAAGATCCCGTTCTTCCTCCAGTACCTCAAGAAGCTCCAGGCCGAGAGCGACCTCGCCTTCATCTACCTCTCGAACGCCGCGACCCGCCAGCGCCTGGCGACGCTCCTGCGCGAGAGCGACGTGCCCGTCCTCGAGACCGATTCGCCCTTCGCCGTCCCGCCCCGCAGCGAGGCCGCCCTCCTCGTCGGCGCCCTGCCCGGCGGCTTCAGCTATCCCCGGGAGAAGCTCGACTTCTTCTCCGAGAAGGACATCTTCACCGAGGAGAAGGTCATCGTCAGCCGCGCCTCCCGCCGGCCCTTCTTCTCCCAGTTCCAGGACCTCCAGGCCGGGGACCACGTCGTCCACGGCGACTACGGCATCGGCGTCTTCCGGGGCCTGCGCCGCGTCGAGGTCGAGGGCAAGGGCCGGGAGTTCATCGAGCTCCAGTACCGGGACGGCGACAAGCTCCTCGTGCCGGTCGAGAACCTCGACCTCGTCCAGAAGTTCTCCAAGGGCGGACCCGAGGCGCCGCCGCTCGACAAGCTCGGCACCAACACCTGGGAGAAGACGCGGACCCGGGCCAAGAAGTCGGTCGAGGCCGTGGCCAAGGAGCTCGTCGAGCTCTACGCCAAGCGCAAGGCCGTCAAGGGCCACGCCTTCTCGTCGGGCGGCCTGTGGGACGAGGAGTTCGGCAAGACCTTCGAGTACGAGGAGACCGACGACCAGCTGCGGTCCATCCGCGAGATCCGCGGCGACATGGAGAACGAGACGTCCATGGACCGGCTGCTCTGCGGCGACGTCGGCTACGGCAAGACCGAGGTGGCCATGCGGGCGGCCTTCAAGGCGGTCATGGACGGCAAGCAGGTCGCGGTCCTCTGCCCGACGACGGTCCTGGCCAGCCAGCACCTCAAGACCTTCCGGAGCCGCATGGCCCTCTTCCCGGTCCGGATCGAGGGCCTGACCCGTCTCCAGTCCCCGCGGGAGCAGAAGGCCATCCTCGAGGACTGCCGCCGCGGCTTCGTCGACATCCTCATCGGCACCCACCGCCTGCTCTCGAAGGACGTCGGCTTCAGGGACCTGGGCCTGCTCGTCGTCGACGAGGAGCAGCGCTTCGGCGTCGGCCACAAGGAGCGGATCAAGCATCTCAAGGCGACGATCGACGTCCTGACCCTGACCGCGACCCCCATCCCGCGGACGCTCAACATGTCGCTCTCGGGCCTGCGCGACATCTCGCTCATCGAGACGCCGCCGCGCGACCGGCTGGCCGTCCACACGGTCGTGACGCCGTTCAACGCCAAGCTCATCGCCGCGGCCGTCCGCCAGGAGATCGGCCGGGGCGGCCAGGTCTACGTCATCCACAACCGCATCGAGGACATCGACAAGGTCGCCGAGCTCGTCGTCAAGCTCGTGCCGCAGGCCCGGGTCGTCGCCGTCCACGGCCGCATGACCGGCCCCCAGCTCGAAAAGCGGATGCTCGATTTCGTCGAGCGCAAGTACGACGTCCTGGTCTCGACGACCATCGTCGAGAACGGCATCGACATCCCGCTCGTCAACACGCTCATCGTCGACCGGGCCGACCTCTACGGCCTGGCCCAGCTCTACCAGCTCCGCGGCCGGGTCGGGCGGTCGGCGCGGCAGGCCTACGCCTACTTCCTCGTCCCGCCCTACCTGGAGCTGACGCCCCTCGCCAAGGAGCGGCTGAAGGCCCTCAAGGAGTTCAGCGAGCTCGGCTCGGGCTTCCGGCTGGCCGCCCGCGACCTCGAGATCCGCGGCGCCGGCAACCTCCTCGGCCACCGCCAGCACGGGCCGATGGAGGCCGTCGGCTTCGAGTACTACATGCAGCTTCTCGACCAGGCCATCCGCGGGCTCAAGGGCGAGGTCGTCGAGGACGACAACCCGGAGATCAACCTCAAGGTCGACATCCGCGTCCCCGAGGACTACCTGCCCCAGGTCAACCTCCGGCTCAACTTCTACAAGCGCCTGGCTTCGGTCGAGGACCTGGCCGAGATCGACCGCATCCGCGAGGAGGCCCGGGACCGGTTCGGCCCGCTCCCGGAGCCGGTCGAGAACCTCCTCCGCTACGGCGCCCTCAAGCACCTGGCCAAGAGGCTCCGCCTGCGCTCCGTCGACCGGACCGAGCACCGGGTCGTCTTCAAGTTCCGGCCGGAGACGCCGGTCGACTGGTCGCGGGTGACGCCCCTGCTCAAGCGCTTCTCCGGGTCCCTGACGCCCGAGGGGGTCCTGTCGCTCGCCTTCCGCGGGACGACCGAAAAGGACCTCCTCGATGAAACGGTCGGGGTCTTGATGGAGTTATCCAAATAGATTACAATGAGTTGATATTAAAAAAGATGGACAGAAAATCCCCGGTCGTTCTCGTCTTGTTCGGCGTCCTGGCCGCCCTCGCCTGCGGCCGCGACGAAGGCCGGGGACCGGTCTCCCGGGTCGCCGGGCTCGTCCAGGGCAAGCTCCGCGGCCGCCCGGTCCTGAAGGTCGAGAAGAGGGAGTATTACAACGCCGATCTCCGCGGCTACCTCGAGGCGACGGGAGCGGACGCCAAGGGCCTGCCCGCCGAATCCCTGAGCCGGCTGTTCGACCGCTTCGTCGACGAGATGATCCTGCTCGAGGCGGCCCGCGAGCGCGGCATCGCCCTGACGGAGGACGAGAAGAGGGAGTACCTGGCCAAGCTCGCCGTCGACGCCATCACGCCGGACGGCGCCGGGGGCAAGGACCCCGTCCCGTCCGAGGGGGCGTTCGACCGGCTCCTCGTCGAGAAGTACACCTTCCTCGTCGTCAAGGACCTGCGGGCCGAGCCGGACGAGATCCTGGCCTATTACGAGCGGAACAAGAAGGACTTCCTCCATCAGGGCAGGGTCCAGGTCAGCCAGATCCTCGTCGCGAGCGAGGAGAAGGCGATCTCCGTGCTGAGGCGTCTCGCGCGGACCGGCGAGAAGGAGTTCCGCAAGATCGCCGCGGAGGAATCCGTGGGCCCCGAAGCCTCGAAGGCCGGCGTCATGGGGGTCTTCGAGCAGGGCGACCTCCCCGCCGACATGGAAAAGGTCGTTTTCTCGCTCGACGAAGGCCGGACGAGCCAGGTCGTCGAGTCGTCCTACGGCTTCCACATCTTCCGGGTGGACCGGAAGGACCCGCCGGCCCTCCGGACCGAGCGCGAAGCCGCCCCGGAGATCCAGAGGCGCATCCTGGCCCAGAAGATGAAGGACGCCCTGGCCTCCCACCTGGGCGGGCTCAAGGAGACGCTGGCCTGGCAGGCCCTGACCGAGAATCTATTCTTCAACTATCAGAGGTCGGACGAATGAAAAAGCTCATCGCGTGTCTGGCAATGGCCGGCCTCCTCGGCCCGGCGGTCGTTCCCGCAATCGGCCAGGAGGTCGTCGAGGAGATCGTGGCCGTCGTCAACGACGACATCATCACCCTGACCGAGTACAGGAACCAGTTCGAGACGGCCGCGGCCCAGCTCCGGGCCCAGCAGATGCCCCCGGAGGAGTACGCCAAGCAGTACGACAGCCTCAAGAAGCAGTTCCTCGAACTCATGATCACGGAGCTCCTCCTTCTGCAGAAGGCCAAGGAGCTCGGACTGAACGTCCAGGAACAGCTCAAGGGGATGCTCGAGAAGATCAAGCAGGAGAACAATTTCGCCACCGACCAGGACCTCCGCCGGGCCATCCAGTCCCAGGGCATGTCCTACGAGGCCTGGCTCAGGGAATACGAGGAAGGCATGATGCGGCAGGGCGTCCTCTACACCGAGGTCGAGCGGGCCATCGTCCTCGAGGATTCCGAGGTCGTCCAGTACTACAAGAAGAACCCGGCCGAATTCACCGTGCCCACCGAATACCGGCTCAACGCCGTCTACCTCGCGACGACGGACCGCACGGCCGAGGAGTGCGAGACCCTCAAGGCCGCGATCGACGCCAAGCTCAAGGGCGGCACGCCCTTCGGCGACGTGGCCGCCGAGCTCTCGGACCCGCCGATGAAGGACGCCCGGGGCGACCTGGGCACGTTCAAGGAGGGCGAGCTCGAGAAGGACCTCGAAGCGCCCGTCGAGAAGATCAAGGCCGGCGAGACGGCCCCCTGGATCAACACCAAGAACGGCTGGTACCTGCTCCAGCTCGTGGAGAAGAAGGACAGCCACCTGAAGCCGTTCGACGAGGCGCGCGGCCAGGTCGAGGAGAAGATCTACGGCCAGAAGCGCGCCGTCAAGGGCGAGGAATACATGAAGACGCTCCGCGAGCGGAGCTACGTCAAGATCCTGAAGGCCGACCCCCTCGGCTTAGACAAATAGGGGTCAAACCTACTTTTCGTTACTTTTACTATTTTTCGTCACTTTTATTGCCTTGCCTGATTCCTGGGAGGCTGTCGCGCACAGGCCAACGGTCACCTAAAAAGTATCGAAAAGTAGGTTTGACCCCGTCAGCAGATCAACACGGCGGCCGCGATGGCCGTCGTCCACAATCCCTTTTCGCCCTTGGCCGTCTGCGTGGCGCTCCGCGTCTTGAGGGACAGCCCGTTCGAGATGCGGAACGATCCGGCCTTCCTGTCCGGCCCCTGTTCGCGCAGCCTGTGGCCGAGCTTGGTCGCCAGCATCTCGGCGGCGAGGTACTCGGTGTGGAGCGAGATCTCCCGCTGCGGCTTGCCGACGTCCGAGTGCTCGGCCAGGTAGCCGTAATGGGACGGGTCGTCGGGCACGGCGGCGCCGATCGAAGCCGAGATCAGGCAGCCGGGCTCGTCGGTGGCGTTCTCGCTGAGGACGACGAAGAGGATCTGGCCGGGCTGGAGCAGCTTGAGACCCGCCGCCTTCGGGACGAACCGGGCCTGCGGCGGGAAGATGCTCGAGACGCGGACGAGGTTGAAGGGGGCGATGCCGGCCTCGCGCAGCGCCTGTTCGAAGCTGACGAGCTTCTCCTTGTGCCGGCCGCAGCCGCGGACGAGGAAGACCTTGGAAGGGACGAGCTGGGCCATCTTACTTCTTCGGCTCGACCGGTTCCGGTTCCTTGAAATCGATGTCGCGGGAGACGTCGTAGACCCCGAGCAGGACCGGCGTCGAGCCCTTGGAGATGGCGAAGAGCCGGACGAAGGCGGGCTTCCACTCCGGGTTGTCGCGAATGCCGGCCAGGTTCTTGCCCTCGACGCCGAGGTTGCTCTTCAGGACGATGAGGTCGCTTGTGCCGCCGGGCGGAATGGCCTTGCCGCGGATGGAGGCCCGGAAGGCGTCCCCGAAGTTCTCCGGGTCGCCCTTGAACTGGTAGACGGCGTTGAAATTGACGTAGTTCAGCGGCTTCGTCCCGATGTTCTTGATGCGGAAGCTGATCTGGGGGACGAGGATGAGCCGGGGCGGCCAGGGCTGGTAGTACTTGGACACCCAGGTCGAGGTGTAATCCAGGACCTCGATCGTGCCCTTCAGCTCGTCGCGGGACATGGTCTTGCACGCGGGCAGCACGGCCAGGGCCAGGATGCCGAGGACGAGAACGAACGCGCCGGATCTCTTCATGGGGCTCCTCCTCTCTCTCTCGGCTGTATGATAACGGACGGGGGGCGATTACGCAACTGCCCGCCGAATTCCCATGTCCCGGAATTCAGCGGACGAGCTTCGAGACCGGGACGGCCTCGAGGCCGTAGGCGTCGAGAAGGCGGTAGGTCGATTTGAGGACGGCCAGCGTCTCCGGGAAGGGGTGGCAGATGCCGACCGCCCGGCCCTTCTTCCGGGCCTTCTGGAAGAGCTCGATCAGGCGCCCCCGGATCCGGCCGCGGTCCTCGTCGGCGTCGAGGAAGACGTCGCGCTGCGTCCCCGGGATGCCCATCTTCCGGGCCTCGTCGAGGGCGACGGTCTTCGCGGTCGTCCGGCTGTCGACGAAGAAGAGCCCCCTGTCCTTGACCGGCTTCAGGAGGATCCGCATCAGGTCGCGCTCGGCCGTGAACCGCGAGCCCATGTGGTTGTTCGTGCCCGCGGCGAAGGGGACGCGGTCGTAGCCGGCCTCGAACGCGGCCACGATGGCCGGTTCCGTCATCATGGCCATGATCAACCCTTCGGTGTTCGCCATGGCCTCGTGATTGTTGACGGACTCGAGCGGGAGGTGGAGCAGCACCTCGAGCCCGCTCTCGTGGGCCCGAGCGGGCCGTCTCGGCCGCGTAGGCGCTGTAGGGCAGGACCGACACCGTGATGTGCCGGCCCAGGGCGATGAGCTCGTCGAGGATCTCGAGGCTCGCGCCCATGTCGTCCATGATCAGGGCGACCTCGCCGCGCGGCGTCTTCCGGGCCGCCGGCTCTTTTGCGGCGACGACGACGGGCGGTTCGACCGGCAGGACGAACGAGATGGCCGCGTCCTGCTTGGCCGGCCGGCGGAGCGCCCAGAGGACCTCGGTCTTGTCCTCGCCGGGCGTCCTCTTCTTGTCGAGGACGCGGACGCCCTCGGCCTTGAGGGCCTTCTCGACGGCGGGCCCGACGGATTCGTAGAGCTCCGACGGGATCTCGACCTCGAACAGCGGGCGTCCCTTCGGCCCCTTGAGCCGGAGGACGGAATCCTCGGAGACGCCGGCCGCGGCCAGGCTCGCGGCCAGGACCTCCTCGAAGGTCTTGACGGCCGGCTCCTGCGCCCGCTCCGGAACGGGCTTCTCCGACGGCTCTTCCATCCGGTAGGGCTTCGGTTCGCCGGCCGGGGGTGCTGGGGGGGCGGGGGGCGCCGCCTCGGCGGCCGCTTCCTTCAGGGCCCCGGCGAAGGAGAAGACGTAGGACGGCTCGCCCCGCCGCGCCCCGACGTAGTCGAGGAGCAGGGCGGAAAGCAGGGCGGACGCCGTCAGGACGACGGCGAGAAGGGTGAAGGTCGGCCCCGGTTGGCGACCTTTGGGCTGGGGCCTCTTCCTCATCCGTCAGAGCTTGGGGAGAAGAGGGGCCGTTTTCTCGAAGTAGGTCTTTTCGTCGAGCTTGTCGACGGGGATGGGGACGTCGGGGACGAGGCCGTCGTCCCAGAGCTTCCGTCCCGAGGGCAGAACGTAGATGTCCGACGTCAGCAGGACGGCGCTCTCGTCCTTCAGCGGGAAGAGCGACGTGCGTCCGACGAGTCCGGAGGTCTCGAATCCGACGATCTTGATCTTGCGGAGCTCCTGCAGGAGGCCCGCGACGAGCTCGGCCGGCCCGGCCGTTCCGGCGCCGGTCCAGACGACGAGCGGGACCGCGCCGAGCGCGGGCTCGTCCGGACAGGAGACGGGCGTCTTCGCGCCGCCGCGTCCCTCGAACCGCCCGGCGTCGGCGGCCTTGACGAACAGGTTGGCGAGCTTGCGGGCCTCGTCGACCTCGCCGTCCTGGCAGCTCCGGAGATCGAGAACGAGGGGGGTCTTGCCGGCCCTGAGAGCGGGGACGACCGTCTTGCGCAGCTCGGGGACGAGCGAAGCGTCGATCCGGTGGATACTGAGGACCGCGGGCTTGCCCGCCGCCCGGACGAACGTGAACGCCTCGGGGAAGAGCAGGGCCCGCGGCACGCTGAGATCGAGGGTCTCGTTGCCCCGCAGGACCCGGACCTTGACCGGCGTTGCGTCCTTGCCCCGGAGCAGGATCTTGACCTCGGCCAGGCTCATGCTCAGCGTGTTCCGCCCCTCGATGGCGCTGAGGAGATCGCCCAGCCGGATGCCCGCCGTCTCGGCGGGGGATCCGACGACGACGGCCACGACCTGGGGGAAGGCGGCGTAGCGCTTCAGGACGACCGTCCCGGGCTCCGTCTCCTTCCCGGTCCGGGCCTTGTAGCCGGCGAGCAGGTCCTTCGAAAGATAGGCGGACAGGGGGTCCAGGGAGTTGACCAGGCCGCGGTACGTCCCCTCGGCCGTCTTGAGCGGGTCCCGCTCGTCCAGATAATCCTTGCGGATGTGGCCGATCAGGGAGTCCAGGAGCTCGAAACCCTTGTTCACCTGGGCCCCGGGCTTGCCCCGCAGGAAGCCCATCTCGATGACGAAGAACAGGGCCGCGGCCACGACGGCCACCCAGAGGAACCAGCGGTATCTCGGAACGTTTTTCATGGCGGAACGGATATCCATTCTATCACCTCCGCTTCAGCCATTGCAAGGGATCGAGGGCCTTGGTCTTGTAGCGGACCTCGAAATAGAGGCACTCGCCCTTGAGGGACCCGGAGTCGCCGACCACGGCGACGGGCTGGCCGGACCGGACCATGTCGCCGACCGCGGCCAGGAACTCCGAGCAGTGCCCGTAGAGCGTGTAATAGGTCATGCCGTGGTCGACGATGAGGAGGTTCCCGTAGCCCTGGAAGTAGTCCGCGTAGACGACCTTGCCCGCGTGGACGGCCAGGATGAGCGACTTGTCCTTGGCGGGGGAGATCTCGACGCCCTTGTTCATGACCACGGTCTTGAAGTCCGGATGCTTCTCGAAGCCGAACGGCGTGACGATCCGCCCCTCGAGCGGCCAGGAGAGCTTGCCCCGCCGCTCGTAGAGGGGGACGAAGGCGGCCGGCAGGACCCACTCCTGGGCGATGATCTTGTTCATGAGGGCCTGGAGCTGTTCGGCGCTCTCCGAGAGCTCCTCCAGCGTCTGCTTGTAGGTCGCCCGGTTCTGGCGGATGTCCCGGACGAGGGTGGTGTTCTTCCGGGCCTCGGTCTCGAGCTCCTGCCGCTTGAGGCTTGCGGCCCGGGACATCTCGGCGAGGTCCCGCTGCTTGCTCTCCAGGGCCGACTGGGCGGCGCGCAGCTCGTCGAGCGAGGCCAGGTAGCCCGAGACGACCTCGTCCTGGCTGCGGGCGAGGAGCGTCAGGTGCTTGCTCTCGGAGGCGTACGTCTCGATGTCCCGCGCCTGCAGCAGGAACTGGAAGAAGTCGAGCCGGCCGAACTTGTAGAGGGTGACCACGGTCCTCTCGATGGACTCGCGCTCCCGGTCGATGCCGGCCTGAAGGCTCCGGACGTTCTTCTGGATGGCGGCCAGCTCCGACCGGCCCCGCTCGAGCTCGACGTTCTGGGCGGCCAGCTCCCGCGCGACGAGGCTCCGGTTGAGGTTGATCCGGGCGAGCGACGAGAGGATGGACGATTCCTTGCGGGCCTCGGCCTCGAGCCGCGACTTGAGGTCCTTGATCTGCCCGTTGATGCGGTTCAGGCGCTGCTCGAAGTCGGCGACGTTCTTGTCCTGGGGGGCGGAAGAGGAGGAGGCCGGCGGGGTCCGCTTCGATTGGGGCCAGGCGCCGGACGCTGACCGGGAAACAGGACGACATCCCGAGAGGCCAGGACCAGGGCGAGACAGCCGCGCTGCCGACGGGGCCGAGCGTTTCGTCCGTTCCATGGTTTCCGCTCCATTTTACCTCAACTTTGACGGATTCTTGACAAAGCGTTGACAAGTGCGTGACAAACCGAACGGGGTTGATCCGTATCTTGGACTCATCCGACAGAAAGGGGAGCCCTATGAACAAAAAGATCTTCGCGCTCGCCGCGACGGTTGTTTTTCTCGTCGCTTTGAGCGCCTGCATCCCGATCAAATCGAAAGCCAAGGTCTCGCCCGGGCGGCTGTCCGAAGCCCGGCCTTACAAGACGAAGGTCGTGGCCGTCCAGAAGAAGACCGGCGAGCGTTTGGCGTTCCCTCGCAAGGCCGGGGTGACGATCGCCGGCGACATGGTGATCATACCGGACCGCCTCGCCGGGCACCACGGGATCTCTCCGGGAGAAGCTGCCCCTGGCCGATGTCGAGGAGATCGGGAGGTCCGCGGACGGCCGGATCACGCATGTCGCGACCCGCGACGGCCGCTTTTTCCGGGTCACCGAGGCCCGGGAAGACAACCAAGGGATCGAGATCCGGAATGCCGTGTTCTATCGCTTCATCCCCCTCTCCGACCTCGATCTGGTCTGGGTCCGCAAGACGAATTGGGGTTTGACGATCGCGGCCACGACCGGTCTCTGGGTCGCAGCTGCGGCTGTAGTCGCATTGGCCGTCGGGGACGATTTCATGAATTTTAACCCCTGGTCAGGCGCGGACGTGGAGTCCTGCCCCTTCGTCTACTCCTTCGACGGGGAGGAATATGTCCTCGACGCCGAACCCTACGGCGGATCGGTCTGCGCCGGGCTCGAACGGGCCGACTGGATCGGCTTGGACAGCCTCGAACCGGTCGACGGCCGGTACCGGCTCCTGCTGACGAACGAGCTCGACGAGGTCGAGCACGTCGACGAGCTCAAGCTCGTCGTCGTCGACCACCCGGCGGGCGTCTCGGTCTTACCCGAGGTTTCCGGCCGGATGAGGACGGTCGCACTGGCCTCCGCGCCGCAAAGCGCCCGCGACGCCGACGGCCGCGATTTGCGGCCGCTCCTCGTCGCCAAGGACGGGACGTTCTGGCTCGGCCGGGTCGAGGGCCGCGATCCCGACAGGATCGAAGACCTCAAGGAAGAGCTCACCCTGGAGTTCGCCAAGCCCGCCGGCGCGAAGAGCGCCAAGCTCGTCGCCAACGCCTGGACGACGCAGTGGGGCTCCCAGGCCATCAAGCCCATGCTAACGGCCCGGGGCCGCGAGCTCGGAGCCTACTTCGAAAAGATCGACGCCGGCGGCCCCGCCCTCCTGTCCGTCCTGGGCTGGTTCGCCGGCGAAGAGATGTACAACCTCCAGGTCCGCGTCGAGACGACCGCGGGCTGGAAGACGAAGGCTCTCGTCCACGGCGGCGGGCCGGTCATCGCCAAGGACAAGGTCTACGAGCTCGACCTGCGCGACGTCCCGGGCGATACGGTCCGCATCGAGCTGACGCCGGCGGCCGGCTTCTGGATGATCGACCGGCTGGCCCTGGACTTCTCCGAGGACGAGACCGTCCGGGTGACCGAGATCGCCGCGGCATCCGCCCGGGACGCGTCCGGCCGGAACATCGGCGCGGAGCTGGAAGCCGACGACAACGCCTATTTCGTCATCCCCAAGGGCTCCCGCCCGGCGACGCTCGAGTTCGCCGTCCCGCCGGAGAGCGCCGGGAATGGCCCGCGCCGTCTTCCTCAAGGCCCGCGGCTATTACGACATTTTGCTGGACTCCGACGGCGAGCCGACGCTCGACGTCGACAGGATGATGGAGACTCCCGGCGAGAGCCTGCGCTTTGTCCTGAGCCGGCATCCGGCCATCGCCAAGCCGCGCCCCCGGGCGCCCGAGCCCGGGCCGCGGGCGCGCTGATCCCGCGCAAGGACAGGGCCGCCGTGAACGTCTCCGAACTCAGCCCCGGCCACCGGGCCAACCGGCTGGAATTCCCGTCCGCCGAGGTCCCCCACATCACGCTCGACATCAACCGGACCTGCAACCTGCACTGCCGCTGCTGCTACAACCTCGACCGGGACTGGGTGAAGTCGTACGAAGAGGTCGAGCGGGACCTCGATCGGGCCCTGGCGCTGCGGCGGCTCCAGGCCGTGACCATCCTCGGCGGCGAACCGACGCTCCATCCCGAGCTGCCGAGGATCGTCGCCCTGGTCAAGGCCCGCGGTCTCCATTGCCAGGTCCTGACCAACGGTCTCCGATTCCTCGAGCCCGGCGGGCCCGATCTCGTCCGGGCCCTCAAGGGCGCCGGGATCGACAAGATCCTCCTCCACGTCGACGGCGGGCAAGCCCACGTGCACGGCGATATCGAGGCGGCCCGCGAGACGCTCTTCTCGCTCCTCGAAGCCGAAGGGATCGAATTCGCCCTGTCCCTCACCGTCTACAACGAGGACCGGGGGCGCATGTCCGCGACCGTCCGGCGCTACGCCCGTTTCCGGCATTTCGAAGGGGTCCTGGCCGTCCTGGCCCGCGACGGCGGCCAACCCGGGGCCCAGACGGTCGAGCTCCGGGAGGAATACGAAAGCCTAAGGGCGGGGCTCGGCCTCGAACCTTCGGGCTACATTCCGAGCAACGTCAGCGACACGGACGCCCGCTGGCTCGTCTATTTCTATCTCGTGGATGCCGGAGGGACTCGTGACCTATCCGCTCTCGCCACGGCTCGACCGGACCTTCCGGCGGCTCTTCCGCTTCGTCACGGGCCGCCATTTCTTCACGGCCAATCACGGTCCGGCCGAATTGAGGCGGATCATCGCCCCGCTCGTCCTCTTCGAGGCGCTGACGTCGCCGCGGCGGTGGGCGCCTTTGGCCGGGCTCCTGCGTCGGGCGCGCTCGGTGAAGGACCTGCGGCTCCATTTCATCGCCATCCAGGTGCCGCCCGAGCTCGGGCCCGATTCCGAGATCGCCGTCATCTGCCGCGGCTGCCCGGACGCGACGGTCCGGAACGGCCGTCTCGTCCCGGTCTGTGTCGCCGACCAGATCAGCCCGCTCGATCCCTCGTCCGCGCCCGTGATGGCCTGTCCCGTCTTCTAGCTCGTCGCGGAAACGCCCTCCTCTTTGCCGGGAGCCGGGGATACGCTATCATCGTGGCGATGATCCTCCCGTCGCGCGGGTTCCAGGTGTTCGTCAAGCCGGCGGGAGCGGCCTGCAATCTGGCCTGCCGCTATTGCTACTACCTGGGCCGGGGCCCGGCGGGGGAGCCCGGCGGGCGGGCAGCCGGCCCGCATGCCCGAAGACCTCCTCGAGTCCTATATCGCCCAGCACATCGCCGCCTCGCCCGACGCGGTCGTCCGCTTCTCCTGGCACGGCGGCGAGCCGACGCTCCTGGGCGTCGATTACTTCCGCAGGATCGTCGCCATCGAACGCCGGCTCTGTCCGCCGGGCCGGACGATCGCCAACGGGCTGCAGACCAACGGCACGCTCCTCGACGGGGAGTGGGGCCGGTTCCTGGCGGAGGAAGGGTTCTCCGTCGGCCTCAGCCTCGACGGTCCGCGGGATCTCCACGACCGCTATCGCCTGACGCGCGGCGGGAAGTCCGCTTTCGAAGAGACGATGCGCGGCTACGAGATCCTGCGGCGGTCCGGCGTCCCCACCGACATCCTCTGCGTCGTCGGCGCCCACAACGTCCGGTAGCCCGCGGAGGTCTACGGCTTCTTCCGGGAGATCGGCGCGGCTTTCGTGACCTTCCTCCCGCTCGTCGAGCGGAGGCCCGGGACCCCGCGCGGCGTCAGCCCCGCCTCGGTCCCCTCCGAAGCCTGGGGCGATTTCCTCTGCGCCGTCTTCGACGCGTGGTTCGCCGGGGACATCGGGCGGATCAAGATCCAGATCGTCGAGGAGGCGGCCCGGACCGCCTTCGACCAGGAGCACTCGCTCTGCATCTTCCGTCCGGAATGCGGCGACATCCCCGTCCTCGAATGCAACGGCGACCTCTATTCCTGCGACCACTTCGTCGACGCGGCCCACCGCGTCGGGAACGATCCGCGAGACGCCGCTCGCCGAACTGCTCGAGGACCCCGCCCAGAGGGCCTTCGGCCGGGCCAAGCTCGAGCGTCTGCCGCGCGTCTGCCGGACGTGCGAGGTCCTGGCCATGTGCAACGGGGAGTGTCCGAAGAACCGCTTCGTCCCCGCGCCGGACGGGGGGCCCGATCTGAACTATCTCTGCGCGGGATACAAAAAGTTCTTCAACCACGCGCGTCCGTTCGTGGACGCGGTGGCCGCCGAATGGCGCCGCCAGAACGCTAAGCCTTGAGCTTGTCCTTCAGGAACGCGACGGTCCTCTTCCAGGCCAGCTCGGCCGCCTCCTTGTTGTAGCGCTGCCCGGTGTCGTTCATGAAGGCGTGCCCGGCCCCCTCGTACACGTGGATCGTGTGCTCGATCCCGGCCTTTTCGAGGGCCTCCTTGAAGGCCGGAATCCCGGCGTTGATGCGCTCGTCGTCGCCGGCGTAGTGGATGAGCATGGCCGCCTTGATCTTCGGGACGTCTTCCGCGGCCGGCTGGCTGCCGTAGAAGGGGACGGCCGCCGCGAGGTCGGGCGCGTGGACGGCCACCTGGTTCGTGGCCGCTCCGCCCCAGCAGAAGCCCATGCAGCCGACCTTGCCCGTCGCCTGCGGCCCCGTCTTGAGATAGGCGACGGCGGCGACGAAGTTCTTCGTGTTCGCCTCCCGGTCGAGCTTCTGGAAAAGGGGCCGGGCTTCGTCGGGGTTTTCCGGGGTCCCGCCGAGCGGCGACAGGGCGTCGGGGGCGATCGCGTGGTAGCCCTCGAGGGCGACGCGCCGGGCCACGTCCTCGGTGTGGGGATTGAGCCCGCGGTTCTCGTGGATGACGATGACGCCGGAGAGCTTGCCGCCGCCCTTGGGCTTGGCCGAGTAGGCCTTCATCCGGCCGCCTTCGATCGGATAGTCGACGTATCCCGTCTCGAGGCGGGGGTCGTCCTTCGCAGTCAGCTGGGGTCCCGGCCCCGCGGCCTCCAGGGCCGGGAGCAGGACGGCCGCGGCGGCGGTCCCGCCGGCGAGCGCGGCCAGCCGGCCCAGGAATTCGCGGCGGTCCATCCCCCCGCGCGCGTACTCGTCGTAAAGGTCTCGGATCTCAGGGCTCATGGTGTTCCTCCCTCGGACCCATCGTAAGGAAGGCCAGCCTCTCTGTCAATCGGCAATCGCCGGAAAATCGGGGACACGATCCCATTTCACGCAGCGAAACAGGACACGTCCCCATTTTCCGCGTCCTCCGATCCCCGGGAAGATGACGGATAAGCCCGGTTTGGTCTATAGTAGATGCATGATCGAAGCCACGCGGGGGAGGGGCGGCTTCGCCGCCGACGCGGAAGCCATCTGGCGGGCGGCCATCGCCGCCGTCGATCCGTGGACCCTCGTCCGGGAGAGCGTCGTCCGCGAGGGCGACATCGTCCGCGTCAACAACAAGGAATTCGATCTCGCCGCGCACGACACGGGTCTTCATCGTTTCCTTCGGCAAGGCCGCCGCGGCCATGGGCGAGGCGCTCGCCGGGCTCATCGACGACCGGCTGACGTCCGGGCTCGTCGTCGTCCCCGGCCCCGTCGCGGGCGTCCGCTCGCGTCTCGAGTACCTCGAGGCTTCCCATCCCGTCCCCGACGCGCGGAGCGTCGAAGCCGGCCGCCGGGTCCTCGAGATCGCGTCCGGCGCCGGCGAGAAGGACCTCCTCTTCGTCTGCATCTCCGGCGGCGGCTCGTCCCTCCTGACCCTCCCGGCCGAAGGGATCTCGCTCGACAGAAAGCGCCGTCTCGCCGACGACCTCATGCGCGCCGGGGCGACCATCCGGGAGCTCAACATCGTCCGCAAGCACCTGTCCGCGATCAAGGGCGGACAATTGGCCCGGGCGGCCCACCCGGCGACGGTGGTCACGCTGGCCATTTCCGACGTCGTCGGCGACGACCCCGGCACCATCGCCTCGGGCCCGACCCACTGGGACGCCTCGACCTTCGCCGAGGCGCGGGCCATTCTCGAGTGCTACGGGCTCTGGGACTCGGCCTCGGCCCTCGTCCGGGCCCGGTTCGAGGAGGGCGAGCGCGGCCAGGTCGAGGAGACCCTCAAGGAGGGCGATCCCGTCTTCGAGCGCGTCCACACCTTCGTCGTGGGCGACAACATGACCGCCCTGCGGGCCGCGAAACGCGAGGCGGAGAAGCGCGGCTTCGAGCCGATCTTCCTGTCGTCGAGCGACAGCGGCGAGGCCCGGAAGACGGCCGCCGGCTACGCCGCGTTCCTGGCCGAGCTGGCCTGCTCCGCACCGTCGCTGCCCCGGCCCCTGTGCCTTTTGGCCGGGGGCGAGCTGACGGTCACGGTCAAGGGGCGGGGGAGGGGCGGCCGCAACACCGAGTTCGTCCTGGCCTCGCTCCACGAGATGGAGAAGGCCGGCGTCGCGGGACCTCGACTGGCTCATCCTGAGCCTGGGCACGGACGGCATCGACGGCCCGACCGACGCCGCGGGGGCCTGGGCCGACCTCCGGACGGTCAACACGGCCCGGGCCCTCGGCCTCGATCCCGCGGACTACCTCGACGACAACGATTCCTACGGATTCTTCAAGCAGACGGGGAACCTGATCGTGACCGGCCCGACCGGCACGAACGTCATGGACCTGCGCGTCTTCCTGCTGCGCGCCGCCTGACGGCTACTTGTAGATCCCGGCCGCGTCCCACTTCCCGACGGTGTCCAGGACGAGCTCGGCCACGCGGTCGTTGACCTTGCGGAAGTACTCCTTGGCCTGGGCCGCGTCGAAGGTGGGATAACCCTGCCCCTTTTCGTAGAGGAGGATGGTCGAGGCGACGGGCACGGTGTAGTACGCCCCGGCCGGGGCGTTGGGCTCGGCCATCTCCGGCCTGTAGCGCTCCGGATGGACGTGCTGGGGCACGATGGCCTGGACGTAGGCCGTCTCGTTGTTGCCGGCGTGGCCGCCGTTCTGCTTGAACACGGCCTTGGTGATGTCGTCGGCCAGGGTCCACCAGTTGACGACGAGCACCCGGACGCGGCGGGCATTGGCGACCTTCGTCGCCGCGGCGTTGAGGACGGCCGTGTTGCCGCCGTGGCCGTTGAGGACGATGAGGTTCTTGAATCCCTGGAGGGCCAGGTTGTCGAGGACGGCCTCGGCGAAGGGCGCGTAGGTCTCGGCGGCGATGGAGACCGCCCCCGGGTAGGCCTTCATGGCCTCGGTCATGCCGTAGTTCAGGGTCGGGGCGATCAGGGCGTCCACCCGGGCGGCGATGTCGCGGGCCATGGCCTCCGGGGCCAGGCTGTCGGTGCCGTTGGGGATGACGCCGTGCGGCTCGAGCGAGCCGAAGGGCACGAGGACCGTCCGGACGCGGGCCGGCACGAGCTCGGCGAACTCCTGCCAGCAGAGCAGGGCCATCTCCCGCGTCGTCGGGGGTTTCGTCTGGGCCGCAGCCGGAGCGGCCGCCGCCGCGGCCAGGGCCGCCGCCGTCAGGACCACCAGGATCTTTCTCATGTCGGTCGCCTCCTCGCTCCCTCCATCTTACGACATCCGGACGGGTTTGCGAAAGCCCGCCGCCGCGCTTGATTTTTTCCGTGGCGGAGCTATAATAGGATCAAGTTTTCTTGTGCCGGCTGGAGAAAACTTCAACCCAACTAAATACATCATTTTCCCCCTTATCTGCTGTTAAAGAACAGCCGGCACTTTCCTCGGTCCGCTCGAAAAAAAATTCTTGATTTTGCGGCGTGCCGGTCTATAATGAGACCGGCTCTCTTTCGCCGGCTGGAGAGGGCTCCCTCAATATTTCCAATCATCACCCCCCTTTTGCTGACCTCAGCCGGCACTTTCCTCCGCTTCCAACGGGGCGGGGGATTGTGCTATCATGAAGGAAATCCCCGAGCGCGGAGTCCAGCATGGCCAAGATCGATTGGAAGAAAGACCTGGCCAACCACTTCGAGAACGTGAGGGTCATCGAGCTCTGCCAGGCCGAGACGGTCGGCGACTTCGACAAGTTCTGCGAGTTCATCGCCGAGCCCGCCTTCGAGAACCTGTCCGAAGAGATGGGGAACTTCCGCATCAAGTGCGAGCAGCAGAAGATCAAGGGCCGGAGCATCCGCTTCGTCATCTGCTTTCCCGGCCTCAAGGAGGAGCAGTTCCACTACCGCATCTCGCTGCCCAAGAACGCGGTCGAGCTGCGGCTGAAGCTCCAGGTCAAGGCCCGGCGCACGCCCAAGGCCGAGTATCAGACGACGGACGAGGATTTCATGCCGGGGCTTTTCCCCTTCAAAGTGCTGAGGATGGACAAGGACGAGGTCATCGCCGACGTCGTCAAGCACTACACCGGCTTCTGCTACACCGCGCTGACCTCGCCGGACTGAGCTACTTCTTTTTCTTCTTGTCCTTTTTGGCGGCCTTCGGCTCGCCGGTTTCTGTCTTCTTCCAGCTGCCGGCGTTCCAGATCCAGCGGTTGCCCACCTGCTCCCACGTGCCCGGGACCCACTCCCTGCCCTTTTTGGCCTTGACCCAGCGGCCCTCGGTCCATTCGTAGTTGACGCCCTTCCATTTCCAGTAGCCGGGGACCCAGACGTGGGCCGGGCTCGGCTGGAGGGTCGGGGCTTCGACCCGGAGCGGGGGAGGGCCGACCCGCGGCTGTTCGCCGGCCAGGCCGGACGCCGCAAGGAGGCAGAAGGCGGCCACGACGAAAAGAGCGGTCTTTCTCATCGCTTCCTCCACCTCTTTAGTCGGTGGAGGAAGGGGGAAGTCCGGGGCCTATTTCCCCGAGTTGATGACCTCGAGGACCTTCAGGAGATAGTCGTAGTCCGGGCGGTCGACCGTGTTCTGGCCCAGGTACTTGAACTGGAGCACCCCGGCGGCGTCGATGATGTAGACGCCGGGGATGTTCTGGTCGACCTTGCTGCCGCCCCATTCGTTGCGGAAGAGGTCCAGCTTCTTCGACAGGGTCCGCTCGCCGTCGACGAGGATGGGGAAGGGGACCAGGACGGTCCCCTTCTCGAGCGCGAAGTCCTTGGGGTAGATCTGCCGGGACCGCTCCATCCGGGTTTTGCCCGCTTCATCGAGCTTGGCCGGGTCGGCGGGGTACTTCCTTTCCTTGATCGACTCGAGCTGGCCGGGCAGGGCTTCGACCCAGGTCTTGACGACATCCCGGGTGTAGGGGAAGACGACCAGGATCTCCAGGTTGTACTTCTCGCGGATCTTCTGCGCCTTCTCGAGCTCGGCCAGCTCGACGTACTTGTAGTTGCAGATCGTGCACCAGTAGTTCTCGGCCGCGTAGCCGCGGGGGAAGAGGATGAGGACGTTCTTGCCGCGCAGCGACGAGAGCGTGAGCGTCCCGCCCTGGTAGACGGGCAGGGTGAAGTCGGGCATGGGCTGGCCGACGACGGCCGGCGTGGGCCGCGGCTCGGCCGGCTTGGCCGGGGGCTGGGCGGGCTGGACCTGCTGGGCCGGCCTGGACGGCACGGCCTGTCCGGCGGCCTGGCCCCGGAACAGAAAGATCATCGCGCCGATGGCCAGGACGACCAGGGCGGCGACGAGGATCGTGGCTTTCTTCTTGTCGATCATGGACGGGTCTCCTTCGAAGGGATGAACCTATTAAAGACGACCCGCCCTGCGGAGTCAAGCCGGCCCCTGCCGCGCGCCCGGCGGCGGCGCGGGGCCTCGAACGCCTTCCCCTCAGAGCCGGATGCGGATCCCCGCCTGGAGGCTGAAGCCGCCGAGGTCGAACTTGGGCTCGCGGACGGTCGTGCCGGGGTCCGGCGTGGGTTCGGTCTCCGAGATCTCGAACATGCTGATCTCGAAGCCCTTGGTATTCCCGATGAGGAGATAGAGCTTGCCCGTCGGTCGTGTCCGACGCGCCGTCGGAGTACTCCTGCGTCCCCGTCACCGTCTCGAAGTTCTTGAGCTTGGCGTAGCGGCCCACGCCCTCGACGAACAGGCCCAGCTTCGGCGAGAGCTTGTACTCCAATCCCAGGCCGCCGTGGAAGCCGATATCGGCGCCGCTCCTCTCGCTGGCTTCGAGGGACATCCTCATCCATTCGGTGGCCGAGAACTCCACGCCTTGCATCCCGGTGAACTTGAGGCCCAGGTAGTAGGCCGCTCCCGCGTTGGCCGTCAGGGCTAACTTCCCGCTGAGGGGGAAATCCAGGAACAGGCCGAGCCGGATGGGGATGGCGGAGAGATTCGTTTCCGCGAGCAGGTCGACCGTTTCCTCGTCGGAAAACGTCCCCAGCGATTTTGCCGAGCTGCGCACGTAGCCGGCCCCGATCCCGATGCCGAAAGAGGGGGTGAGCTGGTAGACGAGGTCGGCCCCGAAGGCGTAGCCGCCGTGGAGAGGCTTGTAGCCTCCGGTGGCGGTACCGTACCCTTCGGCGATATAGGCCTCGACGAGCTCGAAATAGTAGTCGGAGCCTTCGTTCACGTCGCCGGCGAGCATGTGGTTGTAGCCGCCGTAGAGCCTGAGGCTGAGCTTCGAGACGGTCTGCGACTCCGACGGTCTCGAACTGCGAGCCCGGGATGGCGTAGGCGTCTTTGTCGAAGAGGAAGCCGTGATTCGGCGGGACGGGGCGATCGCCCTCTCCGCCGGCCGCGGCCGCCGCGAGCGGGACTGCCCCGGCGAGAAGACAAACCGCCAGGAGAACGATGGCCGGGAAACCGGACTTGGGGAATTTCGCGCGCATGGCGCACCTCCGTTGAAAGATCCGACGTGTATTTAGTCGGCGGAGCGGAGGAGATGCCGAATTCAGCCCTTTGATGCGGAATTCCCTTATCTGCGTGCCGCGGAACTTGTCCAGCAGGAAGAGCCGGTCGCCGCGGATGGTGATGCCGTCGACGAAGAAATCGAGCGGCAGCGATCCCAGCAGGGCCCCGTCGGCGTCGAAGACCTCGAGCTTGTAGGCGTCGGTCGTCCGCAGCTCCAATCCTTCGCCCTGGGGCTTGTAGCCGATCGTCCGCCCGCCGCCCGCGTTCATCGTCGCGGTGACCGCCAACCCGACCTGCTCCTCTTTCTTGATCTGGCGGGTCAGGGTGACCACCCAGATCCGGCCCTGCCCGTCGACGGCGACGCCGGCCGCGCAGCGGTTCAGCTGGGGCCCCCGGATGGAGACGTTGCCGCCGTCCCGCTTGATCTCGCCCTTGTCCTTGATCTCCATGGAGTAGGGGAGCTCCCGGTCGGCCCGCCACAGGAGGCGGCCGTCGGCGTCGTACTTCTCGATCCGGTTCTGGGCCGGGAAGACGACGTAGGTCCGGCCGGCGCCGTCCACGGTCAGGATGGCCTCGTTCGCGGCGTTGTTGACGAGCTCGTTCTTGAAATCGACCGGGTCGCCGAACTCGCGCACGGGCTTCCCCTCGAAGTCCAGGACCTTGACCAGCTTGGGCAGGGCGGCGGGCTTCTTCTCTTCCTCGTTCATCATGAAGCGCATCCGGGGCGCCCCGGTCACGAGCTCGCCCGGCTGGCCCAGGAACACGCTGCCGGCGCCCTGCGCCAGGCCCTTGATCGTCTTGTGGTCCTTGCCGTCGGGCGTCAGGACCTGGATGCGCTGGTTGTTGGGGTCGGAGACGTAGAGGAAACCCTGGGCGTCGACGTCGAGCCAGGCCGGGAAATAGAACTCGCCGGGGCCCTGGCCCTGCCGTCCGAGGGTGGCCAGGTACTTGCCGTCCGGCCCGAACTTCTGGACGCGGTGGTTCCCCGTGTCGAGGATAAAGATGTTGCCGGCGCCGTCGACGGCGACGGCCGAGGGCATGTAGAAGGCCAGGTTCTCGTCGGCCGTGTCGACGTCGCCGAGCGTGCGGACCGGCTCGAGCGCGACCTTGGCCGTCTTGCCCCAGGCGCCGGGCCCGGAATTGTGGACGAGCCTGACGCCGTCCACGGTCTCGATCTTCTGGCCGGCCGAAAGCGCCGTCGCCAGGACGCATATCGTCAGGATCAGGGCGGTCCTCGTTCTCATGGGTTTTTCTCCTTGTTTCGATAACGGATTATAGACCGAAACCGTTTCCCGGAGAACGCACATTATTTGAACGGGGCGCCCGATTTAATTATAGTGTCGGCGAAGAACCGGCCGGAGGGACGCACATGGACGACCGCGGCATTCTCGAACTCCTGATGGAAATGGTCAAGGCCCCGAGCCACCCGGGTGTCCCGAGGCAGGAGGAGGCCGCCGCCCGGGCCCTCGCGGGCTATCTCCGGGAGCGCGGCCTGCGGGCCGACCTCGTCGAGGTCCGCGAGGGGCGTCCGAACGTCATCGCCTCGATCGAGGGCGCGAAGCCCGGGCCGCACCTCCTTCTCTGCGGCCACCTCGACACGGTGCCGCCCAACGCCGGCTCCCCGGCGGACTTCTTCTCGGCGGCGATCCGGGACGAGCGCATGTTCGGGCGCGGCACGGTGGACATGAAGGGCGCCCTGGCGGCCATGGCCGGGGCCCTGGTCGAGATCCGCGATTCGGGCGGGCTCGACTCCGGCCGCGTCACCCTCGCGGCGGTCATCGACGAGGAGATGGAGAGCCTGGGCGCGGAGGCCCTCATTCTGAGCGGGTTCAAGGCGGACGGCGCCGTGATCGGCGAGCCGACGGAGAACCGCGTGGCCATCGGCCACAAGGGCCTGGAGTGGCTCGAGGTCGGGTTCAAAGGCCGGGCCGCCCACGGCAGCACTCCGGAAGCCGGCGTCAGCGCGATCGCCGCCGCGGCCCATTTCGCCTCGCTCGTCGAAAGCGAGCTCGTTCCGGCATTCGAGCGCCGGCGCGATCCCGTGCTGGGGCTTCCGGCCATCAACATGGGCACGATCAAGGGCGGGCAGCAGCCGAGCATGGTCGCCGCCGACTGCACGGTCCAGCTCGACCGGCGCTGGGTGACGACGGAGACGATCGAGCAGGTCATGGGCGATCTCGAGGAGATCCTGGCCAAGGTCCGGGCAGCTCGCCCCGGCTTGAAGACCGAGCTGAAACGGATGCCCGGCGGCATGGCCACCATGCTCCACGGCCCGCTCGTCATCGACCCCGCCCACCCGCTGGTCGAGGCCGCCCAGGGCGCGTTCGTCGACCTGGGCTTGGCCGCCGCCCCGCTCACTGTCTTTCCGGCCTGGACCGACGGGGCCCTCATCTCCCGGGAGGCCGGCATCCCGACCCTGATCTGGGGACCCGGCGAGCTGGCCCTGGCCCACTCGGCCGAGGAGAGCGTCCGGCTCGAAGAGGTCGTGCTCGCGGCGCGCCTTTACGCCGCCGCGGCCCGCCGCTTCACGACGGCGCGCTGAGACGATGAAGCTCCGCGTCCCGCACACCTACGTCCTGCTCGTCGGCCTCATCGTCCTGGCCGCCGCGGCGACCTGGATCGTTCCGGCCGGGAGCTACGACCGCGTCGTCGAGAACGGAAGGGAGATCGTCGCGCCCCTTTCCTACCATCGCGTCGAGGCCCGCCCCGCCG
>CAWHBV010000013.1:0-20859 GCA_963827635.1 uncultured bacterium
CACCATCGCTGGGCCGCCGATCACGTCCTCGACCTGGGACCGGGCGCGGGGAGCGAGGGCGGCCGGATCGTCGCGGAAGGCACGCCGCGCGAGATTGAAAGCGCCGCCGGCTCGGTGACCGGGCCTTATCTTGCGGGCCGCGTCGAGCGGCCGGGGGCCTCTCCCCTGGATCTCCCGGACCGCCGCTCGAAGGTCATCGGGGCCCGGGCGAACAACCTCTGCTCGATCGACGTCGCCATCCCCACGGGGGTCCTGACGGCCGTCACCGGGGTTTCCGGGGAGCGGCAAGTCGAGCCTCGTCTTCGACGTCGTCCTCGCTTCGTCCGAGGCCGGCCGGCCGGTCGAGTGCTCTGCGGTCCGCAGTCTCGAACGCTTTTCAAGATCTGTCGCGGCCGGGATGAGGCCCCGGCCGAAAGCGCCTCGAGCATCCCCCTCACCTATCTGAAGCTTTTCGACGCGGTCCGCGGCCTCTTCGCCGCGTCAGACGAAGCGCGGGCGCGGGGCTTCAAGAAAGCCCATTTCTCATTCCTGACGCCCGAGGGCCGCTGCGGCGCGTGCGGCGGGACCGGCCGCAAGACGGTCAGTCTCGACGACCTGGCCGACGTCACCGTTCCCTGCGAGGTCTGCCGCGGCGCACGCTATGACCGGGCGGTCCTCGACATCCGCGTCGCCGGGCGGACGATCGCCGAAGTTCTCGACCTCACCGCGGCCGAAGGCGCGTCCTTCTTCTCCGGACAGCCGAAGGTCGCCGCCGGCCTGTCGCTCCTGGCGGAGATCGGGCTCGACTACCTGCGCCTCGGCCAGCCCCTCGACACGCTCTCCGGCGGCGAGAGGCAGAGGTTGAAGCTCGTCGCGGAGCTGATGGACCCGCCCCGCGGTCCCGCCCTCTATCTTTTCGACGAACCGACGACCGGGCTCCATCCTTCGGACGTCGACCGCCTGCTGGGTACTTCTTCGGCCGGCTCCTCAACGCGGGCCACACGATCGTCGCCGTCGAGCACGACCTCGACCTCATCTCACGGGCCGGCCACATCGTCGATCTCGGCCCGGAGGGAGGGAACTGCGGAGGACAGCTCGTCGTGCAGGGAACACCGGAGGCGGTCATGGCCTTCGGCGCGTCGCACACGGGCGCCGCGTTGAGGAATTACTCCGCCCGCAAGTCCAGTCGGCGTCCCTGACGCAGCGGAAGCCGACCGTCGCGGCCCGGTCGAGGCCGGGGGCGACGAGCAGGTGGATCTGGACGCGGTCCACGGCGAGCGGCCCGCTCTTGACGTACCAGTCGCTCTTCTCGGGCGCGTAGTGGCTGCCGCCGCGGATGATGCCGTAGCGGTAGACGCCGTTGTCGTAGACGTCGTCCATGAACTGCCAGACGTTGCCGACCATGTCCAGGACGCCGAACGGGCTCGCGCCTTTCGGGAACGCGGCGACGGGCGTCGTCCGGTTGAGCTTGTCGTTGCAGCGGCCGGGCTCCATCTTCTTCCCCCAGGGGAAGGGCCGTCCGTCCGTGCCTTGCGCGGCGTACTGCCACTCGGCCTCGGTCGGCAGGCGCTTGCCGGCCCACTTCGCGTAGGCCCGGGCGTCCTCGAGCGAGATCCAGACGACGGGGTGATCGCCCTGGCCGGCCGGGGGCTTGCCGTCGACCCAGTGCTGCGAGGAAGTTCGAACTGTCGGCGGGCGCGTAGCCCGAAGCTTCGAGGAATTCGGCGAACGCGGCGTTCGTCACCGGCGTCCGGTCCATGAAGAACCGGCGCAGGACGAGCGTTCGCGGCTTTTGGGTGTCGGGATACGGGATGATCGGATTGGCGTCGTCGGGATTGCCGGCCGTCTTGAAGACGAACGTCCCGGCCGGGACCTCGACCATGCCGGCCGGGCGCCTTCGAGGCCGCAACCGTTCGCTCGACCCGCGTCACGAGGCGCGGGTAGGCCAGGGGCAGCCGGACGACGCGCTCGTCGAGGATCTCGCCGCGCCCGTCGAAGAGCTGGACGACGAACTTCTCCTCGCGGAAGCCGAGGTGCTCGTGGAGGGCGACGGTGCGCTTTTCCGTCCCGAACGAGACCCCGTCCTCCGCGTAGGACGGGTTCCCGGCGGAGATCACGATCCGGCTTCCGGCCGGCGCGCCGGGCGCCTCGAAGGTCACGAGCTCGCCGTCGGCATCGACCTTCAGAAGCGTGGGCAGGACGGCGACGCAGTCGACGTTCCCCTCGAGGCGCGTCCCGAGCGCCGCCGGCGTCGAAGGCCGCGACGTCGACGGGGGCGTAGGTCCGGCCGTCCCGGACGACCGGCTCGAGCTCCTGGTGGTTCCAGAGGCTGACGAGGTGCGCGCCCGCGGGGATCTCGACCTCGACGAACGGTCCTTTGAATCCCTCGGGCCTCAGGCTGTAGACAGTGAAGACGGTCTTCGCGCCGTCGCGCCAGCGGTTGGCCCACAGCCCGTCCTCGAGCGCCGCGGCGAGGGGCTCCCAATGCCGGTCGAGGAAGGCCGAGGAATTCTCGCGCAGGAGCTTGGTCGTCCGGCCGAGGTAGCGGAGATCCTCATCGATCCAGTCGGGCCGGCCCGGGCGCATGGTGTTGATCTCCGAGCCGTAGCCGTTGAAGAAAGCCACGGCCGCCTCGCGGTGCAAAGGCCCCTCGGCCAGCTGCAGCACCCGGAAGATGGCGAAGTCGGGCCGCATGTACTTGTTCATGTTGAGCGGCGGGGGCATATAGAGGGCGTCGTGGACGCGCCCGGAGACGATTCCGGGCATGTCCCGAGGCACGGCCATGCCCTCGCTGTACATGATGATGCCCGGCTTGACCCGGTCGGCCGCGTCCTGGAACTCGCGGCTCGACTCGCCCCGGGTGTCGAGGACGACGCCGTCGGCGTCGAGCGTCCGGAGCATCCGCTCCATCCCGGCGATGTGGTCCTCGTGCCGGGTGCTCTCGTCCCAGGGATTGTAAGACATGAAATACTTCTTGCCCAGGCTGTGGGCGAGGTCGACCTGGCGGCGGAGCTCTTCGAGCCCTCCCGGCAGGTCCCGGTACATGTCCCACTGGTTGCGCGAATCGAGGCCGAGGCGCGGCCAGGTCGGCCAGATGGTGAAGATGTCGACGGGGCCGAGCGTCCGGTCCCAGGCCGTGAGCGTCCGATCGAAGGTGTATCCGGCCTCGCGGTCGTAATAGGACCGGTCCCAGGCGAATCGGAGGACCATGAGGTAGGCTCGGCGGACCCAGGCCAGGTCGGCCCGCTCGAAGAGGGCCTCGTCGAACTTTTCGAGATCGTAGAGATAGCGCTCGCGGAACATGATCTCGAGGCCGCGGCGCCAGCCGCCGCGGTGGGCCTCAAAATAGAGGGCGTATTCGACCGAGCCGCCGGGCGCAAGGGTCACGGCCCAGCGGGTGCGCTCGGCCTTGTCGGTCTTAACGCGCCGGGCGATGGCCGAAAGCGTCCGCCCGCCAGCCAAGTCTAAGGACGCGAATCCCATGGCCCAGGCGTTGTCGGGGACGACGACGCCGACGGGCGCGAGCCCCGGCCGAAAGAGCTGGGTCCGGTCGAGCGTGTGCGGCTCCTCGTTCGGCAGGCCGGCCGTGATGTAGACGCGATCGGCGCCCTCGCCGAGCGGAACGAGGTTCTCGAGGGTGATCTTGGACTTGGAGTCGTTCCGGAAGACGACGTTGAGCTTGGCCCCGGGACCGAAGCCCGAAACGTGCGTGACGGCGAGAGCGAGCCCGGCCGGCAGGGTCGAAGCCGGGGTCGGGCGCCCATCGACGAGCACGGTGAAGAGCGGCAGCGGCGAGGCGAGCGCGAGGCCCGAGCCGTCTGCTAGCGTCAGGCCCTTGACGGCCGTTCCCGCGCCCGCGGGCCCCGAGAGCTCGACCGATCGGAGACCGGCGGGTCCCATTTGGGCCGGCCGGCCGGCCGCTCCATCCCCCGCTCCCCTCGCGTCCTCGGTCCCGGCGAGGAGGAGCACCCCGAGAAAACCGACCGATATGATCCTGCGAGCGTCCATGCGGGCATTGTTCCACAAACGGACGGGCGGCCGCAAATCGGACGGGAGGGAGCGAGGATCTTGTCCGGGCGTCCCGCCGCTAAAGCAGACGTTCCCAGCGTAGCGCCCGCTTCAGGATGCGCTCGGGGACGACCCGGACGCCGAGACCGGGCCCGCTCGGGATGTCGATGAAGCCCTCGGCGTCGAGCACGACCGGCGGATCGGCGATGTCCTCGTCGAAATAGTTGGACGTCTCGGAGGTGTCCCCCGGCAGCGTGAAGCCCGCCGCGGTCTGGAGGTGAATGTTGACCGCGCGGCCGATGCCGGTCTCGTCCATACCGCCCGACCAGACGCCGACGCCGTGCGCCGCGCAGTGGGCGGCGATCCGCATCGACTCCATAATCCCGCCGACGCGGCCCTGTTTGATGTTGACGATGCGGCAGGCGCCGAGGGCGATGGCCGCGGCCGCGTCGGCCAGGCCGTGGATGGATTCGTCGAGGCAGATCGGGGTCTTCATCTCCTTCTGGAGGAGCGAGTGCTCGTAGATGTCGCTGTAGGAGAGCGGCTGTTCGACCATCATCAACCCGAATTCGTCGAGGCGGCGGAGGTGCGCCGTATCCGCAAGCGTGTAGTCGCCGTTGGCGTCGACCATCAGCGGCAGGTCGGGGAAGCGGTCGCGCACGGCCCGGACCCAGTCGACGTCCTGGCCTCTCTTGACCTTCATCTTGACCCGGCGGTATTTCTTGACCACGGCCCGTTCGACCGCGGTCAGAAGCTCCTCTTGCGTCTCCTTGAGGCCGATGCTCAGGCCCGACATGATCTTTCGGGCCGGACGGCCCATGAGCTCGTGGAGGGGAACGCCTTTCCGGAGCGCGATCAGGACGAGGAGTCCGTTCTCGACCGTGGCCTTGGCCATCCCGTGGCCGCGGACCCGGCGGAACCGGGTGTCGAGCTCGCCGAGCGTGATCCCGGGCTCGACCAGGGGCAGGAGGAAATCCTTGACGATGTGCCGGACCGTCCCGTTCGTCTCATAAAAGTAGAACGGGTCGGGGTCGGAGACGCACTCGCTCCAGGCCGTCACGCCGTCCGATTCGAGGCGCATAAGCAGCGCTTCTTTATCCGTCCAGGTGTAGACGCTCGTCCCGAACGGGGCGACGAACGGCAGCTTGACAGTGACGAAATCGATGCGGTCGATCTTAGGGACCGTCAGAGCTTCCAACGCGGCGGCGGGCGATTGAGCTTCCGGCATGCGGGACCCCCTGTCGGAGAATTTTCCTGTTTCTAATACTCGTCGGCCGGAGATTCGGTCTCTTCGGCGACGGCCGCCTGCGTCCCCTTCCTGCTCCCTTTCCAGACGGCATCCTTGAGGCCCTTCAGGACGGTCTCAACGTCCACCGTCAGGCCGTAGACGAAGGAAGTGCGCGTGACCTCCTCGATCCCGTCGCCGGCCCCGCGAAGGCCCACGCCGGCGTAGACCTCCAGGCCCCCGAGGAGCTTGTAACTCAAGCCGGCGGAGTAGAGGGCGGGGCTCATCGACGGGACGACCCCGACGCCCAATCCCAGGGGGAACCGGGACACCGGCCGGGAGGCCAGGGAGAGCTGGGCCGCGCTGGCCCGGCCGCGCCAGGTGACCATGATGTAGTGTGCGGACGCGCCGCCGGAGTCGGACGGGACGGTCATGACCTGCATCCGGATCGCCCCCTTCGCCACGAACTGCGGGCTCCGGTCCGGCACGTCGGCCCTGAACTTGAACCGGGCGGAGAGGAACATCTGAGGGCCGGCGTCCTTCGTCTGGACGAACCCGAAGTGGACGCCCGGGTTCGGAGGCAGGATGTTGAGGATGAGTCCCAGGGGATAGATCCCCGTCAGCGTGTCGACCGCATGACTTATGGCGCCCGGCACGTTCGTCTCCAGGAGCCCGGCGAGCCCGCCGATCTCCTCCATGATGCCCTTCTCGAAGTCCTCGATCTTTTCCGCCTGCTGCCGGGTTTCCCGGTCGATCAGCTTGACGACCAGGTCCTTGCGGCTGCGCATGCCGGTCCGGACCGGGACGTACTGGGCCTCCATGGTCATCACGTAATCCTCGAAAACGGCCCTGCCATCGGAGGACCCTTCGCCGTCGCCCGACAACACCACGCGGTAATCGCTTCCCCATTCCGGAACGCCCGGCAGGCCCGGGAAACAGTAGTAGGGGTAGTCGCGGAGCTCCCGGACGGCGATCTCCTTGCCTTGACCGTCGAGCAGGCGGAACTTCAGGCCGGGGAAGCCCGGCAGCCAATCCGTCGTCACCGGCTGCCCGTCTTCGTCGACGAGACTGACCAATCCCTCGACGCCCGTCAGCGCGGCGGCGAGCCGGTCGCTCAGGCGTTTCTCGAAGCCGTCCCTGCCGGCATCGAAGGTCAGGGCGACCTCGGGATTGTCGCCGGGATCGCTGTTCGGGAACGCCACCCGGAGCCCGTAGCCCGGGGGGGTCGTCGCGGCCCCGCTCCCCTCGGCGAGCGTACCGAGCATCTGGAAGAGCTCGTCGACGACCTCCCTCCAGAGCAGGAAGTCCTTCCCGTCCTCGGGCGACAGGCCGAGGTTGCGGCGGATGGCCCGCCACCTTTCGTCCGGGGACATCGCGCCGAGCCGGATCGCTTTGTCCAAGCTGATCTCCCAGCCGTTCCCGGTCTCGAACTCGCCGTCCGGGAGGCATGAACAGGACCCGCTCGTAAAGGCCCGTTTCCGGGCTCGCCGTCGGCCCGGGCTTCAGGCTCAGGAACTGGAAGCCCCTGGGGAGAGTCGGGGCGGGAACCGGGACGGTTTCCTCCTGTTCCTCCTGGGCGGCGGCGACGAGGCCGGGGCCGAGCAGGATCAGGATCGCGAGGGCCGGGATGGCTCTGGTGAACGAACGGCTCATGGGGTATCTCCTAACGCAGAGCAGGGACTGCATATATCGTTGTCGGGTATCGTTTAGTCGGCCTCACTATACCTTTTAGGGAAAAAGACTGTCAATCCGCTGCACCGGGCGCGCCGGCCGATTGACAACGGCTCCGGCGTGACGGATAGTATTAGGTGGATTCAACCCTCTCAAAGGAGTCCCTGTCCCATGCAAGACAAGAAAAAGCTCTATGAGCAGAAGATCGCGGCCCAGCTCGCCGAGTGGCGGGCCGACATCGACAAGCTGCAGGCCAGGGCCAAGGGGGCGTCCGCTGATGCCAGGCTCAAATATGCGAAGCAGATCGACAAGCTCGAGCACAAGTACGGCGAGGGCAAGCTGAAGCTGAAAGAGATCGCCGAGTCGACCGAAGAGGCCTGGGAGTCGATCAAGGACGGCGCGGATTCGCTCTGGGACACCATGAAATCCACATTCGCCGAGATCAAGGACAAGTTCAAGGACTGAGCCGATCGTCCCCGAAAGGGAACCAAATCCCTTCCGGGGGCGTCTTAAGCAATGGACGATTTCAACCCCATGGAGGAACCCATGCCGATTTCCCGCCGGACCTTTACGAAGTCCTTGATCCTGTCGCTCATCCTGACATCCGCCCTGGCCGGGGCGCTGCCGCTCCGGGCCCAGGAGGATCCGCTCTGGCTGAGATACCCGGCCGTCTCGCCCGACGGCGGGACGATCCTTTTCTGTTACATGGGCGACATCTACAAGGTCCCGGCCGCGGGCGGCCAGGCCATCCCTCTGACGATCAGCGAAGCCTACGACTATGCCCCCGTCTGGAGCCACGACGGGAGATCGATCGCCTTCGCTTCCGACCGCTACGGCAACTTCGATGTCTTCGTCATGCCGGCCGAAGGCGGGGAGGCCCGGCGCCTCACCTTTCATTCAGGCCCCGATATCCCCAGCGGCTTCACGGCGGACGACAAGGGCATCCTGTTCACGGCGTCCCGCCAGGACACGGCCGCCAACGTCCAGGTCTCCATGTCCACGTTCCCGGAGCTTTACAGCGCCCCCGTCGGCGGCGGAGAAGCCGACCTCGTCCTGACCCAGCCGGCCATCGCCGCCACCGTCGATCCGGCCGGAGGCAAGATCATCTACCACGACCAGAAGGGTTACGAGAGCGAATGGCGCAAGCACCACACCTCGGCCGTGACCCGCGACATCTGGGTCTACGACCTCAAGGCGAAGAAGAACACGCAGCTGACAACCTTCGCGGGCGAGGACCGCAATCCCGTCTTCGACGCGAACGGCGACGACTACTATTACCTGAGCGAGCAGGGCGGCACTTTCAACGTCTACAAAAGCTCGCTGAGCAAGCCCGCCGTCTCGACGGCGCTGACCGACTTCACCAAGAACCCCGTACGCTTCCTGACCCGCGCCGACAACGGGCTGCTCTGCTTCGGCTACGACGGTGAGATCTACACCAAATCCGGCCCGGCCGCGCCGCGGAAAGTCGGGATCCGCATCGCCCAGGACGGACGCCGGGTCCTCGAGCGGACCGTCCCGGTCGGCGGCGGCATCACCGAGATGCGGCTCTCGCCCAACGGCAAGGAGCTGGCCTACGTCTTCCGCGGCGAGGTCTTCGTCGGCAGCGTCGAAGGCGGCCTCAGCAAGCGCGTCACCGATACGCCCGGCCAGGAGCGCAGCGTCAGCTTCAGTCCCGACGGAAGGACGCTCGTCTACGCCGCCGAGCGCGACAACAACTGGAACGTCTACACGGCCTCGATCGTGCGCAAGGAGGAACCGTACTTCTTCGCCTCGACCGTGCTCAAGGAGGAGCCGGTCGTGGCCACGGCGGCCGAGGAATTCCAGCCGGAGTTCTCCCCCGACGGCAAGGAGGTCGCGTACCTGGAGGACCGCGTCGTCCTGAAGGTCGTCAACCGGGCCTCCAGGCAAACACGGCCGATCCTGCCCGCCGCCTACAACTATTCCTACTCCGACGGGGACCAGAGCTACCGGTGGAGCCCGGACGGCAAATGGTTCCTGGTCCAGTTCGCCTTCGTCAACCTGTTCACCCCGCAGGTCGGGCTCGTCTCGAGCGACGGCAAGGGCAAGGTCGTCGACCTGACCAAGAACGGCTTCGGTGCCTTCAACCCCCGCTGGGTCCTCGACGGAACGGCCATGGTCTACGGCTCGACCCGCGAAGGCGCGGTCAACACCGACGGCGGCTCGGTCGAGCTCGATGTCTACGCCGCCTTCTTCACCCGGGCCGCCTACGACCGCTTCCGCCTGTCCAAGGAGGAGTTCGCTCTGCTCAAGGAGCAGGAGGACAAGGCCAAGGAGGAAAGGCCAAAGAGGAGAAGGACAAGGCCGACAAGGACAAGCCCAAGGCCAAGGGCGCGGCGGTCAAGACCGAGGAGCCGAAGAAGGACCTCGCCTTCGAGCTCGATGGCCTGGACCGGCGCAAGATCCGCCTGACCATTCACTCGGCCGACATCGCCGACATGGCCCTGTCCAAGAACGGCGAGAAGCTCTTCTACCTGGCCCGCTTCGAGAAGGGCTACGACCTGTGGACGACCGAGACCCGGACGCGCGACACCAAGCTCTTTGCCAAGCTCGGCGCCAACCAGGCCGGCATGGAGCTGTCGGCCGACGGCAAGGCGCTGTTCGTCGTCGTCGACGGCCGGGTCGTGAAGATCGACCCCGAGAGCGGCAAGTCCGAGCCCGTGGCCGTCGGCGGCGAGATGGTCCTCGACCAGACCGCCGAGAAGGCCTATATGTACGACCACATGTGGCGGCAGATGAAGCAGAAGATGCTGGTGGCCGACCTCTACGGCGCCGATTGGGAAGGCTACTACGGCGTCTACCGGAAGTTCCTGCCCTTCATCGCCAACAACTACGATTACGCCGAGATGGTCAGCGAGCTGCTGGGCGAGTTGAACGTTTCGCACACGGGCTGCTACTTCTCGCCGCAGCGGCTGCCGACCGCCGACGCCACGGCCTCGCTCGGCCTCTTCATGGACTACGATTTCGCCGGGCCCGGGCTCAAGGTGGCCGAGATCGTCTCCGGCGGCCCCCTGGACAAGGCCCACCTGAAGATCCGGGCGGGCCACGTCATCGAAAAGATCGACGGCCAGGCCCTCGATAGGACGGTCGACCATTACAGGTTCCTCAACCGCAAGGCCGGCCAGCTCGTCCTGCTGTCCGTCCTCGATCCGGCCGGCGGGAGCCGCTGGGAGGAGACGGTCAAGCCCGTTTCCCTCGGCGAGGAGAACGGCCTGCTCTATCAGCGCTGGGTCCGCAACCGCCGGGCCGACGTCGACCGCCTGTCCGGCGGCCGCCTCGGCTACGTCCACGTCCGGAGCATGAACGACGCCAGCTACCGGATGGTCATCGAAGAGGTCCTCGGGCTGAGCCCCGATAAGGAGGCCCTGATCGTCGACACCCGCTTCAACGGCGGCGGCAACCTCCACGACACCCTGTCCGATTTCCTGAGCGGGAAGAAGGTCTTCGACATCGTGCCCCGCGGCCAGCTCGTCGGCGTGGAGCCCTCAACAAATGGATCAAGCCGTCCATCGTCGTGATGGGCGAATGCAACTACTCCGACGCCCACCTCTTCCCCGTCGAATACAAGGTCCGGGGCCTCGGGCAGACGCTGGGCATGCCGGTCCCCGGCACGGGGACGTTCGTCTGGTGGGAATCGCAGATCGATCCCACCCTGCGCTTCGGCATCCCCCAGGGCGGCTGGCGGACGCCGGACGGGAAGCTCTGCGAGAACAACCAGCTCGAGCCGGACATCCGGGTCAAGAACGATCCGGACGTCATGTCGGCCGGCCGCGACCAGCAGATCGAGGCCGCGGTCAAGGAGCTGCTGAAGAAGAAGTAAGCCGGATCGGTATTATCGCCGGACGAGGACGAGGTCCACGGTCGGGCCGGTGATATCGATCTCCGCCCGCCACGGATAGTCGGGGTCGCCCGTCGCGACGAGCGGCACGGTCGTTCCGCTCACGGCGATCGCATAGACGTATCCCGCGGGCGCCGCGAGCCGCAGACCCGTCCGGTGCGCATCGGCCGTCCGGTTCTCGAGGGTGAAGGAGATCCGGCCCAGGGATTTGTCCATCCTGATGAGTCGTCCGGCCGCGAACCCGTCGCGTTCGAGCTCGATCTTCAACCGGAGGATATCGTCTGGTCCGGTCCCCGGAACGACGGCAGCGAAGCGGCGCCTCACGCCGTCGCGAGGCTCCACGGCCACCTCTCCCCTCTTTTCCGCGAGCGCGCCGCCGTAGGCGATCCAGCCGAAGACCGGATCTCTCGTCACCACAGTCGCGGCCATGCGCAGGGCCCCGCCGTAGCCGAGGTCGATCTCGCCGTCGTAGCGCCAGGGACCGCGGGGGACGGTGACGCCGCCGGGCACGCTCGAGCCCATCCAGGCGCCGCCGGCCTTGGCCGTCTCGAACTGCCAGCCCGAGGCCCCGTCGTTCTCCGGGCCGGGATACCAATACCCGTGATCCGTCTCCGGCCGGCCGGTGTTCATCAGGCACCAGGAACCGAGGTAAGAGGCGTATCCGAGCGCGAGCCAATCGAACGGCCGCGGGGCGAAATTGAGGGCGTAGTCGAGGACGCCCCAGCCGCCCATGGCCGCCATGTAGCTGACGCCGGGATCGCAGCCGAGGGCGTAGTAAGCCGGATTGAGCCAGCCCCGGACCGACAGGCCGGCATACAGTTGGCGGTCCATGAAGTTCCGGGAGTCCTCGCGCCGGACCGTGGCATGGGAATACCATCTCTTGTTCTTGATATCGAACCACAGGTCTTTATCGGGGGCCATGTCGCGGGTCGCCCCGTACTTGGCGAAGGCGTAGGTCGACTCGAAGGCCGTGCGGTCGAAGGCGTACTCGGACCGGAAAGGGTAGAGATCGTCGTAGACGAAGTACTTGACCTTCTTCTCCCACTCGCCGCGCAGCCAGGCGGCCCGCTCCGGGAAGCCCTCGCGCTCGAGGGCGGCGATGAGGTCCAGAACGACGAGCTCGTTGTAGAGCCCCCACTTGTACGTCTCGTAATAGTCCGGGTAGATCTCGTACGGGTAGGTGAAAAAGGCTCGGGCCGTGCCCCAAGCCCGTTCGAGGTAACCGGCCGCGTCGAGGTAGGCGGAGAGGCCGGGGTACATCCGGGCGATCTGATACATGTGGAAGTAGAGCATGACGACGTGCGGGTAGTCGTAGGAGCGCCAGACATGTTCCTTGGGGAGGTCGCCGAGCGCCTTGGTCTTGTCGCGGAGCGATTCCGCATACGCCCGGCGCCGGCCCGGGTCGCGGTTGACGTACCAGTTCGGCGTACCGTAGACGCCGTAGGGATAGGGCGTCTCGTCGGCGCGGCGCTGCAGCTTCCCCCAGACGAAATGTTCGAGGTAGTACTCGATCGAGGCGATCTCGTCCTTGTCCGGAAAGAGGACGTTCTTGGCCGCGAGGAACGGCGCCTTGGCGAGGCCCGGGTCGTCGCAGGTTAGGACGTAGGCCATGCGGTCGAGAAAGATGTCCGGGTCCTCGACCGTCCGGGTGACCTTGGCCGCCATGTCGTAAGGACCATAGACGCCGTCCCACCACTTGGCCGGATCTTTGATCTGCTGGCGCGCGACGAGGAATGCGGCCCGCTTCTTGATGAGCGTCTCCAGCGGCTCGGTGACGAAGAACTCGAGATACGTGCGGCGGCCGCCGTCGTGGACGACGGTCAGCATGTTCTCGCCGAGGCGGCGGAATCGCGCCTCGTAGACGTGATGCCCCGGGACCGGCCGGCCAAGGGAGCGAAGGACCGTCTGGCCGGGGAACTCGGCCTCGATCCGCTCGATACGGGCCCGGGTATGCAGCGAGAACCGGGCCGCCAGGTCCTCGGGGACGGTCATTCCCGGGACGGCCCGGACATCGAAAAGCCCCTCTTCGTAAAGGAGGGACCGCAGCTCGTCGTAGCTCTTCGCCCACCGGAACCGGAAGCCGTAGGAGGCGCGGCCGCCGGGCGTCCCGGCCGCCGCGAGCTCGAGGGCGGTGTGGGCCTGGCGCCAAGTCCCCCGCTTTTCCGCCGGGCCGCTCTTCGCGGAATGGATGAAGAGTTGCCCGCCCGCCCGGCCGCTCCCGGTCCAGTACTCGAGCTTCGTCCCGGGCCGGACGGTCACCAGGAGATACGGCGGAGCGCCCGAGGCCCGGACAAAATAGAGGAAGGAACCGGCGCCCGAGACGAACAGGTGGCGGAGGAAGCCCCGCTCGAAGATGCGGGCGGGGTCTTCGCCGTAAGGCCCGGCCGCCGGGATGGAGACGGCCAGGTCGCCGACCTCCACGGGCGTCGCGGTCGTCGACTCGAGGGCGATCGTCCAGTCGAGCGCGCGGCCGTCCGTCCGAAAGGTCTCGACGATCTTGACGGGGGCCTCGGGCCCGCCGCTCACATACCGGGCCGAGCCTTCCCCGGGACTGACATGCCATTCGGGACCCCGGGAGGCTACCTCGGTCCAGACCCCGTTTCGGTCCGTCCGATAGCCGACCGTGAGACCCAGGACCTGTGGACGGACCGCCCGCGGTCCGTCCACGGGCATGAGCGTCGCCTTGAAGGGGTCATTGGGATTAGCCAAGGCCGAGACGCCCCGCGCGTCGCACGAGAAACGGAAATCGCCCTTCTCGACGACGACAGATCCTCTCCCGGATCCGGCGGCGGGCTCCTGTCGAAAAGTGCCGGAGGAGGCCGTAGCCGAGAGGATCACAGTCAGCGTGGCAACCCCAGCTATCGTGCGTCCTGTCATCGTCCACCTCCCCTGGCCGGGAACGCCCGACCGGGACCGCTCAGCGCTTGAGCGTCCGGTGCTTCATGCGGTGGGGCTGGTCGGCCGCGGCCCCCTTGCGCCGGCGCAGGTCCTCGCGGTACTCCGCGTGGTTCCCGAAGATCCAGTGGATGGAGCCGTCCTCTTCGAAGGCCAGGATGTGGGTGGCGACGCGGTCGAGGAACCAGCGGTCGTGGCTGACGACGACGGCGCAGCCGGCGAACCCGGCCAGCGCGTCCTCGAGCGACCGCAGGATGTTGACGTCGAGATCGTTGGTCGGCTCGTCGAGGAGGATGACGTTGCCGCCCTCGGACAGGGCCTTGGCCAGGTGGACGCGGTTCCTCTCCCCGCCCGACAGCGTCGAGCACTTCTTTTGCTGGTCGGTCCCGTTGAAGCCGAACGAGGCGCAGTAGGCCCGGGTGGCGATGGTCCGGCCGCCGACCGTGATGAGGTCCTCGCCGCCCGAGATCTCCTCGAAGACGGTCTTCCCGGGATCGAGCGCGCGTGACTGGTCGGCGTAGGCGAACTTGACCGTCTCCCCGATCCGGACGCGCCCGGCGTCGGGCTTCTCCGTCCCGGTGATCATCCGCAGCAGGGTCGTCTTCCCGGCCCCGTTGGGGCCGATGACGCCGACGATCGAGCCCGGCGGGATGCTGAGGGTCAGGTCGTCGATGAGGGCCCGGTCGCCGTAGGCCTTGGCGACACCCTCGAGCTCGATGACGACGTCCCCGAGCCGCGGCCCGGGCGGGATGGGCAGCTCCTGCTCGTCGCGGTAGCGCTCGAAATCCTGGCCGAGGAGGTTTTCGTAGGCGGTGACGCGGGCCTTGCCCTTGGCCTGGCGGGCCTTGGGCGACATGCGGACCCACTCCAGCTCCCGGGCCAGGGTGCGCTGGCGCCGCGACTCGGTCTTCTCCTCGACGGCCAGCCGGGCCTGCTTCTGCTCGAGCCAGGAGGAGTAGTTGCCCTTCCAGGGGATGCCCTCGCCGCGGTCGAGCTCCAGGATCCAGCCGGCCACGTTGTCCAGGAAATAGCGGTCGTGGGTCACGGCGATGACCGTGCCCCGGTACTCCTGGAGGTGCCGCTCGAGCCAGGCGACGGACCCGGCGTCGAGGTGGTTGGTCGGCTCGTCGAGGAGCAGGATGTCGGGCTCCATGAGCAGCAGCCGGGTCAGGGCGACGCGGCGCCGCTCGCCGCCCGACAGCACCGCGACGGGCGTTTCGGGAGGCGGGCAGCGCAGGGCCTCCATGGCGATCTCGAGGTGGTTGTCGAGGTTCCAGGCGTCGTGTTTGTCGATCTCCTCCTGGAGCCGGGCCTGCTCGGCGAGCAGGGCGTCCATGTCGGCCTCGGGGTCGCCCATCTTGTCGCAGACCGCGTCGTAGCGGGCCAGGATGTCGACGATCGGTTGGACGCCCTCGCGCACGATCTCGATGACCGTCTTGGCGGGATCGAGCTGGGGGTCCTGCTCGAGAAGCCCGACGGAATAGCCCTTGCTGAGGGCGACCTCGCCGATGTAGCCCTTGTCCTTCCCGGCGATGATGCCGAGCAGGGTCGACTTCCCCGAGCCGTTGAGCCCGAGGACGCCGATCTTGGCGCCGAAGTAGAACCCGAGCGAGATGTCCTTGAGGACCTGGCGGTTCGGCGGGTGGACCCGGCCGACCCCCGACATGGAAAAGATGACCTGGGTATCGGATGGCATGGGCGAATTGTACCCGAATTCGCCCGCCCGGTGTGCGGATAGCCCGGCTTCACTCGCCGAACATTTCGGTGATGAGCCGGCGGAGGGCCGTGGCTTCTCCTTCGGAGAGGGAACCGATCCGCGGCCCCAAGCGGACCTTGCCGACCGTCCGGATCTGGTCGACCGCGATCTCGGCGGGTTGGCCGGCACATCGAACGGGCAGCCGGCAGCGCCAGGCCGGATGGAGCCGGCTCGTGATCGGGCAGACCGTGACGGTCCCGAAACGCGCGTTCAATTCGTCCAGGCTGACGATGACGACGGGCCTGGTCTTGGCCATCTCGGCCCCGCGGACGGGGTCCAGATCCGCCCATCTCAGCTCATAGCGCTTGAAGGCCTCCCGGCGTGTCCCGGGCTTTCGCCCATAGGCGGACTTCTTTTCTCCCGATCGTCCCCTTCTTCGACGGCTCCCAGGGGACCGAGCTCAAGCCGTCCCCGTCCAGAACGTCCCATTCGCTCCAGTCCTCGTTCGCGGCGCATCTCCCGCGCCGTATCCGGGCGATCTTGATCTCGCGTGTTTTCATTTGCGATGTATATACTGTAATTACATAGGGAGGCAATGTCAAGTCTTCGGGCCGATCACAGCCGGAGAGAGGAACTCCCCGGGATCGGGCGATGGTCCTTATTTTTCGAGCAGCTTTTTAAAGGCTTCGTCGTCGGTCTTGAAGTCGCGGGCCGCCTGGCCCACCCGGACGATCCGGATGCTCCGGATGGGATCCCCCTTCTTCAGGGTCTTCAGGAGATCGAGACCGGCGATCGTCCTTCCGATGGCCGTGGCCGACTTGTCGAGCCCGGCGCGCTTGCGGAGCGTCAGGTGGAACGCGTTCGGACCGGAGACGCCGAGGACACCCGCGCCGTCGTGCTTGAGGGCGGGATTGGCCGCCAGCGCCAACGCGGGCACGGCCACGGACTTCTGGACCTCGGAGACGACGAGCCCGGCGACGACGCCGTCCCGGACTTCGATCTTGCCGATCGGCGGGATCTCCGGCCTCGGCCCGCCGGGACGCATGCCGCCCCCCGGTCCGCCGCCCGGGCCCCTCTGACCGCCCTTGCCTTCGACGATGCGGACGAAGTTGGCCGTCTGGAGGGGCGCGTTGACGAAATCGAGCGTGGTCATGATGTGCGCGGGCGAGTCGCCGGCCCCGATGGCGATGTCGGCGTAGAGCCCTTCGGGAAGGTAGACCCCTTCGCGGGTGAGCGGCTTGTCGAGGTTGGCGACGCCGTAGGCGACGACGGCCGTGACCAGCGCGGAGTGCTTCTGGTGCTCCGTGTAGGGCACGAGCTCGCTGTAGAGGTCGTGGAGGGTGTGCCAGGCGTGGCCGTAATTGTAATCCGTCTGCGTCTGGAAGCGCAGCGTCGGGACGCCCAGCATCTCGAAGGACGTGTGGTCCGAGCCGCCCGGGCTCGTCGCGTTGGCCCGCGGCACTCCCCTCTCGAGCTTGAACGGCCACTTCGGGTTGACGGCCGCGAGCGGCGCGGTGATCTTGCGGAAATCGGCGAACCAGGTCTCGGGGACCGACGCGCCGGTGATGGCGCTCGGGCTGCCGTCGCGGTTGATCATCATCGCGATCTTGGGGGCGATGCCGGGCCGGTTCTTGAGCCAGGCCTGCGAGCCGACCAGCCCGATCTCCTCGGCCGCGAACAGCACGACGACGACGGACCGCTTGGGCCGGCCGCCGGCGGCCTGGATGAGCCGGATGGCCTCCATGGCCGGGGCGAAGCCCGAGCCGTCGTCGACGCCGCCGGTCGCGGCGCTGAAGCAGTCGAAGTGCCCGCCGAGGACGACGTATTCGTCGGGGAACTCGGTCCCGCGGAGCGTCGCGACGACGCTGTGGTACTTGACCGGGCCCATCTTGAACCAGTTGCGGATGTCGAACTCGAGCTCGACCGGCTCGCCCTTCTCGACGAGCCCCTTGATCTCGTTGTATTGGCCCTCGGCCAGCTTGATGTCGGGCAGGACCGGGAGCTTGTCCCAGGACTCGACGAATCCGTCGAGCATCGGGAAGGGATCCGTCTTGGACAGCTGGATGGTGCCCCGGGCCCCGGCCTCGACCAGGGCCGCCGTGAGCGGCGGGATGAGCTTGGCGTCGGCGTACTCGGGCGTGCCGCGGCGGCCGTCGCGGGCGAAACCGGTGTTCTGGCCGGGGATGAGGACCCAGGCGCCCTTGAACGCGGCCGGGTTGGCGCGGACCTCGGCGATGGCCGCTTCCGCGGCGGCGCGCTTCTTCTCGACGTTCTCCGGAGTGGCGTTCCGCCCGGGGATCGAGAACGGGTCGGACTTCAGGATGACGACCGGTCCCCGCTCGAGGCCCTTGGTCCCGGCGGTGAAGCTCGGCGTTCCGAAATAGAGGGCCTTCTCGACCGGCTTGAGCATCTTGCCGAACCAGGGACCGCGGTTGAATCCGACCGGGACCTCTCCGGCCTCGTCGAGCTCGGCTTCGAGCCCCCATTCGCGGAACTGCCAGACGGCCCAGGCCGTGGCGTCGTTATAGGCGTTCGTCCCCGATTCGCGGCCGCCGAAGCGGTTGCTGGCGTAGTCGTTCCAGGTCATGACCCGGTTGTCGTTCGTGCCGAGCTCGATGATCTTCTGGACGACGGGATCGACGGCGGGCCGGGCGGGCGCCTGGGCGCTCGCCGCCGCGGCGGCCAACAGGATCGCGCCGATGACGAAGAGGAGTGTGCGTTTTCTCATGGACCGTCCTTCCGGGGGAATATGTCGAGGTCGGAATGATAGTCTCGCTCCGGAAGCCCTGTCAAGGACGAGCTACTTCTTCGAGCGCGCGATCCAGGCCTCGCCCCGTTCCAGCAGCTCGTCGTGATCCGCCGGTGCGGGGTGGGAAGCCATCAGCTCCGCCGTGTGGCGGCGCAGGAGATCCTCGGCCCGCGGGCCCCCCTCCGGCTTGCCAGGCTTCGAGGCTCAGCCGCGGGAAGATCGGGCTGTTGAACGCGACTTCGCGGAAATGCCGCAGGGTCAGGTCGGCGGCGAGGAAGTCGCCGCCCGGCCCGACCTCCGCGATCTCCGGCAATCCCAGGGCTTCCTCGTCCAGCGCGAATCCGGCCGCGAACCGCCGGGCCTGGCGGATGATGTGGTCCGCATACACGGCCGCCGTCGGAGAGAAGGCCAGGGAGTCGAAGTTGCCGCCGACGAACGGGGCCAGCCCCGCCCGGCCCAGGCACGACGTCAGGTGGTTCATCCAGAAGAGGTCCGCGGCCGGGAGGTCGGCGCCCCAGCCCGCGCCGCTTCCCGATGTGCCGCAGTGCGGCAGCCGGTAGTGGGCCATCATCTCGGCGCAGGCCAGGTTCAGGAGCATCGTCTCGGGCCCGTAGTAGCTCGCGGCGGTGGCCATGTCGAATCCGGCCGGCAGGCTGCCGAGAATGACCGGCGCCCCCTCGCGCATGAGCTGGGCCAGCACCAGTCCGGCCAGCAGCTCGGCGTTCAGCAGGCACGAGCGTCCCGGCGGGCGTGATGGGCGTGGTCGCCCCCGACATGCCGTAATTGGAATAGATGACCGGCAGCCCGCGGGCGATCGCCGCGGCCATCTTGTCGCTCGTCCCCTCGTTGATGACGAGCGGCGAGACGGGATTGAAATAGGGAATGACGAAGGGCTTCTCCGACAGGTTCCCGCAGAGCGCTTCGAGCATGTCCAGGGCCGGTTCGAACGCGGCGGCCTCGGAGACGAGCAGGACCAGCGATTTGGTCGTGTTGGCGGCCATCTCCAGCGTGGCCACGATGTCCGCCTTCTCCGGAGGGAGGTCCCGCAGGACGCCGACGGTGGAGACGACGTCGTAGGCGGGCAGGGCGTCGCCCAACCGGGCACAGGACGCCATGTGCCCGCGCGTGAACGGAACGGGAGCGTCCGTGAGCGGGTCCTGGTAATAGAGGTTCGTCACGCCGATCCCGAAGCGCGTCCCGCCGCCTCCGGGCCCCAGGGTGAACGCCGGTTCCCCGGTCCGCTTGAAGACCGGCACGTCCGCCGGCGCGGCGCCGAGCGCCCAGGCGACGAGTTCGGCCGGGATGCGCACCCGCCCGTCATCGGGTATGCCGCCCGTTGCGCGGATCAAGATATCGCGGGCCCGCGGCGAATCGACCCGTACGCCGACCGTCGCCAGGATCTCCAGCGAGCGGGTGTGCACCTCGGCGATCTGGTCTTCGGTCAAAACCGTTATGCGGGGGATGACCTGGCTCACGCGACGACCTCCATTCGAAGTTCCTTAGCCGGCACACGGGAAAGCGAAGGCGGGGACAGGATAGCCGCGGCCGCTGCCGGGTGTCAAATCCGGATTTGCCCGGCCGCCCCTTCTCCCCGCCCTTCCTGCCAGTGGCGCGATATGGCTGCCACCAGGAGCGCGCCGGCTACGAGGAAAAGGCCGCCGAGGGCGACGAAGGCAGCGGAGAGAGAAGCCGTGTCGACGATGAAGCCGAAGAGCGGCGAGATCGCGATGAACATGACGCTGCCGGCCATGGAGGCCAGCGAGAGGACCGTGGCCCGGACGTCGGAGCCGACGGCCCGGTTCAGCCGCTCGAGCAGCACGGGATAGGCGAGATTCCAGAGGAAGGCGTTGGCCGGGACGAGCGGCAGGAGCCAGAGACGGGGAACGAGGCCGATCAGGATCAGGATCGGCGGGCTGAGGAGCGCCATCGCGAGGACGGCCCGGCCGCCGATGCGCTCGCTCACGGCGTGGGACAGGGCGCTGCCTCCGGCACCGGCCAGCTGAAAGACGGCGAACAGGATGCCGAACCAGCCGATGCCGATGCCCAGGTCGCGGTACAGGAGGAAATAGGCCCAGAGCGCGGTCAGGTTCGAAGCCATGATCAGGCCGCAGAGCAGGACGACCGGCCGGATGTGCGCCTCCCGCAGGCAGTGCCGGCAGATGCGCAGGATGTCCAGGGCAGGATTCGGGGAGCGGCGCCGCTCGCGCTCGGGCTCGGCCAGGGACAGGGACAAGGGCAGGACGGCCAGAGCGCTGGCGATGTTGACGAGGAACGGCAGGCGCAGGAAGACCGCGGCCAGCAGGCCGCCGGCTACCGACGAGATCGCCGTCCCGATCCGGCCGAGCAGCGCGCCCCGCCCCTCGTAGCGCTTGTACTCGCCCTCCCGGCCCAGCTGTTTCAGGCTGTCGAAGATCAGGGCGGAGTCGCAGCCCGAGCGCATGCCGACGCTCACGGCGAGGAGGAATTCGGCCAGGACGAAGGCCGCGAAGCTCCGTCCCGCGGCGTAGACGGCCAGGCCCAGCGGGAAGAAGAGCGCGCCGAGGACCAGCGTCCTCTTGCGGCCGACGACGTCGGCCAGGTATCCCGAGGGGACCTCGAACAGCAGGACCGCCAGGTGGAAGAGGGCCTGGACGGTGAAGATCTGGGTGGAGTTCAGGCCGTTGGCCGTGTAGTACAGGATCAGGACCGGAGCGATGGGCAGGAAATCGCCCAGGAACCTGAGGGCGAGGATCTTACCGAGATTGCGGTCGATCCGCCGGGTCTCGGTATTCGAGGGCGTG
>CAWHBV010000014.1:0-59666 GCA_963827635.1 uncultured bacterium
GTTCATCCCGAATATCGTTCGCCATGGTCAACCGCTCCTTGCGCCGGATCGTAGACCGGCCCCATCCGGTTTAGCACATTCGGCGACCTCCCGGCAAGTAACCCGCACCGTCACCCGCCCTGAAGCACGCTCTCCGGCGCAATCGCCCCTTCGCCCGCGACTTGTCCCCGTCCGCGCGTTCCCGCTATAATCGGGCCCGCCATTCAAGCCGCCGGGAAGGAGAACCTCGATGACGCCCCTATCCGAGAACGAGATCGTCCTCAGCCTTTTCAAGGAATGCGACGCCCTGCTCCAGGGCCACTTCAAGCTGACCTCGGGCAAGCATTCCGAGTGGTACTTCGAAAAGATCCGCCTCATCGACAAGCCTTCGGCGCTCGAGAAGATCGTCGATCTCCTCGCGGCCAAGATCCGGCGCGAGGTCCCCGACTTCGACTACGTCGTCTCCCCCGCCTACGGCGCCATCGCCATCGGCTTCCTGACGGCCCTCAAACTGGGTAAGAAGTTCGCCTTCAGCCAGCGGGCCGACGAGAAGATGACCATCCGCTCGGGTTTCTCCGGGCTCGACGGGTCGAAAGCGGTCATCGTCGAGGACATCCTGACGACGGGCGGCTCCATCCAGGAGGTCCTGGCCTGCCTGCGCGAGCACCGGGTCTCGGTCGCCGGGATCTACGTCCTCGTCGACCGCAGCGCCGGGGCCGTGCCCATCGAGGGCAAGGCGGTCGGCAGCCTGCTGGCGCTCAAGGTGGAGGCCTTCGAACCGGACGTCTGCCCTTTCTGCGCCAAGGGAATGCCGATCACCAAGCCGGGCGCATCGGACAAGAAGGTCTGATCGAGATTCGCGTTTTTAGGGCCAAAAACGCAAAAGCCGTTTTATTAACCTGTTTATTTTGTTGGCTTTCTATCGTGCCGCAAAACCCGCTTTTCGTCTAACTCGCTGTCTTTACTTCAGTTGCTGAGGTCCGACCCCGTTTTTCCCCAACTTGTCCGACGACGACGTAGAACGACGGGACGACCACCAGGCTCAAAACGGTCGACAGGACCAGGCCGCCGATGACCGCGATGCCCATCGGCCTGCGGATCTCGGCGCCCGAGCCGAGGCCCAGGGCCGGCGGGATGGCCGCCATCAGCGTCGCCGTGGCCGTCATCAGGATGGGCCGCAGCCGGATGGGCCCGGCCTTCTCCATGGCCTCCCTCGCCCCGAAGCCCTTCTCCTTGAAGGCGTTGGCGTAGTCGACCAGGATGATGGAATTTTTCTTGACGATGCCCATCAAGCAGCAGCAGCCCGATCATGCTGAAGATGTTGAGCGACTGGCCCGTGATGAGCAGGGCGAAGGCCGCGCCCGCGATCGAGAGCGGCAGGATGGTGATGATCGTCACCGGGTCCTTGAACGAGTTGAACTGCGAGCCCAGGATCATGTAGGCGATGGCGACGCCCAGGAACATGGCGAAGAGCAGGCGTGCTCATCGAATCGCGGAAGGCCAGGCTCGATCCGCCCAGGACGACGCGATTGCCGACGGGCAGGTTGTCGCCGAGCCCCTCGATGACCCGCAGGGCCTCGCCCTGGGAATGGCCCGGGGCGACGTTGGCGAAGATCGAGATGGCCCGCTCGCGGTCGCGCCGGGTGATGGCCTGGAGGGCGGCCTGCTCCTCGAAGAGGACGAGCGAGGAGAGCGGCACGAGCTCGCCGTTGCGGGCCCGGACCCGCAGCCGGGAGATGTCCTCGGGCCGCGATCTCTGCCCGGCCATGAGCTTGAGCCGGACGTCGAGCCGGACGTCGAGCCGCCGGCCGCCCGTGCTGTACTTGCCGACCCGGATGCCGCCCACGAGGGCGTTGATGGTCGTGGCCACGTCGTCGACGGAGACGCCGACGTCGGAGCACACCGCCCGGTCCGGGGTCACCCGCAGCTCGGGCATGCCGACGCGGTAGTCCGAATCGAGGTCGGTGACCGTCCCGCTCTCCGTGAGCTCCGCCATGAGCTTCTGGCTCAGGGGCACGAGCTCGTTCCAGTCGGCGCCGCGAACGGAGAACTCGATCGGGAAGCCGCGCTGGGCCGTGAAGCCCTGCTGCGACGTGTCCTGGATGACGGCCCGGACGCCGGGGATCGCGTTGAGCTCGCGCCGCAGCACGGCCGAGAACTCGGCCTGATTCATCTTCCGCTCGCCCGGCGCGACCAGGGTCAGGAACATCATCCCGGAGTTGACCCCGCCGCCGCCGCCCATGCCGCCGACGAAGCTGAAGGTCTGAAGGACCTCCGGGTGCGCGTTGACGACCTCCTCGGCCTTGATGAGGAGCGCGTCGGTCTCGGAGATATCCGACCCGACGGCGGTCTGGAGGCGGATCGAGATCCGGCTCTGGTCCTGGGAGGGCACGAACTCGCTCGGCATGATCGTGAAGACCGCGATGGCCGCGGCGAAGAGGGCCGCGCCGAGGGCCAGGATCAGGCCGGGCTTGCGGAGGCTGCCGTGGAGGATCCGGCCGTAAACGCCCTCGAGCTTGCTGGAAGCCCCGGTCGACGGCCAGGCCGATCTTGTTCCGGCCTTCCCGCGTCGTCTTGAGGAACTGGGAGCAGCGGGCCGGGGCCAGCGTGACCGCCTCGACGTAGGACAGGAGGACGCACAGGCAGAGCGTGATGCCGAACTGGAGGAAGTAGCGGCCGATGATGCCCTTCATGAACACGACCGGGAGGAAGATGGCCACGACGGCCAGGGTCGCGGCCAGGGCGGCGAAGGCGATCTCCTTCGTCCCCTCGAGCGCGGCCGGCACGAGGGCCTTGCCGCCCTCGCGGTGGCGGAAGATGTTCTCCATGACCATGATGGCGTCGTCGACGACGATGCCGACGGCCAGGGCCAGGGCCAGAAGGGTGAAGGTGTTGAAGGTGAAGCCGAGGAAATAGATGATGGCCACCGTGCCGAGGAGCGACATGGGGATGGCCAGGATGACGTTGAGCGTGCTCGAGAGCGATCCCAGGAACAGCCAGCAGACGAAGGCCGTGAGGATGACCGAGAGCAGGAGCTCGAACTGGATCTCGTTGACCGATTCGCGGATGAACTCGGTGCTGTCGTTGGTGATGCCGACGGTCATGTCGGCCGGCAGGGTCTTGCTGTACTCCGCGATGGCCGCGCGGACGCTCTTGGCCAGGGCCACGGCGTTGGCGCCGCGCTGCTTCTTGATGCCGATGCCCTGGGCCGGGCCGCCGTCCATGCGGGCCAGGCGCCGGACGTCCTCGAAGCCGTCCTCGACCAGGGCGACGTCGCTGACGTAGATCGGGCTCCCGTCGACCTCGCGGACGACGATCCGCCGCAGGGTCTCGAGGTCGACGGCCTCGCCGAGGACGCGGACGTTGACCTCGCGGCCCGTCGTCTCGAGCCGCCCGGCGGGCAGCTCGATGTGCTCGCGCTGGAGGGCGCCGATGACGTCCCGGACCGTCAGGCCCTTCTCGTCGAGGCGGGCGGCGTCGAGCCAGATGCGGATGTTCCGCTCGAGCGTGCCCATGAGCGAGATCTCGCCGATGCCGGGGATGGTCTGGAGCTTCTCCTTGAGCCCGTAGCGGACGTAGTCGCTGAGGACGCGCTGGGGATACGGCCCGGCCAGGCGGGCCATCATGATGGGCTGGTCCTCGGGATTCTGCTTGGACGTGACGGGCGGGTCCATGTCGCGCGGCAGGCGGCGCGCGGCCTGCGAGACCTTGGCCTGGACGTCCTGGAGGGCCAGATCGACGTCGCGCGACAGCTCGATCTCGACGGTGATGTTGCACGATCCCTGGCGCGAGCTCGAGGTCAGCGTCCGGACTCCCTCGACCTGGATGAGGGCTTCCTCGAGCGTCTCGACGACCTCGTTCTCCATGACCTCCGGCGCCGCCCCTTCCCAGGAGGCGGAAACGTTGATCGTGGGAAAATCGACGTCGGGGAATTGGCTGATGCCGATCCGTCCCCCGGCGACGAGGCCGAAGACGATCGTGGCGGCCATGAGCATCCAGGCCAGGACGGGTTTTCTGACGCAGGCTTCGGTGAGGTTCATGGGACCGGTCCTTATTTCTTTTCGGCCGCGGCCGGGGCGGCGGCCGGGCTGCCGATCCGCACCGAGACGCCGTTCGAGAGGGCCTCGGAGCCGCGGACGACGAGGGACTCGCCGCCCTTGAGGCCGGACAGGACCTCGACCTTTCCGTCGGCCGACCTCATGCCCAGGGTCAGGATGCGCTCGACGGCCTTGTCGCCTTCGACGATGTAGGCGAGAAAGCCGCGCTCGCTCGGGCGGACCGCGGCGACGGGGATGACGGGAGCTTCGCTGGCCGAGGCGACCGGGACCGTGATCTCGGCGAAGGAGCCGGGCCGGAGGGAGCGGTCGCTCGGGTCGTCGATGTTGGCCGTGATGTCGACGAGGCGCGACGTGTCGTCGGCCGACTCGGCCACGTGGACGACCTTGGCCGTGAACTCGCGCTCGTCCTCCCGGACCCGGAAGCGGGCCTGCTGGCCCGGCTTGATCCGGGCGGCGTCGCGCTCGGGCACGCGGAACCGGAGGAGGAGCGGATCGCGGCGGACGAGCGTCGCCAGGACGGTGCCGGTCTGGACGAACTGCCCGGTCTGGACCGTCCGGGTCTGGATGATCCCGGAGATGGGGGCCTTGACGAAGGCGTCGCTGAGGTTGAGCTTGGCCTGGTTCAGGGCCGAGCGCTTCTCGGCGACTTCGGAGGCGGCGGTCAGCACCTTGGTCCGCCAGGTCTCGACCTCCTCGCCCGGGATGAGGCCGGGGTTCTGGGTCTGGACCGTCTCGCGCCGTTTGAGGCCCGGCCTCGGCGTCGGCCTTGGAGGCCTCGGCCTTTTCGAAGGAGGCCTGGGCCGATTCGACGGCCAGCCGGTAGCGCTCGGTCTCGATCTCGACCAGGACCTGGCCGGCCGCGGCGTATTCACCCTCGGAGAACCGGACCCGGTCGACGGCGCCGGAGACCCGGGCCGTGACCTGGACCTTCTCGAAGGCCTCGACGGAGCCGACCGCCGTGACGGAATAGACGAGGGACCGGACCGCGACCTGTTCGACGTCGACGGGGAACTGGACGCGTCCCCGCCCTCCGGCGCCCGCGGCGGGACCGCCGGCGGTCTCCTTCTTGCAGGCTCCGGCCGACAGGACGAGCGCCGCGGCGGCGACGGCGATGACGACGAGCTTTCTATGTGTCAGGCTGATCACGTGCGTGGCTCCTTCCCGAAGGGATCGAGGCCCAGGGCCGCTTCCAGGTTGAGGAAGGCGACGCCCAGACCGTAGCGTTCCTGGACGAGGGCGACTTCCGCTTCGAAGAGGCTGACGTTGGCGTCGGCGACTTCCAGGGCGGAGGCCAATCCCTGACGGTAGAGTTCCGTCGTTTCGGCCGCGTTCTTCTTGGCGACCTCGTGGGCGACGGTGGCCTGCCGGAGAGAGGCCCGCTGACTGGCGAGCGAGACCAGGGCTTCCCTGACCTCGACGTCGACCTTGCGCGTGGCCGCCTGGAGGTCGAGATCGGCCAGACGGGCCAGGGCCCTCTGCTCCTTGCTCTGCCCGAAGCGGGCGCCGCCGTCGAAGAGCGACCAGGACAGGGTCGCCCCGATGCTCCAGTTCCAATTCCTGTTGTTGAAGCTGGCCTCGTTCGTCAGGCTGTACCGGCCGCTGGCGCTGAGCGCGGGCAGCCAGCCGAGCATGGGCAGGCGGGAGAGCGAGCGCTGGGCCGAGGCGAGAGAGCGGAGGGACCCGACGTCCAGGCGCCGGGCCAGGGCTTCCCCGACGAGCCCTTCGGAGTCGGCCGCTTCGGCCGAAGCGGCCTCGATCAGGAACTCGGGGACGACGAGCGGCCCGCGGACGGCATCCGGCGCGTCGAGGAGGTGGCCGAGCTGGAGGGTGCTCGTCTCGACCTGGCCCTTGACCTGGGTCAGGCCGACCTCGGCCGTGGCGTATTCGAGCTCGGCCCGGGTGACGTCGTTGACCGAGGCGAGCCCGGCCGCGAAACGGGCCTTGGCCGCCTCGAGGTTCTGGCCGGCGAAAGTGAACCGCCTGGCCCGAGGCCTCCCGGACCTGGGTCGTGCCGAGGGTGGCCAGGAAGGCCTGGCTGACCTCGAAGGCCAGCTGGCGGCGGCTCTCGGCGGCCGACGCCACGTCGGCGTCCCGCCGGGCCCGGACGGCCGCGAGGCTGGTCAGGCTGCGGGCGTCGAACAGGGTCTGGTTGAGGGCGAGGGTCTCCGACAGGGCGTTGTACCGCTGGATGATGACCTCGGTTTCGCCGACGATCCTCCGGGTCTCATAGGCCCGGCGCGTGTAGGTGCTCGTCGAGGTGATCGAAGGCAGGAAGAACGACCGCGCCTGGGCGAGCCGGGCGTTGGCCGCGACGACTTCCTCCCAGGTGGACTTGGCCCGCTCGTTCCTCTCCAGGGCCAGCTTGACCGCCTCGTCGAGGGTCAGGGGGTCGTCCTGGGCCGCCGCGAGGGAGGGCAGGAGCAAGGCCAACCCGAGAAGGGCCGTGCCGATGAGCCTGGCCCGGCCGGATCGAATGGTCTCTGGCATCGTCGCATCTCCTGAAGCGCGGGGCCGGTCGGAGGGGCCCCGGAGCCGAAATCAAGCAGAGTAATATACCATAGAGTTTTTAGACGCCCATAACGGTGTTTTCTTCCCCCGCTCCCAGAGGTGGAAGAGGACCCGCCCAAGGCCGTCTAAACGGATGGCAGGATCCGATCTTCAGGGTTGAAGAGGTGATCATGAAAACGAGACTGTTCATCCCCGCGGCACTCGGGATCGTCCTTGTCCTGACCGGCCTTGGGGCCGTCCCGGCCGCGCCGGACCCATCCGGGCAAAAAGCGGGCCAACAGGGCGGGCCAGCCCTCGACCGGAAGGTCCAGGCTTTTCTCGAGGCCAACGCCGGCCGCTGGCGGGACATGAACGTCCCCGAGTCCGACGGCCGCGTCCTCTACGACCTCATCGTCGAGAAGGGCTACACCCGGGCCCTCGAGATCGGGACATCGACCGGACACTCGGGGATCTGGATCGCCTGGGCCCTGAGCAAGACCGGCGGCAGGCTCGTCACCGTCGACATCGACGAGGGCCGCTACCGCGAAGCCGTGGCCAATTTCCGCGAGGCGGGGCTCGACGGCTTCATCGACGCCCGCCTGGCCGACGCCCACGAGCTCGTCCCCGCCCTCCCCGGCCCCTTCGACTTCGTCTTCTGCGACGCCGACAAGGACTGGTACAAGAACTACTTCACGGCCGTCCTGCCCAAGCTCACGGTCGGCGGCGCGTTCGTCGCCCACAACGTCTCCGCGCGGATGAGGCGCGGCGGCTGGGGCAGCGGCGACTTCGTCGAGCACGTCCTGGCGCTCCCGTTCATGGAGACGACGTTCGTCGAGAGGGGCGGGGGGATATCGATCAGCGTCAAAAAGAACGAAAAGTAAGCCCGGGGCCGCGGACGGCCCGCCGGCCTACCACTTCTTGTATTTCCAGAAGATGAAGAAGCCGACGACCGAGATGCCGGCCAGCCCCATGATGATCCAGAAGGCGGGAGATTCCCGCAGACCGAACGGCAGGGTCACGTTCATCGAGAAGATGGAGACGACGAGCGTCGGCACCATGATCGAGATGGTGATGATGTTCAGGGTCTTCATCAGGACGTTGAGGTTGTTGCTGACGATGGAGGCCCGGGCGTCCATCAGGCTGGCCAGGATGTTCGAGTAGACCTCGGCCTGCCGGTAGCACTGGTTGTTCTCGACGGCGATGTCGTCGAGGAGCTCCATCTCCTCCTGGGTGAACCCGAACTTGGCCGCGTTGTGCCGGATCTTGTCGATGAGGGCGCCGTTGGAATTGACCGCGTTCTGGTAGTAGACCAGGCTCTTCTGCAGGGCGAACAGGTTGATGAGGAACCGGTTCTCCATGGCCCGGTTGATCTTCTGCTCGACGTCGTCGGCGATCTGGTTGATGATCCGGAGGTGCTCCATGAAGTGGTAGATGGCCCGGTAGATGAGGCGGATGACGAGCTCGCGGACGCTGCCGACCCGGGCCAGCTGCTTGCCCTCGAACAGGGTCGTGTCGTCGGCCACGACGAGGATGATCATCTCCCCGAAGAAGAAGACGCCCATCGTCGCGGCCTTGAACAGGAGCTGGTCGTCGCCCGAATAGTTCTTCGGCCGCTTGTAGATGAAGGCGATGTGCCCCGGTTCGCACTCGAGACGGGCCTGCTCGTCGGGGTCGAGGGCCGAAGCCAGGGTGTGCTCGTCGATCTGGTAGGTGTCGACGAGGCGGCGCTTCTCGGTCTCGTCCGGATTGACGTAGAGGAGGATCGGGGCCTTTTCGTCTTGCGACGGGACGATCTTCTGGTTCTCGATCTGGTAGCGTCGAAGCATCCCCGGCCTCCTTTCAACGGATCAACGTCCCCGCGCGTCTTCCCGGAGGCCCATTATGCTACCGCCCTCCGGGAAATGGCAAGCTCTTCGTCGTTTATTCGAGCTTGACCGTCTTCGCGAGCTTGCCGCCGTGCCTCGACCCGTACTCGATCTTGATCTCGCCCTTCCCCTCGACCAGGAACTGGTGCTCGACCTTGCCGAACCCGGGCACGACCGTGAACTGGAGCCCGGGCTTGTCCTTTTTGTAGGCGACCTGGTCGCGGTAGGGATCGAGGAGCACGCCGCCGGCGACGACCTTGGCCCCCGTGACCTTCAGCATGTCCTCGGGATAGAGCTTGGTCTTGCGGGCGAGAGCGCTCATCGTCGGCATGGCCTTGGGGTTGGAGAGGCGCGTCCGCACCCTGTAGAGGTTGCCGCCGAGGGCCTTGACCTCGAACGCCTCGAGCGAGACCTCGGGCAGGTGCTTGGCCGTGAACAGGACGGCCATGGCGTTGCGGTGGACGAGGTCCTTGATCATGAACGGGGCGCCGAGCCGCGAGCTCATCTTGACCCAGCCGCCGATCTCGACGTCGCCGTAGTCGGGGTGCTTGAAGGCCTTCCAGGGCTTGTAGAGCTCGCCCTGGGCGACGCTGTCGCTGAATTTGAGCCGCTCGCGCTCGGAGACGCCCTCCGAGAAGATGTCGCGGACGGCCTCCTCGCGCGGACGTCCCCGGCTCGGGCCTCTCCGAGACGCCCTTGAAGGCCTCGGACTCGCCCTGGAAGACCTCGGCGCAGTAGAAGTAGGCGCCCGCCGTCTGGGTGATCCACTCGCCGGAGTCGCCGTAGGTGGTGTAGAGGTCCTTCCAGGAGATCATGTAGCGGTAGCCGGGGATGATCCGCTCGCCCTGCTTGCCCAGGAAATCGTAGACCGCGACGTCCTGCGCGGGATACTCGCCGAGCCCCTTGCGGCTCGGCCCGCGCAGGAGCATGCCGCCGTTGTTGTGGAAGGACCAGGCGAAGGTGATGTTGGTCTTGGTCATCGTCCACTCGGCCAGGGCCTTGAGCCCGACGCCGGAGAAGGGGTATTCCCCGGAGCCGCCCTGGACGTAGGACGGCGCCCAGTCGAAGCCCCAGTTCCGGTTGGGATCGACGTAGCCTTCGGTGTCCTCGTTGACCTGGCCGTCGCCGTCGTTGTCGAGGCCTTCTTCGCCGAGCATCGTCCACTCCCCCTTCTCGCCCGGCTTGACGCGGACCATCAGGCGCGGGTCCTCGGGGTCGGTCCGGTACGCGCCGAAGGGGTCTTTCTTGCGCATGGCGCAGATGTTGCCGTCGCCGTCGAGGTCGTCGAGCTTGTCCTCGTCGAACAGGCCGTCCCGGTCGTCGTCGGTCGGGATGCGCAGCGTGCGGCTGCTGCTCGACGTGTTGGCGTCGGCGAAGAAATGATGGCGCCCGTCGACGTTGACGACGGGAATGACATAGAAAGCAGTTCTTGTCGACGAGGGCCGTCATCTCGGGGTTCTTGCCGTAGCCGCCGAGGAGGTAGTCGAGGAGGTAGAGCGAGATGTCGCCGCCCTGGATCTCGTTGCCGTGCATGTTGCCGTCGACGTAGATCGCGGGCTTGTCCAGGGCCGCGCCCGTCTTGGGATTGTTGACGGTCAGGGCCATGAGGGGCCGGCCTTCGTCGCTCTGCCCGACGGTCTCGAGCGTCGCGAGCTGCGGGTAGGCCTTGGCGAGCGCCTTGAGCGCGTCGTAGACCTGTTCGAGCGTGTAGTATTGGTCGAAGCGCAGGGGGACCGTGATCTCGGCCTTCTGGGCCGGGAGGATCGACGCGGCGCAGAGGACGAACAGGACGAGACAGGCGAGCTTCTTCACTTGACACCTCCCAGGTCGACGGTGCGGGAACCGCCCCAGGCGGTCTGCGTCGCTCGCCTCGATCTCGATCTTGACCGGCTTCGCCGCCCGAACGATCCAGGTCACGGGCTTGGCGCCGTGGGCCGGCACGGAGGGGACGAGGGCGCGTTTCTTGCCCTCGACGATGTCGAAGCCCTGCCCGACGAGCGTCACGACGACGGGCAGGACCCTCTGGTTGCGGCCGGCCATGGCCGTCGGATAGGGCAGGCCGCCCGTGTTCTCGACCCAGGCCTTGATCTCGTAGACCCCCGCGCCGAGCTTCTTCACCCGGGCGTCGGCGATGCCGATCCGGGCCATTTTCTTGGCCACCTCGAAGGTCCAGGGGACCTGGCCCTTGAGGAGGCCGTCGATCATCTTGGCGGGCGGCGTGTTGCCGGTATAGGGAACGGCGCCGCCGATCTCGACGTCGCCGAGGGTCGGGTGCTTGAACGGCTTCCAGACGACGAACCCTGCGCCGCCGAGCTCCTTGTCGCTCCAGGCGAGCAGGGCCTTCTCCTTGGGATCGGCCCCGGCCTCGTCCGGCTTCTTGGGCATCTGCTTCATCATCTCGGCCATCTTCTTGGTGTCCATCATGCCGCCCTTGAGGGCCTCGAAGACCTGCTTGGCCTTGAATTGGTCGGGCGCGCCGGCGGCCTTGAGGAAGGCGTCGACCTTCTCCTCGCCGAGGGCGATGAATTCGTCGTTGGTCATCTTCTCGAGCTTTTCGGGCGTGAGCTCTTCGGCCGGCTTCTCCTCCTTGACCTCGGGCAGGGTCCAGAAGTCCAGGGCGAAGGAGGGCAGGCCGAGGTGGTAGTAGGCGTAAAGCTCCAGCGAGCCGTCCTTGTCGGGCGCCGGGTCGAGGCGCTTGGCGTCGAGCTTGGCGGCCTTCAGGAATTCCTTGTAGCCCTCGGAAAGCTCCTTGTAGAACTTGAGGTCGTCTTCGAGGGGATTGACGACCGCGCCGAGCTCGAGGAAGCCGGCGACGAGCCCTTCCGTGACCTCCATGCCGGGCGGGACGAGCGGCTTGACGAGGTCGATGATCTCGGCCATGGTGTAGGTCCGGGTGGGGTCGGCGTTGATGAACCCGGCCACGCGCTCGGGGACCTTGATGGCGTTGAAGTCGGCGTCGCCCTTGCGGCCCGCCCGCGGCGGGGCCAGGCACCAGCTCGATTCGCCGAAGACGAAGACCAGGCCGACCTCGCGGTGGAGGTCGAAGAACTTGAGCAGGGCGAAGGTCTCCGGTTCGCTGCCGGACCAGGGGCCGGCGTCGGGCGCGTGGATACTTATAAAGGTGGGGGAAGGCCGTGCCGACGTTGACGCCGCCCGGCCCGTCCTCGTCGAACTGCCCGTCGCCGTCGTTGTCGAGGCCCTCGGGGTAGAGCTTCCAGACGCCCTTCTCGCCCTTGGCCCCGTCCGCTTTCTTCATCAGGCGGGGTTCGCCGGGGACGGCGATCCATTCGCCCTCGGGGTCCTTGACCCTGATCTGGGTGATGAGGCCGTCGCCGTCGAGGTCGTCGGCCCCGTCCTCGTCGATCGCATCGTCCTGATCGTCGTTCTTGGGGCGGGCGTTGCGCGGGTCGAGGCGCCGGGGCTTCGCGAAGTAGCCCGCCGCGGCGTCGGGATTGCCGCAGGCGAGGATGTACCAGGTCCGGTCCGTGCGCGGGCCGTCCTTGCCGCAGAGAAGCTTGGCCAGGTAGAGCGCCGCCTCGCCGGAGAGCGGGACGGTCCCTTCCATGTTGGCCGCCACGAAGACGGCGGGCAGGGACTTCGCGGACTTGCCGGTCTCCGGCCCGATCTCGAGCAGGGCGAGGTCGCGGCCGCCCGGGCTCTTGGCCAGGATGTGGACCTTGGCGAAGCCGGGATTGGCCCGGGCCAGGTCTTGGAGGGCCGCCGTCAGTTCCTCGGGCGCGTGGTAGCGGTCGAAGGCGATGTCGGCCGCGGCCAGGGGTCCGAGGGCGAGACAGGCGAGGGAAAGGACGAGGAGAGCTGGGGTTCGACGCAGGATCACAGGATGGTACCTCCGTTCCGAGGGTTCGTGATGGTCATTCTCGCAAAACGGCCGCGCGAAAGCAACGCGGACGTCCTGCTCTCCACTATATACGCGTCGCCCGGGCCACAGGTTCCCCGGATCCCGCTCGGGGACATGTACTTCTGGTACGCGTCCCCGCTCCGGTCGGGATCGGGAAATGGGGACGTTTCTGGTTTTCGCGGCGAAAACCAGAAACGTCCCCATTTCCCGGCCGATCGGCTTGACGCTGGCCGGCGCCGGTGATAGAAAAGCGATAGTCCCGTAAACGGAGGCTCCCCATGTTCAAAAGATCGGCTCTCCTCGTCGCTCTCATCGGTTTCGCGGCGCTCGCCCCCGCCCCCGCCGCGGCCCAGCACGGTGGACCTCCGGCCGTCCTTTCCGTGCGTCAGCAGGCGGACCTCGTCTACAAGATCACGGCCAAGCGGCTCGACACGCTCCTGCCGCGGCTGATGCGCGAGACCGGCTTCGACATGTGGATCGTCTCCTGCAACGAGGACAACCTCGACCCCATCTTCGAGACCATGGTGCCCCTCGGGAACTGGAATCCCATCACCCAGATCCTCGTCTTCTTCGATGCGGGACCGGCCAAGGGCATCGAACGCCTGAACGTCTCCCGCACGGACACCCAGGGCCTGTTCAAGAACGCCTGGGACGCCGGGGCCTTCGACCAGAAGAAGGGCGAAGGCCAATGGGAGGCGCTCGGCCGCATCGTCCGCGAGCGCGACCCGAAGCGGATCGGCCTCAACGAGGGCGAGATCCAGTGGGCGGCCGGGGCGCTGACCTCGGTCCTGAAGAAGAGGATCGTCGAAGCGGTCGGCCCCAAGTACGCGGCGCGGCTGCAGTCGGCCGAACCGCTCGTCACGCTGTGGGCCGAGACCCTGCTCGACGAGGAGGTCGAATACATGGAGCGGGCCGCGGCCCTGTCCCGGTCCATCATCGCCGACATGTTCTCCGCCAAGGTCGTCTCGGTCGGGCAGACGACGGCCGACGACCTGCGCTGGTACTACTGGCAGCGCGTCCACGACCTCGGCCTGCGGGTCTCCTTCTCCCCCTTCGTCTCGATCCGCGGCCGGTCGCCGAAGGACGTCGAGAAGTGGGGCAAGGACGACAAGGTCGTCCGGCCCGGCGACCTCCTCCACTGCGACGTCGGCCTCAAGTACATGCGCTGGAACTCCGACCACCAGGAGATGGCCTACGTCCTGCGGCCCGGCGAGACGGACGCGCCGGAGACCTTCAAGAAGCTCCTGGCCGAATGCAACCGGCTCCAGGACGTCTACGTCGGGGAGTTCAAGACCGGGCTCACCGGGAACGAGATCCTCGGCAACGTCCTCCGGAAGGCCCGCGAGCTTCAGATCCCCGGCCCGCGCGTCTACTCCCACTCGCTCGGCTACTTCCTCCACGAACCGGGGCCGCTCATCGGCCTGCCCTGGGAGCAGGTCAATAACGCCGGCCGCGGCGACGTCAAGCTCGTGCCCATGAGCACGTTCGTGTGCGAGCTGAGCGTCACCGGGCCCGTGCCGGAATGGGGCGTCGATTTCCGCGTGCCGCTCGAGCAGGACATCCTCTTCGACGGTTCGCGGGCCTTCTTCCTGGCCGGCCGCCAGACGGCTTTCCATCTGATCAGGTAAGCCGCGACTAAATTCAAAGAAAGCCCGGGTTCGGGCCGCGCTCGTCAAGGAGACCGTCCATGAGAATGAAGCCCTTCGCTCCCCTCGTCATCCTCTTCGCCGTCGCCGGTTGCGTCAAATACACCATCGTCCCGCCGGCCATCGATCTGGCCGCGCTCGATACGGTCGGCCTCGTCACCCTCAAGGCGGCGGACGTCAAGGGCGATCTCGACGTCGTCGCGACGCAGTACTTTCTGCAGGAGGTCACGGCGGCCCAGCGCGTTCCGGTCGTCGAGTTCGGCACGGCCGAAGCGGTCCTGGCCGATATCGGCATGACCGGGTTCGACCGGGACGCCGCCCTGGCCATCGGCGAGAAATACGGGGTCGATGCCTTCTTCGTCGGCGAGATCGGGGTGACCAAGGTCAAGCCCCAGATCGACCTGGCCGCTCCCCTGTCCAAGATCCTGTTCGCCCGAACGGCGTTCGACATTTCCATGAAGGTCCGTCTCGTTTCCACCGCCAACGGCGCGACCCTGTGGACCGACTCCGCCATCCGCCAGGGGACGGTCGCCGCGGTCGGCGTGGACGGCGGGATGCCGGTCTTCTCCATCCGGGACAAGAACACGGCCATGGACGAAGTGCTCAGGGATATCGCCTTCCGCCTGACCTGGGACTTCCGCCCGACCCGCCGGCGCCTCTAGATCCAGGCGCTCCTGAGATCGGGCCGGCTTCCAGCGAGGAGCCGTCCTCCGTCCTCTCCGCAGTTGACCCCCCGGCCGGAGAAAAGCTATAGTCCCGGCGAAAGGAGGGGGCCATGGGCGAAGATATCAAAGCGACCTGCGGGGTGTGCGGGCTGGCCAAGGATCCCGACGAGATCGTCTCCGGCCAGGCCGTCCGATCGGCCATCGCCGCGCTCATCGTCAAAGACCACCCGGACTGGAACCCGGAGAAAACGATCTGCCGGGACGACCTCAACCGCTACCGGGCGCAGTACGTCCAGGGCGTCCTGGAATCCGAAAAGGGAGACCTGTCCGTGATCGAGGCCGAGGTCATCGAGAGCCTGCGCGAAGGAGAGGTCCTGGCGCGGAACGTCAACATGGAGTTCGAGGAAAAGCGGACGCTGGGCCAGCGCCTCGCCGACCGTCTGGCCACTTTCGGCGGCAGCTGGAAGTTCATCATCATCTTCATGAGCGTCCTTTTCGGCTGGATCATCCTCAATTCCTACATCCTCATCGCCCGTCGCTTCGATCCCTTCCCCTTCATCCTCCTCAACCTCGTCCTCTCCTGTCTCGCCGCGCTCCAGGCGCCGGTCATCATGATGAGCCAGAACCGGCAGGAGGCCAAGGACCGGTTGCGGGCCCAGCACGACTACCAGATCAACCTCAAGGCCGAGATCGAGATCCGCAGTCTCCACGAAAAGATCGACCATCTCATCTTCAAGCAGTGGCAGCGGCTTCTCGAGATCCAGGAGATCCAGACCGAGCTCATGGGCGAGCTGTCGGACAAGATCCAGACGCGGCGTTGACCCAGGGACGAAGGAAGACCCGGTCGACGGAAGGTTGTCCCGCTAGAGCGTCTTCGGCGGATCCCGGCGCTCGATCCTGATGTTGAGGCGGGCCTGAAGATACTCGACGGCCGAAGCGACCGAGCTCTCCCAGATGCGTTTTTCCTTTTCGAGGGACGATTCCGCTTCGGTGAGGGCACCGCGGAAACCGTCCGGCGCAGCGACGATGGACTTGAAAGCGGCCCGGGCGGCCGCCCGGTCGGCGGCGGTGAGCACCGGCTCGCGGGGAACGACCCGGAGGACGAGGAACGCCGCGGCTGCGACGGCGAGAATTCCCGCGGCCGCCGGGAAGGGATGAAGAGCGAGCCGCCGGCCTAGAGGGATCCGCTCTTTCCGCCCGGTCCCCGCTTTGTCCCAAGCGGCTTCTTTCAAGGGGAATTCGGGGACCGCCGCCAGGAAGGCGGCGCGGTCGCCGGCCAGCCGGGTTTCGAGGGAGTCCGCGAACCGCGCGTACTCGCGGCAGGCTTCGCAGCGGCCGATGTGGCGTCCGGCCCAGCGCGGCAGCGCCTTCCCCCGGTCCTCGGACCCCGAGATCGCTCTGCGGGCGAGATGGCACAGCATGGTCGTTCTCCCTTCCTTCATCCGGCCGTCGGTCCGCCCGCCGCCGCGGGCTTGGCGGCCGCCATCGCCCCGGCGGGCGCGGCGCCGGTCCTCTTCATCAGGTTCGTCCGGGCCCGGTGGAGGAGCAGGCTCACGGCGACCCGGCTTTTGCCGACGGCCCGGGCGATCTCCGCGACCTCCATGTCCTCCCCGTAGCGGAGCCACAGGACGCGGAACTGGCTCTCCGCGAGAGTCCTGGCGGAGTCCCACAGCCCGGTCGTATCCGCCCCCGCCGGCGGCCCGGCCGCCGGATCGGCGACACCGCCGGCCTCCTCGGCCCGAAGCGGCACGGCGGCGATCCTCTTCTTCCGGTAGGAGCTGATGGTCAGGCGGGTCGCCGCGGTGTAGAGCCAGGTCGAGAAACGGTAGTCGGGATCGTACCGGTCGATGTTGCGGTAGAGCTTGAGGAACGTCTCCTGGACCATGTCCTCGGTGTCCTGGTCGCTCGCGAGGCGGGGCCGGAGATAGACGAAGAGCCGGCGCTTGTAGCGAAGCGCCAGCTCCTCGAAGGCCGGACGCGAGCCGGCCCGCGCCTCGCGGGCCAGCTCCTCGTCGGTCTTCATGCGCTCTCCGGTCGTCAGTCCAGCAGGTGCGGGAAGCCGTGGCGGCTGGACAGCAGCTTGGCGACGTCCTGCGAAGCCCCGTCGAACTCCAGGCGGACGGTCTTGCCGTCGAGCTTGACCTGGATCCCGTCGACGAGGGTCGCGATCCCGGCCATGTCGCCCTCACCGCCGCTCATCCGGCCGAGGGCCATGACGCCCTGGACGAGGTCGGCGATGTTCTTGGCGTTCTCCGGCGTGTCGGCGTTCATCTGGAGCCGGAGCTGGAGCCGGGACTGCTTTTCCTGGGCCAGGAAGAAGAGGCCCGAGGCCTTCTCGATGAGCTTGGACTGGTTGATCTCCTTGCCCAGGCCGGACAGGTCCTCGATGACGCCGCTGAGGAAGGCCCCCGCGGGCACCTCCTTGAGCGACGCGGCGAGCTTGGTGCCGGCGAAGGACTTGGTCTTGCCGCCGGCCGCGTCGAGGACCTTCTCGATCGCCGCGCGGCCCTCGGAGAAGACGAGGAGATTGTCGTTGACGAACGCGCCGTACTCGTCGCTCCCGGTCGAGTAGAGGGTGTAGGCGCCGTAGGGCGTCTCCTGGTGCTCCTTGTCGAGCGCGACCAAGGCGAGGATGCCCGCCTTGTCGAACTTGCCGGAGACGGCGAAGACGATCTCGTCGTCGCCGGTCCCCAGGCCGAACACGGTCACGCCCGTGATGTCCTTGGGCACATCGATCTTGAGCCAGCGGTCGAGGTCGCGGCTCTTGATCTGGAACTTGCCGTCCTTCTCGAGATATCCGTAGAGGTCGGTGGCGACGAATTTCTCCATGTCGAGGTGGGCGATCCAGCGGGCGCCCTCGGGGACGAGCGAGGCGGGGATCGTCCCGGGCCAGGCCGGAACGGCCAGGAACAGGGCCAGGACGATCAGGGCCGCGGCGACCAGGGTGGCTTTCTTGTGCATCGGTGACTCCTTTGAGGCTTTTTCCTACGCCCTGTCATACGCGGCGGCCGCCCGGATGTTTCACCTGCGATGTCCTAAAATTCCAGCTTGATCGTCCCCCCCGCCTCGAGGGACGCCGGCCGCTTGAGGTTCCTGGCCGGTGCGGCGCCCAGGCGGAACGACCCGAGGGACAGGCTGCCGTGGAGGACCGCGAGCTCGGCGGTCTTCGCGCCGGCCCCGATGCGGCAGGTGCCCCAGGCGTCGCCGTTCGACCAGAACCAGGTCCCCTCGCTCGCCGTGAAGCTCATCGCCTTCGCGACGCCGTCCCAGGCGAAGCCGGAGAGGGCCGGCACGGCCGCCCAGCTGGCCATGGCCCGGGCGTAGTGGTGGCCGCATTCGGCTTCGTCGAAGGGGCTGCGCTTCTTGCCGTCGTAGCGGGCGCGGATGTTCCGGATGACCTCGAGCCCGCTTTCGACGTCGCCCTCGTAGATCAGCCCGGCCGCGGCCGTGTATTCGAAGCCGGTCATGACCTCGGTGAAATACGGGAAGGGATTGCGCGGCCGGCCTTTCGGGTAGCTGGCCATGAGGAGCGCCGTCTCGTCGCCCAGGACGAACGAGCGCAGGCAGTTGAAGTGGTCGAAGAAGCCCGTCTGCGTGTTGTACTTCAGGATGCTCCGGAGCGTCGTCCGGACGTGGGCCGGGTCGACGAGGTAGCCCAGGCCGCAGACGTGGGCCATGTATTGGCCGACGAGCTGGTCGACGAGGCAGCCCTTCGCGAGCTGGTAGTCGGGCTCGGCGATGTCCTTGGCGCCCATGTCGAGCCGCAGGCTCGGGGCGACGTCGTCGACGCTCCGGGGCGGCCGGACCTGGTGCTCGTAGTACTCGCCGTTCCAGAGGTTCGCGTCCGTCCAGGCCCGGCCCTTCTCGAAGAGCCCGCGGCAGATCTTCGCGAACGGCTTGTCGCCGGTCCTCTTGGCCATCTCCTCCGCGGCCCGCAGCGCGCCGAGGTACCAAAGCTCCATCTGCGGATTGGGCCCGTAGTACTCGACGTCCATGGTGTTGTGCTGGCAGCCTTCCATGACCCCGTCCCGGTCGGCGTCCCAGCCGCCCGGGATCCAGGCGAACGACAGGGCCCGCTTGACGCCCGGCCAGAGCCGGCGGAGCCAGGCGTCGTCGCCCGACATCTTCCACTCGCGGTAGGCTTTCATGATCGTGCCCATCTGGCCGTCGGCCGCGGCCTTGCCGTACTCGCGGGCCCGGTCGATGGGCAGGCGGACGCGGAAGCTCATCAGGCCCTGGGCGTCGGTCGCCTCGAGGAACTCCGTCTCGCGCATGGACCGGGCCAGCGCGCCGAAGAGGAAGGCCGTGGCCTGTTCGTAGTTCCAGACGTGCGTGCACGAGCCCCAGCAGCAGCCGGCGCCGGCGCTCGAGCCCTCGAAGCCGAAGAAGCGGCCGTCGGGCGTCCGGAAGCAGGTCTGGGTCCGGAGCGTGCTGAGGTTGAACAGGGCCGCTTCCTTGACCTCGGGCGGCAGAGAGCTCGAGGCGAAGGCCCGGACGAAAGTCAACCGTCCCGGTCTTCGAGGCCGGCCGCCCGCGCGGCGACGTCCTCGGCCACAGCCCAGGCGTCGGCCCACTTCGTCGTGTAGTAGTTGCCGATGAGGTCGTCCGGGGTCCCCTTGGGCGACCAGGTCCGGCGGTTGGGGAAGTGCCAGGTCAGATAGAAGACCGCCTCGGCGCTGCCTCCGGCCGGGACGTCGAGCTCCACGGTGAGCGAGCCGAAGGGCATGTCTTCGCCCGCCTCCGGCCGGGGATCGAGGACGCCGTCGGCCGCGAAGTCGTCCCAGAAATCGAGGAGCGACGTGCCCCATCCGGCGGAAAGCCACGCGGTCCGGCTCGAGCCGCGGGTCCCGGCCGCCGCGGCCAGCGCGATCGTGCCCCAGGCTTCGTGCTTGGGATCGACCCCGCCCGAGGACATGAAGATGCCGCGAAGGCCGTCGGCCGAGCGGAACTCGTTCCGGTTCTTCTTCGGGCCGGTCGTGACGGGATCGCTCTTCCAGTCCCGGCCGAGCTCGGACCCGTCGGCGCCGATGAAGTTCGGCAGCGAACCGCAGACCGACGCCTTGAGCGCCCGGGCGGTCTTGTTGACGACGACGTAGCGGAGGACGGCGACCGGGATCCCGCTCGCCTCGGCATCGCCGGGGATGAGCGGGTTCCAGGCCTCCAGCCGGACGTCCACGGGGGAATCCGGATCGGACAACAGGACCTGGCCGAGCGGGTAGGCGGCGGCGAAGGCGACGTTCCGGAACCGGGGCAGGCCGTGGTTGACGGCCGTCGAGCCGTGCGAGGCCTCGTAGGCGGAGAGCGGCAGGGGGCCTTCGAGGGCGCGGGTGAACGGCTCCCCTTCGCCGGCGACGCGCAGGGCGAAGAAGGGCCCCGTCTGCTGGCCGCTCCACGGGACGTAGCCCTTGGCCGGCCGGTTCATGATCTCCCAATCGAGGAGGTTGCCGCGGCCGCCGAGCGAGACGGTGCCCGTGCCGATGCCGCCGAGGGGCAGCGCGATCCTCTCGACGTGGTCCCGGTCGTAGGTCTTGAGAACGGGCCAGTCCTTCCTCCATCCCTCCGCCACGGCGAAGGCCGGGAGGAGAACGACGACGGCGGCGAGCCGGCACAGAACGCGCTTCATGGAAGCCTCCTTCGATCCTGCGATCGGGCTCAGGTTGCCCGGGTCTTGCGGACGGCCGCCTGCCAGCCCGCGTAGAGCCGGTCGGCCTGGCCCCGGGTCATGGCCGGCGTGAACTTCCGCTCGTCGACGGCCAGCCGCTCGATGGCCGCCGTGGACTCCCAGACGCCCGCGCCGAGGCCCGCGAGATAAGCCGCTCCGAGCGAGGTCGTCTCGACCGTCTTCGGCCGGAGGACCGGGATGCCGAGGACGTCGGCCTGGAAGCGGCAGAGGAAGTCGTTGACCGAGGCGCCGCCGTCCACCCGGAGCTCCCGGATCCTCAACCCGGAATCCTTGCGCATGGTCTCGAGCACGTCGCGGGTCGAGTAGGCCATCGCTTCGACGGCGGCCCGGACGATGTGGTGCCGCGTGGTGCCGCGCGTCAAACCGACGATGGCGCCCCGCGCCTCGGCGTCCCAGTAGGGCGCGCCGAGCCCGACGAAGGCCGGGACGAAGTAGACGCCGGCCGTGTCCTCGACCGCGACCGCCGCGGCCTCCGATTCGGCCGACGCGCCGATGAGCCCGAGCTGGTCGCGCAGCCACTGGATGGCCGCCCCGGCGACGAACACGGATCCTTCGAGGGCGTAAGCGGGCTTCCCGGCAGGGCCGCAGGCGACCGTCGTGATGAGCCCGTGCTTCGACCCGACGATCTCGCGGCCGGTGTTGAGCAGGATGAAGGCGCCCGTGCCGTAGGTGTTCTTGATCGCGCCCGGCCGGAAGCCGGCCTGGCCGAAGAGCGCGGCCTGCTGGTCCCCGGCGATGCCCATGATGGGGATCCCGGCCGGGAGCCGCCCGATCCGGACGGTCCGCCCGAACTCGCCCGAGGACGGCCGGACCTCGGGCAACACGGCCGCGGGGACGCCGAAGAGCCGGAGGAGGTCCTCGTCCCAGGCGAGGTCGCGGATGTTGTAGAGCATGGTCCGCGAAGCGTTGGTCGGGTCGGTGGCGTGGCTCTTCCCTCCGGTGAGCTTCCAGAGGACCCAGGAGTCCGGCGTGCCGAAGGCCAGGCCGCCCCTCGTCGCCCGTTCCCTGAGGCCGCCCCGGTCGAGAAGCCACTCGAGCTTGGTCGCCGAGAAGTAGGCGTCGATCGGCAGCCCCGTCTTCCGGCGGACGAGACGGCTCAAGACCGGGTTCGGCCGCGAGCTCGCGGCAGCGGTCGGCCGTGCGGCGGCACTGCCAGACGATGGCCTTGGCCGCGGGCCGGCCCGACTTCCGGTCCCAGAGGACCGTCGTCTCGCGCTGGTTGGTGATGCCGACGGCGGCGATCGACCGGGCAGGCGCCGCGGCGAGAACCTTCTGGATGGTCCGGTAGACGCTCCGCCAGATCTCCTCGGGATCGTGCTCGACCCAGCCGGGCCGGGGGAAATGCTGGGGGAATTCCTCGTAGGCGGAGGCGACGGTCCGGCCGCTCCGGTCGAAGACGATGGCCCGGCTGCCGGTCGTGCCCTGGTCGATGGCCAGAACGAGGCTCACGTCAAACTCTCGGCGAGGCCCAGGCGACGATGTCTTCGAACGCCTTCTCGCGTCCGAGGTCGATCGCGATCGCGTGGAACATTTCGGGATATTCGATGAGGGTCTTGTCGGCCAGGGCGATCTTGCGGAAGATCTTTCGGCCGCCCGCTCTCGTCGACGAGGTGATCGACGCCGGGGATGAGAAAGAGCGAAGGGACGGCGTAGGAGCGGGCCAACCGCCCGGCCCGGGCCTGGATGGGCAGGAACCCGGACAGGATCCCCAGGCTGACCACCCGGACCTCGTCCGGGTTCGCGTTCATGACCGCGGCGTAGTCCGGATCCCTCGTCGCCATCTCCGATGTGAAGGGGGCGGCGACCAGGTGCTTCGGATCGAACGGCCGGACGAGGGCGACCTTGAGATAGACGCTCGGGGGGAACTTCAAGCCCGTTCTTGAAGGCCGGGGCGATCAGGACGACGCCGGCGAACCTGTCGGGGTGGCGCCCGGCCAGGTCGTAGGCGATGAGACCGCCCATGCTCTCGCCGAGGAGAAAGACCTTCTTTCCGGGGAAGTCCCGGCCGGCGATCTCGCGCAAGGCGAGAATGTCCCGGAACCAGGTCTCGAACGAGTCGACGTGGCCCCGCGGCCGCTCCGGCGTCCGGCCGAAGCCCCGCAGCTCGATCGCGTACGAGGCGTAGCCCTGCCCGGCCAGGTAGCCGGCCAGGAAGTCCCAGCGGGCCGAGTGGGCCCCGAGGCCGTGGACGAGGACGAAGACGGCTTTGGGCGAGGCCGCCGAAGGCTCGGCGTCCCAGCGGCGGTAGAGGAGATCGGTCCCTTGGAGTTCCTTCATGGCCGGATTATAACAGAGACGGCTCGGGCGGGGGTAGAGGCGGTCCGGGCGACTTCGCGGATCGCTTGAACGCCGGGCCCTTTCTCTGTATGATAAGGGCCGAAATCCGGAACGAGGAGGTCTGGTGGCTAGAGGTAACAGAGCATTCAAGAGCGAAAAAAGAACAAAAGAGCTCAGGCGTCTGAAGAAACAGGAAGAAAAGCGGCAGCGGAAGCTGGCCAAGCTGGAAAATCCCGAGGGGGAACCCGAAGTCTTCTCGCCCGACGAGGCGCCCGCCGCTCCGCCCAACCCGGACGATCCCGAACAGGAAGCGAGCTGAGGCCGTTCTCCGACGGACGGGATCATTCTCCTCCGGCCCGAAACCCCGCGCAGGGGCCTTCTCCGCGGCCGGTGTCATCCGATGAGGGTCCGATGAAGGGCTTCGTCCGCCCGGCGGCGGGAGTCCTCACGGTCCTGCTGTGCCTGGGCGCGGCGGCATCGCTCGCCGGACCGGGCGGGCTCGAACGGACCCTCTTCAAAGACCTTCCCTCCGCGGATCCCGCGAGGGAGATCGTCCGGACCATCCTGGACTCCCCCTTCTACTCCATGCGGGCGGGATTCACCGCGAAGGCCTGGGCCGCGGAGGGCTTCCGCGACGCCTGGGAGCGGGCCCGGAGCTATTTCCCCGGCAAGACCTATTTCGTCGTCCCGGGGACCCACTTCATGACCCACGGCTTCGACCCGGACGGGAAGCTGTTCATGGAGGTCCACGAGTCCGCCTACCTCACGCTCTGCGTCGAGAACCGGCGGACCTTCACGGCCGGCGCCGTCGTCGACGAATACGGCCGGATGCGCGGCCAGGCGGATCTCCGGGAAGCCGCGGCCTTCCGGGAAAAAATGGGGCGGTTGGAGCGCTTTTTCCTCGACGCTCCGGGGAACGGCGCTCTCCGGAAGACGCTGGGCGAAACCGTCTATGCCGGGTTCATCGGCAAGCTCCGGGAAGAGAATTATCCCATGCTCGCCGGCGGGCTCATGCACGAGGGCATCCACGCCGGGCTCGACGACGCCGTCGTCGCCCGGCTCCGGGCCGACTTCGAGGCGGGGAGGATGCCGGTCCAATGGGACGAGCTGCGGGCCTTCATGGCCGAGATCGCCTATCACGGACTTTACTGCGAATGGGCCGCGAACGATCTCGGTGAGGTGTGGGACCGGATCGACGCGGCGCTCGCGAAGCTCGAATCTTTCAGGAAGCGGCCGAAGGCTCCGCCCCGGCGCGGACCGGGCGGGATTCGAAAAGCTCCGGGCCGGGATTTTCGTCGAGGCCGCGCTCGCCCGCCTGCGGATGCGCGAGATCTGGCAGTCGGCCCGGCGCATCGAGGGCCTGCTCGCGAGCTTCCGCGCCGACTACGTCCGGGGCCGGCCGCCCGCCGAGGTCGAAGGGCCGCTCGCGACCCTGGAAAGCGACGCCGGACGCTTCATCGGCGATGCCGGCGAGGCCATCCAGGCGGGCGAGCTCGCCCTCCGCGACCTCGAAGGGACATTGGACGAGTGGAGCGAATGGGCGGAGGGACGCCGTCCCTTTCCGCCGCCCGTCACCGACTCGAAGGCCGTGGTCAAAAGGGCCGCGGGGATCGCCTGGCCGGACCCGCCGGCCGACGGGCCCCGTGCCCTTATGAGGCTGGCCGGGGCGGCTTTGGAGAAAGCGCGGGCTCTCTCGTGAGCAGGCCGTCCAGGCCCCAGGCCTTCTCCGCGGCCAGGGGACGGACGGGTTTCTTCGGCGGGATGAACGACATGGCCCTCTCGGCGAACGCGGTGATGGAGAGGGCCGGATTGACGCCCAGGTTCTCCGGGATCTGGGAGCCGTCGCAGACGATCATGTCCTCGTAACCCCGGACCCGGTTCCGCTCGTCGATGACGCCTTCCTCCGGCGTCGGCCCGAAAGAACACCCTCCCAGGATGTGGGCCGTGATGGGCGAGTTGACGGTCACTTCCGTGACGACGTTGGAAGCCACTCCCCCGACCCGTCTCGCCAGCCGGCGGCCGAAATCGTTCCCGGCCGGAAGCCAGGTCGGATGGCAGCGTTCGGGGCCGGGCTTCGTCGCCAGGACCTTGACGAAGGGGAAGAACCAGGGCCGGGCCAGCTTCAGGTGGAAGTAATTGTCGAGGGTCTGCATGACCAGGAGAATGATCGTCTCGCCGGCCCAGCCGGACGGATTGCGCATCCTCAGATGACGGACCGGATGCCTCAGCTCGTTCCCCAACCAGCGGAGAAAGCGCGGCGACCGCTTGCCGCCGTCGGTCAGCGCGGCGACGAGGGCGCACATGGCGTCGTGGCCGCGGCCGAAGCGGACCGGTTCGAGGTGCGTGTCCGGATCGGGATGGACGCTCGAGGTGATGGCCACGCCCCGGGTGTAGTCGGTCCCGGGGGCGAAGTTGCGCACGCCGAGCAGCGTCTCGCTGTTGGTCCGGGTGTACCGGCCGACGTGGTCGGACAGGTTGGGCAGCCGGCCCCGTCGCTTCAGGTCGAGGAGCAGCGTGTTGGTGCCCAGGGTGCCCGCGGCGACGACGAGCCCCTTCGTCCGGAAGACGAGGCCGCGGCGGCCGCGGAAAAGCCCGGTCGTCTTCCGTGTCCGGACGAGGTAGCCCTCGGCGCCGTCGGACGACAGGGGAACGACATCGACGACGCGGTTCTCGGCGAAGACCCGGGCGCCGAACTTCTGGGCGAAGTAGAGATAGTTCTTGTCCAGGCTGTTCTTGGCGTCCTTGCGGCAGCCGGTCATGCACTCGCCGCAGAGCTCGCAGCCGACGCGGTCCGGCCCTTCGCCCGCGAAGTAGGGGTCCGCGGCGGGCTCGCCCTCCCGCCCGAAATAGACGGCGACCGGCGTCGGACGGAACGTCCCTTCGCGCCCGATCTCGGCCGCGGTCTCCCTCATCAGGACGTCCTGGGCGGTCTCGACCGGATTGGTGACGACGCCGAGCATGCGGCCGGCGAGATCGTAATAAGGAAGGAGCTCGTCCCGGCCGCCCAGGCGCCGCACGCTCGGCCGCTCGAAGAAAGTGTCGGGCGGGACGTAGAGCGTGTTGGCGTAGTTGAGGCTGCCGCCGCCGACGCCCGACCCGGCCAGGATGAAGACGCCGTTGAGGAGGCGCAGGCGCCAGGTCCCGTAGAGGCCGAGCGAGGGGAGCCAGAGGAATTTGCGCAGGTTCCAGTTGCGCCGGGCGAAATCGTCGGCGTGCCAGCGCTTCCCGGCCTCGACGACGCCGACCGAATAGCCCTTCTGGGCCAGGCGCATGGCCGCGACGCTGCCGCCGAAGCCGGACCCGACGACCAGGTAATCGAAGGTGAAGTCCGCCGTTTCTTTCATTTTCCCCGGTTGCGGCACACTCTACAGAAGACGGGAGGCGGGTCAAGCCGGGCAGCGCCCAACGGGAAGCGAACTCTGGGGAGCGACCAGGCAGGAGCCCGGCGGAGCGACTCGGAGCGGGGCTCCTGCGAAATATCTGAAAAAAGAGCTTGACAGGGCCATGCCTGATAAATATATTCCTATGCGTATATGTTATGTTAATATTAATGTACAACTGAACGCATAGGTACAACATGAGCAATGACGTCCTCTCCCTCGAAGATCTCGCTCTCAAGGCCGGGGTCCCGGCCGAGCGCCTCGCCGAGTGGTCCAAGGCCAAGCTCCTCAAGCCCGACGGCTTCTCGGACGAGAAGGCCCCCCTCTTCGCCCCCACCAGCCTCGACCGCGTGGCCCACATCCGGCGTCTGGCCGACCTCGGCTACGGGACCGACGAGATCGCCAAGATCGTCAAGAAGGTCGGCCTCCCCCGGGAAGACCGCGGCCGGAAGAAGGGCGCCGAAAAGGCCAAGTTCCTGACCGTCGGGAACCTGGCCGAGCGCTCCGGCGTCAGCCCGCGGACGATCAAGCACTGGGAGGACAAGGGCATCATCGGGCCCGACATGCGGACGGAAGGCGGATTCCGGCTCTACCCCGAATCCTACGTCTTCCTCTGCCAGCTCATCCGCGACCTCCAGCTCTTCGGCTACACGCTCGAGGAGATCAAGGCGGTTTCGGACGACGTCCGGGCCTATGTGGCCATCGAGGCGGGGCTCGAATCCTTCCCCCAGCCCGAGGTGGAGAAGCGCGTGGCGTCCATGCTCGAAGCGGTCGCGGCCCTCGCCGCCAAGATGAAGCTCCTCGAGGAGGGCGTCGAGCGCTGGGAGGACCTCCTCAAAAAGAAGAAGAAGGACATCCTGGCCCTCCAGGCCAGGAACAGGAAACGCGGGAGAACGGCCGCGGAGGATGACCATGCCTAAGATCGTTTTCATCGAGCCGAAGGCCCCGAACCTCCACATCTTCTCCCAGTTCCCCCTGCCCCGCCTGGGCACGCTCATCCTGGGCACGATGATGAAGAAGCGCGGCTGGGCGGTCGAGCTCTTCGTCGAGGACTTCCGCAAGATCGACTTCGACGTCATCGCCTCGGCCGATATCGTCGGCATCTCGACCATCACCTCGACCGCGCCCCGGGCCTACGCCATCGCCGACCGGGTCCGGGCGATGGGCAAGACCGTCATCATGGGCGGGCCCCACGTCACTTACCTCACCGACGAGGCCCTGGAGCACGCCGACTTCGTCGTCCGGGGCGAAGGCGAGGCGGCGCTGGCCGCCTTCGTCGATGCCCGGGAGCGCGGCGGCGGATACGCCGACGTCCCCAATCTCTCCTTCCGGGACGAGACCGGGGCGATCGTCCACAATCCCCTGGCCCCGCGGGCCTCGGACCTCGACCGCATCCCCTTCCCCGACTTCTCGCTCCTCCGGCCCGAGGCCAAGGGGCTCAAGCACATGTCGTCCATCCCCGTCCTGACTTCGCGGGGCTGTCCCTTCGACTGCTCGTTTTGTTCGGTGACCGGCATGTTCGGCCGGAAATACCGCTTCCGCTCGACGGAGAACATCATCGAGGAGCTCCGCGGCTACGAAGGGCTGAAGTCGCTCATCTTCTTCTACGACGACAATTTCGCCGCCGACCCGCAGCGCACCCGCGAGCTCTGCGAGGCCATGATCCGCGAAGGCCTCAAGCTCAAGTGGACGACCCAGGTCCGGGCCGACGTCACCCGCGATCCCGATCTCGTCCGGCTGATGAAGAAAGCCGGCTGCCACACCGTCTACATCGGCTTCGAGTCGGTCAACCCCGAAGCGCTCGTCGACATGAAGAAGAAACAGACGGTCGCCGAGATCGCCCGGGCGGTCAAGATCTTCCGCCGCAGCCGCATCCACATCCACGGCATGTTCGTTCTCGGCTTCGACCAGGACGACTGGAAGACGATCCGCAAGACGGTCCGCTGGGCCAAGCGGGCCCGCCTGACCTCGACCCAGTTCCTCATCCTGACGCCCCTGCCCGGCTCGGCCTTCTACGACCAGATGAAGGCCGAGAAGCGCCTGCGCTTCCACGACTGGGCCCTCTACGACGCCCATCACGCCGTCTTCCAGCCGGCCCGCTTCTCCCTGCCCGACCTCCAGAAGGCCCAGAGCTTCGCCCACCGCAAGTTCTACTCGCTGAAGCAGGAGGCCCGCAAGCTCCTCGCCGGCCAGTGGATCGCCGTGGCCATCGCCCATTACGCCCGGAACCTCGACCGGACCTGGAAGAAGCGCAACCGGACCTTCCTCCGCGTCGCCGCCCTGCTCAAACCCCGGCCGGGCTCCCGGGCCCGGGTGTCCGTCGACTACCGCGAGGACATCAGCCTCGAGTAGGGAAGAACGGTTTACTTCCCTGTCCGTATCTACTAGAATAACCGGGAAATTTTCGCGTTTCGACAGGGAGTCGCCCATGCCCAACGTCCTGACAGTCCGGGGATTGAAGAAATCCTACGGCACCCAAAATCGCCCTGGCCGGCATCGATTTCGATGTCCGGGCCGGGGAGGTCTTCGCCCTGATCGGCCCGAACGGGGCCGGCAAGACGACGACGCTCCGCATCGTCGCCACGCTCCTCACCTCGACCGCGGGGGAGATCAGCTTCCTCGACCACGACCACTGCAAGGAACCCGACTTCGTCCGGGAGAAGATCAGCTACCTGCCCGAGGAGGCCGGGGCCTATAAGGACATGAAGGGAATGGACTACCTCCACTTCATGGCCGCCTTCTACGCCCGGACTCCGGAAGAAGAGAAGGAATTCGTCGACCGGGCCGTGGCCATCACCGAGCTCGGGCGACCGCCTCAAGACCAAGGTCGGCACCTACAGCAAGGGCATGACCCGCAAGCTCCTCCTGGCCCGGGCCCTGATGACCAAGCCCGTCCTGGCCATCCTCGACGAGCCGACCTCGGGCCTCGACGTCCTCAACGCCCTGGAGGTCCGGGAGATCGTCCGCCGCTACGTCCGGGAAGGGACTTCGGTCCTCCTCTCGTCGCACAATATGCTCGAGATCGAGTTCCTGTCCGACCGGGTCGCCCTCATCGACAAAGGCCTGATCCTCGACACCGGGACGCCCGCCGAGCTCAAGGACAAGCACCAGGCCAAGAACCTGGAAGAGGTCTTCAGGAGTTCCATCCGATGAAAAGATTCACCAACCTCCTCAAGAAAGAGATCAAGGAGCTGGTCACCAAGCAGCTCATCATCTCGCCTCGCCTTCACGGTCATTCTCTTCAACTTCATCGGACAGGTCAGCAAGAAAGAGGTCCAGAAGGCCGTCGGCGTCCAGACGATCTCGGCCCTCGACCTGGACGGCTCGGCAGGCCTCCCAGGGCCCTGATCTCAGGAGGCTCGAGATCGGCCCTGCTTCAAGATCCTCGACCAGTCCGGCAAGACCAAGGAGCAAGCCCTCGAGGCCGCCAAGTCCGGCGAATCGAAGCTCCTGCTCGTCATCCCCGAGGGCTACGGCGATTCCCTGACCGCAGCTCAAGCCGAGAGAGATCGAGACCTACTCCTTCATGCGCAGCTTCTCCCTCATCGGCGCCCAGGAGCCAGATCGTCGTCCAGAGCGTCATCTACGCTACTCAACGAAGCCCTGTCGAACAACTTCCTCAGGGAGAAGTCTGCCCGGACTGGACTCCGCCGAGCCTCAAGAAGCCTATCAAGAGCAAGGACTTCATCATCGTCCAGGACAGGATGGCCGAGGGCTCGGCCAACCTGGTCGCCGGGATGATCTCCCAGCAGTCCATGTTCATCCCCATCGTCCTGATGATGATCATCATCTACTCGTCCCAGATGGTCATCTCGGCCATCGCCATGGAGAAGCAGAATAAGACCCTGGAGACGCTTCTGACCGTGCCCATCAAGCGGACCTCGATCATCACGGCCAAGATGCTCGCGGCCGGGCTCATCGGGCTGATCTCGGCCGCTGTCTACATGTTCGGCATGCAAGAGCTTCCTCGGCGGGATCGGCGACGAGGCCCGCGCGGCCGGCGCCCAGGCCGGCGGCCCCGCGCTGATGCAGAAGCTCGGCCTGACCTTCGACACGACGGGCTACGTCATCCTCGGCTTGTCCATCTTCCTGGCCATCCTGGTCGCCCTGGCCATGGCCATGATCCTCGGGGTGCTCGCCGAGGACTTCCGCAGCGCCCAGAACATGATCATGCCGCTGATGTTCATGGTCATGATCCCCTACTTCATCTCCATCTTCGCCGATCTGAACACGATCTCGCTGCCGCTCAAGATCTTCATCCTGGCCATCCCCTTCTCGCATCCGTTCCTCGTGTCGCAGAACCTCTACCTCGGCAACTACGGAATGATCGCCGCCGGGCTGGCCTACATGCTCGTCGTGTTCGGCGTCCTGGTCGTCGTGGCGGCCCGGATCTTCTCGACGGACAAGATCCTGACCATGAAGCTGAGCTTCGGCAAGAAGAAAGGGGCCGCGGCCTGATCGCCCTGTTCGCCGCCATCCGGACGGTCTCCAACACGGCCTACCGGATGGTCTATCCGTTCCTGCCCGTCTTCGCCCGCCTGCTGGGCGTCGACTTGGGGACGATGTCGCTGGCCCTCTCGGCCAGGTCCGCGACGGGCGCCCTGGGCCCCCTGCTCGCGCCGTTCACGGACCGCCGCGGCCGCCGTTTCGGCCTGTCCCTCGGGCTGGGGCTCTTCGCGGCCGGGGCGTTCCTGGGCCTGGCCGGGCCCGGCTTCATCGCCTTCGCCGCGGCGCTCGTCCTGATGACGGTCGGCAAGTACGTCATCGACCCGGCGGTCCTGGCCCGTCTGAGCGACGTCGTCCCCTACGCGAGGCGCGGCCGGGCCCTGGCTCTGACCGAATTGAGCTGGTCCCTGGCCTTCATCCTCGGGGTCCCGGCGGCCGGGTTCCTCCTCGGGCGGTTCGGCACCCGGGCGCCGTTCGCGGTCCTGACCTTTCTGGGTTTGGCCGGCTTTGTCGCGGTCCGGATCTTCCTGAAGGCCGGAGAGGGACCCGGGGCGGCCGGCGCATCCGCAACCGGTGAAGGGACCGGCCACCGCGCCAGCTACAAGGCCGTGTTGCGCTCTCCGGCCGCCTTGGCCGGGATCGCCGTCATCCTGGCCGTGAGCATGTCCAACGAGCTCGTCAACCTCGTCTTCGGCGTCTGGCTCGAGGACTCGTTCGGGCTCAAGCTCGCGGCCCTGGGCGCGGCCGCCGCGATCATCGGCGCCGCGGAGTTCGGGGGCGAGAGCCTGGTCGTGGCCACGGTCGACCGCATCGGCAAGACGAAAGCCCTGATGATCGGGCTGGCCGGGAACGCGCTCGCGGCCCTCCTCCTGCCGCTCGCCGGGGGGACGACGGTCGCCGCGCTCGCCGGATTGGCCTTCTTCTACCTGACCTTCGAGTACACGGTCGTCAGCCTGCTGCCGGTCATGAGCGAGATACTCCCCCGGTCCCGGGCGACGCTCCTGGCTTTTTACGCGGCCTCGTTCTCCGTCGGCCGGGCCGTCGGGTCGCTCCTGTCACCGCGTCTCTACCTCCTGGGCTTCACCGCCGTCGCCCTGACCGCGGTCGCCCTGGACGCCGTGGCCTTCGTCTTCCTCGTCCGCCTCGGCCGCCTGACGGAAAAGGCCGGCTGAACCGGCCCTCGGGCACAGTCCTGAAGGACCGGCTTCTCGGGTTGACAGCCCTCCGGCCTTACCGATAAGATGAACGGGAAACGGAGGGTTTTCCATGAACATTCTTTGGACGATTCTTCTCGGGCTCGCGGCCGGCATCATCGCCAAGTTCATCTATCCCGGCAAAGAGAACATGGGTTGGATCTGGACCATCATCCTGGGCGTCGCCGGGTCCTTCGTCGCCACCTATCTCGGCCAGGCGCTCAAGATCTACCAGCCGGGCGAGACCGCCGGCTTTATCGGCGCCATCGTCGGCGCGCTGATCCTGCTCTTCGTCTACAACTTCCTCAAGAAAAAGCGCTGAGGCCCCCGGGCCTCTCCCCGCTTTTCCGCCGGACGACAGACCGTTCCGTCTTGAAGGGACCGGTCTGCCCGCGCCGTCCCGCCGCTTATCTCCGGGCTTCCCGCTTGTTGTACCAGCGGATGAACAGCCACACGGCCAGAAGGAGCAGGAGCATCAGCAGGACCGGGGCCACGATGGCGACGACCGTGGTCACGCCGGAGACGGCATCCTCGGCCAGGCTGACCACGGGATTGCCCGTGCCCACGGTGCCGGCCGTGACCGCCGGCCGGGCGACCGTCTTGGCCGTGTGGACGCCGCCGGCGATGAGCAGGCCGCAGATCATGGCCAGAACGGGGCTGACGTTGCTGACGACGTTCCCGCTGGCGGCGAAGAGGACGGCCCCGGCGGCCGGCCGGAAGACCGTCTGGATGACGTCGTTGACGGTGTCGACCGCCGGGATCTTGTCGACCGTCATCTCGATGAGGAGCAGGACCCCGAGGACGACGAGCACCACGGGGTTGGTCAGGGCGCTCCACGGCGCTTTGAGGGCGATGAGGTCCGTGTAGCGCGCGAGAAGGCCGACGATGACCAGGGGCAGATAGGCGTTGAGGCCCGTCGCCGCGGCCAGGCCGAACGCCCCGAGCAGCCCGACCATCAGATCTTGGGGATCTTGAGCTTCTGGCCGACCTTGATCAGGTCGGGGTTGCTCAGGATGTCCCTGTTGGCCTCGAAGATCTTGGGATAGAGGCTGGCCTTGCCGTAGAAGCGCTGGGCGATCGCCCCGAGCGTGTCCCCGGCCTTGACCTCGTAGACGGTGGCCTCGCCGACGGCCGGCGAGCCGGGCCCGGGGAGCGTCGTGGACACGGGGCCGCCCTGGAGCTGGATCTTGTTGATGGTGTTGTCCGTCTTGACCATCTTGTTGAACTCGAGCATGGCCCGGCCCTTGGCTTCGAGGTTCGCGGCCACGCCCTCCAGGGTCACGATCTTCCCGTCGACCTTGGCCTTGAGACCGTTGACACCGAGGTCCGACTTGTTGATGACGGCGACGGCGTCCTCGACCTTTTCATCGAACGATTTGCCGAAAAGTCCCATGTTATTCCCTCCTTAAGGGTTTGCTACGAATATCGGGCGGCGATCCCGCCCCCGGATCAGCGCTTTTTTCCGAACAGCCCGCCGAGGATGCTCCCGAGCAGGCCGCCGCTCCCCGCCGAAGCGGAGCTCCCGCCGAGGGCGGGCCCGAGGAACCCGGCGATGTCGTCGAGGATGTTGCCGTCCCCGTCCCTGTCGATCAGGGACGCGAGCCCGTCCAGACCCGCCCCGCCCGTCTGGTTCTTCTTCTTCGACAGGGCGCCGAGGATGAGGGGGGCCAGCATGGGGATGAGGCTCTTGGCCTTGTCGAGCGAGAGCCCGAACTTCTGCCCGATCAGCTGGGAGGCCTGGACGCCGGACTCGCCGAGGAGGCCGCCCAGATTGGGATCGGGGTTGGCCTGCGAGGCCTTGGCGGACATGAGCGCGCCGATGTCGCCGAGGACGTCCTCGCTGCCGTACTTGTTGAGGATGTGGTCGAGGCGCTCGGCACCGCCCCGGGTTTCCATCTGCCGCTTCAGCCCGCCCATGATCATGGGAATGACCTGGGGGATGAGCTGGCTCGCGGCCTGCTGGTCCAGCCCGAGGTTGGCGCTGAGCTGCCGGCTCGCGTCGGACCCGTACTGGCTCATGAAATCGGTGATAAAATCGGCCATGGGTGTGATCCTTCCTTCTCTATAGAATGGGGGTTCCGCAATCATCTTAGTCCCCGCTTCGGACCCCTGTCAAGGAAACCGCCGGGGGCCGGCCCGGTCAGTCCCGTTGTGCGAGGACGGTCACGGGGCCGAGAAGGCCGGAGGGGAGAAGCGGCGAGTCCCGGGTGTAGTGCTTCCAGGTGGAGAAGGTCAGGCGGCCGGCGGAGGGGCGCGGTTCTCCCTTTAAAAGCCAATCGGGCCAGCGGGCCAGGTTGCCCCCCGGGCGTACTCGGCATCGGGCGGCTCGCGCTCGTCGCCGATCAGACGGTTCGGCCAGAGGTTGGCGACGCGGATCTCCAGACGATTGCCTTTGCGGTGGATCGCATCCGTGATCTCCACCCGCCAGGGATCGCACCAGACGACGCCGAGCTCGCGACCATTGAGCCGGACGGAAGCGATGTTCTCGACCTTTCCGAGGTCGAGCCAGACGCGACCTCTCTTCGCGGCTTCCATAACGGCCTGCGGAGTTTCGAACGACTTGGCGTAGACGGCCGTCCCTGAATAATACTTGATGCCGGGCTCGGGCCTGCGGCTCCAGTCGTCGAGGCCCTCGAAGACGATCCGTTCCGGACCGCCCCGGGCGGGATCGAACGAAACGTCCCACGGCCCGGAGAGCATTGTGATCTCCTCCCTGGACGGGGAAATCCGGTCGAATGGCGGAAGCCGGCGAGGGGTTCGGAACGACGCCGGAGGCGGGCGCCGCCGCATCGCGGAAGACGACGAAGAACGACTGGTGCGGCTCGAACCGCAAGGGGACGGACACGCGCCCGTTCTCTTCTGCGAAAACGGTCAGATCGCGGGCCGCTCCGGTGACCGGGTCCCAGATCTCGGGGCGCTTGCCGGACACCCGGAATCGGGCGGCCGTCTCGACGGCGCGGCCCTCGGGGTTGGCGACGAAATAGATCTCCGTCTCGCCGTCGCGCCGGTGCGTCCAGTTCAGGGGCGCATCCGAAGAGAAGTCGGGCCGGACGGACATCCTCTCGAGGACTTCCATGACGGTCGCGAAGTCCCCGTACTGCCCGGGTTCGTCGAGCGGAGGGGCCCCGACGTGCCAGGTCGTGCGATCCGGTGACAGCGGCTCGGCCGGGGCGATCGCCGTCGATGCGACCGGGGCCGCCGCTCCGCTTCGCGGCGCTTTCAGGCCCGTTGGCGTCTTGCGCCAGACGACGCGGCCTTGTCCCAACGCATGTTCAGTGACCTTTTCCCCGTCGCAATCGCCCCAGACCTCGGAGGCCAGGCGCGCGACTTCGGCGTCGCAGTCCGGATAGCCGGAAAGCGAGGGGGACTTGCGCGGCCGCGGCCCGACGACCGTGGCGCCGGCCGCGACGAGATCGCGGACCTTTCGCAGGAGCTTCGGCGTCATGGTCTCCCGCTCGGGGAGGACGAGCACGCGGTAGCTCGCGCCGCCCGGGAACACGACCTTCCCGTCCTCGACTCCCGCCGAGGCGAGCAGGGTCTCCGGCGGGCAGCCGTCGAAGGCCGCGCCGGCGGGAACGGGCGGGTCGCCCCGGAGCGCCGAAGCCGGAGGCCGGAAGGCGTGGGGCGCGCCCTCGGCGACGAGGAAACAGACGTCGGCCACGGGCACCCCCCGCCTCAGCAGGAACTGACAGCGGGCGAGATAGAGATGATAAGCGGGCACCATGTCCCACCAGGTCTGGGTGCGCTCCCAGTGGACGCCGTACGGCCCCATGGTCATGCCGGGGCTCAGCCCGAGCCCGGCCTGGTTCTGATAGCGGTGGAAGACGATGCGGTTGATCCCGGCCGCGAAAGCCCAGTCGCCGAGCGCCTTCATCGAGGCCGGATGGGCCCGCCAGGCCTCGGTGTCGTCCGAGGTGAAGGACTCGGCGGCGACGACGTTCTTCCCGCCCGTGTGGGCGATGCCGGCGGCTTCGAAGACGCTGTGAGCGGTGTGATAGCCGTAGAGCCAGAACTCCCCCATCGGGACGTCGGCGGCCGTGCCCAGGGTCATGTCGGCGAGCGGCGTCATGTCGTAGGGCTCGATGGACAGGCGGAAGCCGTCGCGGCGGCCGAGCTCCTTGAGCCGATAGGCGTGGTTCTCCAGGACCAGCTCCTGGGCGGTCTGGCGCAGGTCCCAGAGGAAGCGCTCGGTGAGCTCCAGGCTTCCGACCGGCCGGCCGGTGACGGCCGGAAGGTAGGGCAGGAGATCGTAGCCCCGCCGCTTTTGGAATTCCTCGCGGAAGGCCGCCGTCCAGTTCTGGGCGCCCATCTCCCAGCTGTCGATGTGGAGCGTCGTCCAACCGGCCGCGCCGTCCGTCCGGCGGGGGCCGATCTCGCGGAGGAGCGCCCCGACGAAAGCGTCGTAATGGGCGTCGAAGGCCGCGGCGTCGAGCTTGTCGCACTCGAGGCCGAGGCCCGGCACCGGGGCCGGGCGCGTGTTGGCGCCCGTCGTCGTCCGGCCGAAGCGAAGGACGGTCCAGCGCCCGGCGGGAACGTCCCAGACGAGACGCCCTTCGGCCGTGAGCTTGTCCGTGAGGTCGACGATGCGTGCGGGATCGATCGCCGCTCCGGGGGGCAGGGCGGGAAAATCGGCCGGGGCGGGCAGGAACGGCCGGACCCCCGGTTGGGAGGAATAGGGCGCCCGGACGTAGAGGGCCTTCTCGTCGATGTCGGCGACCGGCGGTCCGGGGGCGGGCGCGGGGAAGGCGACGACGGCGACGTCGCGGTAGAACCCGTCCATCCGGTCCTTGAGAGCCTGCGGCAATCCGCCTTCGCCGAAGAAGGCCGGCCGGCGCGTCGGCCGAGGGAGCACGGCGTCGAAGCGCGCAGGTCCCGACGCTTCGACCGCGGCGGCGACGATGTGCTGCATGGACTGTTCGGGCTCGACCCAGGGGCCGCCCGAGCCCGTCCAGCCCGGCCCGGCGTTGAGCGTGACTTCGAGGCCCAGCCGTTCCGCTTCCCGGACGACGTGTTTGAAGAGCGAACGCCATTCCGCGCTCATGAACTCGACCGGGCCGCGCGGGACGCCGACGTTGACCTCGCAGATGACGACGCCGCCGAGGCCGGCGGCGCGCATGGCTTCGAGATCGGCCGTGATCCCCGCCCGGGTCAGGTTGCCGTCCATCCACATCCAGTAGACCCACGGCCGGGCCTCGTCGGGCGGGCGGATGAAGCCAGCAGCCAATTCGTCGGCAGGCGCGCGGCCCGAAGGACCGCTGCCGCAGGCAGCGGGACGAGGAAGACGACCGCGAGCAGGGCGAGGGACGCGAGGCGGGGGCGTGACATAGGGCACTCTCCTGAATGCTCCCGTCATAGTACAGACCCCCGCGGGAGTCAAGGCGGGCGGCCTGCGGGCTAGACTGAGCCGGAGAAGCTGCGGACGATCATCCGCCACCCCGTCGCAAAGGCCTGATCGGGATCAGCCGGCCTTCCGGAACTCGAGGTGGAACCAGCCGGCCTCGTCCTTCCGGGTGACGAGCTCGAAGCCGGCCGCTTTCGCCAGCTCCACGAAGTGGTCCGCTCCCTGCCCCTCGCGGATGCCGACGCCGTAGCCGGTGTCGATCTCTTTGCCGGGCAGGCGGACGTGGAGGGGATACATGATCTTCGGCTTGTCGGGCGCCGCCTTATCCGGGAACACGGGGTCCCAGACGAGGAGGCGGGCGCCGGGCCGGAGCACGCGGTGGAGCTCGGCGAAGACCTTGGCGTGATCGGCCGGCATGATGTACATGAAGGTGAAGAAGACGGTGGCCGTGTCGAACACGCCGTCGAGGAACCCGAGCGCGCGGGCGTCCATGACGATCTTGAGCAGGGGCCCGCCGGGGGCATCCTCGAGCTCCTGCTTGATGAGGTCGATGGCGACGACCTGCCGGCCCTTGAGCTGGCCGATGACGCCCTCGCCCCCGCCCCCGATGTCGAGGATGAGCCCCTCGGCCGGGAAATCGGCCACGGCGACCTCGAGCTTGGGATGGATGACGAATTGCGCCAAGCTGGGACGCTCCTGGGCCGGAGCGGCCAGGGCCGCGGCCAAGAGGGCGAAGCCGGCGAGTACCGGACGAAAGGTCCTAAAGGCGAACGACGAGTGCATGGTTTTTCTCCTCATCCGGGATTACGCGCCCCCGCGGCGATATGTTTCGGTCCGGACCGCTATTTCTTGGCCCAGGCGCCGTCCTCGCCCTGGATCCACCAGCCGGCCAAGGCGCTCTTGGCCCACTCCGCGGCGAAGATCGCCTGGATCTTGTCGATCTGGCTGGCCTCGATGGAGAGGGCCTTGGCCACTTCCGCGTAGAGATTGGTCCGGTCGGCGTTCTCGTCCTTGACCAGGTTCCTCAGGGCCGCCTTGGCCTGGAGGTTGAGCCCGGTCTCGTCGCGGACGTCGAGCATCCCCTTGTTCGTCTCGCCGATGTTGCCGCCGTCGAAATAGGGCTTGAGCGCGACGAAGCGGGCCTTCATCGAGTCCTTGAGGGCGCGGATGGCCGGCGTCGAGACGTTCGTGGCCTCCTGGGCGTAGGCGGCGGGGACGAGCGAGAACGGCCCGGCGTCGCGCAGAACGGGCAGCTGGGCCGTTGCCTCGGGCGCTTTCTTCTCCGCGTCCGTCTTCCGGATCTCGTCGACGATCTCGGCGGCGGCCTGCTTGACCGTCGCCTCGGGGAAGTAGATGTTGACCGTGATGCAGGCCAGGACGAAGAGAAGTCCCACGGTGGCGGCGGTGCCCAGGGCGTATCGTTTTTTCATGTCGTCATCCTCCTTGCGATGCGTCGCTATTTTTCGGATTGGCCGACCCTCTTGAGCCGGCCCGTCATTTCCTTGAAGCTGATGCTCTTGTTGGGCTCTCTGTTGATGACACTTATACCAAAAAGGGCCGGCTTCTTCACCAGGTACTCGACGCCGCCCTCGTGGATGGTGCCGTTGAGGGTGAAGGTGTCGTTGCGGAGCGTGCTGACGATGCCCAGCTTCTGATAGCGGAAGCCGCGGATGAGGCTCATCCAAAAGCCGCTCGTTCCGCCCGAAGCCTGCTGGCCGGAGCTGAGCACGGTCAGGTTGTCCACGGCCTTGAGGCTGAAAGTCTGGGCGACGCCCTTGCGGGGCACGGACTCGAGCCGGAAGTCGAACCGCTCCGGCTGACGGTAGGTGATGACCAGATCGCGGACCTCGCCCCGGACGATGCCGGTGACCTCGCCGAAGGGGACCTCGTCGGTGAGCTTCTTCAAGTCGAGGTCGACGAGATCGATGTTGAGCGAGATCGAGCGGCCCGGGACGAACGGGTTCGTCACGGCCAGGTCGCGCAGGACGATCTTGCCGCCGAAGACGCTCGGCCTCGCCCCGGCCGGAGACCCCGATCAAGTCCGGGGCCGATGTCGAGGCGCGGAAAATCGGCCTGGATCTTGCCCGTCAGCTTGAACTGGGGCGACGCGATGGGAAAGCGGGCGATGTCGATGTCGCGCAGGGCCAGGGACCCGAGGCCGCGGAAGGTCCCGGAAGCGGGATCGAAGCGGAAGGTCGTCCGGCCGAGCTCGAGACGTCCGCCGAAGAGGTCGAGCGAGAGCGGCTCGAAGCCCAGGGCGTTGACGCCGGAGCGCAGGGCGATGTCGATCGCCTTCAGGGTCAGGAGCGGGTTCTGGAACTCGCCGACGAGGAGAAAGCCCGCCTCGGGGAGCGGGGCGTCGGTGTCGGGTCCCGGTGCCGGCGGGGCCGCCGGCTTTCCCCGACTCGTAATGGATGGGGATGTCGCCGGATATGCCGAGGAAGAAGGTCTTCGTCAGGGAACGCTCGATGTTCACGCCGGAGAGCTTGATCCGGCCGCCGGCCGAAAGCGTCGCCGCCGCCCTGTGCGCAAGGCGGAGCGACGCCCCGAGCGCGCCCTCGAGCTTCATCCGGCCCTCCTCGGAGACGCCGGCCTGGGAAAAGAGCGCATGGAGCGGTCCGAGGCTCAGATTCGCATCCGTCTGCAGATCGAACGAAAGCGCGGGGGCCGTTCCCGCCGACCCGGCGACGTCGACGGTGCCGATCGTCGGCAGGTGGACGCGGACGGTGAGCCCGTCGACGGCGCCGGAGCGCGGATCGTAGCGGCCGTCGAAGGCGAGGTCGAGCGGGCTTTTGGCCCAGGGTATGTAGGCCGCCTTCCACAGCGATTCACCCTGTCCGACGGCGAGGCCGCCCGTGAACGAGATCTCTCCCGAAGCGGAGCGGAGGGCTTCGAGCTTGACGACGGGATCGAGGTTCTCGCCGGCGACGGTGAACGCGGGATCGTTGAACCGGAGCCCGGCCAGGGAGACCGTGGCGGAAAGGCCCAGGGCGGCACGGGACCCGGCCGGGCGCCGGGCGGAGAGGGAGAGATCCGCTGTGCCGCCGAGGTCCCAGCCGGCGAAGCCCGCCGGAATGAAGGGCGCGGCCAGGCCGCGAAGGGCGGGGAGGTCGAGGCCGCGGCTCTCGAGCCGGAGATCGGCCGCGCCGTCCTGGCCGAAGCCGTACCGGCCCGAGAGCCGGAGAGGGGCGAGACCGGGGAGATTGGCCTCGAGCGAAGCGACCGACAGGTTTTTCCGGGAGAGATCGAGGCCTCCCTTCGCCGCGATCGTCGCGTGGTCGAAGGCGAGCGTCTTCCCGCCCGCTACGGCGATGTCCAGTCCGGTGAGCCGGGCGTCGAACCGGGAGATCGCCGCGGACTCTTTCGTGCCCGACGCGACCAGGCGGACGGTGGAGCCGGCGACGGCGACCCCGGACGCGGCGATCCGGCCGAGCGTCGAGCGCAGGTCGATCGAGAGGCTGGGATCCCGTGTCGGGCCGGAAGCGTCGATGCGGCCGTCGGCGCGGACGCGGAGAGGGCGGCCGAGGACGACGGGATCGAGCTCGACGCCCTCGAGCGAGAGCGAGGCGGAGAGATTGTCGGTCGACTCCTGGTTCGTCTGCTGGAGGGTGTATCTTCCGGAGAGCCCGGCCCGGCCCCGGAGCCCGGCCTCCCGGAACGCGGCGGGCAGGCGCGGGCCGAGAAGCGCGGCCGCGGCGTCGAGGCTTTCGATGCGGAGACGCGCTTCGGACTCGAGGAAGATGTGCCGTCCGAGGTTCCCGGAGGCGGTGCCGTCGAGGGCCAGGAGACCGGGCACGGCGAGCTCGAGCCGGGATACGGAGAACTCGCCGGCGTTCCTCTCGAACCGCCCGGCGAGGATCAGGTCGACGGCGGCGAGCGAGTCCTCCCGGCCGCCGGACCTGAGGCGCGGCGAGGCCAGGGCGAATCCGGCATCGACGATGAAGGGCGAGACCAGGCCGAGACGGCCCGACGAGCTCAGGCCGGTCGCCAGGGCGAACGTCCCGTCGCGGCTTTCGACGCCGATATCGGCATTTCCAATGGCCAAGGCGACGACGGCTCCCCTGTCCTCCGGCGTCAGCGCGATGTCGAGGTCGGCGATGTCGATCCGCCGGGCGAGGAAGTCGAACGTCAGGCGGGAGTTCTTGAGCGAGACGCGCTTGGCCCAGGCCAGGGTGTCGGCGGCCTGCGCGAGCAGGGCCTCGACGTCGAACGGCTCCTCGGAGACCGCCTTCTGTTCCAGGCGGAAGGACAGACCGTCGATATCGACCGCGTCGAGGGCCGGCTTGATCCCCCGAACGAGCTTCCAGAATTCACCGCTCGCTTCGAGCCGGGCCACGGTCACGCCGAGCTTCTGGAACGCGTCCTCGCGGCCGACCTCGAGTCCCTCGACGGTGATGCGGAAGGGAAAGAGCGAATAGTCCAGCCGGTCGAACCGGGCCGCCGGGCCGGCGAGCTTGGCCAGTTGGCCCCGGATGAGGCTGCGCCCGAGCGGCTTGTGGAAGACGACGAGAAGCGACGCCACGACGGCGAGGAGGACGAGCGCGCCGACGACGGCGGCCGAGATCTTGAGGGTCTTCCTAAGCCCTTTTTTCATGGTGCCGCGCAACGATTATATCACCCTCTTATTTGTCGCTGGAGACGAGGGTGACGCGGCCGTCGAAGTCGGTGACGATCACGTCCCGGCCGTTGAGCGGCGTCACCGTGTTGAGCAGGGCGACGCCGACGCGGTGCTTCCACTTGACGGCCCCGGTCGCGGCGTCGAGGGCCAGGAGCAGTCCGCTCCCCGTGCCGTAGAAGACGACGCCGTCCCTCTCGGCGAGCATGGCCGAGTTGTTGTCGGTCCCGAACCCGGCGTCCGTCTCCCAGACGGTCTCCTGCGAGTCGGCGTCCGAACCGACGGCGGCGATGACGTTCTCCGTCGTCCGGACGTAGACGCGGCGGCCGTCGGCCGAGATCCCGATCGATTCCCGGACGGCCAGGTTGTCGGTCCCCCAGATCTCCTGCCCCGAGGCCAGGTCGAGGGCGGTCATCCACGGGCCCGGCGTGACGACGAACACGCGGCCCGCCGCGGCGACGGGCCAACAGGCGGCCGGGGAATAGTACCGGCTCGGCCGTTCGCCCGTCCAGGTCCAGACCGGCTTCCCGGTTTTCACGTCCAGCGCGTAGAGCCGGCTGTCCCAGGCGCCGAAGACGACGACGTTGCCCGCGACGAGCGGTTTCGTCTCGACGAAGCCGTCGATGCCGTCGTAACTCCACACGGACCTGCCCGAGAGCCAGATCGATGGCCCGGAAGACGCGGTCGCTCGACCCGATGTAGACGACGCCATCGGAGATGCTCGGGCTGGCGACGACGGGCCCGCCCGTCTGGACCTTCCAGACGAGACTGCCCTTGACGGCGTCCAGGGCGTAGATGCCGCCGTTCGTCGATGCCGAAGACGACCCGGCCTCCGGCGACCGCCGGCGTCGAATAGACGGGATCGTCCGTCTCGAATTCCCAGGCGATGCTGCCGTCGGCGACGCGCAGGGCCCGGACCTTGCCCGAGGCGTCGCCGAAGACGACCGTCTCGCCGACGACCGCGGCGGACGAGGCGATCGTCCAGCCCGCGTCGAATCGCCAGCGCTCCCGGACGCCGGGGAAGAGCTTGTTGACGCCGAAGTCGGGCCGGACCGGAGCGGCCCCGGCGGAGGGCTTGCCCCGGGCGACGACCGGCAGTCCGTTCTTCTCGAGCTCGATGCGGTGCCAGGGCGGGGAGGTCCGGCCCGCGGTCCTCTCGGCGAAGGTCACGGCCTTGGCCCCGATCTCGACGATCGTGTACCCGGGCGCGGTGTCTTTCGTCCCGACGTTGGCCCGCCCCATGACCCCGGCCAGGCCCTCGAAATCCAGGGCCTGGTTCCTGTGGCCGTGTCCGGCGAGGACGGCGACCGTGGGGACGGTCTTGAGCCGGTCCAGCACGACGTATCCGTTGGCGACGCTTCCGTCGAGGGGATAGTGCGTGACGAAGAAGGTCGGCTTCCCGGCCGCGCCGGCCTCCGCCAGGACCTCGTCCAGCCAGCGGACGTCCTGGGGGGCGAAGTGGCCGTCCCCGAACTTCATGACGGGCCCCTGCGAGACCCCGATGAACCGGAACCCGCCGCTCTCGAAGGCGAAGCGGTCGTCCCCCCAGATCCGCCGGAAATCCGATCCGCCCGACTCCGACCACTTCGTGTCGTGGTTGCCGGGGATGATGTGATACGGGACGTCGAGGCCGTCGAGGATGTCCTTGGCCGCGCGGAAGTTCGCGTAGAGCCCCATGTCGGTCACGTCGCCGGTCACCAGGACGAAGGACAGCCCGGACTGCCGGTTGATGTCGGCGACCGAGGCCTTGAGGTCGCCGGCGCCGCGGTCCGAGCCGATGTGGGTGTCGCTCAGCCAGGCGAACCGGAGCGGGGCGCGGGCGGCGCCGGACGGTCCGATCGCCCCGAAGAGACCGAGACCGAGCAGGGCCAGGCCCAGGATCGGCGCTGCATACCGGCCGGGCTTTTTCATGCTCTTGATTCTCGAGTCGAACGGGTCTAGGCGCGATGGCGTTCTCCTCACAATCGTAGGGCCTGCCCCCCGACTTGTCAACCGCGGGCGGACCGGTTTGACGCCGCTTCCGGCGGGCGGTAAACTTGTGCGTGTCCTGAATTCCCCGCCGGGGAGGTGCCCGAATGACCCGAAACGCCTGGGACAGACGCGATTTCCTGAAGACGCTTCTGGCCGGTGCGCCGCTTCTCGCCTGGGACTGGAGCGCCTTCCCCCGGGGCGGGCAGGACAAGCTCCCGCCCGGGACCTACGACGCGGTCGTCATCGGCGCGGGCCTCGGCGGCCTCAGCGCGGCCGCGGCCTTCGCCCGGCAGGGATACAAGGTCCTGGTGCTCGAACAGCACAGCGTCGCCGGCGGCTACGCCTCGTCCTTCACCCGCCCCGGCGGATTCACCTTCGACGTCTCGCTCCACTCGACGACGGTCGGCCTCCGCGACGGCGCCGCCAACCTCCTCTACGGCTTTCCCGAGATCCGGGACGTGGCCTTCGTCCCGCACAAGACCCTCTACCGGGCGATCTACCCGGACCACGACATCCGCGTGCCGCACAGGGACGTCCCGGGCTACATCGCCCTCCTCAAGAAGAACTTTCCCGGCGAGGACGGCGGCGATCGACGGCATCTTCGCCGACATGAAGGGCCTCGCGGACGACGTGGGGAGGCTTTCCGGCGCCGGCGGTCCGCCCGACATGTCGAGCTTCCCGACGACTTTCCCCCACCTTTTCAAGAACTTCAACCGGACCTGGGGCGCCATGCTCGACGACCGGGTCAAGGACCCCAAGCTCAAGGCCGTCATCTCGGGGCTGTGGGGCTACTTCGGGCTGCCGCCGTCCAAGCTCTCCCCCTTCTACTACGCCATGCCGCTCATGGGCTACCTCGAAGGCGGCGGCTACTATCCCGTCGGCACGTCGCAGAAGATCAGCGACGCTTTCGTCGGCCTGATCCGGAAGCACGGCGGCGAGGTCAAGCTCAACGCCAAGGTCGAGAGGATCCTCGTCCGCGACCACGCCGCGACGGGCGTCCGGACGGCGGACGGCGCCGAGTATCGCGCCCGGGCCGTCGTCTCCAACGCCAACGCCTTCGACACCTTCGGCCGGATGATGCCCGACGAAAAAGAGTTCCTCGAGGACCTGACGGCGCGGATGGAAAAGTATTCCGTCAGCTTCTCGACCCTTCTCGTCTGGCTGGGCCTCAAGACGGACCTCGTCCGCAAGGCGAAGCTCGAGGAGAGCGAGATCTTCTACCACGCCGGGCTACGACGTCGAGGCCGAGTACCGGGCGGCCCTCGCGGGCGGTCTTCCGGACGATCCCGGCTACGGCCTGACGGTCTACGACAACCTCTATCCGGGCGCCTCGCCCAAGGGCAAGAACACCCTCAACATCATCGTCACGCAGGGCTACGACTACTGGAAGAAATTCGAGACCGATTATTTCTACGGCAACAAGGACGCCTACAATAAAGAAAAGATGCGCCTGGCCGACATCCTGATCGACAAGGTCGAGAAGCGGTTCCTGCCGGGACTGCGCCAGGCCATCGAGGTGGTCGAGGTGGCGACGCCGCTGACGAACCTCCGCTTCACCGGCCACCCGCGCGGCGCGATCTACGGCTTCGACCAGACGGTCGACAACTCGGGTCAGAGGCGTTTCCCGCAGAAAACACCGATCGGGAATCTTTATCTTGCCGGGGCCTGGACCTTCCCGGGACACGGCTACGGCGCCTGCATCCCCAGCGGCCTCTCGTGCTTCGCTGCGGTCATGAAGGATTGGCAGGGCTGAAAAGAACGGGGCCCCTCGCGGTCCCTGAGAAAGGCTGGAACATGAAGAACATCCGGATGATCGCGGCCGGGCTGGTCCTGCTCGCCGCCGCCGTCGCACAGGCTCAGGACCCCGGCGAGCTCGAGAAGCTCCTGCTCAACCGGACGGGCGAGAACCGCAAGGCCGTCGGCATCGTCGTCGGGCTGGTGGACGCGACGGGCGAGCGTTTTCTCGCCTCGGGGGCCACGGCCCCCGGCGGCGCCGTCCTCCCCGGCGCCGACACGGTCTACGAGATCGGCTCCATCACCAAGGTCTTCACCTCCCTCGTCCTGGCCGACATGGTCGTGCGGGGCGAGGTCGGGCTCGACGATCCGGTGGCCAAGTTCCTGCCGGCGACGGTCAAGGTGCCGGAGCGGGACGGCAAGAGGATCACCCTGCGCGACCTCTCGAACCAGGTCTCGGGGCTGCCGCGCATGCCCGACAACCTCAAGCCGGCCGACGGGGCCGATCCGTACGTCGACTACGGTCCGGACCGGCTCTACGAGTTCCTGGCCCGCTGTCGAGCTCGGCCGGGCCGTGGGCGAGAAATACGAATACTCCAATCTCGGCGTCGGACTGCTCGGCCACGCCCTGGCCCTCAAGGCCGGGATGGGCTACGAGGAGCTCGTCAGGAAGAGGGTCCTCGAGCCGTTGGGCATGGCCGATACGGCCATCGCGCTCGACGAGCGCCTGAAGGCCCGGCTGGCGCCGGGCAGCGGCCCCAACCTGAGCCCGGTCAAGAACTGGAACTTCGACGTCCTCGCGCCGGCCGGGGCCCTGCGTTCGACGGCCCGGGACATGCTCAAGTTCCTGACGGCGGCCATGGGCTTGCGCGACACTCCCCTGCGGGCGGCCTTCGACCTGATGCGGAAGGAGGAGCGGCCGACCGGGTACGCCCGACCTGACCATCGGCCTCGGTTGGCACGTCTGGCACCGGTACGGGACGGAGATCGTCTGGCACAACGGCGGCACGGGCGGCTACCGGTCGTTCGCCGGGTTCGACCCCGCGAAAAAGGCGGGCGTCGTCGTCCTCTGCAACACCTCGTTCAGCGTCGACGACCTCGGCCTTTTCGCCCTGGAGCCGAAGTGGCCCGTGGCCCGGTTCAAGCCGCCGGTCGCGCGGACGGCCGTCGAGCTCGACGCCAAGGCCCTGGAGGCCTTCGCCGGCGCATACGAGATCGAGCCGGGCGTCCTCGTCGCCATTGCGGTCTCGGAGGGAAAGCTGCGGGTCAAGTCGCCTGGCCAGGCCGAGGTCTTCTACCAGCCCTGGAGCCCGACGGAGTTCTTCCGCCCCGGCGGCCGCGAGCTGACGTTCTTCAAGGACGCGGCGGGAGCGGTCGTTCGCCTGGAGCTCTACCACGAAGGGCACACCTTCGGGGCCAAGAAGGTCAAGTAATCGCCGAGCGGGCCGGGCGGCCGGCCCCGGTCAGTCCGGCCGGAGCGCGGCCGGGGGCGGGCTGACGACCTCGACCTCGCCGGCGCGCGACGGGTGGGGGAAGCGGATCTTCCAGGAGTGGAGCAGATAGCCGGTGGCGCCGGGGGTCGTCGCGATCTCGTCGTCGATGCCGTCAGCGCGCTGGGTAAACCGCCCGATCTCATAAAGCGGATCGCCGACGAGCGGGCATCCGGCGAAAGCCGAGATGGATCCGGATCTGGTGCGGGCGACCCGTGGGGATGGTCACCTCGAGGAGCGACTCGCTCCTGTCGGAAAACCGGCGGATGACACGGACATGGCTTATCGACGGACGCCCGTCCGGGCGATAGGCGTTGACGGTCGCCGGCAGCGAGTGCGGGACCGGCCCGATCGGCGCGTCGACCGTGAACGCGTCCGGCATCCCCGTCCCCGAGGCCAGGGCCAGGTAGACCTTGAGGATGCGGCGCTCGAACATGGCCGTCGCCAGAAAGCGGGCGGCCGGGCGGTTGCGCGTGAAGAGGATGGCCCCGGACGTGCCGCGGCCGAGCCGGTGGAGCGGCGAGCAGACGGCGCCGTAGCGCTCGCGGACCAGGTGGAGCAGCGTGTTCTCCAGGAAGAAGCCGCCGGGCAGGACGGGCAGGCCCGAGGGCTTCGCCAGGACGAGGACGTCATCGTCCTCGTAGAGCGTCACGAATTCCCGCGGAGCATCGGGCTCGTCCCACGGCAGGCGGTGATAGAGAAGGGCGTCGCCCCGCACGAGGAGGTCGTCGGGAGAGGCCTCGAGTCCGTTCCGGAGGACCTGGCCGGCCTCGATCCTCCGCCGCCACTCCGCCTCGGTCGAGTGAGGATAACGGGTGGAATAGAAGGCCGCGAGCGTGAGCCCTTCGTCGGAGCGGCTCGATGCGGTCGGGATAAGTGTAGCCTCTGTTCATGGTCCTCGACAGAAGGGACGCGCCCCTTCGCGATAGGCCCTCTAGGCTTTCGAGGCGTATTCGCCCGTGCGCGTGTCGACCCGGATGGTCTCCCCGACGGCCATGTATTCGGGGACCTGGACGACGAGCCCCGTCGACAGGGTCGCCGGCTTGGCCCTGGCCGTCACCGACCCGCCCTTGACGGACGGAATGGTCTCGACGATCTCGAGGTTGACGAAGGTCGGGATCTGGAGTCCCAAGACCCGGCCCTCGGAGGAGATGGCGATGATCCCCTCGAGCCCCTCGGTGAGATAGGGCCACTCGTCCTCGATCTCCTCTTTCGTGAGCGTGAACTGGCCGTAGTCCTGGAGGTCCATGAAGGTGATGCTCGCCGCGTCGCCGTAGAGGTACTGGACCGGGCCGGCGCTCGAAGTCGGCTTCGTCGAACATGTCGTCGCCGTGGAGCGCCTGGTCGGTCTTGCGCTTCGACTGCAGGTTGCGGAAGCGGATCTTATAGATGGTCACGGCGCCGCGCGCGGACGGCTTCTGGACCTTGATCGTCTCGACGATGTGGGGGTCGCCGTCGATCTTGACGACGTCCCCCTTCTTCAGATCGGATGTTCTGAACACGGGTGCTCCTCGACTCTCTCCCTCGGGGTTCCGCCCGGCGGCGGGGAAAAAATGATAGTCCTCGGGCGGGAGGCTGTCAAGGAAGCGGGCGGCGGCGGGCGCCTACTTGATGACCTTGGCCCCCTCGATGACCATGCCCTGGACGGACATGACGCACTTGTCGATGACGCCCTTGTCGTTGCGGACGAACAGGAGCTCGTAGTAGTCGCCCGAGTCGGCCAGGGTGACGTCGAAGCAGAGCGGCTTGCCTTCGACGGGATGGATCTCCTCGGGCGTCTCGCCGGGCGGGGCGCCGAAGAGCTTGCCGTCCTGCTCGCTGAAAGTCACGAGCAGGATCTGGCCCTGGGCCGCGAATTCGTAATCGCCCACGATCTCGGCGATGAGCTTCTTCATGTCGACGGGCTTGTCCTGGGCCGCGGCCGGCGCGGCGGTCTGGGCGGCCAGCGGCAGGGCCAGTAGCGGCCAGGCAGGCCAGGGCCAGGACGGGCGCGATCATCTTGCGGAACGGGTTTGTCATGCGGGCCTCCTCAGGGATGGAACGTCACCATCCGAATATACGGATGCCCGGACCCTAACGTTCCTTACGGCTTTTATTTGGGCTTGGCGCCGAGGTCCTTCCAGTTGAGCAAGGCGTTGAAAATGAAGAAGTAGGAGCCGTGCGTCTGGCTGCGCCAGGCCGGGTTGAAGCTGAACAGGACGACGTGGCCCTTGCCGATCGTCGCGTCGACCAGGGCCGGCGAGCCGGCCAGCTCCTCCCCGCCCGCCAGGCCGCCGCTGATGAGGAGATCGGCGGCGCTGCCGGTGAAGCTCAGGACGACGCGCGGCCGGACGGCGGGAGCCGCCGGTCTCGGGCCCTCCTCGTCCTCCTCTTTCTGGGCGGCCTTCTCGGCCTTGCGGAATTCCTCGATCGTCTTCTGTCCGAGGTCGCGGGGACGGCCCTGAATGATGTCCGGATCGGACGCGCTGCCGCGGCCCGACACCCGGCCCGCCGGACCGCCGGCCGGAGGCGTCATGCTTCTGGCGCGGCCGCCCGCCCCGCCCATGGCGAAGACGGGCGACTGGCTGAAGTAGATGCCGACCTTGTCGTCGTAGCCGTAGGCGAGCGGGCTCGTCCGGTCGCCGAGGGTCGCCTGGTAGACGCCGCCGCGGGCCCAGAGCTTCGACGTGTCGCGGATGGCCAGCCCCTGGGCCAGGCCGAAGTGGATCGGGAGCGCCGAGCTGTTGCCGATGGTGATGAAGACGCCGCCGTCCCTGACGAAATCGCGCAGGTGCATGACGCCGTCGAGCTCGAGGCCGCCGCGCATGTCGTCGGTCGAGTCCTGGACGCCGATGTTCGGGGTCAGGTCGGTCTTCTTCCAGGGCAGGGGCTTGTCGCCCGTGACGCCGTTGACGATGCTGAACGGGTCCGATGACGAGGGCCCGAACAGGATGACGTCGTACTTGTCGCGGAGCTTGGCGTTGTCGCGGACGGCGTGGACCGAGATGTAGTCGTAGGGGATGCCGCAATCGTCGAGGGCGATCCGGAGCCAGCCCTCGTTCTGGGTGTTCTGCCAGGTGTGCATGACCGCGACGCGCGGGGCGCCGACCTCGTGGGTGGGAACGGCGGGGAGCGAGGGCGAGGCGACGACGGCGAAGCCGAGCGTCTTCGACGCTTCGTCGAGGACGGACTCGAGGCCGGCGGGGTTGTCGCCGGGCTTGATGACGAACGAGCCGGCCCGGAACTTGCGGCCCTGGAGCTCGAAGTCCTTTTCGGCCGCCTGGATCTTCAGGTCCCTGTGGGCGTACCGGAACGTGGCCAGGACGTTGTCGGCGTTGTGGTTGACGAGGTAGGCCTGGACGGCGCCTTTCGCGGGGCGGCTGACGCCGCCGGGGACGGAGACGGGGCCCGCGACCGGCGTCATCGGCGCGTCGAGGACGGCGACGTCCTCGATCCGGACGGTCCGGACGTTGTAGAGCGGGCCGAGCGTCCAGCCGACGTCGTCGTAGGGCGAGGGGTCGTTGACGTTGAAGTACTGGCGGTCGAGGAGCAGGTCGGCCATGCGCGAATAGGGCTGGTCCATGCGGACGACGTAGGTGCCGGCCGGGTAGTCCGCGTCCTTGATCTTGAAGGGTTTGTCGGCCCGGTGGACCTCGACGCCCTGCGCCTGGAGCTGGCGGAGCAGGCGGGCCTGCTGGCCGGGACGCGGGTCGTCGCCGGGGAAGACGTAGGCGGCCGGGCCTTCGGCGCGGGCCTTGGCGACGGAGCGCTTGCCCTTGAGGTAGAAGTTCTCCAGGAACTTGTCCTTGAGCGTGGCGACGTGGTTCAGCCCGACGAGGACGCCGCTCTGCTGGAGGTTGACGTTGTTGCGGAGGGACCAGAGGGTCGAGCGGAGCGGCGGGTTGGGCCGGAACCAGGCCCGGTCGGCCGAGGCCGAGACGACCCGGGTCGAGCCGTCGCTCACGCCCTGGGTCTCGTAGAAGCGGCCGATGGCGTTGTGGCCGTTGGCCGCGTAGAAGGCGTAGTTCGGGGCCCAGCCGTCGTAGAAGCCCTGGGTCCAGACGCCGGGGACGCCCAGCTTGGTCAGCTCGTCGACCTCGCGGTAGGCCAGGAGGTTCCACTCGTCGATGGTGATGGGGTCGAGCCAGGCGTTGTAGGGGCCGGTGCCCGTCGAGATGTAGAGGTAGGAGATGGACTCGTGGAGGTCGTGCATGACGAGGGGGTGGAAGTCGAAGAAGACCTTCATGACGTGCTGGCTCAGCTTGAGGGCCAGGCCGAGGTTGTCGCGGTTGTTGTCGTGCGAGACGTACTTGCCCCAGTAGAGGAGCCGGTTGGGGACGTTGGCCTTGGGGTCCTTGCGCTTGGCCATGGCCACGTCGACCTGCTTGTCGCGGCCGTCGGGCTCGAGGACGGGGGTGATGAGCGTGATGGCGTTCTCGCGGATGGCCTTGACGAAGGGCGACTCGTCGACGGCGATGCGGTAGGCGAGCTCCATGAGCATCTCGACGCGAGCCGGTCTCGCCGGAGTGGAGGCCGCCGGTGGCCCAGTAGATCGGCTTGGCCTGGGCGAGGAGGGACTTGGCCTCGGCGTCCGAGAGCTTGCGGGGATCGGCCAGGCGGGCGTTGATCGCCTTGTATTTGTCGAGGTCGCGGATGGTCTGCTCGTCGGCGATGGCGACGAGGATCCAGTCGCGGCCCTCCTCGGTCTTGCCGATGTCGAAGACCTTGACCCGGGGCGTGGCGGCGGCCAGGGCCCGCATGTACTTGTAGACGTCGGCGGTGTAGGAGAGGACGTCGCGGGCGCCGGCGATGTGGCCGAGGACCTCGAGGGGGGTGGGAACGCCCTCGGCGTAGGGCAGAGAATCGACGTAGGGGGTGGCGAAATGCGGGTCGGTCGTGAACTCGCGGATCTTCTTGGTGTATTCCTCGTGGACTTTCTGCTGGGCGAGGGCGGGCAGCGCGGTCAGGGCCAGGGAGAGGGCGAGGGCGAAGAAGATGGCCAGGAGGCCGGCGCGGCTCGCGTTCGGGGATGGACGGGTCATGATGTTCCTCCTTCCGGCGTTCGCGCTCATCATCTTCATTTTGGGCCGGCCGGTCAAGTTATTCGGGGTCGGACCAAGGTAAAACATCTGATTAAAAACGATTTACGATTGATTTTTGGGCTGAAAAGGCGGCTTTTTTAATGTTTTTGACCCCAAAAACAAGAAAATCGATCTGAGCCTGGATCCTGCTTGAAGTCAGGGCGGATTTCACGTTTTCGGGCCCGAAAACGTTGAAAAGGGCCCGATTATTTCACACTTTTCGGTGTCTATTTTATTTTTTTCTATATCTTAGTCTGGTCCGACCCCGAACTCATAAAGACTGACGCTGATGGGGGGGACGGTCAGCTTTTTGCCGAAGGGCGCGGCGGGCGTTTCGCGGACCGCGACCTGCGGGTCCTTCCCCGGCACGTTGCAGGCCCGCGGGTCGTCGCCGGCGACGAGGAAGAGCCGCGCCGTCTTGGGCAGGGCGATCGATCCCGCATCGAGCCTGAGGGTCACCGCCCTCTTCGTCGGATTGACGATCGCGAGCGTCAGGACGTTCTTCGCCTCGTCCTTCCAGCAGGCCATGACGTCGAGCGGCTCGGGCGCTCCGCCGACCGCGACGGGGATCGTTCCGAAATGCTTGCGGTAGAGCGCCAGGATGACGCCCGTCGTGTCGAGCACGGCCGCCGTCTTCGACGTCTTGATGGCCCCGATGACGTTGACCGTCTGGGCGTAGTTGGCCATGAAGTAGACGTCGCTCTGCCGGGCGAACTCGTTGAGGCCGGCCGCGATGCCGAGCGCGTCCTCGAGATAATACTGCGTCCCGAGCTCGCCGTAGACATGGGGCCCGTACCAGTAATTCCACTCGTCGAGCGCGACCGGGACCTCCTTCATCTTGAGCGTCGGGATGGTCTGCCGGTATTTCCGGTGGGCCTCGGCGATCCGCCGGATCTCGGCCGGCGCCTGGTTGACGTGGCCGAGGAGCCCGGGCTTGTGCTGGACGTAGAAGTGCTCGCTGATGAGGTCCATGTGGTTCGAGGCCTCGGCCAGCATCGTCTCGCTCCACCGCCCGACCGCGCCGACCGCGACGACCTGCACCGACGGGTCCATGGCCTTCATGGCCACGGCGAACTGCGTGTGCTTCCTGACGTAGTCGGAGAGCGGCATGTGGCCGAGCTGCCAGTCGCCGTACATCTCGTTCCCGATGGCCCAGAACTTGACGCCCCAGGGCTCGGGGTGGCCGTTGGCCGTCCGGAGCTTGCCCATCTTCGAATCGGCCGCGCCGTTGACGTATTCGAGTTCCTCGAGGGCCATGACGACGTCGCCCAGGCCGCTGTTGACCGCGATGTAGGCTTCGGTACCGATGTGCCGGACGAGATCCATGAATTCGTGGATGCCGACGTCGTTGTGCTCGACGCCCGTCCAGGCCGGGTTCTTGCGCGGCGGCCTCCTGTCGCGGTCGCCGATGCCGTCGCGCCAGTCGTAGCCGCTGACGAAGTTGCCGCCCGGCCAGCGGTAGACCGGCGAATCGAGCTCCTTGAGGAGCGCCAGGACCTCGGGCCGGAAGCCGTCGACGTTGTCCGCCGGCATGATCGACGCCGTCCCGACCTTGAACGCGCCGCGCCCCGCCGAGGCGATCTCGAGCCGGGCCGTTTCCGTCGTCGCACCGGCCTTGAAGGCGAAGGAGAACGTTTTGTATTCCCTGCCGATCGCGTCGACCGTGACGGTCTGCCGCGCCTCCGGCCCGTCGCCCCAGACGAGGCTCACGGTGACCGGCGCGGCGCTCGCGTCGCCCGCGAGGACCACGCGCCCCACATAGTCTTTTCTCTCGACGAGCGCCAGGTCGCCCTGGACCAGGCCGCCCGGCCCCTTCCCGCCGAGCGTGACGCGCGGCGTGTGCCCGCCCGTGAACGGCTTGACCGTGTCCATGGCCACCCCGGCGGCGTCGCCGATCGCCTTCCACGGCGATTCGCCCTGTCCGACCGGCCAAAAGAACTTGCGGTCTTCGAGCATCTCGGCCCAGACACCCTGGTAGATCGAGCGGCCCAGGTGCTCGATGAACTGGCCGTAGATGTACTTGGACACCGGCTTCCCGGTCTTCGCGCCGTCGATGACGACCTCGGGCGTGCCGAGCTCTTTCCCCGACAGCCGCACGAGCTCGACGTCGTCGAACCAGGCCTTGCCCGTCGCCCGGCCCCAGCCGCCGAAGAGGCAGGTCACCTCGAGGGCGTCGTTGGCGCCGGCGTCGAATTCGACCTCGACCCGGGTCCAGTCCTGCGTCCCCGTGACCGGCGGTGTCCGCCACTCGCCCTCGCCGTTGATGTTGAGTTGAGCGCCCCGGCTCACACCGGGGACGAGGTTCTCCGTCTTGATCCAGCCGCTGAGCCGATAGCGCGAATAAGGCTTGATGGGGACGGCGGCGATCCACGAAGCGTCGGCCCCCTTCTCGGAGGAGATCGCGACGCTCCGCCCGCCCGTACGCCCGGACGGCTCGACGGCGAACACCGCGTCGCTTTCCCGCTGCCATCTCCGGGTGGTCCATCCCTTCGGCCTCTCGCCGTCCATCTCCTCGAAGGAGCCGTTGGCGACGAACTGCGTGACGCCGGCCAGCTCGTCGCCGGGCCGGGGCGCCTTGGCCTTGCACGAAACGAACGCGATCAGCAATCCGCAGGCGACCAGGACGGCCAAGCCGTGCGCGGCAGGATGTACGGGGGATATTCATCATGGCTCCTTCCCGTCCGGACGGCCCGCGGCGGCGCAGGACCCGCCGTCAAGCCGTGGACGGCAAGGGAGAATGTATCTTGGCTTCCGCCGCGTGTCAACGCCGCCGGAGGCGGGAATGGTCCCCGTCCGCCGGATCCCTCGCGGTCAGGAATGGGAAAAATAGATCTTGCCGACGATCTTCCAGCCGTCGTCGAACTTGTAGAGGGACAGGTAGTCGGTATAGATGAGCTTCCCGGCGCGGTTCAGCTCGAGCTTGACGGCCGCCGCGGTCCCGGTGATATCGACGGAGATGTTCCCGATGGTCGTCGGCGGAGGAACTTGGCCCGCCGCCTTCTGTTTCCCGGCCGAGGCGATCCAATCGGCGATGGGGAACCGTGTCAGCTGGCCGTTCCGGAGCCCGAGCAGGACGAAATCGGGATGGAACCCGGACTTGGTCTTTTCCAGGTCCCCCAGATTCAACAGGCCATCCACATAGGCCTGCTGGACCAGCTGCTTGATGGCGGACTCGTCGGAAGGCACATCGGCGCGGGCGGCGAGCGTCGCCGAGAGCAGCAGGACCACGGTCAGCGCGACGGTCATCGTTCTCTTCATGACGGCTCCTTTTCGCGGTTTCGGCGGATCCGCGGCCCCTCGCGGCCGCGGCGGGACGAGAATTCCCCCGTCCGATGCATAATACGCGGCGCCCGGGGGCGGCGTTTATCCCCGGGGGTCCGCGCTTCGCCGGTCTTGACACGGGGCCCCGGACCGGGTAACCCTATGACTCGGAGTAAAGGAAGGCCCGGACATGCCGGCATCGAAACTGCTGTTCTTCGACTGCGAGACGACGGGGCTCCCCCGGAGCCGCTGTTTTTCGACCGACAACGTCGACGACTGGCCGCGCCTCGTCCAGATCGCCTGGGCCCGCTACGACGCCCGCGGGAACGCCGAGGACGCGCAGTGCCACATCGTCAAACCGGTGGGATTCAAGGTCCCCGCCGACGCGACGAGGATCCACGGCATCACGGACGCGCGCGCCCGCCGCGACGGCCGGGACCTGGCCGAGGTCCTCGACGAGTTCCTGGCCGAAGTGGACCGCCCCGGGACGACGCTCGTCGCCCACAACTTCGACTACGACCGCGGCGTCGTCGGGGGCGAGCTCGTCCGCCTGCGCAAGCCGCTCCGGTTCCTGGAGGCGCCCTCGATCTGCACGATGAAGGAGACGACGGAGCTCGTCGGCCTTCCCCGTCCCGGCGGGTGGGGCCTCAAGTGGCCGACCCTCGAGGAACTGCACACGTACGTCTTCGGCTTTCTCCTACGAAGGGGCCCACGACGCGGCCAACGACATCGACGCCTGCGCCCGCGCCTTCTTCAAGCTCCTCGAAGCCGGGCACTTCCGCGTCTGACGCGGGCCGCTATTTGACCTTCCACTCGTGGACGCCGGCCGACCAGTCCGTCTGGAGTTGGACCTCGAGGCGAAGGGCCTGTCGTCCTGACGGGTACGAACGTGACGGCGTTCCAGGCGTCCTTGGCGACGCTGTACGCGCCGGCGGCCTTGACCGGCACCCACTCCTCCCCCGACTTGTAGAGGACGCGCCAGGAGGCCGGGACGCGGCACCCGCCGCCGCCCGTGTCGTCGAACCAGTAGACGGAGGCTTCGGACACGCGGACGGGCGCGTCGAACGCGTAATCGATCCACTCCGCGGTCCCCTTCTTCGGCCACCAGTGCATGTAGCCCGCGGCGTCGTCCGAGCTCTCGGGCTCGAACTGGTCGTTGGCCCGGTTCGGATTGACCGCCCCCTCCGAGGCCGTGACCGCGGCCTTGGCCGAGAGCCCCGGCTCGCGGGCGACGCGGGCCTTCGAGGCCTCGCGGGCGCAGCCAGACGGCCATCTCGCCCTTGCCCCGGTTGGCCCAGGCGTAGTACGGGATGAGGGTCAGGGCTTCTTCTCGCTGACGATCTTCCCGGCCTTCTCGCTCACCGCTTCGGCCTCGCCCGTGATGACGACGACCCCGTCGAGGAGGTCCGGCCTCATCTCGGCGGCGAGCGCCGCGCCGTCCGGAAGCACGAGGTTCGAGACTCGGCCGTCGTTGTCGGCCCACTCGGCGCAGTAGACGAGCGGGCCGCGCTCGACGGCGACGCGGCCGCGGTCGGCCTCGACGGCGTCGTGGGCGACGACCCGGCGCACCGGCATGGGCAGTGAAAGCTCGACGACGTCGCCGGCCTTCCAGGTTCTCGTCGATCATGGCGTAACCCTTGTTCAGTTCGCGCGGGACCTGGACGTCCTCGCCGTTGACCTTGAGCGTGGCCGGGTCCCCGGGGGGCGGATCCACGTAGCGTAGAGATCGGTCGGCACCGGCCGGTTCGAGCGCCCAGCCCGGGATGCGCAGCGCCAGCGTGAACTCGGCGTCTCTCCGGCTTGACCTCGATCTTGACGTCGCAATTTCCACGGGTACTCGGTCGTCTGGACGAGCTCGAGGTCGGTTCCGCGCGACCTTCATCTTCCCCGTTCCCTGGGCGAACAGGTTGACGTAGACCGGTCGTCCGTCGCGGCGTAGAAGTAGCCCGGCACCGAGGTCAGGATGCGGGCGACGTTCGGCGGGCAGCAGGCGCAGCTGAACCAGGGCACCCGCTCGTGCTGGCCGAACGAGGCCAGGGGATTGGGATAGAAGAACAGGTCGCCGGAGAGCGAGATGCCGGACAGGACGCCGTTGTAGAGGATGCGCTCCATGACGTCGGCGTACTTGGCGTCGAGCGCCAGGCGCTACATGCGGGGGTTCCAGAGGAAGGTGGCGATGTTGGCGCAGGTCTCGGCGTAGGCGCTCGAGTTGGGCAGGTCGGTAGGGCGGGCCGTAGCCCTCGCCAGCCGCCGGCCGCGCCGATGCCGCCGGTGATGTAGAGCTTCGTGCCGGCCATGTCGTCCCAGATCTTGTCGAGGGCGGCGATGTAGGCGGCGTCGCCGGTCAGGGCGGCGACGTCGGCCGCGCCGGCGTAGAGATACCCGGCCCGGACGGCGTGACCGACCGCCTCGGTCTGCTCGACGAAGGGCTTGTGGTCCTGGGCGTATTCGCCGTAGAGGAGCTGCTCCTTGCCTTCGCGGGGGTCCTCGACGAACGGGATCCGGCCTTCGGTCCGGCCGCGGGCGTCGATGAAGAACTTGGCCAGGTCGAGGTACTTGCGCGTGCCGGTGGCCCGGTAGAGCTTGACCAGGCCGATTTCGATCTCCTCGTGGCCGGGGGATTGGTGCGCTTCCGGGCCGAACTCTGGAAACAGGTTGGCGCTCTTGACGGCGATGTCGAGGAGGTTCCTCTTGCCGGTCGCCAGGTAGTGCGCGACGGCGGCTTCGTAGAGGTGCCCGAGGTTGTAGAGCTCGTGGCTCATGTAGAGGTGCGACCAGCGCTCCTTGCCGAGCCAGGGCTGGGGCGGCGGGCCGCCGATGGTGCGGGCGGTGTAGAGGTAGCCGTCGGGCTCCTGGGCCGCCGCGATCTTGGCGATGAGCCCGTCGAGGTAGTCGTCGAGCTCGGGATCGGGATGCGTGGCGAGCGTGTAGGAGGCCGCCTCGACGATCTTGTAGACGTCGGAATCGTCGAAGGGGAAGCGGCTGCAGTACTTGCCGTCCGTGGCCCCTTCGAGCGCGGTCGCGGCCAGCTCGAAGTTCTTGACCCGGCCCGTCTCCTCGCTCTGTTTAAAGATGTGGGGGATGGTCACGGTCCGGTTCGTCTCCAGGCGCGGCGCCCAGAAGGCGTCCGTCAGGTGGACGTCGGTGAAGGGCACTGGCGCGGCCGGATAGTCGGCCTTGGGCGCCCGGGTGCAGGTCAGCGTGAGGGTCGCGAGAAGCGCCAGGACGAGCGCTCCCGCCGCGTTCTTCCTCGTCATTTCGGCCTCCTTTAGGAAATGGGGACATGATACCCATTTCCCTATTTTTCTGGCGATATCCTAACATTAGGAAATGGGGGACATGATACCCATTTCCCTATTTTTCCTGGCGATATCCTAACATTAAAAAATGGGAAATGGGTATCATGTCCCCCATTTTAATGGATGACGACGGGCGTTGGGCCGACCGTCCAGCCCTGGCGATAGCGGATGACGGCCTTCTTGGCGAGCTTCTTCCCCGCCGCCTCGAGCGTCACCGTGTATTCGCCGGGCTCGACCAGGCGCCCGCCGCCCCATCCCTCGGGCCTCTGCCCGCCCGCAGCCGGCCGTTGGGCCCTCATTCCCCACGCGACGGTGTTGAGGCCGGCCTCGCCCTTGCCTGCAAGCTCGGCTAGCACGGCGCCCGACGCGTCGGCCACGTCGATCTTGACCGCCCCGTCCGCTTTGGCCTTTAGCCGGTAGTTGACGACGACCGCGTTCGCCTCGTTCGGCGTGAACAGGTGGCTGTCGCCGAGCAGCTGGTAGTCGCCGAGGGCGCTCGTCACCCGCTGCGTCTCCGGCTCGATGTCGAACAGGTGGACGTCCTCGTCGAGGACCGCCGCCGTCATCTCTTGTAGCGGGTGATGTCGACGACGTAGGCGCCCCGCCCGTAGGTCGCCACGACCAGGTCGTTCTCGCGCGGGTGGACGACCATGTCCGTGATCTTGACCGACGGCATGCCCGCCTTGAACGGCAGCCAGATTTTCCCGCCGTCGAGCGTGACGTAGGCGCCCCACTCCGTTCCGGCGAAGAGCAGGTCGGGGTTCTTCCGGTCCTGGACGACGACGTTTATGGGCCTTCCCGCTGGCAGGTTTCCGACGATCGATGTCCAGGTCTCGCCGTAGTCGGTCGTCCTGTGGAGGGACGGCCGGTAATCGTCGAGCCGCCAACCCGTCTTGCTGACGAAGGCCGTGCCGGCCGCGTGAGGCGACGGGAACACCCGGCTCGTCCAGAAATTCGCCGGCCCGCCCGCCGCCGCCAGCTTCGCCGTCCGGTCGAGCCAGGTCGCCCGCCGTCCTTCGTCACCTGGACCTTGCCGTCGTCCGTTCCCGCCCAGATGACCCCGGGCGCGGCCGGCGACTCGGCCAGCGTGGTGATCGTGCAATAGGAGATGTAGCTCTCCCCGTGCTGCTTCGCGTCCTCGTCCGTCGTCAGGTCGGGGCTCATCTCCTGCCAATGTCCGCCCCGATCGAGCGAGCGGAAGACGACCTGGGCCCCGGTGTAGACGATGCCCGGGTTGTGCGGCGAAAGCGCCACCGGCGGCGTCCAGTTCAAGCGCAGCGGCTTCGTCCTCTCGCGCCTCGGCGTGATCTGCGTCTGGACGCCCGTCTTCTGGTCGAAGCGCCACATCGCGCCCATC
>CAWHBV010000015.1:0-77930 GCA_963827635.1 uncultured bacterium
AAGACGATCTCCCGGTCGGCACCGGGCAAGGACAGCGCGACCTCGTAGTCGGGCTTGGCCAGGCCGTACGTTTCGAGGGCGGCCGCGGTCTTCTCCTCCGTGACGAAGGATTTGGCCTTGAGGCCCGCCAGGGCTTCAAGAAGGGAATCGAGCTTGCCCTTGGCGGCCAGGGCGGCCACGGGGGATTCGAGCCTCCAGCCGGTCTCTTCGCGGCGGGCCGTCCAGGCGACGTCCTTGGCCCTGACCCGGATCGCCCTTGACCTCTTCGGCCGCGAACTTGAACACGTCCTTGAGGCGGAAGTCGAAGACCGTCTTCTCGAGCGACGCTTTGAGGGTCGAGGCCAGCAGGACCAGCCGCGGGTCGTCGGCGCGCTTGGCGAAGAGGGTCTTGTCGAGGGGGTTCTCCATGCCGACGAGGAGCCGGACGGGCTCGTCCTTGTCCTTCACCCAGAGAGAGACTTCGGTCTTGGGGATCTCGTATGCGGCGGGGTCCCCGGCCTCTTTTTCGACGACGCGCTCGATGCGAAGCGAGGCCAGGGATCCGACGAAGCCCGTGACCTCCGAGTCGTCGGCCGGGGCTTCGAGGGGCGAGGTCAGGCGCCACGGCCCGGCGCCGTCCCGTTCGAGGACGATCGTTTCGAGGCCGCGGGTGAGGGCGACCTTGCGGACGTCGGCCGCGGCGAGGTCGATCAGCGTATTCGTCTTTTCTTCGGCGGCCTTTGTCTTCTCGCCCTTCGCGTCGAACCAGAGGACCAGGGCGAGCAGCGCGGCGAAGACCGCGACGAGGACGAGGGTCGTCTTGAGCTTCACAGCGACCTCCTCCGGAGCCAGACCGTCACCCCCGCGACCAGGACGGCCAGGGGCAGGAGGACGAGACTGACCAGCATGAGCAGGCGGCCCTGCGACGGCGTCATCTGGATCGTCCGCGGCGTCTGGGTCTTGGGTTGGATGGCGATGAGGTCGGCCTCTTCGGCCAGCCAGTTGGCGACGTTGAGGAAGAAATTGCCGTTGCCGGACAGCCCGTAATAGCGGTTCTTGGCGAAGTCGGAGTCGCCGAGGACGGCCACCCGGGCTTCCTTCTCGGCGGCTTCCGGCGCGGCGGCCTCGGCCGCCGGGGCCGGTTCGTCGGGCTTGGATGCGGCCGGAGCGGGGGAGGCGGGCTTGGTCTTGAACGACGAGACGGCCGCCAGGCCGATCGGGCCCTGCTTGTCCTTTTCGGCCGTGAACTTGACCTCCTTCTGGTCGAGCTCGCGCTCCGACCAGGAGTTGGGGCTCGTCTTGGCCAGGGCCGCGACCGTCGCCCCCTCGGGCTTGGTCTCGCCGATCTCGACCGAGCGGGCGTAGGGGAAGAACGTCGCGTAGCCGAATTTGTCCGTGATGGCGTGCGATTCGTACTCGCTGACGACGGGCATGAAGTAATCGCCGCCGAGGAGGCGGGAGACCGTGTCGACGACGATGTCGTTCTCGAGCTTGAAGCCGTAGTCGGCGAGGAAGAGCGGCAGCAGGGTCGGCGTCTCGGGATCGACCAGGAAGAGGCATCTTCCGCCGTCCGCGAGATAGGCCCGGATCGTCTCGTACTCGTTCGGCATGAGGTCCTTCTGCGGCCCGGGGACGACGAGCAGGGCGCAGTCCTTCGGGAACCGGTCGGCCAGGGCCAGGCTCTGCTTCCGGACCTCGTAGCCGAGCTTCTCGAGCTCGGCCTTGGCGGTGGAATAGCCGTTGTCGCCCGTCTCGTCGACGGACTCCTCGCCGTGGCCCTCGAGGAAGTAGACGACCTTCTTTTGGGCCCGGGTCGCCTTGATCAGGGCGTTGGTCAGGTCCTCCTCGGAGGTCGTGGTGATGCGGCCTTCCTTGTCGCCGGCCTCGATGATGGTCGTGCCGTCCTGGGTGACGTCGTAGCGCTTGACCAGGCCGGGGTTCTTGTCGGGATCGACGAAGGTGTACTTGACCCGCCCGGAGTGGTAGGCGTAGAGCTTGAGCAGGCTCTCCATGGCCGCCCGGCCGTAGTTGCCCTCGCGGAAGAAGCCCGTGAAAGAGACATCGGTCTTGAGGCCCTTGAGCACGGCGACCGACTGGCCGGACAGGCTGTGGAGCTTGGCCGCCGTGAAGTCCTTCCGGTAGTCGTGCTTGGAGACGAAGTAGTTGACGAGGACCAGGATGGCCAGGACGAGGACGACGATGACAAGGAGGTTGCCCGAGTAGAGGAACGACTTGCGGGTGAACGACCGCTTGAGCGCCGCCCGGTTGATGACGACGTGCGCGGCGAGGGCCGCGAGGCCCAGAACACCCAGGACGAGGATGACGGTGTTGCGGTAGGGCCAGACGGTCGCGACGGCGAGGGCCGCGACGATGAGGCCGGCGGCGACGAGGTTGAGGTTCTTTTTCAGCGTGTCCATGGGATCACCTCCACCGTCTCGACTGGAGCACGGAGTGGGCCAGGAAGAGGCCGAAGGCGGACAGGCTCAGGAAGTAGACGGCGTCCTTGACGGCCAGGGTGCCGCGGGCCATGTCCTCGAAGTGCTGGGAGAACGACAGGTAGCCGACGACGCCCTGCCAGGAGCCGCTGCCGATCTGGGAGAGCCAGTTGAGGACGAGCAGGAGCAGCAGCGTCAGGAAGGTCAGGATGGCGGCGACGATCTGGTTCTCGGTCAGGGCCGAGAAGAAGAGGCCGACGGCCAGCGCCGCGGCGCCGAGCAGGAACAGTCCCAGGTAGCCGGTGAGCCAGGGCGCGAACTCGGGATTGCCGAAGGCGAAGGCGAAAAGCGACAGGAGCGCCGTCAGGCCGAGCATGACGGCCAGCATGAACAGGGCGGCCAGGTACTTGCCCAGGACGATCTGGACGACCGTCAGGGGCGAGGTGTAGAGGAGCTCGTCGGTGCCGTTCTTCTTCTCCTCGGCCAGGAGCCGCATGGTCAGGAGCGGCACGAGCAGGATGAGGATGAGGACCATGTTGTGGAAGAGAGGGGAGAAGACCATCTCGTTGATGTTGATCTGCTGGGCGTAATAGGGGTTCTGGGCCATCTGCATGGCCTGGAGGTTGAACCACATGACCAGGTTGTAGAAGAAATAGCCGTAGATGAGGATGAAGGCGAAGAGGACGACGTAGGCGACGGGCGAGCTGAAGTAGGACCGGATCTCTTTTTTGGCGATGGACCAGATGTTCGTCATTGTTCGAGCCCTCCCGAGACGATCTTCATGTAGAGGTCCTCGATGCCCGCCAGGGACCGCATCTCGACGAGGCCGAGGCCCTTGTCGAGGGCCAGGCGGGCGACGTCGTCGCGGAGGTCCCGGCCGCGGCCCCATTCGACCCGGATCTCGCCGCCCTCGACGGCGGCCTTCGCGACGCCGGGGACGCCCTGGAAGAGCGCCGCTTCCTCGGCCCCGCTGCGGCGCAGCCGGAGCACGACCCCGTCCATCTTCTCGTAGGAGGCCGCGAGGTCGGCGAGGGACCCCGAAGCCATGAGCCGGCCCTGGTTGATGATGACGACGCCGTCGCAGACCTGGGTGACCTCGGGCAGGATGTGGGTCGAGAGCAGGATGGTGTGCTCTCCCCGGAGGCCCCGGATGAGCTCCCGGATCTCGCGGATCTGGCCCGGGTCGAGGCCGATCGTCGGCTCGTCGAGGATGAGGACCTTGGGATCGTGGATCATGGCCTGGGCGATGCCGACCCGCTGCTTGAAGCCGCGGGAGATGTTCCTGACGAGCCGCCTGGCGACGTCGCGCAGGCCGGCCGATTCGAGGACCCGATCGACCGCGGCCTTGCGCTTGGCTTTGGGGACCTGCTTGATCTCGGCCACGAAGCCGAGGTAGGCCGAGACCGTCATGTCCATGTAGAGGGGGACGATCTCGGGCAGATAGCCGATCGACCGCTTGACCGCGTCGGGCTGGTCGAAGACGTCGAAGCCGGCGACGGTCGCCCGGCCCGACGTGGCCGGGAGATAGCCGGTCAGGATGCGCATCGTCGTCGTCTTGCCGGCCGCGTTCGGGCCGAGCAGGCCCCAGATGCGGCCCGGCTCGACCTTGAAGGTCAGGTCGGAGACGGCGACGAGCTCGCCATATCTCTTGGTGAGCCCTTGAACCTCGATCATGTTCACCTCCGCTATTTGTTTTTCAACCGCCGGAAGGCGAAGGGCGTTGCGTCACATCCGCTCGGGCGGGGGGATGCCCATGAGGCCGAGCGCGGCGTGGAGCTGGTCCTTGACGGACCGGAGGACGAGCAGGCGGAACGCCCGGACCTCCCCGTTCTCCTCGGAGAGGATGGGGTATTTATGGTAGTAGCCGTTGAGCTTCTGGCAGAGGAGGAAGGCGAACTTGGCCAGGTGCGAGAACTCGAGGGCCGCGACCGAGCGCTGGACCTCCTCTTCGAGGGAGGAGGCGGTCAGGACGAGGTCCCAGAAGTCGGCCGTCTCCTGGTCCGCGAGGCCCGGCGGGATGAGGGGCCGGCCGTCGGCGGGCGGCAGGATGTCGGCTTCGGCGACGCCGAAGCGCTCCTTGAGCTTGCGGAAGATGCTGGCCAGCCGGACGACCGTGTACTGCAGGTACGGCCCGGTCTCGCCCTCGAAGCTCAGGGCCTCCTCGAAGTCGAAGACGATGACCGAGTTGCGGGCGAACTTGAGCATGAAGTAGCGCAGGGCCCCCGTGGCGATGTCCCGGGCGGTCTTCCGCGTCGCCGCCTCGGGCTGGTCCGGGTTCCGCTTCTCGATCTCGGCCCGGGCTTTGGCCTCCAGCCGGTCGAGGAGGTCGTCGGCCTTGACGCCGAGGCCCTTCCGGCCCGAGACCTCGAGGAAGGCGCGGTCCTTCTCCTCGTCGGTGGCGGCGTAGCCGAGCTCGGCCAGGCTCTTCGGCGACAGGGCGACCATCTCGTAGGAGAAATGGACCGACTTGGCCGCCTGCTCGTCGAACTTCAGGGAGCGCAGGCCCTGGACGACGACCTTCTGCAGGTAGGACTGGCGCGTGTCGATGACGTTGTAGACCTTGGTCGCCCCGCCGAATCCGGGCGTTCCCGACGAGGGGTCCGGGGTCGAGATCCACAGGGTCCGGCCGTCCTCCTCGGCGAAGGGCTCGTAATAGAAGTCGCGGCCGAGCAGGCCGAACTTCCAGAGCTGGTAGGCGATGTCCTTGCCGACGTAGGTCACGGTGCCGTCGGAGCGGACGATGACCTTCTCCCGCTCCTCGTCCTCCTCCAGGCGCATGACCCAGCAGCCCTTGTTCTCGCCCTCGGTCGCGATATAGATGGAGCCGCGCTCCTTGAGGAGCTCGAAGGCCTTCTCCCAGAACTTCAGGTGCAGGATGGTGCTTTCGCAGGGCAGGACGTCGTAGCCGATGCCGAGGCGCTTCATCGTGGCCAGGTGGGCCCGGACGATGCGCCGGGAGACGTACCGGGACAGGGCGTACTCGGGGTCCCCGCCGTGCTCGATCCTCTTGTAGATCTCGGCCTTGCGGGCCTGGGCCTCGGGGTGATCGGCGAGGTAGGCGGAGACGCGGGCGTAGAGGTCCCAGCAGTAGTAGTCGAACTTGCCGGGCAGGGCCTCGAGGTCGGCGATCGTCTTCTTCTCGAGCTCCATGAGCCCGAAGACGACGTCGACGACCTGGACGCCGGTGTCGTCGATGTAGTTCTGGACCTCGACCGTCTCTCCTTTATATCTGAGACAGCGGGCCAGGGTGTCGCCGAGGCAGGCGTTCCTCAAGTGGCCGATGTGGGCGGCCTTGTTGGGATTGATGTTGGTGTGTTCGATGACGATCTTCCGCTCTTCGGGGGCGAGGGAGGTCCGGCCGGCCGAGCGGACGGCCTCGGCGAAGACCGCGGCCTTGTCGAGCCAGAGGTTGAGGAAGCCGCCGCCGGCGACCTCGGCCTTGACGACGCCTTCGACCGAGGCCAGCAGGGGAGCGGCCTCCTGGGCGATGGCCCGGGGGGCTTTCCTGAGCTTTTTGGCGAGCTGGAAAGGGAAGGTCAGGGCCAGGTCGCCCATCTTCGGGTCGGGCGTCGGGGTCATGTCGAGGTCGGCGAGCTCGACCGGATAGACGGCTTTCAGCTTGTCGTGGATCGACGCTTTCAACCGGGCTTTGTAGGCGATCATTTTCGGTGCCTTATTATAACAAAAACGGGCCCGGGGACAAGAAGCAGGCGATGGTCGGCCGTCCTGCCGATCATGCGGGGCGACGACTTGAACGAGTCGCCGAGATGTGATAATTTTGGGCTTCTTTCCGAGAAAGGAAGGCCCCATGAAGAAAACGCGATTCAACGAGCTTCACAAGAAGCTCGGCGGCAAGATGATCGAGTTCTGCGGCTGGGAGCTGCCCGTCGAATACGCGGGCATCATCCCCGAGCACATGGCCGTCCGGACCAAGGCCGGGCTCTTCGACGTCAGCCACATGGGCGAGGTCCTGGTCACGGGCAAGGACGCCCTGGCTTTCGTCCAGTGGCTGACCCCGAACGACGCCGGCAAGCTCGTCCCCGGCCAGGTCCAGTACACGGCCCTGATGACCCCGGAATCCACCTTCGTCGACGACATGCTCGTCTACTGCATGGGCCCCGAGGAATATTTCCTGGTCGTCAACGCGGCCAACGACGACAAGGACTTCGCCTGGATCGCCGGCCATACCAAGGGCTTCGACGTCAAGGTCGAGCACCAGAGCGACGTCTACTCCCAGCTCGCCCTCCAGGGCCCGCTGGCCGAGACGATCCTCCAGCCCCTGACCGACATCGACCTGGCCGGGATGAAGTCCTTCCACTGGGCCAAGGGCAAGGTCTGCGGCAAGGCCTGCCTGGTCTCCCGGACGGGCTACACGGGCGAGGACGGCTTCGAGATCTACACGATGGACCCGGATCCCGGCATCATCTGGTCGACCCTCATCGAGACGGGCAAACCCCTGGGGCTCCAGCCCATCGGCCTGGGCGCCCGCGACACGCTGCGCCTCGAGTCGAAGCTCATGCTCTACGGCAACGACATCTCCGACAAGACGACCGTCCTCGAGGCCGACCTGAAGTGGATCGTCAAGCTCCAGAAAGGCGACTTCCTGGGCAAGCCCGTCATCGAGAAGCAGCTCCTCGAGGGGCTGACGAGGAAGCTCGTCGGCTTCGAGATGGCCGAGCCGGGCATCGCCCGGCCCCACTACCCGGTCTTTTACGGCGGGCAGCGGGTCGGCGACGTCGCCTCGGGCACCTTCTCGCCGCTCCTGAAGAAGGCCATCGGCCTCGTCTACCTGCCCATCGCGGGGACGGCCGTCGGCACGGAGTTCGAGATCGAGATCCGGGGCAAGAGGACCAAAGCCCGCGTCATCCCCACGCCCTTCTACAAAAGGGCCAAGAAATAACTTAACGCATCAGAGCACCAAGGAGGCCCATATGTATCCGAACGACTTCCGCTACACCAAGGAACACGAGTGGATCAAGGTCGAGGGCGACGAAGCCCTCGTCGGCATCACCGACTTCGCCCAGCACCAGCTCGGCGACATCATCTTCGTCGAGCTGCCCGCGGTCGGGAAGGAGCTCGGCCCGCGCCAGTCGATCGGCGTCGTCGAGTCGGTCAAGTCCGTCTCCGACGTCTATACGCCCGTTCCGGGGACGGTCGTCGCCGTCAACGATGCGCTGGCCCAGACGGCCGACATCCTCAACAAGGACCCCCACGGCCAGGGCTGGATCGTCCGCATCAAGATCAAGGACAAGAAGGACCTCGAGGCCCTGCTCGCCGTCGGCGACTACGAGAAGTTCCTGGAGGGGCTCGAGCACTGAGGCCGCGTCCGTCCTGACAAGGGGTTTTCCATGAGCTATCTTTCTCTCAGCGATCAAGACAAGAAGGAGATGCTGGCCCGGATGGGCGTCGCCTCCGTCGACGACCTGTTCTGCTGCATCCCCGAAGAGGTCCGGCTCAAGCGGCCGCTCGACCTGCCCGCGGCCCAATCGGAGATCGAGCTCGTGCGGACGATCGAGGCCATCGGCCGGAAGAACGCCGGGACGGGGCTCCTGTCCTTCCTCGGCGGCGGGGCCTACGAGCACTTCATCCCGACGGTCGTCGACTACCTGAGCTCGCGGGGCGAGTTCGTCAGCCCCTATACGCCCTACCAGCCCGAGGTCAGCCAGGGGTCGCTCCAGGTCATCTTCGAGTTCCAGACCCTCATCTGCCAGCTCACCGGCCTGGACATCGCCAACGCCTCCCTCTACGAGGGCGGCACGGCCGTCGCCGAGGCGGTCCTCATGGCCCAGCGGGTCACCGGCCGGAACAAGGTCGTCCTGGCGCGGAGCCTGCACCCGCAGTTCCGCGAGGTCGTCCGGACCTACATCAAGAACCTCGGCGTCGAGGCGGTGGAAGTCCCCTTCGGCCCCGACGGCCGGATCGACGGCGCGGCCCTGGCCAAGGTGCTCGACGACAAGACGGCCGCCGTCGTCTACCAGTCGCCGAACTTTTTCGGCGTCGTCGAGGACGTCAAGGCGCTCTCCGACGCCGCGCACGCCGTCAAGGCCATGTCGGTCGACATCGTCGCCGAGGCGGTCTCGCTGGGCCTGCTCGAGGCGCCCGGCGCGCTCGGCGCGGACATCGTCACCGGCGAGGCCCAGTCGCTCGGCATTCCGCTGAGCTTCGGCGGTCCCTACCTCGGCTTCATGGCCTGCAAGAAGGAATTCCTCCGCCAGATGCCCGGCCGCGTCGCGGGACAGACCGCCGACAAGGACGGGCAGCGGGGCTTCGTCCTGACCCTGGCCACCCGGGAACAGCACATCCGCCGCGAGCGGGCGACGTCGAACATCTGCACCAACCAGGCCCTGTGCGCCCTGCGGGCGACGATCTTCATGGCCACCCTGGGCAAGCAGGGACTGAGAGAGATGGCCTGGCAGAACGTCCAGAAGGCCGCCTACGCGGCCGACCGGCTGACGGCCGTCCGGGGCGTGAAGAAGGTCTTCACGGGGCCCGTGTTCAACGAGTTCGCCGTCGCGCTGCCGAAGCCCTGGCCGGTCGTCGACGCGGCCCTGAAGGCCAAGGGGCTCATCGGAGGCTACGGCCTCGAGCCCGCCTATCCCGAGCTCGAGAACGCCGCCCTCGTCTGCGTCACCGAAATGAGAACGAAGGACCAGATCGACAGGCTGGCCCAGGCTCTGGAGGAGGTCCTGTCATGATCAACGAGATCCGCGAACCCCTGGTTTTCGAGATCGGCGCCCCCGGCAAGCGGGCGGCCGAGCTGCCCGCGCTGGACGTCCCCGAAAAGAAGGACCCGCTCCCCGGCGTCCCGCTCCGCAAGGAGATCGAAGGCTTCCCCGAGATCTCCGAGACCGAGGTCACCCGCCATTTCACCCGGCTCTCGCAGAAGAACTACTGCGTCGACGTGGGCATCTATCCGCTCGGCTCCTGCACGATGAAATACAACCCCAAGATCAACGAACGGCTCTCGGCGCACCCCGCTTTCGCCGCTTCGCATCCGCTCGCCTCCGAGGACCTCGTCCAGGGCGACCTCGAGGTCCTGAAAAAGCTCGAGGACATGCTCTGCGAGATCGCCGGCATGGACGCCTTCACGCTCCAGCCGGCGGCCGGCGCCCACGGCGAGCTCACCGGCATGATGCTCGTCCGGGCCGCGCTCGAGGCCCGGGGCAACGCCCGCAAGTACGTCCTCATCCCGGATTCGGCCCACGGCACGAATCCGTCGTCGGCCCACATCTGCGGCTACACGGTCAAGGAGATCAAGTCCAACGAGAACGGGACGATCGACCTGGCCGGGCTCGAGCAGGAGATGACGGACGAGGTCGCCGCCCTCATGGTGACCAATCCCAACACGCTCGGCGTCTTCGAGCCCGATATCCAGAAGATCGCCGCGATCGTCCACGCCAAGGGCGGCTTCGTCTACATGGACGGGGCCAACATGAACGCCCTGGCCGGCGTCGTCCGGCCCGGCGACATGGGCGTCGACGTCCTCCACATCAACCTGCACAAGACCTTCTCCACCCCGCACGGCGGCGGCGGTCCGGGCTCCGGCCCGGTCGGCGTCAAGAAGGAGCTCGTTCCGTACCTCCCGGTCCCGGTCATCGTCGAGAAGGGCGGCCGCTACGCCCTCGACTTCGACCGGCCCGGGACGATCGGCCGGGTCCGCAGCCACTTCGGGAACTTCGCGGTCATCGTCCGGGCCCTCTGCTACATCCTGTCGCTCGGGCCCAAGGGCGTCCGCGAGATGGCCGAGATCGCCGTCTTCAACGCCAACTACATCCGCAAGAGCCTCGAAGGGGAGTACCACCTCAAGTACACGACGCCCTCCATGCACGAGTGCGTCTTCTCGGACAAGTTCCAGAAGGAGTTCGGGGTCTCGAACCTCGACATCTCCAAGAGGCTCATCGATTTCGGCTTCCATCCGCCGACGATGTCCTTCCCGCTCATCGTCCACGGCGCCCTGATGATCGAGCCGACCGAGACCGAGAGCCGGCGCGACCTCGACCTCTTCATCGAGGCCATGAAGACGATCGCCCGGGAGGCCAAAGAGAACCCGGAGGTGCTCCACGCCGCCCCGCACGTGACCTACGTCGGGCGGCTCGACGAAGTGGCCGCGGCCAAGTACCCGGTCCTGCGCTGGGAAAAGAAGCCTTAGATGTCCGTCCAGGGGCTCATCCTCGGCCTTCACAACTTCTGGGCCGGCCAGGGCTGCTACCTGGCCCAGACCTACGACGTCGAGGTCGGCGCCGGGACGATGACGCCGGACACCTTCTTCCGCGTCCTCGACAAGCGGCCCTGGCGGGTCGGCTACGTCCAGCCGTCGCGGCGTCCCGACGACGGCCGCTACGGCGAGAACCCGAACCGCGTCCAGAAGCATTTCCAGTACCAGGTCATCATGAAGCCGTCGCCGGCCGACATCCAGGACATCTACGTCCGGAGCCTCCGGTCGCTCGGCATCGCCCTCGAGGACCACGACCTGCGCTTCGACGAGGACAACTGGGAATCGCCGACGATCGGCGCCTGGGGCGTCGGCTGGCAGGTCATGCTCGACGGCCTCGAGATCTCGCAGTTCACCTACTTCCAGCAGTGCGGCGGCATCGACCTTTCTCCCGTCCCGGTCGAGATCACCTACGGCCTCGAACGGCTGGAGATGTTCCTCGAACAGAAGGACGACATCTACGACCTCGACTGGTCCGCCGACGTCAGCTACCGCGACCTCCGCCTCCGCGAGGAGAAGGAGTTCTCGGAATACAACTTCTCCGCCGCTTCCGTCACCATGCTCCGCCAGGCCTTCGGGGCCTGCCAGAAGGAGGCCGCCCGCCTGGTCGCGAAAGACCTGCTCCTGCCGGCCTACGACATGTGCCTGAAGTGCTCCCACAACTTCAACCTGCTCGACTCCCGGGGCGCCATCAGCGTCACCGAGAGGGTCAAGATGATCTCCCAGATCCGGGCGCTGGTCAACGAGATCGCCCGGAAATACACCGGGGCGAAGGGTGGCGCCTGATGGAATTCCTCCTGGAACTGCTGACCGAGGAGCTGCCGGCCTCCCACATCCGCTCGGCCCTGGACCAGCTCGCCGCCGGCTTCCGCAAGGAGCTCGGCGACGCCCGGATCGAGGTCCATTCCCTCGAGGTCCTGGCCACGCCGCGCCGGCTCATCGTCGCCGGCGATCTTTCCGCGGGACAGGAGGACCGGGAGGAGGTCGTCACCGGACCGCCGCTCGCGATCGCCAAAGCGCCGGACGGGACCCTGACCCCGGCCGGCAAGGGTTTCGCCAGGTCCCAGGGCGTCGACGAGGGCCTGCTCGAGGCCGTCCGCACGCCCAAGGGCGAGTACCTGGGCTTCAAGAGAAAGTCCCGGGGGACCCCGACCTCCGAGGTCCTGGCCGCGGCCGTTCCCCGGATCCTGGGGGCGCTGACCTTCCCGAAGATGATGCGCTGGGCCGAAAGCCCGTTCCGGTTCTCCCGGCCCATCCACGGCCTTCTCTGCGTCTTCGACGGCCGGGTCGTCCCGACCGCCTTCGAGGGCTTCCAGGCCACGGACACGACCGTGGGCCACCGGATCGCCGCGCCGGGCCCGGTCAAGGCCGCGGATCTCGCGTCGTACCGGGCCGCCCTCGAAAAGGCCTCCGTCGTGGTCGATCCCGAGGCGCGCAAGAAGATGATCGTCGATCAGATCGAGGCCGCCCTGGCCCCGCTCGAAGCCGGGATCTATCCGGACCCCGGCCTGCTCGACGACCTGACCCTCAACGTCGAACACCCGCTCGTCGTCTTCGGGGCTTTCCCCGAGGACTTCCTGAGCCTGCCGCTCGAGGTCCTGGCCACGGCCATGCGCGAAGGCCAGAAGCTCTTCTCCGTGGTCAAGGACGGGAAGCAGCTGCCGTATTTCCTCGGCGTCGCCGACGCCGCCGAGGACGCCAAGGGCCTCATCCGGCGGGGCAACGAGCGGGTCCTCCGGGCCCGGCTCGCCGACGCCCGCTTCTTCTGGGACCAGGACCGCAAGGTCGCGCTGAGCAAGCGGGCGGCCGGCCTCGGGAACGTGCTGTTCCAGGAGAAGCTCGGCAGCTACGCGGACAAGACGGAGCGCCTGAAAAAGATCGTCGGCTATCTCTGCGACAAGACCGGGGCGTCCGACGTCAAGGCCGAGGCCGTCGAGGCCGCGGGACTGTGCAAGGCCGACCTCCTGACGGAGATGGTCAAGGAGTTCTCCGGCCTCCAGGGCCGGATGGGCGGGCTCTACGCCAGGGAAGAAGGCGCGCCGGCCGCCGTCCATCGGGCCATCTACGAGCACTACCAGCCGACGAGCCTCGAGGACGAGTCGCCGGCCTCGCTCTCGGGGGCCGTCCTCTCCGTAGCGGACAAGCTGGATTCCATCGTCGGCGGGATCGGCGTCGGCCTCCAGGTCAGCGGGTCGAGCGACCCGTTCGGCCTGCGCCGCAACGCCCACGGCGTCTGCAAGGTCGTCCTGGACCGGAAGCTCGCTTTTTCCTTCCCGCTCCTCCTCGACCGCGTCCTGGCGGCCTACGGCGACAGGCTGACCCTGGAACGCCCGGCGGTCAAGGCCGCCTGCCTGGACTTCTTCTCCGGGCGCCTGCGCTTCATCCTGGAGAAGCGGGGCTTCCGCTACGACCTCGTCTCCGCCGCGCTCGGTCCCGGGATCGGCCGGATCACGGACGTCCTGGGCCGGGTCGAGGCGCTGGCCTCGCTCGAGTCGAGCCCTCAGTTCGAGCCCTTCATCCTCATGGCCAAGCGGATCAACAACATCATCAAAGGGATCCCCGCGGCCAAGGTCAATCCCGACCTCTTCGCCGAGAAGGAGGAGCGCGATCTCCACTCGACCCTCACGATCGTCCGCGACAACGCCGGCCCCATGATCGCCCGGGGCGATTTCGTCCGGGCCCAGGGCATCGTCTTCAGGCTCCAGCCGGTCCTCAACACCTTCTTCGAAAAGGTGCTGGTCATGGCCGGGGAGAAGAAGTCCGCCAGAACCGCCTCGGGCTGCTCCAATCCATCAACAAGCTGCTGCTGGAGATCGCGGACTACTCGCTCGTCGTGGTGGAAGGGGACAGGGCGGCGAAGCCGAAGGCCGCGCGCTAGGCGCCGGACTCGCCCGTTTTCCGGGGACGGGACCCGGTTCCGGCTCGACGAATTTCTGTTCGAGGCCGACGATCCTGGTCAACGCCTGGGGCACGTTCTGGTCCTTCTCGAGCCCGTAGGGATTGAACTGCACACCGGCCTGGTATTTATAGCTCTTGCCGGCGTTGAAGGTCGACCAGCGGACCCGGCCCTTGAGGTCGATGGGGGCCCTTTCGCCCGGGATGGAGAGGTGGAGGGTGATCCGGGACTTGAATTTCAGGGGCTTCTGGGTCAGGAAACGCAGGCCGCCCCGGCTCAGGTCGAGCACGGGACAGAATTCCTCGTCGACGCCCGTCTTGGGCGAGAAGAGCCTGTGCTTGCGGTAGGAGACCGTCGCTCCGGGGATCTTGAACCTCTGGCAGACCCGCCTTTCCATCCCCTTCTCGGGCATCGCTAACCTCCGTACTTCTCACTCGAAGATATAACAGATGCCCGGCGCCGAAGTCAAATCGGCCGGGTTCACTCCTTCAGGATGACGGCCTTGGTCGGGGGCAGGGCGATGGAGGCCCGGGCGGGGACGCTCGTCCCCGCGGCGGCGGTCCGGGAATAGGCGAAGGACAGGCTGCTGACCTTCTGGTAGGACGGGGCCGACGGCACGGGCGGCTTCTTGGACACCAGCTCCTTGATCGCCTTGTAGGCCAGGGCGAGAGCGTCGAGGACGTTGACCCCGTGGGACATGGGATCGTCCTTCGGCGTCGGCATGTAGGGCTTCTGGCCCGGCATCGACGGGCCGCCCAGGGGGAATGTGAACGAGGTGGGCTTGGGGGCGATCTTGCGGCTCTTGAGGACCAGCTTGTTGTCGATGTAGAGCGAGATCTCGCCCTCCTGGACGGCCTTGAGCGCGAGGCCGGGCGGGGCCGGAGCGCGGCCGTCCCTCGGCGGCAGGGGCGGCGCCGCGGCCAGATCGGCGATGTCGACGCGGACCTGGACGGATTTCCGGAGGACGATGTCGCCGGCCTTGAGGTCCAGGACGAACTCGTAGGTGTCCGAGCGGTCGAAAAGGCCGCGCAGCGGGATGGTCAGGATGTGGAAGCCCTTCGGCCAGTGGCCTCCTTCGAGGATATACGGGCCGAGGGAGATCCTGTAGAAGGCGTCGTTCAGAAGCTCGAAGCCGACGTCGACCGAGATCGGCAGGCCCGTGGCCGGGGTCCGCGAGTAGGACAGCAGATTGATGTCGTAGACGAGCGGGTAGATGCGCTTCCAGGTGACCCAGAACGGGATGAAGTCCCTCAGGGTGTACTCGTCGAGGAAGCCGAAATCGGGATCGTTGTCGCGGTAGGTCTCGAAATACTCCGCGGCCAGCTCGCGCTCCCGGTCCTTGTCGCCCAGCTTCTCGGCCAGGTAGGGCAGGATGAGGCTCGCCGTCTGGCGGTCCTCGCCCTCGAGCTTTTTCGTCTCTTCGACGAGGTAGTCCCAGGCGGCGCGGTGGTCGGGGTCCTTTCCCAGGCGGGACCGGAGCTCCGATCTCCAGTCGGCGCGAAGGAGCGGCGCCAGGGCCAGCACGAGGACCAGGGCCGCCGCCGTTCTTTTAATCATTGTAGACGAACTCGAAGATGATCTCGAGGAGATCGCCGGGGAAATCCTCGGGCAGGGCGGGGAAGGGGAGGGCGGCACGGATGGCGTCGAGCGCGGCCCGGTCGAGGGCCTCGACCGTGGTGCCCTCGAGGATCTCGATCGAGTCGAGCTCGCCCGTCTTTTTGATGACGACGATCATGCCGATCCTGGCCGGATCGGGGATCTCCGCGACCGCGGGCAGGACCCAGTCGACCTGGAGCCGGTCGATGACGACGGAGGCCCAGGGCATGAGGTCGTAATTCTTGAGCGGGATCGACATCCCGACCCGCTGCCGGCCGCCGGTCCCCCCTCCGCCGGTCCCGCCGCCCCGCCGCGGCCCGGACCGTAGCCGCCGACGCCGCCGGCGTAGGCGCCGCGGTCGTACTTCGAGAAATCGGGCACGGGCGCCCCGCCGTAGATCCCGGGCGGACCGGGCGGCGTGCCCGGGGGCGCGAGCGGGATGGTCAGGCCGGACTTGCCGTGGATGGCGAGCGACTCGCGGAACCGCGACGACAGCGAGGGGACGGCCGAGCCCGCCCCGGGCGGAGGGACCCCTCCGGCGGGACCGCCGCCCGGTCCTTCTTCGGGGCCGGCCTCGGCTTCCCGGACCCCCGCCGCCGGGCGGCTCCGCGGGCGCGGCCTGCGGTCCGGGAGATCCGGCCTCGCCGCCCGGCAGGTCCGCGAGATCCCGGCCGCCGACTATCCTGGGGATGTTCACCGAGAGGGGCGGGACGATGACGACGCTCCGGACTTCCTGCTTGCCGAAGGGGAGGAGCTTGACCGTGAACCTGGCGTGATAGACGAGCAGGCCCAGTAGGGCGTGGACGGCCACGGTGACGAGGACGCCGACGGCCCGGTCGCGGCGCGGCCGGCCGTTCCTGTCCGGCTGTGGCAAGAGATCTTCAAACATGTTCAGGCGGTCCTGGCAGGCTATTATAGTATAATCCGCCGCCGCCCCGAAAAGTTACATTCGCCTCCGTCAGGCCCCGCCCGAAAAGAAATGGGGACGTTTGAATATCAGATGAATTTAAAAACCGGAAACGTCCCCATTTTAGGAAGAGGGGACGAGGAGGAAGAGGAAGCAGAGGGCGTTGAGGACGATGAGGCGGAGGACGACGGCGGCGACGCCGAAGAGGGGGATGATCAGGGCCGAAGCCAGGATGACGCCGACGAAGGAGGCCAGGAGGTCGACGCCGTAGCCGAGGCCGGGATGCTTCGTTTCGACGATGATCCGGCGGTTGGCCGAGACGAAGAGGTAGCCGCCGAGAACCCCGAAGGCGGCCAGGAGCAGGAAGGGGACCGCTTCTCCTCCCGCCCCCGGCAAGCTCAGCAGAACGAGGACGAGGAGGAGGACGAATCCCCCCTGGACGGCGGCGAGCTCGGCCCGTCCGGACGTTTTCCGGGCCCGGGCGGCCAGCGCGCCCAAGACCAGGCCGGCCATGAACGAGGCGAGGAGGAGCGGGATACGGCCGTAGACGAAGCCGAAATGGGCCTGGAAAGCGAGGAACAGGACCAGCTCGACGACGATCGAGGTGAAACCCATGACGGCCAGCGGGATGACGAACCGGACCGCGGAACGCCTCGGGCGCGAAATGGCCAGCGAGAACGAGGCCCAACGCGAACAGGCCGAGCGGGAGATCCAGGAACCAGAAACCGGGGACCCGGCCGGCCGCGCGCAGGACGGCGGATTCGAGGCCCCGGAATTGTCCCGCCCAAAGCAGCGAGTGGAAATAGTAGGAAACGGGCGCGAGGTCGCGGTTGATCTTCGCGCCGGGAGAATCGAGCTTTTCCGCAAGGTACGCGACGCGGGCCGGATCGAGGCGCGAGGGGAGGGTCCCGGGTCCGACCTGCCGCGTCTCGAGGCCCAGCCGGGCCATCGTGTCGGACAGGCGGACCGGGTCGATCGCGAGCGGGCCCTCCGAGGCCAGGAACACGCAGTTCGCGCCCGGCACGGCCAGGACTTCGGGGAAGACCGCGCGCAGGGTCCGGGCGAGCGAGCTCAAGAACAGCCCGAGGGCGTCGCTGATGTAGTTCTCCGCCGAAGGGACGACGAAGCCGAAGACTCCCGCCGGCCCGAGCTTTTTCCGGACCTCGAGGAAGAACTCCCGGGTGTAGTAGCGGTTGATCTGGGCCGTCGCCGGTTCGGGGAGATTGAGCAGGATGGCGTCGTAGCGGTCGGCCGACCGCTCGAGGAACGACCGCCCGTCCGCGTGGAAGAAGCGGACGCGGGGATCGTCGAGCGAGGCCCGGGCCGGGCCGGACAGGTGTTTTCGGGCCAGCCGGATGATGGCCGGATCGAGCTCGACGCAGTCCACCCGGAGGCCGGGATATTTCAGCGCTTCGGCCGCGCCGCCGCTCGCCCCGCCGCCGACGAGGAGGACGCTGCGAACGGCGTCCCGCTGCAGGAGCGCGAAGTGGACGGACTCCTCCGCGGCCCCGGCGTCCGGATGGCTGAAGACGGCCAGGCCGTTGTCGAAGAGGGTGATCTGCTCCTCGTTCCGGATCGACCTGGAGCTTGCCGTAGCGCGTGTCTTCCGTCTCCGCGAGGTCCAAGGGCTTCCACGCGGCTCTTTGGGAGCCCGGGTCGAATCCGACCAGAAGGCCGGCAAGCACGAGGGCCGGCACGGCCAGCAGCCTGGCCCGGCCGGGCCTCATCCCGGCGAGAACGAGGACCGCGGCCGCGGCGCCGACGGCCGCCGCGCCCTGCCAATTCGACAGCCGGGGGATGAGGAGAAAATGGACGAAGAGCCCCGCGGCCGCCGCCCCGGCCGACTCGAAGAGGTAGACCGAGGCGACGTCGCCGCCGAGGAGTCCGGCGTTGAGGACGAAGGAGTGTCCCAGGGGAAAGCTCAAAAGAAGGCTCAGGAACAGCGCGAAGCCGAGCGCCGGCCCGAGGCCGGTCAGTTCGGCCGGCAGAATGCCCATGAGCCGATGGGAAAACCTCAAAACGACGAGGCCGGCGAAGAAGAGGACGACGACCAGGACGTAGATGCCCGCCAGCCGGCCCAGCGAAGGTCCGGCGCGCCGGCGCGGCCGGATGAGGCTCCCCAGGCCGCCCCAGAGCAGCCAGGAGCCGAGGAAGAGTCCGAACGTCAGCTCGTTGCCGGTGAACACGGCCGAGAATTCCCGGAGGAGATAGATCTGGAACGACGCGGCCAGGAAGCCCAGGAGGAAGGCCGGCAGCCCCGGTCTCAGGTCCAGAGGCCGGGAATGATCGTCCCGCATTTTTCGCACTTGCCCTTGTCGATCCGGACGGCGTCGATCCGGTAGGCCGTCCTGGCGACGACCGTCGTGCCGCACCCGGGACAGACCGTGTCCTCGGCCTCGTGCCCCGGGACGTTGCCCACGTAGACGAAGCGGAGGCCTTCCTCGAGCGCCGTCCGCCGGGCCGCCTCGAGCGTGGACACGGGCGTCGGGGGCAGGTTCTTGACCAGGTACATCGGATGGAAGCGGGAGAAGTGGAGGGGGACGTCCGCACCCGCCTCGTTCTTGACCCACCGGGCCATCTCGCGGATGAGGTCCATCCGGTCGTTGAGGGTGGGAATGACGAGATAGACGATCTCGAGCCAGGCCTTGGACCTGGCCACGGCCCGGATGGTCTCGAGCACGGGCCCGAGCTCGCCGCGGACGTAGCGGGTGTAGAAATCCTGCGTGAAGCCCTTGAGGTCGACCTTGACCGCGTCGACGACGGAGAGGAGCTCCGCGAGCGGCTCGGCGTTGATGTGGCCGCCCGTCACGACGACGTTCCGGATGCCCTTCCGCCGGGCCCGCGCGGCCGTGTCGACCATGTATTCGAAGAAGACCGTCGGCTCGGTGTAGGTGTAGGCGATGGAGGGACAGCGGGCGTCCGCCGCCCGCGCGGCGGCGGCTTCGGGGGAAAGGTCGATCGTCTCGACCTGTTCGGGCCGGGCCTGGGAGATCTCCCAGTTCTGGCAGAACTTGCAGTTGACGTTGCACCCCGCCGTGGCCAGGGACAGGGCCGTCGTGCCCGGCAGGACGTGGAAGAAAGGCTTCTTCTCGATGGGATCGACGTTGAGGCTGCAGACCTTGCCGTAGACCAGCGTGTAATAGGTCCCGCCGACGTTCTCGCGGACGCCGCAATAGCCCCGCTCCTTGTCGCCGAGCCGGCAGAGCCGGGGACAGAGCCGGCATTCGATCTCGCGGTCGGCGAGCTTCACGTAGTGACGGGCTTCGACCCGGGCCAGGTCCGATCCGCCGTCCAGGGCGGACAGGCGCGCGCAGAGCGACGGCAGCCCGGCGCCCAGGGCCACGCCGGCCCCGGCGGTGCCGCGGAGGAAGCCCCGCCTGTTCACGCGAGCGTCTCCTCGACGAGCTCGATCGCGGCCGGATCGGAGCGGCCGAGGCCCATCTTCTCGGCCGTGGCGAGGTACTTCGGCGCTCTTCCTTCCGCCTCGAGCGTCGGCAGGCCGGCGCCGGCCCGGAGCCGCTCGATGATCCTCCAGCCGACGCTGTCGACGGCCACGGGATCGAGGCCGAAGACGAGGCCGCCGAACTTCGCCGCCCAGCGCGCATGGTAGGAGGGGCCCCGGTGGAACTGGACGGTCATGGCGTCGAGGACGGTCAGCCGGTGGCGGCTCCTGACCGGCGGGGCGTCGAAGACCTCGGCGACGTACGGATCGCAGCCGGAATCGTGGTACTTGTTGGGGTTGTGGATGGCCCCGAAGTAGTTCTTCATGCCGGCGGTGACGCCGGCCAGGCCGTGGTCCTTGAGGACGGCCAGGCTGATCGAGGCCGTGACGTAGCCGGCCTGGATCCTCGAAAAGAGGCTGCCGACGCCGAGGTGCGAGACGAGGTCGGGTCCGTAGCCCACGCCGTCCGCGTCGGTCCCGAGGATCCGGACGCCGGCCTTGCCCGGCGCCCGGCGCGTAGCCGGCTTCGCGGAGCTCGCGGGTCGTCCGGTCCCAGACGATGATGTTCCTTCTCCGGGAGGCCGCCCCCGGCGACCCAGGCGGCGAGGGACAGGGCGACCTCGGGCCGCGTGCTGAGGGCCCTGCCGCCGATGGTGTTGACCTTGATGCCGACGCGGTCGTCGGGACGGAAGAGGGAGGCGGCCGCGGCGGCCGGGGAGCCCTCGCCGGTGAGGAGGGCGAGACCCCGGGCCATCATCCGGCCGATCACGGTCGCATCGGGGGTCCCGGAAGGCGTCCACGCGCCGGCGGCCTTGACGACGACGACGCGGGACGCGGCCATGACTTTCCCATGATGTCCCTTTTCCCGGGACCTGTCAAACGAACGGCGGCACCGCTGCGGACGCCGGCCGCTTGCCAAGCGGGCCACCCTCCACTATATTATTCCCGGTCATCCTGTCCCGGAGGTCGAACATGCGCATTCACATTTCGGAGAAGGCGGTCGCCGTCGCCGTCGCGCTTGCGGCCGTCCTCGTCTCGACGACGGTCCCGGCCCTGGCGCAGGAGCGACAGACGAGCCCCGCCCTCGCCGCTCTCGTTCCCCGGCTGGAGGGATGGGCCCCGACCGAGGCGCCGCGCGGCTATTTCCCCGAGAGCCTGTTCGAATACATCAACGGGGCCGCCGAGAGCTACCTGAGCTACGATTTCCGCGAGCTCCTGGTCGCCGACCTCCAGAAAAAGGGCACGGAGGCGACGCTGACCGCGGAGATCTACGACATGGGGGACCCGCTCAACGCCTTCGGCATCTACGGGGCCGAGCGCTACCCCGAGAACGAGCCCGTCGGCGTCGGCGATCTCGATTACCTCGAGGGCGAAGCCCTGAATTTCCTGGCCGGGCGGTACTACGTCAAGCTGCTCGCCTTCGGCCTCGGCGGAGAGACGGAGAAGGTCCTCCGGGAAGCCGGGTCGAAGATCGCCGGGGCGATCGGCCCGAAGACCGGCCTGCCGCCGCTCGTCCGGGCCTTCCCGGCCGAGGGCCTGGTCGCCCGGAGCGAGAAATACATCAAGCGGAACTTCATGGGCTACGAATTCCTCGGCAACGGCTACGTCGCCGCCTACCGGTCCGGACGAGAAGGAGATGGAGGGCTTCTTCGTCGACGCGGGGACCGGACCGCAGGCCGAGGCCGCCCTGGCCCGGTTCCTCGAAGCCGTGGCCGCCGACGGGCAGGTCCCGGAGAAGGTCCCGGGCGGCGTCAAGGTCCGGAACCGCTACGGCCAGACCGTCTTCATCGGCCGCGTGGGGAGCGTCCTCTGCGGCGCCATGCGCGTCCCCGTGAGCCTGGAGGCCGCGGGGCAGAAGCTCTTCGGGTCCCTGGCCGCGTCCCTGTCGGCCGCTCGGAAGCGCGAAGTGAGCTTCGCTTAATCCCGGACGAGGCGTCAGGCACTTGGACGACAACAAGTACTTCAAGGCGGCGCTCGGCCTCGTCGTCCTCTTCGTCGCCGGCGTCGTGCTGAAGCTGGCCCGCCCCGTGCTCATCCCCTTCATCCTCGCCGTCTTCCTGTCCTACATCATCGATCCCGCCCTGACCTGGCTGACCCGCTGCCGCTGTCCCAAGCCGGCGGCCACGCTCATCGTCCTGGGCCTGATGTTCGTCACCCTCTATCTCCTCGGCGTCCTGGCCTATTCGAGCGGCAAGGCGTTCGTGGCCGAGCTGCCGAACTACCAGGGCCGGCTGTCCGAGCTCACCCGGTTCCTGGAGCGCGGGATCGGACCGTTCAAGGTCGACCTTTCGGCGGCCGTGGCCGGCCTGGACTTCGACAAGATCGGCGTGTTCCTCCTCAAGGCCATCGGCCCCTTCTTCGGCCTCGTCGGCAAGCTCCTCCTCGTCTTCCTCTTCCTCGTCTTCATCGTCGCCGGCAGGGGCCGCGGAACCGCCAAGCTGACGAAGGCCCTGGGCGGGGAGAGGGCCGGCCGCGTGGCGGCGATCATCTGTTCGATCGACGCCCAGATCCGCAAGTACCTGGTCATCAAGACGGCCGTGAGCCTGGCCAACGGCCTGATGGTCTGGATCGTCCTTCTCTTCTTCGGGGTCGATTTCGCGGCCCTCTTCGGCCTTCTGGCCTTCCTCCTCAACTTCATCCCCAACATCGGCTCGTTCATCGCCTCGGTCCTCCGCGTCGGCTTCGCCTTCTTCCAGTTCGGGACCTTCTGGACGCCGTTCTGGGTCCTCGTCGTCAGCAACGGGCTGGACATGGTGCTGGGCAACATCCTGGAGCCGCGGATCATGGGCAAAGGGCTCGGGCCTCAGCCCCCTGCTGGTCTTCTTCTCCCTGCTCTTCTGGGGCTGGCTCTGGGGGATCCCGGGGATGATCCTGTCGGTGCCGCTGACGGCGGTCGTCAAGATCGTCTGTCAGAACGTCCCGGCGCTCCGGCCCGTCGCCGTCCTGATGGGGTCCTGAGGCCCCGGCCGGAGTTCAGGGCAGGACCAGGTCCTCCGCTTCGATGAGGAAGGCTTCGGCCGAAAGCTTCTTGATCTTCCGGCCGAAGAAGGCCTTGAGGACCTTCTCCGCGGCCGCCTGTTCGGCGCTCTTCTTCGACGGCCCTTTCGACCGGGCCAGGACCTTGTCCCCGAGCCGGACCTCGACGGCGAAGGTCCGGTCGTGGGCCGGCCCCTTTTCGGAAACGAGGCAATAGGCGGGGGCGGCGAGCCCCGCCTTCTGGCAGAGCTCCTGGAGGGCGGACTTGGAATTGTTGACGGTCTGCGTCTCCGATCTTGACGGGCTTCAGGGCCGCGCCGAGCAGGGGGCAGAGGAAGCGCCGGGCGGCCTCGAAGCCGCCGTCGAGATAGACCGCCCCGGCCAGGGCTTCGAACGAGCCGGCCAGGATGGAGACCTTCTTCCGGCCGCCGCCCTTCTCCTCGCCCCGGCCGAGCCGGATGACCTTGTCGAGCTTGATCTCCCGGGCGAGCCGGGCCAGGGCCAGCGTGCTCGTCGCCGAGGCCTTGAGCTTGGACAGCTCGCCCTCGTTCCGGCCGGGGAAGGACGACATCGTGAATTCGGCGGCGACGAGGCCCACGACGGAATCGCCGAGGAATTCGAGGACCTCGTTGTCCTCGGGGCGGTCGGGATCGGCTTCGTAGGCGTGGGAGCTGTGGGTGAGGGCCCGGAGGAGCAGGGCCCGGTCGCCGAAGGCGTGGCCGACGGCCTTCTCCAGGCGTTCGAGCTTCTTCCCGTCGGGTTTCATGGCGCGAATGGATAGACGATCCGGCCTCCGACGACGGTCATGACCGGGCCGCCCCGGAGCTTCCAGCCGTCGAAGGGCGTGTTGCGTCCCTTGGATTCGAATCGGTTCCGGTCGACCGTGACCGGGAGGTCGAGGTCGAGCAGGGTCAGGTCGGCGTCCGCTCCGACGGCGATGCGGCCCTTGGCGGCCAGGCCGAGCCGGCGGGCGGGAGCGGTCGCAAGCAGCTCGACGAACCGGCCGAGCGTGATCGTTCCGGGCCGGACGAGGCGGTCGAGCCCGAGGGAGACGGCGGTCTCCAGGCCGACGATGCCGAACGGGGCCTCGGCGAAAGGCCGGGATTTTTCGGCGGCCGTGTGGGGAGCGTGGTCGGTGGCCACGGCGTCGATCGCGCCCGTTCTGAGCCCTTCGATCAGGGCGGCCGCATCGGCGGCCGTCCGGAGGGGCGGATTCATCTTGAGATCCGTGTCGGGCGTCGCCAGCGCTTCCTCGGTGAGAAAGAGATGATGCGGCGTCGCCTCGGCCGTCACCCTGACGCCGCGGGCCTTGGCCTCGCCGACCATGCGGACGCCGCCCGCGGTCGAGAGATGGGCGATGTGGACGGACGAGCCCGCGGTCTCGGCCAGGACGATGTCGCGGGCGACCATGATCTCCTCGGCGGCGGCGGGGATGCCGGCGAGGCCGAGCCGTTCGGCGACCCGGCCCTCGTTCATCGCCCCGCCCTCGAAAAGGGCCCGGTCCTCGCAGTGGTCGATGACGAAAGCTCCGGCTTCGTCCGCGGCGGCCATGGCCCGGCGCATGATCCGGCTGTCCGCGACGGGCCGTCCGTCGTCCGAAAAAGCGACCGCGCCCGCCGCGACGAGGCCGGCCATGTCGACGAGCTCCGTGCCCTTCGAGCCCCGCGTCACCGCGGCGATGGGCAGGACGTGGGCCAGACCGGCCCGCCGGGCTTCGGCCCGGATGCGCTCCGTGACCTCGGGCCGGTCGTTGACGGGATCGGTGTTGGGCATGGCGCAGACCGTCGGTGAATCCGCCGCGGACGGCCGCCCGGACGCCGGTGGCGATGGTCTCCTTGGCCTCGTAACCGGGTTCCCTCAGATGGACGTGGAGGTCGATGAGGCCGGGCACGAGGACGAGACCGCGGGCGTCGACCGTTCTGTCCGCCGGGATCCCGCCGCATCCGCCGACGGCGGCGATCCGGCCGCCTTCGACGAGGACGTCGCAGCACGGCGTCGAGTCCGGTCGCGGGATCGACGACCCGGCCGCCGCGGAAGAGAAGGCTCACCGCTTCTTGCCTCCGCCGATCTTGATCGGCTCGGCGATGATGACCTCCTCGCTGCCGTCCGTCTCTTTCAGACGGACGCGGACGACCTCCCGGCGCGACGTCGGCAGGACCTTGCCCACGTAGTCGGGCCGGATGGGGAGCTCGCGGTGGCCGCGGTCGATGAGGACGACGAGCTGGACGGTCTGCGGGCGGCCCCGGTCGATGAGGGCGTCCATGGCCGCGCGGATGGTCCGGCCGGTCATCAGGACGTCGTCGACGAGGAGGACGTCCTTCTTGACGACCGGGAAGCCGATGTCCTTCTGATCGAGGGCCGGCTTGGACTTCGGGGCCGGGATGTCGTCCCGGTATCGGGTGATGTCGAGGGTGCCCACGGGGATCTCGACCCCCTCGAGCTCCGCGATCATGCGGGCCAGGCGCTTGCCGATGGCCACGCCGCGCGTCTTGACGCCGACGATGACCAGGCTCTTGAGGTTCCTGTTCCTCTCGATGATCTCGGTGGCGACCCGGGCGAGGACGCGCCGTGATCTTGACGGCGTCCATGATCCGGGCCTTGGTCTTCTCATCCATGCTGTGTCACTCCTCTGACGTTTCCGTCCCTTGAAGATGAACGAAGCCGGCCGAAATGTCAACCCCGGCCGGCGAACCAGGCCCGGGCCGCCGCGACGTCCGCGGCGATGCGGGCCGCCAGGGGCACGGCGCCGGAGAAGGTCCTCGTCGGCCTGAGCTTGCGGAGGAACCGGACGGTGATCTCGGCCCCGTAGAGGGAGCCGTGGAAATCGAGCAGGAGGGTCTCGACCCGGAGCGGGCTGGGGCCGAAGGTCGGGTTGGTGCCGACGCTGGTGAGGGACGGGTGGACCCGGTCTTTCCGGAGCGTCTCCGTGATGAAGACGCCCTCGGGCAGGATCTCGTTCTCCGTCTCCAGGTTGGCCGTCGGGAAGCCGATGCGCCGGCCCCGGGCGGCGCCCGGGACGACCCGTCCGGAGATCTCGTACGGCCGGCCGAGGAGGGCGGCGGCCTCGTCGACGCGGCCGCGTCCGAGGAGCCCGCGGATGGCCGTCGAGCTGACGGTCCGCCCGCCGCGGACGGCCGGGGCCACGAGGTGGACGCCCATCCCGGCCCGCCGGCCGAGCTCCCTCAGCCGCGAGGCGTCGCCGCGCCGGTTGCGGCCGAAGCGGAAATCCCCGCCGACGACCACTTCGCGCGCACCCAGCCTGTCCCGGAGAATGCCCTCCACGAACTCCCGGCAGCCCAGGTTGGAGAACGATCCGTCGAAGGGGATGACGGCCGCGGCGTCGACGCAGGTGCCGCGGAGCCGCTCGAGGCGCTGGGCGGGCGTGTCGATCAACAGGACCGACCTCTTGCCGAGCGCGCGTTCGGGGTGGGGCTCGAAGGTCAGGACGAGCGAGCGCAGGCCTTTCTTCCGGGCCAGGGCGCACAGCCGCGACAGGATCTTGCGGTGGCCGAGGTGGAGACCGTCGAAGTTGCCCACCGCCACGGCGGCGGGGCGGGGGAGGAGGCGGGGGTCGTCCAGACCGCGGTATACGACCATGCGTCTACATCTTGACGATGTCGGCGCTCTTGAGGTAGGCCAGCTTGAGCTGGTCGAGGACGCCGTCGAGGAACTTCTCCTCCTCGGGCTCGAGATTGCCCTTGGTCCGGTCCTTGAGGAGGTCGAGGAGGTCGATATTCCTCTTGGCCAGGACCAGGTTCTCCCGGCGTTCGCCGCTCACCGGGTCCTCCACGAGGCCGAGCTGGATGAGGGCGGGGAAGTAGAGGAGGATGACGATGGAGCCGAACTCGAGCGGCGGAACGAACTCCTTTTCCCCGGGTCTTTCCCCAGGGGTCTTGGGGCTGTCGTCGTCTTCGGTCATGGGCGTGTCCTTCCAGCGGTCCATCTTACCGCTTGGAGAGGCAAACTTCAAGAAAGCGCGTTGATTCCGGCCCGGCTTTGGGGTACTCTGGGACCGCGGAGGAGGGGATGAAAAGAAGATCGTTATTCTGTTTCGTCGCGTCGGTCTTCCTCGCGGTCGTGCCGGCCCTGGGCCAGTTCACGGCCGCGGAGCTGGCAGCGCGTTCGGACTGGGAGAGCTTCCTCAGGGAAGCCGAGATCGTCGACCGGGTGCAGATGGAGCGCGAGGAGGGAGTGACCAGGCCCTGGAAGCTCACCCTCCGGCGGGGCGAGGTCGTACGTTACGCCTTGTGGAAAGACGCGAGCGGGATCCGCGGCGGTTTCTGGGAGGGCTGGAAGTACGAGATCGCCGCCTACCTCCTGGACAAGCGGCTGGGCGTCGGTATGGTCCCGCCGACGGTCGAGAAGGCCCTCGACGGCAGACCCGGGTCCTGCCAGCTCTGGATCGAAGGCGCGGCCCTCTATGGGGACATGCTGGCGGCCCGGCAGGGGCTGGAGTCCTTCCGGTCCGAGGGCTGGAAGAAGGCCGGCTACGTCGCTCAGCTCTTCGACGACATCGTCGGCAACGAGGACCGGCACACCCGGAACGTGCTCGTGACGGCGGATTTCAGGGCCATCCTCATCGACCATTCGCGGACGTTCCGGACCATGAAGAGCTTCGTCGAGGGCGTGCCGTTCTCGGACAAGAACGTGCCCCCGGCGAACCTCCTGCGAAAGCTGCCGCGCGGGCTCGTTCAGAGCGTCCGGGACCTGTCCGAGGGAGCGCTCAGGGAGGCCGTCGGGGATCTGCTTTCGGAAGAGGAGATCCGCGCGGTGCTCTCCCGGCGGGAGATCCTGCTCCTCGAGATCGGGAAGGTCGTCGAAAGGTTCGGCGAAGCCGACGTCCTCTACTGACCGGCGACGGCGGATCGCCTAGGACGCGGGCGGCGTCCCGGACTTTTTCCGCAGCACCAGGGCGGCCTTGATGAATTCGTCGAGGTCGCCGTCGAGGATCCGGTCGGTGTCGCCCGTTTCCACCCGCGTCCTGAGGTCCTTGATCATCCGGTAGGGGTGGAGGACGTAGGAGCGGATCTGGTTGCCCCAGGCGATGTCGGATTTCGCGTCCTCGAGGGCGTCGATCTTGACCCGGCTTTTCCGCTGCTCGAGCTCGTAGAGCCGGGCCTTGAGGACCTTCATGGCCGAGGCCTTGTTCTTGTGCTGGGAGCGCTCGTTCTGGCACTGGACGACGATGCCGGTCGGGATGTGCGTGATGCGGACGGCCGAATCCGTGGTGTTGACGTGCTGACCGCCCTTGCCGCCCGCGCGGTAGGTGTCGATCTTGAGGTCGTCCGGGCTGATGTCGATCGGAATGTCGTCGTCGACTTCGGGATAGACGAAGACGGCGGCGAAAGAGGTGTGCCGCCTCTTGGCGGCGTCGTAAGGCGAGATGCGCACGAGACGGTGGACGCCCGACTCCTGGCTGAGATTGCCGAAGACGTAGTCGCCCTCGAACCGGATGGTGGCGCTCTTGAGCCCGGCCTCCTCTCCCGGCTGGTGGTCGAGGACCTCGGTCTTGAAGCCCTTGCGCTCGGCGTAGCGCAGGTACATCCGCAGCAGCATCTGGGACCAGTCCTGGGACTCGGTGCCCCCGGCCCCGGGATGGATGGTCAGGATGGCGTTGCGGGCGATCGTCCGCTTCGTAGAAAAGCGTCCGGAGCTCCGCTTCCTGGAGGGCCGTGTCGAGCCGGGCGACGGCCGCCGCGGTGTCGGCTTCGACGTTCTCCCCCTCGGACGCCAGCTCGACCAGGACCCCGAGGTCCTCCTTCTGGGTGAGGATGCCCTTGAAGAACTGGATGTCCTTTTCGAGGAGCTTCTTCTTCTGCTGGAGCGACTGGGATGTCTTCTGGTCCTGCCAGACCTCGGGGGAGGCCAGGCGGACGTTTATCGCATCGAGCTCGACGGTCTTGTGATCGAGGTCAAAGAAAACCTCGGACCTCTTCGAGTTTTTCGAAGAGGCCATTGAGTCGCGTTTTGAGGTCGAGCGTTTTGTTGTCGGCGGGTGTCATAGCGTCACTTATCCTCGGTCGGATTCGGGTGGGTCAGTCCTGGACGACCCGGAAATCGGTCTTCTTGCCGGCGGCGGCGTTCAGCTTGGTCAGGAGGTCGACGGCCCGGTCCCGGGACGCATAGCCGCCCAGCCGGACGCGATACCAGGTCTTCGTGTCTGACGGCCTGGGAGCGGCCACGACGGCCGTGTAGCCCTGCTTCTTGTACCTGTCGGCCGCCGCCTGGGCCTGGGACCGTTCGGTGAACGCGCCGACCTGGACGTAATAGAGGCCGGTCGACGCCGTCGCCGGCGGCGGGGCCGTTTTCCTCGTTTCGGCCGGGGACTTCTCGACGGGGGTTTTGACCGTGGTCGCGGGCGGCGCGGATTTGGGCGCGGGCTCGCCGGAAACCGGCGCGACGGCGGCGCTCTCGGTATCGGCGGGGGACGGCCTAACCGGCTGTTCCTTGACCGGCTCGGCGATCGGCTGGGTGACGATCTGGGCCGGTGCGGCCAGGCGGACCTGCTTCTTGCCGACCGAGACGCCGAGGAGGAAGATGAATACGCCCAGGGCGAGGACGCCCAGAAAGATGACGACGAGCAGGGAGCTCGAGACCTGGATCTCCCGGAAATCTTTGTTTTTCATCAGCTCTGCTTTTTCTCCTGGCTCTTATCGTACCGGAAGGCCCTGAGGACTTCCGGGGCCGCGCGAAGACAACGCCGAAATCGGCCCCGCCGCGGTTCCGGACAGGTCCAAGAAGCGGTCCGGGGACGGCGATCCGGGCGCGCACGGTGCCTTCATTATAGGAACGCGGGGGAGGATAGTCAACCCGTCATGTTTCTGCTTGACTTTTTATTTTCAATAAATTAAATATAGTATTCGCCTTCGGGCAAGGAGTTTCTCCGATGATCAAGAACGATATAGCCTTGGCGATCGAGAAGAAGACGGAATTCAACAGGGCCAAGTCCCTGTCGATCGTCGAGGCCGTCCTGGAGTCCCTCAAAACCGCCCTCGCGAACAGGGAAAAAGTCGAGATCCGGGGCTTCGGCAGCTTCAAGGTCGTGGCCAAGAAGACCGGATTCGGACGCGATATCCGCCGTCAGAAACAGATCCGCATCGAGAAGGGCCAGCGGATCAAGTTCCGCCCCGGCCAGGAGCTCAAGACCCTCCTCTCCAAGACCAAGTCCGCCTAAGCGGACGGCGTCGCCCTCTTCATTTCGGCATCACGCACGAGCTGGGCGTAGACCCGTTCGGTCTGTTCGACCGTCCCGGCCAGGCTCCCCGAAGCGTCGATGACGTAGTCCGCGTGCCTGCGCTTCTCCCGCGCCGGCATCTGCGTGCCGATCCGGCGCAGGGCCTCGGCCCGTCCGATGCCGTCGCGCAGCCTCAGGCGGCGGACCTGTTCGGGCTTGCGGCAGTCGACGACGACCACGCGGTCGAAGTGCCGGGCATAACCCGCCTCGACCGTCAGGGCGGCCTCGACGACGAAGATCGGGGCGCCGCCGGCGCGCTCGAGACGCCGGACGGCCTTCTCCTGTTCGATCCGGACGAGGGGATGGACGAGCCCGTCGAGGAACTTCCGGGCGGCCGGATCGGCGAAGACGAGCGGGCCGAGACGGGACCGGTCGATCGACCGGTCGGGCCGGAGGACGGCCGGGCCGAAGCGGGCGACGACGGCTTTCCAGGCCGGCCGGCCGGGCCGCATGAGATCGTGGGCTTCCTTGTCGGCGTAGAAGAGGACACAACCCTTTTCGGCGAGGAGACGGGCGACCACGGACTTGCCGCAGGCGATCCCACCCGTCAAGGCGACGCGGAGGACGCTATTTTTTCTTGGCCGTTTTCTTGACCGGGACGACCTTGAACAAGTCATCGCTGAACCGCACGGCGACGCCCTGACGCTTGGTCTTCTTGTCGGGCTTTTCCAGGCGGACGGTGATGCCGCCGATCCGCAGTCTCAGTCTCTTGCCGTCGGCCAGCTTCTCCGGGAGCTCGATGTAGAGGTTGAGCTTGGAGCCGACGACGACGCCGGAGTCCAGGGAGAAATAGGCCCCGCCCGAGGAGATGTTCTCGAGCTGGGTCTCCTCCTTGAACTTGTTGCCGTCGGCGAGGCTGCCTTCGATGAGCGTGCCCAGGGGGAAATCGAACCGCCATTCGCGGCGGCGGTTGACTTCCAGCTCATCGGGAATGGCCTTGGCCTTTTTCTTGGGGGCGGCTTTCTTTGTCATGGCGTCCTCGATTCCTGGCCTTAAAAGAGGGCCGAATTGATGGCGTAGAGCGCCAGCTGGAGGCGGCTGTGGGTGTCGAGCTTGGCGTAGATGCTCTTGATGTGCGACCGGACCGTGTTCTTGCTGATGAACATGAGCTCGGCGATCTCGTCGTTGCTCTTGCCCTGGCCGATGAGGCGCAGGACCTGGAACTCGGTCGGCGTGAGCTGGTCGAGCGTCTTCTCCTTGAGGTCCCGGCCGACGACGGAGATGATGCGGTCCATGATGCTGGACATCTTGTCGCGGGGCAGCCAGATCTCGCCCTTGTGGATGCCGCGGACCGCTTCGGGCAGCTGGGTCGAGGCGTCGTTGAGGTCGAAGTAGCCGCGGGCCCCCGCGTTGATGAGGTTGACGATCTCCTCGTGGGCGGGGATGCTGCCGAGGAGGAGCAGCTCCGAGCGGCCCTGGGTCTTGGAGATCTCGCGGATGGCCTTGCAGATCTCCCGGAGGTTCGGCAGGGCCTCCATGTGGGCGAAGAGGATGACCTGGGGCTTGAGCTTCTTGATCGAATCGATGAACGACTCGATCGTGTTCTTCTCGATGTTCAGGATGTCCAGGTCCGGGTCGGCTTCGAGGGCTCTCAGGATGCCGGCGAGGATGATCTCCGACGGACAGAAGATCAGGAGGGTGATCTTCGGAGACGCGGCGACGACGGGGGCTTTCTTTTTCTCCATGCTGGTCTCGACCCCTTTGGACGGTTTGGGTGATTTGAGTGGTTTTTCCATCGATGCGCCCGAATCATATTCAATCGCCGGGGGGTTGTCAAGCAGGGGGGGTGAGGGGGGGTGAGACGGGGCCGCAGCGGTTAGGCCGGAGGCAGGCTGTTCGGATGGAGGCGGAAGCCGCGGTCGAGCCGGACGACGACGTACTGCTGCCGGTCGTTCTTCTCTTCGTACCGGACGTAGACGACGGCGCCGGACAGGACCATGCGCAGGGGGCTCTCGAGGATGAGCGTCCGGGGGATGTCCAGGAAGACCGTCACCCGCGAGTCGATGATCAGACGGGCCTTGAGCCGGAAGGAGACCTCCTGGGCGCTGATGCCGCAGACGGACGTCCGCTCCTCGAACTTCCGGCCCGCCGCGTCGAGGCCCTTGACCAGGGCCGGGAGAGAGAGCTCGAAGCTGCGCTCCCGCTTCCCGGTCCTGGCCGGGCTCGCCGTGGAGGGATCATGAAGAGACTTGGCCATTTCCATGTCGTTGCGCATTTTCGCAGGTCTCACGGGCGGGGACAATCGCTCATCCCGGGGAATGGAGGGGTCAAATTCGGCCCGGCCGCCTCATCTCCAGAGGCTAGGCGTCCGGGACGACCGGGCCCGGACGCCGTCACGCGGCGTCCGCCTGGATGAGGTACCGGGATTCCAGCCGGAGGGCGACCTGGGGGGCGGTGCCGTCCCCTTCGACCGGATCGACGTCGACGATCGTCCCCTTGACCACGAGCTTGAGGTTCCGGCCCTCGCCGAGCTTGGGCGGCAGGGCGATCATGAGCTTCAGGCGGGACCCCAGGGCGACGGGATTGCGGAGGGGGAAGAGGGCCCCCTGGTGGCTCATGAACGCGAGCATCGTCTCCTCGTGGAAGAAGTCCCCGTCGGGGTCGGGCCCCTCGACGGTCATGGGCAGGGAAAGCTTGAATCCCCGTTCGGGCGGCCGGTGCCGGACGGGCCTGGATTCCCAGGTTGTCCTGCTCAGCATCTAGATTTTCCTTTTCCTTTGAAATTGGCGAGTCCAGATTCGCACGGGGGCCGGCGCCGGTCAATCACCCCTAAAGGTGAACGGTCGGGGGATATTGGCGATCGTTTCCTTGACAATTCGCCGACCCGCCGCTAGAATCGTAAAACGCTCAAAGACAAGGAGATGACGTGAACGAGAACGACCGGCAGGTGAAGAGCATCACGCCCAAAAGCGAGGATTTTTCCAAGTGGTACGTGGAGGTCGTCCAGAAGGCCGAGCTGGCCGACTACACGCCGATGAAGGGCATGATGGTCATCCGCCCGCACGGCTACGCGGTCTGGGAGAACATCCAGAAGGCCCTCGATCTCCGCATCAAGGCCTCCGGGCACGTCAACGCCTATTTCCCGCTGTTCATCCCCGAGGGATTCCTCAAGAAGGAGGCCGAGCACGTCGCCGGGTTCTCGCCCGAGGTGGCCTGGGTGACGATCGGCGGCAAGGAGGAGCTCGAGGAGAGGCTGGCCGTGCGGCCGACCTCCGAGGCCATCATCGGCCACATGTACGCCAAGTGGATCAAGTCCTGGCGGGACCTGCCCGTGCTCATCAACCAGTGGGCGAACATCGTCCGCTGGGAGAAGGTCACCCGGCCCTTCCTCCGGACGACGGAATTCCTCTGGCAGGAAGGCCACACATGTCACGAGACGGCCGAGGAAGGGGAGGCCGAGACGCTCCGGATCCTCGACCTCTACAAGGACGTCTGCGAGTCGGAGCTGGCCATCCCGGTCCTCTCCGGACGCAAGTCCCTGAGCGAGAAGTTCGCCGGCGCCTCGATGACCTACGCCATCGAAGCCCTGATGTCCGACGGGAAGGCGCTCCAGATGGGGACCTCCCACAACCTGGGCCAGCATTTTTCCAAGGCCTTCGACATCAAGTTCGAGGACCGCAACCAGACCCTCCAGTACGTCTGGCAGACGTCCTGGGGCATGACGACGCGCACGATCGGGGCCCTGATCATGGTCCACGGCGACGATTCGGGGCTGCGTTTCCCGCCCCGCATCGCTCCCGTCCAGGCCATGGTCGTGCCCATCTCCGTCGGCAACTGGAAGGAGACCGTCCTGCCGGCCGCCCAGGCCGTCGTCCGGGACCTCCGCGCGGCCGGCCTCCGGGTCGACATCGACGCCCGCGAGGAGGCGACGCCCGGCTGGAAGTTCTCCGAATACGAGATGAGAGGCGTTCCGCTGCGGATCGAGATCGGGCCCCGCGACGTCAAGGCCGGACAGGCCGTCCTCGTCCGCCGCGACACGAAGGTCAAGGAGACCGTGCCGCTGGCCGAGCTGGGCGCCCGGGTCCCGGCGCTCCTCGACGCGATCCAGGCCGGGCTTATGGCCCAGGCCCGGGCCCATCTCGAGGCCAACATCCGCGACGCGTCCGACTACGGGACCTTCAAGGACATCCTCGAGAACAAGCGCGGCTTCGTCCGGGCGCCCTGGTGCGGCGGCGAAGCCTGCGAAAGCCGGATCAAGGCCGAGACCATGGCCACGATCCGGGTCATCCCGCTCGACGAAGCCGAGGCGAAGACCGGGAAGCCCTGCGTCGCCTGCGGCGCCGCGGGCCAGGCCCTGGCCTATTTCGCCCGATCCTACTGACGGAGGACGGCCGCCCTTGGGCGAAGACTACGCGCGCGAACGCCGGAGGATGACGGACTCCCAGATCCGGGCGAGAGGGGTCCGCGATCCGCGGGTGCTCGCGGCCATGGACAAGGTCCCGCGGCACCTTTTCGTCCCCGAGCGGCTCCGGCCGCGGGCCTACGACGACGGACCCCTGCCGATCGGCGACGGACAGACCATCTCCCAACCCTACATCGTCGCCTACATGACCGAGGCGCTCGGCCTCAGGGGCGGGGAGAAGGTGCTCGAGATCGGCACGGGTTCGGGTTATCAGACGGCGGTCCTGGCCGAGATCGCCGGCCGCGTCTGGACGGTCGAGATCGTCGAGGCGCTCGCCGCGCGGGCCCGGACCGTTCTGGACGGCCTGGGCTACGCCGGCGTCCGTTACCGCGTCGGCGACGGCTGGGCCGGCTGGCCCGAAGAGGCGCCCTTCGACGCCGTCTGCGTCACCGCGGCCGCGGCCGAGATCCCCGCGCCCCTCACGGACCAGCTGGCCGTCGGCGGGCGGATGATCATCCCCGTCGGGACCGCCATGCAGGAGCTCGTCCTCGTGCGCCGGCAGAAGAAGGGGCTGACGAAAGAGCGGTTGCTGCCGGTCCGCTTCGTGCCCCTGATCCGGCGTTCCTGACGGGCCGGCGCGGCCGTCAGTCCTTCTCGCCGTAGTAGGAGATCTTGGGGGGTTTCTTGGGGTCCTGGCCGAAGAAGAAGAGCCACTTGTCGTGGCTCTCCTGGTCGTTGTAGATCTTGACCGACTTGTCGGTCGACGTGCTGACGACGCCGAGGATCCGGGGATTCTTGATGCCGGGCAGGGCCTTTTCCGGGGCGACCAGGACCTCCTGGGCCGATTCCCGCCCGGACGGCGCCTGGCCCGAAGCCAGGATGACGTTCCACAGCCCGTCGGGGTCGAAGGGGTCCCGGTAGAGCCGGCGGATGCACTTCTTGTCGAGGAGTTCCTTCAGGCTGGCCGGGTACTTGCCGGGGTTCTTCTGGACGTAGAGGCGCACGGCCTCGGCGTACTGCTTGCCGCGGAAGATGAGCTCCTCCTCCTTTTCCCTCTTGACCTCCGTCTGCCAGACCGGGAGGGCGATGAGCAGGCCGAGGCTGATGACGAGGACGGCCATGGCCAGCATGATGAGGACGTAGCCCGGCCGTCCTCCGGGCCGGTCACCAGGTGTTGTAGGGGGAGTCATCGATGGGGGACTTGGCTTCCGAACCGGACTTGACGTCGATCACGCCGGGGATCTCGGTGAGCATCGGGTCCTCGGGGGAGGGGAGCTCGCGGACCTCGACCCAGGTCGTCGACTGTTTGGTCATCGGATCGACCGGGATGGCCCGGATGTAGCTGTCCTGGACGAGGGTCTGGAGCGTCGCGGGATACTTGCCCTTGTCCTGGGCGTACTGGTCGAGGAGCTTGCGCAGGATGAAGAGGTTCTCCTTGAGCACGGTCTCCTTGGCCTTGGTCGCCGCCGCTTTGTAGTTGGGCAGGGCGACTCCGAGCAGGAGACCGATGATGCTCAGGACGATGATGAGCTCGATCAGGGTGAAGCCGCGCTCACCAGTCCTTGTAATATGTCCCGTCGAGGGCCTTGGCCGGACTCTTCGTGTAGACATCGTACACATTCTCCTCTCCCCAGACATCGGAATCGAAATCGTCCTGGTAGGACCGGAGGCCCCAGTCGGTGGAATTGGTCATGGGGTCCTTGGGGATGCGGCGGAGGAACTTGACCGTCTTCTTGCGGCCCGATCCCTGGCCCTTGGCGTCCTTGTCCTCGACCTCGACGCCCTTGACCAGGTCCTCCAGAGTGGGCGGATATCCTTCGGTGTCCTCGTCGACCTCGATCTTCTTCTCGTCGGCGAGCTTCTTCCAGGCGTCGATGGCCTCGCGCACCTGACGCAGGGCCCGGGCCAGCTCGACTTCGTTGTCCCGCTTGACGGCCATCTTGCCGAGGGGCAGGGCGGACAGGGCCAGGACGGCCAGGACGGCCAGGGTGATGATCATCTCGATCAGGGTGAAGCCGCGGGCGTCGCGTCTGCGCACAGTTAATCCCTCAGCCCCGCGGGCGGCGCGGGGATCCATCGGTGATTATAGGCCAACGGGCGCCGAAATCAAAACCGGCCGCGCCCGCCGCGGTCGCGTCCCCCCCGGCGGTCCGAGGAGTGCTCGCGGGGATAGCGCCGGGGCTCCGGGCGGGGCGTCGAGTCGGGATTCTCCCCGCCCTCTTCGCAGGCCTTCTTGCTCAGGCGCATCTTGTTGTCGGCCGGATCGATGCTGATGACCTTGACCGTGATCGTGTCGCCGAGGTGGAGGACGTCGTGGATGCTCTCGATCCGGTTGGGCGCGACCTCCGAGATGTGGAGGAGCCCGACGAGGTTGGGCATGATCTCGACGAAAGCGCCGTATTCCTCGAGCCGGACGATCTTGCCCGTGTAGACCTTGCCGAGCTCGGCTTCGGCCGTGAGGTCGAGGATCATCTGCTTGGCCGCCTCGGCGGCGGACATGTCGGTCGAGGCGATGAGGATCTTGCCGTCCTCCTCGATGTCGATCTTGGCCCCGGTCTGGCTGATGATCTTCTTGATGATCTTGCCGGCCGGGCCGATGACGTCGCCGACCTTCTCGGGGTTGATGTTGAGGATGAGGATCCGCGGCGCGAAGACGGAGATGTCCGGGCGCGGCGCGGCGATGGTCTCCTTCATCTTGTCCAGGACCTTGAGCCGGGCCGTGCGGGACTTGGCCATGATCTCGCGGAGCATGGGCAGGGTGACGCAGGGGATCTTGAGGTCGAGCTGGATGGCGGTGACGCCCTTCTCGGTCCCGGCCATCTTGAAGTCCATGTCGCCGAAGTGGTCCTCGAGCCCGGCGATGTCGGTCAGGATGACGTAGCCGTCGGGGCCCGTGACCAGGCCCATGGCGATGCCGGCGACGATCATCTTGAGCGGGACGCCGGCGTCCATCAGGGCCAGGACGCCGCCGCAGACGGTCGCCTGGGAGGAGGAGCCGTTGCTCTCCAGGATGTCCGAGACGATGCGGATCGTGTAGGGGAAGGTCTCGATGTCGGGGATGGCCGGCAGGATCGATTTCTCGGCCAGCGCGCCGTGCCCGATCTCGCGCCGCCCGGGGCCGCGCAGGAAGCCCACTTCGCCGACCGAGAACGGCGGGAAGTTGTAGTGGAGCATGAACCGCTTCTTGGATTCCTCGCCCAGGCTGTCGAGCCTCTGGGCGTCTTCGAAGGTCCCCAGGGTGACCGTGGCCAGGGCCTGGGTCTCGCCCCGGGTGAACAGGGCCGAGCCGTGGGTCCGGGTCAGGAGGCCGACCTCGCTCGTGATGGGGCGGATGTCGTCGAAGCCCCGGCCGTCGGTCCGCAGCTTCTTCTGCAGGACGAGCTCGCGGAAGAGCTTCTCTTCGAGCTTGTAGAAGCTTTCCTTGACCTGGAGCTTCTCCTCGAGGTTCTCCTCGGGGATCCGGGCCAGGGCGGCCTCGCGGACCGCCTTGAGGGCGGCCTCGTTGGCCTTCTTGCCGCGGACCTGCATGGCCTCGAGGAGGGCGGGCCCGTGCTCGCGCTCGACCTGGGCCAGCTTCTCCGGGTCGAGGGCCTTGGCCTTGAACTCGCGCTTCTTGATGCCGAGCGTGGCGAAGAGCTCCTTCTGGGCCCGGATGATCTGCTGGTTGGTCTCGTGGGCGAGGGCCAGGCCTTCGAGGAGCTGTTCCTCGTCGACTTCCTTGGCCCCGGCCTCGATCATGATGATGCCGTCCTCGTTGCTGACGACGGTCATGTTGACGGGGCTGCGGTCGAGCTCGACGTCGGTCGGGTTGACGACGTAATGTCCGTCGACGAGGCCGACCTTGACCGCGCCGAGGGGCGTCGTGAAGGGGATGTCGGAGAAGTAGAGGGCGGCCGAGGCGCCGATGACGCCGAGCGTGTCGGGCTCGTTGGCCAGGTCGGCCGAGAGCAGCAGGCCGACGATCTGGGTGTCGAAGAAGTAGCCCTCGGGGAAGAGCGGCCGGACGGGCCGGTCGATCAGGCGGGCGATCAGGATCTCCCGCTCCGAGGGCCGTCCCTCGCGCTTGAAGAAGCCGCCCGGGATCTTGCCGGCGGCGTAGGTGTTCTCGCGGTAGTCGACGATGAGCGGGAGGAAGTCCTTGCCTTCCTTGAGCTCCTTGCGGGAGGTGGCCGTCACCAGCATCATGGTGTCGCCGTAGCGCAGCAGGGCCGAGCCGTCGGCCTGCTTGGCGACCCGGCCGATCTCGATGGACAGGGTCCGCTTGTTGATCTCTAGACTGATAGTGTTGGACATGGGGTGTTCCTTTGGTGGCCGGGCCTACTTGCGCAGGCCGAGCTTCTTGATGAGCTTTTCGTAGCGGCCGACATCGTCTTTCTTGACGTATTCGAGGAGCCGCTTTCTCTGCCCGACCAGCTTCATGAGGCCGGCGCGGGAGTGGAAATCCTTCTTGTGGTCGCCGAAATGCTTGACGAGCAGGTTGATCCGCTCCGTCAGCAAGGCCACCTGGATCTCAGGCGAGCCCGAATCGGTCGGGTGGGCCTGGTTCTCCTTGACGATCTTCGTCTTCTGTTCCTTGCTAATCACTCGTTTTGTTCTCCTGATGTTTTTTCCGGGCCATTTTAACAGAAAACAGGGGGATTGACAACAATTTGTTCGGTTTGCGGACGGGGGAGGGGGGAGGCCCCGGCAGGATCAGCGGCCCAGGGCCTTCTTGCGGGCCTGGAGCTGGCGGGCGTACTTGGAGGTCAGGCTGCCCTGTTTCTCCCGGCACTCGGCCAGCTTGGCGTCGATCTCGGCCAGGTCCAGGGTGTTCATCTTCTTCCGCTTCTTGGTTTCTTTCTTTTCGTCGGCCATCTGTCGATCCTTTCGGGTTCTCTCGCGCCGGACATCCGGGATCCGAGGACGCTTACTCTATCAGAAAGCCGGCGCGAAGGCAACTTCGGCGGGCCCGCGGCCGGGGACGGTTTACTCGAAGCGGGGATTTGGCTATGATGCGGGGGAGGTGGACACGATGGACAGACGCGCATTCCTCCGCAGCTCCCTCCGGACGGCCGCCGCGGTCTCCGCGGCCGGTTCCGGCCTCGTCCTCCAAGGCTGTTCCAAGGGCCGGGACCTCGACCTGGTCGTCGCCGGCGGCACGGTCTACGACGGGTCCGGCGGGCCGCCCTTCCGGGCGGACCTGGGCATCGCGGACGGCCTGATCCGGACGATCGGCCGGATCGGGCGCTCCCGGGCCGCGGCCGTGATCGAGGCCGACGGCCTCGCGGTCTCGCCCGGCTTCATCGACGTCCACGACCACACCGATACCGGCCTGCTGGTCAATCCCCGCGCGGAGAGCGCCGTCCGGCAGGGCGTGACGACGCTCGTCAGCGGACAATGCGGCGGCTCGCCCTTCCCGCTGACCGACGAAAAGGCCGCGGAGATGCGTGAATCGCGCGAGAAGAAGTACGGCCTGGCCGCGGAGTGGAAGGACATCACCGGCTTCCTGGCCGCGATCGAGAAGTCGGGGACCGCGCTCAATTACACGACGTTCGTCGGGAACGGCACGGTCCGGGCCGCGGTCATGGGGAACGTGGACCGTCCGGCGTCGGGCGCCGAGCTCGACCGGATGAGGGCGCTCGTCGCCGAAGCCATGGCCGGCGGGGCCCTGGGCCTGTCCTCGGGCCTCGAATACACGCCGAGCAGCTTCGCCTCGACCGAGGAGCTCATCGAGCTCGGCCGCGTCGCCGCGCGGACGGGCGGCGTCTACGCGACCCACATGCGCGACGAGGAGACCTTCGTCCTCGAAGCCGTGGCCGAGGCCCTGCGCATCGCCCGGGAGGCCCCCATCCGGCTCCAGATCTCCCATCTCAAGGTCGGGTTCGCGGTCAACTGGCCCAAGCTCGGGACGCTCATGGACATGCTCGAAAAGGCCCGGGCCGAGGGGCTCGACTTCCGCTGCGACCGGTATCCCTACATCGCGAGCGCGACGGGTCTGAGCACGCTTTTCCCCATCTGGTCGCGCGAGGGCGGCTCGGAAGGCTTCCTCGCCAGGCTCAAGGACCCGGCGTTCGACGCCCGGATCCGCGCCCACCTCGCCGAGCAGGAGAAAGGCTACGGCTCGTGGGACAAGATCCTCATCTCGGACGTGGCCTCCGACAAGAACCGCGCCCTCGAGGGGAAGAACGTCCTCGAGGCCGCGGCCGGGGCGGGGAAAGCCCCGTACGAATTCATGCGCGACCTCCTCATCGAGGAGTCGGACCGCGTGGGCATGGTCAGCTTCTACGGCCACGAAGACAACCTCGAGCGCATCCTGAGCCACCCGCTCGTCGGCATCGGAGCGGACAGCGAGGCCGTCGCCCCCTACGGCCCCCTGAGCCAGGGGAAACCCCACCCGCGCACCTACGGGACCTTCCCGCGCGCCCTGGGCAAGTACGTCCGCGAAGAGAAGATCGTCCCGCTCGAGGAGATGATCCGCAAGATGACGGGCATGCCGGCCGGTCAGATGGGGTTCGTCCGCCGGGGCCTGCTCAAGGTCGGTTGGGCCGCCGACGTCTGCGTCTTCGATCCGGACCGGATCGTCGACAGGGCCACGTTCAAGGAACCGGCGGTCTACCCGGAGGGCATCCGCCAGGTCGTCGTCAACGGCCAGATCGTCGTCGACGCGGGCGAACACACCGGGCGGCTGCCGGGCCGGGTGTTGAGGAAGAACGCGCACGGGGCGGTGGCGTGATCCGGCCCGCCACGGCGGCCGTCCGGGCCGCGCTCATTCTCGCGGCCCTCGTCACGCTCGTCACCCGCGGGCCGGCGGCCCGACAGGCCGCGCCCGTTCCGGCCGGCACTCCCGCAACGGCCGGGCCCGTCGTCCGGCTCGCCTACAGATCGCTCCAGCCGGGAGAGCCGGTCCTGGTCTTCCTCGATAACGACGGGACGGTCCGGTCGGCCTCGGCCTCGCTCCTGGGCAAGACCGCGGAAATGAGGGCGGCCCCGTCGTCGCGGACGGTCCCGAACCCCGGGAGCGGGGACCTTTTCGCATTTCTGGGGATCGACGTCCAGGCCAAGACCGGGCCCTGCGTCATGACCGTCAAGCTGCGCCGGGCCGGGGGAGCCGTGGAGAGCGTCCGCCAGGACCTCGAGATCGTCGAACGGAAATTCCCCTCGACCAAGCTCCAGTTCAAGCCGGAATACGTGACGCCTCCCGCCTCCCTCCAGGCGCGCATCAAGAGGGAATCCGAGCTCCTCGCCCTGGCCACGAGCGTCGTCACGCCGGAGTGGCTCGGCGACGGGCCTTTCGCCCTTGCCCCACGACGCCCCGTCCTGGTCGAACTTCGGCCAGCGGCGGCTGAACAACAACGTCCTGCAGTCGCTCCACACGGGCCTCGACATCCGCGTCCCCTTCGGGGAGCCCATCCGCGCGTCGAACGCCGGCACGGTCGTCATGGCCAGCGACCTCTACTACGGCGGCAAGACGGTCATCATCGACCACGGGCTCGGCGTCTTCAGCTCCTACGGCCACATGTCCGGGCTTCTCGTCAAGCGCGGGGAGGCCGTCCGGAAGGGCCAGACGGTGGGCCTCTGCGGCACGACCGGCCGGTCGACCGGCCCGCACCTCCACTGGTCGTTCAAGGTCCTCGAGACCCGCGTCGATCCCGAGGCCATGCTCCGCCTGCCGCTCTAGGGAACATATTTCCTTGCGTTCCGTATACCTTTGAGAATACAATTTCGCCTCCCATGAGCATCGAAGTCAAGGACCTCAGCTTCCGCTACGGGAAGGTCGTCGCCCTCGACGGGGTGAGCGCCCGGCTCGGCGAGGGGGCGGTCGGCCTGCTCGGGCCGAACGGGGCCGGCAAGAGCACCCTCATCCGCATCCTGCTCGGCTTCCTCGTCCCCGAGCGCGGCGAGGGCAAGGTCCTCGACTTCGACATCCGCCGCGACCGGGCCATGATCCGCCGCTCGGTCGGCTACATGCCGGAAAGCGACTGCTTCATGGCCGGGATGGACGCGGTGACCTTCACCTCCTACTTCGGCGAGCTCTCGGGCATGCCCCGCCAGGAGGCCATGAAGCGGGCCCACGAGGTCCTCTTCTACGTCGGCCTGGGCGAGGCCCGCTACCGGCTCCTCGACACCTATTCGGCCGGGATGAAGCAGCGCCTCAAGCTGGCCCAGGCCCTCGTCCACGACCCGAAGGTCCTGTTCCTCGACGAGCCGACCTCGAACCTGGACCCGACCGGCCGCGCCGAGGTCCTGGAGCTCATCCGGGACATCGCGACCAAGAAGTCGATCCAGGTCATCCTGTCCTCGCACATCCTCGACGACATCGAGTCCCTCTGCGAGACCGTCGTCATCCTCAAGCAGGGCAAGGTCGCCGCCGAAGGCCGGATGGACGACCTCCGGACCATCGGCTACAGCCTCTACGAGATCCGGGTCAAGGGCGGGACCGGGCCGTTCCGCAAGGACCTCGAGGGCACGGGCAGCCGCGTCGACGAGACGGAGGACGGCCTGATCAAGGTCTACATGCCCGAAGGGAGCGACCGCATGGAGATCTTCCGGGCGGCCGCCCGGACCGGGGTCCAGCTCCGCTCGTTCGTCCGGAGCCGGACCTCGCTCGAGGACCTCTTCGCCGGCGTCGTGGGGGTGGACTGATGGCCACGATCCGGGAGAAGGGCTACACCCACTGGGACGGCGAGCTCGTCCGGCGGCGCTTCCCCTGGTGGCCGATCACCCGGACGGGGATCCAGCTGGCCTTCAAGAAGAAGGCCTTCCGGTTCTTCTTCGCCGGCGGGTTCCTGCCCGCGTTCTTCGCCCTGGGCGGGCTGTACGTCTCCGAGCGGCTCGAGGACTTCCAGGCCCTGGTCAAGAGCAACCAGAACCTGATCAAGATCGACCCCGGCTATTTCAAGTCCTTCCTGGTCAATCCCGGCTTCCTCTTCATGATCATCATCGTCCTCGTCTTCGCGGCGGCCGGGCTCGTCGCCGACGACCTCAAGCACAGCTCCCTCCAGCTCTACTTCTCCCGGCCCCTGACGAAGAAGGACTACCTCCTCGGCAAGCTCTCGGTCATCGCCTTCTTCGTCCTCGTCCTGACGGCCGTGCCCTGGCTCGTCCTCGTCGTCTTCAAGCTCATCTTCGCCGGGAACCTCAAGTTCCTGGCCGCCTATCCCTGGCTGCCCCTGTCCATCCTCGGCTACGCGGCGCTCCTGGCCGTGTTCTTCGGCTTCTACTTCCTGCTCCTCTCGGCCTCGAGCCGGAACGCGCGCTACGTCGCCATCCTCGTCTTCACGACCTATCTCTTCTCCGACGTCATCTCCGGCATCCTCGGCGGCATCTTCCGGACCCCGTACATGGCCCTGTTCTCCCTCCGGGCCAACCTCATGCAGGCCGGCGCCTTCCTCTTCGGCCGGAAGCCGCCCGTCGCGATCCCGGTCTTCTGGTCTTTCGCCGTCCTGGCCGCGATCGCGGTCCTCGCCCTGGTCGTGCTCGACCGCAGGATCCGCGGCGTCGAGGTGATCAAGTGAGCGCCGTCATCGCCGCCGCGCACCTCTCCAAGTGGTACGGCAACGTCCTCGGCCTGAACGACGTCAGCCTGGAGATCGAGGAGGGGATCACCGGACTCCTCGGTCCGAACGGCGCCGGGAAGTCGACCTTCATGAAGCTCGTCACCGGCCAGATGAAGCCGAATATCGGCAGCGGTGACGGTCCGCGGCCGGCGGACCTGGAACTCGCCCGCGCTCTTCCGGGACATCGGCTTCTGCCCGGAGCAGGACGTCTTCTACGAGGACATGACCGGGCTCGAGTTCGTCACCGGCCTGCTGCGCTTCTACGGCTTCGGGCCGGCCGAGGTCCGGGACCGGGCGGCCCGGGCCCTCGACGTCGTCGATCTCACGAAGGACAAGGACCGGCTCATCCGCGGCTACAGCCGGGGCATGCGCCAGAGGATCAAGTTCGCCCAGGCCGTCGCCCACGACCCGGGGATCGTCATCCTGGACGAGCCGATGAGCGGGCTCGATCCGCTCGGCAAGAGGAAGCTCATCCGGCTCATCAAGGACTTCAAGAGCGAGGGCCGGACCATCCTCGTCTCGAGCCACGTCCTGCCCGAGATCGAGGCCCTGACCTCGCGGGTCGTCCTCGTCCATCAGGGCAAGATCCTGGCCCAGGGCGACGTCCCCTACATCCGCGAGCTGATCGAGGCCCACCCGCACCAGATCTCGGTCCGGTCGAGCGATCCGCGGGCCCTGGCCGCCCGATTCGTCGGGGACCGGTCCATCCCGAAGATGACCTTCGGCGAGGACGGCCGGACACTCGTCGTCGAAACGTACAAGCGGGACGATTTCTTCGGGCGCCTGACGGGCGTCGTCCTGGAGGCCGGGATCGAGGTCGACGAGATCTCGTCGCCCGACGACAACCTGCAGGCCGGTCTTCGAATACCTGGTGGGGAAATGAGATGAGGCGTGAAACGGTCGTTCGGCCAGGTCTTCGGCTTCTTCTTCGGCCTCGGCCGGAAGACGGGCAAGACGCGCGCCCTGGCCCTGCTCGGGCTCTTCCCGGTCGTGCTGGCCGTCGTCGTCCGGATCTTCCTGCGCGGCCGGTCGGGGGACATGGCGGCTGTGTTCACCGAGATCCTGATGGTCTTCTTCCTCCAGCTCTACGTCGTCATCCTGTCCCTCTTCTACGGCACCTCGGTCGTGGCCGAGGAGGTCGAGAACCGGACGCTCTCCTATCTGACCACGCGGCCGGTGTCCAAGCCGGCGATCGTCCTCGGCAAGTACGCCGCCTACTCGCTCCTCATGTTCGTCATGGTCGGGATCGGCCTCGGGCGTGTCCTTTTTCATCCTGAACGCCGCCGCGCCTCGGGGACCCCGCCCTCTACGCCACCTTCCTGCGCTATCTCGGCGTCCTCGGCCTCGGCATCCTGGCCTACACGGCCTTCTTCACGTTCCTGGGCGCCGTTCTCAAAAAGGCCATCATCGTGGGGCTCGTCTTCGGCTTCGGCTGGGAGAACGTCATCCAGTACTTCCCGGGCTCGACGCAGAGGTTCTCCGTCGTCCACTACCTGAAGTCGCTTCTGCCCTACCACCGCCGGCGGCACCGGCGGCGGGGAAGGGGAGTCGCGCTGCTGCTCTTCCGGCTGGAGCCGACCGCGCCGCTTCTCGCCGTCCTGGCGCTCGTCGCGATCGCCGCGGTGTTCCTGGCCCTGGCCTGCGGGCTCTTCCGGACGAAGGAATACCTCTCCGAGGACTGAGCCCGCCCGGGCCGCTTACTTGATCGGTTCCGCCGGCTCGTCCCTCTTCATCTTGATGAAGTCGCCGGCCTTCGATTGGGCGAGCTTGCCCAGCTTGTCCATGAGCTCCTGGGAGAGACTGATATAGAGCTGGGTGTAATCCGCGCCCGAGCGGATGTCGATCGCCTCGAGCGCCTCGCCGGCGGCCGGTTCCTGGGACGCGACCATGCCGCCCAGGGCTTTGAAGCCGTTGAGGGTCGAGGCCAGCTTGTCGTTCTGTTCCTTGGTCCCGCCGATCGTCTTGATGTCGACGATGAAATTGGCCAGCTTGTAGTCGAAGGCCAGGGTCAGGCCGGTGACGCCCTCGAGGACCTTGAGCTGGGGGGTCGAGGCGATGCTCTTTTTCAGGAGTTCCTGCGGGACGGCGAAGGCGCCCCAGGCGAAGCCCGACTTGTCGACTTTGGCGAGGACGGCGGCCATCTCCGCGTTCTTGGCCAGGGACTCGGCTCTCTTCTGATGGACGTCGATGATGCCCCTGACGCCGCTCGCGCTGCCGACGACGATGTGGCTGGCATCGAGGAAGGCCGCCTGCGTCGTCTGCTTGGCTTCAGCGCCGTCCAGGTTGGAATAGATGGCGACGCCGTTGTAGGTTTCTTCCTTGAAAGAGGGGGCTTTCTCCTTGAGCAGGCCGAGGAGCTTGGCCTTGTCGTATTTCAGGTTGACGATGAAGCCGCCGTCGTTCTGGGTCGCGGGGCCGGAGGACGTCGCGATGATGCCGAACCCGAAATAGGAGATGTCCTTCATCGGGTCGATGCCGGTCATCTCGACGAATTCGTCGTATTGCTGCCGGGACTTGGGATCCTGGAGGGCCTTCGCGGCCATGTCGGTCCCCATGGCCCGGGTGACGTCGACGGCCATGACGCCCATGGTCGATCTTGGGCAGGAGCTTGATCAGGGCCTCGCCGGCCGCGGCGCCCGACTTGATGCCGGTCGCGGGCGTGCAGGCCGCGAAAACGAAGGTCAAAAGAACGGCCAAACTCAGGGCGGATGCTTTTTTCATGGTTCGGACCTCCTGTCGTATATCCTATAAAATACGAAAACGACCGGGAAAACGTTCCTGCACGGACTATACCACCTTTGGCCGCCGCCGGGCAATCGCCGCGGTCCGCCCGTCTTGCGACCGGTCCCGATTTGTTATAATTTGAGGGACTCCGGACCGTCACCGGCGGAGAGAACCGAAAGGAGACGCCCATGACGACAAGAACGACCTCCCGGGCCCTCGCCCTCCTCCTCATCCTGGCGGGCCTCGCGCCCCTCGCGGCCGCCGGCCAGATCCCGGCCGTCCTGGATCTCAAGGAGCAGGCCGCGGTCTACGACGGCTGGCTCACCGTCCGGCTCGAAAAGATCCTGCCCGAGCTCATGCGCCGGGAAAAGATCGACATGTGGCTGGTCATCTGCCGCGAATACAACGAGGACCCGGTCTACCTTTCGATGGTCCCGTTCGCCAGCCTCTCGGCCCGCCGCCTGACCATGCTGGTCATGTTCGACCGGGGAGGGGACAAGGGCGTCGAAAGGTTCTCGGTCAACCGCTACGGCATCGGCCGGCTCTTTCCGACCGTCTGGAAAGGCGGCGAAGAGGACCAGTGGCAGGCCCTGGCCAAGGCCGTCAAGGAGAGGAATCCCGGGCGGATCGGCATCGACGAATCCGACGTCTTCGCTTTCGGGGACGGTCTCAGCGCGTCCTTGAAAAAGCGCCTCGTCCAGGCCCTCGGTCCGGAATACGCGAAGAGGCTGGTCGGGGCCGAGCGCCTGGCCGTGGGCTGGCTGGAGCGCCGGCTGCCCGAGGAGATCGAGGTCTACGACCGCATCTGCTCCGTCGCCCACGCCGTGATCGCCGAGGCCTTCTCCGCCGCCGTCATCACGCCGGGGGTCACGACGACCGCCGACGTCGAGTGGTGGATCTGGGAGAAGTTCCGCGCCCTCGGCCAGACGACCTGGTTCAATCCCGGCATCTCCGTCCAGCGGCCGAAGACCAGCCCGTACAAGGACAGTCCGGTCATCCATCCCGGCGACCTGCTCCACTGCGACATCGGCATCAACTACCTGCGGCTCAACACCGACACGCAGCAGCACGCCTACGTCCTGCTGCCCGGCGAGACCGACGCGCCCCAAGGGACTTGAAGGACGCCCTCGTCAAAGGCAACAGGCTCCAGGACATCCTCCTCGGAGAGATGAAAGAGGGCCTGACCGGGAACCAGATCCTGGCCGCGGCGCTCAAGCGGGCCAAGGACGAAGGCCTGCGGCCGAGCATCTACACCCACCCGCTCGGCGTCCACGGCCACGCCGCCGGTCCGACGATCGGCCTGTGGGACAAGCAGGGCGGAGTGCCCGGGGACGGCGATTACCCGCTCTACCCCGACACGGTGTTCTCCATCGAGCTCAACGTCGTCGACGCCGTCGCCGAGTGGGGCGGACAGGACGTCCAGATCGCGCTCGAGCAGGACGCGGTGTTCACCCGGGCGGGCGTCCGTTTCCTCGACCGGCGCCAGACCGAGCTCATCCTGGTCCGGTGAAGGGCGAAATCTCGCGAGAAGGCCATGAGCGAAAATCCCGGTCCGATCGCCCCGACCGCATTTCAAAGGATCCTGAGCGGGCGCCGGAGCATCCGCCGCTACCTCGAGACGCCGGTCGAGCCGGAGAAGCTCCGGGCCTGTCTCGAAGCGGCCCGCCTCGCCCCGTCCGCCCACAACGTCCAGCCGTGGCGCTTCGTCGTCGTCGACGAGCCCGGACTCAAGGAGCGGCTCGCGGCCGCCGCGTTCTCCGGCATCTATTCCGGCTCGAAATTCGCCGCGCGGGCCCCGGTCCTCCTGGTCCTCCTGGCCAAGCCCGGGGGAGCCGCCGTCCGGGCCGGCTCGAAGCTCCTGGGCATCCCGTTCCATTTCCTCGACATGGGCATCGCCGGAGAGCACGTCGTCCTCCAGGCCGAAGAGCTGGGTCTGGCGACGTGCTGGATGGGCTGGTTCGACCATCGCCGGGTCCGCAAGACCCTGGCCATTCCGCGGGGCTTCAAGATCGTGGCCCTGATGCCCCTGGGTTACGCCGAAAAGCGTCCGACGCGCGAGCCGCCCCGCAGGACCCTGGAGGAGATCGTCACCTTCAACGGGGCGCCGCGGGAGTGAAGGACCGGAAGATGCCCGTCTTCGTCATCGTCGCCCTGTCGGTCTACATCCTGATCAACTTCTATGTCGTCCGCCGGGGCGCCCAGGCCCTGGCCTCGCAGCCGGGCGCCCGCAGGGTGTTCCTCGTCCTCTTCATCGGCCTGGCCCTGGCCTTTCCGCTGGGACGCATTCTCATGGCCTTCGCCCGGGGCTGGGCGACGTCGGCCCTGGTCGAGGCCGGGACGTTCCATCTGGCCGTGATGCTGTACGCCTTCATGGCCGTGCTGGCCGTGGACCTGGTCCGGCTCGTCGACGCGTTCGTCCCGTTCCTGCCGAAGAGCCTGTTTTCCGCGGGGTCCCGAACGGGACCGGTCCTCTTCGCCGTCGCGGCCGGCGCCGTCGTCCTGACGGTCGCCCTGGGCGCCTGGAACGCGACCCGCCTGCGGACGGTCGATCTCGATCTCCGCATCCCGGCGCGGCGGGCACGCTCGAGCGGCTGACCGTCGTCGCGGCCTCCGATCTCCACCTCGGGAGCGCTCGTCGGGCCGTCGAGGCTGAAGAAGGTGGTCGCGCGGATGAACGCCCTCGAGCCCGACGTTGTCCTCTTCGCCGGGGACGTCGTCGACGAGACCGTTACGGCGGAGATCGAAGCGAAGCTCGGCGGCATCATGCGCGAGCTCCGGGCCCCCTCCGGCCTCTTCGCCTGCGCGGGGAACCACGAATTCTACAGCGGACTCGAGCGGAACCTGGCCTGCCTCCGGGCCTGCGGCGTCACGGTCCTCCAGGATGAAGCCGTCGACGGTGGCCGGCGCTTTCGTCCTCGTCGGGCGGAGGGACCCGAGCTCTCTCGGGATGCAGGAGAAGCGCCTGTCCATCGGAGGCATCCTCACCGGAAGCGGCCTCGCGGCGGACCTGCCCGTCTTCGTCCTCGACCACCAGCCGCTCCGTCTCGAGGAGGCCGAGCAGGCCGGCGCGGCCCTCCAGATCTCCGGCCACACGCACGACGGGCAGATCTTCCCGATCGATCTCGTCAACAGCCTGATCTACGAGCTCAACTGGGGTCATCTCCGGAAGGGCGAACACGCACTACTACGTGACGAGCGGGGCGGGGACCTGGGGCCCGCCCGTGCGCGTCGGGAGCCGGGCCGAGATCGTCCGGATCAGGATCGACTTCGAACGATCGGCACCGGGAGGGGAATAGAGAACCGGGGAGAAAGGATCGGACCCTTTCTCCCCGGAATGTTGGCTGGCGGGGGGACGTTACTTCTTGACGGGGGGCGTCGCGGCCTTGGACTGATCGTAGCGGCGGACGACCTCGTCGGTGATGTCGATCGTCGGGCTGGCCGTGACGACACCGCTCGACATGGCGTCGAGGATGAGATCGAGACCGCGCTCCTTGGCCAGGTTCTCGATGATCGTGACCATTTCGCCGCGGATCTTGGCGATGAGGTTGTTGGCGAAGGCCTGACCGTCGCGGGTCTGCGTCCTCTTCGTAGCGCTTCCGTTCGGTCGACTTCTTCTCGATGTCGGACTGGATGCCGGCGAGGGCCTCCGTGGTCATCGTCAGCCGGCCGGTCGACAGCTTGTTCTCGAGGAGCCGGATGGCGTCATCCATCTTCTGGATGTCGTTCTTGATCTTGGTGTCGCGGTCCTGCATCTGGCTCAGGGCCCTCTTGCCTTCGGCCGAGGTCTCGAACGCCTTCTGGGAGTTGATGATGGCGACCTTGCTCAACTGCTGGGCGTACGAAGCGCCGGCCAGGACGAGAATGGCGACGATGGCGAGGGGGGCGATGGTTCGGATCTTGTTCATGATGACCTCCTATGGTCCACAGCCTTATAACCCGTTCCCCGAGGGAAACGATTCAACATTCTACCACGACGGGGCGATTTTTTTAAGAGTTTTGTCGATCCGCCCCAGGGCCGTCCGGAGATAACCCTGTTCGGGCCCGTAGCCGAAACGGAGGTAGCCGTCCATCTCGAAGTGGTCGCCCGGGACGACGAGGACGCTCTCGTCGCGGATCAGCTGCTCGACGAGCTCGGTCGAGTTCCGCTCGAGACCGTAGCGGGCGAAGCAGATGGCCCCGGCCTTCGGCGGCCGGAAGCTGAACAGCCCACCGTGGGCCTTGAGCCACTCCTCGAGGAGGGGGAAATTGGCGTTGAGGATGCCCCGGGTCCGCCGGAGGATCCTCTCCCGGGTCTCCGGGGCGAGGACGAGCGTCGCCAGCCGGTCGCTCAGCGCCGACGGGGAGATCGTCGTGTAGTCGTGGTAGGGCCAGGTCCGCTTGACCAGGTCCTCGGGACCGACGATCCAGCCGACGCGCAGGCCGGGCAGGCCGTAGGCCTTGGACAGGCCGTTGACCACGATGATCCTTTCGCCCATCCCCCAGAAGCTCGGCGTCGGGACGCCCGAGAGCTCGGCGCCCTGGTAGACCTCGTCGGCGATGATCCAGGCGCCGACGCCGGCGGCCAGGTCGACGATCGCCTTCATGACCTCCGGCGCGAGCACGCCCCCGGTCGGGTTGTTCGGATTGGTCAGGACGATGAGCTTCGTCTTCGGCGTCACCAGCCTCTTGAGCTCGTCGAGGTCGGGCTGCCAGTCGAGGTCTTCGCGCAGGCTGAATGTCCCCACCTTGGCGCCGAAGGCCCGCATGAGCCCGCCCATCTGCATGTAATTGGGCAGCTCGAAGAGGACCTCGTCGCCGGGCTCGATGAGGCTCCACATCAGCAGGAAGTTGGCCTCCGACGACCCGGCCGTGGCCAGGATCTGCTCCAGGCCGAGGCCCGGATAGAGGGCGGCGATCCGCTCGCGGAGCGGGATCGTCCCGTTGGTCTGGGTGTAGCCGAGCTCGACCCGGGCCAGCTCGTCGAGCTCTTCGGGCGTCAGGAGCTCCTTCAGGGTCAGGGGGTGGACGCCGCTCTCGGACAGGTTGTAGGCGACGACGTTCTCCCACATGGACTGCATCCGTTCCATCTTGAAAATGTCGATCTTCATGGGCTTCCTTTCGGCGCGGGGATTCTCAGATCTCGACCTTGAAGACGCCTTTCAGGGCGAAACCGAAGACGATCGACAGGACGAGATAGGCGACGAGCCAGTGGACGTCGAGGCCGAAGGCCCGGAGGCCGGCGGCCGGATAGAGGAGCTCGATCGAACGGACAGCGGTCCCGGCGGGGAGAGGGGCTTCGCCCGGGTAGAGGACCCGGCTGACGAGCGAGCCCCGCGAGGCCAGGGTCGAAATCCTGGTCAGGCGGCGGCCGCCGACGGTGACGGTCTTCCCGATCGTCCGCCCGCCGGTCCGGAGGAGCAGGCGCCCCTCGCCGGGCGCGACGGCCTTGAGCCGCCAGACGATCTCGCGCTCGTCGGCGATGCGCACGGGAGGCGCCGTGACCTCGATGCCGGCGGGGGGTTCGAGGACGAGGTCGAGCGAGACGGGATCGGCGCCCGCCGCGAGCCCGACCTTGAGCAGGGTCTCCTCGCCCGGCCGGAGCGGCGCCCGGTCGTACCAGAGGCTGAGCTGGGCCAGGATGAGGACGAGCGGCACGATCATGACGGCCAGGGGCTTGAGGTTCGCGCCGAGATAGGTCAGGTTGGCCTTGAGGACGCCCGCCTGGGCCCCGAGCGTGGCCCGCATGTTGTCCTTGTAGAGACGCATCTCCAGGAGGTGGGCCTTGATGCGGTCCTTGGCCCGGCGGATCGTCGCCTGATCGGACGTGAGCTTGTAGACCCCGAGCATCAGCACGGCCGTCAGCAGCGAGACGACCGCGAGGCCGACCCAGGGCGAGAGGCCCCGGAAGGGCAGCAGGATCGCGCCCGACGATCCCGCCGAAGACGAGGTTGACGACGTGCATGGCGGTCAGCCGATGTAGCCCAGCCCCTTGAGCTTCTTCTTGATCTCCTCCTCGGAGTCCGACTCCTCGATCTTGGCGACTTCCTTTTCGAGGCAATGGGTGACGAACTCCTCGACCGAGGAGTAGCCCGACATCTCGGCGTACTTCTTGATCTTGCCGTAGAGGGCCTTGTCGATCGCGACTTTCACAGCGGCCATGGCGATACTCCTTTCGAGGTCCCTATTCCAGGACGTTCACGCCGATCATGTCCGCGGGCTTGGCGACGCCGAAGACGTGGAGGATCGACGCGGTCAGGTCGTGGATGGCCGGGGACTCGGCCGTGAATTTCCGGTTGGCGAAGGCGATGCCCGGCAGGACCTCCGGCGCGGACATGTGGTCGCCGCTCCACTTCTGGGTGTTGTCCTCGAAGATCTCCCGGGGGAACCCTCCGAGCGGCGACTGCCAGGAGATGCGGTAGCCCCGGTTGAACCCGAGGACGATGTCCGGGGCCGACTCCAGGTTCCGGCCGCGGTAGGTCTCCCGGGCCACGAAGGCCCGCAGGACGGCCCGCTCGCCCGTCGCCGGGTCGGTCAGGGACTCGAGCTTGCGGACGATCTCGCGGACGAGGTTGTCCTTGTCCGCCCCGGGCGCGACGGAGCCCTGGCCCTCCCGGCCCCGCTCGTTGATGTAGAGGCTGTTGAGCCCCATGCCGTAGGCCCGGGTCTTGGACCAGTCGGTGTTGTCGAAGTAGGCCGACTCCTCCTGCTTCCACGGCCGCTTCAGCCGGTGGTAGCCCTCGCGGACGAGCCAGGTGTTGAGGTTGAAGCCCCGGCGGAAGGTGTTGAAGCCGTGGTCGGACAGGACCATCACGACCGTGTCCCGGTCGGCCTTTTTCAGGGCCAGGTCGAGGGCCCGGTCCATCTCGGCGTAGGTCCGGGCGATGACGTCGCCGTAGCGCCCGGCGAGCTTCTCGTCGTAGGCGGGGTGGCCGGGATCGGTCAGGCGCCAGAACATGTGCTGGCGCTGGTCGGCGTTGGAGAAATAGTAGAAGAGCAGGCCCTCGTCGAACCGCCCGAGCTCGTGCTCGAGCATGGCCATGCTCTCCTCGTAGACCATATTGTCGAGGGTCAGGAACTCCTCTTCGTCGAGGATGCCGTTGTCGAGCGCGCTCGTGTCGGCCGGGAGGCCCTTGGTGAAGTAGGGCCCGAAGCGGCGCTCGAGCTCCCGCGCGTAGGACTCCGGCGTCGAGATGGGCAGGGCCGGCCGGGCCGGGTCCATGTGGATCGGCGACACGTAGAGCTTGAACTTGGGCCGGACCTCCTTGAGGTAGAAGAGGCAGATGCCGGAAACGCTCTGGGTCGGGATGAGGCCGAAGCGGACGCGCTTCCAGCCGCTCCACTCGCCCTGCCGGAGCACGAACTCGTGGCCCTGGATCTCGATCTTGGCCGCCGCGTTCTCCGGGTCGAGGAAGACCCGGAAGGGGACGGTCGCCTCGGGGGCGTCGACCCGGAACGTGTTGACCGGGCCCGAGAGCTCCGCCTCGACCCGGTTGCCGACGACGAACACGTCGTGGACCCGGCCGCCGCCGCCGGCCTCCTGGATGACGTTCGCCGCGGCGTTCGTGTAGTAGCTGAAGATGCCGTAGGAGCCCTTGAGGTCGGGCGTGTTCATGCCGGCGAGCGTCCGCTGCTTCGACGCGGCGGGAGGGTAGTTCGAAGGCATCTTGAAGACCGTCGCCGGGATGCCCGCGTCCTCCAGGATCTGCCAGAAGGCCCGGCCCCGGCGCAGGTTCCGGATCTGGCCGCCCGAGAGGGGGATGAGCGTCTTGCCGATCCGGATCGTCTTCGCGGCGCCCGAGGTCTCGGTCGCCGAGAACACGGGGACGTAGGTCTTGGGATCGCGGTTGAAGAAATCGAAGATGCCGTGGCCGCCGGGGTCCATGCCGGTGATGAAGTTGGACCAGGCGACCGGCGTCTGGGGCGGCAGGCTCGTCCCGAGAGGCCGGAAGTCCCCGCCTTGCTCGAGCAGCTTGCGGAAGGCCGGGAGGCGCCCTTCGTCGATCCACCGCTTCGTCAGAACCGGATCGAGGCCGTCGAGGCCGAGGACGATCATCTTCTTCGTCGTCCGGGCCCGGCCGTAAACCGGGGGAGCGAGCCGGGCGGCCCCGCCGAGGCCCACCGCGGCCGAGGCGGCGACGCCGGCCTTGATGAATTCCCGGCGCGTGAGAGAGGCGCGCTTGCCGTCGCTCATTTTTCCTTCCCCTTCTTCGCCGCGGAGAGGGCGGCCGTATCGACGAGGCCGCGGCCGTCCATGTGCGCCGGCGGCACGAGGCCGAAGAGCTCCAGGACGGTCGGGGCGATGTCCATGATGGAGGGATTGTCGTTCCCGAGCCTGAGGTTCGAGAAGAGCACCCCCGGGACGAGGGCCGGGTCGATGCAGTGGTCTCCGCTCCAGGCCTTGCCGTTGTCCTCGATGACGACGTCGTCGACGATGCCGGTGACGCCGGCCCACGAGGCCCGGTAGCCCTCGTTGTAGCCGATGATGAGGTCGGGGGCGTTGTCCCGGTAGGGCCCGGCATAGATGGCGTCGCGGTCGTAGACGTGCGTGATCGCCGCGGGGCCGTTCGGGCCGTCCCTGAGCGCGGCGAGCTTGCGGGCCAGCTCGGCCTTGAGGGCCGCGGCTTCGGCGCCGGGGGCCACGGTGCCGCGCGCCTCCCGGCCCTTGAGGTTCAGGTAGACTCCGCCGAGGCCGAGACCGTAGGCCTTGGTCCGGTCCCAGTCGACGTCCTTGAACCACTCGCCGCTTTCCTTCCGGCCCCCGGCGAGGGTCAGGTACCCGTTCCGGTGCAGCCACGAGTTGAGGTTGACGCCGCGCCGGAAGGACTTGAAGCCGTGGTCGGACATGACGAAAAGCACGCCCTTCTCGCCGAGTCCGGCCGCGACCTTCCCGACGAGGCCGTCCATCTTCCGGTAGAGGTCCTCGATGACCGCGGCGCTCATCGCGGCCGGCGAGGCCTTGAGGGCCGGATGGGTCTTGTCGAGGTAGCGGAAGAACATGTGCTGGATGCTGTCGGTCGTTTCGAAGACGATGGCGACCAGGCCCCGCGGCGTCTTGGCCAGGGCGTTCGCGAGCATCGCCTCCCATTCGGCGTGATTGGAATAGGTCAGCTCCAGGAAGGCCTTCTCGTCCAGGGCGCCCTCGTTGAGGGCCCAGGTGTCGTTGGCCTCGCCGAGCGTGATGAACCGGCCCAGGAGCTTGGACAGGTAGACGGAATAGATGAACGGATGGGAGATCGGCAGGGCCGGCTTGTCCGGATCGATGTTGAGCGGCGTCACGTACATCTCGAACTTCGGCCCGAGAGACGCGATGCGGAAGCGGCAGATGCCCCGGACTTTCATCCCCAGGCCCGGCTTGAAGACGACCGGCACCCAGGGGCTGAAGGTCTTTTCCTTGAGGAAGAACTTCTTCTGGCCTTCGATCTCGAGCCAGGCCCCGCCGGCCGGGGCGTCCAGGGTGACGGTCAGGCCCAGGCGGATCTCCTCGGGCTTCTTCAGCAGGCTGTTCTCGGGTCCGGAGATCTCGGTCCGGATGACCGTCCCTTCGCGGCGCACGAGCACGGCCACCCCGCCTTCGTGCCGGCGGACCTTGTCGGCGTCCTCGGTGAAGAAGGCGAAAGTCCCCTGGCTGCCCTTGAGGTCGGGGGCGCACATGCCCGAGAGGAGGTGGCCCTTGAACTTTTCGGGCGGGAAGGTCAGGGGCACCCTCAGGACCGTGCAGGCGATGCCCTTCCCGCCGAGGATGTTCCAGAACGGGACGCTCTTGCGCAGGCCGCGGACCTCGGGCTTGGACAGGGGGATGAGGTACTTGCCGAGGGCCAGGGTCCGCTTCGGCTTGCCGATGCGGGCCGAGGACAGGTCGGGCAGGTAGGTCCGGGGATCGCGGCTCAGGAAATCGAAGATGTTGTGCTTCGAGGGCTCCGCGCCGGTCATGAAGGACGACCAGGCGACGGGCGAGATGGCCGGCGTCGTCGTCCTCAAACGGGCGTAGGTCCCTTCCTTCTTCAGCCGGGCCAGGTTGGGCAGCTTCCCCTCGGCCATGAACTTCTCGGCCAGCGTGGGCTCGAGGCCGTCCAGGCCGAGGACGACGACGCGGTCGACGTGGCTCTTTTTGAAGGCCCGTTGGCCGCGCACGGCCTTCCAGAGGAAGCGGAAGGGCCAGGAGAGGAACGAGAACAGGGCCAGGACGAAGGTCAGGAAGAGGACCAGGAAGGAGGACAGGAAAGCGAACCCGGCGCCGGGGCCGATATAGCCGAGAAGGGGAGCGGCCGGGACGAGGAGGACCGCCGCGGTGAGAAGTGCGCCGCTCCTCTTCATCAGAAATTCTTGAGGATGATCGGGGCGACGTCGGAGATGCTCAGGTCGTCCCCGTGGTCGTCGACGGACCAGAAGAAGGCGTCGTCCCACGTGTGCATGCCCTGGAGGCCGGTGCGTCCGAAGACCTCTTTCTTCCGGACCGAGCCTTTCATGTCGAAGCCCGGCTCGCCGACGACGATGAGGTCCGGGCCCTTGGCCGCGAGCGGCCCGGAGTAGACGTCCTCGGCGAAGAAGACCTTGCGGACGACGCGGCGGCCCTGGTATTCGAGCTTGGCCGAGCTTGCCGGCGATCTCCTCCTTGAGGGCCCGGCGGGCCGAGCGTTCGACCGAGCCCTTGGGGAACCGGTTCTTGAGGTTGAGGTAGATCCGGTTCGGGTCGAGGGCGAAAGCCCGCGTCCGTCCGTGGAGGTCGCCGAGATCCGCCGGCTCGGACTTGAGGAAGCGCAGGTAGCCGTTCTGCTCGAGCCAGGCGTTGAGGTAGACCTCCTGGACGATGCCGGTGAAGCCGTGGTCGGACAGGATGTAGAAACCGGCGTAGGTGTTGGCGAGCTTGTGGTAGGCCGCGACGATCTTGCCGATGAGGCGGTCGATGTGGCGGTAGAAATCGAGGAACCTCTCGTGGGACGGGTGGCTGGTGTCCTCGTAGGCCCGCCAGAGGAAATGGTGGAGCCTGTCGGTCCCGGTGACGACGAATTCGAAGTAGTCCCAATCCTCTTCCCAGAAGTGGTTGAGGGCCTTCTGCCCGCCGGCCATGGTCTTGGTCAGCTCCTGCCAGAGGACCTCGGGGCTCTCCCGGCACTTGAGGATGTCGATGTCGATCTGGTAGCCCATCTGCTCCAGGGCGGCCCGGTAGCTCATCGGCCAGACCGCCTTGGCCAGCTCCAGGGCGACGAAGCCGGAGATGAGGACGCCGTCGATCTTGCGGGCCGGGTAGGTCGAGGGCTGGTTGATGACGATGCTCCGCCGGCCCTTGGACCCGAGCTTTTCCCACAGGGTCGGGGCTTTGACGTCGAGATAATTGGGGAAGCGGATGTCGTAGGAATGGGGCTTGAAGTCGGTGAAGCCGAAGATGCCGTGCGTGCCGGCGTTGGTGCCGGTCATGAAATCGGTCCAGGACACCGCCGAAACCTCGGGCAGGCTGGCCTTCATCGGGTGGATCTTGCCGATGTCCATCAGCCGGGCCATGGTCGACATGACGCCCCGGCGGGCCAGCTCGACGATCATGCCGTAGGGCACGCCGTCGAGCCCGATGACGCAGGCCCTCTCGGTCTTTTTGCGCTTGACATACGGCCATGTTCGGGCTTCTTCTCGCTTGGAAATAATGATTTTACCTCATTTCGACCGTTCCGGTCAACCGGCGGATTGACATTGCCGGGAAGGAGGGTTTAAATGGGGGCTCGAAAAGAGAGGCGTCATGACGAACCGAGACAAGCTTCGCGATCTTCTGGTCGGGAAATACACCAAGAGGACGGCCCGGAGCCGGGCGGTTTTCCGCCGGGCCCAGAAGGTCATGATCGAAGGGGGCAGCCATACGATCCGGCTGTGGAAGCCCTACCCGTTCTTCGCCGCCGGGGCCGCCGGCCCCCTGGTCCGGGACATCGACGGCAACGACTACATCGATTTCTGGCAGGGCCACTACGCCAACATCCTCGGCCACAATCCCGGTCTCATCCGGAAGGGGATGGCCTCGAGCCTCGGCCGGGGAGCGCTCCACACCGGCTTCGAGGCCGGCCACCAGATCGAGCTGGCCGAGACGCTCGTCCGGGCGGTCGGGGGCGGCGACGCCAAGGTCCGCTTCACGACCTCCGGGACCCTGGCCACGATGTACGCCGTCATGCTCGCCCAGGGATTGACGGGCCGCGACCTGGTCCTGAAGGTCGGCGGCGGCTGGCACGGCGCCTCTCCTTACCTCTTGAAAGGGGTCAAGTACCACGGCGAAGAAGGTTTCGAGGGCCGCGAATCGGCCGGCCTGCTCGACGACATCGTCCGGCGGACCCTCGTCACCCGCTTCAACGACGGCGACGACCTCCGCAGGATCGTCGCGGAGAACGGGGACAGGATCGCCTGCTTCATCGTCGAGCCGTTCCTCGGTGTCGGCGGGTTCCTCCCGGCCTCCCGGGAATATCTCGCGCTGGCCCGGGAGCTGACGGCGCGGCACGGCATCCTGCTCGTCTTCGACGAGATCATCTCCGGATTCCGCTTCTGCCCGGCCGGGCTCCAGACGCTCCACGGGGTGCGGCCCGACCTGACGACGTTCGGCAAGATCATCGGCGGCGGGCACGCCGTGGCCGCGGTCATCGGGCCGGCCCGGATCATGGAGGCCTGCGAGCGGGACCTCGGCGGCCGCGGCCGGGTCATGTTCGAGGGCGGGACGTTCTCCTCCCACTCCGAATACATGCGGGCCGGGCTGATCATGCTCGGCCACCTCGCCGCCCGGGCCGCGACGGTCTACCCGAAACTGGCCCGCGCCGGGGAGAAGATCCGGCGCGGGATCGAGCGCGCCTTCGCCGACCAGGGCATCCGGGCCAAATGCACGGGCGACGGGAACGACGTCCTGCCGGGGAGCTCTCTCTTCATGGTCCATTTCCCGCGGGGGGACGAGCAGGGCTTCGACCGTCCGGAGGTCCTCCAGGACGCGCGGCGGATGGACATCGGCCTCCGGGAAGACCTGCTCAAGCTGGCCCTGCTCGTCGCCGGCGTCAACGTCGTCCACGGCGGCGGAGCCGTGTCGACCGCCCACGGGACGAAGGAGCTGGCGTCGACGCTGGCGGCCTACGGGGAAGCGGCCCGGCTCTTCAAGAAATATCTGTTCTGATGCGTCTGATGCGGCCGCGGCGCGGGGCTCAGCCGCCCGGCCGCGACTCGAAAGAGTAGGCGCCGCTTCCGACCTCGAAGACGACGCTCCGGCCGTCGTCGCCGGCGAGGACGATACCGGGGACGGGATCGACCGCGTGTCCCGCCCGCCACAGGGATCTTCCCGGATTCGAGAACGCGGGCGCCCGGGCCGAGCAGGGGAACGCGGACTTCGCCGGTCGATCCGACGGGCACCCGGACATCGAGCGAGAAGACATCGCCGGCCCTTTTCCAGGCGGACCCGATCCGGCCCGCGACCGTCTCGAGCGAAGCCTCGACGAAGGTCAGGTCCCCGAGAACGTGGGGCCGGATGCGGATCTTTTTCCAGCCAGGCAGGGCGGGGGAGAGGCCGGCGAGGACGCGGTAGAACCAGGCGTCGACGCTCCCGAGCATGATGTGGTTCTGGGAGTTCATGGCGTGCCCGCCGAGCTTCTCCCATCTCTCCCAGAGGGTCGTCGCGCCCTCGGCGATCATGTAGCCCCAGCCCGGATAGCTCTTTTGCGTCGCGACCCGGAAGGCGGCCTCCCCCTGGCCGTTCCGGGTCAGCACGTCGAGCAGGTAGCGCGTGCCCAGGATGCCCGTGTCGAGGTGGTAGTCCTGGAGGACGACGACGCTTTTCAGCAGGCTCGCCAGCACCTTCTCCTTCCTGTCGCCGGGGACCATGTCGAGGAAAAGGGGCAGGAGGTTCGAGGTCTGGTTCGGATGGTCGTCGACCGGACTGACGCGGATCGCCGCGTACTGCGATTCGCCGAGGAACGTGTCGTTGAACGCGGTCCGGACCGAATCGGCCAGGCGGGAATACTCGCGCGCCTCGGCCTCGCGGCCGAGGAGGGCGGCCAGACGGGCCAGGACGAGGAGGTCGTGGTAATAGTACCAGGTCGAGGTCAAGTCGACCGGGGTCTTCTTCGGGACGACGCTGCCGGGGGGGCACCAATCGCCGTACTTGCCGAGCTTGCGGACGATGCCGCGGTCGGCGTTCCGGCCGAGGTATTCGACGTACTTCCTGAGGCCGGCGTAGTGGGCGGCCACGAGGCGCAGGTCGCCGGTGTGGTCCCAGAGGAGAGACAGGAGGGCGGCATAGGCCGCGCTCCAGGCCGGATCGGCCGGGTAGAACCGGGGGAGGTAGGGCGGGACGACGTCGGGCAGGCTGCCGTCCTCTTTCTGGGCCAGGCGGATGTCGTCGAGGAACTTGACGTAGAACGCGGCCATGTCGAAGTTGTACACGGCTTCTTCGGCCGCGAGGTGGGCGTCGCCGAGCCAGCCGTGGCGCTCGTCGCGCTGGGGGCAGTCGGTCGGGATGCTCATGAGGTTGGAAAGCTGGCCCCAGACGACGTTCCGGTGGATCGCGTCGACGAGTCCGTTCGAAGACCGGAATGCGCCGGTTCGCCCGACGTCGGAGTGGACGAACGCGCCTTCGAAGGCGTCGGGACCGGGCGTCCCCGGGTAGCCCGTCACTTCGACGTAGCGGAAACCGTGGTAGGTGAAGCGCGGCTCATAGACTTCGGGCCCGCCTCCCCGGAGGATGTAGACGTCCGTGGCCTCGGCGTTCTCGTTGGGGCCGACGTTGAGGGTCCCGTCCTCGTTGAGAAGCTCGCCGTGGCGGAGGCGTACCTCGGTCCCCATCGGACCTTCGACCTTCAGCCGGACCCAGCCGGTGAAGTTCTGGCCGAAGTCGACGAGGAAGGCCCCCGAGGGGAGGCGTTCGATCGATCTCGGCGCGAGCCGTTCGGTCACGCGGACCGGCGGCATCATCTGGGAGACCAGCGGGTAGCCCGCGACCGCCGCCGCTTTTTCCCAGGCCCCGTCGTCGAATCCCGGCCGGTCCCAGCCGTCGACGAGGATGCGGGCATCGTAGCGCTCGCCGAAGTAGAGGCCGTTCTCCTCGAGCGGGCCGGCCGAGGTCTTCCAGCTCTCGTCCGAGAAGAGGATCTGGCGTTCGCCGCTCTCGTATTCGATCTCGATCCGGCAGGTCAGGCGAGGGGCCTCGTAGCCGTAGGCCCGGGTGTGCCGGCCGTTGCCGAGGATGATCCCGACGGCGTTCCTGTCGCGGACGAGGGCCGTGACGTCGTGGGAGGCGTAGAGGGCCTTCTTCCGGTAGTCCGTCCAGCCGGGATCGAGGACGCTCGTCCCGACCTTGTCCCCGTTCAGGCGGAGCTCGTAGTGGCCGAGCCCGGAGACGAAGATCATGGCCAGGGCGACCCGCCCCTCGACGGCGAACTCCTTCCGGAGATAGACGGCGCAGGCCTGCGTGTCGTCCGCCCCCTGGTGCCCGAGAAGCACGGTCCCCTTGGACCGGAATTCCCGGACCCGGCGGGCGGCGATCCAGCGAGGTTTCCAGTCCCCGGGAGCGAGGAAGCCCGTGACGAACGAGGCCGGCTCGCTCCAGGGGCTGGTCCGCCCTTCGCGGTCCGCCCAGCGGACCTTCCAGAAGCAGCGGGCGCAGCTCCGCAGGGGTTCCCCGGCGTAGGCGAGCCCGGGCGGCTCCGGCGGGGGGATCCGGCCCGTGTCCCAGAGATCGCCGATGTCGTTCCTGAGAAGCTCGCGGTCCGAGGAGACGAGGATGTGGCACCATTTCTGGGAGTCACCCCGCACGTCGCTCTCGACGAGCCAGGCCAGGAGGGGGGACGGCGTATCCACGCCGAGCGGTTCGTCCAGGTATTCGCAGCGGAGGCGGAAGGGCGGGCGCGGGGTCATGGCTGGACCGCTTCGGCCAGGAAGTAGTCGGCGACCTCGATGCCGTACTTGGCCGGGTCGAGGGGCGCCGCGATCGTCCGGAGGTAGCGGCCCGTCGCGGGGTCCTTGTCCGTGAGGTCGACGGTCTCGCCGTCGATCTTGTTCCCGTCCGCGCCGGCGACGATCTTGACCGTGGGGCGCAGGAGGAACCGCGTCTCGGGATTGAGATCGCGGACGATGCCGATCTCGCCGGTCGTCAGCGCCACGAGCGTGCCGATGGGGAAGATGCCCATCATGTTGACGAAGGCCTTGAGGATGACCGGGTTGAACTCCGTGCCGATCCGCTCGAGCATGAAGCTCAGGGCCTCGGCCCGGGTGAAGTCCTTGGTCCGGTAGATCCGCCGCGTGGTGATGGCGTCGAAGACGTCGACGACCTTGACGATCTTGCTGAACAGGTTGACGTCGTCCTTCTTGAAATAGCGCGGGTAGCCGCTGAGGTCCTCCTTGATGTGGTGCTCCAGGGCGACGTGGATGGCGCGCAGGGGCAGCCGCCGGAACTCCTTGAGGAGGACGAGCTTCTCGGCCCCGTGGAAGGGGTGGCGTTCCATGATCCCGCGCTCCTCGTCCGTCAGCTGGCCCGGCTTGTTGAGGATGTCGAGGGGGGTCTGGGTCTTGCCCAGGTCGTGGAAGAAGGCGGCCATGCCCAGATCGACGAGCTCGGCCCGGCTGAGGCCGAGCCGGCGCCCGAGCGCGGTCGCGAGCAGGCAGACGTTGACCGAGTGGTTGAGCGTGTACTCGTCGTGGTTCTTGATGTTGGTCAGGCCGTGGATGAAGGCCTCGTCCTCGACGATGTGGTTGTAGATCGACTGCATCAGCCGGCGGGTCGTGCTGATCTTGATCGGCTCTTTTTTCTGGTCGCGCTCGAACGACTCCTTGAGGTGGACGATGCTGAGGAAGAACATCCGGGCGGCGTTCTGGTGGGCGCCCGGGACGATCTCCTCCGTCGACGTTCTTTCGAGCGCGACGTGTTCGATCCCGGCGGCGTCGAGGTCGGACAGGAGCTGGTCGAATCCGGACTCGTCCTTCTTCTCCCGCTTGGCGAACACGGACATGAAGCGCAGGAGCTCCTCTTCCGTGAGGCCCGCCCGGAAGGACACCGATTCGACGTCCCTCGTCCGGAACTCCTCCAGGACCGATTTGAAGATGCCGTAGGTGCCGACGCCGAACCTGAGCCGCACGCCGTTGAGGAGGACGGCGCCGTGGCGGACCCCGAGAGAGGCCTCGTCCTCCTCCTTGAGCACGGCGGACAGGGATTCGTGGAGCAGCCGGCCCTGCTCCAGGAAGGCGTTGTTGCGGGTGTCGTAGATCTTGGCGATCTTGTCGACGATGTGGAAGCGCATGAGCAGCTCGATCCCGCTCCTCTGGAAGGCCCTGGATTCGGCCGTCCGCGGCGGCGCGGGCCGCGGTTCGGCGGCTTGTCTCGAGGCCGTGTTCTTTTCGTCCATCGTTCCCGCCTAGGCCTTCCCGCCGGCCGCCGGCATCCGGGTGAGCGCCGCCGTGCAGGCCTCCCGGACCCGCTTCGTCCGCCCGATCGCGCCTCTTTGGAGGAAGGCGGAGGCCTCGTCGGTCGCCATGTTCTCCAGGCCGGCGACCGCGGCCAGGCGCGTCTCCAGGACCTGCTTCGAACCGAACAGGGGGGCCCGCAGGAGCGTCCGGCCCAGAAAGTCGAGCGCCTCGGGCGACCGGGTCCGGCCCAGGAACGAAAAGAGGGCCTCTTTCTCCTTGATGCTCCGGGAGGCGAAATCGCGCCCGGAAGCGTCGCGCAGGACCTGCTTGACGCGGGACCCGCCCTCGCCGGGATCGAGCTTCATGGCCGTCTGGATCCGGATCTCCTCGTCCGGGTCCTTGAGGAAACCCGCCAGGATCCGGTTGGCCATCTCGTCCCGGGCCTGCCCCAGGACGTGGACGACCTCGAGCTTGATGTCCCGGTTCGGGAAATTGAGGAAACCCGAAAGATGGGGGAGCCCTTTCCGCCCGGGGATGCGCGAAAGGACGGCGACGATCTCCCGGGCCAGCTCCGGCTTGGCCGGGTCGGCGAGCGAGGCCAGGAGGCCCGGATGCGCCGTCCCGGTCGTTTCGATGAAGCCCAGGATCTTGTGCCGGGCTTCGCCGTCCGGGGCGAGGCCGAAGAGCTCCGCCGCCAGGCCGAGCGCCGGCGGGCCGAGCAGCCCGAAGAAACCCAGCAGGGATTCCCAGTCCAGGTTCTTTTTCCGGTCGAGGAGCGACTTGACGGCCTCGACCGTCTGCGGGCTGACCGTCCGCTTGAGGAAAGCGTCGAGAAGGGCGGCTTTTTCCGGGACCCCCTCCAGGTGGCGGCCGAGCTCGTGGATCTTCTGGATGATGATCACGGGGACCTGGAAATCGCCGTGTTGGAGGCGGTCGAAGTGATACTCCAGGAGGGCGTCGAGGCTGGCCCGGCAGGCGGCCGGCTCTTCCTCGAGGTAGACGATCTCGACCATCAGGTTGATGTACTCCTGCTCCGCGGAGATGGTCCGGTTGGCGCGGACCATCGCTTCGAGCGATTGGAGGTCGTCCTCCGTCAGGGTCGGGTCCATGGCCGCCGCCGGGCTCCGCGCGCCGGGCTCGTCCGCGACGGCCGCGTCGGTCTGCGGAGCCGCTTCCGGGCCTCACCCCGCCGTCCCCGTCTTCCTCGGCCTGCGCCTCGGCGTCCCGGTCCGAGGCCTTGCGGACCTGCTCACTGTCCTCCCCGTCGAGCTCGATCCGGCCTTCGGAGAACTTCGAGGTGTCGACCCGGACTTCGATCGTCTCGCGCGGACAAGCCGTCGGGCAGGTCGGCGTCCGCGGCCCGGGAGTCCTGTCTCTCGGCCAGGATGCGGTTCTCCAGGAACTCGTCCGGGGCGTAGTACTGGATGTTGGGGAAGTCGCGCTCCCAGAGCGCGGCGACGATGTCGCTGTCCTCGGCCGGCTTCTGGGCTTCCGTCTTGATCAGCTCGAGGAGATCGAAGACCTCGGGCCGGTCCAGGCCCTGGTAGAAGAAGAGGCTGTGCAGGCCGTCCTTGAAGAAGAAGAACGGCAGGCTCTTGATGGCCACGTCGTCGGTGTACGCGGGTTTCCCTTCGAAGGTGAAGGAGAATTCCTCGATGCCGATCTGGAGCTTGCCGTGGACGGCCAGGAATTCCGCGAACTTCGCGGCCAGCTGATCGACGAAATGAGTGACCGTCGCATGCTCGCTCGGGAAGATCTTCATCGCCGAGACCGTGTTGGCCAGGGAGTGCAGGAGGTCTTTGACCTTCTCGGTCCGGGCGGGGTCGGGCGGCGCCGCGGCCCCGGCGGGTTCACCCGGACGAGAGTTCTGGGCGCTGTCCATGCTGTTCGATCCCCAGTTTAATCAAATAACGCCCCGCGTCAACGCCGGCTGAGGACCCGGCGCTCGTAGGCCTCGATCTCGCGGAGCCATTCGTCGGCCGGCGGAACGCCGGCCCGGAGGCAGTAGGCGTCCCAGACCGCGCCGTAGGGCAGGGCCTTGAGCTCTTCGAAAAGCGAGAGCCGGTCGAGGGTCCGGGAGGCCGGATCGAGCTCCTTGAGCTTCGCCTGGGGTTCGAGCAGGGCGATGAGGAGCGCCTTGAGGAAGGACCGGGCCCCCAGCACCCAGGCCCCGATCCGGTTGACGCTGGCGTCGAAGTAGTCCAGGGCGATGTGGATGCGCTCGAGGGCGTTGCTGCGGACGATCTCGGCGGCGAGCTCGCGGACCCCGTCGTCGAGCAGGACGATGTGGTCGCTGTCCCAGCGGACGCCCCGGCTGACGTGGAGCAGGATCTCGCCGGAAAAGGGCAGGATGGCCGAGATCTTGTCGGCCACGGACTCGGTCGGGTGGAAGTGACCGAGATCGAGGCAGATGATCTTGCCGCGGGTGAGGGCGTAGCCCAGGTAGAACTCGTGCGAGCCGGTGACGAAGGACTCGCTGCCGATGCCGAAGAGCTTGCTCTCGAGCGAGTCCTTGATCTGCTGGGGGCTGTACTCGACCTCGAAGATCTCGTCGAGGGACTTCAGCAGCGCCGCCCGGGCGCCCCAGCGGTCGGCCGGGACGTCCTTGGATCCGTCGGGGATCCAGAGGTTGTGGAGGCAGGCGGCCTGCTGCTCCCGGCCGATGGAGGCCGCGACCTTCCGGCAGCACTTGACGTGGTCGACCCAGAACTTCCGTGTCCCGTTCTCGCGGCTGCTCAGGGTGTATCCGGAGGCGGCCTTGGGATGGGCGAAGCAGGTGGCGTTGAAATCGATCTTCAGGTTGCGGCGCCGGGCCCATTCGGTCCAGCCCCGGAAGTGCGCGGGTTCGATGGCGTCGCGGTCGACGGCCTTGCCGCCGAATTCGCCGTACATGGCGTGGAGATTGACCCGGTGGCGCCCCGGGATGAGGGCGAAGGCCTGCTCGAGGTCGGACCGGAGCTCGTCGGCCGTCCGGGCCCGGCCGGGATAGCCGCCCGTGACCTGCAGGCCGCTGCCGTCGAGGCTCGCGCCCGCGCTCTCGAAGCCGCGGACGTCGTCGCCCTGCCAGCAGTGGATCGAGAGCGAGATCGCCTGGAGGCGGGTCAGCGCTTTTTCCGTGTCGATGCCCCGCTCGGCGTACTTGTCGCGCGAAGACAGATAGGCTTTTTCGACGGCCGCAGGATCCATCCTCAACCCTCCCCTCAGGAACGCCATGTTTATATGCCTCCTGCCATGGGTTGTCAAGACGCGAGGATCTGCCCGAAGCGGGCGTAGGCCGCGTCCCATTCGGCCGCCCGGCCGGAGGGACGGTAGGTTTCGAGCGGGAACGATTCGCGGATGATCCGCCTCACCTCGGCCGGCGACGGAACGAGCCCCAGGGCCATGGCCTGGACGAGGATGTTGCCGACGGCGGTCGCCTCGGCCGGGCCGGCGACGACCGGAAGACCGGTCGCGTCGGCCGTCAGCTGGCACAGGAGCGTGTTGCGGGCCCCGCCGCCGATGACGTGGATCTTCTCGATGGGGTGCCCGAGGACCGCGCGCAATTGATCGAGGACGAACCGGTACTTCAAGGCCAGGCTTTCGAGAATGGCCCGGACCAGCGCGGCCCTCGTCGGCGGCACGGATTGTCCGGTCCGGCGGCAGTAGGCGGCCACGGCTTCGGGCATGTCCGGGGGATTGAGGAAACCGGGGTCGTCCGGATCGATGAGCGCGGCGAAGCGCGGCGCGTCCGCGGCCGCGGCGGCCAGTTCTTCGTAGGAGACCGAGCCGTCCGCGGACCAGGCCTTGCGGCAGCCTTGGACGAGCCAGAGGCCGGTGACGTTCTTGAGGAAGCGGACGGTGCCCCCGACGCCGCCTTCGTTGGTGAAGTTGGCCCGGAGCGAGGCCGGGGAGATGACCGGCGCGGCTTCTTCGACGCCGACGAGAGACCATGTCCCCGACGAGATATAGGCCCAGTTCCCGCCTTCGGCGGGTACGGCGGCGACGGCCGAGGCCGTGTCGTGGCCGGCCGTGGCGACGACGGGGACGTCGCGGTAGCCCGTCTCCGCGATGACCTTGTCGGAGAGCGGTCCGAGCACCGTACCCGGCTCGACGATGTCCTGCAGGATCCTGCGGGAGAAGCCCATGGCCTGGAAGAGGCCGGGGACCCAGGTCCGGGTCCGGGGGTCGAGGAATTGGGACGTCGAGGCGATGGTGAACTCGGCCGCCTTCCGGCCGGTGAGGAGGTAGCCGAAAAGGTCCGGCATGAACAGGAGGTCCGCGGCGGCCTCGAGCTGCGGGGACCGGTCGCGGACCATCGCGTAGAGCTGGAAGAGGGTGTTGAAGGGCATGAACTGGATGCCCGTCGCCTCGTAGAGCTCGGAGCGGGGAACGAGCTTGAAATAGTCCTCCATGGCCCCGGCGTTGCGGTGGTCGCGGTAGCAGAAGGGCAGGCCGAGGAGCCCGCCGTCCCGGGCCAGCAGGCCGAAATCGACGCCCCAGGTGTCGACCCCCAGGCTGTCGGGCCGGACCCCGGTCGAGGCCGCGGCGTCGCGCATGGCCGCCTTCATCTCGTCGAGCAGGGCGTAGACGTTCCAGTGGATGTGGCCGGCGAGAGGAAGCGGCGTGTTGGGGAAGCGGCGGACCTCGTGGACGGAGAGGCGGCCGCCGTCGAGCGTCCCGAGGACCGCCCGGCCGCTCTCGGCGCCCAGGTCGAAGGCCAGGATGTTCGCGGCGGGAGTCTTTCGGGGCATGCGTCGTTCTCGAGACCTTTCTTATATTCGCAACGGCCGCGGTTTTCAAGCCGGAATCTTTGAAATGCCGCCCCGATTCCTCTACAATGACTCCCGGTTATCGCTCGCATCCCACCGAGGTGACATGCCGCTCGAAGACAAGCTCAAACAGCTCCGGCGCGAACGCGAAGCCCGCTCGCGCCCCCAGAACATAGAGAAGGCCTGGGAGAAGATCGACGAAGACGCGGGCCTGACGGTCAAGCAGAAGCTCGAGCGGCTGATCTCGCTCACGGACAAGGGCCGGGGACTGGCCCCCCGGACGGAGGCTCGGCCCGTCGAGATCAAGCGCCGGGAGCCGGTCCAGGTCTTCGAGAACTCCTATGTCCTGGCCGCGAATTACGGCCAGATCCCCATTTCCATGGGCCTCCAGATCCCGGCCGACATCCTGGGCTTCCTCAGCCGCGAGGCCGCCTTCGACGGCCTCGACCTGTCGACGGCCGTCTTCCTCGACCTCGAGACGACGGGGCTGGCGGGCGGCACGGGCACGGTCCCGTTCCTCGTCGGCCTGGCCTATTTCCGGGACGAGCGGTTCAAGGTCACCCAGTTCTTCCTCAACGAGATGGCCGAGGAGGACCGGCTCGTCCGCGAGCTGGCCCAGTTCGTCCAGCGACATGGGCTTCAAGTCGATCGTGACCTACAACGGCAAGGCCTTCGACATGCCGCTCGTCGAGACGCGCTTCGCCATGCACCGGACGCCCTGCCCGTTGCGCGGCCTGCCGCATCTCGACTTCCTGTTCTCGGCCCGTTCCCTCTGGAAGCACAAGTACGACAGCTGCCGGCTCTTCAACCTGGCCCAGCAGATCTGCCAGGCCGAGAGGTCCGAGGACATCCCCGGCGCCGAGATCCCGCTCCGCTACTTCCAGTACATCCGCAGCGGCGACTTCTCGCTCATCGATCCCATCCTCTACCACAACCAGGAGGACCTGCTGTCGCTGCTGGGCGTCGTCGTGGCCGGGGCCATCCTCGTCGAGCGCCACCGCGCGTCGGCGGAGCGGGGCGAGGCCGACGCCATGGACCTCTTCGGCGTGGCCAAGCTCTTCGAGAAGGCCGGCGACGCGACGAAGTCGGTGGCCCTGCTCGAGCAGGCCCTGGCCCAGGGGCGGGGCCTGACGGCCGAGGTGTCCCAGGTCGCGAGAAAGAAGCTCTCTCATCACTTCAAGAAGAGCAAGGACTGGGACAAGGCCCTGTCGTTCTGGCAGGAGGCGGCCGCCGGGGACGAGATCGACAGCTTCCGGGAGCTGTCGATGTACTACGAGCACAAGGCCAGGGACTTCGGCGAGGCCGTGAGGATCGCGACCGAGGGCCTCGCTCTGGCCAAGGAGAAGCGGAGCTTCGCGGCCGAGAAGGATTTCGAAAAGCGTATCGCCCGCATCAAGGGCAAGATGGCCAAGGGGAAGGGGGCCGCGAAGGCATGAAGGCCATGGTCCTCGGCGCGAGCGGCCCGGTCGCCGGGGACCCGCTCGAGCCGAGGGACGTGCCCGTTCCGGAGGTCGGGCCCGAGGACATCCTCATCAGGGTGCGCGTCTGCGGCGTTTGCCACACCGACCTCCACGCCGTCGAGGGGGAGCTCCCCGAGACGAAATTCCCGCTCATCCCGGGACATGAGATCGTCGGCGTCGTCGAGAAGGCAGGGGAGAGGGCCCGGCGGTTCGAGGTGGGCGATCGCGTCGGCGCGGCCTGGCTGCGTTCGACCTGCGGGTCGTGCCGCTTCTGCCGCAGCGGCCGGGAGAACCTCTGCGAGTCGGCCCGTTTCAACGGCTACCACGCCGACGGCGGCTATGCCGAATATATGGCCGTGCCGGAGAAGTTCGCCTATGCCGTTCCCGATCGGTTCAGCGACGAGGAGGCCGCGCCGCTGATGTGCGCGGGGATCGTCGGATACCGGGCCTTGGCGTTGAGCGACTTCGTGCGGGGCGGGGTGTTGGGCCTCTACGGTTTCGGTGCATCGGCCCACATCGCCCTCCAGATCGCCAGGCATCGGGGCGCGCGTGTGTTCGTCTTCACCCGGAGCGAGGAGCACAGGAAGCTGGCGCTCGAGTTGGGCGCGGAGTGGGCGGGAGCGGCCAAGGACGAGCCGCCCGCGAAGCTGACGAACGCCGTCATCTTCGCCCCGGTCGGCGCGCTCTACCTCGACGCCCTGAGGGCCCTCGACAGGGGCGGGACGGTGGCTTCGGCCGGCATTCACATGTCGCCGATCCCGGAGCTGGATTACGACGGATTGCTCTATCACGAGCGCCGAATGGTCAGCGTGGCCAACGCTACTCGTACGGACGGGGAAGAGCTCCTGAAGGTGGCCGCCGAGGTCCCCGTCCGGACGACGGTCCGGGCTTTCCCGCTCGAGGCCGCGAACGACGTGCTGAAACTCCTCAAGGCCGGAAAGATCACCGGCGCCGCCGTGCTCAAGGTCGGGTAGGTACCAGGGGGCCGAAGATCCGGGACCTGAAAATGGGGGACATGACCCAATTCTCCTGAATTGGGATCGTGTCCCCGATTTTCATCTTGAAAAATACGCCCCTATCGGCTATAGTAAACGCGCTTTTCCGTCCTGCGCGCCCGTAGCTCAGTTGGATAGAGCGTCTGACTACGAATCAGCAGGTCGGGTGTTCGAGTCACCCCGGGCGCGCTTCTTCTTTTCCCCTTCCGGATCCGATCAGGTCCGTTTCTGATCGCTGCTCATCTCTTTGATCTTCTGGCAGGCCTTCCCGGAGACTTGGCTTTCTTCGCCGGCGTCTTCTTCTCCTCGAGATCGTAGTAGTAGTCCAGGCCGGTGTGGTGGATGAGCTCCTCGCGCATCAGGTAGCGCAGGGTGTTCATGAACTTGCTCCGCTGGACGAAGAGGTCGTTCTCGGGGTAGAGGCCTTCGCGGACCATCGGGCTCTTGAAGAAGAAGGACAGCCACTCCTGGATGCCGTGCATCCCGGCCCGGGCGGCCAGGTCGGTGAACAGGACGAGGTCCAGGGCCACGGGCGCGGCCAGGATGGAGTCGCGGCAGAGGAAGTTGACCTTGATCTGCATCGGGTAATCCATCCAGCCGAAGATGTCGATGGCGTCCCAGGACTCCTTGTTGTCGCCCCGGGGCGGGTAATAGTTGATGCGGATCTTGTGGTAGAGGTCGCCGTAGAGCTCGGGATAGAGGTCGGGCCGGAGGATGGTGTCGAGGACGCCGAGCTTGGAGATCTCCTTGGAGCGGAACGATTCCGGATCGTCCAGGACCTCGCCGTCGCGGTTGCCGAGGATGTTGGTCGAGAACCAGCCCGAGATGCCGAGCAGGCGGGCCGCGAGACCCGGCGCCAGGATGGTCTTCATCAGCGTCTGGCCGGTCTTGAAGTCCTTGCCGCAGACGGGGCGCTTCATCTGCGCCGCGAGCTCCAGGAAAGCCGGGCAATCCGTCGTGATGTGCGGCGCGCCGTTGATGTAGGGGAGGCCCATCTTCAGGGCCGCGTAGGCATAGATCTGGCTGGGACTGATGAAGGGGGAATTCTTCTTGAGCCCGGCCTCGAAAGCCTTCACCGAAGCGTGGACGCCCTGGCAGTCGTGATAGGCCTCGGTCGAGGCCGTCCAGAGCATGATCATCCGGTCGACTTTGTGCCGGGCCCGGAAATCGGCGATGTCCTTCATCAGCGCTTCGGCCAGGTCCATCTTGGTCCGGCCCTTCTTGACGTGGCGGCCGTCGAGATTGCGGACGAAAGCACGGTCGAAGACGGCCGGCATGGGCGCGACCGCTTCGAGCTCGTCCCGGACCGCCTCGATGTGATCGGGCGTCAGGACCTTGGCCTTCCGGGCCGCCTCGTAGGCGGTGTCGGGGAAACAATCCCAGCCGCCGAAGACCAGATCGTCGAGCCCGGCCAGGGCGAATGAAGTCCCGGATGGGGACGAACCGGTTCTCGGTCCTCTTGCCCAAGCGGATCTTGCCTGTCTGGGCGAGCGAGCCGATCGGGCGGGCCAGGCCCTTGCGGGCGGAGAACACTCCGGTGAGCAGGGTCGACGACACGGCGCCGATGCCGGGCATCAGGACGCCGAGCTTGCCCCGGGCGGGCGCGATCTCGGGACCTCTCAGGATTTCGGACATGCGGATGACTCCTTTGGGAACGCCGGCGCTCACCGCGGAGGCTCGGCGGGACGTTCGACGATCCAGTAGCGGACGAACCGGTAGACGATATTGAGGACGGGGACACAGAGCAGGATGACGATGACCAGGTCGAGACGGTCGATGAGAGCGAAGAAGAATATGCCCAGATAGACGAGCCCGCGGAAATCGCCGCTCGCGCCGGAGCCCGTCCGGATCTCCTTGTATTCGCGTTCGAGGTAATAGAGCACCATCTGGAGCATGTAAGCGGCGAGACCGAAGAGGCTGACGATGTAGAAGCCGAGCCGGCCCGACTGGAGATAGTAGCCCGTGACCATGGCCCCGAGGACGAAGAAATCCGTGACCCGGTCGAGATAGAGGTCGAGGTAGGCTCCGAACCGGGAGCAGAGGTTCTTCGAGCGGGCCAGCATGCCGTCGGCCCCGTCGAGAAGCGTGCCGGCGTAGATGAGAAGTCCGGCGACGATGAAGCCGCGGTGGTTCCCGAGGAGGAAGGCCGCGGCCCCGGCCAGGCTCAGGATGAAGGCCGCGACCGTGAGGTGGTTGGGGAGAAGCTTCAGCTTGATCGCGGCCCGCACGATCAGGGCGGCCAGGGGCCGGTTGACGAGCCGGTCGACCTGGACGATCTTGGGCAGGCGTGAAGGCAGGGGGGGCTTGAGGGAAGCCTCGAGATCGAATTCCGGCTTGTCCGATGCAGGCGCCGAGTTCATGCTCATTCTTCCATGATTTCTGTACTCTGAGGCCGTCAGGCCGCTGGCATAACGATTATCAAGGATTGTAGGCGTGCGCGGACCCGGTGTCAACTCCGTTCCGGCGGCCGAAGACCTGAATGCGCCGCCGGCTTGCCGGGCCGTCGGGCCTCTTCTATAATGGGCGGCAGGCTCGCTCAGCGGGCTCGCGAAAGACAGAACGGATGACCCGAAAGATCGGTTTGCTCTCTCCGGCCCGCTGGGGCCGCGGCTTCAGCCGCCTCAATTTCCGGCGGGCCGAGGAGTGCGATGCGGTCCTCGACTGGCTCGAGGCCGGGGCAGGGGAGAGGATCCTCGACGTCGGGAGCGGCGACGGCTATTACGATTGGCGCATCAGCCGTTCGGGAGCGCGGGTCACCGGGATCGATCTCCACGAAAAGCGCCTCGCCTACGCCCGGAAGCATTACGGGAGCGACACGACCGAGTTCCTGACCATGGACGCGGAAAAGGCCGACCTTCCGGCCGGCGGCTACGACAAGGCCATGAGCCTCTGCGTCATGGAGCACCTCGGCGACGACGAGCGGGTCATGCGGAACGTCGCCGAAGCGCTGAGACCGGGGGGACGCTTCGTGTTCTCGGCCGACAGCCTGTCGAATCGCGGGATCAGACCCGAGGAACGGGAGTGCCACAAGAAGCGTTATGCCGTGAACACCTTCTACACGCCGGAAGTCGTCCGGGACAAGCTGGCCCGGACCGGCTTCGACGTCGAGGACACGCGTTTCGTCATGGATTCGCCGTTCGCGCTCGGCCTGGTCAGGCTTTCCTGGAAGCTCGACAGGTTCCCCGGCGTCCTTGCCCCCGTGCGGACGCTGGGTTACGTCCTTCTCGGGATGGTCTGGGAAGCGAGCCGGCCGTTCCGGGCGGGACGGCCGCTGCGGTCTGCCTCCGCAGGCGGGCTGACCATCGTCGTCCGGGCCAGGAAGAGGGCCGGGTGACCGCGCCGACGACCTGCGTCATCATCGCCGCCGGACGGGGGAGCCGCCTGGCCGGCCGCGCGGCCAGCAAGCCCCTCCTCGAGGTCGCCGGGAAGGCCCTGATCGACCGGGCCATCGATGCCGCCCGCTCGGCCGGCGTTCGCGATTTCGTCGTGGTGACGGGCTACGCGGGCGAGGCGGTCGAGCGGCACCTGGCCTTAAAGGCCGCCGCGGACGGCCTCTCCATCGCGACCGTGAGGAACGACGAGTGGGAAAGAGAGAACGGGTTGTCGGTCGGCAAGGCGGCCGGCCTCGCCGGCGACCGTTTCTTCCTGATGATGGCCGATCACATCGTCGATCCCGGGCTGCTCACGGGCCTGGGTGGCTGCGCGATCGGCGCGGACGAGGTCATCCTGGCCGTGGACACGCGGATCGAGGACCATCCCCACGTCGACCTCGACGACGTGACCCGGGTCCGCGACGAGGCCGGGCAGCATCGCCGCCATCGGGAAGAACATCCCCGATTTCAACGCCTTCGACACGGGCGTCTTCCTGTGCACGCCCGCGCTGTTCGAAGCGCTCGCGGAAAGCCAGCGCCGGGGCGATTTCTCGCTCTCCGGCGGCATCCGGGTCCTGGCGGCGAAGGGAAAAGCCAGGACCTGGGCGATCGGCGATCGTTTCTGGATCGACGTCGACGACGAAGCCGCGCTGCGGAAGGCCGAGGCCGCGATCGCCGGCGGCTTGGCCGGCCGAACGACGCGGGGGGCAGGCCCTTCCCGTTCGGCTTGGCGGCCGTCCCGGCTGCTCCTGGGCGGCGCGGGAGGCCTCCTTTTGGCCTATCTCGTTCTGAAGATCGGTCCGGGAACGGTCCTCGCGCATTTGGCCCGGTTCGGGCCGTGGTTCGCGGCCACCGTCGCCCTCGCCTTCGCTTGGCTCTTCGTCCAGGCCTGCGCCTGGGGTCTCGTCCAGGCCGCCCATTTCCGGGCGGTGCCGCTCCTGCCCCTCTTCAGGGCCAAGATCATCAGCGACTCTCTCAACGCGCTCATCCCCTCGGCCGGGGTCGGAGGCGACGCCGCCCGGGCCTTTCTGATCCGGCGTTACGTTCCTTTATCGGAGGGCATCCCCGGCGTCCTGCTCGACAAGACGATCGAGTTCTCGTCCGGAGTGCTGTTCCTCGTCACCGGCTTCCTTCTCAGCCTGCTTTTCGTCGACCTGCCGCGGTGGATGAACGTTGCGGCGGCGGTCTGCCTCGGCGGATCGATCATCGGTGTCGTGCTTCTCGTCCTGTTCCAGAGGGGGGGCGTGTTCCGGGCGCTGAACCGCATCGCCAGGGTCGTGCCCGGCGTGGGCCGGTTCGCCGCCCGGAGGGAGGCCGGCATCCGCCGTCTCGACGGGAACCTCCGGCTGGCCTATGCGAATATCAACGCCCGGACGGCGCTGGCCGCACTCCTGCACCTCGTGTCCCGTTTCCTGGGAGCGGTCGAGATCTTCGTCATCATGCGGGTTCTCGGAACGCCGGCGACGTTCCTGCAGGCCGTCTTCATCGCGGCCGGGGTCAGCATCGTCAACACGGCCTTCTTCGTCGTTCCGGGCCACGTCGGCGTCATGGAGAGCGCCCACGCCGTCATCCTCCGGAGCCTGGGCTTCGGCGCAGGGCTGGGCCTCGGCCTGGGCGTCATCCGCCGGGTCCGCAAGCTGGCCACGATGGCGGTCGGCCTCGTCCTGTTCTCGCTGGAGAAGAGGAGTCGGAGAAAGGGGGGAACATGAAGATCCTCGATCGGTCGGTCCGCGAGGACCGGGACACCACGGAGGTTTCGGCGAACATCGACGGGTTCCGGCTCTGGTATCGGGTCCCGCGTTCGTACGCCGTCACCGATTCGGCCGACCCCTTCGTCGCGGCGGCCCTGCTCCCGGCCATGAGGCTGGGGCAGAAGATCGAGATCGACCCCGATCTGTCCGTGTCCCCGCAGCTGCTGGAAAACCTTCAAACCCTTCAGGAGATCCACCATACCTGGAATCCCATATTCAAGATCGTTCCCATAGAGGCGAGGACCTCTCCGAGCCGGGCCCTCCACGGCGGCGTGATGTCGTTTTTCTCGGGCGGGGTCGACAGCCTGTATACGTTCCTCAAGCACCAGGCGGAGCTGACGCATCTCGTCTTCATCCAGGGATTCGATTTCTTCGCGGAAAGCGGGAACTCCGGGGCCCTGAGCGCGGCGGACCTGACGGACCTCTCGCAGCTCGCCTTCAAGCTCCTGACGCCCGGGAACGAGATCTCGGCTTTCCTGAATTCCCGGCTTTCGCAGAAGATCCTTTCGGACCTGGCCGACTACCGGAGTTCGGGAGCGGTTCCGGAGGGCCTGGAGGAGGCCTTGGCCGGGGATCTGAACAGGGTCCTCACGGGAAGCTCGATCTGGCAGGAACAGCGCTTCGCCGGGATCACTCTGCGCCCGGACACACGGGCGCTTCTCGAGGCGGGACCGCAGACCGGGGACACGCTGCCGCTCAACCGGCGCCTCATCGAAGACGCTTATCCTCTGGAGATATCGCGTCGACGCGGCCGGTCCTTCGAAACGGCCGTCGCCCGGAACGCCAAGTTCGTCGAAGGTGCCGGGAAGACCCTGGTCCCGGTGGCGACGAATTACTTCTCCTTTGGGTACCGCTACAACTTGAGCCGGACCCTGACGCAGGGGAATTCCCTGGCCTGCCTCGCGCTGATCCTGGGATTCTCCCGGGTGTATGTCCCGGCCGCATTTTCCTACGGTCAGCTCATCCCGCTGGGGTCCCACCCGCTGACGGATCCCCTCTGGTCGAACGGGAGCGTCCGGATCGTTCACGACGGCGCCGAGGCACGGAGGGTGGACAAGGTCGTGAGGATCGCCGGGAACAGGGACGCCGTGGCGAATTTGAGGGTCTGTTTCATCGACATGAACGACAATTGCGGCCGGTGTTCCAAATGCCTGCGGACCATGATCCCCCTCACCCTGCTCGATGTTCCGGCCGCCCCTTTCCCCCCTCTGCCCCCGCCCAAGACGCTGAGCCGGATGCGCCTCGGCAACGAGAACGAGCTGAAATATTTCCGGGAGAATTTCGATCCGGTCCTGGGCAACGCGCATCCGGAGATAAAGCGGGCGCTGAGGGCCGTCATCCGACGATACGAAAGGCGCCGGCTCCTCGACGATATCGACACACAGCTTTTCGGGGGCCTGATCAGGAAGGCCTATCGTCGGGCGGCCCGGCCCGTGGAGCGACACGTCCGGATCGATACGACGCCTCCGGGCCGCCGGCCCCTATGAGCGGTCCGTCGGACCCGCCAGATCGGCGTAGAGCCTCCGTTGATGCCGGTTCACCAGGAGGTCCTCGTCGCCGAACGCCCGGAGAACGTCGACGCTTTTGAGCAAGGGCCCCGCGACCTGCTCGTTGAAGGTGAGATCGGCCGATCCGTTGATCTCGATGAGGACCGGCTCTCCGGCCTGATCGAGCGCCAAGTCCAGCCCGAGCAGGCGATAGAAGGGGAAAGCCCTTTGGACGTCCGCGGCGAAGGCGGCCAGACGGTCCCACTCCGGGACGGGGCGGTCTTCGAAAACGATCCCTGTCGTCGGATGTGCCGGATACGCGCGGGCCAGCTTGTCGTAGGCGAATTTTTTCAACCTGCCCGTGCGGCGATCGATGCCGACACCGATGCCGCCGGCGCTCCAATTGTCGATGATGGCGCCGCCGATGCCCGCGCGCAGGGCGGCGCTGACGATCAGGACGTCTCCGTGCCCCGTCAGCATGGTCACGATGCGGAGCGTATTGACCGAGGCGCTC
>CAWHBV010000016.1:0-46669 GCA_963827635.1 uncultured bacterium
GACGCCCAGATCGTAGGCTTCGTATGTGCCCTTCACCGTCCGGATGCGGACCCCGGCCTTGGCCGCGTTGGCCTGGGCCTCGTCCAATCCCGCCTGCGAGATGTCCAGGCCGGTGACGTCCCAGCCCTGTGCGGCGAGGTGGACGGCGTTCCGGCCCTGCCCCGTGCCGAGGTCGAGCGCCGTGCCGGGCTTCAGGCCCTTGGCCGCCTCGACGACGAAAGCGCTCGGCGCACGCGGCGAATCCAGGGACGGATCGCCCGTCAGCGGGCGGGAGTAGGCCCGGTCGTAGAATATCTCGGCGCCCTCGGGCCTCTCGGCGAACAGCCTGACGATGACCGCCAGCCTTCGCCGGACCTCGGCTTCGGGAACGCCCTCCGCCCCCAGCTTGGCCGAATACATCCCGAACAGGTCGCGTTCCTGCGGCGCCGTCCGGAACCAGCCGGTGAAGGCGCTCCAAACGGCGTCGTCGTCAGGGGCGTCCTGGGCCGCGGCGATGCCGGCAAGCAGCAGCCCGGCGACCAACAGCATCAGCAGCTTCGATTTGATCATGGAATGGCCTCCTGGCCCTCATGGATAGCGTCCGGCCGGCGTTTTGTCTATTACCCAAAGGTGGAAAACTGACCGCGGCGGGCCCTAAGAAACGGGGAAGATCCGCTTCTTGGGCTTCTTGAATTTCCGCGCGATCTTCTGGGCCGGGGCAAACAGGCGAGGATATCGCTCCAAGGAACCACGCCCCTTCCGATAGAGCAGTTTCAGGCGGAGCTTGGCCAGGCTCCTTCGCGACAACCGCCAGCCGAGCCCGTTCTCGACGGCGATCCCGCAAGGGATGCACACGCCGCATGGCTTTCCGTCCGGACGGGGGGTGTGGCAAAAAACGGTCAGGAGCATGAGCTCTGTCGAATCCGTGCTGCTTGGCCTTGGCGAACATGTCCTGCTTGGTCGTGAAGATCAAGGGGAATCGATAGCACTTGAACAGACGATAGAGATCGTCGCCTTCGTGGTCCTTGCCGAACTCCCAGACGATGTCGTTCCCGGCATTGCGCTGCTCGAGATAGGGCCCGAAGACCTTGAACATGTGCCCGCCGCCGATAAGCGACAGCTCGAGCTCCGAGAGCCCTTCGGCGCGGGCGAATCGGGCGCCCCACTCGTATTGGACGCCGACATGCTCCCGGGCGCAGATCCTCTGATAGCAGGCCTGGATCTCGTCATCGGGCGGAATATCGAGGACATCCCTGAAAACCGTCGGCCGGAGCAGGGAGAACCGGTCCGGATATTTAGCGGCCAGACGCTGCTTGATGGCGTTCATGGCCAGGTCGTCCTGGGCCGCGGCGATGCCGGCAAGCAGCAGCCCGGCGACCAGCAGCATCAGCAGCTTCGATTTGATCATGGAATGGCCTCCTCGCCCTTATGGATCAGCGTCCGGCCGGCCTTTTGTCTATTACCCAAAGGTGGAAAACTGAGGGACGCCCCCCTCTTTTTGTGGTAAATTCGGGGGCATGAGCACGGGGCCTCTGCTGGCGTTCTTTCTGCTCTTCGGCCTGGCGGGACTCGGGGTCTTTCTGGCCGACCGCATGTTCCGGGACCGCGGCCAGGCTTTTCTGAGGTCCTACGCCCTTCACCTGGCCTTTTGGAACGGCCACGCCCTGGTCCTGGTCATGCAGTTCATCCTGGGCACCGTGTTCCTCCCCCGGATCTCCTGGGCGCCCATGGCGTTCGTGACCGGACCGGTCATTCTTCTCCTGGCCGCCGTGAGCATGAACTTCCTGATCGTGTTCGCCGCCCAGGCTGCCGGCACGCGGCCGTCACGCCCGCTGGTGGGCGTTTCGATCGCCCTGTGGTCCGCCCTGGCTTTTTTCTTTGTCCTCAGGGCCGGCCAAGGGACCCTCGCGGCCGGCGGCACGTTCGCCCCGGTCTATTCGATCGCCTTCCTGGCCCTCAAGACGGCGACGGTCTTCGGCTCGATGGGCTACCTGTTCGTCCGGGCGCGCAAATGCGGAACGCCGGGCGAAGGCCGGGCCCTGCGCTATGTCGCCGGCGCGTACGTCGCCGGATACCTTGTTTTCCAGCTGTGCGTCTCCGGGCTCATTCCGGTCCACCTTCTCAGGGGCCCCGATTACATCATCGCCGTCGTCCAGATCGGTTTCCACTTCCCCGTCCTGGCCGCCCTGGCCCTTTACGCCCGGCGCCGGGCCGGGGCCCGGCGGTCGGACCCGGAGGTTCCCGAGGCCTCGCAGCAGCTGGCAGGGCTGGGCTTCACGCCGCGGGAAGCGGAGATCGTCGCCCTGGTCAGGCGGGGGTACAGCAACAAGGAGATCGGAGCGGAGCTCTTCATCTCCCTCGACACCGTCAAGAAGCACCTCTCCAGCATCTACCATAAGGCGGCGTGAAGAACCGGCTCCAGCTGGGCCTGCTCGGCCGGAGACCGCCGGTTTGACTTAAGGCCGTTCCCCGGCCATAATCGGCTGCGTCACAGGAGGAATCCGATGCCCAAAGCCCTTGTTTCCTATTATTCCCGGACGGGAAATACCAAGAGAATGGCGGCCCGGATCGCCGAGGTCCTCGAAGCGCAAGGCCTCGAAGTGGATCTCAAGACGGTCGAGGACACGGCCCCGGCCGACCTGCTCGGCTACGACTGCATCGTCCTCGGGTCCCCGACCTACTACGGCACCATGGCCTGGGAGCTGAAGAAGCTCCTCGACGAGAGCGTCAAGTATCACGGAAAGCTCAAGGGGAAGGTCGGCGGGGCTTTCACGTCCTCGGCCAATATCGGCGGCGGCAACGAGACGACCGTCCTCGATATCCTCCAGGCGCTGCTCATTCACGGCATGGTCGTCCGCGGGGACCACCGGTTCGACCACTACGGCCCGGTCTCGATCGGCCGGCCCGACAAGAGGTCGCTCGACTGCTGCGAATCCCACGCCAGGAACCTGGCCGACCTGACCAAGAAGCTCTTTATACTTGAGGCCCGAGACGGAGAATCGAATGGGACCTGAAAAGAGCGGCCCGATCGTCGATCCTCCCCTCCATGTCCTCGTCGTCGACGACGAGATCAACATCCGGAAGACCCTGGCCATCGCTCTCGAGACGGAAGGACATAAAGTCACGGCTGTCAGCAACTTCCAGGACGCCCTGGCGGAGGCCTCGCGCCGGTCCTTCGAGCTCGCTTTCGTGGATCTCCGTTTGGGCACGGACGACGGCCTCGATCTCATCCCGGCCCTTCTGGCCGCCTCGCCCTGGCTCAAGATCATCGTCATCACCGCTTACGCCTCCATCGACACGGCCGTCGAGGCCATCCGGCGAGGGGCCACAGATTACATCCCCAAACCGTTCACCCCCGCCCAGATCTCCCTGGCGGTGCGCAAGGTGTTCGAGGTCCGGCTCCTGGAACAGAAGGTCGCGGCCCTGCAGGAAGACCTCGGGCGCCAGCATCCCGAAGTCGATTTCTCGAGCACAAGCCCCCGGATGCAGAGAGCCGTAAGCATGGCGCGACAGGCTGCCGCATCCGAAGCCACGATCCTCCTCACCGGAGAGAGCGGTACGGGCAAGACCGTCCTGGCCCGGGCCATCCATTCCTGGAGCGCCAGGTCGGCCAAGCCTTTCAGCCTCATCTCCTGCCCTTCGTTCCCTCCCGAGCTCCTGGAAAGCGAGCTTTTCGGGCACACGAAAGGCGCCTTCACGGGAGCCGTCCGCGACAACCCGGGCCGGATCGCGGTGACCGACGGCGGCACCCTCTTTCTGGACGAGATCGGCGACCTGCCGCTCCCCCTCCAACCGAAGCTCCTGCGTTTCGTCCAGGAAAGGGAGTACGAGCGCGTCGGCGACACCGTCACACGGAAAGCGGACGTGCGTTTGATCGCCGCCACCAACACGAACCTGGGGGACGCCGTCAAGGCAGGCCGGTTCCGGGAGGACCTCTATTTCCGGCTCAGCGTCATCCCGATCGAGATCCCTCCCCTCCGGGAGAGACCGGAAGACGTGCCCGTCCTGGCGGAACGCCTGCTGGCCTTCCACGCCCGGAACAACCACCGTTCGTTCCTGGGGTTCACGGACGACGCGCTCCGGGCGCTCGCCGCGTATCCTGGCCGGGGAACGTCCGGGAATTGAGCAACGCCATCGAGCGCGCCGCGATCCTCTGCCCGGCCGACCGCATCGGCACGGAATGCCTCCCTGCGAACCTCGCTCCCGGCGGGACCGAGGTCAGGATCGGCGACCCCGTCAGCCTCGACACGATCGAGGAATCCCATATCCGGCGGGTCCTGGCCAACACCAGGTCCCTTCAGGAAGCGGCCGCCGTTCTCGGCATCGATCAAGCCACCCTCTGGCGGCGTCGAAAAGAATACGGAATTTAAGCTGCCTTGCGATCTTCAATGGACCTTCGGGCCGTTCCTTGATGAATGCAAGCCTCTCTCTCCGCGCCTTCCCGTAAAACTCATTCATTATCTGATACTTGACGAAAGCGCCCTGCCTTGGCATGAGATCTTGCTTTATTAAGGCGGAAGGAAAAGCCATCATGTTCGGACTTCGCCAAAAGATCTCGCTGGGATTCAGCGCCCTGCTGATCATCATCGTCGTCATCGGCACGCAGAGCATCCTCCATCTCTCCAAGCTGGGCGTGTCGATCGACGTCATCCTGCGCGAGAACTACCGGAGCGTCATCGCCTGCCAGCAGATGAAGGAAGCCCTGGAGCGCATGGACAGCGGGACCCTGTTCGTCCTTCTCGGCCACTCGCGGGAGGGGAACGATCTCATCCGGGACAATCGAGCCGCTTTCGAGAAGTCCCTTCAAGCCGAGCTCGGCAACATCACCCTCCCGGCCGAGGGGGACAAGGCCGCCCGGCTGCAGGAGCTGTTCAGGCGATACGAAGTCCTGTTGGACAGCGTCGTCGATCCGGCCCGGCCCGCGGAGCTCCGGGCTGAGACCTATTTCACGTCCCTCCTGCCGCTCTTCGACCAGATCAAGAACCAAGCCGACGAGATCCTCCGGCTGAACCAGCTGAACATGAGCGACGCCAACGACCGCGCTCGCCGGAGCGCCGCGTCCGCCAGAAGGCGAATGTACGTCCTTCTGTCCATCGGGACGGCGCTGGCCGTCGTCTTCCTCTTTTTCACCAGGAGATGGATCCTCCGGCCGATCCATCGCCTCATCCGGTCGGCGGACGAGATCCGGCGCGGCAACCTGGACCTCGTCGTGGCCGGCGATTCCCGGGACGAGATCGGGCACCTGTCCGGAGCGTTCAACGACATGGCCGCGAGCCTGCGGGAGTTCCGGCGGACGGACCAGGCCAAGCTGCTTCGTATCCAAAGGGCCACACAGCAGGCCTTCGACAGCCTTCCCGATGCGATCGCGGTCGTCGACATGGAGGGACGGGTCGAGATCGCCACGGAATCGGCGCGGACCGTCTTCGGGTTGAAGCCCGGGATCTTGGTCGGGGACCTGCCGTTCGGCTGGATGGCCGATCTCGTCCGCGACGCGCGTCAGGAGAGCCGGCCCGCGTTCCTCGAGGGGCAGAGGCCGATCCAACAATTCGTACGGGGCGAAGAGCGCTACTACCGCCCCGAGGCCGTCCCGATCCTGGACAACGAGCGCCTGACGACCGGGGTGATCCTCGTCCTCAAGGACGTCACCCAGCTCCGGCAGCAGGACGAGATCAAGAGGGGCGTCGTCCGGACCGTGTCCCATCAGCTGAACACGCCCCTCACATCGGTGCGCATGGCCATCCATCTGCTCCTGGGCGAGAAGGTCGGCGCCCTCAACGAGAAACAGGCTGAGCTCCTCGTGTCCGCCCGCGAAGACAGCGACCGCCTCCATGAGATCCTCGACAGTCTCCTGGACCTGAGCCGGTTCGAATCGGGCAAGGCCCAGATGGAATTCCGGGCCCTCTCCCCGCGGACGGTCGTCACGGATGCCGTCGAGTCTTTCCGCCGGGAGGCCCAGGACCGTGGCGTGACCCTCCATGCGGACGTGCCGCCCGACCTCCCCGAAGTTTGGGTGGACACGACCCGGATCGGCCATGTCTTCGGCAACCTCCTCTCGAACGCGCTCAAACACACCTCGCCCGGCGGCCGGATCGCGCTGACCGCGGAGGCCGACGAGGCCTGGGTGCGCTTCCGTGTCTCCGACACGGGCGAGGGCATCCCCTCGGCTTTCCTCTCCAGGGTCTTCGAGCCCTTCTTCCGGGTTCCCGGCCGTCAGAACGAGACGGGCGCCGGGCTCGGGCTGGCCATCGTCAAGGAGATCGTCGAAGCCCACGGCGGCACCGTGGGCGTCGAGAGCGGCGAGGGGAAGGGCGCCAGTTTCTCCTTCACCCTGCGACGGGTCGACCTGTTCCCGAAAGAAAAGGCCGAAAGGTCCTGACGATGGCCGACATCCTGGGATTCGTCATCGGGATCCTGCTCATCGGCTACCTGCTCTGAAGCATCCTGCGGCCCGAAAAATTCTGACAAGGCGATGACGATGGAACTCTCCGGCTGGCTTCAACTGACCCTCTTCATGGGCGTCCTGTTCGCCGTCACGAAGCCGTCTGGGGCTCTATCTCGTCCGGGTCCTCGAGCCCGAGGGACGGACTTGGCTCGACCGTCCGGCCAAGCCGGTCGAACGGCTTCTCTACAGGGTCCTCGGCGTCGATCCGCGAAAAGAGCAGGATTGGCGGCGCTATGCGGGCTCGCTGCTCCTTTTCAGCCTGGCCGGGCTGCTTTTCACGTACGCGGTGCTCCGGCTCCAGCATCTCCTCCCGTTCAATCCTCAAGGTTTCGGGCCCGTCCGGCCGGACCTGGCCTTCAATACCGCGGCCAGCTTCGCGTCCAACACGGACTGGCAGAACTACGGGGGCGAAACGACCCTGTCCTATTTTTCGCAGATGGTCGGGCTCGTCTTCCAGAATTTCGTCTCGGCGGCCGCCGGGATCGCCGCAGCGGCGGCGCTCGTCAGGGGCATCTCCCGGCATTCCGCTAAAACCCTGGGGAACTTCTGGGTCGACCTGGTCCGGATCAACCTCTATCTGCTCCTCCCCCTTGCGATCGTCTTCTCACTCTTCCTGACTTCGCAGGGGATGATCCAGAACTTCAAACCGTACGTCGAGACCGGGGCCGCTCAGACCATCGCCCAGGGGCCGGTGGCTTCCCAGGCGGCCATCAAGATGCTGGGGACCAACGGCGGCGGCTTCTTCAACGCCAACGCCGCCCATCCCTACGAGAACCCCACTCCCCTGTCGAACTTCGTCCAGATGCTCGCGATCTTTCTCATCCCCAGCGGCCTGACCTACTACCTCGGGCGGAAGGTCAGGAACCAGAAGCACGGCTGGGCCGTCTGGAGCGCCATGGCCGTTCTCTTTCTGGCCGCGGCCCTGGTCTGCTGGAAAGCGGAAGCCGCCGGCAATCCGCGCCTGCAAGCCCTGGGTGTCGATTCGGCTGCGGGCAACATGGAGGGCAAGGAGGTCCGGTTCGGCGTCGCGGGATCGAGTCTCTTCGCCACCGTCACCACGGCGGCCTCCTGCGGGGCGGTCGATTCCATGCACGATTCGTTCACCCCGCTCGGCGGCCTGGTCCCGCTGTTCAACATCCAGCTCGGCGGAGTGGTCTTCGGCGGCGTCGGCTCGGGACTCTACGGGATGCTCCTCTTCGTCGTCCTGGCCGTCTTCCTGACCGGACTGATGGTCGGACGGACCCCGGAGTACATGGGCAAGAAGATCGAGGCTTTCGACGTCAAGGTCTCCGTGCTGGCCGTGCTCGTCCCGGTCTTCTGTATCCTCGGCTTCGCCGCCTGGGCCGCGGTGAGCCGCTGGGGCCTGGCCGGTCCCGCCAACGCGGGGCCGCACGGGCTGAGCGAGATCCTCTACGCCTTCTCCTCGGCCGCGGGCAACAACGGCAGCGCCTTCGCCGGCCTGAACGGCAATACGGTCCCTTACAACATCTCCATGGCCCTGGCCATGCTCTTCGGGCGTTTCCTGATCATGGTGCCGGTCTTGGCCCTGGCCGGGAGCTTGGCGGGAAAAAGGGTCCTGCCGCCGAGCGAAGCGAGCTTTCCCGCCAGCGGCCCGACCTTCGTCATCATCCTCATCGGGACCGTTATCGTCGTCGGCGCCTTGACCTTTCTGCCCGCCCTGGCCCTCGGCCCCATCGTCGAGCATTTCCTGATGACGGGATCGGGGATCCTGTATTAAGCGAGGATGAAAGTGCGCTCCCGCAACCGCTCCCTTTTCGATAAAGCCATCGTCGGCCGGGCGTCGCTCGAGGCCGTCAAAAAGCTTAATCCGTCGCACCTGCTCAAGAACCCCGTCATCTTCGTCACCGAGGTCGGGGCCCTGCTGACGACGGCCGGCCTGCTGACGAGATCGAAGGGTGAGCCGGCCGGCTTCGCGCTCCAAGTGGCCCTCTGGCTGTGGTTCACGGTCCTGTTCGCCAATTTCGCCGAGGCGATGGCCGAAGGCCGGGGGAAGGCCCAGGCCGACGAGCTGCGCAAGACGCGCGCCTCCACGACGGCCCGCCTCCTCCGGACCGACGGATCGGTCGAGTCGGTCCCCTCGGAGCGCCTGCGCAAGGGCGACCTGGTCGTCATCTCCGCCCGCGAGCTCATCCCGGCCGACGGGGAGATCGTCGAGGGCGCGGCCATGGTGGACGAATCCGCCATCACCGGCGAATCCGCCCCGGTCATCCGCGAGGCCGGCGGCGACCGGAGCGCGGTCACCGGCGGGACGCGCGTCCTGTCCGACCGGATCAAGGTCCGGGTCACGGCCGACCCGGGGACGAGCTTTCTCGACCGGATGATCGGCCTGGTCGAGGGGGCCCGGCGCCAGAAGACGCCCAACGAGATCGCCCTGACCATCCTGCTCTCGGCCCTGACGATCATCTTTCTCGTCGTCATCATGTCCCTGAGGCCCTTCGGCGTATATTCCGGCGTCCGCTTCACCATGACCGTTCTCGTCGCGCTCCTCGTCTGCCTCATTCCGACGACGATCGGCGGCCTGCTGAACGCCATCGGGATCGCCGGCATCGACCGCATGGTCCAGAAGAACGTCCTGGCCATGAGCGGGCGCGCCGTCGAAGCCGCCGGCGATGTGGACGTGCTGCTCCTCGACAAGACCGGGACGATCACCCTGGGCGACCGCCAGGCCACGGCTTTTCTCCCGGCGCCGGGGGTCACGGTCGAGGAGCTGGCCAACGCCGCCCGGCTCGCCTCCCTGGCCGACGAGACGCCCGAAGGGCGGAGCATCGTCGTCCTGGCGAAGAAATACGGGCTGCGCGGGGGCTCCATCGCCGACATGCCCGGAGCCGCCTTCATCGCCTTCTCCGCCCAGACCCGCATGAGCGGCGTGGACTTCGAGGCGCATCGCATCAGAAAAGGGGCCCCGGCCGCGATCCGGGAATTCGTCGGCGGGAGCGTCCCCCTCGAGGTCGACGATACGGTCGATCAAGTGGCTCTCCAGGGAGGGACGCCGCTTCTCGTGGCCGACGGAACCGGGGTCCTGGGCGTCGTCCATCTCAAGGATATCGTCAAGGGCGGCTTGAAAGACCGGTTCGAGCGGTTCCGGGCCATGGGGATCAAGACGGTCATGATCACCGGCGACAACCCCCTCACCGCGGCGGCGATCGCCCGGGAAGCCGGGGTCGACGATTTCGTCGCCGAGGCCAAGCCGGAAGACAAGCTGACGCTCATCCGGAAAGAGCAGGCGGCCGGCCACCTCGTGGCCATGACCGGCGACGGCACCAACGACGCTCCCGCCCTGGCCCAGGCGGACGTCGGCGTGGCGATGAATACGGGGACCCAGGCCGCCAAGGAGGCCGGCAACATGGTCGACCTCGACTCCAATCCGACCAAGCTCATCGAGGTCGTCGAGATCGGAAAGCAGATGCTCATCACCCGCGGCGCGCTGACGACCTTCAGCATCGCCAACGACGTGGCCAAGTACTTCGCCATCATCCCGGCCCTGCTGGTCGGCGTCTTCCCGGTCATCGCGCCCCTGAACGTCATGGGACTCCGTTCGCCGGCGAGCGCCATCCTGAGCGCGGTCATCTTCAACGCCCTGATCATCATCGCCCTGGTCCCTCTGGCGCTCCGCGGCGTGCGCTTCCGGCCCTTGGGGGCGTCGGCCCTCCTCCGGCGCAATCTCCTGATCTACGGCCTGGGCGGGCTCATCGCGCCCTTCCCGGGGATCAAGCTCATCGATGTCGTTGTCAATGCCCTGCATCTCGTTTAACATGAAGAAGGACGCACGGAAATGAAGAGCTGGCTCATCGAGCTCCGAAGGTCGTTCCTGGCCGTGGCCGTCCTGGCCGTCATCCTGTGCGGCCTCTATCCGCTCGCCGCCTGGGTCCTCGCCCAGGGTCTTTTTCCCGGCCGGGCCAACGGTTCGCTCATCGTGCGCGACGGGGTCGTCGCCGGGTCGAGCCTGATCGGCCGACAGTACTCCGGGCCGGAGTATTTTCATCCGCGCCCCTCGGCCGCCGGGGCGGGATACGACGGCGGCCGGTCCGGGGGGACGAATCTCGGGCCCCTGTCGAAGGCCCTCGCGGAAACCGTCCGGGATCGGATCGCCGCATACCGCGAGGAGAACGGGCTCGAGGCCGCGGCTCCGGTGCCGGCCGACGCCGTCACGGCTTCGGCGAGCGGCCTCGATCCCCACATCTCCCCGGAGAACGCCCGGATCCAGGCCCGCCGGGTCTCTCGAGCCCGGGGGCTCCCGGAGGCCGACGTCCTGGCCCGGATCGAGGCCTGCACCGAAGGCCGCACGCTGGGCATCCTGGGCGAGCCCCGGGTGAACGTCCTGCGTTTGAACCTCGCTCTGGACGGAGTCCGCGATGCCGGAAGATAAGGCCGACGCTTTCCTCCGGATGATCCGCCGGTCCCGGCGGGGCCGGCTGAAGATCTACCTCGGCTACTCGGCCGGCGTCGGCAAGACCTATCAGATGCTCCAGGAAGGCCGCCGGCTCAAAGGCGAAGGCATCGACGTCGTCATCGGCCTCCTCGAAACGCACGGCCGGGCGGAGATCGTCCGGCTCGCCGAGGGACTGGAGGTCGTTCCCCGCCGCGCCCAGGAATACCACGGCATCGCGATCGAGGAGATGGACGCGGAGGCGGTCATCGCGCGCAAGCCGCAGGTGGCCCTGATCGACGAGCTCGCCCACACCAACATCCCGGGCAGCCGGAACGCGAAGAGGTACGAGGACGTCCAGGACATCCTGGCCGCGGGCATCCACGTCATCAGCACGCTCAACGTCCAACATCTCGAAAGCCTCTACAACATCGTGGAGACGGCCGTCGGGGTCAAGGTCCGCGAGCGTCTGCCGGATTCCGTCCTGGCCGAAGCGGACGAGATCGTCGACGTCGACCTGGCGACCGCGGACCTCCGGAAGCGCCTCGAAGAAGGGAAGATCTACCCGGCCGAGCGCATCGAGACCGCGATGGCCAACTTTTTCACGAAGTCCAACCTGGAGAAGCTCCGGGAGCTGACGCTCCGCGAGCTCGCGGCGCAGATCGACCTGCGCCGCCGCGAAGACCAGGGGACCGAAGGGAGCGCCTCGTCGGATCAGGTCATGGTCTGCCTGAGCTCGCACGGGCCGAACAGCGAGAAGCTCCTGCGCTACGGCTCGCGCCTGGCGGGGAAGCTCAACCGGAACTGGTACGCCGTCTACGTCCAGACGCCGGCCGAGGAGGCCACGGTCATCGACGCCCAGGTCCAACGCCATCTCTCGGACACGCTGACCCTGGCCAAGCAGCTGGGGGCCATGGTCTTCACCTACAAGGGCGAAGACATCGCCGATACCCTCCTCCGGTTCGCCGCGGAGTACCGGGTCGGTCACATCGTCGTGGGCCGGGCCCTTCCCCGGCCCCTCTGGAAGAGGATCGGCCGGAACAAGACGGTCGTCGCGGACCTCGTCCGAAACGCCCGGAAGGTCACGGTCATCGTCCTCGACACGAGCGAGGACCGGCCGGTCTCGGTCCGGCCCGCGCCCGGACTGCCGGAGGAAGCCCCCCGCTCCCCCATGGAGCCGGCGGCGGGATCGGGGATCCGGCCGATCGACCGCCCCCGGCTCAGTTTGCTGACTTCTCCGCAGAATGTCGTGATCTGGGAGTCGGCGGTCGAGAAGGAGACCGTTCTCAGGACCCTGGCCTCGACCGTCGGAAAGGAAGCCGGGGAGGGCCTTTACGGATCCATCATGGAACGGGAAGCCCAGAGCTCGACGTTCTTCAACGAGGGTGTGGCATTCCCCCATGTCCGGGTGGAAGGTTTGGCCGCACCGGTCATCGCCCTGGGATTGACGCGAGAGGGGGTCATCGACGTCGCGACGGACAAGCCCATCGAGATCGTTTTCCTGATCCTGTCACCGGCCCAAACCCCCGATATCCAGGTCAAGCTCCTGAGCCTGGCCAGCCGGGCCGCCCAGAACAGGTCGCTCATGCAAGCCTTGAGGACGGTCCGGACGCCGGAAGAAGCCATTCTGGCGATCCGCGATTGGGAGGCTTCGACACTGAGCCCTGCCCCCCCGTGCCGAGGCCGTTCGGAGCCTAGCCTCGGGGTCCCGTGCTCCCGGCTTTTCGCCGTTTCGGCGTTTTCGGCCGGCCCCCGGCCGCTCCCCCGGCGACGAGATCTTCCTTCGCCTGCCGGCCCAGGGATTTGACGGCGCACTCCCGCGACAGCGCCTGCGACCGCGTGCCGCACTCCTCCCGATAGACGAGAACGACGGGCCGGTGCGTCCGCGTGTACCGGGAAGCCCGGCCCTTCTCATGTTCGTGGAAACGGCGTTCGATGTCGGTCGTCACACCGGTATAGAAGGAGCCGTCGCCGCATCGCAGGATATAGAGGGACCAGGGAGAAGCGTCCTCCCGGACGGCGGCCCGATCCTCCCGGGCCTCCATCTTGCGGAGCATGCTCCGATAGCGGGGCTTCATGGGCCGGCGGCCTACTTGCCCATCGGCGGCTTGGCGAGCTCCAGGTAGAACCAGTCCTGGGAAGTTCTCCGGTTGACGACGGTGAACCCGATCTTCGCGGCCAGGGCCTCGAAGTGCGGCAGCCCCTGGCCGCCGGGCACGAGGTAGGTGCTGTAGACCGCCTCGAATTCCTTGCCGGGCAGCTTGACGGCGACCGGCACGGTGGCGAATTTCTTCTTCATATCCGTCAGCCTGGGGAGCACGACGTCCCAGATCAGGAGCCGGCCGCCCGGCTCGGTGACGCGGTAGAGCTCGCGGAAGACCTTCTCGTGGTCGGCCGGGGCCATGAACATGAAGGTGAAGAACACGGTGACCGTCGGGAAGGTGTCGTCCAGGAAGAGGAGCTGACGGGCGTCCATGACGATCTTGAGGAGCGGCCCGGGCGGGGCTTCCACGAGCTCCTGCGGACTGATGTCGATGGAGACGACCTGTTTGCCCTTGAGCTGGCCGATGACCCCCCAGCCTCCCCCGCCGATATCCAGGATCAGGCCTTTCGCCGGGAAATCGAGGACGGGTACGCTCTGGCGCGGGGCCAGCCAGATCTGCTCGGCCGGCGGAGCCGACATGTGCTGCGCCGCGGCCGGAAGCGCGAAACAGAATACGGAGAGGGCAAGCAACGGGAGCGGTCTTCTTAACCTCGGCACGGCGCGACCTCCTTCTCGAATGTCCGAACCGCATTGAGCTCGAGCTCATAATATAGCATGTCGCGCCCGCGAGGGTCGCGGAATTCCCGATTTGGCCCGCAGGCACGGGCCAGGCGCCAAGGCCGTCCCGCCCGGGCCCCGCACAATATCTTGGGCCGCACGGCCGGAGACGCCCTTCATCTTGTTGCGCGGCGCATATCTACAACTAATTGATAACAAATAACTTGACAACATGCGCAAGCATGTGAAATAACCGCCTCTTGCGAGGCGATCCGATGGAGCGCATGTACACCATCAAGGAGATCTGCCAGGCGCTCGGCGTCACCCGGCGGAGCGTCCATTACTGGATCGCCAAAGGCGAGCTCAAAGCCTTCCACCTCGGAGGCAAGCGGATAACTCGAGTCTGGGAAAAGGACCTGCGGGGCTTCGTGAAAAGGACGGGCCGATAGTGTGAGCATCGCGATCGCAGCCGGCGTCTTACCCCTCATCACGACCATCTATCTCATCCGCCTGATCGCCGACGGCCGGAAGGTCCAGGCGAGGTTCCGGGAGCGTCCCCTCTCCTCCTCCGAAGATGTGCAACGGGAGGAAGAACCGCTCCTCACGCTCGAGGTCCCCACTTGGACGGCCCCGCATTTCTGCGAGGCCGATCGAAGCGGCACGGGATGCGAGATGTCGTTCTACGCGTCCGGCTCCGAGTCCTCCGGCGCCGAGCAGTTCCCCAGCTAGCGCCCCGGGGACCTGCCCGCTTTTTCGTAAAACCGGGCCTTTCGCCCGACAAAACTCTCTCGTGAAGTCCGCACATCTCCGTCCGTTCCTTGCTTTGGCCCCGGGCGCGTGGTATTTTGGATTCCCGGTTCTCGCTCGATTAGCCATGAAAAGAAACGTACTGATCGTGTCCGTCCTCGCCTGCCTGGCCGTGGTCTGGCCGGCCCGGGCGGCCCGGGCCCAGGAACAGGTGAAGGACCAGGCCGCCCACGAGTACGTCGTCCGGGCCATCACCCTGGCCGTCACGGTCCAGGACTCCAAGGGGCGGTTCGTCAACAACCTGGTGGAGAAGGACTTCACCGTCTACGAGAACAACAAGAGGAAGGGCATCACCTACTTCGACCACGACTTCGGATCGCCCCTCAGCCTGACCGTCCTCCTGGACGTCAGCGGCAGCATGGGCCTCGAGAACAAGCTCACGGAGTGCAAGGCGGCCCTGCGCCACCTGGCCACGAAGCTCCTCCGCTACCGGGACGAGATCGCCCTGCTCATCTTCGCCGACGGCCAGGTCGAGGTCGCGGCCAAGCACTCGACCGACAAGGAGGAGTTCCTCCGCGTCCTCGACAAGCTCGAGGCCTACGGCCAGACCGCCCTCAACGACGCCGTGGCCGTCTCGCCGGAGTTCGCGACGCGGGCCAGGAACGAGAAGCGGGCCCTGCTCCTCTTCACCGACGGCATCGAGAACGACAGCGAATCGACCCCCGAGCAGGCCCTCGAGATCGCCAAGCGGGTCGACGTCCCCATCTACACCATCGGCTACAAGATCCCCCGGAGCGAGCAGATGCTCAAGGCCCACAAGCGGGCCTCCGGCCTGACCTCGGCCGGCATCGTCGCCACCCTGGACAGGTTCTCGGCGGCCACCGGCGGCAAGGCCTGGTTCCTGAACGAGCCCGACGACCTGGCCCAGGTCGTCCAGGAGATCAAGAACGAGCAGAGCCACCAGTACATCATCGGTTACACGTCCTACCAGGACACGGCCGAGCTCTACCGCTGGATCCGGATCACGACGCCGAATTACAAGAACAAGGTCAGGACCCGGCAGGGCTACTGAGGCATCACCCCGTTTTGGGGAATCCTCCGTTAGGGGTATTGACCCCCCCGGCTCTTTCTTTATTATGGAAAAGGGCCTATTATAGACCCAGCGGGGTTTGGGAGCGGCGGCGGTTTCCCGCCGCCCGTCAAGAATCACCGACAGGAGGTTTTCATGAAGAACAAGTCATTCGTCATCATCGCCGGGTTTCGTCCTGCTGGTCGCCCTGGTCACCGGGCCGGCCTGCGCCACGAAGAAGTTCGTCCGGACGGAATCCGCCACCCTCGACCAGAAGATCGCCGAGGTCTCGAGCGACGTCGAGGCCAGCCAGAAGCGGCTCAAGGAGCACGACGACCAGCTGTCGACCATCGGCTCGCTCATCAGCGCGCACGACGGCCAGTTCAAGGCGGTCGACGGCAAGATCGAAGAGGTCAAGACCCTCATCAAGGGCAACCTCGTCCTGACCGCCACCGTCAAGAACAGCGACGCCAAGTTCGGCTTCGACAGCGCCGCGCTCAGCCCCGAGGCCAAGGGCGTCCTCGACGGGTTCGTCCAGAAGCTCATCACCGAGAACAAGGGCGTCTACATCGAGATCCAGGGCCACACCGACAGCACCGGCTCCGACGCGACCAACCAGGCCCTCGGCCAGAAGCGGGCCGAAGCCGTCATGATGTACCTCTACAAGCAGCACCGCATCCCGCTGCACCGCATGTCCGCCGTCAGCCTGGGCAGCTCCATGCCCGTCGCCGACAACGGATCACGCGACGGCCGCAGCCAGAACAGGCGGGTCGAGATCCTCGTCTACGAATAAGCCAGACTCAGAACACAGACAGGGGGGACATGTACCCCGGGTACGTGTCCCCCCTTCAGCTTCGCCTGACGATCACCTGACGGTCGCAACGGCCGCCAGGCCTTCCCGGCCGCCCTCGTTGACGCCGACCACTTCGTAGGAATAGCTCCCCGTGCGGGTCACGCCCCGGTCGAGGTACCTGTTGGTCGTGTTCGACGCGGCCTTGGCCGTCTCTCCGACGAGCGTCCGCACTCCCCCCGTCGTCCGGTAGATCCGGTATTTCGTCACGCTCGTGTTCCGGGAGTTGTCCGCCCAGGTCAGGACGACGACGTATTCCCGCAGGAGCAGGCCGCGGTTGAGCGTCCGGACCGCTTTCAGGTTCGCCGGGGCGAAGATGTTCTCCGTGACGACGGAGACCTCCGCCGCGGCGCTCGTGCCGATCGTGTCGTACGGCGACGGCCCGGAGCGTGTGGCTTCCGTTCGAAAGCAGGGTGGTATCGAGGCCGAAAACGAAGGGCGCCGCCGTCAGCGTCCCGTTCAGGGCGCCGTCGACGGAGAGCTCGACGCGGTCGACGCCCTTGTCGTCGCTCGCCGAGACCTCGACCGGGACCGTTCCGTAGACGGTCTCGCCCTCGACGGGGTCGACGATCCCGACGACGGGCGCGGCGTCCTCGAAGACGATCGTCACGCCCATCGGCGTCGTCGAACCCGTGACGGACGTCATGAGCATGGACGTCGGCATCCCCCCGTAGCGCGAGGTGTCCGGGAAGGTCAGCGGCCCGAACGAGGCCCCCGCCTTGTAGTAGTCCCCGGCGTCGGCCGAGACGGAAAAGGTCTCGATCTCCTCCAGCCCGTCGGCCTCCATCAGGCGCAGGAGCTTGTGGTCCGTGTAGGAGTTGTCGTAGAGGAAATCGCTCCCCCAGGCGTTGAGGCGCGCGTCGACGTGCCAGACGACGAGGCCGTCGGACCCGGTGAACAGGCCCGTGTCGTTGCCCGACCTGAAGCGGTTCTGGACCATGAAGAACTCGCCGAAGATCCCGCCGTCGGCCGCGCCGGGCATGAAGAGGAGGGCGTCGGGATAGAGCCCCGAGGCCCTCAGGGAGACGGTTCGCGTCCCCCCCGGGACGACCGTCGGCGTGATCCAGTCCAGCATGAACTTGGAAAAGCAGTTGTGGTCCCCGGTGCCGTCCATGATGTCGAGGCTGCCGACCCCGCCGTCGGGGCCGACGGCGTCGTCGTAGTCGTAGTAGTCGGGGACGCCGAGGGCGTGGCCCGTCTCGTGGATGATCGTGCTCGGGTTGAACGTGCCGCTCGGGTAGTTGTAGAGCTCCCACTGCCAGGAGTAGTTCGTCAGGCGCTTGCCGTCGAGGCGGAAGGTCGAGTCCCCGAACCAGGTGTAGTAGCCCCACCAGAACTCCGCCCACTCGCCGTGCGGGCCGGCCCAGAAGACGCAGAAGTAATCGACGGCCCCGTCGCCGTCGTTGTCGTACTGCGAGAAGTCGTGCCCCTGGGCTTCGTAAAAGCTCAGGGCTTCCTTGATCAGGTTCTGCCGGCCCGCGTCCGTCTCGGCGACGGTGCTCCGGGCGTAGGGCGCCTGGTACCAGCCGAGGACGTTGCCCTCGATCCTCAGCTGGTCGTAGGACGAACGCAGGTAGAAGTCGCGGAGGCTGTCGAAGGGCGGGCCGCCGACCCCGTCCCCGAAGAGCCGGGAGGCGAAATAGTCCGGCGTCGTCGTCCCGGGATAGTCGTTGAAGGAGATGAGCAGGGCCAGGACCCTGACCGTGCCGGAGGTCGGCATCCCCTCCCAGGCCGGGGGCGGGGCCAGGAGCCCGGCGGCCGCCTCCGGGCTCATTCCGCTGCGTGCCAGGGCCAGCCGGCCGAGCTTCCGCTCCATCCGGTCCTGGATGCGCTGGGGGATCTTGTGGTTGCCGAAGGCCCTCGCCCGGGCCGCCCGGGAGGCCAGCGTCCCGTCGAGCCGGTAGCGCGCGAGCTGCTCCTTGGTCGGCGGCTCGAGGCCGCGGGCCGGCGGGCATAACGAGAACGCCGCCGCGGCGAGGATCCCGGCGGCGGTCAGAATGCGCGTGAACGGCTTCATGGCTCTATCCCCTGCTCTGCCGCCAATATAGGCCTCGTTCCGGGTCCCGTCAAACGGGCCTCCCGGGTTGAGTCGGTCAGCGGACGCCGAAATTGGTCCCGGTCCGCTCCTCGTTCCGGTCCGTGGCCGGCGCCGGCTCCGGGGACAGGGCCGAGATCTCGGCCCGCAGCGCCGGCGTCATCGGGATCTCGACGGCGGCGAGAAGAGGCGCGAGCTGCGCGGTGTTCCGCGCTCCGACGATGGGCGCCGTGACCGCCGGATGCGAGGCGGCCCAGGCCACGGCCAGGGCGGCCGGATCGTAGCCGCGCTCCCGGGCGAAGGCGGCGAAGCGGTCGGCCACCTCGTAGTTCAGGGCGTCGGCGTAGCGCGTCCCGTAGATCTTGTTGTCGATGAGCCGCCCCGAATCGGGCCGGCGCGAGACGCCGTACTTGCCGCTGAGCAGGCCGCCGGCGAGAGGGCCGTAGGGGAAAACGCCCAGCCCTTCGGACTCGGCCATGGGCAGGATCTCCGATTCCGCCTGGCGCTTGACCAGGTTGTACATCGGCTGGATGCAGGCGAACGCGGCCAGGCCCTCTCGGGCGGAGAGGCCCAGGCCCTTGGCCACCTGCCACGCGGCGAAGTTGCTGGCTCCCGTGTAGACGACCTTGCCCTGCCGGACGAGGTCGTCGAAGGCCCGCAGCGTTTCCTCGAGCGGGGTCCGGTCGTCGAACCGGTGGATGTAGTAGATGTCGATGCGGTCGGTCCGCAGGCGGCGCAGGCTGGCCTCGACGGCGTACATGACCCGGCGGCGGGAGGCGCCCATGGCGTTGACGTCCGGCCCGGCCGGGAAATAGACCTTGCTGGTGATGAGGACCTCTTCGCGGCAGCCCTCGATGAGCCCGCCGAGGATCTCTTCGGCCCGGCCCCGGGAGTACATGTCGGCGCAGTCGAAGACGTTGACGCCGGCGGCGCGGCAGGCCTCGAAGAGGGCTTTCGAGCCCGCCTCGTCGGCGTCCCCGCCGAAGGACATCGTCCCGTAGGCGACGGCCGAGACCTTGACCCCGGTCCGGCCCAGGAATTTATAGATCATGACGTTCTCCTTTTGAGTTCGATCCCGTGTCCGACCGGATAGAGATCGGGGATGGAGACGGGCAGCCGGCCCGAGACGTCCATCTCACCCGCGATGGCCCGGGCGGCGACCGCCTGCGCTTCCGTCGTTCCCCGGTACAGGCAGAGGTAGGCGTCGACCTCGGGGATGTGGCGGAGGAGATAGGGGCTGCCGAAGGACACGGCGACGACGGCCGGGCCGTCTGCGGCCGTGGCCAGCCTGCGGACGAGCTCGACGTGCCCGGGCTGGAGGCCCACCGTCCCCTTGCCGTCGACGAGCCGGGAGAAGAGGGCGATGACGACGGTGTCGGCGGCCGAGGCCCTGGTGAACGCCTCTTCGAGCGCTTCGCCGCCCCGTGTCGCCGTCGGCGTAGAAGGTGTCGGCCGCGGGGAAGCGCTTTTTCATGGCGGAGACGAAGGCCTGTCCGGCGAAATAGTCGCCGAGGTCGCTGCTCAGGGAGAGGACAGCTGATCTTCCGCGGCGCGTCGGCCGGAAGAAGCGGCAGGACGGAGCCCTCGTTCCTGACCAGGGTCGCGGAGCTCTCGTAGGCCTTGACGGCCTGATCGAGATAGGCCTTCGAGGCGATGCGGCGCTCGAGCTCGTCGGTCCTGACGAACCGTTCCCGGTCGAGGCCGAGGGAGGCCTTGACCTCGAGGATGCGGCGGACCGACTGGTCGATCCGGGCCGCGGAGATGCGGCCGTCCCGGACCGCTGCGGCGAGGTAGGCGATGACCTTGGCCGGGTCGGGCGGGAGGAGCAGCTGGTCGACGCCGGCCTGGACGGCCTTGAGGGCCGCCTCCTCCGTGGAGAACGACTTGGTCACGCCGGCCATCTCCAGGGCGTCCGTGACGATGAGGCCCCGGAAGCCCATCTTCTGCCGCAGGACGCCGGTCATGATGGGCGCGGAGAGCGTCGCCGGCAGGCCGGGCGTCGGATCGAGGGCCGGGACGGCGAGATGGGCGCTCATGACGGCCCTGACGCCGGCGTCGACGGCCGACTGGAAGGGGTAAAGCTCGACCTTCTCCAGGCGCTCGAGCCCGGCGTCGATCGTCGGCATCAGGCTGTGGGAGTCCTGACTGGTGTCGCCGTGGCCGGGGAAGTGCTTGGCCGTGGCGATCATGCCGTTCTCCTGGACGCCGCGGATGAAGGCATTGGCGATGCGGCTGACGAGGGCCGGGTCGGCGCCGACGGCCCGGGTGTTGATGATGGGATTGTCCGGGATCGATGTTGACGTCGACGACCGGGGCGTAGGTCATGTGGATGCCCATGGCCCGGCCTTCGAGGGCGGTGATCCGCCCCATGGCGTAGGCCAGGCTCTTCGGAGCCGGCCGCGCCGAACGACATGAGCGGCGGGAAGAGGGTCGGGCCGGTGACCCGGTTGGCGGCGCCCCTCTCGAAGTCGGAGGCCATGAGGATGGGGACCTTGGCCAGCTTCTGGAAGGCGTTGGCGAGCCGGGCCGTCTCGCGGACCTCCGCGGGCGCGAAGAGGATCATGCCGCCGACGCCCGCGTCGACGACGAGCGACTCGAGCTCCCGGAGATAGGCGCTGTCGGCGTTGCGGAACTCGGCCGTGAACCGGATGGCGACCATCTGCCCGATCTTCTCCTCGACGGTCATCCGGGCCAGGGTCCGGGCGACCCAGCCGCCGTGGGGCGCGACGAGGCGGGGGCCCGCGCCGGGCGCCGGCATGCGGGCGGCGCAGCCGGCGACGAGGATCGTGAGAAGGACGGCCGCGGCCGCCGCTCGGGTCTTGTTCATGGCTCTCCCCTCTCAGTTGCCCGCGCGGCCGGGGCGCGGTCTCAGTACCGGACGAGGGCGTGGACCGGGACGTCCGGGTGGGCCTTGCGGATGCGCTCGAGCCCGCCGAGGAAGGAGAGCTCGATCACGGCCCCGAAGCCGACGACGTCGCCTTTGAGCAGCTTGACGAGATCGATGGCGCTCACCGAGGAGCGACCCGGTGGCGATGAGATCGTCGACGATGAGGACGCGCTGGCCGGGGGCGACGCCGTCCTCGTGCATCTCGAAGTGCTCGAGGGCGTATTCGTTGGGGGCGACGACGCAGGCGGCCTTGCGCGGCAGCTTGCCCTTCTTGCGGATGACGGTCAGGCCGAGCCTCAGCTCCCGGGCCAGGGCCGCGGCGAAGAGGAAGCCGCGCGACTCGATCCCGGCCAGGATCTCGGGCCGGAGCGGGCGGGCCCAGGCGGCCAGCTCGTCGACGGCGAAATGGAAGGCCTGGGCGCTCTGGACGACGGGGGTGATGTCCTTGAAGACGATGCCCGGCTTGGGGAAGTCGGGGACGTCGAGGATGTAATTTTTGAGGTCGATGCTCATGGCGTGCCTTACTCTACCAGAAGGGACCTGGTCTTCACAAGTCTCGTTCGACAGGCAGGAACGTGAAGACCTGTCCCCTCCCGCGTCCCCGCGTTGGGAATTGGGGTATACTGGAAGGGATGGCCATCGACTATTCGCTTTACCTCGTCGCCGACGCCGATTTCGCCGGGGAGCGCGACCTCGCCGCGCTCGTCGACGCGGCCGTGCGCGGCGGCGTCACCGTGGTCCAGCTCAGGGCCAAGAGCCTCGGCGGACGGGCCTTCATCGGGCTCGCGCTCGAGCTCGCGCGGCGCCTGGCCGGGACGGGCGTCCCCCTGCTCATCAACGACCGCGTCGATATCGCCCTGGCCTGCGGCGCGGCCGGCGTCCACCTGGGCCAGGACGACATGCCCGTTGCCGCGGCCCGGCAGATCCTCGGTCCGGAGCGCGGCGATCGGCGTCTCCGTCAACACGCCCGAAGAGGCGGTCCTGGCGGAACGGGAAGGCGCGGATTACGTCGGCGCCGGGCCGGCCTTCGCCACCTCGACGAAAGAGACGCCGCTCGCCGTACTCGGACCGGCGGGCATCGGCCGGATCAAGCGCGCCGTCCGCATCCCCGTCGTGGCCATCGGCGGCATCTCGGCCGGGAACGCCGCCTCGCTCGCGGCCGCCGGGGCCGACGGGATCGCCGTCGTCTCGGCCATCCTCGGCGCCCCGGACCCGGCCCGGGCGGCGGAAGAGCTGGCCCGGAGCTTCAGGTCCCGGGCTTAGAAAGGAGATCGACATGGACATCAAGAAACTCGCAGCCATCCCCCTGGCCATCCTCCTGGCGCTCGCCCCGGCCCTGGCCGGCCCGGCGGCCGCCAAGGACGATCCCGCGAACCAGGTCAAGAAGATCGAGGACGCCGTCCGCGTCCTCGAGGAGATGATGAAGGAGTCGGACAAGAGCATCCCCGTCAGCCTGTTCGAGGACTGCGCCGGGATCGCCATCATCCCCGACGTCATCAAGGCCGGCTTCGTCCTCGGCGGCCGGCACGGCAAGGGCGTGCTCCTCGTCCGGACGCCGGGCGGCGCCTGGAGCGACCCGGCGTTCGTCGACATCAAGGGCGGCAGCATCGGCTGGCAGGCCGGCGTCCAGTCGGCCGACATCGTCCTCGTCTTCCGCACGCCCCGGAGCATCGAGAACATCGCCGAGGGCAAATTCACGCTGGGCGCCGACGCCGGCATCGCCGCGGGTCCGCTCGGCCGCTCGGCCGAGGCCAGCACCGATTCCGAGCTCAAGGCCGAGATCCTGTCCTATTCGCGGAGCCGCGGCCTGTACGCCGGGCTGAGCCTGCAGGGATCCTCGCTCCAGGAAGACAGGAAGGCCAACCGGAAATTCTACGGGGCGGACGTCTCGATGAAGGACATCTTCGCCGGGAAGGCCGGGGCGGCCCCGGAAGCGGCGGCCAAGCTGAAAAGCGCCCTCGCCAAGATCGTCGAAGACTAATCTTCGACCGTGATGCGGCGCTCGTCGTCGCCGGCCGTCTCGATCGTCACGACCGTCCCCTTCACCGGGAAAGGCAGCTTCTCCGCCCATTCGACGAGGACGATGCCCTCGCCGATCATGTCCTCCCAACCGAGGTCGAGGATGTCCTGTTCCCGGTCGAGCCGGTAGAGATCGATGTGGAAGATGCGGTGCCGTCCCTCGTAGATGTTGACCAGCGTGAACGAGGGGCTCGAGACGCGGGCCGTGTCGGCGACGCCGGCGCCGGCGGCGATGCCCTTGGCGAAGACGGTCTTCCCCGCCCCCAGCTCGCCCGTGAGCAGGACGACCTCCCGCCCCTCGAAGCGGGCCGCCATCTCCCGGGCCAGCTCGAAGGTCTCGTCCTCCGAACGCGTGGTCGAGGACCCGGGTCACGTCCGCTCTCCGGCCAGCGCTTTCAGGGCCGGCGGAAGGTAGCGGATGAGGTCGCCGGCGACGAGCGCCTTCTCCCCCAGCCTGTCCGCGGCGACGTCCCCCGCCAACCCGTGGGCGTAGACGGCCGAGAGAACGGCTCCGAGGAAGTCCTTCTCCTGGGCCAGCTGCGAGGCGATCATCCCGCCCAGGACGTCGCCCGTCCCCCCGGTGGCCATGCCCGGATTCCCCGTCGGATTGACGAAGACGCGGCCGTCCGGGCCGGCGATGAGCGTCCGGTGGCCCTTCAGGACGACCGTGACGCGGTGTTTCACCGCGAATTCCGGAGCGAGCTCCAGGCGGTGACGAAGGACCTCCTCGTTCGTCCGGCCGACGAGCCGGGCGAACTCGCCCGGGTGCGGCGTCAGGACGGCCGGCGCGGCCAGCCGTTTCAGGATGTCGATCTTCGTCGCGACGATGTTGAGCCCGTCGGCGTCGACGACGCACGGCACTTCGATCTTGGGCAGCAGGCCGAGGACGAATTCCGCGGTCGCGGGGTTCGTCGACAGGCCGGGCCCGACGAGCACGGCGTTCTTCCCGCCGAGCAGTCCGAGGGCCCGCGGCAGCGCCTCGGCGGCCACGGTCCCCTCGCGGCGTCCCGGCCAGCGGTTCGGTCATGAGCTCGGCCATCGTCCGGGCGACCGACGGCAGGACGCCGGCGGGAACGGCCACGGTGACCAGGCCCGCCCCCATCCGCAGCGCCGCCCGCCCGGCCAGCGCCGCCGCGCCCGACTTGCCGACCGAGCCGGCCACGATGAGGAGATGTCCGTAGGTGCCCTTGTGGCTGTCCTTTTTCCGCGGCGCGAAGAACGGCCGGACGGTCCCCTCCTCGACCAGCTCGAGCTTCAGCTCCGGCCCGTCGAGAAGGGCCGGCGGGATGCCGATCGGGGCGACGACGAGCTCGCCGACGCGGTCCGCGGCCGGCGGGAAGATGTGGGCGATCTTGGGCGCGGCCAGCGCGACGGTCAGGTCGGCCTCGACCGAGGGACCGATCGTCTCGAACGAGTCGCTCGACAGGCCCGACGGGATGTCGACCGCCAGCGTGAAGGCCGGCGACCGGTTGATATCGCCCACCGCCAGCGCATAGAGGCCGTCGAGCGGCCTGACGAGGCCGGTCCCGAAGATCGCGTCGACGAGGATCGAGGCGTGCATGACCTTGATCCGGGCCTTCTTCCAGGCCGCGGCATCGCGGAACTCGGTGACGGGGATGCCCATGCCGCGGGCGACGGCCAGGTTGATCGCGGCGTCGCCGCCGACCTCCGCCGCCGCGGCCAGCAGCAGGATCTCGGGCCGCGCGCCCGCATTGAAGAGATGGCGGGCGACGACGAACCCGTCCCCGCCGTTGTTGCCCTTGCCGGCGACGACGACGATCCGCTCGGCCGCCGGATCGGGGAAGCGCTCTCTCAAGGCCCGGACGATGCGCAGCCCCGCGTTCTCCATGAGCACGACGCCGGGGATGCCCAGCTCCTCGATCGCCGTCCTGTCGACGGCCTTCATCTCCCGCGAGGTCAGGATCTTCATGGATGTCCTCCGGTCTCGTGGCGATTTTATCACAATTCCCGGCGCTCCGCGCATCCGGTCCCGCCCCGCGGTCCGGGCCCAACGAATGGGGTCTCCGGCCGCTCCGACCTCAATATGTTGACATTCGGCCCGCCGCTGTGTTAGGAAATAGCCAGGATCCACGGAGATCCACGGCCACGAAGGCACTACGGAGGGTTGCAAGTTGACCGATCTCCAGAAACCCCGTCCCCTATCCCGAAAAGTCCCCTGGCAGCTCGTCGCGGTGTTCGTTCTTCTCAGCACGGGGCTGTTCGCCATTTCCCGCACGTCCTACATCCTGCAGGTCCGGCACGCCCGCGCATTCAAGGAGAGCGAGCTGGCCAGGCTCGCCGCCATGAAATCCGCCCAGCTCGCCGAGTGGCGGAAAGAGCAGATGTCGTTCGCGGCCGCCATCTCCGTCAACCGGATGAACTCCGTCCGGGCCGAGCTCCTGGCCGCCGATCCGGCCGCCGAGCCTGCCAGGACCGATTACCTGAGCGGGTTCCAAGGCCTCCAGAAGGTCCTCCCCTTCGAGAAGGCCGCCCTCGTCCTGTCCGGCGGCCGCATCCTGCTCGCCTACCCCGAGGGCGCTGAGTTCACCTCGACGTCCGAATCCATGCGCCTCGGCCACGAGGCCTGGCAGAGCCGCGAACCGGCCCTGGGGACCGTCGATCCAGAGGCCCCCGACGGCCGCAGGCCGGTCGAGCTGTTCGTCCCCCTCATGAGCCTGGAGGAAGGTCCTCCCGAGCCCATTGCCCTGCTGAGGTTCTCGTTCGACGCCGCCGCGGTCCTGGATCCGCTCCTCGAGGATTGGCCGAGCCCCGGGGAAACGGAGGAGGCGCTCCTGCTCGAGCGGCGGGGAGACGAGCTCGTTCATCTCAACCGGCCCCGGCTTCACGCGGCCCCGGCCCCTCCCGGACCGGTCCCGATCGCCTCCTTCCGGCAGGCCCGTGTCCAAGGAAGCCCTCGGCGAAGAGGGCCTCGTCGAAGGCCGGGATTACCGCGGCCACGACGTCATTCTATTCGTCGCCTCCGTCCCCGGCTCGACCTGGCTCGTCGGCGCCAAATCGGATCTGGCCGAGCTGACTTCCGGGATGTCCCGGCGCTTCGCCCTTTTCTCGGCCATCGTGACCGCCCTCGTTCTCGTCTGCGGCGTCCTCCTCTGTGTCTTCTGGAGGCGGAGCCTCGCCGCCCAGGAGGCGGCCGAACGGTCCAAGTGGGACCAGGCCAACCGGAACATGGACGAGTTCATGCGGCAGATGATCAACGTCATGCCGAATCCGGCCTTCTTCAAGGACACCGACGGACGTTACCAAGGCACGAACGCGGCCTTCGAGAAGCTCCTCGGCTTCTCCAAGAAAGAGCTCATCGGCAAGACCCTCGCGGACGTCGCGCCGCAGGAGATCCTGGAAAAGCACGGCGACCACGACCAGGCCCTCCTGGCCAAGCCCGGCCACCAGGTCTACGAAGCCCCGCTCAAGGCCTGGGACGGCGAGCACCACGTCATCTTCATCAAGTCGACCTACAGCCGCCCCGACGGCACGACCGCCGGCATCATCGGCATCCTCAAGGACATCACCCAGCGGCTGCGCGCCGAGGAGGAGCTCGATCAGCTGCGCAAGTTCACCGACAGCGCCGTCCAGACGATGACCGAGGGCATGGTCCTGACCGATTCCGAAGGCAAGTTCAGCTTCGTCAATCCGGCCGCGGCGGCCATGCTCGGCTACGCCCCGGCGGAGATGGTCGACCGCGAAGTCGCGTCGTTCCTGCCCAAGGACCAGCAGGTCAAGCTGCGCCGGGTGGACGAGGAGCGGACGAAGGGCGTCTCCGGCCGCTACGAGCTCGTCTTCCTGCACAAGAACGGCACCCGCCGGACCCTGCTCGTCAGCGGGGGCCCGCGTCTCCAGGGCGCCGAGTTCGGCGGGACGCTGGCCGTCCTGACCGACATCACGGAGCGCAAGGCCATGGAGGAGGAGATCAAGGCCCTGTCCCTGCACGACGAGCTCACGACGCTCCTGAACCGCCGCGGCTTCCTGACGCTGGCCGAACAGCAGCTCAAGACCGCCAGCCGCATGAAGAAGAGGATCGCCCTCCTCTACCTCGACGTCGACAACCTCAAGAGGATCAACGACAGCGGCGGCCACAACCTGGGCGACCGGGCCCTCACGGAGATCGCCTTCCACTTGAAGAAGAGCTTCCGCGAGTCCGACATCGTCGCCCGCATGGGCGGCGACGAGTTCTCGGTCCTGGCCATGGAGTCGACCAAGCTGGACTGCGGCCGTGCTGGTCCAGCGGCTCGAGGAAAAGCTGGCTCTCTTCAACGCGCGCTCCTCGGCCGAGGCCGGCTTCACGCTGTCCGCCAGCATCGGGGTGTACACGCGCGAGCCGGACCAGCCGGCGACGATCGAGGAGATGCTCAGCCGGGCCGACTCCCTCATGTACGAGAAGAAACGGGCCAGGAAGGGCGGCTCTTCGGACAAGCCGCCCGGACCCTCGAAATAGCCCTTCCCGGGCCCCGCCCGGCCTTGTAATGCCGTCCCGATTGTGCTATTTTCGGACTTCGCAAACACCTTATCCTTCAAGGAGATGAACATGGCTATCCGCATCGGCATCAACGGCTTCGGACGGATCGGGAGGAACATGCTCCGGGCCTCCTGGAACGACCCCGAGATCGAATACGTGGCCGTCAACGACATCACCGACGCCAAGACCCTGGCCCACCTGCTCAAGTACGACTCGGTCCTGGGCACTTTCAAGCAGAAGGTCGAGGCGACCGAGGACTCCATCGTCGTCAACGGCCGGAAGATCCGCGTCCTGGCCGTCAAGGAGATCGCCGGGCTGCCGTGGAAGGACCTGGGCGTCTCCGTCGTCATCGAATCGACCGGCAAGTTCACCAAGCGGCCCGACGTCATCCAGCACATCGAGAAGGGCGGCGCCTCCAAGGTCATCGTCTCCGCCCCGGCCACCGACCCCGACGTCACCCTGGTCCTGGGCGTCAACGAGAAGAGCTACGACCCGGCCAAGCACCACGTCATCTCCAACGCCTCCTGCACGACGAACTGCCTGGCCCCCGTCGTCAAGGTCCTCCACGAAAGCTTCGGCGTCGACAAGGGCCTCATGACCACCATCCACTCCTACACCAACGACCAGAAGATCCTCGACGCGCCGCACAAGGACCTGCGCCGGGCCCGGGCCGCGGCCGTCTCCCAGATCCCGACGACGACCGGCGCGGCCAAGGCCGTCGGCCTGGTCATGCCCGAGCTCAAGGGCCGGATCGACGGCTTCTCCGTGCGCGTCCCGACCCCCGACGTCTCCATCGTCGACTTCGTGGCCGTCCTCAAGAAGACGGCCACGGCCGAGGAGATCAACGCCGCCTTCAAGGCCGCGGAGGCCGGGTCCCTCAAGGGCATCCTCGGCACGACCGACGAGCCGCTCGTCTCCTGCGACTTCCTGGGCGACTCCCGTTCGGCCATCGTCGACCTGCTCTCGACCAAGGTCGTCGACGGCAACCTGGCCAAGGTCATCGCCTGGTACGACAACGAGTGGGGCTACTCCTGCCGGCTCGTCGACCTGGCCAAGTACATCGCCAAGTGATGCGCCCATGAACTTCGTCACCGACCTCGACGTCAAGGGCAAGCTCGTTTTCCTGCGCGTCGACTTCAACGTCCCCCTGGACGAGAGCGGCGCCATCCGCGACGACAACCGCATCAAAGCCTCGCTGCCGACCATCCAGTGGCTGCTCGAGCACGGCGCCCGGCTGGTCATCGCCTCCCACCTGGGGCGTCCCAAGGGCAAGCCCGACCCGAAGATGAGCCTCGCCCCGGCGGCGAAGAGGCTGGCCGAGCTCATCCCCTTCAAGGTCGTCATGGCCCCCGACGTCGTCGGCGACGAGGTCGCCCGCCTGAAGCGGGACCTCCGCGACGGCGAGGCGCTCCTGCTCGAGAACGTCCGGTTCTACAAGGAGGAGGAGAAGAACGACCCCGGGTTCGCGGCCCGGCTGGCCGAGGGCATCGACATCTTCGTCAACGACGCCTTCGGCTCGAGCCACCGGGCCCACGCCTCGGTCGTCGGCATCGCCGACCACGTCCCGCTCACGGCCGCCGGCTACCTGATGAAGAAGGAGGTCGACTACCTCAAGAAGGCCGTCCACACGCCGGTCAAGCCCTACGTCGCCATCCTCGGCGGGGCCAAGGTCTCGGACAAGATCGAGATCATCGAGAGCCTGCTCGGCAAGGCCGACCAGATCCTGATCGGCGGGGCCATGGCCTACACCTTCCTCAAGGCCCAGGGCATCGGGGTCGGCCGGTCGCTCGTCGAGGACGACCAGAGCGAGATCGCCCTCGTCATCCTCGACAAGGCCCGGGCGAGCGGGGTCGGCTTCCATCTCCCCCAGGACCACGTCCTGGCCAGGGCCGCCGAGGCCGGCGCCGAGACCCGGACCGTGGAGACCCTGCCGTTCCCCGAGGACATGATGGGCGTCGACATCGGCCCCAAGACCGTCGCCGCCTACGCCGGGATCATCGCCGGGGCCAAGACGATCTTCTGGAACGGCCCGATGGGCATCTTCGAGATCGAGGAATTCGCCAAGGGGACGATCGGCATCGCCCGGGCCGTGGCCGCCTCGGGCGCGACCTCGATCGTCGGCGGCGGCGATTCCGCCGCCGCGGTGAAGAAGGCCGGCGTCCGGGACAAGATCAGCCACATCTCGACGGGCGGCGGCGCCTCCCTCGAATACATCGCCTACGAGACCCTGCCCGGCATCACGGCCCTGGAGAAATAGATGATCGGAACGCCGCGGGTCCCGTTCGTCGCGGGCAATTGGAAGATGAACCTGACCCGGGCCGAGTCCCGGGAGCTCGCCCGCAAGGTCGTCGAGGCCGGACCCGAGGTCCGCTCGAGCGACATCGTCCTCATCCCCCCGTTCACGGCGCTCGGCGATGTCGCCGCGGTCCTGGCCGGGTCGGACGTCGCGCTCGGGGCCCAGGACCTCTTCTGGGAGGACCGGGGCGCTTTTACGGGCGAAGTGTCGGGGCCCATGCTCAAGGACGCCGGCTGCGCCTACGTCCTGGTCGGCCATTCCGAGCGGCGGCAGTTCTTCGGCGAGACCGACGCGACCGTCGGCCGCAAGGTCCGGGCCGCCCTGAAGGCCGGGCTCAGGCCCATCGTCTGCGTCGGGGAGGTCCTCGAGGAGCGGGAGGCCGGACGGACCGCGGCCCGGATCGACGATCAGCTCGCCCGGGGCCTCGACGGCTTTTCCCGGGACGAGATCGAACGGCTGGTCTTCGCCTACGAGCCCGTCTGGGCCATCGGGACCGGAAAAACCGCCTCCCCCGCCCAGGCCGAGGAGGTCCACGCCCATATCCGCAGGCGCCTTGAAGAAGGCTATGGAAAAGCGACCGCCTCCTGTGCTATAATCCTCTACGGCGGTTCGGTCAAACCGGCCAATTCTAATCCGCTGTTCAAGGAAAAGAACATCGACGGATTCTTGGTCGGAGGCGCGTCCCTCGAGGCCGAGAGTTTCATCGGCATCGTCCGGGAGGCCCTCCTGGCCTACAGGGAAGAGAAGTGAGCGCTTTAATCATCGTCCTGCACATCATCGTTTGTCTGATCCTGATCTTCGCGGTCCTGCTCCAGTCGGGCAAGGCCGCGGACCTGGCCGGCGCCTTCGGCGGCGGCGGCAGCCAGACGGCCTTCGGCGGCCGCGGCAGCACCTCGCTGCTCTCCAAGGTGACGACCGCGGCGGCGATCATCTTCATGTTGACGTCGCTCGGGCTGTGGATCGTCTCCGGCCGCGGCGCCTCGTCGGTCGTCGGCGGCGAAAAGGCCCCGGCCACCGAGACGACGGCCGTGCAGCCCCCGGCGACCGCGCCCGACGACAAGGCCGCGGCGACGCAGCCGGCCGCCGCGCCCGAACAGAAGACCGAAACTCCGGCGACGCCCCCCGCGGGCGAGACGCCGGTCAAGAAATAGTCCTTTGTGCCGAAGTGGTGGAATTGGCAGACACGCTAGCTTGAGGGGTTAGTGGCCGCAAGGCTATGGGGGTTCGAGTCCCCCCTTCGGCATTCCCAGTTTTCAGATCACTCGTAGAATCGCCGGCTCGGCCTACGTTCGGCTGGCCGCCCAGAGCGCGAAGCTGCTCTCGTCGAGCGCCCCCGCCGTCCTCCCCCGCTCGGCCCCCTTGTGGACGACGACGAAGGTCGGCACGCCCTGGATGCCGAACTCGCGGGCCAGGTCCTGGTGGCTCTCCACGTTGATCTTGATGACGGCGATCTCCCCGGCCCGGCGTGCGGCCAATCGCTCGAGGATGGGGGCCATCATGTGGCACGGCGCGCAGGTCGGGGAATAGAAATCGGCCAGCACCGGCAGGCTCGAGTTGTGGAACAGGGCGTCGATGCCCTCCGCGCCGGGCTCGAGGACCGTCCCCGGCTCCGGAAGCGGCGACTTGCAGCGGCCGCAGACGACCGTCTTGCCCCGGGCCGCGGCCGGGAAGGCGTTGGTCGCGCCGCACACGCCGCAGCTGACCTTGATCTTTTCGGCGTCCATCGTCCCTCCTACTTCTTGATCGGATAGGGCGGGATGGCCGGGATCTCCCGTCCCTTCGTCTTCAGCTCTTCGAGCGCGACCTCGATGCCCTTATTGAGCTGGTCGTCGATACCGGCGAACTCGCGCGCCGGGTCGTTGTCGACGACGATGTCGGGCTCGACCCCGACGCCCTCGATGACCCAGCCCTTGCCGTCGGGGCTGTAGGGGGCGAACTCCGGCTTGTTGAGCACGCCGCCGTCGAGAAGCGGCAGGGTGCCGCGGATGCCGACGACGCCGCCCCAGGTCCTCTTGCCGATGACCTTGCCGAGCTTGAGCGTCTTGAACCGGTAGGGGAAGATGTCCCCGTCCGAGGCCGAGAACTCGTCGCAGAGGCAGACCTTGGGGCCGAGGAAGGCGGCGCCGGGATTCGGGGTCGCGGCCGAGTTCCGGGCCATCCCGACCATGACCATCTCCCGGACGAGCCGGTCGATGATCATCGGCGAGACGTTGCCCCCGCCGTTGCCGCGGACGTCGACGATCAGGGCCTTCTTGCGCAGCTGGGGATAGAAGTGCTTGACGAACTCGTTCAGGCCTTCGGCCCCCATGTTCGGGATGTGGATGTAGCCGACCTTGCCGCCGGTGGCCTTGTCGACCTTGGCGATATTCCCCTCCACCCAGTCGATGTAGTGGAGGGCGTTCTCCGTCTCGACGGGCACGACCACGACGTCGCGGGCGCCCTTGCCGTCGGGCCCGGCCGCGATCTTCAGCGTGACCTGCCTGCCGGCGGTGTTGTAGAGCGTCTCGTAGATGTCGGGCGTCTTGGCCAGGGGACGGCCGTCGACCGCGACGATGTACTCCCCTTCCCGGACGTCGACGCCGATCCCGGCGAGCGGCGAGCGCAGGGCGGGGTCCCAGCTCTGGCCCTTGAGGATCCGGGCGATCCGGTAAGAGCCGGTCTTGGCGTCGCGCTCGAGCTTGGCCCCGAGCATGCCCACCTTGACCTTCCTGGCGGCGGGCATCTCCCCGCCGCCGACGTACGTGTGCCCGGCGCTGAGCTCGCCGATGAGCTCCCCGATGACGTAGGTCAGGTCGGCCCGGTGCCGGACCGCCGCGGCCAGCGGCTTGTAGCGGAGCCGGAGCGCCTCCCAGTCGACGCCGTGCATGTTCGGGGCGTAGAAGAACTGCTTCATCTGCCGCCAACTCTCCTCGTAGATCTGGTCCCACTCCTGCCGGAGGTCGAGGGCGACCTCCATCCCGGAGAGGTCGAGCTTCGTTTCGATCGCGACGGGCCCCTTGGGCAGGTCGACGATGCCGTAGCCGCCGTCCTTCTCGACGAGCATCTTCTTGCCGTCGGCCGAGATCTCGTAGCCGCCGACCGGGCCCAGGTCCTTCTCCTTGAGCTCGGCCAGGTCGAAGAGCATCAGGGAAGCGGCGTTGTCCATATCCCTGAACCGGCGATAGTAGACGGCGTCGCCGATGGCGTTGATGTCGCCGTAGTTGGCCGTCACGATGGGCAGGGCGACGAGGCGGTCCATGAGGCCGTCGGGATCGACCTTGACGGGGGCCGGGCCCTCGGGCTCCGGTCTTGGCGGCGGTCTTCTTGTCGGCCGCGGCGGGCTTGGCGGCGGGGGCCGGCGCGGGCTTGACCGCGACCTCGTCGCTCTTGGGGCGGAAAGGCGACGGCGTGTCTTTGGCCAGGGTCACGAAATAGACCCGGGACATGGCCAGGTAGGCGTGGTTCCATTCGGTCGAGCTGTAGACGGGATTGAAGTCCCGGTCGGAGACGAAGAAGAGGTACTTGCCGTCCCGGCTGAACGAGGGCTCGCCGGAGTTGTACCAGCCGTCCGTGACCGGGACGGTCTTCCGGGAGTCGAGCGAGTAGAGGTGGACCCGGGTCAGGCCCTCGATCTCGGGCTTGCCGTAGGCGATCCAGCGGCTGTCGGGGGACCAGGCGAACTGGAAGATCTCGCCCGCTTCGGCCGTGGCCGCGACCGTGACCGCCTTCGAGGCGACGTCGACGTAGGCGAGCCGCTGCATCTTGTCGTTCCAGAGGATCTTCGTCCCGTCGGGCGACCAGCGGATCTGGTACTTGTAGGTGTCGCCGCCGGTCGTCAGCTGCCGGGGCTCGCCGCCCCCGGCCTGGTCCGTGAGCCAGATCTCGTCGGTGCCGCTCCGGTCGGAGATGAAGGCGATCGTCCGGCCGTCGGGCGACCACTTGGAGGAGCGCTCGTGGATGCCCGGGGTCGCGGTCAGGTTGCGGGTGTTGCCGTGCTTGGCCGGCACCGTGAAGACGTCGCCGCGGGCGCCGAACAGGGCCCGCTGGCCGTCCGGCGCGATCTCGTAGTTGGTGATCCGCCGGTCGACCTTGACCACGCCGCCGCGGACCGAGACCGCGTCGTCGGCGATGACGACCGGCACGCGCTCCGTTTTCTCCGCGGCCAGGTCGAAGGTGTAGAGGTGGCCGCCGTTCTCGAAGACGATGTGCTTGGGGCCGAGCGAGGGGAACTTGATGTCGAACTCGGCGAAGTAGGTCAGCTGCCGGGTGGCCTTCGAGGCCAGGTCGTAGACGTAGAGGTTCAGGCGCTTGTTCGCGTCGCGGTCGGAGAGGAAGTAGATCCGGTCGCCGCTCCACATGGGGATGATGTCGAGGGCCGGGTTCGCCGTGACGTTCTCGACCGTCTTCGCGGCGAAGTCGTAGATCCAGATGTCGTCGGCCATGCCGCCCCGGTAGCGCTTCCAGGTCCGGAACTCGCGGAAGATGCGGTTGTAGGCCAGCTTCGTGTCGTCGGGCGAGAAGGAGCAGAAGCCGCCGCGGGGCAGGGGGATGCGCTCGGGCGTCCCGCCGTTCTTCGAGGCCAGGTAGAGCTGGCCGTTGAAATCGTTCCATTCGGCCATCCGGGAGCGGAAGACGATCCGCTCGCCGTCGTGGGTCCAGCCCATGACCAGGTTGTTCGGCCCCATGCGGTCGGAGATGTCGTCGCGGCCGAGCGAGGGCGTGTAGGTCAGGCGCTTGGGCACGCCTCCTCCGGACGGGATGAGGTAGACCTCGCGGTTCCCGTCGTACTCGCCGGTGAAGGCGATCGAAGCGCCGTCGGGCGAAAAGCGGGCGAAGGCCTCGTAGCCTTCGTAGAAGGAGGTCAGCTTCCGGGCCACACCCCCGGCGATCGGCACGGTGTAGAGATCGCCGGCGGAGCTGAAGACGATCTGGTCCGCCGAGACGGCCGGGAAGCGCAGGACCCGGGCTTCCTGGGGGGCGTAGGAGAGCGTCGTCAGGGCGAGAAGCAGGATCACGAGCAGGGGGACGCGGATCGTTTTCATGGGACCTCCTCTATTTCGTTTCGAGAAGAAGCGCCTTCCGCCTGGCCGGAGGGAAGCGCTCGATGGCGTAGCGCAGCGTCGTGCGCGGGATGGCCGGGCCGTGCTCCAGAAGGAAGCCCTCCAGGCGGGCCGGGTCGGCCTTGCCCGCCTCACGGAGAAGCCAGCCGTTGGCCTTTTGGACGAGGTCGTCGTCGACCGGGAAGACCGAGGCGGAGATCTCGTAGATCGCCGGGAGGAACCCGGGCTTGCGGGCCAGCTTGATGAACGAGACGAGCGAGGCCCGCTTGACCCAGCGGTTCGGATGGAAGGCCCAGGCTTTGATCTTTTCGACGTAGACGGGGTAGCGCTCGAGGAAAGCGCCCATGCCGTCCGTGCAGAACGTGTCGACCGAGGCCCAATTGTCGAGCCGGTCGGCGGCGAGCCAGGCTTTCACCCGGGCGAACAGGGCGGGCGTGAAAGCTTTCTTGTAGCGGCAGAGGACGAGGGTGCCGACCGCCTTGGCCTCGAGCTCGGGATCGCGGACCAGGAGGTCGCAGAGCTCGACCGCGTCGTCATAAGTCCAAGCGGCCTTGACGAGCCCGTAGAGCTCGGCAGCCAGGGCGTGGATGTCGGGGGCCGCGACTCCGTAGCATTTGATCGTGTTCTTGAAGTACCGTTCCGCGCCCCGGGCCCGGACCGGATCGGCCTTGGCCCGAAGGGCGGCCCGGGCCTTCCGGGCGATAACCTGGGGAGTGAGCTTTTTTTCCGCCACGGTCGATGCTCTTTCCTCGGGGGATTGGCACCGATTTTATGCCGTCCCTCCGGGAAAAGCAATCCGACCAGAAGGGACCAGGTCTTCGCAAACGCCAATTTTCCTCTGGAGCTGCGAAGACCTGGTCCCTCAAGAAAATGGGGACGTTTCTGGTTTCAAAATTCATCTAGAATTCATTTGATGAAAATCAGATGAAAAATAAAACCAGAAACGTCCCCATTTACTTAGATAAGGCGGGAGAGGATGGCGTTGGAGACGAGAAGCTTGCCGGCGGGGATCCGCAGGCGCTCGCCCTCGCGGACGAGCAGGCCTTCCGCAACGAGCTCGTCGATCTCCCGGGCGCAGAGCGTGAACGCATCGGCGCCCGTCCGTTCCCGGAGCGCGGCCCGGTCGACCCCTTCGACGAGCCTCAGCCCGAAGACAAGGGCCTCGCGCGCGGCGGCCTCCGCGTCCAACGCGACGACATCCCGATCCGCGTTCTCCCCTCGCCGGACCGCCCCGGCCCATTCCTCCAGGCCCACAGGATTCGTCCAGCGCCTGCCGCCGGCATGGGAGGAGGCCGACGGGCCCAGGCCGATGAAGGGCTCATAACGCCAGTACTTGAGATTGTGGCGGCACTCCTTCCCGGCCCGGGCGAAGTTCGAGATCTCGTACCGGCGGATCCCGGCGGCTTCGAGCGCGTCCTTGATCCTCTCGTAGCTGTCGACGGCGGCGTCCTCGTCGACGGGACGGCGGGCCAGGACCTTCTCGAAGGGCAGTCCTTCCACGTTCTCCAGGAAATAGAGGGAGACGTGATCGGGTTCGACCCCGAGCACGGCCGCGACGGTACGCTCGATCGCCGCAGAAGTCTCGCCGGGCACGCCGACCATCAGATCGACGGAGAGCGCGTCGAAGCCGGCCTCCCGCGCGGCCCGGCAGAACCGCAGCGCCTCGGCCGCCGTGTAGGGCCGCCCGAGCGTGCGCAGGACTTCGTCGTCGAAAGATTGGACCCCGACGCTCAGGCGGGTCACTCCCGCCTCCCGCCAGCCGCGCAGGGAACCGGTCGCGGCGCCGCTTGGGTTGGCCTCGAGCGTGAACTCGACGAGGTCCGCGGCGAAACGATCCCGGGCGATCTCCCCTATCCGGGCGACGTCGTCCGGCCCGAGAAGCGAAGGCGTCCCCCCGCCCAGGTAGAGGGTGTCGAAACGGAACCCGGCCTCGCGGGCCGCCGCCGCCGCCCGCCCGGCCTCCCGGTCCAGGCACTCCCGCCAGGTCCGGAGACCCGCCTCGTTCCAGGGAACGCTGTAGAAGTGACAGTAGGGGCACTTGGCCGCGCAGAACGGGAAGTGGACGTAGAGGCCGGCGCTCACGGTTGCCCCCGGTCCCCGCCGCCGCTTCCCGCCCGGCCCTTCAGACCTGTTCCTCGTAACCGACGGCCGCGTAGTAGATGGCCCGGTCGAAGAAGACGAGGACCCGGTGCTGGATGTCCATGGCCTGGTAGAGATCCAGGGCGCTGTCGAGCAGTCCCGCCGACTGGATCTTGCCCCAGAGCAGGCGCCGGATGTGGCAGAGCGAGAGCACGATCTCCGAGATCGGGAAGCCCTCCCTCCGCCGCTGGCGGCCGAGCGCCGTCCAGTAGCTCTTGACCTCTTCCTTGGTCGTCTCGTGGGAGATCCACTTGCCGAGCTGGCTGTAGACCCGGAAGGCCCGCTTGTAGATCTCCTTCTGGTCGAACCCCTGGTAATTGGGCATCCTGGGATCGCGGCGGATGTCCTCGACGTAGCTCGTGGTCAGCTCGTCCGCGTTGCGCTCGATGAGGTCGACCAGGCGCCGGGAAGCGGTCGTCTCGAAAAAGACGTCCTCACCCGTATCAAGCACGATTCCCCTCTCTCTCGGCCAAAACTTAACACGGTGCCGGGGCGCTGTCAATAAAAAAGCCCCGCGCCGAAGGGGGCGCGGGGCTTGAAGGCTCGTTCTGGCCGGACCCGGTCCGGGCTTACTTCTTCATCATCGGGCAGTTCGCGCAGGCGCCCGCCTCGGGAGCCTTGGCGGCGGCCTCTTTCATCTTCTTCATCATCGCGACGTGCTCGGTCAGGTGCTCCTGGATGGCCTTGACGGTCTCGGCGTTCTTGGAGGAGAACTTGAGCGCCGCGCCGTCCTTGGTCTTCTCGACGACGATCTCGACGTCCTCACCGTGGAGCGGGCAATCGGGACCGCAGGCCATTCCCATGCCTTGGCCCATGCCCATACCCATGCCCTGGCCCATCTTGCCGCCGTGCATCATGGCCATCCGGCCCATTCTGCCGCGCATCATCTTGCCGCCGGCATCATCATCGGGCAGCCGGCCATGGCTTCGCCCGCGGCGGGAGCGGCCTGGCCCATCTGCTGGCCGTGCATCATGCCCATGTGGCCCATGCCGGCCGCGGGGGCCTTGGCCTGCTCGGCCTTGAGGAACTTGTCGGGCTCCTTGGCGAAAGCTTCCTTGCAGCCAGTGCTGCAGAAGTAATAGGTGGTCCCCTTGTAGTCGTAGGTGGCCTTGGCGTTGGCCTTGACGACGGTCATGCCGCAGACCGGATCGACGGCCTTGTCGGTGGCGGCCTGTTGGGCCAGCCCGCCGATGGCCAGGACGACGGTCAGGGCGGCCAGGAGGACGATCGGAACGTGCTTGTGTGTTTTCTTCATTTCACATCTCCTTATCAATTTAATATACTATCGGAATGGTCGGATAAATGCAAAGGGTTTATAATCGGTCCGGAGAGCAACAAGATGGGCGTTCCCGGTTCCCGCCGTCTGAAACTGGCCCTCGCGGTGGCCGCCCTGGTCCTGTCGACCGGACTCGCCCTGTCGTCCGGGCCTCCCCTTTCCGGGCAAGGGAAGACGGACGTGCCGGGTCTCCTCCGCCGGATCCGCGACGAAGTCCTCGAGCTCCGGAGATACCCGGGCGAGGATTTCGTCCGCGGCGAGTTCCACCTGGGCGAAGGCGACGACGACACCAACAAGACCCACGCCGTGGGCATCCTGATCAAGGAGGAAGACGCGGGCGGGGGCCGCCGCATGACGATCGTCGTCACCCGGCTCGAGCCGTCCGCGGCCGATCCGCGGATCAGGCTCTCCCGGGAATCCGAAACCCTCGTCTGCCGGTTCGCGGCGGACGAGGTCGAGATCGTCAGCTCCGATCATCCCCCGGAGGGCCTCGGGCGCCTGCTCCGGGACATCCTCAAGGCCGTCGTCGACAAGAAGAACCTGCTGAAGGAGATCCGCCGGCTTCCCGGGCCCGTCACTTCCCCTTGACGATGTTGACGAGCGCTTCGAGCGCCCGGGGATCGTCGCACTCGCCCAGCCAGAACACGGCCTTCTTGCGGATGCGCGGATCGGGATGGGTCTTGGCCAGCTTGATGAGGGCGTCGACCCCCTGATCGTCCGGAAGCTGGGACAGGGCGAAGACCGCCTGCTCCTGGATCTCCGTGTCCGTGTCTTTCCGGGCGAACTCCTCGAGCGCCCGGCCGGACTTCTCCGAAGCCATCTGCCCCAGCCAGAAGACGGCCTGCTTCCGGACATCGCGCTTCTCGGCGCTCCGGGCGAGCCCGATGATCTCGTCGACGGCCGCCGGGAGCTCGATCTGGCTGATGGCGAAAACGGCGCCTTCGCGCACTTCTTCCGATCGATCCTGGCGGGCCGTCCTCGCGAGGAGCTCGAGCCCTTCGGCGTCGTTCTGCTGGCCGATCCAGAACGCGGCGTTCTTTCTCAGCTCGTCGGACGCGCCGCTGCCGAGGATCCCGGCGAGGACGGGAACGACGAGCGCGGGTGTCCCGTGACAGCCCGCCACCGTGACGAGGTCTTCCCTGATGTCGTCGTTGCGGGCGGATCCGTAGAGCCTCTCGACCAGGGCCAGGCTCATGTCTTCCGGGACCTTGCCCAGCCAGAAGAGCGTCAGCCCCTCGAAATCGAAGGCCAGCTCGAGGTTGCCCGGGCGGGCCTCGCTCAGGACCGGCGTTTTGCCGGGCTCGTATTTGAGGAAGAAGCCGAGCTCCTTGACGACCTTCTTCTCGGGCTTGCCGCGGCTCTCCAGCTCCTCGAGCGCCGCCCGCGCCGCTTTGCGGACGACCTCGCCCTCGCTCGCAGCGGCTTCCGGGGCGGTCTTCCCGGCCAGGACCTCGGCGACCGTCAGGTCCCGTCCCGCGGCCCCTCCGATCTGAACGAGCCGATGTGGGAATGCTCTCCCTGGAGCCTGTCGATGCTGTAACCCACCCAGAAAGCCCGGCCCGGCGCGGTCTTGGGAGCTTGGCCGATGGCCCAAGCGATGTTCCCCTCGAGGGCCGGCCGGCCCGCCGCCGCCCCCGTCGCGTCAGGCCGCACGACCGCGCTCGGCGGCCGGTTGGATCCGTGATCGGCGGCCGCAGCCAGACCGGCCCCGGCCGCGAGCGTCCCCATCACTGCCAGTATCGTCGCTATCCGGCGCATGTTCCGCTCCCTGATCCGGCCGCCGTCAGCCGGCCTTCTTCTCGAGAAGCTCGAGCAGGGCGGCCTTGGCCTTGGGCGTTCCGATCTCGCCCAGGGCCGTGACCGCGGCCCGGGCCAGCCGGGCGTCCTTGCCCTTCGCGACCTCGAGCAGGGCCGCCACCGCCTCGTCGCTCTCGGTCTGGCCGAGGGCGAAGAGCGGCGTGCTCCTTGAGCTCGCGGTCCGTCTCCGTCCTCAGGATCTCGAGCAGGACCTTGACCGGCGCCCCGCCCTCCTCGTCCGTGAGGGCCATAAGGACGGCCCGGCGGGCCCGCCCGGACTTGGCGTTCTTCATGACGTCGAGGAGGACGTCGTTGCCGATGTCGCCCTTGATCTCGGACAGGGCGAAGACGGCCATTTCGGCCATCTCGTCGTCCTCGCTCCCGAGGGCGGTCTTGAGCAGCGCGTCCTTGGCTTCGACGCCGCCGTGCTCGCCCAGGGCCATCAGGGCGGTCCGGCGCATCTCCTGGTCCTTGGACGAGGCCAGGATCTGCTGGAGGAGGGCCAGGGATTCTTTGCCCTCGATCTCGGCGATCTGGAAGAGAGCCGCCCGGGCCATCTCCTTGTCGGACTCGTCGAGCACGATCTCCTTGAGCAGGGGCAGGGATTGGATGTCGTCGCGGTCCATCAGGGAGAACAGGGCCGCCTGGCGGATGTCGCGGTCCTTGGCCTCCTTCAGGATCCGGCGCAGAGCCTCGGTCGCTTCTTTGCCCTCGATCTCCTGCAGGGCGAAGGCGGCGGTCCGGGCCATCTCCCGGTCGGGGTCGGTCAGGGCGATCTGCGAGAAGAGCGCGACCATGCCGGGGTCCTCCGTTTCGGCCAGCGCGAAGAGCGCGTGGCGGCGGAACTCCTCCGGCGCCTTCGAGGCCAGCACTTCCTTGAGCAGCTTGACCGCTTCCGGGCCGCCCTTCGCGCCGACGGCGAAGAGGGCCGAGCGGCGGACCTCCTCGTCGGTCTCGCCGAGGGCGATCGCGCGCAGCTTGGCGAAGGCCTCGGGGGATTCCATCTCTTCGAGCATGAAGACGATCTGGCTCTTGAGCTTGGCGCTTCCCGCCTTGTCGTAGAGGCCGAGGATCGTCTTGAGCGCGTCCTCGTCGCCGATGTTCTGGAGGGCGTAGAGGGCCGTCATGCGGACGTCGTCCTCGGCCGCGTCCTCGTAGGACTCGATGATCGTCTGGTATTCGGGTTTGCCGGCCTTGGCCAGGCCCTGGGCCAGGCGGATCATGTTGGACTTGGCGTCGTCGGCCCACTCGCTCCCGGGGTTCTCGCCGACGAACTTCTGGTAGCACTTGAACACGGTCTCCGGCGACTGGCCGGTCTTCTCCATGGCGTAGCAGGACCAGAAGCGGGCGTCGTCGACCCAGGCGCTCTTGGGGAACTGGCGGACGAGCTCGTCCATGGCCGTCTTGGCGGGCGCCCATTTTTCCTCGAGGACGAGCGCGTAGGCCTGCTTGTAGGCCACGGCGTCCTTGTCCTGGCTTTCGATGTCTTCGGCGGCGACGGCCATGGGGCCGGCCAGTCCGGCGGCCAGGACGAAGGCCAGGACGAGGATCGTTCCGAACGGATTTCTCTTCTTGTTGTTCATGTCGTGTCTCCTTAAGTCTTGCCGATCTTGGCGGTTCCGGGCGCTGCCCGGAACGGTAACGGCCGGCCGGGCGTCGCGGCCCATCCGGTCGAGGTCGATCTTGAGGAAGATGCCGCGCGCGTCGACGCCCTGCTTCACGAGCTCCACTCCTTCGACGTCCTGCCCGGACTCGAGGTTGGCGATCTGCATCATGATGACCTCGAGCTCGGCGACGAGACCGCGCAGTCTCTTCTGGTCGCGGCCGGTGAGGGCCCGGCGCAGCGCCGGCGCTTCGGCGGCCAGGTTCCGGGACATGGCCTTCTTCCCGTCGAGGTCCAGGCCGTAGGCGTCCTGCGCTCCGCGGGCCCGGAGTTGACCAGGCCGAGGAGGAGGACCTTGGAGCGCTCGACGAAATTCCCGGCCTGGACGACGGCCGCGGCCCGGGCATCGACGCCGCCCGCGGCGACCGAAGCGACCGACGCCGCAGTTTCGCGCACTGGCGCGCCGGAGGGAGCGATGAGCCGGCCGCCGATGAAGATCCCGATCAGGAGGAGCGCGGCCGCGCCGGCGGCCTGGTAGGACCAGCGGGGAAGCGCGGCGAGAGAGCCGGCGAAGCGGCGGACGAGGGAGGGCCGGCGGTCTTCGTCGATCGACTCCCAGAGCATCCGGCGCGAGAGCCGGTCCCAGTAGCCGTTCCAGAACTCCGCCCCGGGATCGGGCCGCTCGCGCCCGTCCATCAGCCCGAGGGTCGAGCGCAGCGCGGCGAACTCGGCGGCGCATTCCGGGCAGGAAGCGACGTGCCGGTCGAGCTCCTCCCGGTCGCCCGGTCCGAGCTCGCCGTAGTAGGCTTCGATCAGGCGGTCTTTGTATTCGGCGCATTCACTCATCGGATGTCCCCGTGGCCGGAAATGAGGGCCGGACGGCCCAGCTCCTTCTGGAGCTTGCGGACGGCCCGGAAGAGGTAGCTCTTGACCGAGCCGATGGACAGGCCGAGCGACTCGGCGATGTCCTTGAGCATGAGGTCGTCGTAGTGGCGGAGCACGAAGACGGCCTTTTCCTGCGGCGAGACCTTGTCCAGGGCCCGGTCGATCCGGTCCCGGAGCTGGCTCGACTCGGCGGCCGCGGCCGGGTCGGACGGCACCGTGCCGGGCAGGCCCGAGTCCGCCTGGCTGCGGCTGTCGAGCACGCCGTCCTCGACGGGCTCGGGCGCCGCTCCCCTCTTCCTGAGATGGTCGATCGACGCGTTGTAGGTCACACGGTAGAGCCAGGAGCCGAGCTTGGCCCCTTTCCGGAAGGTCGAGAAAGAGCGGTAGACCTTGAGGAAGACCTCCTGGGAGATGTCCTCGGCGTCGACGGGATTCCCGGCCATGTCCAGGGCCAGGTAGTAGACCTTCTTCTTATAGCGTCTCGACGAGCTCCCGGAAGGCCCGCGGGTCGCCCCGGGTCATTCCTTCGATTAGCGCGTTTTCGTCCATCGGGTCCATCTCAGGCTTTCACCCGGTTAGACGGACGGCCGGGCCGGAGGGTTGGCAGGGCCTAGAATCCCCTGACGGCGGCATAGGCCGCATAGGCCTCTCCGACGCGCCCCGCCTCTGACGTCGCCGCGGTGGACATAGATCCGGTAGCGAAGCGAGATGGGCACACCGGCGGGCAGGACGGCTCGGTCCAGGCCGGGCCAGCAGGGATTGAGGATGCCGGCATAGCTGTTGCGGACGAGCCACGGCAGGGGGAAGCCGGGGTGGTCGGGCGAGACGAAGACGGCGACGCCACCGGCGGCCGGCAGCCGGAGATGTCGGCCCAGCGGAAGGCCCGGCCCGTGGAATCCGCCCCGAGCGGGCCCTCGTCGGTGGTCATGGTCCCGCCTTTGAAGACGGCCGCACCGTCCTCGGCCGCGGCCAGGCCCCGGAAAGCCAGAGCCGCTGTAGCCCTTTATTGTCCGCGGGGGCGCCGCCGAGCGTCATCGGTCCGCCGACCGGACGGAGGACGATCTCGATGTCGATGACCCGGCCCGAGGCGGTCGCGGGGCGGACCGTCAGAGTGACCCTCTCTTCGGCCACGTCCTCGGCCCCGCCGAGCGTCCAGGCGTTCTCGACGACGAGACGGGCGCCTCCACGGTCGGCCCGGCGTTCGATCCAGCGGACGAAACGCTGGCGCAAGAGGCGGCTCGGCCGGCTCCCAGTTCGACGTCTTGACGCCCCGGACCTCGACGACCGGCCAGGCCCAGAACAGGCCGTGGTGGTGGAGATGGTCGCGGGGGAAATCCTCGGTCAGGGATCGGCCGTCGAGCGAGTAGAGCGGGATGGATGTAGCAGGACCTCGCCTGCTTGGCGTCGAGGCCGGGCGGAAGCCGGTCGCCATAGACGTAGGTCAGGACGGCTTCGCCCGCGTCGAGGACCGTCAGCGTACCGGCTCGCGGCTCCTCGACGAAAGCCAGCCCGGGCTCGGCGTTCGGGCTCGATCTTGGCCAGGAGCAAGAGCATGAGCAGCGATGCCCAGGACGACGGCGAAGAGGACGACCCAGATGCGCGGCAGGGCCTTGGCGGGCGCGTCGGACGGTCATCGCCACCCTCCCTTCGACGTACTTTTCGTAGCGCTCGCGGACGCGGCCGGACGCAGACGTCGCCCGCGTGGACGAGGACGCCGACGCGCTGGGTCGAGGGACTCGCCCTTCTTCAGCGTGAAGGGCTTGCCGCTCCGGTCGTCGGGCCGGCGCGGGCCGAAACAGCCGTATTCGCGGGTCAGCCAGCGGTGCTCGCGGCCGTCGGGGAACTGGAAGACGGCGACGCCCTCCGTGACGCCTTCGACGGTGTTCGAATAGTCGATCCACAGGGCGGGCTTCATGTTCGTGGCTTCCTGGCCGGTCGCGCCGGTATCGGAGGTGATGCGGCCGCCGTGCTCGCCGTTCCAGACGGGATCGAGACGGAGGAAGGGCCAGGCGTAGTGGACGTCGTCGCTGACGAAGGCGACGTCGCCGTCCGACGGCGTCAGGGTCCAGGCGAGATCGAGCAGGTATTCCCCTCCGCCGAGGCTGAGGACGACGAGCCGGCGCTTCTCGTCGAGGATGGGTCGGCCGTCGGATTCCCAGACGAGATCGGCCACGACCTCGGCCCGGTCGTCGCTGGCGACGACCGCGGGAACGAGACGAGGCGGATCCGGTCGCGGAAGGGGGCGACGTAGTCCCCGGACTCGGTCCTCGTCCCCGAGTAGAGGGCGTTGTAGAAGCTCAGGTCCCTCTCCCCCGCCTCGGGCCGGACCGTGTCGGCGAACCAGAACGAGCGATGATGGGGATAGGGCTCGGTCTTCTGGACGAGCATGTTCCGGCCGCTCGGGGTGCGGAGCGGCCAATAGTGGGGGATGTCGAGCTCCGGACCGTAGCGGAAGACGAAGGCCTCCCGGCCGCCGATCGAGACGGTCGAGCCGGCCCGCGGCGTCGTCGCGCGCGAACATGACGTGCGGCTTGTCCGCGCACGAAGAGGACAGGACCGGGGCGGCGAAGGCCAGCGCTCCGGCGAGGAGGGCTAGGGCCGGCCGGCGGGTCCGGCGGCCCCGGATCAGACCTGCCATGGCGCGCGGTGCGGGTAGTCGAGCCGGCGGTTGGCCTCGTCGTCGCCGACGAACCGCTCGGCGGCCGGGTCCCAGACGAGCTTGCGGCCGAGCTTCATGGCGATGTGGGTCATGATGCAGATGGAGTTGGAGCGGTGGCCGACCTCGACGGGGGCGATGGGGTCCTTGCGGCCGCGCACGGCCTCGAGGAAGTTCTTCATGTGGTTGCCGCTCTGGAGGAGCTTGACCTCGCCCTGGCCGGGCTTCCACTTGAGGATCTCGGGGTCGGAGGCCTTGATGGCGCCGCGCTGGACGAAGATCCAGCCCGCGTCGCCCTCGAAGCGGACGCCGGCCGGGTCGCCGGTCTCCATGATCAGCCGGACGCCGTCGGCGTAGACCGCCTCGCCCTTGAACTTCGTGTGGACGTCGAACAGGCCGCGGTCGGGGAACTCGGCGGAGGCTTCGATGCCGACCGGGCCGGTGAGGTCCGTGCCGTGGCCCCACTGGGCGATGTCCATCATGTGCGAGCCCCAGCCGGTGATCATGCCCAGGCAGTAGGGCTCGATCTGGAGCCAGCCGGGCCGCTCGTAGCTCGTCTGGGGATGGACGCGGTCTTCGGCGAAGGGCGCCTCGGCCGTCGGGCCCATCCAGGCGTCGTAGTCGAGGTTGGGAGGAACGGGCGTCGGACGCGCGTCTCCGCTGCCCTGGTCCTCGGGGAGCCAGACGCGGATCGTGTGGAGCTTGCCGACGCGGCCGTTGCGGACGAGCTCGCAGGCCATGAGGAAATGGATGGAGGACCGCTGCTGGGAGCCGACCTGGAGGATGCGCTTGTTCTTCCGGACGGCGGCGACGAGCTTTTGGCCCTCGGCGATGGAATAGGTCAGCGGCTTTTCGAGGTAGATGTCCTTGCCCGCCTCGGCCGCGGCGATGGCGTGGGCGGCGTGCCAGAAGTCGGGCGTGACGATGAGGACGCCGTCGAGGTCCCGGCGGGCCAGGAGCTCGCGGAAATCGCCGTAGGCGGCGACGCTCTTCGCGGCGTCCCGGCCGGTCTCGAGGGTGTAGATCTTCTCGGCCAGCCACTGGGCGTCCTGGAGGCGGTGGGAGTCGACGTCGCAGACGGCCCTGACCCGGGCGCCGGCCTCGAGCCCGCGGTAGATGAGCTCCTGCATGTCGGCCTGGCCCTGGCGGCCGACGCCGATGCAGCCGAACTGGAGGGTGTCGCTCGGGGCCGGCCGGGCGAAGACGGACGACGGGACGATCGTCGGCGCGACGGCCGCCGCCGCGGCTGCCTTGAGGAAGTTCCTGCGGTTCATGCTCGCCTCCCGGACCGAATGTATACCGCCCGCCTCTCCCCTGTCAACGCACCAAAA
>CAWHBV010000017.1:0-142740 GCA_963827635.1 uncultured bacterium
AGGTCTTCGCAGGCGGCCGCACTTTGGCGGAAATGCGAAGACCAGGTCCCCGTTTGCGAAGACCTGGTCCCTTCTTTGGTCCTTCCTATTTATCGCGGTTAAAGTGGGGCATGTCCCAAGGGATCTCGAGCGAGAGCTCGACGAATCCGGCGTAGACGCCGTCCCGGTACCAAGGCGCCTGGTAGATCAGCTTCTTTCGGCCCTTCTTCTGGATCGTATAGATATTAACCCGCTCGTCCTTCATCATCCCTTTCGAGCTTCGATCCGGCTCGGCTCGGGATGGCAGTCGAGCACGTTCTTGCCGACGAGGGCGGCGCCGCCGTCGGCCGTCTTCGCAAACCCGCCCTGCCGCCTGGATCTGCGAAGACCTGGTCCCTTCTTTGGTCCTTCCTATTTATCGCGGTTGAAGTGGGGCATGTCCCAAGGGATCTCGAGCGAGAGCTCGACGAAGCCGGCGTAGACGCCGTCCCGGTACCACGGCGCCTGGTAGATCAGCTTCTTCAGGCCCTTCTTCTGGATCGTGTAGATATTCACCCGTTCGTCCTTCATCATCCCTATGAGCTTCGTCCGGCTCGGCTCGGGATGGCAGTCGAGCACGTTCTTGCCGACGAGGGCGGCCCCGCCGTCGGCCGCGAAGACCTCGCGCGACTTTTCGTTCATCTCGAGGATGCGCCCTTCGGTGTCGCAGACCGTCACCGCCCCGGGAAATCCCCTGACCCAATCGTAACCGCTCATGGCCGCCTCCCTGCCCCTCTCTATACCATAGCGACTTTGCCCCTGGCAATTTGATAGAATACGGGCCGGGAGGGCGACATGAGCGAGGCCGCCGTTTTCTCCGGATTCACCAGGGAGACCGTGCGCTTCTACACGGCCCTGCGCAGGAACAACGACCGCGACTGGTTCGCCGCCCACAGGGAGACCTACGACCGGCACGTCATCGAGCCGGCCAAGCTGTTCATCACGGCCCTGGGGGCGAAGCTGAGGACGCTCGTGCCGGGCATCGTGGCCGTCCCCGCGGTCAACAAGTCCATCTTCCGCATCTACCGCGACACGCGCTTCAGCCTGGATCCCACGCCCTACAAGACGAATCTGGGCCTCTATTTCTGGGACGGGGCCCGCTCGCGGACGGAAGCGGCGGGCTTCTACGTCGGGATCGAGCCGCCCGAGGTGTGGATCGGCGGCGGGATGTACATCATCCCCGACAACCTCCTCGGGCGCTATCGGGCCGCCGTCGTCGATCCGAAGAGGGGGGCGGAGCTGCGCAAGATCGTCGCCGCGCTCCGGGCCGTCCCGGGCTGCAGCGTCGAGGGGACGCACTACAAGCGCGTGCCGGCCGGATTCGATCCGGCCCACCCGAACGCCGAGCTCCTCAAGCACAACGGGCTCTACGCGGGCTTCGAGACGAAGATTCCGGAGGAGTTCTTCCGGGCCGAGTTCGTGGATTACTGCTTCGAGCGATGCGCGCCGGCCGCGCCCCTCCACCGCTGGCTGATGAAGCTCTTCGGCAAATAGGAGACTAAAATGGGGGACATGATACCCATTTCCCTTTTTCCAGCCTCTTCCGCCCAGAAGGATGGGACCAAAATAATAGGAAATAGGTATCATGTCCCCCATTTAGTGCTGCTGATCGGCGCGGCCGTGGGGATCGTCCTTATCGGTGCCGCCGCCTGCGCCAAGAAAGCGGCGCCGCCGGCCCCGGTCTCGCGCGGCTACGCGATCCCGCTCGTCGACCTGGCGGCGGACGCGGCGCGGCAGGTCGTCGTCGACCGCGAGCCCGGCCAATACCTGGGCCATCCGACGACCGTCCTGCTCGAGGACGGCCGGACCATGATCGCGGTCTATCCCAAGGGCCACGGCCGCGGCCCCATCCAGATGAAGCGGAGCCGGGACGGCGGCCTGACCTGGAGCGAGCGCCTGCCCGGGCCGGAGAACTGGGCGACCTCGCTCGAGACGCCGACCATCCATCGCGTCGTGGGGCCGGACGGGAAGAAGCGGCTCATCGTCTGGTCGGGGCTCTATCCCGCGCGGCTGTCGGTGTCGGAGGACGACGGCGCGACCTGGACGCCGCTCGCTCCGGCCGGCGATTGGGGCGGGATCGTGGTCATGTCGGCCCTGGTCGAGATCAAGCCGTTCGGAAGCGGCCGGTACATGGCCATGTTCCACGACGACGGACGGTTCTTCGCCAAGGAGCCGCGCCGGGCAGGACCCGGTCGTGTTCACGCTCTACAAGACCTTCTCGGAGGACGGCGGCCTGACCTGGTCCTTCCCGGAGGCGGTCTATCGCGGCGAGCGAGATCCATCTCTGCGAGCCGGGGATCGTCCGCTCGCCCGACGGCCGGACCCTGGCGGCGCTCCTGCGCGAGAACAGCCGGACGCGCAACTCGTTCGTCGTCTTCTCCAAGGACGAGGGCGCGACGTGGAGCGAACCGCGCGAGCTTCCGGGAGCGCTCACCGGCGACCGGCACACCGGGCGATACGCCCCGGACGGGAGGCTCCTCGTGTCGTTCCGGGACATGACGCACGAGAGCCCGACCAAGGGCGACTGGGTGGCCTGGGTCGGGACGTTCGACGACATCGTCGAGGGGCGCGAGGGGCAGTATCGTGTGCGCCTCATGGACAACACCGGGGGCGCCGACTGCGCCTACCCCGGGGTCGAGGTCCTGCCCGACGGCACCTTCGTCGTGACGACCTACGGCCACTGGACCGAGGGGGAGGAACCGTACGTCGTGAGCGTCCGCCTCAAGCTCGACGAACTGGACGGCCTCGTCCGCTGATCGGATCGGGGAATTAGCCTGGCGTCCCCGACCTCTTGGCCGCGGCGGGAAAGAGGTCGGCGTCGACGATCCGATACTTGCCGATACTGACCAGGCCGTCCTCCTCCTGCTCGGGGACGAAAAAAAATCCGTCGTCGGTCATGAGGGTCCATCGGGCCATGAATCGGTGGTCACGACCTCCGGGCGGATAGCGCAGGATGACGCTGTCGACGAAGCGCCCCTCCGCGTCGAATAAATCGACCAGATGGTCGTTTCCGTCGGATTTCATGACCGAGGTGAACACCCACAGCCTGCCGGGGGTCGCATGTATCTTGTCGATGTCCCAGACGTAGGGATCGTCGGGGAGCTCCACGCCCTTCAATTCGGGATCGGCATCCTCCGCTTTCGCCGGCTTCGACCTGATCCGGTCATAAGCCCTGGAGATGACGCGCTTCGCGCGCGCCGGAGCGAAGATCGAGCTCTGTCACCCGATACTCGGCCGTATGGTTGATATAAAGCGTCGTCCCGTGGATCACGGCGTCGATCGGGTCCAGACGAAAGGCGCGTCTCGTTTTGATCACCATGCGGACCGGGAATTCGTAGATCTTCTTCCAGGTCCCGAAATCGGGCGAGATCTCGTAGACGATGTTGGGGATGCTGTAAACGCCGGCGCTCTCGAACGCGGCCGGGCGGAAAACCTCGTCCCGGATACCGTAGATCTTCCCCTCGGCCGTCCCGAGGAACCAGAGGCCATGGGAGTCCTCTTGGACGCGCGCCTCTCGCAAGTAGTGGCCGCTTTCGAGGTTGAAGTCCATGATCTTGGGCGGGCTCCAGGCCAGGACGCGGACCCGGTCCCCCGTGACGATGAAGCCCGCTGCGTATTGGCATTCCCCGGGCCCTTGGCCGGTCTTGAGGAGCTTTCGAACAAGCCGGCCGTCCGCGCTGTACCGGTAGATGCGGTCACCCTCGGCGAAATCGACGAAATAGCAGGGACCCGTCCGGCCCGAGCTTGAAGAAACGGGGGGATCTTGAAGACGGCCGTTTCCCCGTCGTCCCTGATGCGCAGGACCTCGACGAGGTTGACGATGCGGCCGGCGTTCTTGGAGAGGGCCCGGGCCGGATTGTCGACGCGGGCCTGGGCGGACCCGGGGACCCTGACGCCGAGCAGGAGCGTCGGGAAGATGAGGAGGACTGCGAGGCGCGCGCATTGGCCCATATCCGTCACCTCTGTCCCCATCATAGGACCCGGGAGGCCGGCTGGCAAGTCGGGAACAGAGGCGCTGGATGATCCGCCGCGATGCTCCTATAATGATAGAAAGGGCTGACATGTCGAGCTTCAGGTGTCTCGCCGCTTTTGCTGCCGCCCTTCTCACGGCCGCGGTCCCGCTCCGCCGTCCCGTCCAGGGGCAGGAATTCGACCGCGGGAAGCTCATCGAGAAGGTTGCCTGCCGGGAGGAGCCCGAACAGACCTACGCCCTCTATCTGCCGTCGGCTTTCGATCCGGACAAGAAATGGCCCGTCCTCTTCCTCTTCGATCCGGGCGCTCGAGGGGCGACCGCCGTGGAAGTTTTCCGCGAGGGGGCCGAAACCTACGGATGGATCCTCGCCGGTTCTCACGGTTCACGGAACGGCCCCCTGAAGGACAGCGCGCACGCGGCGCTGGCCGTGTGGGCCGACGTCTCGACGAGATTTCCCATCGACGAACGCCGCGTCTACACGACGGGCTTCTCGGGCGGCGCCCGCGTGGCCTCCTTCTTCCCCCGCGTCATAGGCCGCCCTATCGCCGGGGTCATCGGCTGCGGGGCCGGCCTTGTCTCCGGCGTCGGGCCGGCCGATCTTCAGGCCGCCGCCTACTTCGGCCTGGCGGGTCTTGCGGATTTCAATTACGGCGAGATGAAGGGCCTCGACCTGGCCTTCGACCCGTCCGGCGTCCCTCATCGGTTCCTTTACTTCGAGGGCACCCATGACTGGCCTCCTTCCGGGTACGCGGCCCGGGCTGTCGGCTGGATGGAGGTCGCGGCGATCAAACAGGGGCTGCGGCCGCCGGACCCGACTTTGGCCGCGGCCCTGGTGCGGCGGGAACTCGGGGAAGCCGACGCTCTCGAGGCGGCCGGCCGCTTCTACTGGGCCGCCGACAGGCTCGAAGCCGCCGGCCGTATGGCGGAGGCGTTGGATCTGGATCTCCCGGAACTCGCGGGCCTGGCCGGCCGCATCGAAGAGATCAAAGCCGGCAAGGAATACAGGCGGTTCCTCGACGCCGAAAGGAAAAGGGACCGGAGGACGATCGAATTCAGGGAGGAGTTCGGCCGCGCCTTCGGCTCGATCGAGGACCCGGACACCGGCGGCGGCCCGGCCATACCGAAGGTCCTGCGGGAGATGGAGATCGCGTTCCTCAGGAAGGAAGCGAAAAGCGGGTCTGCGATCGAAGACCGGAGCCTGGCCTCGAGGCTGCTCTTCGAATTCAGCTTCGCGGCCCAGGCCCGGGCCGCGGGGCTCTACGGTAAGCGCGATCTCGGCCGGGCGGGAGCCTACCTGGACCTCGCCATCGCCGCCTGTGAGGAGGGGCTTCCCCGGGAAAAGGGGCTCTATTTCGACAGGGCTTGCGTGGCGGCGCTTTCCGGCGATGGCAAGGCGGCCTTGAAGTTCCTTTCCCTGGCCGTCGACAAGGGGATCGCAGACCTCGAACTTCTCGAAAGCGACAAGGACCTCGACCCCATCAGGAACACCGACGCGTTCCGCGAGATCCTGGAGCGCGTCAGGAAAAAACGCGGCATCAAGTCGATCGGGAATATTCCAGCGGATCCCGGAGTATACTCGTTTAGGTTCTGTCCGGCCGCGTTCCGGCGGGCCCCGGGATTTCCGGGTCGGCCCACGGCCTGAGAGGAGATGCGATGAAAAAGTCTGTCGTGATCCCGACGATCCTTGCCGCGTGGACCATTGCCCTCATGCTGACGGCCTGCGGAAGCAAAGGAACGCCTGCTGCGGCCGACGCCTATCCGGTCAAGATCGAGACCGTCGACGGGGTCAGGACCGTCGTCAATCCCGCCTTCCCGAAGGAAGGGGTCGTCCGCTACACGCTTCTGGACGATCTGACCCTCGGCGGGGAGAGCGGCGAGGGCGGGATCCGTCCTCAACCGGCCCTTCGACCTCGAGAGTGGACGCCCAGGGCAACATCTTCGTCCTGGACTGGGGCGACGTCCAGTTCAAGGTCTTCGCGCCGGACGGCCGCCTGCTCCGGGCCTTCGGCAAGGAAGGGCAGGGTCCCGGGGAGTTCGCCATCCCCGCCTACTTCGAGCTCGCCGCCGACGGCCGGATCTTCCTCCTTTCCGCACGACAGCACCAGATGGTCCTGCTCGACGGCGAGGGGAAGTACCTCTCGAGCTTCCGGCTGGACGGCTTCTGCCACAAGCTGGGCGTCGACCGGCACGACCGCGTCTATTACAGCCAGATGCTGACGCTGGAAGAGGGAGGCGGCGAGGAATTCAAGCTCATGCAGAACCGGATGGCCCTGTTCAAGTCCGACGAGTTCGGCAAGGAACGGACCCGGCTGGGTGAATTCCTCGACGTCACGATGATGAGGAAGGTCCAGGGGGAGATGTTCACGAGTATGACCTCGCGCGAATCTTATACGACCTCCTGGCTCGTCGGCCCCGACGACCGTATCTGTATCGGCTACAACAAGGATTACCGCCTCGACGTCTACGACGCGGACTGGAAGCTCCTCTTCCGGTTCGGCCGGGAGTTCACACCCATCCGCCATCCTGATTATAAAGCGGATGGTCCCCATCCCGAGTTCTACCCGGCCTTCTCCGACTGGCGGAAGTTCCACGACGAGAAGGGCAACCTGTGGCTGGAGCAGTACCAGGAAAAAGGCGTCGAGGAGCACGCCTTCGACGTCTTCTCGCCCGAGGGGATCTACCTGAGGCAGGTCCGCGTGCCCGAGTCCCTCTACCTCGTCCGGGGCGATCTCGCCTACACCATCGTCCGCCAGGAGGACGAATTCCTCGTCGTCAAGCGGTTCCGGATGGTCCCGGAAGAAGGAGCCGGCGAATAGCGTAACACAAGATCGCCTGGGTCCCAGCCGCCAGCTCTGTCAGGGGTACCCAGAGCGGGAACGGGCCCGGCCTCAAGAGGCGCCGGCGGCGAGGGCTCGACGAATGGATTGCGAGATCTCGCGCATCCCGAACGGCTTGTAGACGAACTCCCGGATACCGATGAGCGCGGCTTTGTCGCCGTCGACGACCTCGCTGAACCCGGTGCAGAGGATGACCGGCAAGCCCGGCCGTATCTTCAAGGCCCCTTCGGCCAGCTGGCTGCCCGTCAGCTTCGGCATCGTCTGGTCGGTGATGAGCAGGTCGAAACCGAGCGGATCGCGCTCGAGGAGGGCCAGGGCCTCGGCGCTATCGGCCCGGGCCGTCACCGTGTAGCCGAGGCGTTCGAGCAAAGCCGAGACGCCTTGGAGCTGGACCGCGTCGTCCTCGACCAGCAGGACCCTTTCGCCCGATCCCCGGACGACCTCGGGCCGGACGCGGGTCTCTTCCGGCGGCGCCATGATCCGCGGCAGGAAGACGGAGAACGTCGATCCTTGGCCGGGCTCGCTGTAAACGGTGATCCCGCCGCCGTAGCTCTTGACGATGCCGTAAACGACCGACAGCCCCAGACCGGTGCCCTCGCCGGGCGGTTTCGTGGTGAAGAACGGATCGAACACCCGGTCCACGACGTCCGCGGACATCCCGGACCCCGTGTCGCTCACGACGAGGCTCACGTGAGGGCCCGGTTGGAGCTCGGGGTGCCTGGCGGACATCTCCGGTTCGATATCGACGGCCTTCAGCGCGACTTCCAGGACGCCGCCCTGATCCCGCATGGCGTGCGCCGCGTTGACGCACAGGTTCATCAGGATCTGGCTGACCTGGGACGCGTCGCCCATGATGGAGGCCGACGATTCCTCGACGACCTCGCGGATCTCGATGCTCGACGGCAGGGAGGACCGGAGGAACTTCAGGGCGTCCTTGACGACGGGGGAGACCCGCAAGGGCTTGCGCTCCTGTTCCCGCTGGCGGCTGAAAGTGATGATCTGCTTGACCAGCTCCTGGCCCCGCCGGGCGGCCTGGAGCAATAGGGAGAGATGCCCTGTCCCGGGTTCGCTGTTCCCGGCCTCGAGAAGGGCCAGCTCGGCGTTGACCATGATGGTCGAAAGAACGTTGTTGAAGTCGTGGGCGATGCCGCCGGCCAGGGTCCCCAAGGCCTCGATCTTCTGGGACCGGCGGAGGAGGTCGTCCCTTTTCTTGATCTCGGCGGTCCGCTGCCGCACGAGCTCTTCCAACTCTTCCGCCGACCGGCGCAGGATCTCTTCGGCGGCCTTCCGCTCGGTGATATCCTGGATGACGCCGGTCATGATCACAGGGCCTCCCCCGGAGTCCCGCTTCAGCTCGCCGACCTCCGCCCAGACCATCCGGAGGGAACCGTCCGGGCGCACGATCCTGAATTCCATGGGCGAACGCGGCCCTCGAACCGCGCCGGCCTGGATAACGGCCCCGACATGCTCCCGGTCGCCGGGATGGATCAATATGTCGACAAGCTCCGGCACGGCCCGTTCGAATTCCTCCCGGCCGACCCCGAGGATGCGCAGCATCTCGTCGGACGGGTGGACGCGCCTTTTCTGGATCTCCCAGGTCCAGCTCCCGATATGGGCCAGCTCCTGGGCCTTCCTGAGGGCGGCCTCGCTCTCGGCCAGGACCTGACGCTGTTCCTGGAGATGCTGGATCATCTCCTTGGAGGTTTCGAGCTGGGAGAGGTCCACCCCGACCAGGCATATCGTGGCTCCGTCGGGCCGGTCGAGCAAGTTGGCCCAGACATGGACGGGTATGGAGCCGCCGTCCGACTCCAGGACGATCCGCGCTTCCGAAGGTCCGCGCCTGGCCTTGGCCAGCAGCAAGCTCAGGCGCCGACGGCTTTCGCGACCGACGAACTGCGCCAGGGATCTTCCCGCGATGTGCTCCAGAGGCTTCTGGACCATCTTGGCGAAACAGTTGTTGGAGAAGAGGATGGTCCCTTCGGGCGTGACGGCCAAGCCGGCCTCGGACATCGTTTCGACCATCAGCCGGTAGATGCTCTCGGACTCGCTGAGCGAGAAGATCCTCTCGCCCTTGCTGCCGGAGACGATGACGGCGTCGACCTCGCCCTCGCGGATGGCCCGGAGGGCGTCCTCGGCCTCGGCCAGTTGGCGCCGCAGGCTCTCGAGCTCGCCGGTCCCCTTCATCCGGGACTCTGCCCCGCGGCGCGCTCTGGCCGCCGGACCGGCTTGGCGGGGGAGGACGGCGCTTTGGTCATTCCTTGGATCTCAGATCGAGGCCGATCAGAATGCGCTCCGAATCGGCCATGTCCCCGATCATCCGTCGCAACGGCAGAGGCAGCTTCTTGATCAGGGTGGGGGCGGCGATGATCTGCTCGCCCCGGGCCAGGGTCGGCTGGCGGTAGATATCGACGACGTCCAGGACGTAGCGGCCTTTGAGGTGATCCTCGCAGATCTGGGTAATGGCCCGGATGGCCGCCGACGACCGCGGCGTCATGCCGGCCACATAGAGCCTCAGGACATACTCTGCGTTCCGGCGGCCCGCCACGGCCTTGGCCAACGTGGCTTTGGCCTTGGCCCCGGCGGCCTTCGGTCGCCGGGGCGCCGGTTGCCGGCTTCTTGCGGCGGTCATTTGGACCTCCGGGTCCCGGACGACGATGCGGTCCGGAGCCGCACGTCCAAGCCGACGAGGACGCGCTCCCGGTCCGACAGGTCGCCGATGATCTTCCGGACCGGGGCGGGGAGTTTCCGCACCAGAGTCGGCACGGCCACGATCTGGTCGCCGCGGGCCAGCCGGGGGTTCTTCAGGAGGTCGATGACCTCGATGCGATAGAGGCCTTTCAGGTTTTCTTCGCAGATGGCCTTGAGGTTCTCGAAGGCCCTCGCCGCGCGGGGCGTGAAGCCCGCGATATAGAGCCTCAGTTCCCAGGTCCCGGCCGGGTTTCGTTTGCGAGGCCCGCCGGGGCTCTCTCTCTTCGCTTCCCTCATGGCTTTTTCCCCGCGCTCCGGCCGCTCGCCGGAGCGGCAGGGCTTCCGGCCACATCGACCAAACGGAGGCCTCGACGGCTCATCACGAGCTCCCGGAGCCGATTGGAATGGGCCGTGCCGCGGCTCTTGAGGACGTAGAGGCGGCGGCGCCTTTCGCCGGCCGATTCGACCATGCCGATGAGGATCCAGGCGTCCATGAGCGAGGAAACGCCGACCTCGCTCCGCTCGATGGAAACTCCGCCGCCGCGGTCAGGCTCGTGAATACGGACGTGACGCTGAGGTTCTTGAGATGGCCGATGATCCGCGTCAGCATGGCTCCGGATGTCGTTCGCGTTGCCGAGATTGCTCAGACCCGTGATGGGATCGATGATCACGGCCGCCGGCCGGAACCGGTCCACGGTCCCGTGGAGGCCGAGCAAATGGCCTTCCAGGCCGTGATAGTTCGGGCGGAGGGCGCTGCCGCGGATTAACGTCCCCCATTTATTAAGAACGCTTTGTCTAAAATTCGGAAATTAGTATTGTGTCCCCGAATTAACGGAGGATGAGGAGCCAACCCTTGCCGGGCTCGACGCGGATCGGGTCGCCCGGTCTGAATTCCGCCGCGTCCTGGAACTTGTCGATGGCCGGGGCGCGAAGGACGGCCGTCTTCGGGTCGAGGCCGAGCTTTTTCCAATCGAAGGCCAGACGGACGTGGACGGGCTCTTTCGCCCATGAGGCCAGAGCGATCATCGTCCCGCCTCCCGGCAGCGACACCTCGCCCGGTTTGAATTCCGCTGCGTCCTGGAACTTATCGATAGCCGGAGCGCGGAGAGCGGCCGTCTTCGGGTCGAGGCCGAGCTTCCTCCAGTCGACGGCCAGGCGGACGTCGACCGGTTCTTTCGCCCATGAAGCCAGAGCGATCATCGTTCCGCCCTTGCCGCTCCCGATGTAGCAGGTCGCGAGCACGTCCCGGTTACCCGTCCTGACGGGATTCGCGTCGACCCACCAGCCGACCATCTCGCTTTCCGCGATCCCGAACTCGTCCCAGACTTTCCACAGCGGCCGCGGGTCTCCCGCCCACGGCAGCCGCGCCGTCATCCCGAAGACCATGCCCCGCCACGGATTGCCGCCGTCCTGGAGCATCTCGCCCATCAGGCCGAAGGGGATGCCCGACGTCTCGACGAGCCAGTAATCCGGGCCGCTGCCGTTGTAGTCGAAGTACTCGCCGAACCAGAGCCGGTCGAGGAAGGGGAAGTGCTCGAGATAGAGGTTGGCGCTCGAGGCGAAGCCGTCCCTGACGTTGTACTGGTTCGCGCTGTGGAGGTCGATGAGCGCCCCGGGCCGGTTCCGGTCGAGGACCTTGCGGACGCGCTTCATGGTCGTCCGGTCGAAGGCGACGTCGTCGAGGTAGAGCCCGTCGATCCCGACGTTCCGGGCGACCCAGTCGAGCCCTTCGATGTAGTAATTGTGCCAGCGCGACATGCCGCTGTTGATGACCGCGGCGTCCTTGAGCTCGGGCACGAACCAGGCCGCGATGTAGTCGCCCCCGAGGTGCTCCTGGAGCCAGGAATAGCCGCCGCCCGGTCCCGGCGAGAAGATCTCGTGGCCCAGGCTGCGGAGGGCGAAGAGCTCGGGGGCGCGGTTGGAGAGCTCGCGCACGGTGTCGTAGATCTTGACCTTGAAGCCGCGGCGGTGGGCGTCGTCGACGTAGGCCTTCATCTCCGGCACGCGCAGGAAGGGGTAGTTGATGTAGGGATTGACGGCGTTGGCGTGGTGGACGTTGACGACGTTGGCGCCCGCCGCCTCGACCTTTTCGAGCGGCTCGAAAGCGTGGAAGTAGCGCTCGCGGAAGTGGGCGGCCGGCGCGATCGGCTTGAAGGGTGTGAGGAGCAGGGTGAAGTCGAAGTGGAGCGTCTCGCCGGTCCGCAGGCTGCGCGGGCCGGACGAGGCGGTCATGACGACCGCGGGCGCCTTCGCTTCGCCCTTGCCCGCGCCGGGGGCCGCCGGCCCCACGGTCACGCGGCCCCGTCCCTCGTTCCACCACGACGGCGGCATGGCGAGGGGCTTGGACAGGTAGAAATTCGTGTTGAGCGGCCGGGAGTAGTTTTCGGCGCGCAGGCCGACCTGCATGCCGGCGTTCACGGCGCCGAGCCAGAGCGCGTCCTGGTTCTTTTTTTGGTCCCAGGTCCACTCGAAGGTCCCGGGCCGCGCCCCGCCCTTGAAGCCGAGGCCCATCATGTAGCGGGCGCTTCCTTCGCTGTACGGGACCTCGAGGCGGATGTCCGTCACGGCGACGTCGCGCCGGGCCGTGACCGCGACGCGGTAATCGACGAACCCGTCGAATTCCATGCGGGCCTCGAGCCGCATCAGCAGATCGCCGCTGCAGTTGTCGGCCTCCCAGACCACGGTCCCGGGTCCCCGCTGCGAAAGCCGCGGTCCGGTCAGGCTGGGCGTCCAGGCGAGCTCGCGGCCTCCGGCGTCGACGGCGCGGAGCGCGACGGGCGCGGCCAGCACGTCGGCGGCCTCCCTGCGGAGGCGGGTCATCTCCGGCGCGAAGTAGCTTCGAACGCGGGCCGGGAAACCGTCGCGGCCGATGGCCAGCGACCGGCCGAGGCAGCTCACGGTGAACTTCTCGACCGTCAGCGGCGTGTAGGGTGGCACGACGCCGTCGTCCTGGGCCAGCCGCGAATCGAGCCAGCGCAGCCGGGTCATCCGGTGGGGATCGGAATCGCCGCGGTCCTCGAGAACCTCGCCGGTGACCTCGAGCTCGATCCCGACGATCGTCTCCGGCAGGCCGGCGGGCGCGACGGTCGCGGTCCCTGTGTAGACGCCGGGGCGCGCGCCGACCGGGACGGGAACGCCGCACCAAAGGGCTTGGATGCGGCCCAGCCCGACGGGGACGGCCTTGACGAGAGGCGAGCCGTCCCAATCGACGCCGCCCTCGTTGATGCAGGTCATGTCCTTGGCGGGGATCGTCGTCACCGGCGCTCCGTCGCCGTTCCCGGTCGCGTCGCCGGACCGGACGAGGTCCGTGAACCTGACGTCGAGGTCGGTGACGGCTTGGCGGGCGGCCCAGAGGCCGATCTGGTAGGCGTAGTATTCGCCGCGGGCGGCCCGGCCGTGCAAGGTCCCCCGCGGGCCCGTCGCGGCCCAGCGCTCCGGAATGTCGTCCGTCATGCGGATCGAGAGCGAACGGTCTTCGGGGAAGAGGAGGTAAGACGCGCCGGGATGCGCGTCGAGAAGGACCTTGCGCTCGGCCGAGGTCGCGATCCTCTCCATCGGCGTGAAGGCGCTGAAGGCATCGGCGGACTGGAAGGCGACGACTTTGGCTTCGAGGAGGTCTTGCGTGGCCCTGGCGGCCGTAGTGAAGTCGCTCGAGTAGAGACCGGCTGCCCGGGCCGTCAATCCGGGATCCGTCGACCACTCGGGCGGATCGTACTTGACGCTGGGATAGTTTTTGCGGCCCTCGGACTTGTAGGGCAGGTAGTAGAAATAATAATCACCCGGGACGGTCCGGGGCTCGAACAGGAATTCGGCTTCCTCACGGTCCATGCGGACCGGCAGGACCTTGAGGACGCGCTCGCCGGTCGTGGCGTCGACGACAACGACGTTCTTCTTCTCCGGCTCGAAGTCGCGCCGGCGCCAGTCGATCCTGACGCGCGCGGCCGGAGGGAGGGCCGGTCCGATCGCCTTCGTGAGCTTCCGGGAGGCCTTGCCGGGCTTCGCGGGAGTGGGCGCTTCCGGCGCCTCGACCCTCACGACAACCCTATGATTTCCCAGTCCCGACTCGGGATCCCAGCTCCCGACGCCGTATGCCACGATCTCCTCCCGGCCCTCGCTCGACGGGACCGGCCCAGCTGTGATCAGAAGCAGGAGAAGAGCGCAGAGGGCCCCGGCGGCCGGCCGGAAGGCTTCGGATAACCCGCGATCTCGCATCATCTTCCCCTCCTGGGAATAGGGGAACAGGTATCATGTCCCCGATTTCAAGAGGGGACGATACCGGTGCCCGGGGAGGAAGTCAACGAAAAAACATCTTGACATTGCATGCTACTATGTATTACATTGTATTAGGCAATAACATGGACAATAAAATCACCCAGTTGAGAAAAGGGATCCTGGAACTGGCCGTCCTGGCCGCTCTCTCCCGGAAGCGCCATTACGGGTACTCCCTGGTCAGGTCCATCTCCGGGGCGGGCGACATCGACCTCACGGAAGGGACGATCTATCCCATCCTGGGGCGCCTGGCCAAAGAGGGCCTCGTCCATTCCGAATGGGTTGAATCGAGCCAAGGCCCGCCCCGTAAATACTACACGCTGACCGCCAAGGGCGAGGAGGCCTTCCGGGTCCTCGACGAGGAGTTCCGGAAGCTCGCTTCGATCGTGGCCCATGTCGGGACCGCGCCGGCGCTTTCCGATCCGGCCGCGGACCTCAACGTCATCGAAATCGCCAAGGAGACTGACAATGGCTAACGGATTCAGCGGACCGGTCGCCCAGATCGTCGACAACTACCTCGAGCGGCTGAAGAAAGGCCTCAAGGGCATCCCCGCCAAGGACCAGGACGAGCTGGTCCGGGAGATCAACTCCCACATCTACGAATCCTTCCGCGACGATCCCACATCCGACGAGGTCGCCCGGATCCTCAAGGTCCTCGACAAGCTCGGCGAGCCGGCCGCGGTCCTCTCGGCCCGCATGCCCGAAGCCATGGTGACCCTCGGCAAGAAGAAAAAATTGCCCTTCCTCATCCTGGCCGGTCTCCTCATCGCCTTCTTCGGCGTCCCGCTCGGCCTGGGCGGCCTGAGTGCCGCCGTCGGCCTGATCATCGGCGTGCTGGCCGTCGTCGTGTCCTTCTACATCGTGGCCTTCAGCCTGATCCTGGCCGGATGGCTGAGCGCCGTGATCATGATCGTCCGGATCTTCAGCCCGGCTTTTCTCGACCCCTGGATCGACATCTACCCCCTCGTTCCCGATCCGACCCTGAACACCGTCATCTACATCCTCGGCGCCCTTCTCCTCGCGGCGCTGGGATTCGGATTGCTCTGGCTGGGATCGCGGCTGATGCGGGGCGTCCGGTTCGTCTTCCGGTTCCTCATCGGCAAGATCAAGAACTGGCGGAAGAAGGCTCCGGCGACGGCCGCCGTTCAGCCGTAGCCCGGGGCCAAGACAAAAAAAAAGCAAAAAAATAGGGACATGATACCTATTTCCCAATTAATAATTAGGAAATAGGTATCATGTCCCCCAATTAAATCACTTCTCCTTGATCTCGGTGAACAGCGACGGAGCTTCGCGCTTGCTCTTCCAGATGGCCCAGACGGTCGCGGCGAGCAGGACGGCCACGACGATGGCCAGCGCCGGCGTCATCTTGTTGTACTTGACGATGATGGGCGCCGCGAGCAGGCTGACGATGTTCGTCACCTTGATCATCGGGTTGAGCGCCGGCCCGGCCGTGTCCTTGAGCGGATCGCCGACCGTGTCGCCGACGACGCCCGCTTTATGCCGTTCCGAGCCCTTGCCGGTGCAGGCGATGATGTCCTTGGGCTCGTCCTCGATGCACTTCTTGGCGTTGTCCCAGGCGCCGCCCGCGTTGGCCATGAAGACGGCCAGGAGCTGGCCGCTCACGATGATCCCGGCCAGGAACCCGCCCAAGGCCTCGACCTGGAGGACCAAGCCGACGATGATCGGCATGAAGACCGAGATCAGGGCCAGCGGCACGAGCTCCTTCTGGGCCGCGACCGTCGAGATCCCGACGACCTTGGCGTAATCCGGCTTGACCTTGCCCTCCATGATCCCCGGGAGCTTGAACTGCCGCCGGACCTCCTCGACGATGAGCCCGGCCGCCCGGGTGACGGCCCGGAGCGAGAGCGAGCTGAAGAGCCACGGCAGGGCGCCGCCGAGCATCAGCCCGACGAAGACCTTGGTCTCGGACAGCCGGATGGAGGTCATGACGTTCTGGATACCGAGTTGGATCTGGACGCGGCCGACGTCGGTGATGTACGAGGCGAAGAGACTCACGGCGGCGATGACCGCCGAGGCGATGGCCACCCCCTTGGTGATGGCCTTGGTCGTGTTCCCGACGGCGTCGAGGTCGGCCATGATCTGGCGGGCCTTGCGCGTCTCCTCGTCGTTCTGCCCGTGCCAGGACATCTCGGCGATGCCGTTGGCGTTGTCGGAGATCGGGCCGTAGGAATCCATGGCCACGTTGTTGCCGGTATGGCTGAGCATGCCGATGCCGATCATGGCCACGCCGTAGAGGACATAGAGTGCCCCGGCCGTGCTGTAGAGGGCCAGGGCGACGGTGAAGCTGATGCAGATGATGACGACCGCCCAGACGCTCGACTCCATACCCACCGCCAGGCCCGTCAGGATGGTCGTCGCCGGCCCTGTCTTGGTCGACTTGACGATCTCCTTGACCGGGCTCTTCCGGGTCGAGGTAAAGTAGGAGGTCAGGGGGTTGAAGGCCACGGCCAGCCCGACGCCGACCGAGGTCAGCATGGCCAGCCGCCAGTCGTTGGCGTAATAGACGGCCACGACGAAGGACCAGAAGACGGTGTTGACGCTCGAGACCTCGTAGGACCGGAACATGGCCTCTTCGGCGTCCTTGGCCCGCAGGAACTTGATCGGGAAGCGCTCCCAGATCGGGACGGTGAACGTGCCCAGGATCGAGGAGATGACGCCGATGGCCCGGATGATCAGGGGATAGACGATCCACTTCAGGGCGTGGGTCGGATCGATGGCCATCAGGGCCAAGCCCAGGATCAGCGCGGAGACGATGGTCACCTCGTACGATTCGAAGATGTCGGCGGCCATGCCGGCGCAGTCGCCGACGTTGTCGCCGACGAGGTCGGCCACGACCGCCGCGTTGCGCGGGTCGTCTTCGGGGATGTCCTTCTCGACCTTGCCGACCAGGTCGGCGCCGACGTCTGCGGCCTTGGTGAAGATGCCGCCGCCGACCCGCATGAACAGGGCCAGCAGGGTGCCGCCGAAGCCGAAGCCGAGCAGGGCGTCGGGCGCGGCCGTGCCGAAGACGATGAAGATCAGCGTGCCGCCGAACAGGCCCAGCCCGTCGGTCAGCATGCCCGTGATCGTCCCGGCGTAATACGCGATCGACAGCGACTCGTTGAAGCCCCGCCGGGCCGCCGAGGCCGCCCGGACGTTGGCCTGGATGGCCATGCGCATGCCCAGCTGGCCGACGAGGAGCGAGAAGCCGGCGCCCATGATGAAGGCGATCGTCCGGCCGATGGCGACGATGATCTGCGCGTTCTTCTGGCCGAATTCGGCCACGGCCTCGCGGCTGGCCGGCACGACGTAGACGCTGAGGAACAGGGCCACCGTCAGGACCCCGATGATGGGCAGGATCTTGCGGAGCTGCGTCTTGAGGTAGCTGTCGGCGCCGATGCGGATGGCGTTCCAAACTTCCTGCATCTTGGCCGTGCCCTTGTCCTTCTTGAGGACGACCTTGCGCAGCATCCAGGCGTACCAGAGGCTGATGAAGGCCGTCACCATGACGCCGCAGATGGCGATCTGCTCGAACGAGTTCAGCCCGTGACGGGCCAGGCCCAGGATGTTCATGCGTTTCTCCTTTAGTGCCGAACGAGCGCTTGACGGGAGAGCCGGACAGCCCCCCTACGCCTCGGAAAGCGCCTATTTTACACATCCCGGGCCAAAAATCAACCCCGGTTTTATGCTATAATGCCCCTCTTGTCCCCGGAGAGCGGACCGTGCCCATGAGCGAATACGAATTCCTTTTCAAGCCTTTCGCGGAGATGACCCCGGCCGACTACGCCGAGGTCGGTTTCCGCTCCGGCCTCGAGATCCACCAGCAGCTCCTGACCGGGAAGAAGCTCTTCTGCCGCTGCCCCGCCGGCCGCTACAGCGACAAGTACGACGCCGAGATCCTCCGCCACATGCGGCCGACCCTGTCCGAGCTCGGCGAGTACGACGGCACGGCCCTGATGGAGTTCAAGACCCGCAAGGAGATCATCTACCGGATCAACCGGGAGACGGTCTGCACCTACGAGATGGACGACACCCCGCCGTTCATGATCGACGAGCAGGCCCTCGACCGGGCCCTCGGCGTCGCCCTGCTCTACGGCCTCAACCTCGTCGACGAGATCCACATCGCCCGCAAGCAGTACCTCGACGGCAGCATCCCGACCGGCTTCCAGCGCACGACCATTCTCGGCGTCAACGGGTCCATCCCCTACAAGGACCGCCGCATCTCGATCGTCCAGCTCGGCCTCGAGGAGGACGCCTGCCGCGAGGTCAGCGACGTCGGGCACCGCCGGACCTACCTGACCGACCGCCTGGGCATGCCCCTCATCGAGACCGTCACCGGTCCCGACATGCGGACGCCGCAGGAGGTCGCCGAGGTGGCCCAGATCCTGCGCCGGCTCGTCCGCAGCACCGGTCACGTGCGGACCGGCATGGGCGCCGCCCGCGAGGACGTCAACGTCAGCGTCCGCGGCGGCACGCGGATCGAGATCAAGGGCGTGCCCCGCATCCCGCGCATCCCGCTCCTGACCTACCACGAGGCCATGCGCCAGTGGAACCTCCTCCGCCTCCGGGAGGAGCTCCGCCGCCGCGGCGTCACCCCGGAGACCTTCCGGTCCGGCGCCGAGGACGTCACGCGCATCCTCCACAACACGAGCTACCACCCGATCCGCGAGGCCCTCGACGCCGGCGCGGTGGCCACGGCCGTCGTCCTGCGCGGCTTCCGCGACCTCCTGGCCTGGCCGACGCAGACGAACACCCGCTTCTCGCGCGAGATCTCCGACCGCGTCCGGGTCGTCGCCTGCCTGACCAAGCTCCCCAACATCGTCCACTCCGACAGCTCCGCCGAGACCCTCTCGAGCCCCAAGTGGGAGGCCGTCCTCAAGGCCGTCAAGGCGACGGCGGACGACACGGTCGTCGTCGTCTGGGGCAGCCCGGAGGACGTCAAGACCGGCGCGCAGGAGATCGTCATCCGGGCCCGCGAAGCGACCGTCGGCGTCCCCTCCGAGACACGCCAGGCGCTCAAGGACGGGACCAACGGCTTCGAGCGCATCCTGCCCGGACCCGACCGGATGTACCCCGACACGGACCTGCCTCCCAAGCAGATCACGGAGGAGCGGCTGGAGAGCATCCGGAAGGCCATCCCCGTGCCCATCTGGACGCGCGAGGCCTGGTACCGCGAGCTCGGTCTTCCGGCGGACGTCGTCGAACCGCTGGCCGTCTCGCGCCTGGCCGGACTCTACGAGGTCCTGGTCAAGGACTGGGGGATCGAGCCGGTGGCCGCCGCCGTGGCCCTGGTCCAGTACCGCAAGAGATTGAAAAAGAAGGGCTTGGATGCCGGGACGGTCGGCGAAGACGCGCTCCGCAGGATCTTCGCCCTGTTCCGGGACCGCAAGATCTCCCGCGAGGGCGTCTTCGCCCTGATGGAGAAGGCGGCCCGGGGCGAGTCGCTGCCGGACGCCGGCGAGATCCGCCCGGCGACCGAAGAAGAGGTCTACGCCCGGGTCGCCGCCGCGACTGCCGCGCTCGAGGGGATGAAGATCCACAACCCGGCGAGAAAGGCCCACGTCCTGATGGGCCTGGTCATGACGGCCCTGCGGGGCCGCGTCGAGGGCGCCGCCGTCGTCGAGCGTGTCCGGGCCGCCGCCGAGGGGAGATGCTGATGGCCGCCGACGATTCCTACAAGGGCTACCGGGGCGAGGCGCTCTCCGTCCTCAAGAACTTCGGCGCCATGGTCTGGAGCGACGTCGAGGTCAAGACCTCCCGCGGCCACTACACCGGGATCATCCTGCCGCGCTCCGAAACGGCCGACCCCCGCTACATCGTCATCAAGCTCCGTTCGGGCTACAACATCGGCCTCCTGGCCGCCTCGATCGAGGCCGTCACCATCACCGGCCGCAAGGAAGCCCACTACAAGATCCCGGAGAAGGAGTTCCCCTTCGACCCGGCGAAGCCGAGGGTCAAGCTGCTCGGCACGGGCGGCACGATCGCCAGCCGGCTCGACTACCGGACCGGCGCCGTCATCCCGGCCTTCTCGCCGGGCGAGCTCTACGGCTCCGTGCCCGAGCTGGCCGACATCTGCAATCTCGAGACGGAGAAGCTCTTCGGCGTCTTCAGCGAGAACATGGGCCCGGAGCAGTACATCGCCACGGCCCAGGCCATCGGCCGCGAGATCGAGAAGGGCGTCCAGGGCATCGTCATCGGCCACGGCACGGACACCATGCACCACACGGCGGCCATCCTGTCCTTCATGGTCCAGGACCCGCCCGTGCCCATCGTCATGGTCGGCTCCCAGCGCTCCTCGGACCGGCCCTCGTCCGACGCCGCCCTCAACCTCATGCACAGCGTCAAGACCGCGGCCGAGAGCGACATCGCCGAGGTCATGGTCTGCATGTTCGGGCCGACCTCCGACACGTACGGCCTCCTCCACCGGGGGACGCGCGTCCGCAAGATGCACTCGAGCTACCGGTCGACCTTCCGGACGGTCAGCGACATCCCCATCGCCATGGTCAGCCGCGAGAAGATCACCCCGGTGCGCCAGGACTACAAGCGGCGCCGGGCCGACCGGACGGTCAAGATCGACACGTCCTTCGACGAGCGCGTCTCCATCGTCTATTACTACCCGAACATGAAGCCCGACATCATCGACTCCCTCGTCGACAACGGCTACCGGGGCATCGTCATCGCCGGGACCGGCCTCGGCCACGTCAACAAGCCCCTCTATCCCGCCCTCAAGCGGGCCCGGGACAAGGGGGTGGCCGTCTTCATGACCGTCCAGACGCTCTGGGGCTACGTCCAGATGTACGTCTACGACACGGGCCGCGACATGATGGAGCTCGGCGTCGTCCCGGCGGCCAACATGCTGCCCGAGGTCGCCTACGTGAAGCTGTGCTGGGCCCTGGGCCGGACCGCCGATCCCGAGGAGGTCCGCCGGATCATGCTGACGCCGGTCGCCGGGGAGATCACGGAACGGGAGCCGTCCAACGGCTACCTCATCTTCCAGGGCGGCATCCCCGAGGTCGAGGCCTTCATCTCGACCATCAAGAAATAAGCGGCCGTCCCCGCCGGGGGACCGTCCTGCCCTCGCCTAGAACTCGAAGCGCAATCCGAGCCGGAAGATCCTCGGATTGAGGATCTCGCTGTAGCGGCGGCTCTGGGGGTTGGCCACGAACTCCTCCGTGTCGACGTAGTAGGTCCCGAGGTAGGCGTCGTAGGCCCGGTTGACGATGTCCGAGTTGAGCACGTTGAAGACGTCGGCCATGAGGTAGACCCGCCCGGCGCCGAGCTTGACGCTCTTCTCGAGCCGGAAGGTCAGGTTGCGGAAGACGGGCAGGCTGTCCTTGGACAGGGGCTGGAGATAGACCACGCTGGACCTGTAGAGCCCCGGCCAGGACTCGCTGTCGGCGTAGGCGAGGCCGACGTAGTTCGGGACCTTCCAGCCCTCCCGGGCCGTCAGGGTGGCCGAGACGTTGAAGCCCCAGGGCAGCTGGTACAGGCCGCTGAGCTTGGCCATCCAGCGGGCGTACATCAGGACCGAGGCCTTGCCGTCGTAACTGGCGCCCCAGTTGCCGTAGGCCTTGCCGTCGAGGGCCCACTGGTTGGTCGGATCGACCGCGGTGTCCTTCCAGTGGTAGCGCTGGTCCTGGAGGGTGACGGAGGCGTTCATGAACCAGCGCTTGGCCAGTCTCTTGTTCAGGGAGAGCTCGAGGCCGAGGTAGGTCCGGAACGCGTTCGTCTTGTCGACCATCCGGTAGGGCGTCTCGCCGGGGAACGTCGCGATCGGCAGGTACCAGGTCCGGCCGCCGGCGTCCAGGAGATCGTAGGTCACGGCGTCGTCGCCTTCGCCGACCGTGATCGTGTCGGGGACCGTCCCGGCCGCCGCGTACCAGTCCGACGTGCCGTCGACCACCAGGTCGGGGGTCGAGGGGAAGACGTCGGCCGGGTAGTAGAGCTTGGCCCAGTCGAAGTTGTCGGAGCGGCGGAAGGTGGCGATCGCGGACGCGGTCAGGTCGGGCGTGACCTCGCGCTCGAGGCCGAGGGTGATCTCCCGGGTCCGGGGCGAGGACTTGACGTTCTTCGCCGCGGGATCGACGTCGCTGCGGTAGAAGGTCGTGATGTTGTTGTAGTCGACGGCGTCGTTGTTCGCCCAGTCGTAGTCCCAGTAGTTGCCCGCGAGATAGGCGTCGCTCTCGAAGCCCCCGGCGAGGGCGGCGATCGCCGCCTCGGTGAGGCCCCCGGTCCGCGTTGAAGAGGGCGTAGAGCTGGTTGGGCGTCTCGGCGTGGACGGAGGAGTACTTCCAGTAGATCTCGCCGAACTCGGCCTTGTTGTCGGCGTCCGCGTCCTTCCACCAGAATCCGAAGCCGCCGTCGAGGCCGAGCGGCGCCGTGGTGCCGTAGCCGTTGGGCATGATGTCGCCGTACTGGGCCAGGGTCAGCCTCAGCACGGTCCGGCCGTTGCCCTTGACGTCCCAGCTCAATCCGAGGCGCGGCGACCAGGTGCTCCACTCGTATCTCGATTTGAAGGCGGAGACGTCGATCGACGGGAAATAGGTGGCCACGGAACTCATCGCGTCGGTGTCGACGATGTCGGTCCAGGCCGTCGTCGCGGTCACCGTCTTCAGGCTCGCCGCCCCCCGGGACGGCCGCTGGAGGTCGTAGCGCAGGCCCAGGTTCACGGTGACGCGGCCCTTGGTGACCGTGTCCTGGAGAAACCCGGAGGTCTGCTCGCCCAGGAGGACCTCGGCGTTCGAGCGGCCGATCTCGAAGCGCTGATAGTCGGCGGGCGGGACGACCAGGCCTTCGCCCAGGTCGATCAGGGGATCGACGAAGTTCCGGGTGATGCGGAAATTGTGGATGTAACCCGATTGGGAGGCGGAGCCCTTGTCCGTGAACTCGAGGCCGGCCTTGAACTCGTGGGCCATCCCGAACAGGGAGTCCTTGTAGAGGCCGCCCAGGACCTGGAAGCTCTTCTTCCTCCGGTCGATGGAGCTCGAGTCCCAGGACCGCGAGAAGGCCGGCGAGAAGGGGACATAGGTCGCTTCCGCGACGTCCCAGACGACCGGGCTCAGCAGGTTCTCGTCGACCATGGGGACCGTGAGGGCCCCGGTGCGGCTGCGGGTGTACTTCAGGGAGAGGGAGACGTTGTCCCCGAATCTCTGCGTGTCCTGGATCTTGAAGACCGGATTGCCCATCTTGTGGCGGCCGGTAGACGTGGTCGCCTTCCGGCTTGAACACCTCGGCATTGTCCCCGTAGCGCTCCCTGGCGCTGGCCATGAAATACGCCTCGAGCTGGTTCCCGGCGAAGGGCCGGACGTCGAGCTTGAAGTTGAAGCTGCTGTAGAGCGTCCGGTCGGGGGCGTTGTAGATCGTGTTGCTGTAGACGTCCTGGCTGCCGTAGGCCCCCCACAGCCAGATCCTGTTCTTGATGACGGGGCCCCCGAGGCTCACGCCGTAGTCCCGGACGTGTTCGATCCGGTTGGTGCCGGCGACTCCCGCGTCCTTGAGGGTGTTGATCAGGTTGGAGCTCTGGAAGGCCTCGTCCGTCAGGTAGAACCGGGCCGTCGCGCCGACCTTGTTGCCGCCCCGGCGGCCGATCATGTTCACGGAAACGCCGCCCGTCTGCTGGGTGACGTCGGCGGCGCCGCCCGTGGTGACGGCGATCGTGTCGATCGTGTCGAAGTCGAAGTTCACGGCCGACGTCCCGACCGCCACCGGATCGGTGACGTCGATGCCGTCGATCTGCCAGACGTTGTTCGCGCCGTTCGAGGCGTCGCCCTTGGCGACGACGGCGGGCTGCCGGCCGGATTCGTTGCCGCCGACGTTCTCGCGGTCGAGGAGGACGGAGGGGACGAGCGCCACGACGGCCCAGGGGTCGCGCGTCGTGGGCAGCGTCTGGAGCTCCGGCCAGCCGAACTGGGCCCCGGCGGTCATCTTCTTCCGGTCGACGGCCGGCAGGGACCCGGCCGCGACGGCCTGCTCCTCGGGCTTGCCGGGCTCGAGGACGAGGTCGACGGTCGCGCTCCCGCCGACGGCGACGAAGACGCCGGAACGGACGGCCGTCTTGTAGTCGGCCAGGTCGGTCGTGACGCTGTAGTCCGGTCCGGGGATAGACGGAGGGGAAGCGGTAGATGCCCGCGGGCCCCGTGGTCGTCTTCTGGTCCGCGAGCGGCGGCCGGGAGAGGATGACCTTGACCCCGGCGAGGGGCTTGCCTTCCTTGGTGACGATCCGGCCCTGGACATTCCCCGTCCCAGGCTGTGCCGAAAGGGACAGCGCGAGGATCAGGATGGCCGGGATTATCGCGGCTTTCTTCAATGGAGCCTCCTCAGTCTTTCCGGGACAACGATCATTCAACTCGGCCGCCGTCGGTTTTGTTCCAGGCAATTATAGCAAAAAGCGGCCTATTTCGCTTTGAGGAACTGGAGCGTCCGCGGTTCCCGCTCCATGTGGTAGACGATCATGGCCTGAAGCGCCTTCCTGATGCCGGCGATCCGGTCGGCCGGGAACGGGGGAGCGCAGACGCCGGGCGGCGGATTTTTGCGCGTCCAGCGGAGGAAGGCGGCCGTCTCGGCCGGGACCTCCTCTTTCCTGAACGGCGCGCAGTCCGGGCAGTAGGCGCCGTCCTTCTTGGGCGCGAGCCAGGCCGCGGCGAGGGACTTGCCGCACTTCCTGCAGCCGGCGAGGTCGGGGAGGAGCCCGTTGGCGTGGAGGAACCAGGCCTCGAAATAGGCGGCCGAGAACTCCCGTTCGCCGCCGTCCTTCAGGCAGCGGAGAACGGACAGGAGGAGCCGGTAGAGGACTTCCTCCCTGGCCCGGACGGGCGCGAACTCCTCGATGAGCTCGCCGAAATAGGTCAGGAGGAAAGCCGTCCGGGGTTCCGTCTGCATCTCGAAGAACGACTCGAGCAGATCGCAGCCGGAGACCGTGACGAGGTCGCGCCGCTCCTTCTCGTAATAGAAGACGCGGACGACCGACATGGGCTCGAGGCTGCTGCCGAAGCGGTTGCCGAACTTGTAGGCGCCCTTGGCGACGCCGCGGAGAACGCCGCGGTCGCGGCAGAAGAAGACGGCGATCTTGTCCTGGTCGCCGACCTTGGTCGTCCGCAGAACGATGGCTTCGGCCTGGTCGGTGGGCATGGGATCAGGCGCTCGAGGACATGGCGCGGGACGTCAGCCGGCCGCGGGGCCGGGCGCCTGGCCCTCGAGGAAATCCTTGATGTTCCCGGGCGTGATCTTGACGTCGTTCAGGATCTGTCCGGAACGGCCGAGCGGCTTGGCCGGCTTTCCGTTGAGGGAGAAGGTGAAGCCGCCGGCGTTGCCGGTGGTGATGACGAGGATCCCGTCGGCCTGGGCCCGGGCGGTCGCACCGGGAGGGAAGACGCCGTCGATCTGGAGGGTGCCGTCGGCGGTGACGCTGATCCTGGTCTCGGTCTGGAACGCGATCTCGATCGTGATCCCTTTCCGGACCTCCTCGACGGCGGGGACCGGCGAGGGGACCACCGCGGGCTCCGTCGCGGCCGGCGGTGCGGGCTCCGGCTGGGCCGGGGCCTGGGCCCCGGGCTCTTGGCCCGCGGCGGGCGGGAGGTCGGATCCCGTGACGACGGACGAGGGGACGGATGCCGCGGTCTCGATCCTGTCCTCGGGCGGACGGGGTCGCCGGTTCGACCACAGCGTGACCAGCACGGCGACGGCGGCGAGGACGGCGAGGCTGCGCCAGGCCCAGGAGAAGAGGCGCTTGCGCGCCGCGGCGGAGAGCCTGGGCTTGGGGGCCTCCTCGATGACGAGCTCCGGCTCGGGGGTTTCGACGGAGGGCGGAGGAGGGGCGGCGGCCTCGGACGGAAGGACAGGCTCGGCTGCGGGGGCCGGGAGGACGGGGGCCGCGCAAGCGGCCGGAGCGGCCGACGGCTTCGGGAACGCCCGGCGCTTGGCTTCGGACTCCCCGAAGACCCCGGCTGCCCGGTACTTGGCCAGGACCTCGTCCGGATCGAGCCCGATGGCCCGGGCGTAGGTGCGGATGATGCCCTTGATGAAAAATCCGCCCGGCATGATGTCGAAGCGGTCGTTCTCCAGGGCCTCGAGGTAGCGGGGGACGATCTTGGTCGTCGAGGCGATCTCCTCGAGGGAGATGTTGCGCTTCTCGCGCTCTTCCTTGAGGGCCAGACCCAACTCTGTCATTTGCGCCGATTCTAGCACAAGGGACCCGGTCTCCGCAAAAGTCAGACTTTGAGGAACTTCGAGACCGACGTGGCGCTGCCGACGAAGCCGGTCGCCGCCCCGCCGGCGAGCAGGAGCAGGGACTGGGTGAGGTCGGGATAGCGGAACTTCAGCAGTTCCTGGAGGGAGCCGAGCGACGTGCCGATGTAGACCGGGAACAGGCTGATGACCACGAACAGCAGCCCGAGCGAGAGCAGGCTGCCCAGCAGGCCCAGGGTGATGCCCTCCAGCCAGAAGGGGATGCGGATGAACAGGTTCGTCCCGCCGACGAGGCGGAGGATCTCGATCTCGTTCTTGCGGGCGAAGACGTTGAGCTTGACGACGTTGGAGATGATGAAGAAGGACGTCAGGATGAGGATGCCCCCGAGGAACGCCCCGATGGCCCCGGCCAGGCGGCTGAATCCCTGCATCTTCTCGACCCAGTCCTGGTTGAAGAGGACGTCGGTGACGCCCGGGCGCTTCTTCGCGCCCTCGACGAACGCGACCACTTCTTTCGAGGCCGAGGCCTTGGCGTTGACCCGCAGCTCGATCGAGGCCGGGAAGGGATTGGCCTTGAGGCCGGTGACGATGTCGGCGAGCTCCGGGAAGCTCGCCTTGAACCTCTCCAGCGCCTCGTCCGGAGTGACGATGCGGACGCTCTCGACGAACGCGGGGGCCCCGATCGCCTGGCGGACGGCGTCCGCCTCCGCGGCCGTCAGGTCCTTGTCGAGGTAGAAGGCCACGGCCATGTTGCTCGAAAGCTCCCGGGCCGTGGCCCGGAGGTTGTTGGTGAGCGACACGAAGATGCCGACCGTGAGGAAGGACAGGCAGATGATGGTCACGCTGAAGAGGTTCCGCGTCCGGAACTGCCAGAGGTTGTTCCCGGTGACGGTCAGGAAGAACTTCAGCTTCTCGATCACGCGTGCGCTTCCTTCCCGACGATCTTGCCCTTCTGCAGGAACAGGATGTTGTCCCCGAAGTGGCGGATGAGCTCGCGGTCGTGGCTGCCGATGATGACCGTGGCGCCCTGCTTGCTGATCTCCTTGAACAGCGTGACGATCTCGAAGGCCAGCTCGGGGTCGAGGTTGCCCGTCGGCTCGTCGGCCAGGATGATCTCGGGGTTGTTGACGACGGCCCGGGCGATGGCCACGCGCTGCTGCTCGCCGTAGGACAGGCGGCCGGGGAGCTCCCACATCTTCTGGTGGAGGTTGACCTTCTGGAGCGTGGCGAAGACGCGGCGGCGGATCTCCTTGCGCCCGACGCCCACGACCTGGAGCGGCACGGCGACGTTCTCGAAGACCGAGCGGTGGAACATCAGGCGGAAGTCCTGGAAGACGATGCCCATCGAGCGCCGCAGGGTGTAGATGCGGTTGTCGGGGACCTTGAGGATGTTGACGCCGTTGATCAGGATCTGGCCCTCGGTCGGCAGGGTCTCCCGGAAGATCGTCTTGAGCAGGGTCGACTTGCCCGAGCCGCTCGGCCCGGTGATGAAGTAGAAGTCGCCGTCGTTGATCTGGAGGGTGACGTCGGAGAGGGCCCAGTAGGGCTTCTGGTACTGCTTCCAGATGTGAAAGAGCTCGATCACTCTATTTCTTGATGAACAGGAACATGAACCAGCCGAAGGCCAGGGCGCCGACCGTCATGACGGCGAAGAGCAGCAGCCCGTAGCGGAGGCGGGACTTGTTGTCCGGACGCCGGATGAGGGCCAGCACGAGCGCGACGAAGAAGGCGTAGACGACCATCGACAGCAGGTGGCTCTCGAAGATCATGATTTCTTCCCCGCTCCGATGTCGTAGGCGTCGATGGCGACGAGGAAATTGAGCAGGCCGGCCCCGGCGATGTAGGCGGTGCCGAACTCGAAGGTGGCCCGCTCGAGCGCGCCGCCGCCCCACTTGAAGTACTGGGCCAGGCCGTAGAAGAGGCCGTTGCCCACGTCGGCGAAGAAGGCCAGGATGGTCAGGGGGTTGTCGGTCTGGAAGGGGTAGACGCGGCCGCCCATGGCCAGGCCCAGGCCGGTCATGGCGAAGATCGAGACGAAGAAGAGGAGCGCCCTCCCGTATTTCTTCTGGACGGCGTGGCCGAGGCCGGGGACCGCCCAGCCCAGGATCAGGGCGACGATGCCTTTGATTTTCATCATGGGCATCTTAATGGAATCGCCCGGTCAAATCAAGTTCGGCGCCGACCCCCGCCCGTACTCACCGCTCCAAAGGCCCCAACATCAGCGGCTCCGTGCGCGCGGGGGGCCCCCACGCCGTCGCGTCGGCACCCCGCTCCCCCTGGTGGCTTCCGTCGACGACCCCCTCGGCCTCGGATATAATGGTCGCATGCCCGAGCTGCCCGAAGTCGAAACGATCGCCCGGTCGCTCGCGCCCCGCATAACGGGCCGCAGGATCGCGGGCGTCGACCTCCTCTATAAGCCCCTGCTCCGGACGGGCGGGAAGAAGGGGCTCGCGGCGCTCTGCGGCCGCCGCGTCCTCGGGGTCCGCCGCCGCGGCAAGATGCTCCTCGTCACGTGCGAAGGCGCCCGCACGCTCGTCTTCCACCTCAAGATGACCGGCCAGTTCCTGTTCGGGAAGGAGGGCGCGCCGCGCGACAAGCACGTCCGTCTCGTCGTGCGCTTCGAGGACGGGAAGAACGAGCTCCGGTTCCGCGACGTCCGGAAATTCGGCTTCCTGCTCTGCCTCGAAGGCGAGCCGGAGTCCGCCTGCGGCGAGCTCGCCTGTCTGGGTCCCGAGCCGCTCGAGGTCGGGCTGGCGGAGTTCCGGTCGATCCTCGGCGGGCGCCAAGGCCGCATCAAGAGCCTCCTCCTCGACCAGACGAGGATCGCCGGCATCGGCAACATCTACGCCGACGAGACGCTCTTCGAAGCCCGCATCCATCCCGAAACGTCCGCTTCTTCGCTCAAGACCGATGCCGTCGAGCGCCTTTATCGCGCCATGAGAAGGATCCTGGCCTCGGCCGTCGCGGCCGGGGGTTCGACGCTCACGGACGCGGGCTATCGCGATGCGGACGGCAACGCCGGCGATTTCCAGTTCTCCCACAAGGTCTACGACCGGACAGGGGAGCCCTGCCTGGCCTGCGGCACGCCCGTCGCCATGAAGCGCGTCGGCGGCCGCTCGAGCCATTTCTGCCCGAAATGCCAGGTGAAGGCCGTGCGCCGGAAGACCTCGCGCAAGCGCCGGATGCCCGTCTTGAACCGTGCATTGAAAACCCGCCCCGGTTCGGCTATAGTAAGGGCTCTTCCTCTGAGTGCCCCTGTAGCTCAGTATGGATAGAGCAGCAGATTCCTAATCTGTTTGTCGCCTGTTCGAGTCAGGCCAGGGGCATTCCTTTTTCCCCTGATTTTCTCGTTTTCTGTTTAAGCACCATTAGCCAGGATTAGGCGGGTTTAGGCACTTTCTGTGACGTATTTGTGACACGGCGGAGGAGTCTGCCTGCTGATTCCAGTCCGATAGGATTCCCTGGTCTGGCCTTGCCCTCTAACCGACCCGTACCCCCCAATTCAAGGAAAGTGCCGGAGATAACCTGCCCGAAGAAGCGCGATACCGACTTAGGCCTATGGAAAATCCGAGGACAGGCCAATCCCTATATGTGGGGGGATTTCAACCAGTTAAGGTGAGGCAACGAGCCCTGTCGCCCTGAGCGACAGCGCAAACTCTAAGCTGCTCTTCGTTACTACCTGCGCCAACCAGGCGCTAGTGGTCACGAACACCGTCACTATACCCGCCTGGGACGTTGAGATGAGCGATCCGAGCTGATTTCTTTGGCGCGGCCTAGCTGTTGCCTCAACTTATACTTTATGCGCCATTCCGCCCGATCAGCCGCCCGCCGCGGTCCCGGGCCGCCGGATCTCAAGTTCTTGACCCTCGTCCCCGGCCGGGATATCCTCTTTTTTTGAGGGGACGGGTTGCTTCGGGATCCGCGACTAGCGATCTCAGGCCGAGCGCAAAAAGGAAATTCCTATCGAACCATGTAAAGTTTGTTTGCGGCCTGTGCCTCCATTTTGTACAGATCGTTTCCACGGCCCTGGGGGGAGCGCAATTATCCATGTCTGGCACAAAATATGCAAAATAGCAGACCGTGGCTTAATGCGGAGGCAGTCATGGCTATCAAGTCGGCCATCGCTTACAGAAGGCGGGCGATCGGGATCGCGATCATATCGCTGGGGCTCGGCCCCGGCCTGTGGATCTGCGGCGGCTGCAGCGCCGAACGACCGTCCTTTTCGCTCCCGGTCATTTCCCCCGGCCGTTCGGGACACACGGCGGTCACCCTGTCGGACGGCCGGATCCTGATCCTCGGCGGCTGGATCTCCTCCCCGCATGATCCCGACGGCTCTGAGGAGACCGGATCGGCCTTCACCATTTCCCCGATCACGGGGAGCGTCTGTGAGGTCGGGACCCTGGCATTGAAGCGCAAATGGCATACGGCGACGTTTCTCCGCGACGGAAGGGTGCTCGTGGCCGGAGGACAGTCGAGAATTCCTTATCTTATCGCCACGGACCAGGCCGAGATCTACGATCCGCGGACGAACCAGTTCGAGCTTGTCTCCCATCGCATGACCCAGGCCCGCCACACCCACACGGCGACGCTCCTCCTCGACGGCCGGGTCCTCTTGGGGGGAGGGGACGGCCAATACGTGGATCAAGTGCATGCCAGTTGCGAGGTGTTCGACCCGGCGACGGAGACATTCCTCCCCGCCGGGGGAATGGCGCATTGCCGGACCGGGCATACGGCCACCCTGCTGGATTCCGGGCGCGTCCTCATCGCGGGCGGGGCGACCTGGTTCGGTCCGTATGTTATCTACCCAACCGACATCGAGCTGTTCGATCCCGGCAGCCTGTCCATCGCCCTTGGAGAGGCCCCCTTTCCGATCCCCTATAGCCATCAGGACACCGCTTTGAAGCTGCCCTCGGGAAAGGTCCTGATGGTCAGCAGGCTTCTGGGCTTGGCCGCCCTCTACGATCCCGGCACAGGGCTCTTCGAAGAAGTCGCCGGTTTGGGCCACCCCCGGTATGGGGCCTCGTACACGGTCCTCGAAGACACCGGCGAGGTCTTTGTCATCGGCGGGTATGAGCCGAAGAACCCTCTCTCTCCGGTCCTGGAGATCGAACGATTCGATCCCGCCACGAGGACCTTCGTGGAATGGGGGACCCTGTCCCGGCCCCGTTCCTGGCACTCGGCCACCCGGCTTCCCGACGGCCGGATCCTGCTCGTGGGCGGAGAGGAACCTGGCGGCGTGAAGATCGGGCCGTGCGAACTCGTGGACCCGAGACCGGCGGTCCTCTAGAAGCGGGCCGGGCCGTGAAGGTGTCGTTCATCACGGGGATCATTTATGCTGACGAGACGATCGCCGTATTGAAATGAACGTAGCCGGCCGTTTACCGATTTCGCGCCTGGTCTCCGATACGCCCTCTGGGTAACCGTGGCACGCATTTTGAATCAGCCCTCCCGATGTGCCGGGAATCTATCGTCCTCGCCATCCGGAGCGCACGGTCCTTTATCAGGTCCTGTTCCATAACATCGACCGGTTCCTGACAGCCTACAGGTGGTGTTGACGATCTCCAAGACGCTGCGGATCTTCTTCAAGTACCGGCGCCGAGCTCTAGCGGATGGACTACCTGGAGCTCATCGCCCGGGTGACCTCTCATATTCCCGACAAGGACCAGGTCATTGTCCGCTACTACGGTGTCTACGCCAACGCCCATCGGGGCAAGGTCCGAAAGGCGCGCCGTGTCCCTGTAGTCCTGGGGATGCTCGAGGAGGAGTTGCCGCGTGTCCCGTACGATGGCTGTGTCGAGATGATCCGGGAGGTCTAAGCGGCAGAGCCGCTCATCTGCCCCCGTTTCCTAATCTGTTTGTCGCCTGTTCGAGTCAGGCCAGGGGCATTTCCTTCCTCCCTTGGAAATCACCTGCCGGATAGCCTTTGGGGGTGATTGACCTCCCCGGCGCCGGGCGCGAGAATGGGACTTCGACGGACCGATATCGCCAGCGCCGGAGGACAGGCCATTGGAACATCGGAAGGACAAGAGGTTCGGGGAACGGGACCGGGTCGTCATCCGCGACGGCGGCCGCTCCCCGCAGAGCTTCGCGAAGACCGCGGTCAACGCCTACACGTACGACATTTCCCTGACGGGGGCCCGGATCGGCTGCAAAAAGGATTTCCCCGTCGGCGCGCTCGTCCATGTCGTCATCGACCTCGAGAGGTCCGAGCAGTTCCTGAAGGTGGACGGCCGGGTCGTCTGGGGCCAGGCCGGCCAGGGCGACGAGCCGTTCGAGATCGGCGTGCAGTTCCTGCACAGCATCCCCGACACGATCCTCGCGCTGATCCGGCACTTCTACGGCAAGAACGTCGGCATCCCCTCGTCGGTTTCCTGATCCCGGTCCGCGCGCCCGCCGGGCTTGACTTTCGGCTCGACCGGATCCAATACTGAGGCACCTGATCCGTCTCGCCCTTGGTGTGAAAGGCAGGTTGAACGTGTTATTCCCCGTTCGTCCCCCCTCTGTGCGTCCCGTCGTTCTTCTCGCGCTCATCGGAGTCTTCACCGGCCCGCTCGCGGCCGCGCCTCAGAGCGAGCCGGCCGGCTTCCGGCCCGTCCGCCGTCACGCCGGCCAAGCCCTCCTACTTCACCGAGCTCTGGCAGCTCGACCGTGAGGCGCGGGCCAACAAGCCGGGCATCACCTTCCACAGATCGAACTACGGGCTCATGTTCTCCTACAACGACGATCCCAATCCGGCGCCCCTGCAGGAGGTCGACCCGGCCAAGACGCTCGTCAAGCCCGAGGTCGTTTTCCAGCTGAGCTTCAAGGCCCGGCTCTGGCGCGACATCCTCGGCAAGGACATCTGCCTGTGGGCCGCGTATACGCAGAGGTCCTTCTGGCAGCTCTACAATTTCGACGACAGCTCGCCCTTCCGCGAGACGAACTACGAACCCGAGGTCCTTCTCACCTTCGGGACGCGGTTCAGCCTGCTCGGGTTCGAGGTGCCGTTCGTCCAGCTCGGCGTCAACCACCAGTCGAACGGCCAGTCCGAGCCTCTGTCGCGGAGCTGGAACCGGATCGTGGCCAACGTCGGGATCGAGCGCGGCCCGCTCTCGGTCCTCGTCAAGGGCTGGTATCGCATCCCGGACGCCGACGACGACAATCCCGGCCTGACCCATTACACCGGCAACGGAGAGGTTTGGGCCTTTTATTTCCTGAAAAAGCACCGGCTCGGCGTCATGCTCCGCGACAACCTGAATTTCCGCGAGAACCGCGGCGCCGTCCAGGTCGAGTGGAGCTTCCCGATGTTCGCCATGATCGCCGGATACGTGCAGTATTTCCTGGGCTACGGCGAGAGCCTGCTCGACTACGACCACAGGGTCCACCGGATCGGGATCGGGTTCATCCTCTCGGACTGGTACTGACGGCCGCCGGGCTCAATCGAGCTGCGCGTACCGCGAGCGGAGGATCTCCTCCGCGGGCTTGCCGTGCGGCGAATAACCCGTGTCGTCCGCGCCGCCGTCGTCCGGGTCGGGCGACCACTGCCACCAGTAGACGCCGCGCAGCCAATCCAGGCCGGCGACGGAGCTCAACGCCGCCTCGTAGAAGTTGGCCTGCACGTCCAGGTCCACGGCCCCCTGCCGCTGCCAGTCCCAGGGGTTCTGCGCGCCGCCGGCGACGCTGCGGCAGCCGATCTCGGTCAGGATGAGGGGCTTGTCCCATCTCTCGGCGAGCGCCTGGAGCTTGGCCCGGAACGGAACCCAGCCGGCCGTGAGGTCCGCCGACCGTCGGCTCGACGATCGGGGTCAGCGTCGGATAGGCGTCCTGGCCGATGAAGTCCACGGCGTCCCACCAGGTGATGGCATCGGGGGCGTACTCGACCTGGTTGTCCGCGTAGGTCAGCCGTCCGGAGTAGACGCCCCTGACGGCGGCGACGATCGCCCGCCATTCCCCGGCGTGAACGGCGGTCGTCCCGAGCTCGCACCCGACGCAGAAGAGCTCGCACGCCGTCCGTTCGGCCATCTCCGCGTAGTGCAGGATGAAGGGCCGGTAGGACGCGAACCAGGCCGCCCAGTCGGCCGCCGTGAAGTCCGGGCCTATCTCGCCGCGGTAATGCGCGCTGTCGTCGGCCAGATCGACGTGGGGCTTGAGCATGACCTTCAGCCCCTTCCCGTGGGCGTGCGCGATGATCCGCTCGAGCGAGGCGTCGTTCGGCGTCCCGGGGCCCGCATAGTCGATCGCCGTCGTATGGATCGTCTCCTGATAGCCCGTGACGAGAAGGCTGATCCAGGACGCGTTCGTCAGCGCGAGCTCGTCGAGGGACTGGAGCGGGCCGCTCCCCTCGTAGGCCGTCCCGGAATAGCCCGTGTAGGCGATGCCTTTCTGGAATTCCTCGACGTCCGGCCCTTCGGACGACCGGTGGCAGGCGGGCGCGAGGAACAGCGCGGCGCAGAGAACGGCGACCGGCCACGCCCGTCCCCGAAGAGCGGAGCAGATCCATCGCCGGCATTTTACCCGTCCCTTTCATCTAACAGACGCCGATGGCCTTTTTCAAGGCCTCGATCCCGGCCGCCGCGATCCTCTCGCCCTTCCGGACGATCGGCTCGGGCTTCGCGAACTGGAGGACGCCCTGATCGACGGGAACGCGCAGGACGAAATCGGCGCGACTCGCCCTTTCGTCGAAGGAGGCGGCCGCGGCCACGTCGACCGTTCTCTGGACGATCTGGAAAGCGCTCTTGATCTTCTCGGGCGGCATCCTCTTCAGGGGCCGGTGGATGTCCACGAGGACCGTGACCTCGGCTCCGGCCGCGCGGGCCGCTTCGACGGGCGCGCTGTTGAGGACTCCGCCGTCCACGAGCAGCATCCGCCTCTCGCGGACGGGTTCGAAGACGACCGGGAGCGACATCGTGGCCCGCATGGCCCGATAGAGCCGGCCTTTCGTGAACAGGATCTCCCGGCCGCAGACCAGGTCGACGGCGTTGCAGAGGAATTTGACGGGCAGGTCCTCGATGAGGACGTTCCCGACATATCTCTTGATGTAGGCCTGGACCGCGTCTTCCTTTTCCAGGCCCATCCGGGTGAAGACCCTGTTCCTGTAGTCCGAGAGCATGACGTGCTCGAACAGGTTCCGGGAGCGTTTGAAGAACGTGCGCCCCGCCGGCCCGCCGGCCGCGCCGTCGAGGTCCATGCCGCCGATCATCTCCGTCATGCGCTTGGCGGAGACGCCGGCCGCGAAAAGCCCTCCGACGAGCCCGCCCATGGAGGTGCCGGCCACGACGTCCGGGAAGAGCCCGTTCTTTTCGAGGACGCGGATGACGCCGACGTGGGCGAGCCCCCGCGCGCCGCCGCCCATGAGGACCAGGGCCCAGGTTTTTCCCTGTTTTCATGAGGTGCGGCCCAAGGATAGCACCGCCCCGGCGGTCCGTCAACGCGGGGAGGAGGGGTGGGAAATCACCGCCCGAATCACCCCCTGCGGTGATTGCGCCCGTCCGGGCCCCGTCCGAAAATCGGGAAGGAGCGAGACCTGAGCACTCCGGAGGAGCCGGACATGTACGAAAGGCGCAAGAGAAACCGATTCGTCGAGCAGAACGGCGTCCGCATCCGCACGGCCGTCGACAAGTATCAGGGCGCGGGCATCGCCGCCCACACCTACGATCTGTCCACGGGCGGCGCGAGGATCGTCACTTCGAAGGGCTACGCCGTCGGGACCATCATCCGGGTCCGGCTCGACCTGGCCGGAACCGACCAGTTCGTCAACCTCGACGGCGAGGTCAAGTGGGTCAAGCTCCGTGAGGACGAGGACGTCTACGAGATCGGCGTCGAGTTCCAGCGCCTGACGTCCCAGGCCGTACTCAGCCTGATACGGCACCTCTACGGCCGGCAGAACGGCATCCCGTCGACGGTCGCCTGACCGTCCCCGGCCGGCTTACTTTCCGCCCGCGAAAAAGAACCCCGCGATCTTGAGCGCCAGCGCCGAGGCATCGACGTCGGTCCGGTTGCAGAGGACGATCACCGTCAGGCCGTCGGCCGTGAAGCGCTGGATGGACGTGCGGAAGCCGGACGTCTCGCCGTAGTGCCACATCCGCGGACGCCCTTCCCAGGGATTCAGGAACCAGCCGAAGCCGTAGTCGGCCGGTTTCCCGTCCGGCCCGACCGGACCCTTGCCGGGGACGCGGACCGGGGTGAGGGCCGCCGCCATCTCCGCTTCGCCGAGCAGGGTGTGCCGCCGGAGCGCCTCGTCCCAGAGCGACAGGTTATACAGGGAGGAATAGACGCCGCCGTCCCCGAGCGTCGCCGAGGTCGGGCTCTGGTCGGTGAAGCGCCACCGGCCGTCCGTCTTTCGAATAGCCGAAGGCGCGGTCGGCGACCGTGTTCCGGCCGCGGACGAAGGCCGTCGTGCCGGTCATCCGCAGCGGCTCGAAGATGCGGTCGCGGAGGAAGGTCGGAAAGGCCCGGCCCGAGACCTTCTCGACGATGAGGCCGAGCACGACGTAGCCCGAATTGCTGTAGCGCCAGAGCGCGCCCGGCGCGAACCAGCCGGCCGGCTGCTTTTTCAGGAGCTCGAGGACGCCGGCGTCGTCGATCTGCGCCTGCTCGACGGGAACGGACGCGTCGGGCGCCGGCATGAGGTCTTCGTAGTCGGGCAGGCCCGACGTGTGCTGGAGGAGGTGGCGGACGGTGATGGCGCGGCCGTAATCCGGGAAGCCGGGGAAGAGGTCGGTCAGGGACGCGTCGTAGCCGAGCTTGCCGTCGCGGACGAGCAGCATGACGGCCGCGGCGGTGAACTGTTTCGTGACCGAGGCCAGCCGGAAGTTGGTCCGGCCGTCGATCGGGCGCATGGCCTGCATGTCGGCGACGCCGCGGGCGCCGATGTAGACGGTCTGCCCGTCCTTCAGGACCATGACCGCCGCGCCGGGCTCGCGCGCGGTCCCGAGCCCCGCCAGCAGCTCGTCCGCGAGCTTCGACGGCGGCTTGCGGGCCCGGTCCGACGCCCCGGGCGTCCGGACCGCGAGAAGGAGCGGCACGGCCAGGCCGACGAGCGCGACCATCCTGACGACAGGTCCGGCGGGAATTCCCATGGTGAGCGCATCGTAATTCAAGAGCCGGGGGATTTCAAGGCCCCGATCCCGGAGGCGTGTCGGATAGATCCGGGCGGGGGTTTGCTTCAGAGCGCGCCCCGGAATAAAATGAGGATCCATGAGGCTCCGCGCGCTCCTCGCGATCACGCTTCTCGTCGCTCCCGCCGTGCCGCGGCCGCGGCGCGGGAACGGGCCGAACCCCCCGCGACGAGGCCCTCCTACTTCACCCGGCTCTGGGAGCTCGACGAGGCGAGCCGCCGCGTCAAGTTCGCCTTCACGCCGTACCGGACGACTTGGATCCTGCCCTACACCCATAATAGCTCGCCCAACTCCGAGGTCTTCAGCCTCGGCCGACCCGGCCAGGACCTTGAGGAAGCCGGAAGCCGCCTTCCAGCTGAGCATCAAGGCGAAGCTGTGGCCGGCCGCCTTCGGCGGGAAGGCCGACCTCTGGCTCGGCTACACCCAGAGGGCCTTCTGGCAGCTCTACGACATCGACGAGTCGGCGCCCTTCCGGACGACGGACCACGAACCGGAGCTCATCCTCAGCTTCGGGACCCGTTTTCGCCTGCTGGGCTTCGACGGCCGCTTCGTCCAGGTCGGCCTGAGCCACCAATCCAACGGAATGGCCCGGCCGCTGTCGCGGAACTGGAACCGTCTCGTGGCCAACGTCGGCCTCGAGCGCGGGCCCCTGTCGCTCCTCGTCACCGGCTGGGTCCGCGTCCTGTTCAAGCCGGGCGAGAACGAGAACCCGGGCATCACGCGCTATCTCGGTCACGGGCAGGTCCAGGGCTACTACTTCCTGGACAGGCACCGCTTCGGGATCATGTTCCGGGACAATCTGAACTTCCGCTTCCACCGCGCCGCCCTGCAGGCCGACTGGTGCTTCCCCCTGTTCGCCCGCGTCGGCGGGATGGTCCAGTGCTATTTCGGCTACGGCGAGAGCCTGCTCGACTTCGACCACAGGGTCGGCCGGGTGGGTGTCGGCATCGTTCTGGCCGACTGGTACTGACGCCGCTCAATCGAACTTGAAGTTCTTCTCCCGGAAGAGCCTCAGGCACGCGTCCACGACCTCGCGGTCGTAGAGGATGCCGCGCTTCTGGGCGATCTCCTCGAGGGCCGCGGAGATGCCCAGGGCAGGCCGGTAGGGACGGTGGGAGGACATGGCCTCGACGACGTCCGCGACGCAGATGATCCTGGCTTCGGGCAGGATGTCCTTCCCGACGAGCCCCTGGGGATAACCGGAGCCGTTGACGAGCTCGTGGTGCTGGTGGACGATCTGGGCGATCGGCCAGGGGAAATCGATCTTGCTGAGGATCGTGTAGCCGGCCTGGGCGTGCATCTTGATCATGGCGTATTCGAGATCGGTCAGCTTGGTCGGCTTGCTCAGGATCTCGGCCGGGACGTAGAGCTTGCCCAGGTCGTGGATGACGCCGGCGATCTCGATGGCCTCGACGCGCTCCTCGCCGAGGCCCATCTCGACGGCGATGGCCCGGGCCAGCCGGGTGACGCGTTCCTGGTGGCCGGCCGTGTAGGGATCCCTCATCTCGATGGCGGACGACAGGGAATCGATCGAGGCCTTCAGGGTCGACCGCAGCTTGTCCAGGCCCTGGCGGAGGCTGTCCTCGGCCCGCTTGCGGTCCGTGACGTCCTGGGCCAGGGAGGCGACGCCGATCACTTCGCCGTCGCTCCCGACGAGCGGCGTGTTGTACCACTCGCAGTAGATCAGCCGGCCGTCCTTCGTGACGTTCGGATTGGTGCTCCGGTTGCCGCCGCGGTTGGCCTTGAGCTCGGAGAAGACGCCGTCGACCTGCTCCCGGCAATCCGCCGGGACGATGAACGACGAATGGCGCCCGGCGGCCTCGGCGGCCGTGAAGCCGAAGATCCGCTCCGCGGCGTCGTTCCACTTGTGCACGCGGAATTCGGTGTCCCACTCGATGACGGCCAGCGGCGTCTGCTGGACGTGCAGGGCCAGCCGCTGCTGGTTCCGCCGCAGGGAGTCCTCCGCCCGCTTGCGCTCGATCGACCGGGCGACCTGGGACGAAACGAACTCGAACATGCGCAGCTCGGCCGGGCCGTAGGCCTTGGGGTCCTCGTAGTGCTGGACGACCATGGCCCCGATCGTCAGGCCGTCCACGATCAGCGGGACGCCGAGCCAGATGGCCGAGGGCGCGCCGACGAGGTCGACCTCGCCGCGGCCCCGCAGGTCCCGGTCCGCGGCCTCGTCGCAGAGCAGGGCCCGGCTCGTCCGGATGACGTATTCGGTCAGGCCCTTGCCGGGCTTCACGGGGTCGGGGGGCGAGTCCTCCTCGTCCACGAAGTAGGGGAAGCTGATGAGGTCCTTGTCCCGGTCGAACAGCGCGATGTAGAAATTCCCGGCCGGCATGACCGTGCCGATGATCTCGTGGACCGACCGGTAGAGGTCCTCGAGGCTCGGCGATTTGTCGGCGGCCTGCGCGATCCGGTAGACGGCGTTCTGGAGGAGCTCGGCCTGCTTCCGGTCGGTGATGTCCTGCATCATGCCGATCATCCGGCGAAATCCCCGTTGCGGGTCGCCGGTGAAGAAGCCGCGGTCGTGGATCCAGCGGTAGCCCCCGTGAGCGTGGCGGAATCGGTAATCGACCTCGTAGGTCCGGCCCTCCCGTTCGGCCTCCTCGAGGAGCCGCACGGCTACGCCCCGGTCCTCGGGATGGATCCTCTCGGTCCATTCCGCGATCCCGCCCATGTCCTCGAAGCGGTAACCGAGGACCTGTTCCAGGCTGCCGCTCCAGGCGATACGGCCGGAGTCCGGATCGTAGTCGTAGACGACCTGGCCGGAGGCTTCGATGATGAGCTCGAAACGCTTTTCCCAGTCCGCGACCTGTTCCGCGGTCAGGTCCGACTTGCCCCCGTTCCCTCCGGGCGATCCGGGAACGAGCCACGGCGCTTCGGCGGAGGGGCGGAGCGCGGGCGGATCCGCACTCCATCTCCACGATCCGTTCGAGGGCCCGGCCGAGATTCCGCATGGTATTCTCGAGGCGATCGTAAGCCGGCCGGCCGCCGCCCGTCCATCACCCCGGAGAATGGATAGGGGGGTGATATTGAAGGGGGAGCCCTCCCCCCTCGTCGAGGGTCAGATCCGGAGCAGGTAGGAGACCTTGAGGGTGATCGAGTAGCCGCCGATGCGGCCGAGGAGCTCGTTCCGCTCGCTCTTCTTGAACGCGAGCTGGACGATGTTGCCGGCCCCGAAGTAGTAGCCGACCAGGAAATCGAAGCTGTACTGCTTCTCCTCCGTCTCGCCCAGGAGGCGGGTGTTGAGGAACAGGTTCCGGGTGACCTGGTAATGGAGGGCCGTCTCGTAGGCGAGGGCGTTGTAGGGCTCCTGGCCGGTGGCGTCGACCGTCTGGCGGATCCAGTCGCCCTCGAACGACCATTGGAGGTTGCTCCGCGGCGCCAGGACGATCCCGCCTTCGACGGACGTCTGCGCGCCGGGGACGACCGTGGTGAAGCCCTCGGTGTCGGAATAGACGCCGCGCTTGTCCCAGCCGCCCTCGAGGCTGACCTCCTTCAGAAAACCGCCCCGCTCCCAATCGGCGTCGAGGCTGAAGCCGTAGGTGTCGATGTAGTCGGGCGTCCAGACGAGCGCGTCGTCCGCGTCGCGGACCTGGTACTTGCTCCGGCCGAATTCGAAGCCGCCGTGGACCTCGATGCGGTTGAAGAGCTCGGACCAGACGAAGATCTCGGCGTTCTCGCCCGTGGGATTGCCGTAGGAGTCCTGGCGGAGCGTCCCCCCGAGATCGAAGCTGAGACGCTTGAACAGGCCCTTGTCGTATCTCCAGGCGTAGCCGGCCATGAGATCGTAGGACTGGAAGTCGATCCGGTCGATGAAGCCCGTCCGGATGTCGACGTTGTCCTCGACGCGCTGGAAGCCGGACATGATCTGCAGGCCGGCGTCGGGCTCCCGCTGGAATCCGAGCTGGTAGATGCCGTTGCGGGAATGGCCGGCCCCCTCGTTGAAGGTGCGCGCGCCCATGCCGCTGATATAGTAGAAATCGCCGAAGTTGAAATTGAAGTCGAGGGCGACGTTCTGGTTGTCGACCGGCCCGCCGGGGGCCTGCGCGTCCCGGAATCCCGCGTAATAGATGCCGATCTGGGAGTTCTTGAAGATGTCCTTCTGGACCCGGAAGACGCCGTGATAGGAGTCGCGGCCGGGGTCGTCCTCGCCGACGTTCACTTTGTTGAGGGCCCCGAGGATGCCGAACCCGAATCCGCCGGTCTTGCCCGAGATCTTGGCCGCGAACTTCGGGTTGGGGATGCGCCGGGAGTAGAACAGGCTGAGCCCGCCGTCGTGATATTCGTCTCCCGACGAAAGGCTGAAATAGCGGCTGCCCTCGGTGAAAAAGGGGCGGTTCTCGCTGAGGTAGTTCTCGTAGGGGGACAGTTGCGGGATGAAGGGATCGGATTCGACCTCGCTGAAATCCGGGCTGGCCGTGACGTCGAGATAGAGATTGGGCTTGATGCCCCACTTGACGTCGAGGCCCGCGGCGGCCTTGGTGTCGGTTTCGCCCTCCTGTTTGGACGTCCGGACGCCGGCGTAGGGGAAGAATTCGAGGTTGTAGCCGGGCCGCAGGCCGGTCAGGCCGCAGAGCTCGCCCGACTGCTGGAGGCTCGGCAGGTCGCGGTCGACGTCCGTCCAATAATCCGTCTCGTTGAGGCGATGGATGTAGCGCTCGAAGTTGACGCCCCAGATGTCGAGCTTCCGGGCCGAGAAGCGGAGCGACTTGAAGGGGATGGCCATCTCGGCGCTCCAGCCGTCCGGGCGGACGACCGCCTCGGACTTCCAGATCGTCTCGACGGAGTTCTTCTGGACGCCCCGGGGATTGACCGCGAAAGTGATGCTCGTCCGCTTGTCGTTGTAGGCGTCGAGGATGAGCTCGATCGCGTCGTTCTCGTCCCACTCGTTGCGCGGCGTCAGCTCGGCCCAGATCTTGTCGGGCCGGGAGTCCTTCATGAGGAAGGCGAAGTAGAGGGTGTCCTGGTCGAAGGCGGCCCAGACGAAGGTCTCTTCCGAGGCTTTGGCGCCGTTGATCGGGTCGTATTGATAGAACCCGGAGACGGGTGCGACGGCCTGCCAGCAGGCGTCGTCGATGAGGCCGTCGATCTTGGGCGGCGGGGTGACGATGCAGCGGACGTCGAGCCTCTTCGCCGGTTCCTGCGCGGCGAGGGGGAGGGCCAAAGGAAGAGAGAGGCCGGCGGCGAGCGCGGCGACGAAGGCCAGCCGGGCGAGAGCGCGGTGTCGAAGGGGCGGCATCGTGCAGACTCCTGGTTCAGAATTAATTCCGTCCCTTTAGACGGGAGGAGGATCAGATTCTTCCCAGGAGAGGGGGGAGGGAGCGACCCCCGGTGCGGCAGCCCGGAGAATCGCCCCCTCTCCGCTTCGTTCTTTCGGCTTACTTCTTTTCGGCGCTCTGCTTGGCCTTTTCCTCGGCCTTGCGGACCTGTTCTTGCTTGCGGAGCTGCTCGACCTTCTTCTGATAGTCCTCGCTCTCGGCCTTCAGTTGCAGGAGCTTCTTCTCCATCTCGGCCTTCTTGACGGAGTCGCCCTCGGCGGACATTTCGAGCTCGAGCTTCTTCATCTGGAGCATGCGCTCTTTCGCGCCGATCTCGACGGACATCAGCTTCTGCTCCTTGATCGCCTGCTCGATCTTGGCCTGGGTCTCGGGTCGATCGTCGCCGACTCGAGCTTCTCCCTGAGCAGGGCCATCGTCTCGGCGTTCTTCTTCTTCATCTCTTCGAGCTGGGTCATCTTCTCCTTGAGGGCCTTGGCCGTCTCCTCCGCGGTCAGCTTGACGGGAGCGCCGCCGCCTGGCGGCGGTCTCCTGGCCGGTCTGGACCGACGCCGGGGGAGGGCTGGATGACCGTCTTGGACTCGGCGAAGGCCAGCACGAGGACCACCGCCAGCGGCAGGATGAAGAGCGGTTTCCACCGGGCCAATCCTTTCGTCTCTTGTTTCGTCAACATCACGATTCTCCTTTTGATCTGGGATGTCCGGAGGCTGCTCGCTAGCTCGAGCAGTCTTCCGCCCACGGACTGCTCGACGATGAGCAGCTGATACCGGGCGAGCGGGCAGCCCTGCGCTATGACCGCCCGGTCCGCCAGGTATTCGTGGGTTTCGCGCAGCGATTTTTTGTATGGCCATACAAAAGGATTGAACCATTGGACGACCGATGAGGACCTCCGCCAGGACGACATCGAGCGAATGGAGCTGTCGGACGTGGGCCAGCTCGTGGGCCAGGACGCGGTCGATGTCGGCGCTGCGGGCCAGGGACCGGTCGACGAAGACGAAGCGGAAGAACGAGAACGACTCGCCGGCGCGGCCGCAGAGGACGATCCTGAGGCCCGCGGTGCCGCTCGCAGCCGCAGCGGGCGGCCATCAGGCGAGGCGGCCGATCCGGACGAGGAAGATGCCCGAGCGCCAGCGCGGCCCCGGCGGCGTAGACGATGATCAGGAGCTCGAGCGGGCCGAGCCCGGAAGACGGCATGGGAGCGGGCGACGGCGGCCGCGGGCAGGGCAAGCTCCGACGGCCGGCATCGACCGTCGTGAAGAACGGCGATTCGATCCGGAGCAGAGGAAGCCCGAGGGACAGGCCCGCCGATCCGAGGAGGAAGACGCGGTTGAACCCGAAGTTGACGTCCTTCATCAGGACGAACCGGTAGAACGAGGGTGAGCACAGCCAGGCAAGCCGCCGATCTCAGGAGATACGCGACCAGTTCAGCTCATGTCTTTTCCGCTTTCTGCTTCCGGATCTCCTCGCGCAGGGCGGTCGAGGATCTCCTCGAGCTCGGACAGGCTCATGTCCCGGTCCTTGGCGAAGAAGGAGACCAGGTCCTGGTAGGAATTGTCGAAGTAGTTCGCGGACGAAACTCCGGAGGAACGCCTGGGTGTAATCCTCCTTGGCCACGAGCGGATGGTAGAGGTGGGTCTTCCCGAAGGCCTCGTGCCCGACGAACCCTTTCTTCTCCAGGATGCGGACGATGGTCGAGACCGTGTTGTAGGCGGGCTTGGGTTCGGGGAGCCGCTCGATGATGTCCTTGACGTAGGCTTGGCCGAGAAACCACAGGACGTGCATGATCTGTTCTTCGGCGCGTGTCAGCTCTTTCATGGCGCTCCTAATATAGAACTAACTTGTTAGTTTGTCAACTAAATTATTAGTTATATGTAAAAAATAGAGGCCGACGTATCGGGAAATTGCCGGGATCCCGGCTCTTCCTCAGTACTTCCCTCGAAGCCGAAGACTCGGAACATGCTGTTCTCCGAAAACCAGCAATCCCTATGCCAACATTGGTCACCGAAAGGGAGAATGGAGATCGAGAGGCCCTCCCTGCCTTCTCAGTACCTCCAGCTCTTGAGGTCCGCGCCCGGCGGGGCCGTGGCCTCCATTCTCTCGACGGCGCGGGGGATGTACATCTGGTGGTAGCGGAGGCGGGAGATGGCGTTGGGCCGTTCGGGATCGCCGTTCCAGCAGTGCTCGGCCCGGTCCCCGTACCGGACCTCGCCGCCGTAGTACGGGTCCTTCGTGCTCTCGAGGAAGGCTTCGGCCAGGTACACGGCGTTGTTCAGGTAGTAGTTGTCCATGTCCCCGACGTAGATGTGGATCTTGCCCGCGAGCTTGGGACCGAGCGTCTTCCAGTCGCGCCGGAGGATGTGGGTCAGGTCGAAATGGTCCCGCCAGTACAGGGCGACGTCGCGGTCGATCTCCCCGGTCAGCTTGTCCCAGATCGGTTTGGGATAGCCGTCCTCGCCGACGGGCCCGAACACCGCCTGCCAGATGTCCCACTGGTCGCCCGAGCGGGCGTGGGTGCCGAGGGCCAGCTCGCGGTGGTTGGCCTCCTCCATCGTCGCGCTGACCTCGCCGAGCCAATTGCGCAGGGCCGGGCGCGGGGTCTTCTTCCACTGGCCGTCGACCCGGTAGGCGTTCCGGTGCTCGTAGATGTCGACCAGCCCGTAGGCCCGGAAGTCGATCGGGTCGGGGCAGGCGGCGTAACAGCCGTTGAACTCGTCCGGATAGAAGATCTGGGCCGCCAGGGACTCCCAGCCGCCGGTCGAACCGCCGTAGAGGAACCGCGCCCAGCCTTGGCCGAGGCCGCGGAATTTCTTTTCCACGTAGGGGATGAGTTCGCGGACGATGGCGTCGCCGTAGGGCCCGAGGTTGGCCGAGTTCACGGCGTAGGAGTCGTCGTAGTAGGGATTGGCGTGCTGGATCTCCATGACGATGACCCGGGGGAAGCCGGGGCCGGTCCACTCCTTGTAGAAGGCGTGGGCGTATTCCTGCTGGACACGATTGTAGCCTTCGAGGCGGAATCGTTCGCTGTAATCGGGCTCGAGCGCGGGATCGGGCGGCTCCGGGCGGAAGCCCTCGACCGTGTAGGGGAAATGGCCGTGGAAGACGATCAGGGGATAGCGGGCCTCGGGGTGTTCGTCGAAGCCTTCGGGCAGGAGCAGGCAGGCCCCGAGATGCATCGGCCGTCCCCAGAACTTCGTCAGCCGCTCGCTTTGAATGCGCACGTGGCGGATGTACTTCGTGTCCGTGGGCGGCGGGATCGGAGGGATCTCCCGGTCGAGGACGAGGCGCACCGTTTCCGTGCCCGACGGGTCGACGGCGATCTTCCGGGGCGTGCTGACGAGGTTTCCGGGAGCGGCGTTCCAGCGTTGGCCCTCGCCCCGGTCCATGGGCAGCTTGACCGACGTGGCCGTCGGCGCGGCGGAAGGTCTCGTAGCGGTGGAGCAGGGCCTGGACGTGGTATTCGCCGGCCGGGAGCTCGGCCAGGCTGCGGACGGGATAGCCGAAGGCGGCGGCGTCGACGACCGCTTCGCTTCCGGGGGCGAGGCCGTCGACGTCGATGCCGAAGACGAGCTGGGTCCCGGCGCCGTCGGAGATCTGGAACCGCGGCTCGGACCTGCCGTCGGTCGAGAGCAGGAGGAGCATCCGGCCGTCGAGGGGCGTTTTCGAGAGCGACGCCGGAAAGGATACGGCGAACTTGACCGCGGCGGCGGAGAAGACGGGCGCCGCGAGCAGGACAGCCAGCGCGGCAGCCGGCAGCGCGGGGAAGAGCGGACGGGGACGGTGGACGTTCATGGGCCCTCCTGTGATTTCGACTGTGTTGTCCGGGAAGGAACATAGCATACGCGGGCCGGGCCTGTCACCCCGGTTAGCCGCGCGTTTTTCCCAATCCGGAGCGTGTCCGCCCGACAAAACCATTGATAGGGCCCCGGCCGGCCGTTCCCGCCCCTGGTGGGCCGGCCGTTTACCCCCCCGGGGTTCACCCACAGGGGTGATTGACGGGGAGGGGGGCTAGCCGGATGATAGGACCTGATTCGAAGAAGGAGCCGGCCCATGGCCAAGATATTGCTGCTCGATTTCCCGGCCGCAGACCGCGACCGTCTCGTCTCCCAGAAATACGACGTCGAGTCGCGCGCGACGGGCTGGTCCACGGGTGTCGAGGAACCCCTCGAGCTTCCCGAGGACTGCGAGATCGTCTTCTATCAGGCCGAGGCCGCGGCCTCCGCGGGACGGCCCGACCTTCCCGCCGGGTTCCACGAGGCCCTTGCGGCGAGGCTCCGGGAAGGCGCCCGGGCCGTCTGCTTCGTCGGCGGCGGGGAGACGGCCCAGCTCGTCCGCATCGTCGGGCCCGTCGACGGGCTCCGGATCGAGGACAGCGTCAAGGGCGACTCCGTGGTCTTCAATCCCCGGGCCCTGTTCCACGTCCCCTTCGAGAGATACAAGCCCTTCATCGCCCGGGCTTACCGTCTTCTCGCCGGGACCTTCGGCGACGGCGTGTGGGAGACGGGATCGCCCGAGGACGGGACGCTCGAGTTCCTGGCCAAGTCGGTCGACGGATCGCCCGTGGCCATGGTCGTCCGGAAGGGCAAGGGGAGCATCACGTTCCTGCCGTCCTTCGGCGCCAAGAACGTCGAGGTCGTCGACTTCATCCTGAAAGACCGGTTGAGCCTGGGCGCCGAGACCGCCGAGGAGCCCGCGGCCGACTGGATCGACGGCGAGGATTACGTCTTTCCCGAGCTTCGGGCCCTGGCGGCGCGCCGGGAAGAGGAGAAGAAGCGGTTCGAGATGGTCCTGGCCGACTACGACCGCCAGATGAAGGAGCTCAAGGCCGGCGGCCAGGAGGAATTCCACCGCCTGCTCAACGGCGAAGGCGCGTCGCTCAAGAAGGCCGTCGTCCACGCCTTCCGCTACCTCGGCTGGGGCCGGGTCGTGGACGTCGACGATTACTGGAAGAAGACGATCCGGAACAAGGAAGAGGACGCCTGGCTCCTCGAGCCCGGCGACATGCCGGTCGAGGCCGGCCTCCGCAAGGGCGAGCTCGTGCTCGTCCTCGTCCGCGGCGGCAAGAACTGGGCGACCGACGACGAATGCTCCCTCCTCCAGAAGTACAAGGGCCGCCGGATGCAGGAGTTCGACAACACCCGGATGAAGGCCGTTCTCGTGGGCAACTACTTCTCCGCGGTCGCGGCCAAGGAGCGGCAGAGCCCGTTCTCCGCGACGCAGATCGAGGAGGCCCAGAAGGACGGCAACGGCCTCCTGACGACCTGGGAGCTCTTCAAAGCCGTCAAGGCCGAGAAGGAAGGCCGCATCTCCAAGGACGCCCTCCGCGAGCAGATCAAGCTCAAGACCGGCCTGATCACTTTCGAGATCTAATTCGGGGACAGGGCGCTCATCCCCGAACGGGTCCTGTCCGGTGGCCTACCCGGAGCGAAGCGGAGGACCAGGTGCGCCGCGGAGCAACTCGGAGCGGCGCACCTGGGAAACATCTTAAGAAAGCCGCTTTCTCAAGATATTTATCAGAATCGCAGCCTCGAGCGCTCGGCCGCGATTCTGCAGGTCGCTTCGCGGACTCCGCTCCCTGCCGCCCCGGCCACCCGTTCTTGGGATGAGCGCCTTGTCCATTTCCAGTCGATCCGGGGATTGGAATTGCGTCCCCGATTTAGGATAGAATCCCGGCCATGAACCTGACCTGGATCGACTGGGCGATCGTCGCCGCCGTCTTCGCCTTCATCATCGCCGTCGTCGTCGTGAGCAAGCCGCTCATGCGGAGCGTCTCCGACTTCCTGGCCGCCGGCCGCACCGGCGGGCGCTATCTCATCAGCCTGTCCCAGGGCACGGCCTCCCTCGGCGCCATCACCATCGTCGGCATGCTCGAGATGAACTACATCGCCGGCTTCAACATGCGCTGGTGGGAGATGATCATGGCCGTCGTGGTCGTCGGCATCAGCGTCTCGGGCTGGGTCCTGTACCGGTTCCGGCAGACCCGCTGCCTGACCATGGCCCAGTTCTTCGAGGTCCGCTACAGCCGGTCCTTCCGCGTCTTCGCCGGGGCCCTGGCCTTCGTCTCGGGCATCATCAACTTCGGCATCTTCCCGGCCGTCAGCGCCCGCTTCTTCATCTACTTCTGCGGCCTGCCGAAGACGGTCGGCGTCTTCGGCCTCGAGGTCTCGACGTTCGCCCTGATCATGATCGTCCTCCTCTGGATCCCGCTCTACTTCGTCTTCTCCGGCGGCCAGATCGCGGTCATGATCACCGACTTCCTCCAGGGCATCTTCGTCAACGCCGTCTTCATCGTCATCGTCGTCTACCTGATGGTCCAGGTCGACTGGGGCCAGATCTTCCAGGCCCTGTCGGCGGCCCCCGCCAACGCCTCGCTGGTCAACCCGTTCCACACGGGCAGCACCAAGGACTACAACTTCTGGTACTTCTTCATCGGCATGATCGGGGTCATCTACGGCAAGCTCTCGTGGCAGGGCACCCAGGCCTACAACGCCTCGGCCAAGAGCGCCCACGAGGCCAAGATGGGCGACGTCCTGGCCAACTGGCGGGGCATCCCCCAGTGGGGCCTGTTCCTCGTGTTCGTGCCCATCGTGGCCTACACGTTCTGGCACGGAGCGGGTTTCACGGAGGCCGCGGCCTCGGTCCGGCCGGTCCTCGACGGCCTGGGTTCGGACGCCCTGCGCAGCCAGCTCACGGTGCCGGTCGCGCTGACGAAGCTCCTGCCGGTCGGGCTCATGGGCGCGTTCGCGGCGGTCATGCTCGCGGCCGCGGTCGGCTGCAACGAAACCTACCTCCACTCCTGGGGCTGCATCTTCATCCAGGACGTGGTCCAACCCCTGCGGAAGAAGGCCTTCGCCCCGGCCGAGCACATCAAGTTCCTGAAAGCGTCGATCCTGGCGGTGGCCGCGTTCAGCTTCGTCTTCAGCCTCCTCTTCCAGCAGAGCGAATACATCTTCCTCTTCTTCGCCATCACCGGGGCCATCTTCGCCGGCGGCAGCGGGGCGGTCATCATCGGCGGCCTCTACTGGAAGCGCGGCACGACGGCCGCGGCCTGGTCGTCGATGATCGTCGGCGCGGTGACCGCGGTCGGCGGCATCGTCGTCCAGCAGCTCGTGCCGGACTTCCCCGTCAACGGCCAGATGTTCTGGGGCCTGGCCATGGCCCTGTCGAGCGCCGTCTACGTCGTCGTTTCGCTCCTCACGGGCGGCGGGCGGAGGGCCTTCGACATGGACAAGATGCTCCACCGCGGGAAATACCTGGTCCAGGAGGAATACACCGTGGTCGACGCTGTCCCGGTCAAGGGCTGGAAGGTCCTGGGCATGGGCCGGGAGTTCACCCGCTGGGACAAGGTCATCTACGTCGCCACCTACGCCTGGACGGCCGGCTGGGTCGTCGTCTTCGTCGCCGGCACGGTCCTCAACCTGACCGGGAAGGTCGGCGATCTGGCCTGGATGAGGTTCTGGCGGGTCTACACGATGATCATGCTCGCCGTCTCGATCGCGGTCATCGTCTGGTTCTCGATCGGCGGCATCATCGACCTGAAGAAGATGATCGGGACCCTCAAGACCATGACCCGCGACCACGCCGACACCGGCTACGTCGAGAGGGACCGGGGCTGAGACGGGGCAGCGATGGGCTTCGGGCGATTCTCCGCGGACGGCCGGGAGTTCCTCATCGCCGACGTCCGGACGCCCAGCCCCTGGATCAACTACCTGCAGAACGGGCGCTACTTCGCCACGATCTCGGCCAACGGGGGCGGGATCTCGTACGACCGGAGCCCGCTCCACGGCCGCATCACGCGCTACCGCATCAACGACGTGCCGCCCGACCGGCCGGGGAAATACATCTACGTCCGGGACCGCGACTCGGGCGAGGTCTGGAGCCTGACCTGGCAGCCGGTCGGGCGCGAGCCGAGCTCGGACTACCGGGTCGCCCACGGCTTCGGCTACACCCGGGCCGAGAGCGAGGTCGCAGGCGATCTCGTCGTCGGTCGTGTTCTTCGTCCCGGTCGACGACGACCGCGAGATCTGGAAAGCGACCCTGCGGAACACGTCGGGCCGGCCCCGCCGGCTCTCGGTCACCGGCTACGTCGAGTTCGCCCTCGGCCACGCCCTGGTCGACCTCATCAACCAGTGCGACGACCAGCACTTCAACCGCGTCCGTTTCGACGGGGAGCTCGGCGCCCTCTTCGCCACCAAGACCTACTGGGTCACCGAGTCCCGCGGCACCCAGCAGCAGGAGAACAAGGAGTGGGACCGCTGGGCCTACTTCACGGTGAACCGGCCCGTCGCGGGATACGAGACCGTCCGCGAGCGGTTCATCGGCCCGTTCCGCGACGAATCGGACCCGGCGGGGCTCCGGAACGGCCTCTCGTCGCAGGACATGGACTGCGGCAACGCCGTCGGCGCCCTCCAGGTCGACCTCGAGCTCGCGCCGGGGGAGTCGACCGACGTCGTTTTCTCGCTCGGCGTCATCGACAAGGCGGAGTTCGAGCGGACAAAACGGAGTGTCCTCGGGAGATTCCGGAGCGCGGACGAGGTCGACGCGGCGCTCGAGCGGGTCAAGGCCGGATGGGACCTGTTCTTCGGGCATGCGCGGGCCGCGACGCCCGACCCCGAGGCCGACGTCTTCCTCAACTTCTGGATCCCTTATCAGGCCAAGGTCGCCTTCGACGTGGGGCGGGTGGCCAGCTTCTACTACTGGGGCATCGGCCGGGGCTTCGGCTACCGCGACACGGCCCAGGACACGATCGCCATCGTCATCGCCGACCGCGGACAAGGCCCGGGCCCGGGTCGGGCTGCTGGCCCGCCAGATGCGGCGCGACGGCAAGGTCTACCACCACTTCTACGGCGACGGCCAGGGCGAATTCACGGAGCACTGCGACGATCCGCTCTGGTTCATCCTGGCGGTGACCGAATATCTCAAGGAGACGGGCGACTTCGGGCTGCTCGACGCGAAGGAGCCCTTCCTCGACGGGGGAGAGGGGACGGTCCTCGAGCACCTGCTGGCCGTCGCCCGCTTCGCCGGTTCCAGCCTCGGCCCGCACGGGATGCCGCGATTCGGGCGGGGCGACTGGAACGACACGCTCGACTACATCGGCGGCAAGGACGGCGGCGAGAGCGTCTGGGGCGCGATGTTCTACGTGGCCAGCTCGAACCGGCTGCTCGAGCTCTTCGCGCAGATGAAGCCGGCGGAGGAGCATCCCGAGGTCCGGGCGCTGCGGGACCGGCTGGTCGAGGCGATCGAGACCCACGCCTGGGACGGGGAGTGGTACGTCCGGGCCTTCGGCGAGGCGGACCGGAAGATCGGCTCGAAGACGAACCGCTACGGGAAGATCTTCATCAACACGCAGAGCTGGGCCGTCATCGCCGGCCTGCCGGACCGCGACCGGGCGGTCCGGGCGATGGACAGCCTGGCCCGCGAGCTCGACACGCCTTACGGGCCCAAGATCTGCGCCCCGGCCTTCCGCGAGATCGATCCGACGATCGGCCTCATCACCCGGTGCGTCGGAGGAAAGAAGGAGAACGGCGCCGTCTTCTGCCACCCGGCGGCCTGGGTCGTCCAGGCCGAGTGTCTTCTCGGCCGCGGCGGACGGGCCTTCGCGTACTTCCGCAAGCTCCTGCCGGGCCGCATCGACCAGGCCGTGTTCTGCGCCGAACCCTACGTGTACTCCCAGTACATCACGAGCGACGAGCACGAGACCGCCGGCCGGGCCAGCCACTCCTGGCAGACCGGAACGGCGGCCTGGATGTACCGGGTGGCCTACGACCACATCCTGGGCGTTCGCCCGGAGTACGCGGGCCTCGTCGTCGATCCGGTCGTCCCTGCGGCTGGACGGGCTTCAGGGTGGAGCGCGTCTTCCGGGGCGCGCGCTACCTCGTCGAGGTCGCGAACCCGGACGGCGTGGAGTCGGGGGTCCGCTCGATCGCGTGGACGGCCGTCCCCTCGAGGGCGGGATCATCGCGCCGCGGCCGGCCGGAACGGTCTGCCGGGTCTCCGTCACCATGGGCCGGACCGGGTGACGTCCGAAGGAGTATTCCCCATGCGCCGATATCCGAGGAATCCGATCCTGACCCGGGCCGACATCCCGGACATTCCGCCGCAGCTCACCGACGTCACGTCGGTCTTCAATCCCGGGGCGGTGAAAATGGGCAGCCGCTATTTCCTGACCCTGCGCGTCCAGGCCCGGTCGCGCGAGACGTTCCTGCTCATGGCCAAGAGCGCGGACGGGATCCACTTCTCCGTGCGCCCGGAGATCGTCGAGCTCGACGGCCTCGAAAAGGTCCGCCAGAGGATCTACCACGTCTACGACGCCCGGATCACGCGGCTCGAGGACGCCTTCTACCTCATGTTCGCCATGGACATGGACGCCGGCTGCCGGCTGGGGCTGGCCCGGACGGAGAACTTCCGGGACTTCCGCTTCCTCGGCCTCGCCGGGGACGAGGACGTCCGCAACGGCGTCCTCTTCCCGGAGAAGGTCGGCGGCGTCTACCTCCGGCTCGAGCGGCCCAACACGTCCAGGCTCGCGGGCGGGCCGAAGACGGGCAGCGAGATCTGGCTGGCCGAGTCGAAGGACCTCGTCAAGTGGAAGCCGTGCGGCCCGGTCATGGCCGGGCGCTTCCACTACTGGGACGAGTACATCGGCTCGGGGCCCCCGCCCGTCAAGACCCGGCGCGGCTGGCTCCACGTCTACCACGGCGTGGCGACGCACTTCGGCAGCGCCAACATCTACCAGGCCGGGGTCGTCCTGCTCGACCTCGAGGACCCGTCCAAGGTCGTCGGCCGGTCGAGGGGCAACATCCTCGAGCCGAGGGAGCCGTACGAGCTCGCGGGACAGGTCCCGAACGTCGTCTTCCCCTCGGGCCTCGTCGTCGAGGAGACGGACGCCGAGGGGTACGCGCTGCCCGCGAGCCCGGTCAAGGTCTACTACGGGGCGGCCGACACGGCGGTCGGCCTGGCCGTGACGACGGTCGCCGAGCTCCTCGAGGCGGCCGGCGAAGACCCGATCTAAGAAGGGGTCGAACCCGAAGTTTGACCCCCTTCCTCTTATATGCTAAAAATGACTGTCCATTCGCGTACCGGGAGAGAGACATGAAGAGAACGGAAAGACATCACCTTCAGGAAGACGGCATGGTCCACGGCATGAGCCGGGCCGTCGATTTCATCAGGAAATACCGCCGGGAGATCACGATCGTCGCCGGCGCGCTCGTCTTCGCCGCCGTCGTTTTCGGCGCGCTCGCCCTCCTCCGCTCCCACAACCGCAGCGTCCTGAGCCGGGCGGTCGGGCAGGTCACCGAGCTCAGCGCCGAGGTCGCCCAGAAGCCCGAGAAGACTGCCGGAGCTCGAGAAGCTCGCCGCGAAGGGGCGCACGGCCCGCCTGGCCAACCTGGAGCTGGCCAAGTACTGGGCGGAAAAGAGCGACTGGGCCAAGGCGGAATCCTACCTGGCCGCGATCGCCGACGGCCGCAAGGACCTCCTCCACTACCAGGCCGAGGACCTCAGGGCCCAGGTCGCGCTCGGCCGGAAGGATTACGACAAGGCCATCGGCATCTACCAAAAGGTGGTCGACGAGAAGCCCGGCGTCTACCCGCTCGACGCCGCCCGGTTCCACCTGGCCGAGAGCTACGAGCTCAAGGGGGACATCGCCACGGCCCTCGACCTCTACAAGAAGCTCCAGGAAGAGTCCGCCCAGTCCTACTTCGGCTACGAGGCCTCCCTCAAGGCCGGCAAGCTCGCGCTCAAGAAGTAGGGAGGATTTGTCAATTCGTCCCAAAGGGATATAATATCCCCTAATATCTCTAGGAGGCATGTCATGGCTTTCATCATCACCGAGGAATGCATCAACTGCGGCGCCTGCGAACCCGAGTGCCCCAACCAGGCCATCACCGCCGGCGAAGAGCGCTACGTCATCGACACGGCCAAGTGCACCGAATGCGTCGGTCATTTCGACGCCTCGCAGTGCGCGGCCGTCTGTCCGGTCGACGCCTGCGTCCAGGACCCCGAGAACAAGGAGACCAAAGAACAGTTGATGGCCAAGTTCCACAAGCTCCAGGGCAAGTGACCGCCCGCTGACCGAGTCCATCCGAGAGAGGAGTGAACCGGTTTCACTCCTCTTTTTTTTCTCCGGACCATGAACGAGACCGCGCCCCCCGACAAGACCTGGCTCAACGGGATCCTCTTCCTGCTGACCGTTCTCACCACCTGCTACGCCGGGCTGTCCTGGAGCGCGAGCTTCCTCTTCTTCGACGCCGCCGCCGGCGCGGACCTCTCGTCGGACCGGGGCGGGCGTTCGAGAACGCGCGGCTCTTCCCGCTGAGCGCTCTCTACGCGGCGGTCCTGATGACCATCCTCGTCGGCCACGAGATGGGCCACTATCTGACCTGCCGGCGGTACGGCGCCCGGGCGACCCTGCCGTACTTCCTGCCCGGCCCGCCGTTCCTGGGGACGTTCGGGGCCTTCATCCGCATCAAGTCGCCCCTCCTCTTCAAGCGCCAGGTCTTCGACGTCGGCGCCAACGGCCCGCTCGCCGGTTTCGCGCTGACCGTCCCGGCCCTGGCCGTCGGCCTGGCCCTGTCCCGGGTGGTGCCCTTCACGCCGTCGGCGGAGACCATCAACTTCGGCGAACCGCTCCTGTTCAAGCTCCTGAGCGGCCTCTTCTTCGGCCCGATCCCGGAGGGCTCGGGGCTCGTCCTGCACCCGATCGGCTGGGCCGGCTGGGTCGGGCTGCTGGTCACGTCCATCAACCTGGTCCCGCTCGGCCAGCTCGACGGCGGGCACGTCGCCTACGCCGTCCTCGGCCGGCACGCCCGGCTCGTCTCCCGGATCATGGTCGTCTTTTTGGTCGTCATGGGCGTTTTTTTTCACACGACCTGGCTGATCGCGGCGGCCCTGATCCTGTTCTTCGAGTTCAGATCGAAGTCCCGCCTGCGCCATCCGCCCGTCGTCGACGAAAGCGAGCCGCTCGACGCGAAAAGGCGGCTTTTGGGCCTCCTCGTCCTCGCGATCTTCGTCCTGTCCTTCAATCCGGCGCCCGTCGAAGGCTTCGGTTTGATCGATCTCATCAAGGGCGCGCTATGAACGGATTTATTCACACATTGTGTGGAAATGCTGTGGATAAAGACCGGTTGCGCCGGGCCAAGGTCCGGTCCTGCTTGCACATAGGTCGGATTGCACAAGAATCGGTCAGGCGTGTAAAACCATCGTTTTCAGCGAGTTAATAACTCATTGAAAAGACAGGCGTTGTGGGGCTAAGATAAGGGAAGCATCCGAGGAGCGACCGATGGCCGATCAATTCCGCGAAGCCGAAGCGACGTTCAGCCGGCTGCGCGACCGATTCAACGAGAAGAAGATCTCGCCCAAGGAGTTCACCGACTCGCTCAGACAGCTCCGCATCAAGGACGATGAAGGCCGCTTCTGGGTCATCGGCGCGCAGAGCGGCAAGTGGTACGCTTTCGAGAACGGCGCCTGGCTCGAAGCCAAGCCCCCCTCGCAGATGGAACGGAAGGCCATCTGCATTTCCTGCGGCTTCGAGAACGACCTCGAAGCGGATTTCTGCGCCCGCTGCGGCAGCCGGCCCGGCGACGGCGATCCCGAAGCGCCCGAAGTGGCCTACGACATGGGCCCGGAGCCGCGGGTGGAGGCGCCGCCGCAGGATGCGCCCCCGGCGGGCGGCGAGATCGTCGTCCGTTCGCTCGATCCGAGGTCCTTCTTCTGGTTCTTCGGCGTCCTCGGGCTTTTCGCCGGATTCCTCTTCGGCCTCCTGGCCGGCGTGACCGGGCTCTTCACGGGCTTCGTCGCGGCTTGCCCGGGTTCTTCGTCGAGCACCAGGGGGACCTCTGGGGCGGACTGTCGTTCTCCCTCGTCGGCGGCGTCCTGGGCTTCGGTCTCGGCGGGGGGATCGGCGCGGCCGCGGCCGCGGTCTCCAACGGGATCCTCTCGCTCGTCGGCGGGCTCAGATTCCGCCGCTCCTGACGAGCGCCAATCCCCGCGCGACCTGTCCGAGCGACAGCGATTCGTCGTTGGGGGAATAGGCCAGCGGGCGGAAGACGCGGAACCCGGCCGCGGACAGCCGCTTCTCGGTCCTTTCGAGCAGCCGCCTGTTGAGGAAGACCCCTCCGGCGAGCGACACTTCGTCCGTCCCCCGCTCGCGCCGGGCCAGCTCGGCGACCCGCAGGATGAGGCCGGCCAGCGAATCGTGGAACCTGGCCGAGATCGTCGCCACGGGGATCCCTTTCCCGATATCGCGGACGAGGGCGCGGACGAGCGGCGCGAACGAGATCTCCGCGGGTGCCCCGGCCGCGGGCGCGGAGACGGCGACCGGGTAGACGCCGCGGAAGGCCCGGTCGGCCGCGGCCTCGAAGCGCATGGCCGCCTCGGCCTCGAACTCCAGGCGCTCGGGCGCGACGCCGCAGAGGAACGCCGCGGCGTCGAAGAGCCGGCCGCAGCTCGACGTCAGCGGGCTGCGGAGGCCGCCGCGGGCCATCCCCAGCACGGCGGCCGCGCGACGCCGGCCGATCCCCCGGAGGGCGGCGAGCGCGGGGATGTCGTCGCCGAAAGCCCGGTCGAGCCAGGCCAGGGCCATCCGCCACGGTTCGCGCGCGGCCAGGTCGCCGCCGGGCATGGGCACGGGCTCGAACCGGGCGAACCGCTCGCAGCCGTCGTAATCGGCCAGCAGGAATTCCCCGCCCCAGGCCGTCCCGTCCTCGCCGTAGCCGTAGCCGTCGAGGGCCACGCCGAGGACGCGGCGCCGCGGCGCGTGTCCCTGTTCGAGGAGCGGGGCGAGCACGTGGGCGAAGTGGTGCTGGACGCGGACGTGAGGCAGGCCCATCCGCTCCGCGAAGCGGGTCGTCCGGAAGTCGGGATGGAGGTCGGTGACGACGACCTCCGGCGCGGCGTCGAAGACGCGCAGGAGGTGGCCGAGCGTTTCCTCGAAATAGCCGAAGTTCCTGTAGTCGTCGAGGTCGCCCAGAAAGGGGCTGGTGACGACGTAGCCGTTCTTGTAGAGCGAGATCGTGGCCTTGAGCTCGCCGCCGAGCGCGACGAGGACGCGGTCGGACCGCAGGGCGTCGGGCACGGATTGGGGGGCGGGGACATAGCCGCGGGCCCGGCGGACGAACAGCGTCCGGCCGGAGACGACCTTGACGACGGAATCGTCGGCCCGGGCCGCGATCGGACGGTCGTGGGTCAGGACCGCGTCGCAGAGCCCGCGGAGGCCCTCGGCCTCGTCCTTGATGATCGGGGCGTCCTTGGCGTTGGAGCTCGTGGCCACGATCGCCTCGAGATCCTCGAGGAGCAGGCGGTGGAGGGGCGTGTAGGGCAGCATGAAGCCGATCTCGGCGAGGTTCGGCGCGATGAGCGGGATGTCCTTCTTCTTTCGCGAGCAGCACGATGGGCCGGCGCGGCGAGAGGAGGAGCCGGCGCTCGGCGGGCGAGACGCGGGCGAACCTCTCGACGACGGCGAGGTCGCGGGCCATGAGGGCCAGGGGTTTCGCCTCGCGCTCCTTCGTCCGGCGCAGGCGGGCCACCGCCCGGCGGTCGAAAGGATCGCAGACGAGGTGGAAGCCGCCGAGCCCTTTGACGGCCACGATCCGGCCCGCCCGGATGAGGGCGACGGCCTCCGGGACGCCGCCGCGGAGCGTCCGTCCCGACCGGGCGTCGAGGAGGGAGAGGCGGGGCCCGCAGACCGGGCAGGCGATGGGCTGGGCGTGGTGGCGGCGGTCGAGCGGGTCCTCGTACTCGCGGCGGCAGTCCGGGCACAGCGGAAACCCGGCCATGGTCGTCTTCGGCCGGTCGTACGGCAGGCCGCGGACGATGGTGTAGCGGGGGCCGCAGTTGGTGCAGTTGGTGAAGGCGTAGCGGTGGCGCCTCTCGCCGGGCGTGTCGATCTCCGCGAGGCAATCGGGGCAGGTGGCGATGTCGGGCGAGATGAAGACGAAGCCCGACGCGTCGCGCGTCTTGCGGATCTCGAAGCCGCGGAGGCCCGCGACCGGCGCCGGACGCGCGTCCAGGCGCTCGATCGCGGCGAGCGGCGGCAGGCCGGAGCGCAGGGCGGCCGGGAAGGCGATCGCGGACGACGCGGGCCGGGCCTTCGACGTGGATCACGACGCCGGAACCGGCGTTCTCGACCCAGCCCGCGAGCTTCAGCCGGCGGGCGAGGCGGTAGACGAAGGGGCGGAAGCCGACGCCCTGGACGACGCCGAACACGGTCAGCCGCGACGCCGCCCGGCGGGGGACGCGGGCCTTCGCCGTCGGGACCGGCCGCCCCGTCACCGGGACGTCCTCTTCAGCGCGGCCTCCCGGCTGTAGAGACAGCCGCAGTAATCCTGCCGGTACAGGCCGTGGGCCTTGCTCAGGTCGACGCTCTTCTTGAAGCCGTCCTTCTTCTTGAAGTCCGCCTCGAGGAAGGCCAGACCGTGGCGGGCGGCGAACTGACGGCCGATGCGGTTCATCACGGCGGCCTTTTTCCAGGGGCTGAGGCTCATGACCGTGGTGAAGGCGTCGAAGCCTTCGCGGGCCGCCCGCTCGGCCGTGCGGCGGAGGCGCGCGGCGTAGCACACGTCGCAGCGCCGGCCCTTCTCCGGCTCGTCCTTGAACTTGCGGGTCAGCCGGAACCAGGCCTCCGGGTCGTAGTCGTCCTCGATCAGGGGGACGCCGGCCGTCCGGGCGACCCGGCGGGCCTCCTCGAGCCGGAGGTCGTATTCCTCGCGGGGATGGATGTTGGCGTTGGAGAAGAAGCCCGTCACGTCGTAGCTTTCCCGGAGGACGCCGAAGACGTACAGGGCGTCCGGGGCGCAGCAGACGTGGACGAGCAGGCGCGGTTTCGGCACGGGACTATTTCAGGCGCTCCAGGCGGGATTCGAGCTCGGCGATACGCCTGTTCGCGTCGTCGATCTGGAAATACACGACGGACAGGTCCTCGTGATCGATGCGGGCCTCGTCGAGGATGCGGCCCGTCGTCTCGAAGATCGGGTCCATGAGGCGCTTGATGTCGACGATCTTGTCCTGGATGCGCTCCTTCGCCCTCTGCCACTCCCGGATCTCCCTCTCGCGGGCCTGGAGACGCTCGCGGTACTCCTCTTCGATCCGGCGGATGGCGGCGTTGTAGACGCGCACCCGCCCTTCGACCTCCTCGAGGCGCCTGTCCAGCCGGTAGCGCTCCTCCTGGAGGAGGGGCGTCTTTTCCCGGAACGAGCTGATGCGGCCGGCGAGGGAGGCCGCTTTTCCCCGGGTCTTGTCCAGCCGGACGGCCCGGTCGGTCTCGCCGAGCTTGGGATCCGCTTCGAGCTGCCGGACGTCCTCTGCGACCGAGCGCGCCCGGGCCTCGACGCCGTCGGCCTCGCGGAGGGACGCCTCCAGGGCCTCGACGATCTCCCGCTTCTTGCCGGCCAGGGCGAGCATCTCCTCCTGATGGGGCCGCCGGGCTTCCTCCTGCTCGGCGACGAGGGCCCGGAAGCGCTCGACCGCGGCGTCGTGCTCGCGGCCGAGGGCCTCGATCCGCGAGTAGACGTCGTGCCAGGTCTTCCGGTGGCGGCCGATCTCGTCCTCGAACGCGGCGAGCCGGGCGCACGGCTCCTCGATGCAGGGCGCCTGCACGTCCTCGCTCCAGGCGAGCCGGCCGAGCTCCCGCCAGAGCCCGGTCTTCTTCTCCTTCTCCCTTTTCAGTTTGACCTGGATCCGGAGGCGGGCCATGTGGCGGCGGGCCCCCGACAGGAAGGCGCTGATGCGGCGGCGGAGGTCCTTGTCGCGGAGGAAGATGAAGGCCACGAGGAGGAGGATGACGCAGAGGAGGACCCAGAGCAGCCAGAAGGGGAGCCCTTCCGCGGCGGGCGGGGCCGGCTGGACCTGGATCGTCGCGTCCACCCGGCAATTATGGCACAGGGACCGGGTCTTCGCAACGACCCGTCCCCGCCTGACGTCCTACTTGAAGCGCCGGAAAAGCTCGACGAGCGTGTCCTTGTCCATGAGCTCGGACTGGCGGTAGCGGATGACGCCCTTGCGGTCGACGACGATCGTCGCCGGGATGTATTCGCCCGGCTCGTAGGCCTGCACGATCTCCGGCGTGGCCAGGGCGATCGGGTAGTTGATGCCGGTCTTGCGGACCCATTCGAGAAGAGCGCCGGCCGTCGTCTGATCGACGGAGACGCCCAGGATCTCCAGGCCTTCGGCCTTGAGCTCCTTGTAGGCCTCGATGAAGTCGGGGATCTCCTTGCGGCAGGGCGGGCACCAGGTCGCCCAGAAGTTGATGAACAGGACCTTGCCCTCGTATCCGGACAGGGTCAGGGTGTTCCCCTGGAGGTCGGCGATCGAGAAATCGGGGGCCGCGGCCTCCTGGATCTCCGGCTTGGGCGCGGCGCAGGCCGCCGTGCCGGCCGCAGTCAGGACGATCATCGTCAGCGCCGCGATCGCGGCGGTCGTGTTCTTCATCGGGCTCTCCTGAGGACTGAGATCGGATAAATACTATCGAAATTATAGTGTATCGGGCGGGGCAAGTCAAAATCCGCCGGAAAAGAAGGGACCAGGTCTTCACAAACAAAGAGGGACCAGGTCTTCGCAGACGGCCGCGTCGGCGGGACGAGACCAGGTCCCATTCGCGAAGACCAGGTCCCTTCCTGAACTCAGACTCCGGCGAGCTTCTGCAGGCGCTCCCAGCGGGCGTCGACGTCGGCCTGGATCGAGGCGACCTGCTCGGGCTTCAGGTGGCGGAACCGGCCCTGGAGGCGGATGTAGTCGTCGACCGGCTTCTTGTCCTTGAGCTTCAGGTTGAGCGTGTACTTCTCGCCGTCCTCGATCTCGAAGAGCGGGAAGTAGCCGTTCTGGACGGCCATCCGGGCCAGCTTGACGGTGTCCTCGGGCCGGCTCTTCCAGCCCGTCGGGCAGGGGGCATAGACGTGGAAGAACCGCGTGCCCTTGATCGCCTTGGCCTTTTTGACCTTCTTGACGAAGTCCTCGGGGTGGGAGACGCTGGCCGTGGCGATGTAGGGGATCCGGTGCGCGGCCAGGATGGCCACGATGTCCTTCTTCGGCCGGGTCTTGAAGTGCTTGACCGGGGTCGTCGTCGTCCAGGCGCCGTAGGGCGTCGCCGACGAGCGCTGGATGCCCGTGTTCATGTAGGCTTCGTTGTCGTAGCAGACGTAGATGATGTCCTCGTTCCTCTCGGCCGCCCCGGACAGGGCCTGGATGCCGATGTCGAACGTGCCGCCGTCGCCGGCCCAGGCCACCACCGTCGTCTCCGTGTCGCCGGTCATCTCCAGGCCGGCCTTGACGCCCGTCGCCGTCGACGCGGCCGTCTCGAACGCGCAGTGGTAGATGGGACAGTCCATCGACGAATAGGGATACGGCCCGTCGATGACGGCCCAGCAGCAGGCCGGGATGCAGAGGGCCGTCTTCTGCCCGAGCGCCTTGAGCATGTAGCGCATGGCCAGCGTGGCGCCGCAGCCCTGGCAGGCCAGGTGGCCGCAGGCCATCAGCTCCTCGGGCGGGACGGTCATCGTGAACTTTTTCGCTTTTTTCACTTCTTGGCTCATTTCTTGACTCCGATCCAGACGATCTCTTCCTCGGGCCTGTCCTTGGCCAGCGCGTCCGCCGCGATCTCCTTGAACGAATCGGTCGTGATGTCGCGCCCGCCGAGCCCGGCGATGTAGCCGAAGAGCGCCGGCATGCCCGGCCGGCCGTAGACCGCGGACTTGACCTCCTGGCAGAAGATGCCGCCCGCGCCGTAGGAGCAGTTCCGGTCGACGACGGCCGCTTGCCGACCTTCTGCCAGGACCTCGCGGACGCGGTCGAAGGGGAAGGGCCGGAAGACCTTGATGCGCAGGTTCCCCGCCTTGACGCCGGAGGCCCGCAGGTCGTCGACGGCCGCCCGGGCCGTGTAGCCCGCCGTCCCCGAAGTGACGAAGATGAAATCGGCGTCGTCGCACCGGTAGGGGTCGACGAGGCCGAGGTTGCGCCCGAAGATCTTCTCGTATTCGCGGCCGGTCTCCTCGATGAGGGCCGGCGCCTTGTCCATGTCCGTCTGGAGCCGGTAGCGGAGCTCCATGTAGTGCTCCGCGCCGGTCAGGCCGCCGAAGGCCCGCGGGTCGGCCGGGGTCAGCTTGATGGCCGGCTTGAACGGCGGCAGGTAGCGGTCGACGAGGTCCTGGTCCGGGACGTCGACGACCTCGTAGGTGTGGGAGAGGGCGAAGGCGTCGAGGATGACCATGACCGGGATCATCAGCGTCTCGGCGACCTTGAAGCGCCTGGATGACCGTGTCCACGACCTCCTGGTTCGAGGCGCAGTAGAACTGCATCCAGCCCGTGTCGCGCTGGGACAGGGTGTCGTTCTGGTCGGTCCAGATCGACCAGCCCGGCGCCATGGACCTGTTGATGTCGCCCATGACGATGGGGTGGCGGCCGCCGGCCGCCCAGTGGAGCATCTCGTGCATCAGGGCCAGGCCCTGGGACGAGGTGGCCGTGAAGGTCCGCGCCCCGGCGACCGAGGCGCCGATGCAGGAGGCCATGGCCGAGTGCTCGGACTCGACCTTGATGAACTGGGCGTCGAGGCTGCCGTCGGCGCACATCTCCGAGAGGAGCTCGACGACCTGGGTCTGCGGCGTGATCGGATAGGCCGAGATGACCTGGGCCCGCGCAGAGCTTCGCGCCGTAGGACAGCGCGTGATTGCCCATGATGACTTTCTTCATTTCCGCTCCTCCACCATGACGATGCACTTCTGCGGGCATTCCTCGGCGCAGATGCCGCAGCCCTTGCAGTAGTCGTAGTCCACGACCGGCCACTCGTCCACGACGTCGATCGACGGCTCGGGGCAGAACTTCCAGCAGATGCCGCACTGGATGCAGTTGTTCAGGTCGATCTCGGGCCGGATGTTCCGCCAGGCCCCGGTCAGGTTGTGGGTCTGGTCGCCGACGGAACAGATCATCAACGGCATCTCTTCGGCCGACTTGAAGACGATCTTCTTGGCTTTCTTGGGTCTCATGGCGTCCCTCCTTCAGGCCCTCTCGTACGCTTCCCGGGCCGCCTTGACGTTGTCCTCGGCCTTGGTCGGGACCCCGTCGCGGATGGCCGCGGCCAGGGACTCGAACTTGGCCAGTCCGAGGATCTTGACGACCGCCCCGGCGATGGCCGTGTTGACGATCGGCGCGGCCAGGCTGCCCAGCTTGTTCTGGACGGCGATCTCCGTGGCGTCGACCGTCCGGACCGCGAACTTGCCGTGGAAGGGGAAGTCCTCGGGCCGGCGGTCGCTGTTGATGATGATCGTCCCGCCCGGCTTGAGGCCCTCGGTGATGTCGATGGCCTCGACCAGGGTCGGGTCGACGACGACGACGCTGTCCGGCGTGTAGATCCGGCTCTTGTCGTAGATCTGCTTGTCGTCGATCCGGATGAAGGCGACGACGGGCGAGCCGCGCCGCTCGACCCCGAACTCCGGGTAGGCTTGGACCCATTTGTCCTCTTTGGCGATGGCGTCCGCCAGGATCTTGGAGGCGACGACGGTGCCCTGACCGCCGCGGCCGTGGAAACGGATTTCGACCATGTGCCTCTCCTTGCTCGATTTTGGAAGAAACGATATTATAAGCCCGACGGCCCCGGAAGGGAAGGGCCCGGGATCAGAGCACGGCGGCGCCGAAGGTGTCGCCCTGGTTGATGTCCCCGGTCGTGAAGCCCTTCTTGAACCAGCGGACGCGCTGCTCGGACGTGCCGTGGGTGAAGGCGTCGGGGACGATGTAGCCCTGCGTCTGTTTCATGATCCGGTCGTCGCCGACGGCGCTGGCCGCGTTCATCCCCTCCTCGACGTCGCCGGATTCGAGGAATCCCGGCTCCAGGTTGGCGTAGTGGGCCCAGACCCCGGCCAGGAAGTCGGCCTGGAGCTCCATGCGGACCATGATCCTGTTGAAATCCTTCTCGCTCATGCGGCCCCTCTGGGCCATGACCTGGTCGTTGATGCCGAGCAGGTTCTGGACGTGGTGGCCGACCTCGTGGGCGATGACGTAGGCCAGGGCGAAGTCGCCCGGCGCGTTGAGCTGGCGCTGCATCTGTTCGAAGAACGAGAGGTCGATGTAGACCTTGGAGTCCCCGGGGCAGTAGAACGGGCCCGAGGACGCGCCGGCGTAGCCGCAGGCCGAGTCGACCTGCCCCGAGAAGAGGACGAGCTTGGGCGCCACATAGGTCTCGCCCTGGCCCGGAACCGCTCCCTCCAGACGTCCTCGATGCTGGCCAGGACGGTCGAGACGAAGTTCCCCATCTCGACGTCCTTCGCGCTGAGCGGCTGCGCCCGATCCGGCCGCGGCGGGCTGATCGACCTGCATCGTCTGCGGGATGTCGGCCGGGTTGCCGCCGAGCAGGAAATAGAGGATCGCGATGACGATCCCCAACCCGCCCACGCCGCCGACCGCCATGCCCCGGCCGCTGAGCCCGCGCCGGTCCTCGACGTTATCGCTCTGCCGTCTTCCCTGCCATTTCATGGTTCCCTCCTCGCAAGATCTCAGGCCGCCTGGGCCTGGTAAAGCTTCTTGAGCATCACCGCGTCGCCCTCGAGGTTCGGGCTCTCGCAGATGACCGTGCCTTCGACCGCGAGGTCGCGCAGGGCCTGCAGCCATTCGTCGTACCGGAAGCCGGTCTCCTCGAGGTTGAGGTGCTTGATCTCGCCCTTGTCCCCGAACTGGATGCCGGCGATGTGGATGTGGACGTTCTTCAGGGCCCGCGGGCCGAGCTTGCGGCCCACCTTGCCGAGGACGCGGTGGAACTCGTCGTAGGAGTTGACCCGGCCCTCGCGGGCGTAGAGATGCGAGAAATCGAGACAGGGCTGGAGCCCGTCGACGTCGCGGCAGAGGCCGAGGACCTCGTCGAGCGAGCCGAACTGCGACCGTTTGCCCATCGTCTCGATCCGGAGGGCGATCGCCAGGCGCTCGCTCCGGACGACCGACAGCAGCGTCTTGAGTTCGGCCTTGACGGCCTCGTACGTCCTCTCCGGCGTGTCCTTGCCGTAGAAGGCGGCGTGGAACACGACGCTCGCCGCGCCGCAGGCGTCCCCGACGCGGGCCGTCTTGAGGAGCCGCTCCTGGCTGGCCAGGCGCTTGCCCGGGTCCTCGGAGTTGAGGTTGATGAAATAGGGCGCGTGGACGCTCAGGCGGACGCCGAGCGCGCGGGCCTTCTCGCGGACCTTGGCGGCCGTGTCGAGGCCCATCTTGACGCCCTGGACGAACTCGATCTCCAGGCAGTCGAGGCCGAGGGCCTTGATGCGCTCGATCCCGGCCAGGCTGGAGGTGTCGGCGGAGGAGAAGGGGACGCCGGCCGTGCCGAACAGCAGACCCTTAGGAGCAGTCGCCATCGGCCTTCCTCCCCGAGCCGAGGAACTCGCCGACGATCCTCATGGCGCAGAAGTCGCCGCACATGGAGCACGCTTTCGAGCGGGACCTCCGCCGCTTCCGGACGGCCGCGAATTTCTTCGGGTCGATGGCCAGGCGCCGCTGGGTCTCCCAGTCGAGGCGCTTGCGGGCCCGGGCGAGGGCCAGGTCGCGCGCGAGGGCCCCGGGGACGCCCTTGACGATGTCGGCCGCGTGGGCCGCGATCTTCGAGGCGATGAGCCCCTCGCGGACGTCGTCGTCCGTGGGCAGGCCGAGGTGCTCCGCCGGCGTGACGTAGCAGAGGAAATCGGCCCCGGCCGCCGCGGCGACCGCGCCGCCGATGGCCGAGACGATGTGGTCGTACCCGGGGGCGATGTCGGTGACGAGCGGGCCGAGGACGTAGAACGGCGCGCCGTCGCAGACGCGCTTCTCGAGGCGCATGTTCATCTCGACCTGGTCGAGCGGGACGTGGCCCGGGCCCTCGACCATGACCTGGACGCCGGCCTCGCGGGCCCGCTTGACGAGCTCGCCGAGGGTCAGGAGCTCCTCGATCTGGGGCCGGTCGGTGGCGTCGAGGATGGAGCCGGGCCGGAGGCCGTCGCCCAGGCTGAGGGTGACGTCGAAGCGCCGGGCGATCTCGAGCAGCCGGTCGAACCGGGCGAAGAAGGGATTCTCCCGGCCGTGGTGGAGCATCCAGGCCAGGTGGAAGGCCCCGCCCCGGGAGACGACGTCGGCGACCCGGCCCTGGCTCTTCAGGCGGTCGATGGCCTTCAGGGTCAGCCCGGCGTGGACGGTCATGAAGTCGACGCCTTCGCGGGCCTGGGACTCGATGGCCTCGAAGAGGTCCGCCTCGGTCATGTCGACGATCGAGGCCCGCCGGTCGAGGGTCTTGACCGCCGCCTGGTAGATGGGCACCGTCCCCAGCGGCATGGGCGTCCGGGCGAGGATGGCCTTCCGGATCCGGCGCAGGTCGCCGCCCGTGCTCAGATCCATCAGGGCGTCGGCGCCGTACTCGATGCTGATCCGGACCTTGCGCAGCTCGTTCGCGAGGAGCGGGAAGTCGCGCGAGGTGCCCAGGTTGACGTTGACCTTGGTCGCTGAGGCCGCGGCCGATGCCCGCGGGGCGGGCCGGCGCGTGGTTCGGATTGAAGGGGATGACGACGAGGCCTTTCCCGACGAGCTCGGCCAGCCGCTCCGGGGCCACGCCCTCGGCCGCGGCGACCTTCCTCAGGACCGGGGAGAGGATGCCCCGTCTCGCTTTTTCGGTCTGTGTCATGGTGGTTCTTATGCGTCCGGTAACAGAGAAGTTAAAGTATAGAGGACGGTCCGGGGGGTGTCAAGGAATCGGACGGCCGACGAGGGGACTAGCCCGGCCCCGTTTTCCCTCACCCCAAAGGGTCACCTCCGGGGGTGGTTTTTCACCCCCGGATTCATCCGGCCGGACGATTGCCCGCCTGGGGGGCGCCGCCTTAACATGGACCCGCTATGGAACGGTACGCCCCCGCCTCGGCTCCGTCCGGCCCTCCGGACGGGATCGGGCCGTTCCGTCACTCGCTGTAGCCGATAAACCGCCCGGAAACCCTGCCGCGAGGTGCGGCGTTTTATCCAACGGCGGTAGCCTGCCGCGAAAAGCCCCTTTTTCAGCCCATGGAAGTCCGCAACAGCCTCATCGTCCGGAACACGGTCCTGAACCTCTTCGGGCTCGTCGTCCCGCTGGCCGTCGGCTTCGTCACCATCCCCATGGTCGTCCGGGCCCTGGGGAACGAGCGCTTCGGCATCCTGGCCCTGGTCTGGGTCGTCTTCGGCTATTTCGGCCTGTTCGACCTCGGCCTGGGCCGGACGACGACGCGCTACATCGCCGACGCCCTGGGCCGGAACGAGCCGGCGAAGCTCCCCGGCTATCTCTGGACGACGGTCCATCTCCAGGTCGCGATCGGACTCCTCGCCGCCGCCCTCGCGCACGCCGCCGCCCCGCTCATCGTCCGGCGCTTCCTCAACATCCCGGACGGGTTCGAGCGGGAGACGGTCCTGACGCTCCGGCTCGTCGGCTGGTCCCTGCCCGTCATGTTCGTCAGTTCCTCCTTCCGCGGCGTCCTCGAAGCCGCCCAGCGGTTCGACCTGGTCAACGCCGTCAAGGTCCCGGTCAACGTGCTGTTCTACCTGCTCCCTCTCCTCGGCGTCCTCCTCGGCTTCGAGCTCCCCGGCATCGTCGTCCTGCTCGTCGTCTCCCGCGTCGCCGCGCTCGCCGCCTGGGGCGGGCTGGCGCTCCGCGTCCTCCCGGTCCTGAGGACGCGACCCGTCGTCCGGCGGGACCTCGTCCGGACGCTCTTCTCGTTCAGCGGCTGGCTCGGCCTCTCCGGCATCCTGTGCGCGGTGACCTCCTCGATGGACAGGCTCGTCATCGGTTCCGTGCTGTCGGTCGCGGCGGTCGCGTTCTACGCCGCCCCCTTCGAGGCCATCAACCGGATCGGGGTCGTCCCCGGCAGCCTGTCGATGGTCCTGTTCCCGGCCTTCTCGTTCCTCGACGCGGAGGGCCGCGCGGACAGGGTCGAGATCCTCTTCGCCCGGTCCGTGAAATTCCTCCTCCTTTCGACCGGGCCCGTGCTGATCCTGCTCGTCTTCTTCGCCCGGCCCCTGCTCCGGCTGTGGCTCGGTGCCGAGTTCGCCGCCGAGAGCACGTTCGTCGTCCAGGTCCTCGCGGCCGGGTTCCTCGTCAACACCGTCATCGCCGTGCCCAACAACCACCTGATCGGCATCGGCCGGGTGGACATCGCCCCCAAGTACCAGTCCTTCGAGCTCGTCGCCTTCACCGCCGCGACGTGGGCCGGGGCGCGGCTCGGCGGGATCGACGGCGTCGCCGCGGTCACGGCGGTGCGCTTGGCCGCCTTCACCGCGGTCCTCCTGGCGGCCTCGTTCACGGTTGGCCGGGTCCGCTTCGGCTTCGTCTGGAAGAAGGGCTTTTCCGGAGTCGTCGCCGCGCTCGCCCTCTTCGCGGCCGGGCTCGGGGCGACCGTCGCCCTCGGCCTCGGCGTCTGGGGTGCGGCGGCCTGCGGACTCGCGTTCGCCGCGGCGGCGTGGTTCCGCCTCCTCGACGGCGAAGAAAAGGCGTTCCTCGCCGGCCTGCTGAAGACCGGGCGCCGGACCGCGCCGGCCGGCGGGCCGGGAACGGGGGGCCTCGGATGAGACCGCGGGTCGCCGTCGTCCACCCGATGCTCGTCCCCGGCGGCGGCTCCGAGGCCGGCGCGATGTGGACGGTCCAGGCGCTCCGGGACGATCACGAAGTGACGCTGGTCACGATGGGCCGTCCCGACCTCGCCGCCCTCGACCGCAGCTGCGGGACCTCGCTCGACGGGACCGGGATCGCCGTCCGCTCCCTGGCCGTCCCGCCCGGCCTGCGGACCCGCTTCGACGCCCTGCGCGGCGGCCGGCTCTCCCGCTGGTGCCGCCGCAACGCGCGCGGCTACGACGTCATGATCTCCGCCTACAACGTCATGGACTTCGGCGTCCCCGGGATCCAGATGATCGCCGACTTCTCCTTCGACGACGACCTCCGCCGCGAGCTCCACGCGACGGCGGGCGGGGCCCGCGGCGTCGTTTACGGCGCTTCGGCCGGCCGGTCGCTCTATATGGGCCTCTCCCGGGCGCTCACCGGCGGACGGGGAGACGGCTGGAAGCGGAACCGCACCGTGGCCAATTCCGAGTGGACGCGGGGTCTCCTCGAAGCCCGGTTCGGCGTCCGTTCCGAGGTCGTCTATCCGCCCGTCGCCGCGTCCGCGACTCCCGGCCGTCCCTGGGACGAGCGCGACGACGGCTTCGTCGTCATGGGCCGGCTCGTGCCCGAGAAGGGCCTCGGCCTCGTCATCGACGCGCTCGCCCGCGTCCGCGACAAGAGACCGGTCCATCTCCACGTCCTGGGCCGCCGCGTCCGGGCCTCCTACGCCCGCGAGATCGACCGGCTCCGCCGCCGCCACGGCGATTGGATCCGTCTCGAAGGGCCGGTCTACGGGCCGGAGAAAGCGGCCTTCCTGGGCGGGCACAGATACGGCATCTCCGGCTGCCGCAGCGAGGCCTTCGGCCTGGCCGTCGCCGAGATGGTCAAGGCCGGGGCGGTCGTCTGGGTGCCCGACGGCGGCGGGCAGACGGAGATCGTCGCCCATCCCGGCCTGGTCTACCGCGACGCGGCCGGCGCCGCCGCCCTCATCCTGAGCGCGCTCGAGGATCCGGCCCGGCTCGACGGACTGCGGCGTCACCTCGCTTCGCGGGCGACGGAGTTTTCGACGGACCGCTTCGTCGGCGGGATGAGGGCCGTCGTCCGGGGCTTCCTGGAGGGGCGGGCATGATCGCGGCGAACAGGATCGTCTTCGTGGTCGCGACCAAGGACCGTCCGGAAGAGCTCCGGCGACTGTGGCACAGCCTGCTCGTCCAGACCCGCGTTCCCGACGAGGTCGTCGTCGTCGACGCCGGCGTCCGGCCGACCCCGCGGCTCGCGGCGGGAGCCGCGGCGCCCGCGCTCCGGCTCATCCGGACGCTCCGTCGCCTCGGCCGCGCGCCAGCGCAACCTCGGTCTCGACGCCGTCGGGGTCGACGCCTGGCTCGTCGGCTTCCTCGACGACGACGCCGTCCTCGAGGCGGGCGCCGTCGAGGAGATGGCCCGCTTCTTCGCCGCGGCCGGGCCCGGCGTCGGCGGAGCGGCCTTCAACATGGTCAATCACCCGCCGCTCGAATGGGATGTCCTCAAAGGGACGCCGCTCGTCGCCGCGCTCGGGCTCTACGACCGCCGCGGCGGGGTCGTGACCCCCTCCGGCTTCCAGACGATGCTCGGGCCCGTCGAGACGACGGCCTGGGTCGATTGGCTGCCGACGGGGGCCTCGGTCTGGCGGCGCGAGATCTTCCGCGAGTTCCGGTTCGACGAGTGGTTCGCCGGCTACAGCTATCTCGAAGACCTCGATTTCAGCTATCGCGTCGGCCGGACCTCCAGGCTGGCCGTGGTCGCCGGCGCGCGCTATCTGCACCTCCCGGCGCCCGGCGGCCGGGGCGGCGGCTACGCGTTCGGCGTGCGCGAAGTCCTCAACCGCGTCCATTTCGTGAGGAAGCACGCCGAGCTCTCCCTCCCGAAGTGCCGCACGGCCCTGGCCGTCAGGCTGGGCCTGAGCCTCGTCCAGGCCGTCCGGCAGGGGAGCGCCTATTACGCCGCCCGGGCCTTCGGCAACGCGGTCGGACTGGTGCGCTCGGTGCTCGGAACAGGATGACACGATGAGCGAGAGAAGACCCAAGGTCCTCGTTTCCGCCTACGCCTGCCATCCCCGGCCGGCCACCGCCCATTTCCCGGGCGAGGCCATCCTGGGCTGGCACCTGGCCCGCGAGATCGCCGGCTTCGCCGACCTCCATCTCATCACCTGGGCCTTCAACCGCGACGGGGTCGAGGGGACGCTCGCGGACGGGAACGGCCGCCCGGTCGAGGTCAGCTACGTCGACCTCCCGCCGCGGCTCCACGACGTCCTGCGCGACCGGCACCTGGGCACGCGCATCTACTATTATCTCTGGCAGCGCGCGGCGGCCCGGGCCGCGGTCGAGCTCCACCGCCGCGAGCGCTTCGACCTCTTCCACCAGATCACGTTCTCGAACGACTGGATGCCGAGCTACGCCGCCCCCGCGCTCCCCGTCCCCTTCGTCTGGGGGCCGATCGGCGGCGGCCAGAAGGTGCCGCGCGAGCTCATGGGCACGATGGCCCGCCGCGACAGGCGCCAGGAGAGATCGCGGACCTTCCTCCAGAACGTCTGGCGGGCGACGCCGGCCCGGCGGCGCACGGCCGGCAAGGCTTCGGCCATCCTCGTCTGCAACAAGGAGACGAAGGCGGTCCTGTCGCGCTGGGCGGACAAGATCGTCGATTTCCCGGTGAACGGCATCTCCCCGGAGGACATCGCGCCGACCGCCGCGGCCGTCCCCGGCCGGAACGGCTTTCGACTGCTCTACGTCGGCCGCTTCGACCCCATCAAGGGCTTGCCCCTGGCGTTCGAGGCCGTGCGCATCCTCGGCGGCATCGCGCCCGGGACGACACTCGAGCTCGTCGGCGAGGGGCCGGAGCGGCCGAGGCTCGAAGAGCTGGCCGCGCGCCTGGGGATCGCCGACCGCCTCGTCTGGACCCCGTGGAGCCCGCGCGCCGAGGTCTTCGCGAAGATGCGGACGAGCGACGTCTTCCTCTTTCCCTCCCTTCGCGACGGGGGAGGGGCCGTCGTCGTCGAGGCCATGGCCAGCGGCCTCCCGGTCGTCTGCCTGGACCTCGCCGGCCCCGGGCTCCACGTCCGGGACGAGTACGGGATCAAGGTCCCCTCGGGCCCGCCCGATGCGGTCGCGGCCGCGCTCGCCGGCGCCCTCGGCCGTTTCGGTGCGACCCCGGACTCCGGGGCCGGATGGGGAGCGCCGCCCGCGAACGGGCCGCCTCTTACTACGAGTGGAGCCGCCTCGGCGAGAGGCTTCGCGGCATCTACCGCGACGCTCTGGCCGGGACGCGCCGCGACCGGAGGAGCGACGGTGACGATATCGCTCGTCCTGTGGCTCGCGGCGTGGGCCGGCGTCTTCACCGGCCTCTACAACCTCCAGCCCATGCCCTCGATCCACGATCCGCTGGCCTTCTTCCAGGGCGCCCGGGCCCTCCTGCCCGTCGCGGCCGCCTACGTCTGCCTGCTCTGGGCGCTGGCCACGAAGGCGCGTTACCGGTTCGGGGCGACGACGCTCGGCCTGTTCGTCGCCTACGGCGTCCTCGGCATGATCGCCTCGGTCGTCTATTCCCCGGACATCGCCACGGCGCTCTACTGGGGCACCGTGTACCTCGCCCCCTTCCTCGTCGCCTGGTTCGTCATCGAGCGGCCGGAGCCCCTGCCCGTCCTCAGGAACATCCTGCGCTTGAACGGCGCGATCGTCCTGTTCCTGCTGCTGGCCGTCCTGCCCGAAGCTTTCCGCTACGGCTTCGGCCGGACGACGCGGTACCAGATCTACACGATGCCCTTCGGCCTCGGCGAGGTCCGGGCCAACGGCGTCGGCCGCTACGCCCTCATCGTCCTCATCGTCGCCGGCGTCTCTCTCGCGACGTCGGTGTCGAAGAAGAGGTTCCTCTGGCTGCCGGTCGTCCTCCCGGCCCTGTTCATCCTCATGCAGACCCAGTCCCGGTCGGCCCTGCTCGGCCTGGCGGTGGCGGGCGGCGCTCTTCGTCTTCGTCCGGGGCATCGACCTGCGCTTCCTCGTCGCCGGGCCGGTGGCGGCCTACGCCATCTGGACCTCCGGCGTCACCTGGCGGGCCAAGGGCGCGTGGAGCTCGCTCGTGTTCCTGACCGGCCGCGACGCGACCTGGCAGAGGGGCCTCGACCGGATCGGCGATTCGCCCTTCTTCGGCTGGGGCTTCCACGCCGACCGGCTCCTCCTCGATTCCGAGCACATGCACAACTCCTACCTCCACGCCGCGATCCAGGCCGGCATCCCCGGCGCCCTGATCTTCGCCGCCGGCGTCGCCGTCCTGTGGCTCTTTCTCTGGAAGGCCAAGGTCCTGGGCCGGATCAACGCGGCCGCCGAGCCGGACCGGGCCCTGCTGATGCAGGCGGTCCTCATCCTCGGCTTCTTCACGGCCCGGAGCTTCTTCGAGTCGACCGGCGCGTTCTACGGCGTCGACCTGCTTCTCATCGTGCCGGCCGTCGCCTACCTCTACGAGTGGGCCCTGGAAAATCCGGCCGCGAACGGAGGAGGAGGCGTGAAGATCTTCCTCCACACCATGTACTACCTGCCGGACTTCGGCAGCGCCCCCGTGCTCATGGACGAGATGGCCCGCTACCTGGCCGCGGCCGGCCACGAGGTCGAGGTCGTGACGACCCTGCCCCGGACCCGCGGCGAGGAATTCCGCGGTCTCGTCTATTCCCGGCGGCGGACGGGCCGTCTCGTCGTCAAGAGGCTGTGGACGAATACCGCCGCCTTCCCCCTCGGCCGTCTCCTCGCCTGGAACATCTACACGGCGGGGGCCCTGGTGAATCTCCTCTCCGTCCGCCGGGGCGACATCGTCGTCCTGCGGACGCCGCCCCTCCAGCTCGGCTTCCCGGCCCTCTTCGCCAAGGTCCTGGGCGGGGCGCGGGTCCTGGTCAACGTCCAGGACATCCATCCCGACCTGGCCGTCGAATCCGGCATCCTGCGCAACCCGGCCGCGATCCGTTTCGCCAAGGCGCTCGAGAAAGCCGTCTACGGACTGGCCGACCGGATCGCCGTCATCAGCGACGGCTTCGCCCGCAACCTCCGGGCGAAAGGCGTGCCGGAGGCGAAGCTCGCGGTCCTGCCGAACTGGGTGGACACGGACTTCCTCAAGCCGGGGCCCAGGGACAATCCCGTGTCGCGCCGGCTCGGCTTCGACGGGAAGTTCGTCGTGATGTACTCCGGGACGCTCAGCCTCAGCAGCCACAGGGCCCTGGAGCGGACGCTCGAAGCGGCGGCGCTCGTCGCGGACGACCGCGAGATCGTCTTCGCCGTGGTCGGGGAGGGCTTGAAAAAAGACGCCCTGCGCGCGAAGGCGGCCGCCCTCGGCCTCGCCAACGCCGTCTTCCTGCCCTTCGTGCCCTACGCCGAGCTGCCGGACCTCCTCGCCTCGAGCGACGTCCTGCTCGTGCCGCTCGACGGGGCGAACTCCGACCTGTCGGTGCCGTCGAAGCTCTACAGCGCCATGGCCGCGGGCCGGCCCGTCCTCGGTCTGGCCGAGCCCGGCTCCGAAGTCGCCCTCCTCCTCGGCGACAACGACTGCGGCCTCACCGCGCCGCCGGACGACGCGGCGGCCGTCGCCGCGGCCGTCCGCGCCCTCAAGGCCTCGCCGGAGAGACGGCGGGCCCTCGGCGCGAGCGCCCGCGCGTTCGCCGTCCGCCGCTTCGCCAAAGACGAGATCCTCCGCCGTTATGACGGGCTCTTGAGGTCCATGGTATCCTAATGGTCCCGATGAACGCCGCGAAGAAGTTCGCCCTCTACGGCCTGCCGCCGCTGCTGTGGATGGCCTTCATCTTCCCCGTCGGGAACAAGGCCTTCGCCTCGAGCCGCATCTACGAGATCTTCGCCGCCGTCTTCCGCTGGATCGCGCCGCGCGCTTCGGCCGAGACGCTCGGGCTGGCCTACATCGTCTGCCGCAAGACGCTCCACTTCGTCGAGTACGGCTTCCTCGTCTTCCTCCTCTACCGGGCCTTCCGCGGCGGACGCGGCCCGCTCTGGTCCAGGCGGGCCGGCCTCCAGGCCGCGGCGGCCGCCGTCGCCTACGGCTTCCTCGACGAGTTCCTGCAGTCCTTCGTCCCCAACCGCTTCGGCAGCCCGTTCGATTGGGCCGTGGACACGGCCGGCATCCTGACCGTCCTCGCCCTGCTGGCCTGGACCGGGACGCGGCGCGAAAAGGATCCCTCGAGCCCGGCCGGCCGGGCGCTCTTCCTCAAGCGGCCGTTCGACGTGCTCCTCTCGTCGCTGGGCATCCTGCTTGCCGCGCCGCTCTGGCTCGTCATCCCCGCGGCCGTCAAGCTCGGGAGCCGGGGCCCGGTCTTCTACGCCCAGGAGCGCGTCGGCCGCAGGGGCCGCGTCTTCAAGGCCCTCAAGTTCCGGTCCATGGTCGCCGGCGCCGAGACCGCGAGCGGGCCGGTCCAGGCCGTCGCCGGCGATCCGCGCGTGACGAAGGTCGGCCGCGTCCTGCGGGCCACGGCCATGGACGAGCTGCCCCAGCTCCTCAACATCTTCAAGGGCGACATGAGCTTCGTCGGCCCCCGGGCCCTGCGGCCGAACGAGAGGGAAGTGGGCGGGGGAGCGGAGGCGGTGGCGCTTTCCGCGATCCCCGGCTACGAGGCGCGCCACGCCGTGCGGCCGGGCCTGACCGGCCTCGCCCAGGTCTACCTGCCGGGGGAGGCGCCGCGGCGGAAGAAGTTCCGCTACGACCTCCTCTATATACGCCGCATGAGCTTCTGCGTCGACCTCGAGCTCATCGCCCTGTCGTTCTGGATCACGTTGCGCGGCAAGTGGGAGTCGAGGGAGCCCAAGGTCTGAACATGGACAGATCGGACGTCGTCGTCGTCGGGGCCGGGCCGAGCGGCCTGCGCGTCGCGGCCCGCCTGGCCGCGGCCGGGCTCGACGTGCGGGTCCTCGAGAAGAAGTCCCGCGCCGGGACCGGCGTCGTCTGCACGGGCATCGTCGGCCTCGAGGTCTTCGACGACTTCGGGCTCGACCGGGCCTCCATCGTCGACATGCTCCGGACCGTGCGCCTCGTCTCGCCGTTCGAGACCGAGCTGCTCTACGAACATCCGCGGCCCTTCGCCTGCGTCGTCGACCGGGAGAAGTTCGACGGCGCCCTGGCCGGATCGGCCGCCGGAGCGGGCGCGCGCATAACCTACGGCGCCCGGGTCGAGGACGTCGCCGTCGGCCCGGACGGCGTCGAGATCTCGGTCCGCGACGCGGCGGACGCCCGTCGCGGGAGGCCGCGGCGGTCGCCGTGCTGGCCACGGGCGTCGACTTCGCCCTGTCGAAGAAGCTCGGCCTCTCGGCGCCGCGCGACTTCCTCAAAGGGGCCCAGGTCGAGTGCGCCGTCCCGGGCGCGGACACGACCACGCTCTTCTTCGGGCGGGACGTCGCGCCCGGCGCCTTCGCCTGGTCGGTCCCCTCGGGCGGGGGCCGGGCCCGGATCGGCCTCCTGACCCGGGAGGACCCCAAGGCCTGCCTCCGCAGGCTCCTCGACCGCAGCTTCGGCGGCGTCCGCGGCGCGGCCGAGGCGTGCGCCGTCGGGACCAAGCCCGTCGCCCAGGGCCTCCTGGCCAGGACCGTCGGCGACCGCGTCCTGGCCGTCGGCGAGGCGGCCGGGCAGACCAAGACGACGACCGGCGGCGGCATCAGCTACGGACTGGCCTGCGCCGACCTGGCCGCCGACGCCGTGCTCGAGTGCTTCGCCCGGTCGTCCTTCGGCCGGGCCGATCTCCTCGTCTACGAGCGCCGCTGGAAGGCCCTGCTCCAGAAGGAGATCCTGGTCGGCCAGTACACCCGGCGGATGTGCGCCCGCCTGAGCGACGGGCGCATCGAGAGCCTCTTCCAGCTGGCCCGGACCGACGGCATCGTGCCCATCATCCGGGAGAAGGCCGACTTCGACTGGCACAGCGGGCTCATCTTCGCCCTGCTCCAAAGGCTGTCGTTCATGAAATTCTTCCGCGACGTCAAGGACCGGCTCGGCCCGTTCAGCGCGTCCTAGAAGCCGCGGACCTCATCTACCACAAGATGAAAAGACCCTTCGGCGTCGCCGCCGCCCTGCTCGTCCTCGCGCTCGCCGCGGCCGTCCGTCTGCCGGCGCAGTCCTACCGGCCCTTCCGCGAGGATTACGAGGGCATCAAGGCGCGGGCCCGGCTCCGCCTCGGTCCCCTGCGGCTCCAGCCGGTCTTCCGCCTGTCCGAGGCCGGCTACGACTCGAACGTCTACTACCGGGCCGACGGCGGCGGCGAGGTCGTCTCCGACTTCACGGCGACCCTCGCGCCGGAGCTTCGCGCGCACTGGCTTCTCGGCGGCTCGGTCATCCTCTCGGCGACGGAGAGCCCCGAATATCTCCTCTACGCCCGCGAGAAGGGCCTGCGGGCCTTCAGCAACAGCCTCTCCGGCGGGCTGCGGATGATGCTCCTGCGGTACTTCTCGCTTTCGGCCGAATACCACGATGCCAGCCACGTGCGCCGCTCGATGAGCGAGCTCGACCGCAGGATCCGGGACACGGCGACCGGCGGCACGGCCGGATTGTTCTTCGAGACGGCCCGGGGCACGGCCTTCGGGGTCACCGCCGCCGTCGACGATTTCCGCTACGAGGACGTCGCCTCCGGCGCCCCGGACGACGTCTACGCCCGGACCCTCGACCGGCGCGAGACCTCGGCCGCGGCCGAGGTCTACTACCGGGTCTTCTCCCGGAGCTATCTCTTCGCCACGGCCGGGTGGACGCGCTACGCCTTCGACTTCGCCGAATCGGCCTGGCGGGACGGCGAGGCCGTCAGGGCCGCGGGCGGCTTCCGTTTCCCCCTCACCGGCCGGGCCCGGGGCAGGGTCCTTTTCGGCTGGAAGTCGTTCCGGCCCGATTCGGCCGGCCGCCGTCCCTTCTCCGGCCTCATCGCCGCGACCGAGGTCTATCTGCGCCTGGGCCGTCTCGCCGCGACCGTGGGCTACGACCGCGACAACGCCTTCTCCTACAACGAGAGCGCCTACTACTACGTCGACGCCCGGGCCCGGGCCGTCCTCACGCTCTACATCGCCCCGTTCCTGCGGATCGACGGCGGCGTCCAGTACGGGACCATGGCCTATCCCGAGCCGCAGACGGTCTGGTCCGGCGGGGTCCCCGTCACGGTCGACCGCCGCGAGGACGTCCAGCGGACCTGGTCCGTGGGCCCCGTCTTCCGCCTCGGCGGGACCGTCGGGCTCGGCCTGACCTACAATCTCTACGAGCGGACGTCCAACGCCCCGGGCTTCGACGTCCGGAGGAACTTCGCCGGAGCGTTCCTGACCTACGAATTTTAGCCCCCGGCCAAAGGAGCCGACCATGAAGAAAACCAAGCTCGCCGCCGCCCTCGTCTTCGCGGCCTTCGCGCTGGCGGCCGCCGTTCCCGCGGCTTCCCAGGCCCAGGCTTCCAGTCCCGGGCTTCCGCGGGGCAGGATGCGAGCGCCGAATACAAGATCGGACCCAAGGACCTCCTCGAGATCTCGGTGCTCGGCGTGCCGGAGATCAGCAAGCTCGTCGTCCGCGTCTCCGAGGACGGCCGGATCACCCTGCCGCTCCTGGGCGAGGTCGGCGTCGGCGACCTGACCAAGTTCGAAGTGGAGAAGAAGCTGACGCAGCTCGCCGGGGAGAAGATCGTGCTCAAGCCCCAGGTCACCGTCCACATCCTCGAATACCTCAGCCGCCGCGTCTCCGTGGTCGGGGCGGTGGGCCGGCCCGGCCCGTACGAGCTCCTCGGCCGCCAGACGGTCCTGTCCGTCGTGTCCGAGGCCGGCGGCCTGACCGAGGACGCGGGCGAGGAGATCATCGTCATCCGCCAGCTCGCGGCCGGGGAGAGCACGTCCATCCGCATCTCCGTCGACGGGCTCTTCGTCCAGGGCGATCCCAAGCTCAACATCGCCCTCGAGCCGGGCGACGTCCTCAACGTCCCGATCGACAAGACCGTCCCCATCTACGTCTTCGGCCAGGTCCGGAGCCCGGGCGCCCTGCAGGTCCGGCGCTCGAGCCTGCCGACCCTGACCCAGGCCATCGCCCAGGCCGGCGGCTTCACCGACCGGGCCAACAAGAAGCGGGTCCAGATCCGGAGGAAGGACGCCGCGGGCAAGGAGCTCGAGATCATCGTCAGCGTCCGGAAGATCCTCAAGGGGAAGATGAAGGACGTCCCCCTCAAAGTCAACGACACGATCTACGTCCCGGAGAGCCTCCTCTAATCCGGGCGATCGGGGAGAACCGCCATGAAGGGTTTCGCCAGCAGAACGGACGGCAAGGAGGTCGACCTCCTCGACTACGTCCGGGTCGTCCTCAAGCGCAAGTGGGTCCTGGTGACGTTCGCCGCCGTCCTGGTCCTGCTCGCGGCCGTCCTCTCGTTCACGAGGACGCCGCGCTACCGGGCCACGGCGACGCTGCTCATCGAGGAGCCGGGGACGAGCCTGTACAACATCCAGGACGTCCTCAACGCCGGGGCCTACCTCCGCAGCGATTATCTGGGCGCCTATTTCAACACCCAGCTCCGCCTCCTGACGAGCCGGTCCCTGGCCGAGCGGGTGGCCAAGAAGCTCAACCTCGCGGCGCGGCCCGAGTTCCGGCCGGTCCCGGACCCCCGGGCCGGGTCCGCCGGCGGTCTGCGGAAGCTTCTCGGTTTCCGCTGGCTCTTCGGCCGCGGCCGGGACGGCGGCCGGAGCGCGGCCCCGGCCGCGCCGGCGCCTTCCTACGCCGGCTACGCCACGGCCATCCAGAAGGGACTGAGCATCTCGCCCATCCCCGAGACGCGCCTCGTCTACGTCAGCTTCGTCTCGACGCAGGCCGCCCTGGCCGCCGACGTCGTCAACGCCCTGGTCGAGGAGTTCGTCAGCTTCTCGGTGGAGACCCGCTACGAGGCGACCAAGCAGACCTCGGAGTTCCTGACCGAGCAGGTCTCCCTCCTCCGCGAGGACCTCAAGCGCAAGGAGGAGGACCTCCAGAAGTACGGCCAGGAGAAGGACCTCCTCTACCTCAGCGACAACGAGAGCACCGTCGTCAACAAGTTCTCCGACGTCGCCACGGCCCTGACCGCGGCCCAGATCGAGCGCTACGCCAAGGAGTCCGCCTACCTCGAGCTCAGGAAGGTCGGCGTCGACGACCTGCCCGAGTCGATCAACAATCCGACCATCCAGGCCCTGCGGACGACCTACACCCAGGTCAAGTCCGACTTCGAGGAGAAGGGGCGGATCTACCGGCCCGACTATCCGGAGATGGTCCAGCTCAAGGCCCGGCTCGACGCCACGCGCAACACGCTCCAGGGCGAGATCCGCAAGGCGGTCGACTCGGCCGAGGCCGAGTACCGCGCCGCGCTCAAGAAGGAGACCTCCCTGCGCGGGCTCCTCGACGAGCAGCGCGGCGACGTCACCCGGATGAACAAGAACGCCATCTTCTACCACACCCTGAGGACCGAGGTCGAGAACATGCGGACCCTCCTCAGCACCCTGGTGGCCAAGCAGAACGAGATCCAGGTCTCGAGCCAGCTCGGCGGCCTCCGGACGAGCAACATCAAGGTCGTCGACCACGCCCTCGTGCCGGGCTGGCCCTTCTCGCCGAACGTCGGGCGGAACCTCCTCATGGCCCTCCTCCTCGGCCTCTTCGGCGGGCTCGGCCTGGCCTTCCTGGTCGAGCACCTCGACAACACCGTCAAAGGTCCCGAGGACGTCGCGAAGCTCGTCGACCTGCCCTCGCTCGGCGTCATCCCGTTCCTTTCGGCCGACGGGGGCCGGAAGAGATCGGACCTCTCCGGCGCCTATCGCTCCTACGGGACGGAGGGAGACAAGCCCGGCGACGCCGCCCCCGAGGCCCGGGAGATCGAGCTCATCAACCACCTCTACCCCAAGTTCTCGATCGCCGAGGACTACCGGACCGTCCGGACCTCGATCCTCTTCGCCCACGCCGACGCCGCGCCCCGGTCCATCTGCTTCACCAGCACCGTGCCCCAGGAAGGCAAGACGGCGACCGTCGCCAACCTGGCCGTGTCGTTCGCCCAGCTCGAGGGCAAGGTCCTGCTCGTCGACGCCGACCTGCGCAAGCCGCGCCTCCACAAGGTCTTCAACCTGAGGAACATCGCCGGCCTGAGCAGCTACCTCGCCGGCAAGAACGCCTTCGACGAGGTCGTCCAGAAGACCAGCATCGACAACGTCTGGACGATCGCCAGCGGCCCGCATCCGCCCAATCCGGCCGAGCTCCTGAACTCGCGGCGGATGAAGGAGCTCCTGGCCGCGGCCCGGGAGCGATTCAGCGTCGTCCTGCTCGACACGCCGCCCGTCCTGGCCGTCATCGATCCCGTCATCGTCAGCTCGATCGCCGACGCGACGGTCTTCGTCGTCCGGGCCGGCAAGACGACCCGCCGGCCCTTCGTCCGGGCCATCGGGGAGATCCGCAAGGCCAAGGCCGACATCCTCGGCGTCGTCTTCAACGAGGTCCGCATCGGCCGGCAGGGGATCGGCACGCCGTTCTACCATTACTACCAGTACGAATACGAATCGACGGAGCCCGGCGGCGCGGGCGCCCCGAAGGCGGGACCCCGGCCATGAAGAAAAAGGTCCTCGAATACGGGCTCCTGGCCCTGCTCCTGTGGAGCCCCCTGCCCGCCGCCTCGGTCGAGGAGTGGTCGGTCTTCGCCGTCGAGCTGGCCGCGGCCGTCCTGGCCGCCGCCTACGTCCTGCTCGACCCGAAGCCCGTTCTCAATCCCCACCTGCCGCCCGTGCTGAAGACGATGAGGCCGTTCGCGGCCGCGTTCTTCGGCCTGGTGGCCTTCCAGGTCCTGCCGCTCCCGGTCGCGCTCGTCCGGTTCCTCTCGCCCGGGAGCTTCGAGTTCCGCCGGCTCTACGACCCGGGCTTCGCCGGGACGAAGTTCACGACCCTGTCGATCGCCCCGTCGGCGACGCTGCGCGAGGCCCTCTTCCTCGCCGCGCTCTTCATCCTGGGTTTCCTGGTCCTGAGGACCGTCGTCCGCGGCCGCCGGATCCGGACGATCATCACCGTGCTCGTCTGTTCGGGGGTGTTCCAGGCCCTCTACGGGCTCTTCGAGCTGACCCGCGACGAGCCCCGCCTCCTCTTCTATAAGAAGGTCTTCAGCCTCGAGTCCGTCACGGGGACCTTCGTCAACCGCAACCACTTCTCCGGCTACCTCGAGATGATCATCCCGCTGGCCCTCGGGCTGGCCGCGGCCCGGATGAACATGATGACCTTCGGGGTCAAGGGCTTCCGGGAGAAGCTCCTGCTCTGGACTTCCAAGGGCGTCCTGGGGAACGTCCTCATCCTGGCGGCCGTCGCGGTCATGTCCCTGGCCGTCGTCCTGTCGCACTCGAGGTCCGGCCTGGTCGTCCTCGGCTTCTCGGTCTTCCTCTTCCTCGGACTGACCGTCGTCTCCTACAGCCGGACGGGGTACCGCCAGCCCTGGATCGGGAAGTCCATCCGGGCGACCTTCCTCGTCGTCACGGCCCTGGCCGTCGCCGCCGGCGTCGGATCGACCGTCCGCCGCTTCGCCCTCGACGATCTCCTCCACGAGGACAGGCCGCTCTACTGGGCCAACACCGCCGACATCGTCGGGGACTTCCCGGTCTTCGGCACGGGGCTGGGCACTTTCGCCTCGGCCTACAACGCCTACGAGATCCGGACCGGCGACGAGCTCGCCCTCGTCCATGCCCACAACGAGTACCTGGAATACGTCGCCGAGCTCGGGGTGGCCGGCGCCGTCGTCCTCTTCGGCGGCATCCTCACGCTCGCGGTCCAGGCCTACCGCGCCTGGCGCAGGCGGAGGAACCCCCAGGCCCGGGCCCTGGCCCTGGGCGGGATCGTGTCCCTGGCCGGGGCCGGGGTCCACGCCTTCACCGATTTCAACCTGCACATCCCCGCGAACATGGTCCTCTTCACCGTCGTCCTGAGCCTGACCGTGGTCATGGCCTACTACCGCAAAGTCTGAGGTCGCCCCGATGAAAAAGCTCCTCCTGCTCGCCGGACTCGCGGTCCTCGTCGTCCTCCAGGCCGCCGTGGCCGTCAACGCCCGGCTCGGCTGGAGAGGGAAGGCGGTCGTCACCGGCCCGGACGAAAAGGTCCGCGTCCTCCGCCGCGCCAACGCCGTCTTCCCCTGGAACGCGGCCGTCCATTTCGAGCTCGGCAAGGCCTACTTCGAGCGCGGAGCCGAGGCCCTGGCCGAGCCGGCGACACGCGATGCGCTGTTCCGTCTCTCGGCGGACGCCTTCCTCCGGTCGATCCGGCTCGATCCCGGCGCGCCCGCAGTCCACTTCCACTTCGCCCAGACCCTCCTCTACATGGGCTACCTCTCCCTGCCGACGCCGCTCGGTCCGTTCGAGGAGTACGAGCGGGCGGCCCGCCTCGCGGGCCACAACAGCCAGATCCGCTACGAGGTGGGCCGGATGATGGTCGGACTCTGGCCGAACCTCGAACCGAAACAGAAGGACTTCGCGGTCGCCCTTCTCGAAAAGACGCTGGCCGGCGGGAACGAGGAGCGTCTGCTCGGCATCCTCGAGGCCTGGCACCTCCAGTCCCGCGACCCGGCCCTCATCGACAGGATCCTGCCGGACGACGCCGCCTCGCTCCGGACCTACGCGCGCTTCCTCGGCGAACGGGCGCTCTCCCTGGATGCCCGCCGTTCCGCCCTGGCCAAGGCCGAGCGGCTGGACCTCGACCGGGCCTCGACCGAGCTCGACGGGGCCGCCGCGAAGCCGAGGCGCTCCGCACGGCCGAAGCCTCGGCCCGCTACGCCGCGGCGCTCGACGCGCTCGGCAAGATCCGTTTCTATCAGGCCCTCACCGGGTCCGAGCTCTTCGCCCCCAAGGACTACGCCGGGCTCCTCAAGACGGCCCGACGCCTTCTGGCGATGAACCGGATCGAGGAGACGCGGTCGCTGGCCGACGAGGACGGCTCCGTCGCCGCCTACTTCGCCGTCGAGGACGAGTTCACGGCCCTGGGCGAGTTCGAAGTCTTCCTCAGGGAACGCGGCCTCCTCGGGGAGGGGACGCCGGCCGGAGCGCCGATCAAGGACCTCCACACCCTGGCCTTCCGGACGGCCCTCGATTTCCATCTGAACCGCTACCGGGACATCGTCAAGACCGGCGATCTCCTGGAGTCGAGCTCCCTCGTCATCGCCCCGGCGGGACGGGCGGATTACGCCCGCGTCCTCGGCCTGATCGGCGAATCCAACCTCAAGCTCGATTACGTCTACGAGGCGGAGAGATTCCTGCTCAAGGCCCTCGAGGTCGAACCCGGGAACCTGGACTTGCTCCTCGCCCTCGAGCGCTGCTACGGCCGTCTCAACGACGAGGCCAAGGCCGCCGGCGTGCGCCAGGCCATCGAAAGCCTGCTCGACCCCGGCGACGGTCGATCTCGGCGGCCGTCTCCTCCGGAAGGGGGAGTCGGCACGGTCGACCTCGTTTCCGACGGCCGGCCGAGAACGGCCCGTCTGGACTTCGCCCCGGCGGCGGCCGGGGGCCGGCCCCTCGTCTCGGTCTTCCTCAACGGCCGGGTCGTCTGGGAGGAAATCGGGGACACCGGCACGGCCCGCGTTCTCTCTGAGCCTCCGGCCGGGCCGCAATACCCTCGAGATCGGGGCCGTCAGCGAAGCCGTCACCCTTGTCTCCCTATCTTTCGCCGAATGAAACATTTACGGGCCTGCGGGCTTGACAATCCCCGCTGACGGCCCTATCATATTCAATGCCAAGGAGAAAGCCCATGAGGCGAGGTGTCAAGGTCCCGGTTTCATGGGGTTCGGCGTTCGCGCTGATCCTCATGCTCCTGCCGCCGGCCCTGCTTGCCCAGGGATCCGCTTCGGGTAGCCTGGTCGGGTACGTCTTCGAGAAGGACGGCTCCACGCCCGTGGCCGGCGCGGTCGTCGCGGTCAAGAACGTGACGACGGGCGTCGTCACCGAGGCCGGGCGATCGGACCCCCTGGGCCTGTTCCGGGTTCCCGGCCTCGACCCCGGTCTCTACGCGCTCGGCGTGACGTCCGAAAAGGGCAGCTTCAACTCCCAGGACTTCTTCGGCGTCATCGGCGGCCGGACGGCCAAGATCACGATCGCCCTCGATCCCTACGATTCAGCCGCCGCTGCGGCGGCGGCCGCGGTCATCAAGGAACAGCGGGACAAGGGCGAGGCCTTCATCGGCAAGGTCGCGAGGTACCTGCCCGAAACGAGCGAGGCCGAGATCCTCGTCGAGATCGGTCTCATCCAGGCCGAGGACCGCATCCACGTCAAGGGCCGGACCACGGACTTCTATCAGGACATGCGGGCCCTCAAGGCCTACGGGGCCCGGACCAAGCGCGTGACCTCCGGCTACACCGCCGTCGTCCGCGTGTCCAAGCCCTGCGAACAGGGCGACTTCGTCTACATCGTCTGCAAGAGGGGCGTGCCGCCCTTCTTCCTGGCCCCTCTCGGCATCGCCGCGATCGTGGCCGGGGCCGTGCCGCTCGAAGCGATCTACGACGACATCGTCGTGTCCCCCTTCCGCATCAAGTAGCGCCCGAAGGCGGGGATTTTCCGCCCCGAATCTGCTAACATATCCCCGGGAATGCGGTAGCCATGGCCAAAAAGAACCTTCTCATCGCCGGTGCAGGGCTTGCCGTCCTGCTCGTCGCCGTCGCGGCGGCCGCCGTCGAAGTGACGCCCGAGGTCCGGGCCAGGGCGGCCGCCATCACCGCCGCGCTCGACCGGATCGAGGCGGAGGCGAAGCCGTCCTCTCCCGCCCGCGGTACGGCCCCCGCCCCCGCGCCGGGCTCCCGCAGCCTGACCTTCACGGAGGCGGAGTTCAACGCCTACGTCGCCTGCCGCCTGGCCGACGCGAACGAGCCCTTCGTCAAGCTCGCGGAATTCAAGCTGCTGAAGGGGGACCGGTACGAGGGGCGCATCGCCATCGACCTCGGCAAGCCCCCGGCGTCGGGCCTGCTGCCGCAGAAGCAGGACCTGCTCCTCTCCGGCCGCTTCGAATCCCGGGACGGGCAGATCCGGATCGACCTCGACAAGCTCTACCTCGGCACTCAGCCCATCTCCCCGGACTTCGTCGACCTGATCATCGCGGTCGCCTCCCGGCTGCAGGGGACGGAGCCGACGAGCCTCAAGGACTGGTACGATCTTCCCCCGGGGGTCGTGCGGCTCGGGACGCGTCAGGGCCAGGTCGTGATCGTCTACTGAGCGGGAACGGGAAGAAAAGGGGGTCGTCGTGATACGGATCATCAGCGGGATCTACAAGGGCCGGCGGCTCAAGCTCGTGCCCAGCCTCTCGGTCCGGCCGATGCAGGACAAGGTCAAAGGGGCCCTGTTCAGCGTCGTCGCCGACCGCCTCAAGGACAGCGCCTGTCTCGACGGCTTTTCCGGGACCGGCTCGATCGGTCTCGAGGCCCTGAGCCGGGGCGCCGGGCTGTGCGTCTTCGTCGACGAGTTCTACCCCGCCGTCAAGGTCATCAAGCAGAACATCGCCAAGTGCGGGGCCGAGGAGAAGTCGGTCGTCCTCCACCGGGAGTTCAACCGGGCCGCGATCGACCTCGCCAAGAAGGCCGTCCGCTTCGATCTCATCTTCCTCGATCCGCCCTACAAGCTCCTCGAGGAGCGCAATCCGCTCCGGGTCATCCGCAAGCGGGGACTTGCTCAAGCCCGGCGGACTCATCGTGCTCCGCCACTACTACAGGATCAAGCCCAAGCTCGTCGACTTCAAGCTGGAGCGTCGCGTCGTCCTCGGCGACGACGTCCTGGCCATGTTCGTCCCGTTGCCGGAGACCCCGGCGGAGGCCGGTGCGGCCAAGCCGGCGCCGCCCGAGGCGGCCGGTGCCGCAAAGCCGGAAAAGCGCTTGCCCCGCAAGCCGCGTTCCCCTAAAATGAGGCCATGAAGAAAGCCGGGGGGGCCGCCGATCCTTTCTGGAAGGACGCGCCGCTCGTCGACGAGAACGAGATCTTCAGCGAGCTCCACGTCAAGCGGGGCAGCTCCCTCTTCCTCGGCCGCTACTCCCTCAACGAGGTCCTGACCGTCCTGAACAAGAAGGGCTTCCTCAAGGAGGCCCGCAAGCGCTTCCTCTGGCCGCTCGCCTACGAGTTCGATTCCTCCGAGTACCCTCTCCAGAGGCTCCAGATCTACCTCCGCGACCCGGATCCCGAGAACATCATCGTCGACGTCAAGCTCAAGGAGTGCGAGTTCGTCCCCCGCGAGACCGCGGCCGGACCGGCGAACCTCCCGCCCCAGAAGATCCCTGGCCTTCGAATGGCTGACCCTCCAGAACCCTCTGGTCAAGAAGGGGGAGCCTTTCTCGCCCCTGCCCGGCCAGACCCGTCCCGGGCTGTCGATGCGCTCGAAGATCATGGACCTGTTCGTCTACATCGGCCGCCTGACCCACAAGGACTGCCTCCTGGCCTTCCCGGCCTACTTCCACAACGCCGTCCTGTTCTCGCGCTACTTCCACTTCTGGAACCCGCTCAAGGAGGCGGAGGTCCTGGCCGTCCGCCGGACCTTCAACCACATGCCCTTCCGCCAGCTGGCCTGGGTCGTCCACCTGAACTGCCTGCGGCTCGCCGACGGCTCGGTCTACGAGTGGCAGGCCGAGGAGCAGCTCTATCCCATGACCCGGCCCCTCAAGGACTATTTCGATTCCCGGCGGTACAGGGAGGCCGTGAAGATCCGGCTGAAGGAGCTGGAATTCACCGTCGACAAGGCCGAATTCGAGAGGAAATCCGCCGACATCCCGACTCTTTGCGGCGGCGCCTAGATTCTGTTATAATACCGCGCTCAAGGAGATCGTTCCATGAAGAAAGACGTGCATCCCGAATACCAAGAATGCATCGTGACCTGCGCCTGCGGCAACACGTTCCCGACGAGATCGACCAAGAAGGAGATCCGGGTCGAGATCTGCTCCCAGTGCCACCCCTTCTTCACCGGCAAGCAGAAGTTCATCGACAGCGCCGGCCGCATCGAGAAGTTCAAGCAGAAATACGGGGACGCCAAGGACATCAAGGCGGCCAAGGACCTCCGGGCCTCCCGCGACGTCAAGAAGCTGGCCAAGACGAAAAAATCGTCTCGATGATCCAGGAACTCCAGGCGATCGAGGACAAATACCGCCAGCTGACAGCAGCCCTCTCCGATCCCGCGATCGCCGTCCAGCCCCAGAAGATCCGCGAATTGGCCAAGGAACGGGCCGAGATCGAGCCCGTCTACCGCAAGTACGAGGAGTGGAAGCGCGTCCGCAAGGGCCGCGACGACGCCCGCCACATGATGACCGATCCCTCGACCGAGCCGGAGCTGCGGAGCCTGGCGGAGAGCGAGGAGGCCGAGCTCGCGGCGCGGGAAGCGGTCCTGGCCGGCGAGCTGCGGGCCCTGCTCCTGCCCCGGGACCCCAACGACGACAAGGACGTCATCCTGGAGATCCGGGCCGGCGCCGGCGGCGACGAGGCCTCCCTCTTCGCCCAGGACCTCTTCCGCATGTATTCCCGGTTCGCCGAAAAAAAAGGCTGGAAGCTCGAGGTCGTCGACACGAGCTATTCGCCCGTCGGCGGCCTCAAAGAGGCCATCGCCGAGATCCGCGGCAAGGGCGCCTACGCGGTCCTCAAGTACGAGAGCGGCGTCCACCGCGTCCAGCGCGTGCCCCGGACCGAGGCGGCCGGGCGCATCCACACCTCGACCGCGACCGTGGCCGTCCTGCCCGAGGTCGAGGAGATCGACCTCCGGATCGACCCCAAGGACATCAAGATCGAGGCCTTCGGCTCGTCCGGGCCCGGCGGCCAGAACGTCAACCGGAACTACACGGCCATCCGCATCACCCATAAGCCTTCGGGGCTCGTCGTCTCCTGCCAGGACGAGAAGTCCCAGCACCGGAACAAGGAGAAGGCCATGCGCGTGCTGCGCTCGCGGCTGATGGACATCGCCCAGCGGGAGCAGCAGGCCAAGATCGCCGACAACCGGCGCTCCCAGGTCGGGACGGGGGAGAGGAGCGAGAAGATCCGGACCTACAACTTCCCCCAGTCCCGGATCACCGACCACCGGCTGAACGAGAATTTCCACAACATGGAGTCCTTCCTGGACGGGGACCTGGACGACATGCTCGCGATGCTCGTCAAGCAGGCCCAGGCCCGGGCGCTCGGCGAATCGCCGGGCGAAAGCGGCTCCGCCAGGGACGTTGGAAACTAACCGGACCCTGCTCGAGCTCTTCCGGGACGGCGCCGCCCTTTTGGGCGACGGCCCCCAGGCCCTCCTCGAAGCCAAGGTCCTCCTGCTCCGGGCCGCCGCTCTCACCGAAGAGCGGTATCTCGCGGCGCCCGACAGGCCCTGTCCGGCCGCGGCCGAGGCCCGCTTCCGCCGGCTCGTGGCCAAGCGGCTCGGCGGCGTGCCGCTCGCCCATCTCACCGGCACGAAGGAATTCTGGTCCATCCCGTTCCGGGTGACGCCCTCGGTCCTGGTGCCCCGGCCCGAGACGGAGGTCCTGGTCGAGAAGGTCCTCGAGCTCTCGACGCGCGAGAGCGAATCCCTCGTCGACGTCGGCACGGGCAGCGGCTGCATCGCCGTCGCCCTGGCCAAGGAGCTGCCGCGGGCCCGGATCGAGGCCGTCGACATCTCGGAGCGGGCGCTTCGCGTCGCCGCGGCGAACGCGGCGCTCCACCGGGCCCGGCACATCCGGTTCCGGAAGAGCGACCTGCTCTCGGCCTTCCGGGGCACGGGCGCGAAGTTCGATTTCATCGTCTCCAATCCGCCCTACATCGCCCGCGACGAATGGGATTCCCTGCCGGCGGAGGTCCGCGACTACGAGCCGCGGCGGGCCCTGCTCGCCGGGGATTCGGGCCTGGAGATCATCGAGAGGCTGGTGCGCCGGGCGCGGACGTTCCTGCGGCCGGGCGGCTACCTCATCTTCGAGATCGGCGAGGACCAGCGCGACCGGGTCCTCGCTCTCTTCGACCGGCGCTGGACCGAGATCGAGACCGCCTGGGACCTGGCCGGCAAGCCCCGGGTCATCACGGCCCGCCGGGCCTGAAACGTAAGAAGGAGGACGACATGTCACAAAAGATGCAGATCAAACCGACCAAGCCCACGCTGGTGATGGGACTCATCGTCGCCGTGGCCATGCTGATCTTCGGGGTGTTCTTCTTCAACGCCGTGCTCTCGGACAGCGGCGGGGAGCCCGGGCCGGCCATCGGCTTCATGGCCCTCTGGTTCCTGGTCCTGGGCGTCATCATCGTCTACTATGTTTTTTTCCTCAAGAGCCGCAAGGGCGTCGTCGAGATCGAGACCGAGACCGCGCCCCCGAAGACGGACGCCGCTCCGGACTTCGACGCCAGGCTCCGGAAGCTCGAAGGCCTGAAAAAGGACGGGCTCGTCACGGACGACGAGTACCGGATCAAGCGGGCCGAGATCCTCGGCGAGAAGTGGTGAGGCGCCGGCGGCCTCAGTCGGACCTGTACTCCCAGCAGACGTAGCCCCGGGCGGGAACGGAGACGGCGAGCGCGCCGTCGGCCGGCCGGCCGGGCTTTTCTCCCGCCCGTGACGAGGTCCGTCCAGGACCCGGCTCCCAGTCCCTTGCCGAGCGGCACGAGGAGGACGTCGATCGCGGCGTCGCCGTGATTGACGACGGCGGCCCGGACCCCGCCCGCGATGACGCATGAGGCCAGGTCGACGTTCTCCGTCGTCCCCAGGACGTCGACCGCGCGCCGGGCGCCCGTGACGGCCAGCGCGGCGTCGAGGACGTCGCGGACGACCGCGGGGAATGTCCTTGGCGGCCGTCGCCGCGTCCAGCGCGAACGAGGCGATCAGGCCCTCGCCGACGCGGTTCGTGAAGACGGCCGCCGTCCCGTCCTCGAACTCGGCCACGACCGAGGCCGAAGCCGCTTTCCAGCCCGCCCAAGATCGACCTGCCGGCAGCGCGAACCGGGCCCCGGCCCGGACGCGCCCTCCCTTCGCGTTTTTCACGACGATCTCCCGGCGGGGGACCTTCGGTCGCTTCGGTCGCGCCAAGCAATCCGGTCCCGGTCGTAGGTGTTGCCCATGGGCAGCTGCGGGCCGAACGCGAGGACGGCCCCGCCGCGCTCGAGGAAGATCTTGACGAACTCGCTGTCCGTCGTGTGGAGGCCCGAGACGTCGGGCAGCACGAGCACGGTCCCGGCCTCGAGGAGACGGGCGACGGACTCGAGGTTCGGCTTGTAGGGTAGAAGGGATAGACGGACTCGCGGGCGGCCGGGGCGAACGGGACGAAATCGGCGGCGACGCCGAGGACGCGGAAGGCATCGAGGGCGGGTACGTACGAGTTGGCCCAGCGCTCGACGACCCAGTCCTCGTAGGGATAGTAGAAGGCGACGGGGTTCGGCCCGCGGGCGGCTTTGTCCCGGATCAGATCGTAGGCGGCGAGACCGTCGACGACGGCCCGGCGGGCTCGCCGGATGTCTTGCGACGGCTTTCTCCCGGCGGCGTGGACGTTGGCGTGATAGGTGAAGAAGCTCACCCCGTCCGACCCGGCGGCGGTCGCCGCGCTCAGGACCTGGCCGAGGATGTTGCCGTAGCCCGTCGTCGTGTGCTTGTCCGAGACGCGGTTCTCGAGGTAGCCGAAGAGCTCCGTGTGGGTGATGGCGATCTTGTCCTGGAGCCACTTGCCGCCGATCCCGACGCCGCAGAGATCGCGGACGCGGCGCAGCGGGTAGCGCTTGACGTTGTCGGGCCGGAAGGAGGCCATGGTCATGCCCTGGAAGACGACCATGTCGAGCGGCGCGAGCATGCTCAGGTAGCCGGAGAGGAGCGGGTCGTCGACGTAGGGCGCGCAGGCCGTGAGGAGATTGGGATGGAGGGCCTTGATGTGGCCGCAGAATTCGCGGAGGTAGGGGACGAGATATGTGCCGCTGCCTTCCTGGTAGGAGTAGAAACCGGCGAGCGAGGCGTGGCGCCCGTAGAGCGCCCAGAGCTCGGCGGCGACGGCCCGGATCTCGGCCGGCGCGGTCGCGTAGTCCGTGTTGTGGGTCATGTCCCAGGAGACGGAGAGAAGGCAGGGAAAGCCGAGGCGGTCGGCGTGGCGGAGGAAGGTCTCGACGTAATCGCTCGGGGAGCCGCGGAGGACCTTGTTGCGGGCGATCTCCGAGGGATAGTAGGCCTGCTGGGGATCCATGAGGACGTGGACGACGAGGAAGTTGCCGCCGAGCGAATGGAAGTCCTCGAGGTAGGCGCGGATGTCCGCTTCGGGCCGCTTGGGATCGACCAGGCTCAGGATGGGATAGTCGGCGATGAGCCGGCCGCGGAGGAACCAGCCCTTGCCGATCCCCTGCGGGCTCTTTTCGTCGCCCGTCCAGACGTGGACGGCGTAGAGGCCCTCGGGGTCGGCGGCGCCGAGGGTGAGGGAGGCTTCGAAGGTCCGCTTGCCGGAAGCGGAGGTCGTTGCGGCCGGGGCGGGCGTGGCCGCCGGCTTCAGCTCGAGCGCGGTCCGGCCCGACGAGGGGCGCAGCAGAAAGGCGCGGACCTCGCCTCCGCCCTCGGGAGCCGCGATGCGGACGACGACCCTGTCGCCGGGCTCCGGCCGGCGCGGCGTGACCGTGACGTCGATCCGGTCGAAGGCGAGGGCGGGGAAACACAGGAGCAGGATGACCGTCCAGACTCTGAGAATGCGGTCCATTTCGTCCTCCCGGGGTGATTCTAATACAGCCGTAGTGGTCGGAAAAGCGGAAGTCCGGCGGACGCCCGGTGCAAATATTTGGGAGGTATGCATTTATTTGGATTTCGACAGCCGGGCTGGGACCATATCTTACAGATAAAAAAGAACATACGGCCTCAATGAGAATGGCATAAAGTTTGCTTATTATTCCAGCAGGTCAGCAGCAAGCTTTTTCGTTGGTCGAGCCGTCGCCTTTTTGCGGAAGGAGGTGAAGCTCAGAGGGGGGATTTTTCATCAGGGCAACAAGGGCGATCGGGTATCTGTTTTTCCAGAAAAGGGGGTAATCGAAAGATGTTCAAGAAGATCCCGTTATTGGCATTTTGCCTGATCTTGGCGGCCGGGGCCGGGTTCGCCCAACAGAACGTGACCTCGAAGATGGAAGGTCGGGTCATGGATTCGAGCGGCGCCCCGCTGCCCGGCGTCTCGGTCGAGGCGACCAGCCCGAGGATGGTCGGCAAGGCGACCGCCGTGACGGAAGCCGACGGCAGCTACCGCCTGTTCTCCCTGCCTTCCGGCACTTACGAGGTCGTCTTTTCGCTCCAGGGCTTCAAGACCCTGATCCGGCAGAACATCATCGTTCAGCTGTCGACCACGGTCAACCTGAACGCGACCCTGGACCAGGCGACCATCGAGGAGCAGGTCACGGTCATCGGGCAGAGCCCGCTGATCGACGTCAAGAGCACGGTCAAGGGCCAGACCATGACCAAGGAAGTGTTCATGAGCCTGCCCCGCAGCCGCAACTTCGACGGGCTGCTGAGCACGGTCCCCGGCGTCCAGTACGAGTCCAACGCCGGCGGCCTCTCGGTCGACGGCGCGACCGGAACCGAGAACATCTGGGTCATGGACGGGGCCGACATCACCGGGGCCCACATCGGCACCCGCGGCCAGAGCGCCATCATGGAGATGGTCGAAGAGGTCAAGGTCACCGCGTCGGGCTACACGGCCGAGTTCGGCGGCTCGATGGGCGGCGTCGTCAACGTCATCACCCGTTCCGGCGGCAATGCGTTCCACGGCGACCTGATGGCCTACTACAACGACAACGGCATCCTGATGCAGGGCAAGTCGCGTGAGTATCTCCGCTGGAGCCCCTTCGACGACTACGCTTATGAGTACGTCAACGACGACGACCTCTACTGGGGCGGCGGCAAGAACCGCGACAATTACAAGAACTTTGAAGGCGTCTTCAACCTGGGCGGCTACATCTTCAAGGACCGCCTGTGGTTCTTCGGCTCCTTCAATCCCCAGTATTCGCGGACGTACGCCAGCCGCTTCTTCCTGTCCGACGGCGACGCAGCCCCCCGGTACACCTTCTACAGCAAGAACTTCGCCTGGAACGGCCAGCTGAAGCTGACGGCTGCCCCGTTCAAGGGCATGCGCATGTCGGCCTCTTTCGTCAACAACTGGTCCAACTACCGCGGCGATATCCCCAGCATCGACGGCACGAGCAGCAAGACCTACGGCACGTTCACCATGGACACCTGGAAACAGGCCGGGTTCGATTATCCGAACATCAGCGCGGCTTTCATGTTGGACTACAGCGCCAGCAACAACTTCCTGATCAGCGCCCGGGCCGGCTACGCCAAGCAGCAGTGGACGAATCAGCAGGTTGGGAACTCGAACACCAACTATCGCAGCGCCACCAGCAGCTACCTCTACGAGGGCGTGATCCCGGACGATTACCTGTACTACACGGGGCCGATCAACTACGCTCCCGACACCGGCGCCGCCGTCCAGGTGCTCGGCCGCAACGGCCAGTTGCAGGAGAAGATATCGGCCAACCTCGACTTGTCCTACTATCTCAGCCTGGCCGGCGACCACGCCTGGAAGGCCGGCGCCCAGCTCATCCGCGACCAGGAGGACTACAACCAAAGCTCCAAGTATCCCTGGGTCCGCCTCTACTGGGGTCGGAGCAGCTCGGCCCTGGCCGCCTACGGCGTCCCGACCTTCACGGGCACCTACGGCTATTACGAACTCCGCGGCGGCTTCACGTCAACATACGGCAAAGATTGGGATATCTATCGCAACAGCTGGGCCCTCTACCTCCAGGACTCCTGGACGATCGGCGGCCGGTTGACCCTCAACGCCGGCGTCCGGACCGAGCAGGAGTACATCCCCTCGTTCAACCCCGAGTTCACCCAGATCCCGATCAAGTTCGAGTTCAAGGACAAGTTCGCCCCCCGGCTCGGCGTCGTCTACGACGTCTTCGGGGATTCCACTCTCAAGATCTTCGCCAGCTACGGCATCTACTACGATGTCATGAAGCTCTACCTGGCCGAAGGCTCCTACGGCGGGCTCAAGTGGATCACCCAATACTACAAGCTCAACGATTACGACTTCTGGACGATTGCCAACGAATACGAGGCCGGTATCGATACGCCGGAAGCCCGCAACGACCAGTTGGGCGGCGAGGAAGGCGCCCCCGGCCTCAACGAATACATGGGATCCATCAACTTCCGCGTCCCGTCCTACGACACGACCGACCCCGACCTCAAGCCCGTGTCCCAGCAGGAGGTCTCGATCGGTGCGGAAAAGAAGCTGACCGAGGATCTGTCTCTCTCTGTCCGGCTGGTCCAGAAGCACCTGATCCGGACGATCGAGGACATCGGCTTCGAAGGCCTGGGCGGCGAGATCTACTACAACGCCAACCCCGGCAGCGATTACATCCAGGAGAGGTCCCGCGAGATCCTGAGCAACGCCGGCCCCGACGGCATCGCAGGGACCGCGGACGACCAGACCGGCGAGGACTACTGGGCGCAGCCCGACGCCAAGCGCGAGTATTACGGCATGAACGTCTCCCTCGAGAAGCGGTTCAGCCACAACTGGCAGGGCGGGATCAACTACACCCTGAGCCGGGTCGAGGGCAACTACAGCGGCCTCTCCAGCGCCGACGAGGCCGGCCGGAACTCCCCGAACGTCGAGCGGTTCTTCGACATGTGGTTCATGATGTTCCGGCTCGACGGCCAGCGCCTCGACGGCCCCCTGCCGCAGGACCGGACTCACTACTTCAAGGCCTACGGCTCCTATGCCTTCCCGTTCGGACTGACGGTCGGCGTCGTCGGCTACGGCCGCAGCGGACTGCCCGTCAGCACCCAGCTCAGCGTCCGCAACAGCTACATCTACCCGAACGGCTACGGTGACCTGGGCCGCCTGCCCTTCACCGTGTGGGGCGACATCTACGCCGAGTACGCTTTCAAGATCGCCGGCAAGTATGCCATCTCGCTGAACCTCCAGATCAACAACTTCACCAACACCAAGACCTGGCAAGCCAAGTCCATCGCTCCCAACCGCAACACGATGTGGATCGAGGATTGGCAGTTCCTGGCCCAGGATTTCGACTGGCAGGCGGAACTCGAAACGCCGGGTGATCCGTACTGGAAGAGCGTCATTTTCAACAAGTACACCTCCCGCTACGGGACCTGGTCCGCCCGCGTCGGCGCCCGGTTCACGTTCTGAGCAGAAGCACGATCTGAAGCACAAAGGCCCGCCCCCTTCCGGGGGGCGGGCCTTTTTTAATCGTTCCGAAGGCCGTTAAATCGAGCTTCCGGGCGTGGCGGTCACGCCCCGTCCGGGCCGGTCACCCACTCGTACCCGCAGCCCTGGGGGTAGTGGACGACCTTGTGTTCCGGGTAGGTTTTTTTCAGGTGGGCCGAGAGCAGCCGGACGCCGGCCTCCTCGGACGCGCCGTGGTTGACGACGACGAGGGGATGCCCCGTGTCGCGGGCGTAGACCGTCTGGGTCCAGGTCCGGACGATGTCGTCGAGGGTGACGAAGAGGTCGGGGGCGAGGTCCATGAACTCGATGGGGTCGCTGTAGCAGCCCGTGCCGACGCCGACCGTGCTCACGGTGCGCGTTCTGTCCCCGTAGAAGGCCACGCCAGGCTGGCGGAACCCGGCGAGCTTGCCGGCGATGGCCCGGGCGACCTCGACGGCCGGCTGCGGCGCGACGCGGTAGACGTTGTAGTAGGGCCGGGACCGGACGATGTCGTCCTTGCCGAAGCCCAGGTGCTCGCCGAAGGCGAAGGGGATGCCCCAGGCGCCGACCTTGTCGACGACGTCGTGGCAGCGGATGACGACGAGCCTGTTGGCCAGGATCCAGGCTTTCTTCTTCTCCGACCGCTTCGAGATAGGCTTTCCTCCCGGCCGCCGAGGCGTTGAAGAGGTCGGGGCTCTTCTCGTCGAGGTCCCAGTGGGTGTAGAACGTCGGTTCGTGGACGACGAGCAGGTTGACGCCGTCGCTCACCGCCTGCCGGCAGGTGTCTGCGTAGGGCAGCCAGCAGGTCCCGATGCCGGTGATCCCGGTCCCCGGGTCCCCGATGACGATCCTGTCCACGGACGGTTCGTCGACGGGGACGATCGACCTCAGGTGGGCGGCCACGTCCTTCGCCGTGAGCTTCGCCGCTCCCGGCGGAAGGGGCCGTGTCCGCGGACCGGAGCAGGGGGCGGCCCGCCGCCGCGGGGATGATGGCCCCGGCCGAAGCGACCCCGGCCAGGTGGATGAATCGCCGTCTTTCCATGCCGACCTCCTTACAAATGAGGGACATGATACCCATTTCCCTTTTTTCTACCCTGGAATAAATAGGAAATAGGTATCATGTCCCCCATTTATTCCGGACGGAACTGGGTCTCGTAGAGGGAGGCGTAGAGCCCGCCCCTGGCCAGGAGCTCCGTGTGGGTCCCGCGTTCGACGAGACGCCCGGCGTCGAGGACCAGGATGATGTCGGCCGCCAGGATGGTGCTCAGGCGGTGGGCGATGACGAGGCTCGTCCGGTTCTTCATGATCCGCTCCAGAGCCTCCTGGATGAGCGCCTCGGAATGGCTGTCGAGCGAGGACGTGGCCTCGTCGAGGACGAGGATGCGCGGGTTCTTGAGGATGACCCGGGCGATGGCGACGCGCTGTTTCTCGCCGCCCGAGAGGCGGTAGCCGCGGTTGCCGACGACGGTGTCGTAGCCCTCGGGGAGATCGGCGATGAATTCGTGGATGTTGGCCGCCCGGCAGGCCGCTTCGATCTGGGCCGCGCGAGGCCTCCGGCTTGGCGTAGAGGAGATTGGCCCGGATCGTGTCGTTGAACAGGAACGTCTCCTGCGTCACCATGCCGATGTTGTCCGCCAGGGTGCTCAGGGTGAGCTCCCGGAGGTCGTGCCCGTCGATGCGGACCGTTCCTTCGGTCGGGTCGTAGAACCTGGGCAGGAGATAGGTGACGCTCGTCTTCCCGGACCCGCTGGGGCCGACCAGGGCGGCGAGCTGGCCGGGCTTGATCTCGAAGTCGATCTCGCGCAGGGCCCAGCGCCGCTCGGCGGGGGCCTGGGGGACGGGCGTATCGTTGTTCGCTTTCGTCGCGATCCTCTTCAGCTTCCCCCCTCCTGCGACAGGGGAGGGGCGGCCATGCGCTGTTGGCTCCGGGGCCCGCCGAACCGGACCACTTCGGACAGGCCCGCTGCGGCGGCCTCCTCCGCGGCGTCGTCCGGCTGGTAGCTGAACGACACGCCGGAGAAGAGCACATCCCCGCGGACGGTCTCGAGCGTCTTCGCGCCGGGCTTCTCCGCGATCTCGAGGGGCAGGTCCAGGACCTCGAAAACCCGCTCGAAGCTGACGAGCGAGGTGGCCAGGTCCATGCGGGCGTTCGTCAGCGCGGAGAGCGGCCCGTAGAGCATGCCCAGATAGGCGGTGAAGGCGACCATGGTGCCGATCGTGAAGCCGGCCCCGCGGAGGATGAGCATGCCGCCGCCCCAGAAGACCACGACCGAGCCGACGGCGCTGATCAGGCTGACCGTCAGGAAGAACCAGCGCATCATGTAGGCCTGGCGCACGCCCGCGTCGCGCACGCGCTCCGCCCGTCCCCGGAACCGGCCCACTTCGGCGCCCGCCCGGCCGAAGAGCTTCACCAGCAGCGAGCCGCTGACGTTCAGGGTCTCGTCCATCATGGCGTTCATCTCGGCGTTGAGCGTCATCTGGCGGCGCACGATCGCCCGGAGCTTCCGGCCCAGGAAGCGCGCCGGGACGAGGAAGAGCGGCAGGACGGCGACGGCGAGAAGGGTCAGACGCCACTCGAGCCCCAGCATGATCACCAGGGCGCTGACCAGCGTGATGGAGTTGGTGAACACTTCGACGAGCGTGCCGCTGACCGCCCGCTGGGCGCCGATGACGTCGTTGTTCAGGCGCGAGATGAGCTCCCCGGTCTTGACGCCGGTGAAGAAGCGCAGGGACATCCGGTGGAGATGGGCGAAGAGCTCCGTCCGCAGGTCGCAGATGATGCCCTCGCCGACGGACGAGGCGAGGTAGCGCTGGGCCACGCCCAGCAGGCCGTTGACGAGCGGGACGGCCAGCATGCCCAGCGCGAGCAGGGTCAGCCGATGGACGTCCCGGTCCGGCAGGGCCCTGTCGATGAGGTTCCGCACCAGGAGCGGCGGGGCCAGCCCGAGCACGGTCACGACCAGGATCAGGGCCAGCAGGCCGGCGATGCGGCCGGCGTAGGGCCGCCCGTAGGACCAGGCCCGGCGGACGAGCGCCCAACTGATCTGCGGCCGGTCCTGTTCCTCGTCGTAGCGCAGGAACGGCATCCAGCCGTGACCGTTGGGCATGTCGCGCGCCCCCGGACTATTTCACGATGTTGCCGTCGGCGTCGATGACGAAGACGTCGGCGATGCCGAGCTCGCGGATCTTGGGCTCGATCTGGGCCCGGTCGCCGACGACGACCCAGGTCAGGGCGTCGGGGCGCAGGATCTTCTTGGCCGCTTTGGCCAGGTCCTCGAGGGCCAGCTTCTGGACCTGGGCCGAGTACTTCTGGTAGAAGTCCGCGGGCAGCCCGTAGCTGACGATCTCGGCGAGCGACGACTGCACGGCGGACGCCGTCTCCCAGCGGCCCGGCAGGCCCAGGACCTTGCTGGCCTTCATGTTCTGGAACTCGTCGGCGGTGATCGGCTTCTTGCCGAGCACGCCTTCCATCTCGCCGCGGATCTCGATCATCGTCTCCTTGGTCTTGTCCGCCTGGACCGGCGCGTAGGCCAGGAACATGCGCTGTCCCCGGGCCGGGAAGAGGAGCGACATGGCGCCGTAGCTCCAGTGCTTGTCCTCGCGGATGTTCAGGTTGATCCGGGAGACGAAGTCGCCGCCGAGGATGTCGTTCATCGTCTCGATGGCGATGGCGTCGGGGTCGGCCGACGGCGTCGCCGGGTGGCCGCAGATGACGACCGACTGGGGCGCCTGCGGCTTGTCCATGATGTAGACGGCGGGCCGGGTGCGGAGCGCGACCGGCTTGACGTCCTTGGCCGGGACGGCGCCCGCCTTCCAATCCTTGAAGAGCTTCTCGATCCTGGGTTTGATCTCGGCCATGGTCGTGTCGCCGACCACGACGAGCGTGGCATTTCCCGGCTTGAACCAGCTCTTGTGGAACTTGGACGAGGTCGTCCCTCGTCAGCTTGGCCACGGAGCTCTCCGAAGCCCGACCCGGTGAAGGGGGCGGCGTAGGCGTGGCCCTCGCCGTAGACGAGCCGGGGCAGGACCCGCAGGGCCATGTAGATCGGCGTGTCCTTCTCCTGGCCGATCTGGGCGATCTGGATCTTCTGGAGCCGGTCGAAGTCCGCCTGAGGGAAGGCCGGGTTGAGAACGACGTCGGCGAAGACGTCGAGGGCCGGGTCGAGCTTGTCCTTGAGCGCGGAGAGCGTCACCTGGCAGGTGTCGAGGCCCGCGCCCGTCCCGAGCTCGGCCCCGAGCCGGGCCAGCTCCTCGCTGATCTCGAGGGAGGTGCGCTTGGCCGTTCCCTCGTCCAGCATGGTCATGGCCAGGCTGGCGGTGCCGGGGAGGCCGCCCTTGTCGGCGGCGTAGCCGGCGTCGAAGATGAGCGCCAGGTTGACGACCGGGACCGCGTGCCGCTCCGCCAGCACGATCTTCAGGCCGTTGGCCAGGGTGGCCCGCTCGACGGCCGGGAACTTGACCTCGGGGGCGGCCCCGGCGGCGGGCATGGATCTTGCGGTCGGCCCCCGCCTTGGCCGCGGCGAAGGCCGGGTAAGGCGTCACTTCGAGGACGTAGACGCCGTCGGAGAGCCAGTGGTTGGCGCTCTCCTTGAGGCTCTCGGGCGTCGCGGCGTCGATGTGCCCCAGCGTCTTCTTGTAGGCGTCGGGCGAGCCGCCGTAGATCGTGCTCGAGGCCAGGATGTCGGACTTGCCGCCGAAGCCGCCGATCCGCTCGGCGCCCCTGACGAAACGGGCGGCGTATTGGGTCTTGACCCGCTCGACCTCGGCGGGCGTCGGGCCTTCTTTGAGGAAACGGGCCAGCTCCTCGTCGATGGCTTTCTCGACCCGGGCGAGCTCGACGCCGGGCCGGGCGTCGGCCTGGATCTGGAAGACGCCGGCGATCTCGCGCGGATTGATAGTAGGCGCTGACGGAGGTCGCCAGCTGGTCGTCGTAGACGAGGCGCTTGTAGAGGCGCGAGGTCTTGCCGTCGGCCAGGATGGAGCTCACCAGGTCGAGCTTGTCGGCGCACTCGGTGCCCCAGCCGGGGATGTTCCAGACCTTGTAGAGGCGGGCCTGGGAGACGCGGTCCTGGACGCTCTGGCGGTGGGACCCGGTCCGCTTGGCCACCCAGGCGGAATGGCGGGCGACGGGCGGAGAGGGCGGGATGTCGCCGAAGTACTTCTTGACCTTCTCCAACGCCGTCTTGGCGTCGATGTCGCCGGCGACGACGACGACGGCGTTGTTGGGACCGTAATACGTGGAGAACCACTTGTGGACGTCCTCGAGCTTGGCGTTGTTGAGGTCCTCGATCGATCCGCCGACGGACCAGGAGTAGGGGTGTTCCGGAGGATAGGTCCCCTTCAGGATGAGGTCCTCGGTGACGCTGTAGGGTTCGTTGGCGTACTGGCGGAGCTCGTTCTGCACGACGCCCCGCTGCTCGTCGAGCTTGGCCTGGCTGATGGCGCCCTTGAGGTGGCCCATGCGGTCGGATTCCATCCACAGGACGAGGTCGAGGGCCGAGACCGGCACGTTCTCGAAGTAGTTGGTCCGGTCCTCGTTGGTCGTGCCGTTGAGGTCGGTCGCCCCGATCTTCTGCATCGGCTTGAAGTAGTCGTCGTCGTAGTTCTCGCTGCCGTTGAACATGAGGTGCTCGAAGAGATGGGCGAAGCCGGTCTTGCCGGCGACCTCGTTCTTCGAGCCGACGTGGTACCAGACGTTGAAGGCGACGATGGGCGCCTTGTGGTCCTCGTGGACGATCAGGGTCAGCCCGTTGTCGAGGGTGAACTTCTGGTAGGGGATGTCGATCTTGGCGGTCTGGGCGGCCAGGAAGGGCGCGGCCAGAACGACGAGGCCGATGACCAGGGCCGCGACGGCGGCCGGCGACGACAGGGACTTGCGCATGACGGACTCCTTTTAGGGAATGAACGAAATACAATTATAAATAAAAAGGGGGACACAATGCCAATTTCCGATTTATTTCTTCTTCAGCTTCTCCAGCATCGCCCGGCCGCCGGCGCTCCCGGGATTGAGCTCGAGCGACCTCTCGTAGCTCTTGATAGCCAGGTCGGTCTTCCCGAGCGCTGCGAGGCCTTCGGCGAGGCTGTCATGGGCGTTCCAGGAATCGGGGAAGCGCTCGACGTTGAACTCGAAGAGGGCGACCGCCGCGTCGGGCTTCTTTTCCGCGAGGAAGGCATAGCCGAGTCGCGTTGATCCGCCCCTCCGCGACCGCCTCTTCCTTTGAATCCTTCTTCCAGAGGTCCCGGTAGGCGGCCGCGGCCTCCTCCAACCGGCCTTCCCGCAGGAGCTCGAGAGGCGCCCGCTCGTCCTCCGCCATGCGGGCCGCCGTTAGCCTGCCGCGGGGCGAGACGAGGGCCACTTCGCTGGCCGGCCCCGATGCCCCCCGGCTGAACACGAGGCGGCGCGGGCTTAGCCTGTCGACGAACTCGCCGTCGCCGACCGGAACGATCTCGATGGCGTCCTCTCCGGTCGGCCGGGCGACGAGCCCCCCGTCCTTTAGCGCCACGGTGAGGACCTCGTCGGGGCCTATGCGATAACGGCCGGCATAAGCCTCGAGGGTGCCCCGGTCGAGCGTCACGGCCGTCAGGGGGGGCGAAAGGTAGCCCTTCCAGCCGTACTCAGCGGCGATCGCCCGGAGGATCTCGCCGATAAGCGGGCCGGAGCGGCCGTCGGAGTTGGTCATGACGGCGGCGCCGTAGCCGCCGTCGCGGCTGGCTATGAGCTCGGCGATGAAGCCCTCGTCCTGGCCGCCGTGGCCGTAGTAGACCTCGCCGTCGAGTTTTTGGAGGAACAGGCCCAGGGCCATCTCCCGGTTCCCGCCGATGTCGATCTGGCGCTTGACCATGAGCCCGGCGGTCTCCTTCGAAAGGACCTTGTCCGATCGCCCGCGCGCGGCGAGCCCGGCCTCGATGGCGAACTTGGCCAGGTCGGTCGGTGTCGTCCACAGCCCGGCCGCGGCCATCTCCGGATAACTGTGGCGCTTGCCCGGGATGACCTGTCCCTGGCCGTTATGGCCGGCCGCGGCGAGCTTCAGCCGCTCCGGAGTGAATGTCTGCTCGTACGAGCTGGCCGTCATCCCGATCGGTTCGAGGACCTTGGTCCGGAGGATCTCCGGGAAGGGTGCTTTCTCGACATCGGTCAGGGCCAGTTGCATGACGGTGACCCCGCCGCCCGAATAGCGCCACTGCTTGCCCGGCTCCAAGTCGACTCGGACGGCCGGGGAGTTGCCTTTTCCGTCGAGGATGTCCGTGATCGACGGGACGGGCTCGCCTTCGGCGTAGCCGCGGAAGCCGTGGACCGTCGTTCCGCCGCTGTGGCTGAGGAGCTGGCGGAGCGTCACGGGGTGCTCCGCAGTCAGCTCGTTCTCCGGGAGCTTCCACGTGGTCAGCACAGCATTGATGTTATCGTCGAGGCGGATCTTCCCCTCTTCGACGAGCTTCAGGGCCCCCATGGCCGCGACGGGCTTGCTGATGGAACCGGCGACGAAGAGCGTCTTGTCGGTGACGGGCTCCTTCGTGTCGATGTCCATGACGCCGTACCCCTTGGCCCACACGATGCGGTCCTTGTCGAAAACGGCGACGCTGACGCCCGGGATGCCGTAGTGCTTCATCCGGTCGAGGATGTTCCCCGCCGGGTCGCCCTTGATGACGACGGCCGTCTGCAGGCCGTTCTCGACGCGCGCGATCCGGGCGGCGTCGTCCGCCTTCCCGCAGCCCGCGAGGGCGACCGAGGTCACGATGCCGAGGAGGAGGAGCGTCAGGAGCCGGGATCTCTTCATGGGGCCTTCCTTTCTTTCAGCGCGGACTCGTCCTTCTCTATATACGGCCGAAGAAAGCCGGATGTTGCCTGGATCGCGGCGGCCTATCGCGCGGGCATCGGGAAGCGGGATCCGTCGAAGGGCGGCATGAGCCGCGTCGTCTCGAAGCGGATCTTCTCCCAGACGGCCAGGTCCATGCCGCGGAAGACGTCGACGACCCCGGGGTCGAACTGGCGGCCGGCGTTCGCCTCGAGCTCGAGCCGCGCGGCTTTGAAATCACGCGGCCCGCGATAGGGGCGGTGGGAGGTGACGGCGTCGAGCGTGTCGGCCACAGCGAAGATCCGCGCCTCGATCGGGATGGCCGCGCCCTTGAGGCCCTTCGGGTAGCCGGTGCCGTCGTACTTCTCGTGGTGGCAGAGGATGATGTTCCCGACCTCGGGCACGAGCTTGACGTCGCGGACGAGACCGTAGCCGAGCGCGGGGTGGCGCCGGATGACCGCCCACTCCTGCGCCGTCAGCGGTCCGGGCTTCTTCAGGATGGAGTCGGGGATGGCCATCTTGCCCGCATCGTGGAGGAGCGCTCCCTTGCGTATGCTGTCGAGCGTCGCCGGATCGCCGACGCCGCAGGCTTCGGCCAGGACGTGACTGTAGCGGGCGACCGTCTTGGAGTGGCCGTAGGTTTCGACGTCCCGCAGGTCGAGCGCGGCCATGAAGTTCTCGAGCGTGGTGTCGTAGGCTTCCTCGAGCCGGCGCGACCGGCGCAGGTGATGGGCCAGCTCCTTCTTCAGCCGGCGCACCTCGGACGCCTCCGGAGGCTCGGGCAGGCTCTTCCGGGCATCGACCGCGACGCCGTGTTCGGACAAAAATGAGCAAACCTCGGCCCGTTTTTTGTCATCTTCGACGATCAAAAGGACCTTGGACGCGCCCATGACGCCCATTTATACATTTTTTCATTTCACCGTTCAAGTTGGGCCATTTCGTTCTTGACAAGCGAACGAGCGAATCACGATAATAGGTCCGCTAAGGTTAAGGAGCGGCCATGGATCACGACCCGAACATCTTCAGGGATTCCTCTCAAGTCATCCAGGAAGTCGAAGACCAGCTCGAACGGATCCTCCAGAAAAAATTCCGCGACGTCGATTCCGAGCTCATCGAGCGCATCAACCGCGAGAAGGAAGCGGCCCGCAAGCGCAAGGAGGAGATCGAGCGCGATTTCGAGAAGGAGAAGACCTCCCTCGCCGAATACCGGATCATGGTCCGCGACTTCGAGGAACAGCGGGCCGGCCTGCTCAACGAGGCCCGGGAACGCTTCCAGAAGGTCCTCAAGTTCCAGGCCGAGATCGAATCGCTGGCCAAGTCCACGGTGGACGAGATCAAGCGGGTCAACGACATCCAGGAGCGTCTCGAGGTCCTGAGGACGAAGACCTCCGATCGGGCCGCCTTCCTCAAGAACGACCTGCAGGAGCGCTTCGGCATCGTGGCCGAGGTCCTGCCGGAGGAGCCCAAGCCCGTCGCGCTCGACCTCGACGAGGAGCTGGCGAAGCTGCGCAAGATCAAGGACCTGCTGACCATCGAGTCGGCGGCGGCCGGCCTCGGGCGGCTGGGCGGCGAGCCGGCCGGCCGGGACGATCTGGCCGTGATGGACGCCGCAGCGGAGAAGGAAGGCCCGGAGATCCCCGGGATCCCGGAGCTCATCGCCGGGCCCGCGATCGCCGAACCGGCGCAGGCCCCCGCCGAAGAGAACGCGAAGCCGCCTGTCGAGGCCGTCGCCCCGGTCCCCGAAAGCCTGCCCGAACCGCTCCCCGAGCCCGTTCCCGCGCCGGCGGCCCCGGCCGGAGACGCGGTCACCGAGGAAGAGGCCGTGGCCTGCATCGAGGGCTACCGCCGCACGGAGCCCGCCAACGGGAGCGGCGAGATCCATTACTTCCAGCGCGGCGACGTCGCCATCGCCGACCCGGAGAAGCTCCTGGCCGCCGTCGACCGGACCCTCGAGGAGGGTCAGAGGCTGTCGTTCAAGCTCGGCCAGACCGAATCGCCCAAGGACCAGTTCTTCATCAAGCAGGAGCTCATCAACTGGCAGGAAGGCCTGCGGGCGCTCTTCCTGCGGGTCATCAAGATGGTCGAGAAGGACGCCTGGTCGCTGCCCCGTTTCACCGGGGAGATCGTCAACGCCCAGGTCCTGCGCCGGCTGCTCGAGCGGCTGAGCATGGAGAATTGGAGCAACCTCGAGGAGTTCGCCTCGTTCTCGGTGTCCGTGGCCGAGATCCGCAAGGCCTTCAAGGCCAGGACCGAGCCGCGGCTCGCCTACCTGCTGGCGCTCAAGCGGGAGATCGAATCGGAGTAGCGGCCGGCCGCCGGGATCCGGCCCGGCGTCAGGCGAGGCCGTCGCCCCGCCTGAAGTGGAGAAGATAGCCCTCGAGCCCGTGGATCCCCTCGAAGGTCAGGTCCAGGAATTTCACCCCCGAGTAATAGAAGCCCGGATCCCCGCCGCCCTTCTCCGAGTAGACGATGTCGCTGCGGATGGCCGTCGCCTTGTCCTCGATGACCAGGATGGTCTCGACGGCCCGGTCCGCGGGCAGGGGAGAGTCGGAGACGATGCGGGCCCCTTCGAGGCTGATGTTGACGGTCTTGGCGACCCGGAACCCGCCGCCCTCGCGGTAGAGGAAGGGCGTCGAGACGTTGAATCGCTCGTATTTCCTCTTCTCGCGGTAGAGCCGGCTCGGGCCGCCGCCGCATCCCCGCCCTTCCGGACCTCGCCGAGGTCCTGTCCGACGAAGCCGCGGACACGGTTCTTTTCGATCGGGGCGTCGTCGGCGCCGCGCGTCTTGAGGTCGGGACGGTTCTTGCCCTTGGCCTCGGCCAGGGCGAGGTCCGCCTCGCCGGCCAGCCGCTTGAGGTCGGGCCGGGTCAGAGGGCCCGGCGCTTCGCCGTCGCCCCGCGGGTAGACCGTCACGCCGAAGGACATGGTCAGATTGCCGCGCGGCTGGAACTCCTGGAGCTCGAAATAGTGGTCCTCGACGTTCTTCCGGATGCGCTCGGTCAGGAGGGCGGCCTCCCCGGCGCTCTTGACGCCCATCAGGAAGAAGAGGAACTCCTCGCCGCCGTAGCGGCAGATCAGGTCCTCCTCGCGGATGGACAGCTTGAGGACGTGCGCGAGCTCGCGGAGGAGCTTGTTGCCGGCCTCGTGCCCGTTGCGGTCGTTGTAGGCCTTGAACCAGTCGACGTCGCCCATGACCAGGGCCATCGAGCCTTCTTCGCGGCGGCGCTTGCTCAGGGCGTTGACCTTCTGCAGGACCTTTTCGAAGAACGGTTCGGGCCGGAGCAGCCCGGTCAGGGGATCGTACTGGATGAGGTCGAGCTTGGCCATGGCGATGGCCATGTGGTCGGACAGCCCGCGGAGGGTCTGCTGGTCGCCCCGCGTGAAGCCCTCGGGCTGGAGCTTGCCGGCGACCGACTTGTTGACGACCTCGAGGACGCCGATGACCTTGTCGCCGTGCATGATCGGCACCCCGAGCAGGCTCCGCGGCGGCGTTTTGAGGAAGGCCGTGTAGCGCTTGCTCAGGCGGCGGTCGTAGGTCAGGTTGGCGGCGCTGACGTCGTGGCCGAAGCGGGCCACGGACGCGGCGAAGTCCGCAGACTCGAGCGGGGCGATGTACTTGGAGAAATCGGAGTGGTCCAGGAAGGCGTTGTCCCAGACGAGGGGCTTGAGGTAGCGGCCGACGACCTCGTTCTCCTCCATCATGTAGACCGTGACGCTCTCGGCCTGGACGATGTCGCGGATGTCCGGGACGATGTCGAGGAGGCTGCTGACGTCGTCCGCGCCGTAGATCTTGCGCAGGATGACCTCGACCCGCTGGCGCTCCTTCTGGGAGCCGATGTAGCGGGCCTCGATGGCCAGGCGCTTCTCGACCTCGCGGATGAAGCCGGAATTGAGCAGGCTCTTGATCTCCCCGATCTCGGCCAGGACGTCCTTGACCTTGGCGTCCTGGAGAACGAGGGAGCGGCGCAGCTCGCCCGCCTCCGTCCTGAGCCGGGCGTGGTCCACGACGCGGCCCAGGGCGCGGAGGAAACAGAGCTCGCGCGGCTCGGCGGCGACGGTGCGGCAGACGTCGACGTCGACTTCCGGCGGCCATTCCTCGGCCGCGCGCGAGATGCGGGCCTCGTCCTCGCCGACGAGCAGGACCCCGGTCGGAGGGCGGACCATGGCTTTGAGGGCGGGCGAGCCGGCGAACGCGACATCGACGACCGCCGCGACGATGTCGCCCTCGGCGAACGCGGACAGGGCGGCTTCGGGATTCGTCACGGTCAGGACCGGACCGTACTTCTTGGCCAGGCGGGCGAGCCGGTCGGCTTCCGTCGACACAGGATGAATAACGAGGATGCGTCTTTGGATCATAGCCCTCGCCGCGTTTTTTCCGATGAAACCCGGATGAAATGTACAACAGAAATTCTCCGCGCGTCAATCATTATTTGGGCTTTTGATTAGGGCGGCGGGGCTATGGTATATTTCCTGCCCGGGACGTCTTCGAGGAGACAAAAAATGGCGAAATATTCGACAGAAACCGTTTCAAATATCCGGGCCCCGAGGGGCTCCCGCCTGAACACCAAGGGCTGGTCCCAGGAAGGGGCGCTGCGGATGCTGATGAACAACCTCGACCCCCAGGTGGCCGAGAATCCCCGCGAGCTCATCGTCTACGGCGGCACCGGCAAGGCCGCCCGGAGCTGGGAAGCCTACAGGGCCATCGTGGCCAGCCTCAAAAAGCTCGGAGAACGACGAGACGCTCATCGTCCAATCGGGCAAGCCCGTGGCCGTCTTCAAGACGCACGCCGAAGCGCCCCGCGTGCTCATCTCCAACGCCATGATCGTGCCCCACTGGGCCAACTGGGACGAGTTCCGCCGGCTCGAAGCGCTCGGCCTGACCATGTACGGGCAGATGACGGCCGGCAGCTGGATCTACATCGGGACCCAGGGCATCCTCCAGGGCACCTACGAGACGCTGTCCGCCGTGGCCCGGAAGCACTTCGGCGGCTCGCTCAAGGGCACGCTGACCCTGACCGCCGGTCTCGGCGGCATGGGCGGGGCCCAGCCCCTGGCCGTGACCATGAACGACGGCGTCGCCATCGTCGTCGAGTGCGATCCGCACAGGATCGAGAGACGCCTCGAGACGAAGTACGTCGACACCATGACGGAGAGCCTCGACGAGGCCCTGCGCCTGGCCGGCGCGGCCATGAAGAAGGGCGAGCCGCTGTCGATCGCCCTGCTCGGCAACGCCGCCGACGTCCTGCCGGAATTCGTCCGCAGGGGCATCACCCCGGACGTCCTGACCGATCAGACCTCGGCCCACGACGAGCTCAACGGGTACGTGCCGAACGGCCTCGCCTACGGGGACGCGCTGGCGCTGAGGAAGAAGGACCCGGCCGGATACATCGCCCGCTCCTACGCGGCCATGGCCGCCCACGTCGAGGCCATGCTCGAGCTTCGGAAGCGGGGCGCCCGGGCCTTCGACTACGGCAACAACATCCGCGGCCAGGCCCGCAAAGCCGGGGTGGCCGGGGCGTTCGACATCCCCGGGTTCGTCCCGGAGTACATCCGGCCGCTCTTCTGCCTCGGCAAGGGGCCGTTCCGCTGGGCCGCGCTGTCCGGCAAGCCGCAGGACATCTACGCCACCGACGAGGCCGTGCTCGCGGAATTTCCCGAGGACGAGGCCCTGGCCCGCTGGATCCGCAAGGCCCGCGCCCAGGTCAAGTTCCAGGGCCTGCCGTCGCGCATCTGCTGGCTCGGCTACGGCGAGCGGGCCCGCTTCGGCGCCGTCATCAATCACCTGGTGAAGAAGGGCCGGATCTCCGCCCCCATCGTCATCGGCCGCGACCACCTCGACACGGGGTCGGTCGCCTCGCCCAACCGCGAGACCGAGGGCATGCGCGACGGCTCGGACGCCATCGCCGACTGGCCCATCCTCAACGCCCTTCTGAACGCGGTCAGCGGCGCCTCGTGGGTCTCGGTCCACCACGGCGGCGGCGTCGGCATCGGCCTGTCGATCCACGCCGGGATGGTCGTCGTCGCCGACGGGACGGCGGGGATGGGCCGCCGGCTGGAACGGGTCCTGACGGTCGACCCGGGCATGGGCGTCGCGCGCCACGCCGACGCCGGCTATCCGGCCGCCGTCGCCTGTGCCCGGAAGAACGGCATCAAGATACCGATGGCGAAATAGGGATCTTTCCTCTGTAGGGCTGGGAGTCAGCCGTCATCCAGAGGAGACTGTCCCGCCGCCCGGGACCCCGCTTCTGTCAACGGCGGTTTACCGCCTTTTCTGCAGCCGCTTCCATCTCCTTCGTTTTGAAGGGATTGTCTGATGTCCGGAGGGGCCTTCCCTGGCACGCCGCTTGCTCCTATCGGGGCGAAAGGAGACACCCAATGAAAAAGCTGGTTGTTTTTGCCCTGGCCGGGCTCATCGCCGTTTCCACGGCCCTGGCCTTCCCCGCGGCGCCCGATCTCAACAGGCAGACCGACTGCAACACGAACCACCAGGATTGCCGGGAGTACACCCTCAACCTGGACGAACCCTGGTACAAGGTCATGGTCCTGCTCACCGCCTGCGACATCGCTTTCGGCAAGTGCATGCTGGGGATCTGAGGGGAACGAGGGACGGGGCCCCCAACTCCGGGGGCCCCGTCGATCGGAAAGCGGGAAAGGGGTGAGGAGCATGATCCGGATCGGACGGTCTGCGGGAACGGTCCTTGTGGCTCTCGCGGTCGCCTTCGCGGCCCCCCGGGCGCGGGCGGGCGGCGAAGACGTCGCGCGCTGGAAGACGGTGGAGATAGCGGTGCCGCCGGAGGATGCGGACGAGGCCGTGCTCGGCCGTCCGGCCGCGCTGGCCCTCGCCGCGGACCGGATCTATATCGCCGACTCCCAGGATTGCGCGATCAAGGTCTTTTCGAAGGACGGAAAGTTCGTCCTGTCTTTCGGGCGAAAAGGGCGCGGCCCCGGCGAGCTTTCGTTCCCCTCGGGCGTCGCGGTCGCCGGCGACAGGGTCTATGTCGCCGACAAGCTCAACCGGCGGATCCAGGTCTTCGACCTCGACGGCGGGCTGCGCGGCGGGTTCCCCCTGACCGTCGCGCCGGATAAAGTGTTCGCGCTGGCGTCCGGGGCCCTCCTCGTCACAACCAATCCGACCGGACGCGGCCCCGGGGAGAAGCTCCTCCGCCTCCTCGAAGCCGACGGCCGTCCCCGCTGGGAGGGGCTCGAGGCCCGGGTCTCCACCGATCCCGTCTTCGACTCCTTCCGGAACATGATCCTGGTCTGTCCGGGAGAGGAGGGCGGCTTCATCGTCGTCCACCGGAGCGGCGAACGGACCCTGCTCCGTTTCGACGGCGACGGCGCGCTCCTCGGGGAGGTGCCCGTCGACGGGCGTCACGCGTTCACGCCCATGGACATCCCGTTCAAGGGACCGGTCAAGCGGCTGCTCGGCTTCTGTTGGGCGGCGGCCCGGGACCGGGGCCTGATCTATCTCGCGGCGCCCGAGGCCGTCGACGGCCGGGACCTCGGTCCGGGAAGGCGCCTGTCGGTCGTCGACGGGACGGGCCGCCTCCGGGCCGTCGTCGAGCTCGCCCGGCCCGTCCACCGCTTCGCCGTCGACGGGGACCGGATCGTCGCGATCGACGGCGAAGGCGCCCTGTGCCTCTTCGAGGTCGTCCGATGAAGCGCGGGCTGTCGCTTTTCGCCGCGGCCGTCTCGATCGCGGCGGGCTTCGCCGCGGCGGACGCGGGGCCGGTCGATGTCCGCATCTGCGCCGGGCTCGACGAGGCCGTCCCGCCCGGCGGAGGTCCCGTGCTCCTCGTCTTCTTCTCGACGGAATGCTCCGTCTGCTACGACGATCTTTTCGAATCGCGGTACCTCGTCGACAAGGGCCGGTGGCCGGTCGCGGTCGTCGGCGTCGCCTCCGGTCTCCGCGAGGACCTCCGGGCCTTCCTCGAGAAACACGCCTGGACGCTGCCCGTCGTCCTGGACAGGCGCAAGGTCCTCTTCCGGCGCTTCGACGCCGGCGCGGTGCCGTTCAAGGTCCTGTTATCGGGAAAAACCGCGGTCTACCGGGACGACCCCTACCGGTCGCCCGAGGAACGCCGCGAGGAGCTCGAGCGATGCTTGATCCGGCTCTTTACGCACTGACCTGGCGCGTCGTCCGGCGGCGGCTCTTCGGTTCCCCGATCGCCCTGGCCTCGGCGCTGGTTTTCCCGGTCCTCGTCGTCTGGATCGGCTTCGGCGATTCGTACGGGACGGCGGCGAAGTTCTTCTTCTTCCTCCTGCCCCACGTTTTTCTCGTCGCCGCCCAGGACGCGGTCCGGACCGACGTCGAGAGCGGCGCTCTCGAGAGCGTCCTGTTCCTCGGCGGCCGGTTCCGCGGCTACCTGCGGGCCAAGCTCTTCGTGCTGGCCGCCGCCGCCGGCATTTACGCCGCGGTCCTGTTCGGGCTGTTCGCGGCCTGGGGTCTGGCGGAGGGCGGGTTCGAGTCCCGGTTCGTCGTCCAATTCGGGCTCGCGGTCCTCGCCGGTCTCTACTACGTCGCCGTTGCCGGGACGCTGAGCCACGGCCTCAGGGCCGGTTCGAACGTCCTGGTCGTACTCCTGGCCCAATCGGCCGTCCTCATCGGGTTGATCGTCTCGGTCACGCCCCGGACCGGCCTCCTCGATTACGCCGCCACGGGGCGGTTCCCCGGCCTCGGCCCCAAGCTCGTTTTCGCCGGTCTCACCGCGGTCCTGCCCAACGTCATCGTCGCCGGACGGAATCCCGCCTTCGCCGCGGAGATCCTGGCGGGGACTCGGCCTGGCCGTCTTCGTCCGGGAACGGCTCGTTCGCGGGCTCGAGCTGAAGAAATAAGGATTGAGAATAGAGAGGGGGTCCCATGGTCGAAGTCCACAGGCTGGCCAAGCGGTTCGGGACCGTCGAAGCCCTGCGCGAGGTCTGCTTCAAGACGAGGAAGGGGACGATCACGGCCCTGCTCGGCGAGAACGGGGCGGGCAAGACGACGACGCTCCGGATCCTCCTCGGTTTCCTCCGCCCGGATTCGGGCGCGGTGGCGGTGGCCCCCGGCCGGATCGGCTACGTGCCCGATCGGCCGGCCTACTTCCCCGGGCTCGACGGCTGGGAGATCCTGCGCCTGGCCGGGCCCAGGCCGGGCGGACACGCCCCGGGGAACGGCCGGGACTTCGGGGCGGCCGTCCTCGCGACGGCCGGAAGCCTGCATTTCGATCCGGCCCTGCTCCGCCGCCGTCCCGCGGCCTATTCGGCGGGGAACGCCAAGAAGTTCGCCTACCTCCAGAGCCTCCTCGTCGGGCCCGATCTCTTCGTCGCGGACGAACCCTATGCGGCCCTCGATCCGCCCTCGGTCAAGTGCGTCCGGGACGTGTTCTGCGGCCTGCGGGACGCCGGGAAGACCGTGCTGCTGAGCTCCCACCATCTGGCCGAGATGGAGAGGATCGCCGACGGCTTCGTCGTCCTCCGCCGGGGAGCGACGATCGCCCATGCCGGGCTCAGGGAGTGGCGGCTCCTGCGCTCGGCCCGGACGGGCCCGGACCTCGAGTCCGTGTTCCTCCGCTTGACCTCCCTCTAGGCCGTCAGATGACGGTGCCGTCGGGGATGACGGCGTCCTTGGGGACGACGATGATGCCGTCGACGATGACGTGGTTGTCCGCGGTCTCGGCGGCCACGCCGTTCCTGTTGACGAGCCGGACGCCGTGGCCGATCCGGGCGTTCTTGTCGACGATGGCGTCGCGGATCTCGCAGTCGCGGCCGATGCCGACGTCCGGGACGCCCCGGTCGCGGTTCCGTTCGATCTCGTCCAGGGATTCGTAGAAGTCCGCGCCCATGACGACGGCCCGCTCGATCCGGCAGTTCTCGCCGATGCGCGTCCGGATGCCGACGATCGCGTCGCGGATGCGCGAGCGGTTGACGATGCTGCCCTCGCAGAGGATGGTGTGTTCGACGTCGGCGCCGAGGATCTTCGAGCCGGGCAGGAACCGGGGAAAGGTGAAGATGGGCCGTTCCTCGTCGTAGAAGTCGAACCGCGGCAGGGGCCGGGTCAGGTCCATGTGGGCGTCGAAGAAGCTGCGGATGGTCCCGATGTCCTCCCAGTAGCCGTCGAAGAAGTGGCCGCAGACCTTCCGCTCGCCGATGGCGTGGGGGATGACCTCCTTGCCGAAATCCTTGGTCTCGGTGTGGGCCAGGAGGTCCCGCAGGACGCCCTGGTTGAAGAGGTACACGCCCATGGAGGCGAGGTGGGTCCGGCCGTTGGCCGGCGTGTCGAACCGGTCGAAGACGTCCTCCTCGACCCGCATCCGTTCGACGTCCTCGGGCGTCCGGGGCTTCTCGTGGAATTCCGTGATCCGGCCCCGGGCGTTGACCTTCATGACGCCGAACTCGTGGGCCTGCTCGGCCCGGACCGGCGTCACGGCGATGCTGATCTCGGCGCCGGCGGTCAGGTGGAAGTCGACGAACTTCCGGTAGTCCATCCGGTAGAGGTGGTCCCCGGAGAGGATGAGGACGAGCGCCGCGGGGTCCTCGATGAATGCGAGGTTCTGGCGCACGGCGTCGGCCGTCCCCTGGTACCAGTTGCGGTTCTCCAGGGTCTGCTGGGCCGAGAGCAGGGTGATGTAGTCGCGGTGGAAGCTGTCGAAGCGGTAGGTCGTGAAGATGTGGCGGTGGAGGGATTCGCTGGCGAACTGGGTCAGGACGAAGATGCTCCGGACGTTCGAATGGATGCAGTTGGAGATGGGGATGTCGATCAGGCGGAACCGGCCCGCGACCGGAACGGCCGGCTTGCTCCGGACCTTGGTCAGGGGGAAGAGCCGGCTGCCCTGGCCCCCGGCCATGATGACCCCGACGACGTTCGGCATGCCGGCATTTTAACACCAATCGAAAAAAATGGGGACGTTTCTGGCTTTACTTAGTGATCGAGAATCAAAACCAGAAACGTCACCATTTTTTTTCCGGGTTGATTTGGCTATGATGGGGCCGGCATGTACGACGTGGCGGTGATCGGGGCGGGACTCGGCGGGCTCATGGCCGCGGCCAAGTTGGCCCGGGCCGGGAAGCGCGTCGTCGTCCTCGAGAAGAAGGCCCTGCCGGGGGGGACGAGCTACATCTTCCGCAGGGGCGGATATGCCTTTCCCATGGGTCCGCTGTCTTTCTCCTTCCCCGGCCGCGTCCGCGCGCTCCTGGCGGAGGCGGGCGTCGAGGAAGACCTGGGCCTTCGCCGGAGCTCGTTCGAGGTCCGGACGCCCGGGCTCGACGTCGTCATCTCCCGCCCGCTCGACGAGCTCGAGGCCGGGCTCGCCCGTCTCTTTCCGGGCGAGGCGGCCGGGCTGGCCCGGTTCTTTGCGGCGCTGCGGACGGGGATCGCGGTGGCCGCGGGCGCCGATCTCCTGCATCCCGGCTTCGCCCCGGGCTCGGCTTCTGCGAAGACAGGGGGTCCAGCCGCAGGAATCGTCGACGACCGGCTCCGCTCGATCGCCGGATTGGCCGGCACGCCGGCCGCCGCCGTTCTCGACCCATTGATCTCGAACGTCGCTCTGAAAAACCTCCTCGGCTCCATGGGTTCGGAACCGCCCCGGATGTCCATGCTCAATCTGGCCCTGATGTGGAACGTCATGTCCGGAGAGGGGATCTGGTCCCCCGACCGGGGCGTCCACGTCCTGGCCGACCTGCTCCGCGAACGGTTCCTCCTCGCCGGCGGCGAGCTCCGGCAGGGGACCGCGGTCCGCCGGATCGTCGTCGAGGCCGGCCGCGCCGCGGGGGTCGTCACGGCGGCGGGCGATGTCATCGACGCGGGACGGATCGTCTCCAACGCCGATTACAAAACGACCTTCCTCGAGCTCGTCGATCCGGCCGACTCCGGCGGACTCGACCTCGACCGTCTCCGCGCCGCTCCCTACACGGAGTCCGAGCTCTGCGTCTATCTCGGCCTCCGTTCCGGGGAGGCGGACCTCTCCGCGATGCGGGCGGACCATCTCTTCTACCGGCACGAGACCGGGAGCGGCGCGAGCGGGCTCGAGGATTTCGACCGGCGGGAGATCGAGATCTGCCTCTGGTCCCGCAAGGCCCCCGGTCTCGTGCCCCGGGGCCGGGACGCCCTCGTCCTCCGGGCGGGCTTTCCGTACGAACACTTCGCGTCGTGGCGGCTGGCCGAGAAGAAGAGGCGCGAAGGATACGCCGAATACAAGAAGCGGCTGGCTTCGGACCTCGTGCGGACGGCGGAGCGCGTCCTGCCCGGTCTCTCCGGAGCGGTCGAGGTCATGGAAGCGGCGACCCCGCTGACCTACAGGGATTGGGGCGGGCGGTACGCGGGCTCGATCGCCGGCTGGAGCTGGGAGGCCGGCACTTCGGCCGGGCTGCCCGGCCGCGTCCTCGTCCGCACGCCCGTCCCCGGGCTCCTGGTCGCGGGGGCCTACGCGACGACCGAGCTCGTCCTCGGCGGCGTGCCCACGGCGCTCTTCACCGGGAGCCTGGCCGCCGACCTGGCCATGGCTTCATAGGCCCCGGGCCCGGGTCCCGCGCCGCCTACTTCGCCGCGTTCTGCACCGGCCCCAGGTCGTCGACGATCCACATGCCCCGGCCGTTCGTGGCGATGACCAGGGCGTTGTCCCGCGGGTGGATGGCCAGGTCCCAGACGTAGCTCGTCGGCAGGTTGCCGCCGAGGACGTTCCAGGTCTTGCCGGCGTCCCGGCTGACGTAGACGCCCGTGTCCGTCCCCGCGTAGAGCGTGTCCTTGACCTTGGGGTCCTCGCGGACGACGTTGACCGGCCCGCCGGGGATGTTGTTCGCGATCGAAGCCCAGGTCTTGCCGTAGTCGGCCGACTTGAAGATATAGGGATCGAAGTCGTCGTCGTGCCGGCCGATGAGCGTGACGTAGACCGTGGCCGGGTCGTACTTCGAGGCGACGAGCTTCCAGACGTGCTTGTTGTAGGGGAGGCCGGCCGTGATCTCGGTCCAGCTCTCGCCGCTCGATTTCGTCACCCAGACCCGGCCGTCGTCCGTGCCGGCGTAGAGCAGGCCGAACTTGAACGGCGATTCGTCGACCGCGGTGATCGTGGCGAAGGGGATGGCGAAGGGCCACCGGCCCTGCTGGTCGGGATTGTTGTAGGTCAGGTCGGGGCTGATCCGCTCCCAGGTCTCGCCCCTGTTCATCGAGCGGAAGAGATACTGGAAGCCGTGGTAGACGATCTGCGGGTTGTGGGGCGAGAGCATCGTCGCCGCCAGCCACTGGCCGCGGTGGTCCGGTTCGCCCTCGGCCGCCTTCGGATAGATCTCCTTGCTGGTCCAGGTGCCGTCGTCCTTGTACTCGGCCCGCTCGAGCCGGCCGTAGAACGACGACGCGTAGACGGTGCGGGGGTCGGACGGGTCGATCGCGATGAGCGTCCCTTCGCCGCCCGGCGCCAGCTCCCATTTCGGCGCGGTCAGGCCGCTGAACCTCCGCCGCCCGGTCGGGGCGCCCTGCGTCGGCCTCTGGAGCGGGATGAGGCCGCGATGGGTGTACTGGTCCTGGACCGAGCCGTAGGCGTGGAAGGGCGTCGCGTTGTCGAGAGCCACGTTGTAGAACTGGACGGCGGGGATGCCGTCGTGGAAGTCCCGCCAGGTCAGTCCGCCGTCGTAGGAGATGTTGACGCCGCCGTCGTTGTTGTTGATCAGGTGGTCGCTGTCGTTCGGGTCGATCCACAGGCCGTGGTGGTCGCCGTGGAGCCCGGCCGCGTAGAGGCCCCGCCAGGTCTTGCCGCCGTCGGTCGACTTCGAGAGGCCCAGGCCCATGATGTAGACCGTCTCGGGCGAGCTCGGGTCGACCCGGATCTGCCCGAAGACCCAGCCGTAGGTGCCGCCGAAGCGGTCCATGCCCGGCGGGCTGACCTTGCGCCAGCCGGCCCCCGCGTCGTCGGAGCGGTAGACCTCGGCGCCGACGATGCCCCGCTGCTGCGGCCGGCCGTAGGCGTCCTTCTCGCCGGGTTTGGGCTCGGCGCCCGGCGCGTGGTTGTCGACGTAGGCGTAGAGGGTCGACGGCTTCGTCCGGCAGAGGTCGATGCCGATGCGCCCGGTGGACGACCGTGTCGGGCAGCCCGGCGTTGATCGGCGACCAGGTCTTGCCGCCGTCCGTCGTCTTGAACAGGCCGTCCTCGCCGCCGGGCCGGGGATCGCTCCAGCGCAGGCGGATGCGGTTCCAGGTCGCGGCGTACAGGGTGTCGGGCGACTGCGGGTCCATGACCAGATCGTTCGCCCCGACCCGGTCGTTGACGAACAGGACCTTCTGCCAGGTGGCCCCGCCGTCGGTCGTCTTGTAGACGCCGCGGTCGGGGTTGGCGGTCCACTCGTGGCCCGTGGCCGCGACGTAGACGATGTCGGGGTTCGTCGGGTGGATGACGACCCGGGCGATGGTGTAGGTCTTCTCGAGCCCCATGTGCTTCCAGGTCTTCCCGGCGTCGGTCGATTTGAAGACGCCGAGGCCGGCCATCGGAGCCGCGGAAGATGTTGGCTTCGCCCGTGCCGGCCCAGACGATGTTCGGATCGGATCCGGCGACGGCCAGGTCGCCGATCGACATCGTCGGCATGTCGTCGAAGATGGGCTCCCAGGTCGTCCCGGCGTTGACGGTCTTGAAGATGCCGCCCGTGGCCGCGCCGGCGTAGAAGACCGTGCGGCTGCCCGCGGGGACGGCGACGTCGGTGCACCGCCCGCTGAGGTCGGACGGGCCGATGAACCGCCACTTGACGTCCTTGAAGGGCGAGGCCTGCTTCATCGCGACGTGCTGTTCGAAGGCCTTCAGCCGCAGGGCCGTATCGGTGTTCTCGACCTTCTTCAGGCCCTTGGCGGGCGCCTTGCCCTGGGGGGCGGCGGCGACGAGCAGGGCCAGGACGGCGACCGCGCCGACGGTGACGAGCGAACGCTGGGACAAACGCATGGAAACCTCCATCAATGGATGTCGAGGATCTCGACTTCGTAGACGAGCAGGGTGTTGGGGGAGATGACGAAGCGCTTTTCGCCGGGGCGCTGCCTGGCGTAGAAGCCGTTGGCCGTGTAGCCCATCTCCGGCCGGACGACGACCAGCCGCTTCTCGCCCTTCTTCATCCGGCCGATCGCGGCGTCGAGGCCCGGATTGATCTTCGAGGTGCCGACCGTGAATTCGAAAGGTTCGGGGATCTCGCCCCAATAGGGCTTGCCCTCGTCGGCGGTGCTGACGAAGGACTTGCCGGCCAGCGGCGCTCGCCCGGTGTAAACGGCCTTGACGACGGCCCCCGGCGCGGGCGGCCCGCCGAGTCCCTCCCGGAGAACGACGGACTCGCCGCCGTCTTCGCCCCGGACCGCGCCGGGCCAGTTCGTCCGGACGTATTCGTCCTCGCGGGCCTTCCGTTCGGCGTCGGCTTCGACGACCCGGGCCTTCGCTTCCTCGACCAGGGCCTTGAACGAGGCCGTCGTCGGGCGGAACGCGCGGGCCTTCCGTCCGACGCGGACGATCCGGACGGTCTCGACGAGGTCGTCCTGGACGATGGCCATGACCGCGTCCATCCCGGCCACGACCGAGCCGAAGACGGTGTAGTCGCCGTCGAGGTAGGAGCGGTCGCCGAGCGTGATGTACCACTGGCTGCCGTTCGTGTGCGGCCCGCCGTTGGCCATGCCGACGGCACCCGCCCGGCCGTGGTCGAGTTCCGGCAGGACGATCTCGTTCGGGAACTCGTAGCCGGGGTCTTCGGCCTTCCCGCCGGCCCCCATGCCGCACTGGACGACGTGGCCGGGGACGACGCGGTGCCATTTCGTCCCGTCGAAGAACGGTCGCCCCGGGGGAAGCGCGCTGTTGTCGATCGTCCCCTCGGCCAGGCCGACGAAGTTGGCGACGGTCATCGGCGTCCGTTCGAATTCGAGCTTCATGACGATGAGGCCCTTGTTCGTGGCGACCTCCGCGTAGAGGCCTTCGGGGTACTTGGGGCGCCGGCAGGCAGCGCTCGCGAGGGCGATGGCCGCGACGGCGAGGACGAGCAGGAACACGGCGGCAAACGGGCGAACTGTCGGCTTTCCTCATAGCGGTCAGGATAGGACCTTGAGCAGGTGGTAGTCGGATTCGATGTCGGTCGTCTTCACGTCGCCGGCCGCGCCGAACTTCAGGAACTCGACCCGGTCGCCGACCAGATGGACGAGCCCGCCCGTCCGGCCCGCGACGAGGGCCTCGACGGCGGCATGACCGAGCCGCGCGGCCATGATGCGGTCGGCGGCCGTGGGCCTTCCGCCGCGCTGGACGTGGCCGAGGACGGCGATGCGCGTCTCGAGGCCCGTCCCTGCCGTCACGGCCTCGGCGATCCCGGCGGCCGTCCCGCGGCCCTCGGCGACGACGATGATCCAGCTCGCCTTGCCTCGCGCCCGGCCTTCCTTGATCTCGTCGCAGAGGGCCTCGAGCGGCACGTCCTTCTCGGGGAGGAGGACCTCCTCGCACCCGCCGGACAGGGCGACCTGCATGGCCAGCCAGCCGCACTTGCGGCCCATGACCTCGACGACGAAGATGCGCTCGAGGGACGTGGCCGTATCTCGGATCTTGTCCAGGGCATCCAAGGCGACGTCGACGGCCGTGTCCGCGCCGATGGAGTAGGCGACGCCGGGGACGTCGTTGTCGATCGTGGCCGGGATGCCGACGACGGGGAAGCCGTAGGTCTCGGCCAGGACGCGGGCCCCCGTGAGCGAGCCGTTGCCGCCGATGACGACGAGTCCGTCGACCGCCCTCTCCCGCAGATGGGCCAGGGCCGCCTTCTGCCCCGCCTCGGCCATGAACTCCTCGGCCCGGGCCGTCTTGAGGATGGTCCCGCCGAGGCCGATGATGTTCGACACCGACCGGCGGTCGAGGGGGACGAAGTCGCCTTGGATGAGGCCGTGGAAACCCCTCATGACGCCGTCGACGGCGAGCCCTTCGCCCACGGCCGTCCGGACGACGGCCCGGATGGCGGCGTTGACCCCGCCGCAGTCCCTGGTCAGGATGGCGATCCTCTTCATGGCCGGGATTATATCAAAAAACCGGCCCCCGCGGCCCCCCGTATGATAGAATATCGATTAAAAGGAGAGTGATCCCAATGGCCAACAAAAAATTCGCCATCGGCTGCCTGATGGTCGTCCTCGTCGTGCTCCTCATCGGGGCCGTCTACGTCACCGGGATCTACAATTCCCTGGTCGGCCTCGATCAGAAGACCCAGGCCCAGTGGGGCCAGGTCGAGAACGCCTACCAGCGGCGGGCCGATCTCATCCCCAACCTCGTCGAGACGGTCAAGGGCGCGGCCGCCTTCGAGAAGGACACCTACACGGCCGTCACGGAAGCCCGGGCCAAGGTCGGCCAGGTCCAGGTGAACGCGGGCCAGCTCACGCCCGACGCCTTCGCCAAGTTCCAGGCCGCCCAGGACGGGCTGTCCTCGGCCCTGTCGCGCCTGCTCGTCGTCGTCGAAAAGTACCCCGATCTCAAGGCCACCGAGAACTTCAAGGAGCTCCAGGCCCAGCTCGAAGGAACTGAAAACAGGATCACCGTCGAGCGGATGCGCTTCAACGAGGCCGCCCAGGCCTTCAACACGCGGCGGAACAGGTTCCCCGCCGTGTTCATCGCCGGCTTCTTCGGGAGCAAGTTCGCCGACAAGCCGTACTTCAAGGCCCAGGCGGGAGCCGAGACGGCGCCTCAGGTCAAGTTCTAAGCGCGCCCGAACCCGGAAGAAGGCCCGCCCATGTCCGTCGTCGCCCGCGTCCGGCGCCCGCTCGCGCTCCTCGCCCTGGCTTTCGTCCTGGGCGCGGGAGCGCTCGTCCTGTCGCCGGGGGCGTCCGCGCTCGTCCCGCGCCTCACAGCCCAATCCGGCCCCCGCATCCCGGCGGCCCCCGCCCGCTGGGCCACGGACGAAGCCGGATTCCTCGCCGCGCGCACGGTCGCCGCGCTCGACGCGCGTCTCGAGAACTACGAGCGGCAGACCGGCCATCAGGTCCTCGTCTGGATCGGCCGGACGCTCGGCGAGAACGAGGTCCTCGAGGACTGGGCGGTCCGGACCTTCGAGGCCTGGAAGGTCGGGCGCAAGGGCATCGACGACGGGCTCGTTCTTTTCATCTTCGCCGAGGACCGCAAGATCAGCATCGAGGTCGGCTACGGCCTCGAGGACGAGGTCCCCGACGCCTACGCCTTCCGGGTCATCAACAATATCCTCGCCCCGGGCTTCCGGGACGGGCGGCCCGACGAAGCGGTCGACCGGCGGTCACCGCCCTCATCGGCTACATCGGCGGGGACGAGAACGCAGCCGGCGGCGGCGAGGACGGGACGGCCGCGATATCCGCCGCATCTCGTCCCCGGTCTCGCAACAGTCCTCGGCGGGATCGTCTTCCTTGTCTTCCTCGTCATCCTCATCACCAATCCGACGTTCGCCCTCTGGCTCCTCGTCAACATTCTCGGCGGCGGCCGCGGGGGCGGGGGCGGCGGCGGTTGGGGAGGGGGCGGGGGAGGCGGCTTCAGCGGCGGCGGCGGACGCTCAGGCGGCGGCGGCGCCTCGGGCGGGTGGTAAGACGGAAGGGGGGGACCATGACCGTACACAGCCGGCCCGAGCTCATGAGGACGATCGACGTCGACCGGATCAAGGCGGCCATCGCCGCGGCCGAGTGCGCCGCGTCGGGCGAGATCCGGGTCTCCGTGTCCCGCTACTTCTGGGGGAGCGTCCGGCGGGCCGCCGAGCGGGCGTTCGTCCGGATGGGAATGACCCGGACGAAGGACCGCACCGGCGTCCTCTTCTTCATCGTCCCGGCCCGGAAGAAGTTCGTCGTCCTCGGCGACGAGGGCATCCACGCCAAGGTCGGTCAGGAGTTCTGGGAGTCGCTGGCCGCGCTCCTGTCCGGACGTTTCCGCAAGGGCGAGTTCACCGAGGGGCTCGTCGAGGCGATCGGCGAGGCCGGCCGGCATCTGGCCGCCCATTACCCCTGCGACCCGACGGTCGACGTCAACGAGCTGGCCGACGACGTCGACTTCGGCGAGAACTGAAGATCGCGCGTCCCCATTTTTCTTCGGCCGCCGAATTGTGGTATAAACGGCTTCGTCATCCCGATGGAGGTCCAATGAGAAAACCCATGCTTACGCTCGTCCTTATCTCCGGTATCGCCCTGGTCGTCGGCCTCGCCGCCTGCAAGAAGGAAGAGGCCCGGCTGGCCTACCCCGAGACCAAGAAGGTCGACCAGGTCGACGACTACTTCGGCACGAAGGTCGCCGATCCCTACCGCTGGCTCGAGGACGACAACGCCGAGGACACCAAGGCCTGGGTCGAGGCCCAGAACAAGGTCACCTTCGGCTACCTCGACACCATCCCGTACCGGCCCGCGATCAAGGCGCGGCTGACCGAGATCTTCAACTACCCGCGCTACTCGTCGCCCTTCCGGGTCGGCGAGAACTACTTCTTCTACAAGAACGACGGGCTCCAGAACCAGTCGGTCTGCTACATCCAGAAGGGGCTCGACGGGGCGCCCGAGGTCTTCTTCGATCCCAACGCGCTCTCGCCCGACGGGACGATCCGCCTCGGCATCATCGGCCCTTCGGGCAACGACAAATATCTCGCCGTCAGCCGCGGCGAGGCCGGCTCCGACTGGTCCGAGATCCGGGTCATGGACATCGCCACGAAGCAGGAATTGCCCGACCGGATCATGTGGAACAAGTTCTCGGGCGCCGCCTGGCACGGCGACGGCTTCTACTACAGCGGCTACGACAAGCCGGCCGCGGGCGAGGAGCTCAAGGCCAAGAACGAGTTCCAGAAGGTCTTCTACCACAAGCTCGGCGACCCCCAGGAGAAGGACACGCTGGTCTGGGAGGACAGGGAGCACCCGCTGCGCTACGTCGGCGCCGGCACGACCGAGGACGAGAAATGGCTCATCCTCTCCGTCTCCGAAGGCACGAGCGGCTCCGAGGTCTGGGTCAAGGACCTGGCCAAGAAGGACGCGGCGTTCACGCTGCTCTTCAAGGGCTTCGAGTTCGACGCCTCGCCCCTGGAGATCGTCGACGGCAAGTTCCTGGTCCACACCAACGCCGGCGCCCCGAACTTCCGGGTCGTGGCCATCGATCCGGCCGACCCGGCCCCGGAGAAGTGGCAGACGGTCATCCCCGAGAAGCCCGAGGTCCTGAGCGGGGCGGGGACGGCCGGCGGCTACCTCTTCGCGAACTACCTCAAGGACGCCAACACCAAGATCTTCCAGCACAAGCTCGACGGCGCGCCCGTCCGCGAGATCGAGCTCCCGGCCCTCGGCTCGGCCGGCGGCTTCGGCGGCAAGCGCGACGAGAAGGTCATGTTCTACACCTTCACGTCGTTCACCTACCCGTCGACGATCTACAAGTTCGATCCGGCCACCGGCGCCTCCGAGGTCTTCCGCAAGCCCGAGGTCAAGTTCGACCCGTCCGCCTACGAGACGAAGCAGGTCTTCTACACGAGCAAGGACGGCACGAAAGTGCCCGATGTTCATCGTCCACAAGAAGGGGCTCAAGCTCGACGGCAAGAACCCGACTTATCTCACGGCCTACGGCGGCTTCAACATCAGCCTGACGCCCTCTTTCAGCCCGGTCTATGTGCCGCTGCTCGAGAACGGCGGCGTCTTCGCCCAGCCCAACCTGCGCGGCGGCGGCGAGTACGGCGAGGCCTGGCACAAGGGCGGCATGCTCGACAAGAAGCAGAACGTCTTCGACGACTTCATCGCCGCGGCCGAGTACCTCATCAGTGAGAAGTACACGTCGACGCCGCGCCTGGCCATCGAGGGCGGCTCGAACGGCGGCCTGCTCGTCGGGGCGGTCATGGCCCAGCGGCCCGAGCTCTTCGGCGTGGCCTTCCCCGCGGTCGGGGTCATGGACATGCTCCGCTTCCACAAGTTCACCGTCGGCTGGGGCTGGGTCGTCGAGTACGGCTCGAGCGACAAGGAAGATCAGTTCGGCTATCTCTACAAATATTCGCCGCTCCACAACCTCAAGCCGGGCGTCTGCTACCCGGCCGCGATGGTGACGACGGCCGACCACGACGACCGCGTCGTGCCGGCCCACTCGTTCAAGTTCGCGGCGACGCTCCAGGCGGCCCAGGCCTGCGCCAAGCCGGTCGTCATCCGCATCGAGACGCGCTCCGGCCACGGCTCGAGCAACCTGAGCAAGGCCATCGAGAGCCAGACGGACCAGTGGTCGTTCATGTTCTTCAACATGGACGTCAAACCGATCTATAAGTAAAAAGGAAAAAGAAGGGACCAGGTCTTCGCAAACGCCAATTTTCCCCTGGCGCTGCGAAGACCTGGTCCCTGATTATCGCCCGACGCCGCTCGCGCGGTGTTTTTCTACTTCTCCGCCAGCGCCTTCGCCAGGGCCGCCCGGTACTTCTCCATCAGCTCCTTGTTGAGATCGTTCGGCGGCGTCGCGTCGGCCGGCAGGAACGGCTTGTAGGGGTGGATCTTCGAATACTCCTCGAATTCCTTCCTGCAGCTTCCCGAGCTCCTCGGGCTTGGTCAGGAGGTCGATGGCCGAGGCGGCGATGACCTTGGCCCCGGCGTTCAGGCCTTTCCAGGCCGTCGATCCGTACCAGCAGGCGACGTTCGACCAGTGGTGGCCGATCGAGCCGGGCACCGAGCCGGGGAAGCCGACCGTCGCCGTGGGCGCGATGAGGGTGACGTCGCCGACGTCCGAGGAGCCGCCGCCGAAGCCGGTGTCCCTCGGCGCTTCGAGCTTCTCCACGTCCTTGGGCATTCCTTTCTCCTCGGCCTTGAGCTCTTTCTGCAGGGCCTTGGCGAAAGCGTGCTCCTCCTCGCTCCAGGCGGGCATGCCGACGAGCTCGATGTTCCTCTGCAGCAGCTCGGCCGCGGCCTTGTTGGCGTGGCGCTGGTGGATGGCGCTGACGACCTGCATCGAGGCCAGCTCGACGCCGGCGGCCAGGGCCCCGGCCTTGGCGCAGTTCACGACCCTCGCGTACATGTCCTCCAGCCGCTCGTCGGTGTTGCGGACGTAGTACCAGACGCTGGCCTTGTCGGGGACGACGTTGGGGGCCTCGCCGCCCTCGAGGATGACGTAGTGGAGCCGCTGCGACAGGGGCAGGTGCTCGCGCAGATAGTTCGTCGCCACGTTCATGATCTCGACGGCGTCGAGGGCGCTCCGCCCGACCCAGGGCGCGCCGGCCGAGTGGGCCGTCTTGCCCTTGAAGGTGAAGATGGTCGAGAAGAGGGCGTTGCCGCCGACGCCGTACTCGGTCCCGAAGCCGGTCGAGCTGTGGTTGTCGATGACGGCGTCGACGCCCTCGAAGAGGCCGGCCCGGATCATGTAGGGCCGGCTGGCGACGATCTCCTCGGCCGGCGAGCCGAAGACCTTGATCGTCCCCTTGAGGCCGTGGGCGGCCATGGCCTCCTTGACGGCGATCGCCGCCGACGCCGCGGCCACGCACATCGCGTTGTGGCCGCAGCCGTGGCCCGGGGCGCCTTCGACGACGGGGTCCTGCTTCGCGACGCGCCCCTTCTGCGAGATCATGGGCAGCGCGTCGAACTCGCCGAGCAGGCCGATGACCGGCTTGCCCGAGCCGTAGGTCGCGACGAAGCAGGTCGGCATCCCGGCCAGGCCCCTCTCGACCGTGAACCCGGCCGCTTCGAGCGTGTCGGCCAGCAGCTTCGACGACTGGAATTCCTGGAGGCCGAGCTCGGCGTATTCCCAGATCGCATCGGAGATGCGCCCGAACTTCTCGACGGTCTCGGGGCGGCCGAGCCAGTCGAGGACCGCCTGCTTCTCCTTGGCGATCTTGATCTTGGCCGCGGCGCCGGACGCCGGGCCGGGTACGAGCCCGACGACGAGCAGCGATATCAGCAGCAGCGGGACGAGCCGGTTCTTCATGGGGTCTCCTTCTCTCACTTCTTGAATTTCTCCAGGAGCTCGGTGTAGCGGTTCGACAGGTCGGTCTCCCGGCCGTCGATGAAGACCTTGGCGATGTTGGTCCTGAGCTCGAGGATGTCGCCGTCGGCGAGGACGATGTTCGCGGCCTTGCCCTTCTCGAGGCTGCCCATCGTCCCGGCCACCCCGAAGATCTCGGCCGTGTTGATGGTCACGGCCCTGAGCGCCTCGCCCCGGTCCAGGCCGAACGCGGCCGCCTTGGCGGCGTGGTAGGGGAGGTCCTTGGCGACGCTCGCGCTCGACGACGAGAAGGCGATCTTGACCCCGGCCTTGGCCAGGATCCCGGGATTGCGGAAGAGGGCGTCGTAACCGTCCTCCCAGACCGGAGGCAGGTCGTAGAGCGAGCCCAGGACGACGGGGATCCCCGCCGCGGCCAGCTCGCCGGCGGCCTTGAAACCCTGCTCGACGCCGTAGAAGACGGCCTTGATGTTCTCGTCGCGGACGAATTTCACGGCGGCCCGGATGTCCTTCTCGCCGTGGACGGAGATCATGAGCGGAAGCTCGCCCTTGACGACCGGCAGCAGGCTCTCGCTCGTCTCGTCGTAGCCCGGCAGGGCCAGACGGCGGTCCGCGGCGGCCGCGTCCCGGCGCTTTTCGTAAGCCCGGGCGGCGTCGAGCAGGCCTTTGAGCTCGGCCAGGAGCGCCGGCCCGTCGGGCTGGGGCGAAGCGCTCCCCCGGCGCCCGCCCGCGCCGCCGCCGCGCGCGGCCCGCAGCCCCGGCAGCTCGATGTGCAGGGCCGCCGCCGGCTTGACCGCCATCTCGCGGTGGGTCCAGCCGTCGAGCTTGAGGAGGCAGCTCACGCCCGAGACGAAGCCGCCCGCCGGGGCGACGATCGCGGCCGTGATGCCGTTGGACCGCGAGATGGGGATGTGCATCGAATCGTAGCGGATGGCCTCGAGCGTCCGGACCTGGGGATTGATCCGCCCGGTCTCGCGGTTGTCGACCGTGGCGGCGACGGCGCTGATCTCGACCAGGCCGAGCGACGAATAGCCGTCGATCATGCCCGGGTAGGCCCGGAGGCCGGTCGCGTCGACGACCCGGGCCCCGGCCGGTACGGCGACGTCGGCCCCGATGGCGGCGATGCGCCCGCCCTCGACGAGGATCGTCCCTCTCGGGATCTCGGCCCCGACGACGGGGACGATGCGGGCGTTGGTGATGGCGATGATGTGCGCGTCTTCCGGCAGGGCCGCGGCGAGCGGCGCGGCGATGACGGCGAGCGCGGCGAGGATCACAGCACGGCGTTTCACCGGGCACCTCCTTCGGCGCGGGGCGCCGCGGCTTTTGCGGCCGCCGCCTCGCGGGCCTTGACGATCTCGTCCCGGTCGAAATACACCTCGCCTTCGATGATCGTCAGGTCGCACCGGGTGTAAGCGCTCAGCGGGTGCTCGCTGAACACGGCGATGTCGCCCTGCTTCCCGACCTCGAGGCTGCCGACGATCCTGTCGACGCCGAGCTGGACGGCCGGGTTGATGGTGACGAGCCGCAGGGCCTCGTCCTCGGTCAGGCCGCCGTACTTCATGGTCTTGGCGGCGTCGTTGAAGAGGCGGCGGATGCGCTCGCCGCTGTCGGAGTTGATGGAGACGAGGACGCCGCGCTTGGCGCAGTATCCGGCCATGTAGGCGATGCCCTCCGCGGCTTCCATTTTATAGGCCCAGCTGTCGGCGAAGACCGAGATGCCGATCCCGGCCGCGGCCAGCTCGTCGGCGATCTTGTAGCCTTCCCAGATGTGTTCGAAGCACTGGATCTTGAAGCCGAACTCCTTGGCCAGCTCCATGAACTCGACGGTCTCCGTCGCCTGGTAGCTGTGGACCCGGGCGACCCGCTCGCCGCGGAGGACCTCGGCCAGGACCTCCAGGCGCAGGTCTTTGCGCGGCGGAACGAGGTTCGCGGGCGGGTTCTTGACGGCCGCGGCCTTCCGGTAGCGGTCCCACTGTTCCATGTAGTTCCGGGCCCGGGCGAACTCGCGCCGGATGATGGCGTTGGCGCCCATGCGCGTCGCCGGGTAGCGCTGGGTCTGCCCGGGTTGGACGGTGCGGCTCGCCTGCTTGACGTTCTCGCCCAGGGCGAACTTGAGCGTCGGCAGGGCCTCGCCGACCACGAGCTCCTCGGACGGGCGGCCCCACTTCATCTTGAGGACGACGTTGGGCCCGCCGATGGGATTGGCGCTGCCGTGCATCGTGTGGACCATGGTCACGCCGCCGCTCAGGGCGGTGAGGATCGAGGTGTCGTCGGCGTTGATGACGGCGCCGACGTCGGCTTCGGGCGTGATGGCCTCCGAGCCTTCGTTCGTCCCGGCCAGGGCGACGTGGGTGTGCGAGTCGATGAGGCCGGGGACGACGAAGCGGCCGGTCGCGTCGACGACGCGGACGCCGGGCGGCGCGGCGATGTCGCCGCCGACCTGCTTGATGATGCCGTCGACGACGAGGACGTCGCCTTTGGCGATGACGCCCTTGGTCACGGTCAGGAGGGTGCCGTTCTTGATCAGGATGCTGCCGCCGTCGGCGAGCGCGGGCCGGAGCCCGGCCGCCGCGATCAAAGCGCAAACGGCCAGGCGGGGGATGGCGGGGTTCTTCATTTGGACGCCTCCGCGTATTCGAACATGACGCCGTCGACGAAGATCCGGACGACCCGGCCGCCTTCGTCGAAGATCCCGCCCTTGGCCAGGACGATGTTGGCGATCTTGCCCGGCTCGAGCGAGCCGAGCGTCCGGTCGAGGCCGAGCGCGCGGGCCGGCTGGAGGGTCAGGGCGCGCAGGGCGGCGTCTTCGGCCAGTCCGGCCTTGATCGCGGCGCGCACGGCCTTGAGGACGGAGGCGCCGTCGGCGTTGGCGCCCGAGACGAGCGCGAAGGCGATGCCCTCCTTGGCCAGGGCCGCGGCGTTGGCCGGATAGATCTCGGCCTCGGCCCTCTTGCGCAGCTCCTCGCCCTGGGTCGCGTACTTGCTCGTCGCCGGCGGGCGGAAATCGAGCGCGACGAGGAGCGGGACCGGGTTCTTCTTGAGGACGTCGGCCACGCGCCAGGCCTCGTTGGCCCCGGCGAGCACGGCGTTGAGCTTGAACTCGGCGGCGATCTTCAGGGCCCGCTTGATGTCCTCCTGGTTGTTGCACTGGAAGACGACGGGCTCGCGGTCTTTGACGTAGGGGACGAGGGCCTCGAGGCGCGCGTCGTAGGCGGGCCTCTTCAGCCCGGCCGGGCTCTTGGCGTACTGGGCCCGGCGGGCGGCGTAGTAGTCGGCGTCGATGAAGCTCTGGCGGATGTGGGCGATCGTGCCCATGAGGCTCGAGGGGTAGCCGCCCCGTTCCGTGGTGAAATTGACGTGCAGGGCGGCGCCGTTGCGGACGACCATGGGCCCGAGGGCCTCGCCGTTGAGGTTGAGCACGACGCTCCGGCCCTCGAAGATGCCGCGCGCCGGGGCGACGAGCACCGTGGCGAAGCCCGCCTTGTGGAAGCTCTCGACCGCCGCCTTCTTGGGCTTGAGCTGGTCGAGGACGAAGAGGCCGGGTCCCGGGGGAAAACGGTCCTCGGCCGCCTCCGTCTGGGCCGGAACGGGGAACTCCGGTTCGGGAGCCTGCCCGCCTCCGGGCCGCTCCGGCTGTTCGAGGAACAGGTTCGAGAAGGCCGAGATCAGGCCGGGATAGGCGACGAGGCCTTCGGCTTCGACGATCTCGGCGTCCCCGGGGATCTTGATCCGGTCGACGGGTCCCAGGGACTCGATGAGCCCGTCGCGGACGACGATCGTGCCTTTTTCGACGGGAGGCCCGGCGACCGGGACGATCCGGCAGTTGCGGATGGCGTAGGTCGGGCCGACGTCGCCGGCCGGCCGGGCGGCGCCCGTGACAGGTCCCGTGGCCAGGACCAGCATAAGGGTTAGGGAGATTACGGGAAGGATGACGCGGGAGACTCTCGGGATGGGTTTCATGGGCCTCCTTTAAGAGAGGTGATATACAACAAGACCCGGATGCGGTCAAACCCGGAAGGGACCAGGTCTTCGCAAACGCCAATTTTCGCCTGTTGCTGCGAAGACCTGGTCCCTTCCTGAGGACGGTACCTGGTCTTCGCGGCTCTCGGGGGAATTTGGCGTCTGCGAAGACCTGGTCCCCTCTGGGGGGCGGCTTGCCGCTATCTCCCGCATATGATATAAATTACGCATGGTTAGAGTCCGCTTCGCCCCCTCGCCGACCGGTTTCCTCCACGTCGGAAGCGCCCGGACGGCCATCTTCAACTGGCTCTTCGCCCGCCACTCGGGCGGCCGTTTCCTCATCCGGGTCGAGGACACGGACCTGAAGCGCTCGGAGACCCGCTTTCTCGAGGAGATCCTCGAGGACCTCAAGTGGCTCGGCCTCGACTGGGACGAGGAGCCCATCTTCCAGAGCCACCGCTTCGGCGTCTACCGCGAGAAGGCCGACGAGCTCGTCGCCGCCGGCAAGGCCTACAAGGACGGCGACGCGGTCCTGTTCAAGGTCGAGCCCGGCCGGACCATCGCCTACGACGATCTCGTCCACGGCCGCATCGCCGTCGAGTCGGAGACGATCAAGGACCAGGTCCTGATCAAATCGGACGGCTCGCCGGCCTACAACTTCTCCTGCGTCGTCGACGACGCCTTCCTCGGCATCACCCACATCCTCCGGGGCGACGACCACATCAGCAACACCCCGAAGCAGATCGTCTTCTACGAGGCCTTCGGCCTGACGCCGCCGCGCTTCGGCCACATGCCGCTCATCCTCGGCACGGACGGGGCCAAGCTCTCCAAGCGCCACGGCGGCGTCTCCGTCGAGGAGTACAAGCGCGAGGGCTTCCTGCCCGAGGCCCTGGCCAACTACCTCGTCCTGCTCGGCTGGATGCCCAAGGACGGCCGCGAGGTCATGCCGCCCGAGGAGGCCGTCCGCCTCTTCGAGATCTCGGAGATGAACGACGTCCAGGCCAAGTTCGATCTCCAGAAGCTCCGCTGGCTCAACGCCGAATACATCATGGCCGCCTCGAACACGCGCCTCATCCCGCTCGTCAAGGACCACCTCGCCGCCGCCGGCCTCTCTCTCTCCGGCGTCCCGGACGCCTACATCTCCAAGGTCCTCGACCTCTACAAGATCCGGGCCAAGACGCTGGCCGAGTTCCCGCCCATGATCGACTGCTTCTTCCGCGAGGACTTCGCCTACGACGAGGACGGCCTCAAGCACCTGGCTTCCCCCGAGAGCCGCGAATACCTGACCGTTCTCGCCGACCAGCTGGCCGGCCTCGGCGATTTCACCCACGCCGCGATCGAGGAGGTCTTCCGCCGCTTCGCCGAGGAGCGCGCGATCAAGGTCGGCCCGATCGTCCACCCCGCCCGCATGGCCATCAGCGGCAAGACCAAGGGGGCGGGCCTGTTCGAGATGATGGAGGTCCTCGGCCGCGAGCGCGTCGTCGCCCGCATGAGGAGAGCCGCGCATGCCTGACGAGAATCCCGATCCCCAAGCCCAAGTCCAACTTCGTCCGCGACATCGTCGACGGGCACCTCCGCTCCGGACGCTTCGACCGGGTCTGCACCCGCTTTCCGCCCGAGCCCAACGGCTACCTCCACATCGGCCACGCCAAGTCCATCCACCTCAACTTCGGGCTGGCCCGCGACTACAAGGGCCTCTGCAACCTGCGCATGGACGACACCAACCCGGAGACCGAGAGCATGGAGTACGCCGACTCCATCAAGGAGGACGTCCGCTGGCTCGGCTTCGACTGGGAGGACCGCGAGTACTACGCCTCCGACTACTACCAGAAGCTCTACGATTACGCCGTGGCGCTGATCCGCAAAGGCGTCGCCTACGTCTGCGACCTGACCGTCGACCAGGTCCGCGAATACCGCGGCACCGTGAACAAGGCCGGCACGCCGTCCCCCTACCGCAACCGCTCCGTCGAGGAGAACCTCGATCTCTTCGCCCGGATGCGGGCCGGCGAGTTCCCCGACGGCTCGAAGACCCTGCGGGCCAAGATCGACATGGCCTCGCCCAACATGCTCCTCCGCGATCCCCTCATGTACCGCATCCGCCGCGAGCACCACTACCGCACCGGCGACGACTGGTGCATCTACCCGACCTACGACTGGGCCCACGGCCAGAGCGACTCGATCGAGGGCGTCACCCACTCCATCTGCACGCTCGAGTTCGAGGTCCATCGCCCCCTCTACGACTGGTTCCTCGACCAGCTCGGCGTCCACCACCCCCAGCAGATCGAGTTCGCCCGGCTCAACCTCAGCCACACCGTCCTCTCCAAGCGCCGCCTGCTCGAGCTCGTCGCGGCGAAGCTCGTCGACGGCTGGGACGACCCGCGCATGCCGACCATCTCCGGCTTCCGGCGCCGCGGCTTCACGCCCGAGTCCATCGCCGTCTTCTGCGACACGATCGGCGTCGCCAAGGACAACAGCATCGTCGACATGCCGCTGCTCGAGATGTGCGTCCGCGAGCACCTCAACCGGACGACCGCCCGGGTCATGGCCGTCCTCCGGCCGCTCAAGGTCGTCATCACGAATTACCCCGAAGACACGTTCGAGGAATTCGACTGCGTCAACAACCCCGAGAACCCGGCGGCCGGGACGCGCAAGGTCCCGTTCTCGCGCGAGCTCTGGATCGAGCGCGACGACTTCATGGAAGTCCCGCCCCCGAAGTTCTACCGTCTCTCGCCCGGCAAAGAAGTCCGCCTCCGCTACGCCTACTTCATCAAGTGCGAGGAGGTCGTCAAGGACGCGGCCGGCAACGTCGTCGAGCTCCGCTGCACCTACGACCCGGCGACGCGCGGCGGCGACTCGCCTCCCGACGGCCGCAAGGTCAAGGCCACCCTGCACTGGGTGTCGGCCCGCCACGCCGTCGACGCCGAGGTCCGCCTCTACGACACGCTCTTCACGGTCCGGGACCCCTCGAGCGTCGCCGAGGGCGTCGATTGGAAGGCCACCCTCAATCCCAAGTCGCTCGAGACGATCGCGGGCGCCAAGCTCGAGCCGGCCCTCGCCGCCGCCGCGCCCGAGAGCCGCTGGCAGTTCGAGCGCCTGGGCTACTTCGTGGCCGACCGGCGCGATTCGAAGCCCGGCGCCCCCGTCTTCAACCGGACGGTGACCCTGCGCGACGAATGGGCGCGGCTCGTCAGGGCCGGCAAGGACGCCGCGTGACCCCGTCCGCCCCGAAAAGTCCCGAAGGTCGACGTCCTCCACGGCCCGAGCCTCCTCACGGAAGGGGACATCTACCTCTTCAAAGAGGGCAACCACTTCAAGCTCTACGACAAGCTCGGCGCCCACCTCCTGAACGTGAACGGCCAGGACGGCGTCCAGTTCGCCGTCTGGGCGCCCAACGCCTCCCGCGTCTCCGTCATCGGCGACTTCAACGGCTGGAAAGCCGGCCGCCACCCCCTGGAAGCCCGCTGGGACGGGTCCGGCATCTGGGAGGGCTTCATCCCCGGAGTCGAAAAGGGCGCCCTCTACAAGTACGCCATCGCTTCGAAGGCCGACGGCTCCAAGTCGGAGAAGGCCGATCCCCTGGGCGTCTATTCCGAGGCGCCGCCCCGCTCCGCCTCCGTCGTCTGGGACCTGGACTACCGCTGGTGCGACGCCGACTGGATGGCCCGCCGCAAGAAGGCCAACGCCCTGGACGCCCCGCTCTCGGTCTACGAGGTCCACCTCGGATCGTGGCGGCGCGTCCCCGGCGAGGGCAACCGCTCCCTGACCTACCGGGAGATGGCCCCGCTTCTCGCCGAATACGTCCGGGACATGGGCTTCACGCACGTCGAGCTCCTGCCGGTCATGGAGCACCCGTTCTACGGGTCCTGGGGCTACCAGACCATCGGCTACTTCGCGCCGACGAGCCGCTACGGAACGCCGCAGGACTTCATGTACCTCGTGGACATGCTCCACCACTACGGCATCGGCGTCATCCTGGACTGGGTGCCCTCGCACTTCGCCACCGACGGACACGGCCTGGGCCGCTTCGACGGCACCTCCCTCTACGAGCACCAGGACCCGCGCAAGGGCTTCCATCCCGACTGGAAGAGCGCCATCTTCAACTACGGCCGCAACGAGGTCCGCGAGTTCCTCATCAGCAGCGCCATGTTCTGGCTCGAGCGCTACCACGCCGACGGCCTGCGGATCGACGCCGTGGCCTCCATGCTCTACCTCGACTATTCCCGCAAGGCGGGGGAGTGGATCCCCAACCGCTACGGCGGCCGCGAGAACCTCGAGGCCCTGAGCTTCATCCGGCGCCTCAACGAAGTGGCCTACGGGGCCTTCCCCGACATCCAGACGACCGCCGAGGAATCGACCGCCTGGCCCATGGTCACCCGGCCCGTTCCGCTCGGCGGGCTGGGCTTCGGACTCAAGTGGAAGATGGGCTGGATGCACGACATGCTGGCCTACTTCAGCAAGGACCCTCTCTTCCGCAAGTACAGCCAGAACGACCTGACCTTCAGCATGTGGTACGCCTACACGGAGAACTTCATCCTGCCCCTGTCGCACGACGAGGCCGTCCACGGCAAGGGCTCGCTCGTCGGCAAGATGCCCGGCGCGGAGATGGAGAAGTACGCCAACCTCAAAGCCCTCTACGGCTACATGTTCACCCACCCCGGCAAGAAGCTCCTCTTCATGGGCGGGGAGTTCGCCCAGTGGAAGGAGTGGACCCACGAGGAGAGCCTGGAGTGGCACGCCCTCGACCACGAGACGCACCGGAACGTCCAGCGCTGGGTCAAGGACCTCAACGACCTCTACCGCCGCGAGCCGGCCCTCTACGAGCTCGACTTCGAGCCGGCCGGTTTCGAATGGATCGATTTCAACGACGTCGACCACAGCATCGTCAGCTACCTGAGGAAGGGCCGGAAAGACGGAGACGTCCTCCTGGTCGTCTGCAATTTCACGCCCGAGGCCCACGGCGATTACCGGGTCGGCGTCCCCGCCGGAGGCCGTTGGCGCGAGGTCCTGAACAGCGATGCGAAAGAGTACGGCGGCCGCGGCCTGGGCAACCTCGGCTCGGCCGAGGCGGTCGCCGAGCCGCTCCACGGCCGGAGCCATTCGCTGCGCCTGACCCTCCCGCCCCTCGGCGTCCTCGTCTTCAAGAGGGAGGGATGAGCCGCTTCGTCTGCATCCACGGCCATTTCTACCAGCCGCCGCGGGAGAACGCCTGGCTCGAGGAGATCGAGGTCCAGGACTCGGCCGCGCCCTATCACGACTGGAACGAGCGCGTCTCGGCCGAATGCTACGCCCCGAACACCGCGGCCCGGATCCTCGACGACAAGGACCGCATCGTCGACATCGTCAACAACTACGCCTCGATCTCGTTCGACGCGGGCCCGACGCTCCTCTCCTGGCTCGAGACGGCGAATCCGGAAGTCTACCGGGCCATTCTCGAGGCCGACAGGACGGCCCGGGACCGGTTCCGCGGCCACGGGACCGCGATGGCCCAGGCCTATAACCACATCATCATGCCCCTGGCCACGAGCCGCGACAAGCGGACCCAGGTCCTCTGGGGCATCCGGGATTTCGAATCCCGCTTCGGCCGCCGGCCCGAGGGGATGTGGCTGCCCGAGGCGGCGGTCGACCTCGAGTCGCTCGACGTCATGGCCGCCGAAGGCATCCTGTTCACCGTCCTGGCGCCGCGCCAGGCCTCGGCGACGAGGCCCCTCGCGGGCGGGGAGTGGCGGGACGCGGGCGACGGCCGGGTCGACCCGAGAAAGCCCTACCTCTGCCGGCTGCCCTCGGGCCGGACGATCGCCCTCTTCTTCTACGACGGCCCGCTCTCCCACGACCTGGCCTTCGGCAACCTTCTCAGGAACGGCGAGCAATTCGCGAAGAGGCTCGTCGCCGGATTCTCGGGGGAGGCCGGCCGTCCCGAACTCGTCCACATCGCCACCGACGGCGAGACCTACGGGCACCATCACCGCTTCGGCGAGATGGCCCTGGCCTACGCCCTCCGTCACATCGAGAAGAACGGGCTCGCGGAGATCACCGTCTACGGGGACTACCTCGAGCGGTTCCCGCCGGCCGACGAGGTCAGGATCGTCGGGGACTCGTCCTGGAGCTGCTGCCACGGCATCGAGCGCTGGAAGAGCGATTGCGCCTGCTCGTCCGGCGCCCACGCCGGTTGGAGCCAGGCCTGGCGGACCCCGCTCCGGGAAGCGATGGACTGGCTGGGCGAAAAGGCCGCGGCGGTCTTCGAGTCGGGCCTGGGCGCCTACGCGCCGGACCCGTGGGCCGTCCGGGACGACTACATCCGGGTCGTCCTCGACCGGTCGCCCGAGTCGGTCGAGGCCTTCTTCGTCCGGAACATCGGGCGCCGGCTCACCGAGGAGGACAAGACGACGGTCCTCAAGCTCCTCGAGCTCGAGCGGCACGCGATGCTGATCTTCACGAGCGACGGCTGGTTCTTCGACGACATCTCCAACGTCGAGACCGTCCAGGTCATCCAGTACGCCGCCCGGGCCCTGCAGCTTGTCCGCGAGGTCGGCGGCGTCGATCTCGAACCCGAATACGTCGGGATGCTCGAGGCGGCGCGGAGCAACGTGCCCCGATTCAAGAACGGCGCCGTGGTCTACGAGAAGCTCGTCCGGCCGGCGGTCGTCGACTTCCTCCGCCTCGGCGCCCATTTCGCGGTGTCCTCGCTCTTCGAGACCGATCCCGGGGGCGTCAAGACCGGGCACTACAAGGCGGACGCGGACGTCTTCGAAAAGAAGGAAGCCGGGCCGCGGAAGCTGGCCCTGGGCAAAGTGAAGCTGACATCCACGGTCACGTGGCAGGAGCGGACCGTCGATTACGCCGTCCTCCACCTCGGCGATCAGAACATCACGGCGGGCGTCCGGGGCCACGACGGCGAAGCCTCCTACCGGGCCACGTGCCGGGCGATCGACGGGGCCTTCGACAAGGGCGACATGGCCTCGGTCGTGCGCCTGATCGACCAGGAGTTCGGGGGAGGGATCTACACGCTCTGGCACCTGTTCACGGAGGAAAAGCGCAAGATCCTGTTCAAGATCCTGGAGGGGAACCTGCGCGGTATCGAGGCGGACTTCCGCCAGATCTTCGAAACGAATTACCCGATCATGCAGGCCATGCGGGAGATGCTGATCCCCCCGCCGGAGGCGCTTTCGGCCCCGGCCCAGTTCGTCCTGAACACCGACTTCCGCCGGCTGATGGAGGGCCCCGATCTCGATCCGGGGCGGCTGCGCAAGCTGGCGAAGGAATACGAGACCTGGGATTTCGTGCCCGACGGCGGGGCCCTGAGCTATATCGTCGGCAACAGGGTCGCGGCGCTCGTGGCCGATTGGGCCGGGAAGCCCGACGACGTCGCCGCGCTGGAGAAGATCGAGGACGTCCTCTCCGTGTTGAAGCGGCTCGGTCTCGGCTTCGACCTGTGGCGGAGCCAGAACATTTATTTCTCGACCGGGAAAGCGCTCTTCGGCCCGGGCCGGACGGAGCGGAGCGGGGGACCGGGTGCGTCAGAGGCCTGGACCCGATCGTTCAAAGCCGTCGGCGAGCTGCTGCGCGTCGACCCGTCCGTCTTCTTGCCTTGACCTTCGATCCATACCCTGCGGCGAAGCGGCGCGGACTCGCCGGACCGCTCATCGAACTTGTCTTTTTGCCGGCTTTCCGCTATAACTTAGTGGCTTTTAAGGCCGGTGCGTGCCTGTAGCTCAGCTGGATAGAGCGTTGGACTCCGGATCCAAAGGTCGGAGGTTCGAATCCTCTCAGGCACGCCACTCACTTTCCCCGAGAGATCAACGACTTAGGTATGGCCCTACCCTGGGATCGTCGTTGTCCACGATTGTCCCATTTCAATCTATACAGTTTCATTTTTGGAAGGAAATACGGAAAGGTCGAATCTTGACTTGTCCCGGATGGTTGCCTATGCTTCAGCTGCGAGCACCCCATGAAGCAGTTCGACCGCAGCAAGTCATTACAGCAGCTCGAAGACGAGGATTGGGGCGAACCGACCTATCATTCGCATCTAGTTAAGGAGTGCCATCGTTTGCGCCGAGTTCCTTTGTGCGATTTCACGGTAGAGGATCTGCGCATCATGATTGGACAAGATATTGGCTTGGAATATCTCGTGCCTCTGGCACTTGAGCGACTTCAGGCCGAACCATATGCCGAAGGTGATTTTTATCCGGGCGATTTGTTGGTCAACGTGCTGCATTCGGATGCGCAATTCTGGCGGCGCTGTCACGAGTTGAGGCAGCAGCTGGTAGCGCTTACGGAGCGAGCGATTGGGTCGGCTATGATCCTGCCCGTCAACGCGGACAGAACGGAGCGGAAATACATTGTTCAAGCCTATGATGAGTTTAAGAAACGGCTAACAGCGGTGGCCTGACGCAAGTCGTTGGATCCAAAGGTCGAAGGTTCGAATCCTCTCAGGCACGCCACGTTTTCCCGTGATATTGCCCTATGAGGCCACCGGCTTCATTTTTCACCGGATTCGTTTGCTTTACTGTTCGCGATGGCCCGCTTCGAGTTCTTACCGGAAAGTGGCCAAGAAGGCCGCGGCCAGAATTGGGCTGGCACAGCACGATTATTGATCTGCCAGAGCCATCCGTCATGCCGGGCGTTCCGGGCTTGACCGCCAGAAGGAGCGGGGATATCATTATTGGCAATAATCCTGCTGATCCGAAACAACGTGAGGTAGTGCCCTTACCGCGGCAGGGAACGAGAAGCCATGGCACAAATGGAAGGCATCGTTTCAATCGCAGGTCTCCCACCGCACAGGGGGGCTATGGTCGACGTCTGCTTTTTCCCGGTCGCCGGGGCGGACTCGCCTCCGCCGTACAACGGCGATCCGCCAGTGGAGGCAGTCGTCGACTGTACCGAAGTCTGTAACCTGGTCCATTTCGATCGGGAGTCTCAAGACACAACTCTTGAACAACGCTTTACTTTCGAGCGTCCACCCGGCTACTACTACGTCCAGATGCGGGTCGTTCTCTACCGAAAGAAGGGGGCTGAGATGTTCGCTCAGGCGGAGCAGTTCTTCTTTGGCCGGCGCCCGTTGCATATCGATGCGAGCCCCGTAGGTGACGTAACGTTTCCAGTAACCTGGCCTGCCTTGCCGATAGAGGCCATGCAGCGCTACCAGACGCTCCGTCCCCAGAGAAAGCGCCCGTGGTAGCGACATCATTTCGAGTAGAGGATGTCACGTAGCCATGAACTACTTCAGCGCCCGGTTGCTTATGGTCTGCTTGGTAGACGATGATAAGCCCATTACGCGAAATCTCTGCGACTATCCCTTCTTTGTGTTTCGCGCCCGCGACCACTCGCATGCCTTCAAGCGCTCGTTGGAGTTCGGCAAGCAACAGGAGACACGCTACAAGAACGACAGGGGACAATGGGTGCGGTGGGCTTTCGTTCGGGTCGAGCACATTACGCGTTTGGGACGATCGCTGGACGGAGTCGCAGTGGGATCACTCCTCGATTTTCTTAAAGCAAAGCGCCCAATTCCGTTCAAGAAGCGGTTCTCTCCCCAGAAATCCAATCCCAATCTCGACTAAATTGGGTCGGAGGTTCGAATCCTCTCAGGCACGCCACGTTTCCCCCCCCATATGGCCAGCGAAATCATCGACTTAGTCCGGAATCCGGCCTGAGCCCAATTTGCCTGCGCTTGCCCGGATTTGCCCACGTTTGCCCCCTGATGTGGCACAAATGTGGCTCAAATATGGCCCAAATTATCTGGTCCAAAAAGCGATTCCTAAAGTCTCAGAATCGATCGCCGCGCTTCCAGGTTAGCGCAGGCTGCTTGTGGCCCAGCGCGAAAGGTTGCCAACAGCTCCGCGCCCTTGACTTCGGCCCAAGCCGGGATTAACTTCGCATTGTGAATCGATTTCGTATATTGGTCTGAAGAAGGACTTACATGCACGACTATGAGCACATAATTGACAAAAGAATCGTCCGAATGCAAAGAATGGATACAAATAGCGATTATGATGTTTCTAGGCCCAATGCGATCCTCATCGGCATTGAAGATATTGCCGACAAGCTTATCATATCTGTGAGGAATGATGGATTATCGATTGACATAAGATTTTCAACTGAGCCCGAAATCGAGGACGATTATGGATTGAAATATTTCGAGCAATCGCTAAATGACCTTAAACCAGACGATAGGCTCAGCATCTTTCTTGGCAACAAAATTGTGGCTATCGAAGCAGCCGAATTCCTGCAGCCAAAGATCGAAGGGGACGATTTTTTGATTTTAACCAAAGGCTATGCCGGCGTAAGAATCAAGACAGAAGCCCATGAATTTCTCTTTCATAATCAGTTTGGCGGTCGGATTGACATAGATGACAAGAATGCGTCAATTCCTAATCCTCAAAGCTGGCAATGGATAGAATAATGAAACGGGGGAAGGTCTTAGTCGAAACAGACAAACTGAGGATTGGGCACGAGTTTGAGGAGGCGTGGCTAATCGATAAAGAAACCTGTCAAACACTCATGAGGGGTGATTTCTACGGAGATCCCGAATGCACCTTAATCGATAGTAACAACCTTTGGGCCCTTATCGGGGGAGAACACCTGACGGTTTGGCGGAACGGTCAAGCAGGCAGAATCGCTAATGTGAAATGGGTCCATTCCCTCCGAAAGAAGGGTGAGGCCGAAGTAGAGATCCTCACCGATCCGTGGAGCGAGGCCCCGGCCAGCTGGGAAATGGACATGGCAACCGGATTCGTGAGGAAAGTGCGGGATTTTGATGATTACAGAGGCAAGGAACGTACGGAGGACGTTATATGGTGAATAGAAGGGTCAATTCTGAGCCCGGGGAGGGAGGCGTCGGGTCGGCCCAGAAAAAGAGGTCTCTGTCAAAACGAGTTAAGCAGGAGGCATCCCAGGTTCGGCAGATCTTGAATGAATGGGACCCCATCCCGGGAAGCCCTTCGGACGAATATGATTGCTTGGTGGACAGAGTTGTTAGCGCTCTCCACCGGGGAGCAGAGTATTCAAACCTAACGGAATTGATCAATTCAGAGTTGAGCGATCATTTCGGCATAATTCTGCCAAAGGAGGAGATCGCTGCGGTCTCGCTGCGTTTGGCCCAATGGTGGAGTTTACGGGAATGATGTTGCATGTCATGCGGCAAACGTCAGGTGGCCGATGAGGGCCCCGGGAGGAGAGCAATGAAAGCCATCGTTGTCTATGAATCCTATTGGGGCAATACCGGTTCGGTCGCGCAGGCCATAGCCGAGGGCCTGGGAGCAGGCACCCTGGCCATGTCTACGGCCGAGGCTAAAGGAGAGGCCCTCGTGGGCGTCGGCTTGATCGTGGCCGGCTCTCCCATCGTCGCTTTCAGCCTTCCGACCTAGAAGTCACGGAACAATATGGTCGCGAAGCCGGACAAGAAAGCCCCATCCCCGCCAGACCTATCGCATCCGTCATTACGCACGTGGCTCGTGGCTCTGCCCCAGGCGGGCGCGGGCGTGGGAGGTGCGGCCGTGCGCGCCGCCGCTTTCGAGACGGGCTTCAAGCTCTCTCCCGGAGGCTCCGCGGGCAAGATCCTGAGAATGCTGGGGAGAAGGGTTATCGACCGATCGCGAAGAAGCAGCGCTTCCTTGTCAAGGCCTCCTACGGGCCCATGAAGGAAGGCGAGCTCGACCGGGCCAAGGCTTGGGGCGCCGAGCTGGCGAAACTGGAATGCCGAGTCGAATGGTTCCAGGAGTACGCCGCCCGGCTCGATCATTCCGTTTCCATGCCGCCGAAAGAGGGTATCAACTACCGATGCCCCTGCTGCGGGTGCAGGACACTCGGTGAACGTGGCGGGTTCGATATCTGCCCGGTCTGTTTGTGGGAAGACGACGGTCAGGACGACGAAGACGCCGATGTCGTAAGGGGGGGACCGAACGGAGAACTCAGCCTCACGCAGGCACGGTCGAACTACAAGGAGTTCGGCGCGTGTGACCGACGGCACCTTGCGAGCGTCCGGGCGCCGGAGCCCGACGAGTTGGCCTGAGGGCGACAACGCTTGGTCAAGGGGTCGACGATGGCTGTGGCGCTGTCTCAAATCAATCAACTGTTAGGCGGTGGCGAAATCACCTGATCCAGAGGTCGGAGGTTCGAATCCTCTCTCAGGCACGCCACGTTT
>CAWHBV010000018.1:0-123264 GCA_963827635.1 uncultured bacterium
CCGGGGCCTGACCCTCGACCAGATCCGCATGGCCCTGGGGGCGGAGAACCTCAACCTGCCGGCCGGAAACCTCGTCGAGCGCCACTCGGAGGTCCTCGTCCGGACCATGGGCGAGTTCAAGAGCCTCGACGACATCCGCCGGACCGTCGTCGGCATGTCCGCGACCGGCGAGCCCGTCTACGTCTCGGACGTCGCCGAGGTGAAGGACACCCTCAAGGAGATGCGTTACTCCGCGCGGATCCAGGGGCAGAACGGCGTCTATCTCATCGTCAGCAAGCGCTCGGGCGCCAACACCCAGATCGCCAGTTCGGCCGTCAAGTCGGAGATCAAGAAGCTCATCGGGACCATGCCCGGCAATCCCGTCTTCCACGTCGCCATGGATCAGGGCAATATGATCGAGCAGGCGACCAGCAACACGGTCGCCAACGCCTGGCAGGGTGGCCTTCTGGCCGTCCTCCTCATCTTCGCTTTCCTGAGGAACTGGCGGCCGACCTTCGTCATCAGCCTGGCCATCCCCCTGTCCATCATCACCACCTTCATCGCCCTCTACGCGGCCGGCTACACCCTCAACCTGCTGACGCTCGGAGGCCTGGCCTTGGGTATCGGCATGCTCGTCGACAACGCCATCGTCGTCATCGAGAATGTCTACCGGCATCTCGAGGAAGGCGAAGGAGCCGACCAGGCCAGTATCGCCGGGACCACCGAGGTCGGTATGGCCATCACGGCTTCGACCCTGACGACGATCGCCGTCTTCTTCCCCATGATCTTCGCCTCGGGCATCACCGGCAAGATGACCCAGGCCTTGGGCCTCTCGATCGCCTTCTCCCTCCTGGCCTCGCTCTTCGTCGCCCTGACCATCGTTCCCCTGTCCACGTCCCTCCTCTTCCGCTCGAAGAAGAGCCTCCAATCCATCGTTAAAACGCCCGAAGCGCGCCAGTTCGCCAAGCCCCGGGCCTGGTACCGGAAGCGGCTCGATTGGGCCCTCCACCACCGCCGTTGGGTCCTCGGCGGGGCCACCCTGGCCCTCGTCCTCTCCCTGGCCATCGTGCCCTTCCTGGGCACGGAATTCATCCCCGCCCAGGACATGGACATGATCATGCTCAAGGTCCGCATGCCCGTCGGCACGGCCCTCGAGGAGACGGACCGGGTCGTCGGGCTGGTCGAGAACATCATGGCCAAGATGCCCGAGATCACGATGATCTCGGCCCAGACAGGCTCCCAAAGCGAGCAGGACGCCGGTGACTCGGCCTCGAGCTTCTCCAACTCGGGCACGCACGAGGGCCTGCTCTGGGTCGGGCTGGTCAAGCGCGACCAGAGGAAGGAGTCCGACAAGCAGATCCTCGAGCGGATCCGCCGCCAGCTGCCCAACCTGCGCGGCGTCAGGTTCGAAGCGCTCGACATGAGCCAGTCGATGATGGGCGGCTCCGCGGCCCCGGTCGAGATCAAGCTCTTCGGCAAGGAGCTGTCCACGCTGGAGGGCCAGGCCGACCAGATCGTCAGTCTGATCTCGGGGGTCGAAGGGGTCCGCGACCTCACCCACAGTCTGGCCGCCGGCAAGCCCGAGGTCCAGATCAAGATCGACCGCGAGCGGGCCTACCGGCTGGGCCTGTCCGTTTACCAGGTGGCCAACACCGTCCAGTCGGCGACGCTCGGCAGGGTGGCCACGCGCTTCCGCGAGGGCAGCGACGAGATCGACGTCCGGCTCCGCTTCAAGGAGCAGTACCGCGACAGCATCGACGAGATCCGCGGCATCCCGCTCCGAACGGGCTCGGGCCAGACGGTCTACCTCGAGCAGGTGGCCGACATCTCGTCCGGCCAAGGCCCCATCCGGATCGACCGCGAGAACCAGTCGCGCCGCGTCACCGTGACCGCCAACATCGCCGACCGGGACCTCGGCAGCGTCGTCCGCGAGATCAAGGGCCGGCTGGCCGGCTTCGAAAAGACTCTGCCGCCGGGCTACTTCCTCGAGTACGGCGGTTCCTACGAGGACATGCAGGAGGCCTTCCTCATCCTGGCCGCCGCCTTCGCCCTGGCCATCCTGCTCGTCTACATGATCATGGCCTCCCAGTTCGAGCACTTCACCCACCCCTTCATCATCATGTTCACGGTGCCCCTGGGGATCGTCGGCGTCATCATCGGCCTGCTCGTCACCGGCCGCACGATCAGCATGGCCGCCCTGGTCGGGGTCATCATGCTGGCCGGCATCGCCGTCAACAACGGCATCGTCATGATCGACTATATCAACCAGCTCATCAAGCGCGGGGTCGATAAGAGGGAAGCCATCCTGCAGGGCTCAACGACGCGGCTGCGGGCCGTATTGCTGACCGCCCTGACGACCATCCTGGGCACCCTGCCCATGGCCTTCTCCCGGTCGTCGGGCTCCGAGTTCCGGGCGCCCATGGGCGTCGCCATCGCCTTCGGTTTGACCGCGACGACCATTCTGACCCTCTTCGTCATCCCGGTCATCTACAGTGTGGTCAACAAGATAAGGTTCAAGGAAAAGAAAGCGGCGGCTTAAAAGCCGGTTCGCGCGAACGGACGACACGGGCGGGTTCCCCGGCGGGGGCCCGCCCTTTTTTTGTTCAGGCCTTGTATTTGAGGAAGGCGCCGATCCCGCCGTAGCGGTCGAGCTTGGACGGCGACTCGACTTGCGTGACCGTCCCGCCCCGTTTGAGCACGATCTCGATGGCCTCGTCGACGACGTCCTGGACGACGACCGTCTTCTTGTCGCAGATGGGGCACTGGAGCTCGTCGAGATAGAACAGCTTGTGCGTCGGGCAGAGCCGTCCCGGCTTCGAGAAGTTGTGCGTGACGACGAGCGACTGGACCTCGAACTGGTTCAGGCGGTGGATCGTGTCCCGCAGGCCCGACGCCGCGAGCCCGCCGCGCTCGATCTCGGCGACGAGCTTCCGGACGGTTTCCAGCTCCTCGGCCTTCTTGAGCCGGGCCTCGACCTCCAGGACCTCCTGGAGGACCTTGGCCGGCGTATCGCCCGCGTGGGCCTTGAGCCTGGCCTTGACCCGGTCGCGGAGGTAGCTGTGGAGGTGGGCCTCGAAGTCCCCGCCGTTGTTGTCCTCGCAGCCGATGAAGAGCCAATCGAAAGGGTGTTTCTTGCTGAGCTCGAACGTCCGCTGGGCGGTCCTCTTGAAGTGCTCCTGCAGGTGGGCGTCGAGGCGGCGCTCGATCCTTTTCGCCGCGGTGCCCTCGAAACCGCCCTCGCGGACGGTCCTCGGGACGTCGCTCTCGAGCTCGTCGAGGGCCTTGATCTCGTTCATCGAGATGTCGTACCAGCGCGACTCGCGGCGGCTGATGAGCAGGGCGCAGATGGGGCTGTACTTGTCCAGGATGGCGGCCAGGGGACGGATGTAGAAGTTCGTGTCGAAGGTGATCCGGTTGCGCGGACCGTGCGGCAGCTCCAGGGCGTGCCAGAACTTCTTCTGGCTGTGGGAGAAAAAGGCCAGGCCGGCGGCGTTGGAGGACACGATCGCCTGGCCGCCGTGCTCGGCGATGAGATCGAGGTCGCCGAGCAGGGACGCGGTCTTGTCCTTGGCGGCGGCGAGAGCGCAGGCCCGGTCCCGGGCCTCGCTGACGAGGTTCTTCAGGGCCAGCTGGATCTCTTTCTTGTTCAGCCGGCCCTTGTCCGTGTCCAGGTAGAACGACGTCACGAGATCGCCCTGGCTTTTGAACTTGGCCAGCGCCTCGATCTGGGAACGGTTCTGTAATTTCATACATCCTCCTAGGGAGATATTAGGCGGGTTTCGCGGCGAAAGGGGAAACGGGCGAAGCGAAGGTCGATCAACATCCTCACAATAGGCCCGGGCCCCCGTTTTGTCAAGCGGCTCCGCGGGGGCTTTACGGCGGGCCCCGGAATGGCTATAATACGGGCTCTCTGAGTGCGGAAGTGGCGGAATTGGCAGACGCGCAAGCCTCAGGAGTTTGTGGCCGTAAGGCCTTGGGGGTTCGAGTCCCCCCTTCCGCACCAGCCTCCCTCCCCGATCCCGTCTCTTGCTAATTCCCGCCCCGAAGACTACCTTAGAAGGCGAAAGGATGGGAATCCGATGAGACTCACCCTCACCCGCAAGACCGCCGCCGCCGTCCCGGCCCTGGCCGCGCTGGGGCAGGTCCTTCTCCTGGCCGCCGGCTTCGCCGCGGCCTCCGCCTGCGGGACCTACAAGCTCGAGAAGAAGCTCGGCCCCGCCCATTCCGATTTCCTGTCCCAGGTGGGCTACATCATCACCAAGGAGGAGCGCAAGATCTTCCTGGAGCTCCCGGCGGACGGCCGGGAAGATTTCATCGCCGAGTTCTGGGCGAGGCGCGATCCCGACACCGACACCGCCGTCAACGAATACCGGCTCGAATACGAGGACCGGGTGAAGAAGGCGGCTTTGATGTTCCACGGGGAGGGCCGCCCCGGCTGGCTGACCGACCGGGGCCGGATCCTCATCCTCTTCGGCCCGCCGTCGGAGCGCCAGACCAATCCCATGGACCTCAGCGGCAACTGCCGCGAGCTCTGGTACTACGGCAGCTTCCCGGTCATTTTCGTCGACGAGCACTGCTCGGGCAACTTCATCCTGAGGGCCATCAACCTGGAGCATCTCCAGGAGCTCAACATCGCCCAGGGCCATTTCCAGAAGACGTTCGTCCAGGACAAGAAGCTCTTCGACTACCTGGTGAGCCTGCAGAAGGTCCGGGCCGACGAGACCGCCTTCGAGGGCAAGGTCTTCGTCGACATCCCCTACAACACGATCTGGTTCACCTTCAAGAACGGGCGGCTCGAGACGTCGTTCGATGTCCGGCTGGAGATCTCGGACGAGTCGGGTACGCCCGTCTGGGACGCCGAGGGCGTCTTCCCCCTGGCGCTCGAGGAGCGCGAGCTCACGGCGAACCGCAAGGGCCGCTTCCGCATGGAATTCCCGATACTCATCGAAAAAGACCTCGTCCGGCTGACGGCCCAGAAGCTCCGGATGGACGTCACGGTCAAGAGCGCGGGCGAGGACGGGGGGCTGAAGAAGTCCGTCGTGTTCCGGCTAAAATCTTAGGCTCAGGTTGAGGCGGACGACCCGCGTCCCCCACAGCGGCCGGTAGGTGTTGTAGAGGTCGCTGAGGACGCGCGTGCCCGTGCTGCCGCCCTCCCCGTCGGGGGCCCAGGTCCCGCCGTCGTTGAGGTCGAGCGTCCGGTACTTGTCGCCGAGCAGGTTGAAGACGTCGACCGAGAGCGCGACGGGGACCCGCCCGGCCTTGGCGAACTCCTTCTCCAACCGCAGGTCCAGGTTCTTCCAGCCGTCGTGGCGGTGCGAGCCGGGGCTCTCCAGATAGACGGTGACGGGCGCCGTCTGGGCGCCGTTGGCCGCGGCCCACGCGGCCGGGGGGATGACCGTCACGGTCCGGGCCCAGGGCGTGCCGCTCTGGGCCTTGAACAGGACGCTGGCGAAGAAGCCGCCGCCGAAGTGGACCGTCCCCGCGAGGCGAAGGACGAGTGGCCGGTCCTGGAGGAGGACGTCGTCGGCGGAAATGTTGGTGAAGGCGTTCGGCGTCAGCAGGACCGGGGAATTACCCGCGCTCCAGCGGGAGGCCATGGTGGTCGTCCCCGTGGCCCGGTTCCAGGCCAGGGTGCCGAAGAGCTGCCAGTTGTGCGACATCTTCTTGCGGAAGGTGAACTCGACGCTGCGGTATTTCGCCGTGAGCTCGGGGACGTTTTCGATGCGCTCGAAGAAATCCGGGGCGGTGCTCGACCGGAGGTAGACGGTCACCGGGACGTCCGCGTAGCCGTCGGTGCCCGGCACGACGGTGTCGAAGGGGACCCACCAGCCGTCCGGGGAGTCGTCGAGCTGCCACCAACGGGCCCCGGTCGAGGGGTCGTAGACGACGTGCCCGATGTTGTTGGCGTGGCGGCGCTCGATATAGCGGGCGGAGAGGGTGAAGTCGCGGCCGACCTGCTGTTCGAGACCGGCCGTCCACTCGGTGATGACGGGGGCGGAGAGTTCGGGATCGACGGCCTGCCGGAAGAACTCGCTCTTGTAGACGCGGTAGTCGTACGATACGAGCGAGTAGGCATCGCCGGAGTCGACGAGACCGTCGCCGTCCTCGTCGTACCAGAGGAAGTCGTGGGAAGCCAGGGGATCGATCGGGGCCAGGTCCTGGGAATAGCCGAGCCCCAGGTACTCCGGGAGCCTCGCCCAGGTGCCCTTGAGGACCGTCCGGCCGTTGCCGAGGAGGTCGATGGCCAGACCGGCCCGGGGCGAGAGGGTGCTCCAGACGATGGCCTTTTCCCAGGCGGGGAGGCTCACCGAGCTGAAGAGGTTGTAGCCCATGAGCGGGTCGATGAGGCGGCTGCCCACGGCGCTGCTGACGGAATTCCCGCTCGCGCCCTTGGAGACGCCGGCGAACCGGGCGTCGGACCGGTCGAAGCGGAGGCCGCCCGAGAGCGAGATGCGGCTGCCGATCTTCATCGTGTCCTGGACGTGGACGGCGATCCGCTTGAGCTCGCGCTTCACGGTCATGTTGTTCTCGGCCGCCGGGGCGATGTAGAACCCGACGAGGCCCCACCCGACCTCCTCCTCGGAGACCGGGGAGGTGGTCAGCCCGTAGGTGTACGGGCTGCCGGCCGCGTAATTGTAGATGAGGTTGTCGGCCTTCCAGGACTCCGACGTCGTGTAGGTCGTCTCGTACTCGCCGCCGAGCACGAACTCGTGGAAGAGGCCCAGGAACCCGTCCTGGTAGCGCGTGATGGAGGCGCCGGCCCGCATGCGACTCGCCGCCTCGCGGTCGTTGACCGAACCGCTGCCCCAGCGCCGCCCGGAGACGACGTCGTAGTACTCGGGCTTGGAGACGCCCAGGTCGCTGAGGAGGAGCGGCTGGCGGTATTTCGCATATCCGACGCCGAGGTCGATCCGGGTGCCCTGGTTGACGTTGTAGCTCCCGCCGAAGCGGAGGCGCATGACCTTCTCCCCGTCGAGGCCGCGGGTCGAGGATTCCGGCCGGAGCGGATCGATGTCCGCTTCGTAGACGGGTTGGGTGACCTTGGAGAGATTGAACTCCAGAACGCCCTTGAACTTGTCGAGGACGTTGAACTGCATCTTGAGGAGGCCCGAGAGATCGCGGTCGGCGAAATCGAAGACGAAGTTCCGGTCGCCGGCGGGATCGGTCCAGTACCGGTAGGGGGCGCGGTAGCCCTGGGTCCGGTAGCGGATGTTCGCGAACAGCCAGGCCATGTCCTCGAACATCGACGTGCCGTAGGTCAGGGACACGTCGTGTTCGCGTTTGAGGGACAGGGCCTCGGCCCCGTCCATCTCGGCGATCTCGCCGGCCGTCCAGAGGGAATCGACCAGCCCCTTGCCGGAAACGCCGTAGGACAGGCTGCCCTGCGTCGAGGCCGAACCCGGACGGTGGATGACGTTGATGTAGGCGCCCTGGGCGGGACCGGCTTCGACGGGGTGTCCCGCGGTCTCGACGACGACCTCGTCGATGAGGTCGGTGTTGATCGGGGCCAGGGCCCGCGCGTCGACGGGGTGGGTCACGATGACCCCGTCCTCGACCAGGACGTTGGTCGTGACCGGGGCCCCCTGGAGGGAGGCCCGCAGGCCGGGCTTGTCGTTCTCGAACACGAGCCCGGGAACGAGGCCCAGAACGGCCGTGAAATCGCGCGCCAGGGGCAGCCGGGAGATGAGGTCCTTGTCCAGGACGATCGCCGCCCGCGCGGAATCCCGGTCGAGGAGCGAGCCGGGCCGGCCGGACGTGGGCTCCTCTTCGATGTCGGTGGGCTGCATCCTGAAATCGAGGGTGACGGTCACCCCCGCGGAGAGGACGAGGCCGTCGACCGTGACGGTCTTGAACCCGGGCATCTCGGCGACGGCCTTGTAGCTCCCGGGGATCAGTCCGGAGATGGCGTACCGGCCCGATTTGGAGGTGATGTAGTTCGCGACCCCGAGCGCCGTCGGCGAGGTCACATAGAGGTAGGCCCCCGAGAGAGGCACGCCCTTGTCGTCGACGATCCGGCCCCTGAGGGAGCCCTCGGGGCCCGCCGCGGCGGAGGGAAGGCAGAGAGCGAGCAGGACCGCGACGACGGCCAGCGCGGCGGCGTATTTACTGGTCAAAGCGGCCTCCTTGGACCCTGTCTCTATCGTATTTTCCATTTTTTCGTCCGGGATTGTCAAAACAATTAACTCCCGTTCCGCCGGTATGGTTCCAGGCGGCTCCGGGCCGCCGGCCCCCGCTCATCCCCGGTTTCCCGCCCCGTGGCGGGCCCAGGCGGCGGCGCCCACCAGGCCGGCCCGGTTGCCCAGGGCGGCCCGCTCGATCCGGCACCCGGAGAAGGAGAGGGGATTGGACCGCCGGCGGGCCTCCTCGACGACGGGCCCGAGCAGGATGTTCCCGGCCGAAACCACCCCGCCGCCGATGAGGATCTTCTCGGGATTGAGCAGGTTGATGACGATGCCCAGGCCGATGCCCAGCCAGTAGGCGAGATTCCGGAAGCTCGCCAGGGCCGACGGATCGCCTTCCTTCGCCAGGAGGTAGACCTGGCGCGATTCGGTGACGTCCGTCCGCTTCGTGAGGGCCCGGAAGTCCCGGACGAGCCTCGGGGCCGAGGCCTCGGTCTCGAGGCAGCCGCGGCCGCCGCACTTACAGAGGTCCCCCTCGGGATTGACCGTGATGTGGCCGATCTCGCCGGCATAGCCGCCCTCGCCCTGCCAGAGCTTGCCGTCGAGGATGAGGCCCGAGCCGATGCCCGTCCCGACGGTCAGGAGGACGAGGCTGCGGACGTCCCGCCCGCCCCCGTGCTTGTATTCGCCGAAGGCGGCCATGTTGGCGTCGTTGCCGGCCCGGACGGGCACGTCGATGAACTTGCGCACGGCCTGGACGAGCGGATACCCGTCGAGGCTCGGGCAGTTGGGCGACTGGAGGACCTTCCGCTGCCGCAGGCTGTAAAAACCGGCGATGCCGAAGCCGCAGGTCCGGATGGGGCCGGGGGCCTTCCGCTTCAGGCCGGTCCAAGCTTCCTCGAGGGCGGCCAGGATGCCCTCGATGGATCCGGGACTGCGGACCTGGCCCTGGCGGACCAGGCGCCCGTCGCGGTCGACCAGGCCGAACTTGATGGCCGTGCCGCCGATGTCGAATCCGGCGTCGTAAGACGGTGTCATGGGGGATTCTCGAAAGCCAACCCGGACGCTCTCGCCGCCGGGCGGCGGGGAGATGGCGTCAGTTCTTGGGAGGCTCGGGGTTCTTGGGGCCGTCCGGATCGTCCTTGGTGTTGATGGACTTCTTGAAGTTCTTGATGCCCTCGCCGATGGACCGGCCCAGGTCCGGCAGCTTACGGGCGCCGAAGATGATGATGACGATCAGGAGGATCAGGATCAGTTCGGTCGGTCCGATGGAACCAAGCATGCCAATCTCCTTGGGACTCTGCCGCGATTTCTCCCCTAGAAGATACGCTCGGAGCCCCCAAAAGTCAATTTCGGCGCCGCCCTGCCTGGGCAAAGCCCTCCGAGGGACTTTTTTAGGGTTTTCTGCCATAATAGGCGATTCCATGAAGAACATCAGGAACTTCTCCATCATCGCCCATATCGACCACGGCAAGTCCACCCTGGCCGACCGGTTCATCGAGCTGACCGGGGCCCTCAGCTCCCGTGAGCTGAAGGAGCAGATGCTCGACACGATGGACCTCGAGCGGGAGAGGGGCATCACGATCAAGGCCCAGACCGTCCGCCTCAACTACAAGAGCCGGTCGGGCGAGGACTACGTGTTCGACCTCATCGACACGCCCGGCCACGTCGATTTCTCGTACGAGGTCTCGCGGAGCCTGTCCGCGTGCGACGGGGCCCTGCTCGTCATCGACGCTTCGCAGGGCGTCGAGGCCCAGACCCTGGCCAACACCTACCTCGCCCTCCACAACGACCTCGTCCTCGTCCCGGTCATCAACAAGATCGACCTGCCCCAGATCCAGATCGAGGATTCCCTCGAGCAGATGGAGCACGTCATCGGCCTGCCCCGCTCCGAGGCCCTGCTCGTCAGCGCCAAGACGGGACAGGGGCTGCCGGAGCTCTTCGAGGCGGTGGTCGAGCGCATCCCGCCGCCCCAGGGCGACCCGGAGGCGCCGCTCAAGGCCCTCCTCTTCGACTCCTGGTTCGACACCTACCGGGGCGTCGTCGTCCTCGTCCGGATCCTCGACGGCGAGCTCAAGACGGGGGACCGGATCGTCCTCATGGCCTCCGGCGCCGAGTACGAGGCCGAGGAGGTCGGCTACCTCACGCCCAAGCCGGTCAAGGCGGGCGCCCTGAAGACCGGCGAGGTCGGCTACCTCGTCGCCGGGATCAAGAAGCTCAGCGACGCCCGGGTCGGCGACACGGTGACGCACCGCAACCGGCCCACCGCGACGCCCCTGCCCGGCTTCAAGGACGCCAAGCCGATGGTCTTCTGCGGGCTCTTCCCGGCCGGCGAGAGCAACATCGAGGAGCTCCGCGACGCCATGGAGAAGCTGCGCCTGAACGACGCCTCGTTCCAGTACGAGCCGGAGAACTCGCCGGCGCTCGGACTGGGTTTCCGGGCCGGGTTCCTGGGCCTCCTCCACCGGGAGATCGTCCAGGAGCGCCTCGAGCGCGACTACGGCCTGACCCTGATCACGACGGCCCCGAGCGTCGGCTATCGGGTGACCGACCGGAAAGGCGCGACGTTCGAGATCCACAATCCCTCCGAGATGCCCGAGCCGACCGAGGTCGCCGCGATCGAGGAGCCGATCATCGAGGCCGTCATCCTGACCCCCGACCGCTATCTCGGCGGCCTGTTCAAGCTGCTCGAGGAGCGCCGCGGCATCCAGAAGAAGATGGAGTACATCGGGCCGGGCCGCGTGCTCCTGTCGTACACCCTGCCGCTCAACGAGGTCGTCTTCGACTTCTACAACCAGCTCAAGCAGCTGTCGCAGGGCTACGCTTCGCTCGACTACGAGTTCAGCGGCTACCGCGGCGGCCCGCTGGTCAAGCTCGACATCCTCATCAACGGCGACGCCGTCGACGCGCTGTCGCTCATCGTCCACGAGGACAAGGCCGTGACGATCGGCCGCGGCCTCGTCGAGCGCATGCGCAAGGTCATTCCCCGCCAGCAGTACGAGGTCGCGCTCCAGGCGGCCATCGGCAAGCGCATCGTCGCCCGCGAGACGGTCAAGCCCTTCCGCAAGGACGTCCTGGCCAAGCTCTACGGCGGCGACTACACGCGGAAGATGAAGGTGCTGGAGAAGCAGAAGGCGGGCAAGAAGCGGATGCGGCGCGTCGGCAAGGTGGACATCCCCCAGGAGGCCTTCCTGGCCATCCTCGAGGTCAAGTAGCCGAAGCGGACGCCGGAACGCCTCCGCGTCCTCGCCTTGATATATCCCCCCGTTGGCCGCGGCAGGGCCTCGGGGATCCGCTCCGTTCGCTGCGGCCATTCTTCACGCCGTCCCGGTCCGGAGCCCGTTCTTAGGTCTCCGTCCCGATGCCGGCTAAATGGCCGCTTTATGCTCACTTCGGGATGCCCCTCAGCCCTTCATCCGCGGCCTCCTCCGACGATTCCATGCCTGCCGCGGTGCGGATGTCGTTCCGGCCATTCCTTCGGCCAAAGGGGGGAGCTTTGATCCCAAGAACGGCGGTTGGCGAGATGTCGTATAATCAGACGCGATGAGCAAGAAGAGCCTCGAGGCCGCGCTCGCGAGGGGGGTCGAGATCCTGAGCGCGTTCCTGCCGCTCAAGTCCTGGCTCGTCTTTCCCGTCCTCTATTCCGCCTGCGTCTGGGCCGTCCGGCGGGTCTTCGACTTCCGCGAGCGGATCCTGGCCTGGCAGGTCTGGCTCGATCCCGATTTCGTCCGGACCAAGCCCGACGAATTCGTCCTGGCCTTCTTCTGCGGTCACGAGGCCGTCGGCCGCGAGTACGCGGACGAGATCGCCCGCGGGGACATGCGCGTCCTGCGGGCCGCGTTCCCCGCTCTCTATCCCGTCTTCGGCCTCGAGGACGCCTTTCTCAAGGCGCTCTTCAAGGCCGAGATCGACGCGTCCGACTACCGGGCCATCGTGGTCGCGTTCGCCTCGCGGACGGCCAAAGCCGTGGAGGACATCAAGCCCGCCGCGGCCGACCCCGAATTCTGGAAGGCCCTCTTCTTCGCCGCGGCGGAGGCCGCCTCGCTCGGCCTGCACCTGCTCAAGGACGAAGAGGTCCAGAACATGATCGTCGCCCTGGTCAAGAAGCCGGCCGGCGCCGCCCCGGCCATTCCCCCCGACGCCTAAAATGGGGGACATGATACCCATTTCCTATTTTTCCGCCCGGACCCGGTCCGCCTTCGTCGCCATCGGCCTGGCCGCCGCGCTCTCGGCCGCCTGCCTCACGAACCTCCATCGGGCCAAGCGCGATTATGCCGCCGGCCAGGAGCATGCGGCGGCCATGCGCACGGAACAGGCTGTCGCGTCGTGGAAGAAAGGCCGCGGACGTGGCGGGCCGCGCGAGTCTGCGGAGGCCGTCGGCGCAGTCCTACACGGTCAAGGGTTTGGCCGAAGCCAACCTCGGCCGCTGGCGCGAGGCCGAGGCCTCGTTCCTCAAGGCCTTCGGGCTGGGTTTCGCCAAGGGCGAGTCCTGGGCCGCCGACGCCGCCCTGGCCGGGCTGGCGGTTTCGTTCGCCGAGTTCGGGCTCGAAGCCCCCGCCCTGAGGATGTACGCCCAGCTCCTGGACCGGTCCGACTTCCGGCCGGCGCTCATGTTCGCGGCCGAAAAGCGGACGGACATGGTTCTGGCCGGGGCCGTGGGGCTCGAACCCCGGGAGCAGGGACCGGGCGCTCTCCGGGCTGAACAAGGCCCTCGACCGGCTCATCGACCGCGACTTCGCCTGCGGCCTCTACCACTATCTCCACGCCCAGGTCGACGGCCATCTCGGCGACCTGCGCCGCTCGTACGAGGAGGCGGTCATGGCCCGCGAGCTCGGCCTGCCCGCGGAAAAGATCCTGCGTGACAACGACAATCAGCTCGTTTATTGTTATCTCCGGCTGAGCGGATCCCTCCCGGCGGCCGAGGCCGAGGCCTTCGCCGCGGCCCACGCGCGCTGGGCGGGCCGATGGGGCTGGCGGGACGCCCGGACCCCGGCCTGGAAGAAGGAGTGACCATGCTGCCGACGATCGCCTGGCGGGGCCGTTCCGTCGTCATGATCGACCAGCGCAAGCTGCCCGCCCTCGAGACCTACGTCCGCTGCCGCACCTACATCCAGGTGGCCCAGGCCATCGAGAAGATGGTCGTTCGCGGCGCTCCGGCGATCGGCATCGCCGCGGCGTACGGGCTCGTCCTCGGCACGACGGGCCTGGGCGAGGCGACGGGCCGCTCCTTCGACCGCGAATTCGAGAAGGTCTACAAGAGGCTCGAGCGGACGCGGCCGACGGCCCGGAACCTCTTCTGGGCCCTGGAGCGGATGCGGGCGGTCTACGAGCGCACGCGGACGGAAGGAGCGCGGGCCATCCGCACCGCCCTCCTCGAAGAGGCCAAGGCCATCGAGCTCGAGGACGCCGAGACGAACCGGGCCATCGGCCGCCACGGCCAGGCCCTCCTTCGCGACGGCTGGACCGTGCTGACGCACTGCAACGCCGGGGCGCTGGCCACGGCCGCCTACGGCACCGCGCTCGGGATCGTCCGCGCGGCGGTCGCCGAGGGCAAGTCGATCCGCGTCTTCGCCGACGAGACCCGGCCGTTCCTCCAGGGGGCCCGGCTGACCGTCTGGGAGCTCGACCGGGACGGCATCCCGGTCGTCCTCATCACCGACAGCATGGCCGGCTGGTTCATGCGCCGCGGCGAGATCCGGGCGGTCGTCGTCGGGGCCGACCGCATCGCCCGCAACGGCGATACGGCCAACAAGATCGGGACCTACTCGGTGGCCGTACTGGCCCGCGAGAACGGCGTGCCGTTCTACGTCGCCGCTCCGACGTCGACGATCGACCTCTCGCTCGCCGACGGCGGCGGGATCCCCATCGAGGAGCGCAATCCGGACGAGGTCCGCCAGGTCGGCGGGCGGCTGATGACCATCCCCCACGCCGAGGTCCGCAACCCCGCCTTCGACGTCACTCCGGCCGCCTACATCACGGCCATCGTCACCGAGCGCGGCATCCACCGCCCGCCCTACGAGAAGAGCTTGAAGATCGCCGGAGAATAGCCGGGTTCATTTCCACCGTAAAGGGGGCATCATGGCCAAGAAAGCCTTCTGGGCGGTCGCTCTTTTCATTGCAGCATGTTCCTTCATCCTCCCAACCTCGGCCTGCTCGAAGAAAGCCGCCGATGCCGGCTGGAAGGCCGAAGTCGAGATCGTGGGCGGGGTCAAGACGATCCGGAACCCCGAAGCGCCTCGCCACGGCACCTTCGCCTTCGACCTCGTCGAGGACCTGGCCATCGGCGAAGAGAAGGACGATCGGTATTTCCTTCCGGGCTGGGTATCGATAGACATCGATGAAGAGGGAACCATTTATGCCTGTGACCGCGGGAATCGCAGGGTCCAGGTCTTCGACAGGAGCGGGAGCTTTGTCAGGACGCTGGGCCGTCAGGGCCAGGGCCCCGGCGAGTATTCATTTCCCTCGGAGGTCTACCTCGATCAAGCGGGGGACGCTTATATCAGAGCGGGCCGCGCCCTCGTCGTCTTCGACCGTGAAGGGGTCTTCAAGAAGAACGTCCCGTTTAAAACGTTCCTGTCGACGATGATCCTCGGGCCCGGCGGTACCATTATCGGGACGACTCAACCGGACACCCGTGCGGAGGGAGGCCCGAGAAACACGCTGGTTCAGCTCGGCCCGGACGGAGAGCTGCAGAGAACCTTGGCCGTGTTCCCGGCCTATGGTGTGAGCCCCGGGCAGATGTTATTCCATTGGTACTCCGGAGAGATCGCCTTCTGCGGTCGCCTCGAGGATTCGCTTTATTACGCATTTTCCCTCGATTACCTGATCCACGTCGTCGACGGGGAAGGCCGGGAGCTCTTCGCCTTCTCCAAGACCGAGAAAAGCCAGGGGATAAGCGGAGAGGAAGCCGATCTGACACGCAAGGACGGGATCTGGGCTTGGTTCGGTCAGGGTGATCCGAAAACGGCCCCCTTGGATCTGCCGGGCCACCGGCCATTCTTCAAGAGGTTTCTCAGCGACGACCTCGGACGGCTGTACGTGATCCGTTTCCGGCCGATAACGGAAAAGGCCATGACCACGAGCGAAGTCGATGTCTTTTCCAAGGACGGGATCTATCTCTATCGGATGACCTGGCCGTTCCTGCCAGAGGTCATCAAGGGCGGATTTCTCTATGAGGTCCGACAGGACGAATCGGCTGGATTGACGCGGATCGTCCGGCATCGGATCGCGAATTGGGGAGATTTCAGGACGGAATAGACATCGCGGACGTTCCGTCATTTCCCATGAGACTCGATGATTCATCTTGGTATATATTAGGCCGTCTCCGAGAATGATCACCTGATGATGAAATCGTCGAGGGTCCCATTACTGGGTGGCACGATCGCCCTTCTGACCGGGCTCGCCCTTTCCGCCGGCCTTGGCGGCAGACAGGGAACAGGGCTCGTCGGATACCTCCCCAAGGACCGCGTCGTCGAGCTTGCGGCGGCGGCCGACGGGTCCCTGGCCTCGTATGCGCCGTCGCCGGCGGCCCTGGCCTCGTTCGTCGCCCTGGTCGACCCGGTCCACCTCCGGGTCTTTCTCTGCGCCTCGCGGCCGGCCGACCTGGCCTTCGCGGCCCGCATCGCCCGGTCCGTCGAGGCGGCGGCCAATCCCGTCTTCTCGGCCGAGTTCGTCGGCGTCGCCGCGGACCTCTCCGAGCCGGCCGGCCTTCTCTCCGAGAACGCCGTCACGGCGGCCCCCGAGATCATCGTCTACTGGATGGGCTCCGAGATCGCCCGGATGCGCCCCGGGTCCGGCGCCGCGGCCGAAGACGAGCTGGCCGGCCTCGTCTTCCAGGCTCGCAACCAGGTCGCCGAGGAGATGATCCTCGACAACGATTTCTTCCGGAACGTCTTCCACTCGGACCTCGTCATCGACTGCAAGCGCTGCCATCTCCAGCCGAGAGAAGGTCCGCGCGGGCCGCGCCAGAGCCCGCTAACTCATCTTTTTTCCGAATAGCCCGCGCGCTTCGCGGGCCTTCTCCGCGCCCCACGCCCGCAATCCGTCGCCGTGGTAGTAGAGGACGGGGATGACGACGAAGACGAGGATCGTCGAACTCGTCAGTCCTCCCACGGTGCACAGGGCCAGGGACGACCAGATCTGCCGCTTGTTGGCCTCCGCCCCGATGAGGAGGAGCGGCAGCATGCCGAAGATGGTCGTCGACGTGGTCATGAAGATCGGGCGGACCCGGTCCTTCGTGCCGCGGACGACGGCCTCGAGGAGTCCCAGCCCCTGCCGCCGCCTCAGGTTGATGTGGTCGACGAGGAGGATCGAGTTGCTGACGACGATGCCCGAAAGCAGGATGACGCCGATGTAGGCCGTCGGGTCGAAGGGCGCCTTGGCCACGACGAAGGCGACGAAGACGCCGATGAGCGCGAGCGGCACGGCCAGCAGGATGAAGAAGGGCAGGATGAAAGACTCGTAGAGCGCGGCCAGGATCATGAAGATGACGACCAGGGCGACGGCGATGGCGAAGTTGATCTGCTTCTGTTCCTCCTCGGTCACGAACCAGTCCTCGTCGAGGCTCGCCGCGAAGCCCGGCGCCAGGTGAAGCGAGGCGAAGACGGCCTTCCGGTAGCGCTCCTCGGCCTTGGCCGGGCCGCGGAACTCCCACATGATCGTCTGCTGGAACTGCTGGTCCTCGCGGTCGATCGACCCGGGGATGGCCGCCTCGGCGAAGGCGGCGATCTCGCCGAGGCGGAGATACTCGCCGCCGCGCGTCTGGATGAGAGCTTCCCGCAGGCCGCGCATGTCGAGCGTCGAGGCATCGGGGAACTTGACCGAGACGACGATGTCCTTGCCGCCCGTCCGGATCCGGGCCGGCTGGCCGAAGCTGCCCTGGATCATCGTCTGCAAGCTGAAGTAGAGATAGGCCGGGTCGATGTCGTAGCGCTTGAGGGCCGCCTTGTCGATCTTGAGAACGTCCTCGACGGTATCGCCCCGCCACCAGCCGAAGCGGCTGGAGACCGTCCGGACCTCCTTGATGCGCGGATTGCGCCTCAGGGTCTTTTCGAGGTCGGCCGTGATCTCCTTCAGCTTCCGGAGATTGTAGCCGGTGAATTTGATCCGCGAGCTGTAGTAGGTGCCGGCGCCCATGCTCGAGGCGTAATACTGCGGGTCGAAGCCGGAGACGCTGACGTCGATGCCGGCGAACTGGGTCGCCAGCTGGATGAGCTCCTCTTTCAGCGCGTAGGGGCGGTAGGACCTCTCGATCTCCGGCGGGAAGCCGATGATCGCCTGGGCGTTCTCGGGGACGATGCGGACGTTCATCTCCTTGTCATAGTCCTGGGCCATGACCTTCTCTTCGAAGGCGCGAATGGTCTCGTCGGTCCGGGCGATGTCCGTCCCCGGGGGCATGCCGACGCGCACGTAGAGGTACTCCTTCGAGTACCAGGAGTACCAGCGGCCGAGCGTCACCTCGGCCCGGAACCACTTGTAGGACCCGAAGAGAAGGGCCGCGACGACGAGGAGGATCTCGACGGGGTGGCGGATGAGGAATCCGAGGGCCTTCTCGAACCGCGGGCTCCGCCTCTCCTCGGCGCCGGACCGTTTCCGCTTTTCGATGAGCTTGGGGCTAAGGGCCGGGATCAGCGTGAAGGAGACGAGGAGCGAGGCGGCCATGGCCGAGGCGATGACGATGGCCAGGGGGAGGTAGTAGATCTTGAGCTTGCCCTGGAAGAAGGGGAAGCTGAAGAAGACGGCCATGACCGTCAGCGTCGACGCCAGGACGGCGATGAAGACCTCTTTGGGGCCCTGGATGGCCGCTTCCCGCGGCTCCATACCCCGCTCCCGCAGGCGGAGGATGTTCTCGAAGACCACGATGGAGTTGTCGACGAACATGCCGAAGCCCAGGGCCAGGGCCCCCAGAGTCAGCATGTTGAGCGAGATCTTGAAGGCGTAGATGAGGTTGAAGGTGATGACGATGGAGAAGGCGATCGAGGACAGGATGAGGAGCGACGGCTTGATCCGCAGCAGGACGACGTAGATCATGGCGAAGACGATGATCGTGATCAATCCGGCGAGGACGTAGAAATCGTTGAGGTTCTTGCGGATCTCCGCGCTCTCGTCGTCGACGCTTTTAAAGGCGAGGCCCGGAGGCAGCTCGCCCTTGACGTCCTCGAGCTTGCGCTTGACGTCGGCGGCGACGCGGAGGGTGTTCGCCCCGCGCTCCTTGGAGACGATCAAGCTGACCGTGGGCTGGCCGTTGATGCGGTGGATCTGCCGGATGTCGGCGTAGGTCACCTCGACCTTGGCCACGTCCTTGACCAGAATGGGGTTCTCCCCGGAATAGGCGACGACCGTCTCCCTGAGCTCATCGAGGCTGTCGATGCGGTCGGCGAACTTGAACAGGAATTCCTGGTTGCCGCGCCGGACGCGGCCCGTGGGATAGGTTCCGAGCCGGGCGCCGATGGCGGCGTTGACCGTGTAGGGATGGAGATCGTAGGCCTTGATCCTGGCCTCGTCGAGGACGACCCGGATCTCGGGCTCCGAGCCGCCGGCGACCTCGACGCCCGAGACGCCCCGGACCGAGCCCAGGCCGATCTCGAGCTTCTCCTTGACCAGCTCCTGGAGCTCCTGGAGGCCGTAGTTGCCCGAGACCGTGTACTCGAGGAAGGGCCGGACCCGGAAATCCTCGGGAACGTAGGGCTGCAGCACGGCCCGGACCCGGGGCGGCAGGAGCGTCCGGGCTTTGGTCAGCTCCTCGCGCAGGGCGAGCTGGGCGAACTCCATGTTCGTCTTCGGATCGAACTCCAGGGTGATCCGCGACATCCCGATCTGGGAGGTCGAGGTCATCTTGGTGATGCCCTTGACCGTGGCGCAGGCCTCCTCGAGCGGGGCCGTCACCTGGGTCTGGACGACCTCGGGCGGCACGCCGTACCAGCTCGTGACGATGTCGACCATCGGGAAGGTCTCTTTCGGCGCCAGCTCGATCGGCGTGTTCAGGAACGAGTAGACCCCGGTCGCGAGCAGCGCGAGGAAGACCATGGCCGTGGCGACGGGGCGGTCGATGAAGAGCTTCATCCCTTCTTGCGCTCCGCCCACTCGTAGATGACCGGGATGAGGATGAGGGTCAGGAAGGTCGAGAAAAGAAGGCCGCCGATGACGACGATGGCCAGGGGCTGCATGAGCTCGGCGCCGCGCTCGAAGGCCAGGGCCATGGGGATGAGCCCGACGAGCGTGCTGCCCGTGGACATGAGGATGGGCCTCAGCCGGACGTGGCTCCCTTCCTCGACGGCCTCGCGGAGCGGCATGCCGCCGCGCCGGAGCTGGTTGGTGTAGTCGATCTTGACCGTGGCGTTGTCGACGACGATGCCGACGAGGACGACCATGCCGATGATGGAGATGACGTTGAAGGTCTGCCCGGTGAGGAGCAGGGCGACGATCGCGCCGGCCGCGCCCATGGGCAGGGTGAACATGACGATGAAGGGGTGGATGAGGGACTCGAACTGGGCGGCCATGATCATGTAGGTCAGGAGCGCCGCCAGGAGCAGGGCCGTGACGAGCGAGCGGAAGGACCGCGACATCTCCTCGCGCTCGCCGCTCCAGACGACCCGGTAGTCGGTCGGCATGCGGAGGCCGGCGATGGCCTTGTCGATGGCCGGGGTGACCTGGCTGATCTTGCGGCCCTTGAGGTTGGCCGTCACCAGGACCTCCCGCTCCTGGTTCTCGCGGCGGATCTCGCGCGGGCCGCGGACGACCTCGTAGGAGACGAGGTCGCGGAGGGGCACGGCCCGGCCCTCGAAGGGCAGGGTCTCGCCGAGAAGCGCTTCGATGTTCTCGCGCGAGGCGTCCTCGAGGCGGACGAGGATGTCGTACTTCTTTTCCATCTCCCGGAACTCGGTGGCCACCCGCCCGCGCACGGCGCTGACCAGGAAGTCGCCGATCGTCGAGGGCGAGAGGCCGGGGTATCTCTTGAGGGCCTCCTTGTCGACCGTGACCTTGAACTCGGGCTTGCCCTCGCCGATGTTGGTGGCGATGTCGGCGACGCCGGGGATGGCCGCCAGCCGGGCCGTGAGATCCGTGGCGATCTCCTTGAGGCGGTCGAGGTCCCGGCCCTTGACCTGGAGCCCGATCTCGGCCGTGGACAGAGCCAGGAACTGGCTCATGACGGATTGTCCGCGGACGACCGTATAGGCGATGTCGGGGAACTGCGCCAGACGCGACCGGGCGGCGTCGAGGACCGGCTCGAGCTGCTTCGGTTTATGGACCTCGACGAACATGCGGGCCGAGTTGACGGAAATGTTGGGATCGGCGCTCTCCATGCCGCTGACGATCCCGACCTGGGAGAGAACGGTCTTGACCGGGGCCAGGCGGCGGAGGTGGGTCTCGATCATGACCGCCATCTCGGTCGTCTGTTCGAAGGAGAAGTCGACGGGCATCTTCAGGTCGAGCTCGCACGAAGTCGTCTCCATCGAGGGCATGAGCTCGCGGCGGATGAGGCCGGCCGCTGCGAAGGCCGCGGCGAAGAAGACGAGGGTCCAGGCCATGACCCGGCCCTTGTGGTCGAGGCTCCATTTGAGGAAGCGCTGGTACCAGCCGACGAACCGGCCGTAGACGGCGTTGAAGCCGGAGAAGACCGCCTTGAGGAGCGGCCGGAACGGCAGGGCGAGGTAGTGGGCGACGAAGGCGAAGAGCTGGACGAAGAAGCTGACCAGGAAGTTCAAGACGAAGCCGACGCCCTTGAAGAGGGCATAGAGGGGCCGTTCGGCGACGGGGAACTTCTTGAGCCCCCAGGACCACTTCCAGCGGCCCTGCGTCCCGACCCCGAGATCGAACTCGCGCGATTCGAGCGTGGCGATCAGGGTCAGCGAAACGAGGAGCGAGGCCAGCAGGGCGAAGGTGACGGTCAGGGCCGTGTCCTTGAACAGCTGCCCGGCGACGCCGTGGACATAGATGACGGGGAGGAAGACGACGATCGTCGTCAGGGCGGTCGAGACGACGGCCGGCCCGACCTCCTTCGTCCCGATGTAGGCCGCCTCTTTCAGGCCCTTGCCGAGCGAGCGGTGGCGGAAGATGTTCTCCGAGACGACGACGGCGCAGTCGTCGAGCATGCCCACCCCCAGGGCCAGGCCGCCGAGCGACATGATGTTGAGGGTGATGTTCCCGAAGAAGAGCAGGCTGAACGTGCCGATGATGGAGATGGGGATGACCGTGCCGATGATGAGCGGCGTCTTCCACTCCTGGAGGAAGATGAGCAGGGTCAGGAAGGCCAGGACCGCGCCCTGGAGAAGTTCGTCCTTGACCGCGCCGATGGCGTCCTCGATCGTCTTGGCCTGCTCGTTGACGACGCTCAGGGCGATGCCCGGGTTTTCCGCGCGGATCTGGCCGATGACCTCGCGGACGAGCCGGGTCACCTTGACCGTATTGGCCCCGGACTCCTTGCGGACGAGGAGGCCGATGCTCTCGGCGCCGTCGAGGCGGGTCATGCCCTGGCGCTCCTCGATCCCGTCGCTGACCGTGGCCACGTCGCGGAGGCGGACGACGCCGCCCTCCCCGGTGACGAGCAGGCCGATCTCGCCGATCTCGTCGAGCGACTCGAACTCGCCGACGACGCGGAGGGCGTACTTGAAGGTCCCCTTGCGGATGGTCCCGCCCTGGAGGTTGCGGTTGAAGGCGTCGACGCGGGCGGCGACGGCGTCGACCGTCAGCCCGTAGAGGGCCAGCTTCTGCGGGTCGGCGTCGATCTGGATCTGGCGCTCGACGCCGCCGGTGATCTCGGCCGAGCCGACGCCCTCGATCTGCTCGAGGCGCGGCTTGATCAGCTCCTCCGAGAGCTCCTTGAGCTCGAGGAGGGTGCGGTCGCCGGAGAGGGCCAGGGTCATGATCGGCCGGCTCTGCGGATCGAGGGGGATGATCGTCGGGCTGTCGGCGTCCTCGGGGAAGCGGTCCTTGGCGTTGTCGAGCTGCTCCCGGGTGTGGAGCATGGTGAAGTCCATGTCGGTGCCCCAGTCGAACTCGAGCGTCAGGAGCGAGACGCCCTCCTTCGAGACCGACTCGACGCGGCGCAGGCCCGGGATGCGGCTGACGGCCGATTCGAGCGGCGCGGTGACGAGCGTCTCGACCTCCTCGGGCGCGACGCCGGGGTAGTTGGTGATGACCGACAGGCGCGGGTAGCTGATGTCGGGCAGGAGGTCGACGGAGAGCTCCCGGAGCGAGACGGCGCCGAGGAGGATGACGGCGAAATAGAACATGTACACCGTCACCGGCCGGTCGACGGCGATGCGGGCGAGCTTCATGACGGCCTCCTCGGGCTCGATCTCATGTCGTCCTCCTCATTCCTCGCCGCATCCGATCCGGCCGCCCCTTTCGAGGACGACCCGGTATTTCTTGATGGAAAACGTCTCGTCCTCGGCTCTCTCGACGACCCAGAGGAACTCGCCGTCGAGGGCGCACTGGCCCGGCGACTGGAGGCTTCTCCGGATCGCCGGCCCCGGCAGCTTGAGCCAGAAACAGTCCCGGTAGACGCCTTCGCCGTCGAAGACGTCGACGAGCACGCCCTTGGACTTCGTCCTTCGTCGACGTGACGGCCCAGATCTCGCCGTCCCGGGTGAGATAGGTTCTTGACGTCGTTCTCGAACTTCCTCTCCGGGCGGGTGTAGTGCTTGTCGTTGATGATGATGCCGCCCTTCTTCTCCTGCTCGGTCAAGGGCATCCCTTTGACCCGAGCGATAGGTCCGGCGGAACTCCCGGACGACCTTGTTCGCCGCCGGATCGAAGAGCTTGATCGAGGTAGTCCTCCGTGTGGGTCAGGGCCAGGAACTTGTCCTGGAAGGGGACGGCGATCAGGCTCGTGACGTCGAACATCCCGCCGCCGCCGCCGGGCGACGTGACGACCCAGGCCCTGGTGACGAACGTGGCCAGGGACGCGATCGCGCCGTCCGGCTTCGCTCACGGCGACGATCGTCCGGGGATTGTCGACGAAGTCCGGGTCTCCCGTCGTCCGGGGGAACTCTCCCGAGTCGAAATAGAACCGGCCCGCCTGACAGCCGATCAGGGTCAGGCCGCTCGCGCCCTTCCCCCCGGACGGCGATCTCCTTTTCGTATCGTCCCGGTCCGGTCGAAATAGACGAGCTTGCCCGGATAGACGGCAAAGACGACGATATGGCGTTTCCGTCGCGACGGCGTCCCCGGGGTTCGGCGTCTCGCCGGGCCCCTGTCCCTTCTTGAAGAGGTTGCCGAGGAACTTGCCGTCCGCGTCGAACCACAGGACCTGATCCAGCTCATCGGTCAGAAGCGAGCCCTCCGTCGGGCCCGGGCCAGAGGCCGTGCGGCCATTTGAAGTAGATAATCGCTCGTCCCTTCGTCGGAGATGGCCAGGACCTCTTGGGGCGCGATGACCCGCCCGGCGTTCGCCGCCTTGGGCTTGGCCGGGTTCTCGACGATCTGGGCGAAGCCGCCCGCTGCCCGAGTACCAGGCCGGCCACGATCGCCAGGATCGCGGCGGTCCGGCCCGCCTTGGCTATGCTGTCCATGCTCATTTCTCCACGATCCGGTACTGGTAGACCGTGACGCCGCGCTCGCGGTCGATGAGGAAGAGGCTGTCCCCGGAGATGCGGAGGACGTCGGCGAAGTGCGTGAGCGGGATCGCTGCCGAGGAGGACGCCCTCCGGATCGAAGACGTCCAGCCGGAGGGCGTCGGTCGTGCGCAGGTCCGTGTTCCCCTCCGTCTTGATGGAAACGTTGCTGACGCCGGCCTGCCCGCCGACGCTCGTCATCGAGGTCTGGACCTGCTCTTCCTTTCTCAGCTGGCGGGCATAGGTCAGGACCCAGCTCCGGCCCTTGGCGTCGACGGCGATGCCGGCCGAGCACGTGTTCATCTCGGGCGCGCTCATCGAGACGCCGCCCCCCGAGGTGTCGAACTTGCCCTTCTTCTTGACCTCCGTGCCGTAGTCGAGAGGCCGGTCGGCCCGCCAGAGGGGACGGCCGTCGGGGCCGTACTTCTCGACCCGGTTCTGGGCGGTGTAGGTCACGAGCAGCGCGTCCCCGGGGCCGACAGCGGTCTCGGTGGTGTTGCCTGCGGCGTTGGTCATGGTCTCCCCGAAATCGGTCAGTGTCCCGAACGAGCCCGTGGTCCGCCCGTCCGGCGCCAGGTGCCGGAACAGGCGCATGTCGGCGATCTTCGGGGTGTCCTGGCCGCGCATCGGGTAGACATAGGTCGAGGCCCGGCCGACGTAGCCGCCGGCGGCCAGGCATCGGACGCCGTAGAGGCGCTCGCCCTTGAGGATGATGGACCGCGCGTCCTTCCCGTCGCCGATGATGACGTGGAGCCGCGACTGGGCCGTATCGCCGACGACGAGGTTGCCGTCGCGGTCGATGTCGAGGCCGTCCGGCAGGATGAACTCACCCGGCCCCTGGCCCTTGCGGCCGATCGTGGCCAGGTACGCGCCGTCGGGACCGAACTTCTGGATGCGGGTGTTGCCGGTGTCGAGGATGTAGATGTGGCCCGCGGCGTCCATCGCGACGTCGGACGGAAAGTTGAAGGCGACGTGCTCGTCCTCGGTGTCGACGTCGCCGATCTTGCGGACGAGCTCGAGGGCGAGCCGCGGGGAGTCGCCCCACAGGCCGCCCTTGATGTTGTGGACGACGCGGACGCCGTCGACGGTTTCGATCTTCTGCGCCGCCGGAGCCAAGGCGAAAACGAGGAATGGGACGACGGCCAGGACGACCAGACGCACGACGTTCTTCACGGCAGCCTCCTCTGTCCAGGGCTACTGGACGATGCTGACCTTGGTGTCATGTGCGAGGGTGATGTGGCCCTGCTCATTTCTCGACGATCCTGTATTGATAAACCGTGACGCCGCGCTCGCGGTCGATCAGGAACAGCTGATCTCCGAAGACGCGGATGATGTCGGCGAAGTGGGTGAGAGGGATCTCGCCGAGGAGGACGCCGTCCGGATCGAAGATCTCGAGCTTGAAGGCGTCGGTCGTCCTCAGGTCCGTGTTGCCCTCGGTCTTGACAGAAGCGCCGGAGACGCCCCCGCCGGTGCCGCTGACCATCATAATCTGGGTCTGGACCTGCTCTTCCTTCCGGAGCTGGCGGGCGTTGGTCACGACCCAGCTCCGGCCCTTGGCGTCCACGGCGATCCCCGTCGAGCAGGAGTTCATCTCCGGCGAGGTCATCATGAAACCCCCGCCCCTCTGCTCGATCTTCCCTTTTTTCTTGACCTCCGTGCCGTAGTCGAGGGGGCGGTCGGCCCGCCAGACGAGCGTGCCGTCGGGTCCGTATTTCTCGATCCGGTTCTGGGCGCTGAAGCTGACATAGAGGGCGCCCTTGCCGCCGACATCGAACGCGGTCGCGTTCCCCGCATCGTTCGTCATGGCGTCGCCGAAATCGTTCAGCAGACCGAAGGAGCCGGTGATCCGGCCGTCCGGCGCGATCCGCCGGAACAAGCGCATCTCACCGGCCGCCTTGGCGGGCTGGTTGGGCCGGGGGAAGGAAAAGGTTGAGGCCTTGCCGACGAAATCCCCGGAGGGGAGAGGGCGGACGCCGCTGATCCTCTCTTCCTTGACGACAACGGACCGGGCGTCCCGGCCGCCGCCGATGATGACCTGGATGCGGGCCTGGGACGAATCGTCGACCACCAGGTTGCCGTCCTTGTCGAAACCCATCGCGTCGGGCATGAGGAACTCGCCCGGCCCCTGGCCCTTGCGCCCGATCGTGGCCAGGTACTTGCCGTCCGGCCCGAATTTCTGGATGCGGGCATTCCCGGAGTCGAGGATGTAGATGTTGCCGTCCTTGTCCGAGGCGACGTCGGACGGATAGTTGAAGGCGACGTGCTCGTCCTCGGTGTCGACGTCGCCGATCTTGCGGACGAGCTCGAGGGCGAGCCGCGGGGAGTCTGCCCCACAGGCCGCCCTTGATGTTGTGGACGACGCGGACGCCGTCGACGGTCTCGATCTTCTGGGCCGCCGCGGGGACCGCGGCCGCGAGCCACGGCAGAAGCGTGATGATCGTGAGAACGATGCGACGTCGGGATCGGATCATGTCATCCTCCGGGAGGCGAGCCGGCTATTGCGCGATGCTGACCCTGGTGTCGTGGGCCAGGGTGATGTGGCCCTCGACGATGACGGTGTCGCCGGCCTGGACGCCCCAGCCGGGCTCCTTGCCGGGCAGGACCTCGGCGAAGCGCTCGTTCTCCAGGCCGACCTCGATGTAGCGCCACTTGGCGATGTCCCCTTCGACGGCGAAGACGAGCTTGCGCCCGCCCCGGACGAGGATGGCCTGCTGCGGGACGAGCAGGCGGCCGGTGAAGATCTCGGTCGGGAACTCGACCTCGGCGTGCATGCCGGGCTTGATCTCCTCGGACAGGTTGTCCATGGAGACGTAGACGCCGCAGGTCTTGTCCGCGGCGTCGATGACGGGGCTGACGGCCTCGATGCGGCCGCGGAACGTCCGGGCGGGGAAGGCGCTGAAGCGCAGGTCGACCTCGCGGCCGGCGACGACCTTGCCGACCTCGCTCTCGAGGACCTTGGCCTTGACCTTGATGCGGCTGATGTCGACGAGGGTGAAGAGCTCGCGGCCGGCGTCGAGGCGCTCCTTGGGCGAGAGCTTGAGGTCGGTCACGATGCCGGCGAACGGGGCCCGGATGCGGGTCTTCTCGAGGCTGAGGCGGGCGATCTTGACGTCGACCTCGGCCTGGGTCAGGCCCTTGGTCGCGGCCTGGACCTCGTCCTTCTTGCGGCCGGCCTCGATCAGGGCCAGCTCCAGGGCGGCCTGGGCCTGTTCGAGCTGGGCCTGCGAGGCGACGCCGCTCTTGAAGCCCTCGGAGACGCGGTCGTAGTCGGACTGGGCCTTGGCGAGCCTGTCGACGACGGCCTGAGCGGGAGGCTCCTCGGTCACGGAGAACTGTCTCTCGAGGAAGAGCTCCGAGAGGTAGCGCAGGCGCTGGGCCTCGAGCCGTTCCAGGTTGAGGCGGAACTCGCGGTCGTCGAGCTCGACGAGGAGGTCGCCCTCGCGGACGTGGCGGCCCTCGGCGGCGTAGAGGTTCTTGACGACCCCGCCGACCTCGGCCTTCAGGACGACGCGCTTCTCGGTGTAGGCCTCGCCGGGGGACTTGAGGGTCATGACGAGATCGCCGATGACGGCCTTGGAGACCTTGACCGGGAGAGGGGCGGCCTCGGTCTTCTGATCGGGGGAGGCGGCGGACGGTGCGCCGGAGGGCGTGGCGGAGGCCGTCTCCGCCTGGCCCGCGGGCTCGGCCGGTCCCTTCTTGAGGATGAGGAAATAGGCGCCAGCGGCGACGAGGGCCAGGATGAGGAACCCGCCCAGCACGGCTTTAGGGATGCGCATCGGCCACCTCCGTGTATATCGGAACGAAAAAGCGTTCTCGGCGCGCGGGATTTGGTTCTGACGGGATTCTACTTACGGAGCATAAAATAAGCAACTTTCGGGCCTTATGCCGGGAATGCGTCCCCGGCGTGTCGTTCCAGGGACGACCGGCGAGCCGGGGAATTCTCGCGGCCATCGAGATTATTACGCCGGACCGGCAGGGAGCGTTGCGGAAAAATGCTAAAAAATTAGCATTTAAATGGGGGACATGATACCTGTTTCCCAATTTCGAGGCGCCCCCGGGGTGCCTGACGGGTTCCGGCTTTTCTGATAAGATAAGCGGCGAAAGGCCGCCGGAAGTGCTCGTCTTAGCCATCGAAACGTCGTGCGACGAAACGTCCGCGGCCGTTCTGCGCGCCCCGGACCGGTCTTCCGCGCCCGAGGTGCTCAGCAACATCGTCCTGTCCCAGGACGAGGTCCACGCGCCGTACGGGGGGGTCGTTCCCGAACTGGCCTCGCGGCAGCACATCAAGTCGATCGCGGCCATCGTCGGAGAGGCGCTGACACGGGCCGGCGCCGGCCTCGGGGAGATCGATCTCTTCGCCGTGACCCAGGGCCCCGGTCTCATCGGCTCGCTTCTCGTCGGACTCTCGTTCGCCAAGGGCTTGGCCTACTATCACAAGAAACCCCTCGTCGGCGTCGACCACCTCGACGCCCACCTCGAGGCCTGCTTCCTCGAGAATCCCGGCATCGCCTATCCCGTCCTGGGGCTTCTCGTCTCGGGCGGGCACACGGCCCTCTATCGGATGGACGAGCCGCTTTCTTACAAGCTCCTCGGCCGGACGCGCGACGACGCCGCGGGGGAGGCGCTCGACAAGATCGCCAAGTTCCTCGGCCTCGGCTATCCCGGCGGACCGGTCATCGAGAAGCTGGGCAAGGGCGGCGACCCCAAGGCGTTCCCCTTCGCCGTGCCCCGGACGAAGGACCGCAGCCTCGATTTCAGCTTCAGCGGGCTCAAGACGGCCGCGCTGAAGATCATCCGGGAGAGCGGCGTCACCAAGGACGATCCGCGTTTGGGCGATTTCCTGGCCAGCTTCGAGGAGATCGTCGCCCGGACGCTCGTCGGGCAGGTGCGGGCGGCGGCGGACCGGGTCCAGCCGCGGTCGCTCGTCCTGTGCGGCGGCGTCGCCCGGAACACGCGGCTGCGGACGCGCTTCCAGGGCTTCGCCCGCGACGCCGGGATCGACGCCTACGTGCCCTCGCCGAAGCTCTGCACCGACAACGCGGCCATGGTCGGCGCCGTCGCCCTCAAGATGTTCGCCCGCCGCCCCGACCGGGCGCCCGACCTCGACCTCGACGCCTACCCCCGTTAAATGGGGGACATGATACCCATTTCCCGATTTCGTTCGGACCGGTATAATGATCCGGGAGGGAAATAGATCTTCAAAAAGCAAAAACCGGCTCTACAGGAAAAGAAGGACAGCGTAGCGAACCGTGCTGATTTCGAGGACCTTTTCGGCGTTTGGACTGAAGAAGAAGCCGAAGAGTTCTTGAAAAGCATCTCCGATCTGGAGATCGTGGAAAGCGAAGAGGACCTGCCTGATCCCTGCGGTTAGCGGACGTCGTAGCGGAGGAACGAGACGTAGGCGAGGGCGAAGAAGACGAGGCCGTAGCCGAGAAGCAGCAGGAACTCCGGCAGGGCCGCCTGCACCCGCCCGCCGAGCGGCTCCTCGCGATACTCGAAGCGGGGCCGGTCGCTCATGTCGACGGCCGTGTTCCACCAGTCCGTGGCCGGGTCCCTGGCCTGCAGCTCGCCGAGCTTCCGGCGCGTGTAGTCCCCGAAGGCCCTGTCCCAGACGCCCCTCATCCGCCCGAAATAGGCCTCGTTCCTCATCCCCGTCGAGCTGAGGTCCGTCGCCAGGTAGGTGAACGTCGCCAGCGGCGAGAGCATCGAGATCGTCCGGCTCAGCCCCGTCTGGGCTTCTTCCTTCTTGGCGGCCGCGCCCATGACCGCCTCGATCTTTTCGCCCTGGATGCGGTTGGCCTCGTCCCAGGCTTCCGAGACGGCCTTCCGCCGCGCCTCGAGGGCCTCCCGGGCGGCCGGGTCCCGCTCCATCAGCCGCTTCCGGTCGGCTTCGGACATCTCCTGGACCACCAGCGGGTACTTGACCGCGAGCGCGCGCAGCCGCTCCGCCTGGAGCTTCCGGCCGAGGTCGTCCCTCTCCGTGTCGCCGAGCCGCTGGGCCTCCCGCTCGATCTGGATCCGCGACGGCGTCGGTGCGAAGAACGAGGCGACGTAAGGGCTCAGGTTCGGCACGACGAGGACGGCGAGGACCCAGACGAGAAGCGAGGTCATGATGGAGGCCGAGCTCGCGTGGTGCCTGGCCGAGACGAACACCCCCAGCGCGTAGAAGAGCATGATGTAAAGGACCGCCCCCAGCGTGACGAGCCCCAGCGCGGCCCAATCGGTCCCGCTCCACCCGACGCCGGGGTGCACCAGGACGACGAGCAGTCCGACCGTGAGCGACATCAGGAACGGGACGAGCAGGCTCACCCCGCCGCCGGCGATCTTGGCCAGGATGACGACCGGCCGCGGCAGGGCGTTGGCCAGCATCAGCTTCAGCGTGCCGTCCTCCTTCTCGCCGCTCACGGCGTCGTAGGCGAAGATCAGGGCGGCCAGGCTCATGAGGACGGTGACGACGAAGACGAGATCGACGAGCGGGAACATGACCGGCAGGGGATCGTTGTCGAACTCGGCCAGGTTGACGTCGGCCGAAAGGCCCCGGACCAGGGCGTGGAAGGGGATGGGCGGCATCGCCGCCTGGAGCACGCCGCCGATGCGGTTGAAGTGGGCGTACGTCCGCATGTAGGTCTCGAGCTCGGCCCGGCGCAGGGACTCGTCGCTCACCCGTCTCAGCGTGTCGTTCGTCAGGACGAACGTCGTCACCGGCACGACGACGAGGAGCAGGGCGAGCGTCACGACGAAGCGGAACGACAGGATGTGGCCCAGGATCTCCTTCCTGACGATGGTCCCGAACATGGCTTCCCCGATCCTCCCTCAGCGCACGTCGTACCGGACGAAGGCGAGATACGCCAGCGCGAAGAGCAGCACCGCGGCGGCCGCGAGCCACCCGGCGTCGACGAGGGCCCCTTCGGCCAGGACGCGGTCGAGCGGCCTGTAGGCGTAGCGGAACGCCGGGTGGTCCGCGACGCCCGGGTCCGGTGAGGCGAGCGTGCGGTCGAGGAGGCCGTTCTTGTACCGGATGACCTCCTTCTTGAGCGCGCTCTCCTCGCCGAGGCCCGTGCCGGCGATCTCGGTCGCCGCGTAGACGAATCCGGCCGCGGGCGAGACGCGGTTGATGTTCCGCGCGAGCCGCACCAGGCGGTCGAACTTGACCCGGTAATCCGCCTCGAGGGCGTCGTTCTCGGCGCTGATGGCCTTGACGTGGGAGGGCCAATCGCCCTCGCCGCGGATGCGCAGGAGGACCTCCCGCGTCCAGATCTGCTGGCGCTTTTCGCTCAGGGCCCGGACCGAGGGGACGTCGACCGCCTGCCGGGCGACGAGCGTGCCCAGGTTGGGCAGGACGAAGACGAGCAGGACCCAGGCGAAGAGCAGGATGACGAGAGAGCTCGAGGCCCGCCGGGTCAGCGCCGAGACGAGGAGGCCCAGGCTGAGGAAGAAGGCGATGTAGAGGAGCGTCAGGGCGAGGATGAGGACCAGCCGCACGATCCGGCCCCCCGAGAACCCGATGGCCGGGTCGAGGGCCAGGACGGCGACGCCGAGCGCGGTGACGAGCAGGAACGGGACGGCCAGGCTGGCGAAGTTGCCCAGCCACTTCCCGAGCAGGACCGCCCCGCGCGGGACGGGATTGGCCAGGACCAGGCGGAGCGTCCCGTCCTCCTTCTCGCGGTTGATCTGGTCGAAGCCGAAGAGCAGGGCCACGAGCGAGAGGACCACCCGGACGATGTAGAGGAGATCGGGCGTCGGGAAGAAGGCGAAGATCGAGTTGCCCGACTTCTGCCCGGCCCGGACGGCGATGCCGGTCGGCCCGGCCTCGAAGGACCGGGCCATGGCCTCGTCGAGGCCCTTGGCGAAGATCGACAGGGGGTTGGGCGGGTTGACCGCGATGGGCTCGCCCGGCCCGGGCTTGACGAGGTCGTAGTCGGCCAGCCGCGCCTTGTAGTCCCGGGCCATGACGAACAGGCTCGTCCCGACGAGAACGGCCGCGAGCAGGATGACGACGTAGAACCTATAGCTCAGGAGATTGGCCAGGACCTCTTTGCGGGCGACCGTTCTCCACATGGCGTCCCCGGCTCAACACATTTTAACGCCGGGTCAGCTTGATGCCGAAGATGACGATGCCGACGAGGAGCCCGACGAGCAGGAGCACCAGGGCCCCGATGCCGATGACGTTGGCCTTCGAGGTGATGTGGATGCGGACGATCTTGTCCTCGGACTCGACCCGCCGGTTGTCGGCCAGGGCGTCGGTCCGGATCTTCGGCTCGTAATCCCCGACCGAGACCCCGTCGGGCGGCAGGAACTTGATCTTGACCACTTCGTCCTTGTTCTGCTCGAGCGTGGCGATGAGGTCGGGCGCGATCTCGACCCGCCAGTTGAGCGGCAGGTCGCAGAAGACCCGGACGTTGTTGAGCCGGCGCGTCCCGGTGTTCCGGATGGTCACGTCCATGGCGATCGAGTCGCCGACCTTGATCTCGTGATAGAGGTTGACGGCCTGGACCTCGACCTTGGGCACGCCGCGGGGGATGAGCTCGAGCTTGACCGCGCCGGCCTTGAGGCCGTCGATCGCGTCGAGCCCGACCGTCTCGGCCCCGCCGGCCGCGGCCTCGATGTCGCGGAGCTTCTGGGTCTGGTCGTTGTCGAGGGCCAGGACGAAGAACTCCATGGGCTTGTCGAGCACGACCTTGTCGTCCGGGTTCTTGGGCAGGTAGAGCTTGAGCTGGAGCTTGAGGCTGGTGACGCCCTCGGTGAACTTGATCTGGGACAGGCGCGCGCTCGTCGCCGGGTCGCTGAACTCGTAGGTGATCTGCCGGGGCAGGTTGACGGCCTCGAGCTTGAAGACGTTGGCCTCGCCGCTGAACTTCTCGAGCGACAGGTCGTAGGTCGCCGTGCTCTCGAGGTCGGCCTCCTGGGAGAACTGGGCCGAGTTGACGGTGACCATGTTGGCGCTGACGCCCTTCTGGAGGTAGACCGAGGTCGTCTCGGTCTTGCCCGAATAGGAGACGCTGACGTCGAGGTTCTCGACGTCCTTGAGCAGCTGGAAGGTGACCTCGCGCGCCGCCTCGATGGGCAGCGACGCGATCGTCTTTTCGTAGGGGTCGGAGATGACCTTCCCTTCCGAGAGGAGGGAGACGTAGACGTCCTTGAGTTCCTTCATGAAGTCGAGCGGGAAGAGGTCCTCGGCGCTGATCTTGAGGTTGGCCAGCTCCTTGAGCTCCTTCGAGGCGTAGCGCAGGGAGACGCGGACGAACTTCTTGCCGCTGCGGTCCTGGTACTTGACGGCGCTCGCGACCGAGATGCGGGCCTCGCTGCCCATGAAGCTGATCAGGGCCTGCTGGTAGTCGACCTGGGCCTGGAGATAGGCCGTCTGGCGCTGGGCGTAGTCCGCCTCCGAGGTCAGCCCGTCCTCCTTGAGCTTGAGGTAGCGGTCGAAGTCCGCCTTTTTCAATTCGAGGGAGAGCTGGGCGCTCTTCAGCCGCAGGAGCTTCATGCTCTGGGATTCCTGGGTCTGGGCCGCCGCCGTGAAGAGCAGGGCCAGGACGCCGGCGAGGACGAGGACGGGCTTGAGGACTTTCATGGACGAGCCTCCGTAGATGGGCCTATCATAACTCAAAGGCGCCGCGGAAAACGAGCCCGAAAACGGGCGCGATCCGACGCACGCCTCATGGGATAATACGGCCCCGGCCGCCCCAAGGTTATCCCCCGGAAACGAAATTCTCCGCCGGCCGTATTATAATGAGGTATCTTTATGGCACAGCCTTATTCGTTTCTCGGAGGACGGCTATGACAAAAACTCGGATCTTCGGCGCCATTCTCGCCCTGCTTCTCCTCGCCGGCCCCGGCTTCGGCCAGGAGACCGGGGACCTTTCCCTCACCCTGGAGGATTCCATCGTCCGGGCCCTCCGGAACAACCTCAACGTGGCCGCCGAGGTCATCGGCCCCGGGCTGGCTTCCGCGACACTCGCCGAAGCCAGGCAGATGTACATGCCGACCATGTCGTTCGACCTGACCCGGACGAGCTACGAGCAGCTCTCGACCTGGTCCCTCCAGAGCGCCGGCACCTATCTCAACAAGGGCACGACCTCGAGCGCCTCCATCTCCCAGCAGATCCCCTTCGGCGGCAACCTCCAGGCCTCGTTGAGCTACGATTATTCTAAGAACAACCAGCTCTTCCAGAGCTACAATCCCTCCTACACGGGCCGCCTGAACTTCGTCCTGACCCAGCCCCTGCTCAAGAACTTCGGCTGGACCGTCAGCCGGAGGGCGATCGTCATCGCCCAGAACAGCTTCGACAGCTCCCGCAGCCAGTTCAAGACCGTCCTCATGGAGACCGTCTATAACGTCGAGGCGGGGTATTGGAACCTGGTCTACGCCATCGAGAACCTGAAGACCCAGCAACTGGCGCTCGAGAGCGGCCGCGACCTCCTGACCAAGACCAAGCGGGAGGTCCAGGTCGGCACCAAGGCCCCGATCGAGGTCCTCAACGCCGAGGCCACCGTGGCCCGCCGCGAGGCCGACATCCTCCAGGCCGAAGCCCTGGTCAAGCGCAGCCAGGACCAGCTCCGGGCGCTCCTCAACCTGGGCGTCGATCCCGCGTCCCGGAGCCAGGTCCTCCTGCCGGCCGACAAGCCCGATTTCAAGCCCTTCGCCATCACGCTCGAGGAGGCTTACGCCAGGGCCGTCGCCCGGCGGCCGGAGCTCGAAACGGCCAAGGCGGCGATCGGCATCAAGATGGTCAATTTCCGCTTCGCCAAGAACCAGCTCCTGCCCCAGCTCGACCTCCAGCTGGTCAAGGCCAGCCCGGGCATCTCCGGTCAGCAGTTCATCTACGATCCGGACGATCCCTTCGGGATCCCCACGCTCGGCGACCCCGGCAGCGCCTCGCAGGCCTTCAAGGACGTGTTCAATTTCCGCTACAAGGGCAACTGGACGGCCGGCGTGACCCTGACCATCCCCTTCGGCGACATGGTCGGCCGGGCCAACTATACCTACGCCAAGCTCGACCTCGATCAGGCCCAGGCCCGGCTCAAGCTCCAGGACCAGCAGATCTACCTCGAGGTCAGCGACGCCGTCCGGACCCTCGAGACCGCGGCCAAGAGCGTCGACGCCTACCGCATCGCCCGCGAGCTGGCCGAGCGGCAGCTCGAGGCCGAGATGAAGAAGCTCAACGTCGGCATGTCGACCAATTACTTCGTCCTGACCTACCAGGACGCCCTGGCCTCGGCCCGGTCGCTCGAGATGCGGGCCCTGGTCGACTACAACATCGCCCTGGCCGCGATAGCCAAGGTGACCGGAACGACGCTCGAAACGCGGAACATCAGCCTGGGCGAATACATAAAGTAGTATAATGGCGCGATGAGCATTTTCCTCGTCGACGCCGGCCGCGAGTGGCGCGAGAGCCAGCGCCAGGTCCTCTACGTCGCCCGGGAGCTCCGCAAGAAGGGCCTCCCGGCCCATATCGTCGCCGAGCCCGGCGGCGACCTCCTCCGCAAAGCCTCTGAGGAGGGCCTCGCCACGATCGCCCTGCGGATGCACGGCCGGCTGGGTTTCACCGTAAAGAGGAGCCTGGCCCGGCACATGCGCGCCAGGGCCTGCAAGCTGGCCCATGTCCACGAGACCTTCGGCGCGGGGCTCGGCCTCGCCGCGGCGGCCGCGGCCGAGGTCCCGATCCGCATCCTCTCCCGGCCGGCCGATTCGTCGCCGCTCGAAGGCAAGCTGCCGCTCGCGTCGATCGACGCGGTCGTCGCCGGATCGGACGGCGTCCGGTCCATCCTGTCCCGCGGCGGCATCGCCCAGGACAGGATCGAGGTCGTGCCGCCGGGGCTCGACTTCTCCCGCTTCACGACGGAACCGCGCGGCGACTTCGTCCGCCGCGAGCTCGGCTTCGGCCCGGACGACTTCCTGGTCGGCGCGGTCCTGCCGCTCGAGGACGAGCGCGGGCTCCGGTCGCTCCTCGACGCGGCCGGCCTGGCCCGGGCGCAATCGTCCGAAGGTGAAGGTCGTCGTTCTCGGCGAGGGCTCGCTCCGCCTCGAGTACCGGCGCGCCGGACGCGCCCGAGCCGGCCCCGCCCGCCGAGGGCATCCATTACTTCCTCGGCGCCTGGAAGAACGCGCCGAAGATCCTGGCCTCGCTCGACATGTTCGTCGTCTTCTCGCACCTCGACGGGCTCCAGGGCTTCCTCATCGAGGCCATGGCCGCGGGCCTGCCCGTCGCCGCGGCGGACGTCGGGACGTCGCGGGACCTCATCACCCACCGCGAATCCGGACTCCTCGTCCCGGCCCGCAACGCCAGGTCCCTGGCCGACGCCATCGTCAAGATCCACTTCGACAAGAACCTGGCCGCGCGGCTGGCGGCCGGCGGCCGGGAGGCCGTGCTCGAGAAGTATTCGGCCGAGGCCATGGCCCGGCGGATCATCGGCGTCTACGAGTTCCGCGCCCACCGCAAAGGGATCAAGCTCGCCTGAGCCTCTAGGATCTCTCCAGGAATTTCTTGAACCGGGCCCGGTAGGCCTTGTAGGCCGAGGCGCCCGCGTCGGTCAGGCGGACGAGGGTCAGGGGGACGCGGCCGCGGTAGGTCTTCTCGATGGCCACGTAGCCGGCCTCTTCGAGCTTGGCCAGATGGGACGAGAGGTTGCCCTTGGTCAGGCCGGTCTCGCGCTGGAGGTAGAGGAAGTCGGCGCTCTCGACGACCGAGAGGATGGCCGTCAGGCCGAGGCGGGCCGGCTCGTGGATGACCTTGTCGATGTCGGCGAGGAGGCGGACGTCAGTGGGCATCGGGACCCTCCGGGCTTTCGGCGGCGGGCCGCGGCGACCGCCGGAGGTAGACGACGAGTGTCGCCAGCCCGGACAGGACGGCCGCGGCGCCGAAGATCCCGTAATAGAGGCTGACGCCCTTGATGTCGCCGATCCCCGCGGCCGTGACGGCGAAGCCGATGACGACCGAGGCGGCGGCCAGGAGGTAGTAGCGGATGAGGCCGACCTTGTTGGCGAAGAGAAGGACGGCGACCGCGAGGAGCAGACCGTTAACGGCGGGAAGCAGGACCTTGACCGACGGGGACAGGTTGTAGAGCGCGGCCATGGAGGCGCCGATGATCCCGGCGACGACCGCGGTCGCGATGCGCCTCCGGGGGCTGGGCTCCTTCTTCCGGAACGTCACGTAGCCCGTCCGCGGGTAGGTGATGCGCCGCTTGAAGAAGCGGAGGATGCGGTTGCCGAGGAAGGCGGAGGAGCCGATGACGAGGATGAAGAGGACGCTCAGCACGTCCTCGAGGACCGAGCCTTTCGGGGCGGCCGTCTGGGCGAAGAAATAGCCGCCGAGGAGAAGGAAGACCGCGCCCAGGGCGATCTCGAAGAGGCCGTCTTCGTAGAAGCTCCGGACCGTCCGTTTTTCGATCTTTTCGATGTCGACCATGCGCTTGCTCCTTTAAGGTTTGCTAGTACAAACTAGTTTGTATAATAGCACGGATGCGCCGCGTGTCAAGGGGTCCCGAAAAATATTCTCCGGGCCTTCCGCCTTGAACTCGGGGACGTCCTGGACTATGTTAAGCGGGATTCGGGAACGCGGAGGACCGCCCATGGCCATCGAACGGATCGAGCTCGATCTCGTCAATCTGCCCTACGTCCACTTCTTCGAGACGAGCCTCGAGCGCTCGTACGGCCGGACCTTCAGCCTGATCAAGGTCTGCGAAGACGGCGTCTGCGGCTGGGGCGAGTGCGTCGCCGAGGATGCGCCCCTCTACAGCGAGGAGACGGCCGAGACGGCCTGGTACGTCATGAAGCAGTTCCTCGTCCCGCTCGTCTTCCGCAAGGGCATCGTCGAGCCCGAGGATTTCGCCCGCGAGGCGGCCGCCTTCCGGGGCAACCGGATGGCCAAGGCCGGGATCGAGCTGGCCCTCTGGGACCTCAAGGCCAAGAAGGCCGGCGTCCCGCTCCGCGAGCTCTACGGCGGCGTCCGGACCGAGATCGAGGCCGGCGTCAGCTGCGGCATCGAGGACTCCCTGCCGGACCTCGTCGCCCGGATCGGCGACTATCTGGACCAGGGCTACAAGCGGATCAAGATCAAGATCAAGCCCGGCTGGGACGTCGCGGCCTGCGCCGCCGTCCGGGAGAAGTATCCCGACATCATGCTCCAGGCCGACGCCAACGGCGCCTACGGCCCCAAGGACACGGAGACGCTCAAGGCGCTCGACGCCTTCGACATGCTCATGGTCGAACAGCCGTTCGCCCCCTACGACCTGTGGGAGCACGCCAAGCTCCAGCGGGAGATGAAGACGCCGGTCTGCCTCGACGAGAGCGTCCTGTCCGCCGACACGACCCGGGCGGCCCTGGAGATGGGCAGCTGCCAGGTGGTCAACATCAAGGTCGGGCGCGTCGGCGGCGTCGTCGAGGCGCGCCGGATCCACGATCTCTGCCAGGCGGCCGGCGTGCCGGTCTGGTGCGGCGGCATGCTCGAATGCGGCATCGGCCGGGCCCACAACCTGCACATCGCCTCGCTCCCGAACTTCAGGTACCCGAACGACCTCAGCGCCAGCAGCCGGTACTACAGGGAGGACCTGATCGACCCGGCGATCGAGCTCAGCGGTCCGGGGACGATCCGCGTCCCGGACGGGCCGGGCATCGGCGTCAATCCGGTCGAGTCGCGCATCGCCCTGGCCTCGCTCCGCAGGGAAGTCTTCAAATAAGAAGGGGTCAAACCTACTTTTCATCACTTTCCGGCCACCGGATAGGCGGTTGCCTAGTGCCCCTGGAAGAAGTGATGAAAAGTAGGTTTGACCCCTTCTTCTAACAGACTTCGACACCTCGGGGGAATGTCCCCCACAGCGGTGCGCGGCGGCGGTCCCCTCAGGCCTCGGCGGTGAAGTGCTCGGCCAGGATGTCCTGGGCTTCCGTGGCCCGGTCCGCGGGGACGAGAAGGGACGCGATGCCCATCCCGTCGACGGTCATCCCGAGAACCTTGCCGACGGCTTCGGCGCTCACCCTCGCGGGGATGCCGAAGGACTCGAGCATGTTCTTGAGGATCTCCGCCTCCGTGACGCCGTTCGATCTGTGGACGGTGACCCAGTTCATGTCCCCATCATAGCACTTCGGGGCCCCCGCTTGCACTCGGCTCCGGGGTGTCGTATCTTGGCCCCGTGAAGTACGGCGCCCACTGTTATCTCTTCACCCGGAGCTGGTCCGACGCCGACCTCCGCTTTCTCGACCTCGCCCGCGAGCTCGGCCTCGGCATGTTCGAGCTCTCGGTCGGCGACGACGTCGTCTTCGATCCCCGCCTGACCGCGCGGCGCGCCGCCGCCCTCGGCCTCGACCTCGTCGTCGGGCCGGGCGGCCGCTGGCCGCTCGACGCGGACCTCTCGTCGGACGACCCCGCCGACCGGGCCCGCGGCCTGGACTGGCATCGCCGCCAGATCGATCTCTCCGCCGAGCTCGGCGCCTGGGCCTACGCCGGGTGCCTCTACGGGCATCCGGGCGTCGTCAAGCGCCGCCGTCCGCCGGCCGACGAGCTTCTCCGGGCGGCCGAGGGCATCCGCGCCCTAGCCGAATACGCCGCCCCCCGCGGCGTCACCGTCGTCCTCGAGCCCATGAGCCGCTTCCGGACCCACCTCGTCAACACCCCGGAACAGCTCGCCCGGCTCATCGACCTGGCCGGCCATCCCGCGATCGGGGCCACCTTCGACACCTACCACGCCGTCACCGAGGTCCGCGACTACGCCGCGGGCCTGCGCGCCCTCGGCCCGCGCCTCGTCCTCGTCCACGCCTGCGAGAACGACCGCGGCGTCCCCGGCGGCGGGCTCGTCCCCTGGGAGACGGTCTTCCGGACGCTGGCCGAGATCGGCTTCGACGGCACGATCGGGCTCGAGACCTACAACACGGGGCTGGGGGATTTCGCCTTCGAACGCGGCATCTTCCAGGACCTCTGCCCGGACGGCCGCGCCTTCGTCGAGAAAGGGGTGTCTTTCCTGCGGGCCCTGGAGGCCCGCTTCTCCCGGCCTACTTCGGATCGTCCTTGATGGACCCGAGGTACTCCTCGATCCGCTTCTTCAGGACCTCGTCCGTGATCTTGGGCAGGACCGCTTCGAGGACGGGCTTGGCCTTGGCCGGCTCGTTGGCTGTTGATGTAGGCGATGCCCAGGTTGACCTGGAGCCCGATGTCCTCGGGGGCGAGGACGAGCCCGGCCTGGAAGCTCCCCGCGGCCTCGGCGTGCCGGCCCAGCTGATTGAGGACGACCCCCTTGAGGTTGTAGGCCTTGGGGCTCTTCCCGTCCTTCCGGATGGATTGCAGGGCATACTCCAGGGCTTCTTCGTAGCGCCCGGCGCCGTAGTAGAGCTTGCCCAGGAAGAAGGCGGTTTCGGCGTTGCCGTCCGCGGCGAAGGCCTTCTTCAGCGCCTCTTCCGCCCGTCCCGCCTCGCCGATCTCGGCCAGGGCCAGTCCGAGGTTCCTCTGGATCTCGCCGTCGCCGGGCTTGATCGCGGCCGCTTTTTCGTAGGCGTCCGCGGCGGAGACGAACTCGCCCTTGGTGTAATAGGCCAGCCCCAGCAGCTTCCAGCCGTCCAGGTGGTTCGGATCGAGGGAGACGGCCAGCTGGCCGTAGCGCACGGCTTCGTCGGTGAGCCCGTAGCGCAGGGCGATGGCGCCCATCTCGTACTGGTACTGGGGATTTTTTTCGTCCGAGGATTTCTTCTTCTTCTTGGGGATCGACGGCGGAGGCGTCGGTCCCGGCGGGCGCGGCCGCCGCGGCGCAGGCCACGGCCGGCAGGGCCGCGGCCAGGAAGAGGGCCAGCAGCGTCGTTGCGGTCCTGTGTCGGGCGTTCATGCGAACCTCGAAATCCTATGATGGCACATCGATCAGAGGGGGTCAAACCTAAACTTTATAACCTAAAAGGTTAAAAAGTTTAGGTTTGACCCCTGGTGGCTTGCCCGGCGAGGCCGTTCGGCTTACAATGGGGCTTCGGAAAGCGAAGCCATGGACAGAGAGCGCCTGACCGACGAAGACATCGCCCGGCTCAAGAAACGGGAGGCCGAGATCCTCGTCCGCATCGACCGCCTGAAGCGGACGATGAACGAGACCAAGGCCATCGACACCATCGCCTTCAAGGCCAAGCTCCTCAGGGAAGCCCAGGACGAGCTCTACCGCGTCCAGGACAAGCTGGCCGGCCTCTCCGAAGATTGAGCGCCGGGCCGGCCGCCCGGACCTTCCCCGCCTACTTGACCGTGAACGACACCTTCGATTCTCCCGCCAGCAGGCCGGACACGTCCCGGGCCCTGACCGTCAGCGTGTGGGGTCCCGGCGCAAGGCCGGCGAAGGGGAGCTCGACGAGGCAGGTCTTCAGATTCTTGGCCGGCCGCGTGTCGACGACCGTGACCGGTATGTCCGTATCGACGCCACCCGACGAGTCCGTCGCCGTGAAGGCGAGCTCCGTCTCCGGGGCGGCGAGCGCGCAGCGCACCGCGGCGTAGACCCGCCGCGGACCCGCCGGAAGGGCGCCGGCCCAGGGGGCGTACTTCGCCGGGTCGTAGCCGAACAGGGCCGAGAGGGTCGATTCCGGGGCCGCGCCGATCTCGCCGCCGCCCGTCTCCTCCTTGAGCAGCAGGGGAGGGTCGAGCCACAGCGCCGCGGCCGCCGCTTTGGGGACGACGAGGGAAGCCGATCCCCGCGCTCCCCGTCCGGTCTCCGCGTTCTGGACGATGATCCGGCATGTGTACCGGCCCGGATTGAGGGGCACCGCGAAAACAGGGTAAAGGGCCCCGTGACCCGCCGCAGGCGGCTTGATCCGGAAGCTCTTGATGGCCGACTTCCCCTGGTCGTCGTCGTAAAGGAGAAGATAGGCTTCGGCCCTCGTCCCGACGATGGCCTTCGCCAGATCGCCCGTCATCCCGGTGAAGGCGACGACGTGCGACCAGCCGCCGACCATGACCGGCATCGCTCTCATCGGCATGTCGGCCGGAAGCTCGGCCAGGGGATTGTCGCTGAGGGCCAGGTCCGTCATCTGGAGGAGCTTTTCGAACCGGGAGTACTCCGAGAACGGCTTGGGATTGTAGTAGCCGTTCTGGCTGAACACCTTGCTCCCGGGCCGGGCGACCTTGACCTTGATCTTGTGGAAGGCCCCGTCCCAGGCGGCCGGCACGGTGTAGCCGAGGACGTAGAACGCGCTGGTGACGTTCTCGACCTCGGCCAGGGCGTTCTTGTAATCCATCGTGTTGCTGAAATATTTCCCCCCGGTCTCGCCCGCGAGCTGGAGGAGGGAGTCCTTGCCGGAGACCTCCCGGGTGCTCATGGACGTGCCGTACGGATTGTTGATGTCCGACTCCCCGAGCGGGGCGGTGCAGTCGATGGCGTAGATCGGCGTGTTCGAGGTCTTGAGCTCCTTGAGCGCTTCCGAGAATTCGCTCCGCACGCCCGAGTTCGACTGGGCGTTGTCGTAGGCGTTCAGCTCGGCCATCATCTGGTCGGGATTGCTCGCGTCCATGTTCGGGACGTCCAGCCCCTTCCTCTGGCCGGTGATCAGGGACCGGCTGATGCCCGACGAGAACAGGATCATGTTCTTCCAGCCGGGGACGTAGCGCAGGGCCCGGGCCAGGTTGGCGAAGGTCTGGGCGAACTGGCGGGCCTGGTCGACGTAACCCTGCCGGCGTCCTTCGTCGACGACGCCTCCCGTCTGGGCTTTGGCCAGGTTCTCGTAGAAATCCTCCACGCCCGGCTTTTGGGAGAGGTCGGTCGCATCCATGAGCCGGAGCTCGTCGGCGTAGAGGAAGTTCGTCAGGCTCTCGGCCCGGCCGACGACCGATCTGAGGCCGAACGCGTCGACGATGCTGCGGACCTTGGCGTGGTCCGTGGTCAGGTACTCGTGAATGGTCAGGCCCCGCGCGGGCGAGTACGACATGACCCCGACCTCGTCGCCGGGCCTGATCGCCGTGTCGATGAAGGCGAGGGCGGCCTCCCGGGCCTTGCGGGCGCTGCGGGGATCGGTGAAGGCGAAATCGAAGAGGAAGAGGAATTTCCGTCCGAGCCGCGACGCCTCCACGGGGCCGGCGGGGGCGAGATCGTCCCCGCCCAGGACGTGGTTCTCGAAATGGGTGACGGTCACCGGCTTGCCGTTGTCGGTGACCTGGAAATCGGCCGCCGTCAGGTCGGTCACGGGCTTGCCGTCCTTGGCCGTGACGTAGGCCTGGACGAGCTTGAGCGCGACCGTGACCTTCTCCTGGATCTGTCCTTCCTGTCCGCCGGCGCCGAGGCCGGGTCCGCAGAAGAGAACGAGCCCGAGCGCGACCATTTTTTGGATCATGGCTTCCCCTTTCTTGTCTTGAGCCGATTATGGAACAAACGGGAGGAAAGGGTCAACCTCTCCCGCGGGGCGTGGTATAATCTCTGGCCGAGCGACAGAAGATCATGAGCGGCATGGCCCGGCCCGTCAAACGCAGGAACGCCAAGGCCCCCGTCCCGGCCGCCGGAGTCCCCTCGGGCCCGGGAACGGCCCCGCGCCGTTCGCCGCGCGCGGGGGCCCGGCTGCGCCGTTCGGCCGACATCGCCCTCGTCGTCCTCGGCCTGGCCGCCATCGGCCTGTTCGTGGCCACCCGGATCATCGGCGGACGATCGGATGTCGCGGGCGCGCCCGGCGGGAAGAACGGCGGCGCCGCGGCCTCTGCCACGATCGGCCCCGACAGCGATGCCGGAACGGGAGGGCTCTTCGCCGACCTCGAGCCCGGCCCCGAAGAGTTCGAAGGCGACGGCGACGACGATCCGATGCTCGGCCCGGCCATGGTCTCGGACCCTTACGCGGCCCGCCCGTTCTCGCCCGTCGACGACCCGCGCATCGCGGCCCTCCTCGATCCCGAGATCGAGCGCTCGCTCAAGGTCGGGCGCATCCCCTCCATGGCCGTGGTCCTCGTCTCCGGCGACCGCATCGTCTGGACCCGCTCGGCCGGCCTCTCCAACGTCCGGGTCAAGACGCCGGCCGCCTGCGACACCGTCTACCTCATCGCCTCGACCTTCAAGACGATGTCGGCCACGGCCCTGCTCCAGCTGATGGAACAGGGCAAGTTCAAGCTCGACGACCGGGTCAACGATCACCTCGACGGTCTCCAGATCGAGGGCGAGAACAAGCGCTATCCCGTGACCTTCCGCCACCTCCTCACGCATACGTCCGGCCTGCCGACCGACTTCGGGCGCCACGCCGTCTGGGAGGACGCTTCGCCGCCGGCGCTCGCCGACTATCTCGGCGGCAAGCTCAAGCTGTGGCGGCGTCCCGGGACGCGCGTCCTCTATTCCAACATCGCCTTCACCCTCGTCGCCCACCTGGTCGAGAAGTTCTCCGGGCTGCCGTTCAAGGAGTACATGCGCCGGAACGTCTTCGGCCCGGTCGAGATGCGCGACACGGCTTTCGAGCCGCGGGCCGACATGGCCGAACGGTTGGCCATCCCCTACATGCCCGTGCGCCGGCGCCCCGGGATGTTCCGGCCCGTCGATTGGGTCAAGGCCGACGCGTGGCCGGCCGGCGTCGTCTACGGCACGGCCGTCGACCAGGCCCGCTGGCTCGTGGCCAACCTCAACCGCGGCGTCTACAAGGGCAAGCGCATCGTCAGCGAGACGACGTTCCGGGAGATGACCCGGCGGCAGTTCGACCGCTTCGCCGGGCCCATCAACGGCGGCTGGCTCAACGAGACTTCGGGTTACGGGCTGGCCTGGTGGGTCTCGAAGCTCGAGGGCGAGACGGTCATCGCCCACAGCGGCAGCGTCAACGGCTACACGGCCTTCCTGGCGGGCAATCTCGACCGGAAGACCGGAGTGGCCATCCTGACCAACGGCAACAAAGCCCACCGCTGGCTCTATTCGCTGGCCCTCAAGGCCCTGGCCGCGCTCGATAAGCCGTAGTCATTGACTCCGTCCCGGGGCGGTGTTATCCTCCGAGCCAGACAGGCAAACGGTTCTCGGGGATTTCCGGATGAAGTGCTCCCGGTGCGCTTTCGACAATCCGTCCGGCACGCGGTTCTGCGGCGGCTGCGCCGCCCCGCTGGCGCCGGAGGGCGGTCCTGCGGCTCCGACCGGGACGCTCGTCACCCCCGTCCGCGAGCTCACGACCGGAACGACCTTCGCCCGCCGTTACCAGATCATCGAGGAGCTGGGCAAAGGCGGCATGGGCCGCGTCTATAAGGTCTTCGACACCGAGGTCCGGGAGAAGCTGGCCCTCAAGCTCCTCAAGCCCGAGATCGCCGCCGACGCCGACACGATCGAGCGCTTCCGCAACGAGCTCCGCCTGGCCCGGACCGTCTCCCACCGCAACATCTGCCGCATGCACGACCTCGGGCGGGAGGAGGGCACGGGGACCTACTACATCACCATGGAGTACGTTCCCGGCGACGACCTCAAGTGCCTCATCCACAGCCTCGGCGCGCTGCCCGTCGGCAAGGCCGTGGCCATCGCCCGGCAGGCCGCCGAAGGCCTCGCGGAGGCCCACCGGCTGGGCGTCGTCCACCGCGACCTCAAGCCCCAGAACATCATGATCGACCGCGAGGGCGCCGTCCGGATCATGGACTTCGGCATCGCCCGCTCGGTCAAGGGCAAGGGGATCACGGGCGCCGGGGTGATGATCGGGACGCCCGAGTACATGTCGCCCGAGCAGGTGGACGGGAAGGAGGCCGACGCGCGCTCGGACATCTACTCGCTCGGGGTCGTCCTCTTCGAAATGCTGACCGGCCGGCTGCCGTTCGAGGGCGAGACGGCGCTCGCCGTCGCCGTCAAGCAGAAGAGCGAGCCGCCGCCCGACCCGCGCCGGATCAACGCCCAGATCCCCGAGGAGCTGGGCAAGCTCGTGCTGAAGTGCCTGAAGAAGGAGAAGAGCGAACGCCATCGGAGCGCGGACGATCTGGCGGCGGAGCTCGCCCGGATCGAAAAGACCCTGCCGGAGACCGCCCGCACCCTGCCGCTCCGCAAGCCCCAGACGTCGAAACAGATCACGGTCCGCCTGCCTTCGAAGAGAGTCTGGATCCCGGCCGCCGCGGTGCTCGCGGCGCTGGCGGCCCTGCTCGTCTGGCAGTTCGTCCCGGAGGGGGAGGGCTCGAAGCGGGCGGTCGCCGTTCTCGGCTTCAAGAACCTGACCGGCGACTCCGGCCTCGACTATCTCCGCGAGGCCATTCCCAACCTGCTCATCACCAGCCTCGAACAGTCGAAGCACCTCCGCATCACATCCTGGGAGCGGCTGAAGGACCTGCTCAAGCAGGCCGGCCGGGACCCCGCGGCCGCGGTGTTCGACGAGGAGGCGGGTTTCGAGGTCTGCCGCCGGCACGGGATCGAGGCCCTCGTCGTCGGCTCTTACGTCAAGGCCGGAGAGACCTTCGTCACCGATGTCAAGGTCTACGAAGCGGCGACCCGCGATTCCCTCAAAAGCGCCTCGGCCCGGGGCGAGGGCGTGGCCAGCATCCTCAAGTCCCAGATCGACGAGATCAGCCGCGAGGTCGGCCGGGGCATCGGCAAGCCCCTCCTCAAGATCGAGGCCCCGGCCCGGCCGATCATGGACCTGACGACGGACTCCATGGAGGCCTACAACCTATTTCCTCCGAGGCCGGAGCGAGTACGAGAAGTACTATCTCGTCGGACGCCCGGCAGTTCCTGGAGAAGGCCATCGCCCTCGATCCGGAGTTCGCCATGGCCCATCTGGTACCTGGCCCGAAGCGGACTTCAGCCTCTTCGATATCGACCTCGCCCGGAGGAGGCCATGAAGAAGCGCTTTCCGGTATTCGGCCAAGGCGAGCGAAAAGGAGCGGCTGTACATCGCCGCCGGGTACGCCGAGACGATCGAGCGGGACCGCGGGCAAGCGGATCCGCCTTCTCCGGGAGCTCGTCCGGAAGTATCCGGACGAGAAGTACGCCCATGTTCGAGCTGGGGCGTTATCACGAGGGTCGCCGGGAGTATGCCGAAGCCGTGGCCGTCCTCGGAACGGGCCATCGCTCTGGACCCGGAGTTCGGATTCGCCGATCAACCAGCTGGCCTATGACCGACGCCATGATGGGGCAATACGACGAGGCCCTCCGCCTCTTCGCGCGCTACGCGGCGCTCAATCCCGGCGACGCCAATCCGCTCGACTCGATCGGAGAGCCCTACGTGCAGGATGGGCCGGCTGACGTGGCCGAGGCGAAGTACCGCGAGGCCCTGGAGATGAAGCCGGACTTCTTCTGCGCCTGCGCGAGCCTCTCGTACGTCGCCTGTCTCCGCGAGGATTACGCCGCGGCCTATCACTGGATCGACGAATCGGACCGGCAATCCCCGCGCCGGCGGCCAAACTGGTCAGGGCGTCTGGCTCAGGGCGTTCACGGATTACTTCCTCGGCCGGTGGGAGGCGTCCCTGGCCCGCTATGCCGAGATACGGAAGCAGGCCGAAGCCGCGGGCGAGGCCTTGGCGGCCGCGAACGTGGATTGGATCACGGCCTTTATCCTCAGGACTCGACCGGGGCGAGGCCGGGGCCGCGAGCGAAGCGGCCCAGCGATACGTCGACCATGAACGCGAAAAGCGGCCTGGGCCTGTCGGCGTTCGAAGAGGCCGACCCGGGCCTTTATCCGTGGGCTCAGCCGATCTCGGCAGCGGGCAAGCCGGCCGATGCGGCCCGCAACTCGCCGATGATCGAGTCGCTGCTGGCGCGGATCGATCCCGCCGACGCGGCCCCAGGCGACATTCCTCTATCGGCTGCTGCGGGCCGAGGCGGCGCTGGCCGGCGAACGACGTCGACCGCGCGATCGCCTTCGGTCGCGAGATCGTCTCTCCGTCGATCTCCCGAGGATGACCTTCGATACGGTCCCGCCGTCTACAACATGCCCTGGCTCAAGGACGTCCTCGCCCGGGCTTTATGGAAAAAGGGCGACCTCGACGGTGCTATCGTGGAATACCGGAAGCTCACGACGATCGATCCGGCCAACCAGGTCCGCTGGATGATCTCGCCGCTCTACCATTACCGGCTCGGCCGCGTCCTCGAGGAAAAGGGCGACAAGGCGGGCGCGGCGGGCGAGTACGGAAAGTTCCTCGAATACTGGAAGGACGCGGACCCGACCCACCCGGAACTGGCCGATGCGCGGACGCGCCTGGCCGCGCTCTAGTCTTCGGAGTCTCTCCCGCCGCCGCGGCCGATCCCGATGCCGATCGTCAGGCCGAGGATGAGGTCCTTCGAGGTGTTCAGGTAGAGGCCGGACAGCGTCAGCCGGGTCGGGCCGGTGCGGAAGCCGACCTGGAACTTGGGCACGAGCCAGCCCCCCGCGCATCGCGGACCAGTCGGAGACGCGCCGGACCGCCCCGCCCCCGAAGAAAAAGCGCCCGAAGCGGAGATTCGCCGTCGCGCCGGGAACGATCTGGACGGTGCCGCCGCGGGACTGCCTCAGCCAGATCGAGGCTTCGGGATTGACGGAAAAGTGACGGCCGAGCCGGAGCTCGACCTCGGGGCCGAGCGTGATCCACTTGGGGTAGTCGGTCAGATTGATGTAGCCGAGGTTGACGGAGAACGCGACGGGCCTCGTGTCCGGCCAGTTTTGGGCCCGCAGGGGGGCCGGCGCCGCCGCCGCGAGCAGGATGCCGATCGTCGCTATAAAGGCCAGGATCTTTCTGTTCATGTCCCTGTGCTCCTTACCCCCATTATACATCGGGGCGCGGAGGTCCGTTGCGTCCGGCCGCGCGGCCGGCCCGGTCGTCAGCCCTGCGGCCGGGTTCCGACGACCGTGATGCTCAGGACGGCGGCGCCGGACGTGCGGTAGGCGGCCAGGCCGTCCGGGCCGAGGTGGCCGAGCAGGACCTCCTCGGGCAGATCGATCCGTTTCGAGGACTTGACCTCGACCCCGGCGAATCCCGTCTCCCGGATGATGCCCGAGATACTCCCCGGACTGGAGCGCTCCCGCGACGCAGCCGACGTAGAGCTCGGCGGCCTCCCGGAGCTTCGACGGCAGCTCGCCCTCGAGGACGATGTCGGAGACGCAGAAATGGCCGCCCGGCTTGAGGATGCGGAAGATCTCGGCGAAGGCCCGGCGCTTGTCGGGGACGAGGTTGAGGACGCAGTTGCTGACGACGACGTCGGCGGAAGCGTCGTCGACCGGCAGGGTCTCGATGTCCCCGAGGCGGAACTCGACGTTCCGGAAGCCGAGGCGGGCGGCGTTCTCGCGGGCCTTGGCGATCATCTCGGGCGTCATGTCGACGCCGATGACCCGGCCCGTCTCGCCCACGACCGAGCGGGCGATGAAGACGTCGTTGCCCGCGCCCGATCCGAGGTCGACGACCGTCTGCCCCGGGGCGAGCCCGGCGTGCTCGGTCGGCAGGCCGCAGCCGAGGCCGAGGTCGGCCTCCTCGACGTGGCCGTCGAGCTTCCCGTAGGCGTCCTTGAGCCCGGCGACGTCCTCGGCGTAATAGGTCGAGGCCGACGGGTCGGCCGCCGGCGCGCAGCAGGGGCTCGGCGCCGGGGAACAGCAGCAGCAGGAGGCCGGGCGGCTTCGGGGGGGCCTGGCCCGGCGCCGGGGCGTCCTTGGCGATCTGTCCGTATTTCTCCCGGACGAGCTCCTTGAGGCGCTCGCTTTCCGTGTCCTTTTTCTTCTTGAAAATGCTCATGACGTCTCCTTTTTGACTTTGACGGATCTTGCGGGATGCGGCCGGCCGGCTTTGGGGCGAAGGCGGCCGAAAAGCCCGGCCAACGCCGTCTCCGCTTCGGCGACGGTCCGGGCGTCGAGGCAGTAGCAGGTCCGGGGCCCGTCGATCGTCCCCCGGACGAGCCCCGCGTCGCGGAGCTCCTTCAGGTGCTGCGAAACGGTCGACTGGGCGAGGGGGAGGAGATCGACGAGGCCGCCGCACACGCAGCCGCGCCGGCCGGCCAGGATCTCGAGGATGCGGATGCGGACCGGGTGGGCCAGGGCCTTGGCCAGGGCCGCGGTCCGGACGAGGGCGGGTTCGAACGCCGAGATCTTCGCTTGGGCCATGGCCGCTCCTTGCCGGGTGATCGTATATCGTAAATATACGATTAAAGGGCGGCCGTGTCAAGAGGGGGCGGAAAAATTCAGTAGATCCAGGCGATCCCGGCGCCGAAATAGTGGGCGGCCGCCTTCGTGTAGGATCGGATCGAACGTGCCGTCGGACTGCCGGTAATGATATCTGCGGTATTCGGCGACGACGCCGAGCCGCCGGCCGAGACGGACCTTGATGCCGCCGCCGTAGTGGGTGATGCCGCCGCGGTCAGGGCGGTCCCGGCCCCGGCGCAGACGAACGGCACGACGACGGGGAGGGGCGCGTTCAAGGCGACGTTGAGCGAGAAGCGGGATGGCCTCGAGGACGTGATCGAGGCTCAGGCCGACGGCCACGACCTTCGGCACGGCGTACCACCAGAAGGACTTGACGATCCCGAGGCGGCCGCTGCTGACCGAGCCTGCGGAGAGATCGGATTCCCAGCGGAAGATCCTGGGCGACGACCCCTCCGGAGGGGCCGGGTCGCCCGGGACGGGCGCGGCGGGCGCAACGGCCAGAAGGCAGAGAACGAGGCCGAGGAGGGCGATACGGCCCGTAGATGGCATGGACGGCTCCCCTCGGCTGTCGGTCCTCACTTGTGGTAGAGGACCTTGCCGCCGACGATCGTGTAGAGGACTTCGGTCCCGGGGATGTCGTCCTCGGGGCAGGTCAGGATGTCGCGCGAGAGGACGGTGATGTCGGCGAGCTTGCCGGGCGTGAGCGAGCCCTTGAGGTCCTCCTCGAAGCCGGCGTAGGCGCCGTTGATCGTGTAGGCGCGGAGCGCTTCCTCGCGGGTCATCTTCTGGTCCGGGAAGAACGTCGTTCCGTCCTTGAGCTTGCGGGTCACCGCCGCGAAGAAGCAGGACATGGGGTCGATGGGCTCGACCGGGACGTCCGTTCCGGTGGGGATGATCGAGCCGGCCTCCATGAGCTTGCGCCAGACGTAGGCGCCCTCCTCGGCCCGCTTGGCGCCGAGGCGCTTCAGGACCCAGGGCGCGTCGGACGTGCAGTGGATGGCCTGCATGGCCGGGATGACGCCGAGCGCGGCGAAGCGCGGGATGTCGGCGGGGGCGAGGTGCTGGGCGTGCTCGATCCTCCAGCGCAGGTCGGTCTTGTCGGGGTGGGCCTTCAGGGCCTCTTCGTAGATGTCGAGCGTCTCGCGGTTGCCCCGGTCGCCGATGGCGTGGGTCGAGAGCTGGAAGCCGTTCTCGACGGCGTACTTCGCGGTCGCCTTCATCTCCTCGATCGATTCCGTGTTGAGACCGGTCGAGGACGGCAGGTCGGCGTAGGGCTCGAGCAGCCAGGCCCCGTGGGCGCCGAGGGCTCCGTCGATGAGGCGCTTGATCGTCCGGACGGTCAGGTGGTTCGAGGCCGCGCCGATCATCCGGTAGGCGGCGCCGCGCTCGGCCAGGGCCCGGCTGTCCGCGCCGAGCATGACGTAGAGCCGCACCGGCAGGGCGCCTTCCTCGGCCATCCGCTTGTAGAGGTCGACCGTGGAGAAACCGACGCCGGCGTCGTGGAAGGTCGTGACGCCGTGGACGAGGCATTCGCGGGAGGCGAGCTCGACGAATTTCCGCGTCCGGGCGGCGGCCTCGTCCGGCGCGTAGTGCCCGGCCTCGTAGCGGACGAGGCTCTGGGCCGTCTCGATGAAGGCGCCGATGGGCTCGCCGCGGGCGTCGCGGACGATCTCGCCGCCGTCGGGGTTGGTCGTCGCGCGGGAGATCTTCGACAGCTCCATGGCCTTGGCGTTGGCGAGGGACGAGTGGCCGCTGGCGTGGGTGAGGAGGACGGGGTTCGCGGGGGAGGCCTTGCTCAGGGCGTCGTGGAGGGGCAGGCCGTCGACGTTCGGCTCGGGCGCGCGGTCCCACTTCTCCTGGTGCCAGCCGCGGCCGAGGATCCAGTCGCCGGGCTTGGCCTCGGCGACGGCGCCGGCGACCAGGGCGACGATGTCGTCCCAGGACCGGGCCTTGGTCAGGTCGAGGACGGTCTTGGATTGGCCGAGGCCGGTGAAGTGGCCGTGGCTCTCGATGATCCCCGGGATGGTCAGGGCGCCGCCGAGGTCGACGATCTCGGTGCCGTCGCCGACGAAGCGGTTGAAGCCCTTCGGCTCGGAGCCGAGGGCGGCGATGCGGTCGCCCCGGACGGCGATCCACGCGGCCGCGGGGACGCGGTCGTCGACGGTGACGATCTTGCCGTTCATGAGCACGAGGTCGGCGGGCTCCTCCACCTGCCGCTGGCGGCGGTTGACGATGAAAAGGACGGCGAAAAGGGCGACGAGGAGGACGACGAATCCCAGGCGGCGGTTTCTCGGGGCCATGGCGCTGCTCCCTTCGGGACGGGCGTTGCGGAAAGCATAAAAATATATCGGCCGCCCCCGCAAGTCAATTCCCTCTTGGGGTCGGACCTCAGCATCTTGATTATAATGAACGAGATGCTCTCAGATCGGACTGTTCCCTACAGTTTGGAGTGTAACCAAAATCGATGTTTTCGGGGCCAAAAACACGATTTAACGATTGATTTCAGGAATTGCCATCCATAAGATGTTCGCATGTCGCACCACGAACCAACGCCTCCCGGCACGCCCCTGGTCCGCTGCCTCGGCACGGGCAGCATCGTCAGCATCGTCGTCGGCACCATGATCGGCTCGGGCATCTTCATCGTCCCGGCCACGGTGGCCGCGGAGGTCCGCTCGCCGCTCATCATGCTGGCCGTCTGGATCGCCGGCGGCATCGCCTGCATGTTCGGCGTGCTGGCCCTGGCCGAGCTGGCCGCGGCCTTCTCCGAGACCGGCGGCATCTACGTCTACCTGCGCGAGATCTACGGGCCGATGGCCGGGTTCCTGTTCGGCTGGACGATCTTCCTCGTCGTCGATTCGGGCACGATCGCGACCCTGTCGGTCGCCTTCGCCTCGAAGTACCTGCCGCACTTCATCCCGATCGGGCCACTGGCCCAGAAGGCGGTCGCGGTCGCCTTCATCGTGTTCCTTCTGGCCATCAACTACTTCGGGGTCAAGCGGGGGGCTTTCCTGCAGAACCTCCTGACGTCGCTCAAGTTCGCGGCCCTGCTGGGCATCATCGCGGTCGTGTTCCTCTCCGGCAAGGGCGATTGGGCGAACCTGACCGCGCCGGCCTCGTCGGGCCTCGGGAGCGACTTCATCAAGCATTTCGGACTGGCCCTGGTGGCCGTGCTCTGGGCCTACAAGGGCTTCGAGGTCTCGACCTTCAACGCCGGCGAGACGAAGGACCCGGCCAAGTCCCTGCCCATCGGCCTCATCGCCGGCTGCGGCATCGTCACGCGTCCTCTACATCCTGGCCAACGTCGCCTATCTCTACGTCGTGCCGGCGGCCGAGATGGCCAAGGCCGACCGGATCGCGGCCGTGGCCATGAACGTCGCGGTCGGCCCCGTCGGGGCGTCCATCGTCTCGTTCATCATCCTGTTCTCGATCCTGGGCGCGGCCAACGGCCACATCCTGACCGGCCCGCGCGTCTACTACGCCATGGCCAAGGACGGGCTGTTCTTCAAGAAGATGGCCTCGGTCCACCCGAAGTACCACACCCCGCACGTCTCGCTCATGGTCGTCGGGGCGTGGAGCATCATCCTCAGCCTGAGCGGGACCTTCGAACAGCTGCTGACCTACGCCGTCTTCGGGAACTGGATCTTCCTGGGGCTGGCCGTCGTCGGCGTTTTCGTCCTGAGGAAGAAGAGGCCCGACCTGCCGCGCCCGTACAGGACCCTGGGCTACCCGGTGACGCCGGTCCTCTTCATCCTGGCGGCGCTGTTCGTCATCGTCAACTCCCTCATCGGGTCGTTCTGGAACTCGTTCGCCGGCCTGGCCATCATCTCCCTGGGCATCCCGGCCTACCTCTACTGGAACCGCAAGCGCTCGCGGGCGAATTAGCGGCCGGGCCGGATTTTTTGTGTTTTTTGGCCTAAAAACACGAACAATACAGTTTGAGCAGGGTTGAAAAATAGCCCTATCGTGCAGATATTAAATAAGATGTTCTGGTCCGACCCCGAAAAAAAGGGCGGCCGCGGGGCCGCCCTTCCGGAGTGAACGCGCCGGCGACTTACTTTTTCTTGCGGATGTAGATGTCGCCGGTGAAGGTGTTGAACGAGATCTCGGCGCCGCCGCCGTTGACCTGGCCCAGGAGGGACTTGTCGAAGGTGATGTGGAACTTGCCCTGCTCGGTCTTTTCGGCCGCCTCGGCCCGGGTCGCCTTGCGGCCCACGTTCATGTCGAAATCGGTGTAGATCTCGCCCTGCTCGGTCTTCATCTTCAGGCTGGCCTTGACGTCGGCCGGCAGCGTGACGTCGATGTCGCCGTGCATGGTGCTGAACGACAGCGGCTTGTCGGCGGAGATCCGGGTCAGCACGGCCTCGATGTCGCCGTTGACCGTGTGGACGAGCGTGTTGCCGGAGACGTTCTTCAGCGTCACCGGGCCGTTGATGTTGTTGATGTCGATCTCGCCGTTGACGCCCTCGACGACGATCGTCCCGTCCATCGAGGTGCGGACCTCGAGCGAGGACGAGACCGGGACCTGGATGACGATGTCGGTGGCCGCTTTCCAGGACTGGGCGCTGATCTGGACGACGTTGTCGTCCTCCTCGATCTCGAGGCCGGAGGTCGTCCCGCCGAGCTGCTTCATGCCGGCGGTCTTCTTGGCCTTCTCCTCCCGGGCCTGCTTGTCGTCCGTCGTGAAATAGTAGTTCAGGGCCGGTCCCTGTCCGAATGGCGGTCGATGCTCTTGGCCAGCTGCTCCTGGTCGGCCAGGTCCGCCGCGAGCCTCGCCTCCATCTCCTTCTGCTGACTCTCGCTCAGCTTGCCCGTCGTGCGCACCGGAGCCGGCGCGCTGGGCGCGGTGGCCGGAGCGGGGGTCGCGGGCGGGGCCGGGGGCGCCAGGACCGCCCAGGGCCCTTCGGCGTACGCCCCGGTGGAATAGTTCGAGAGCGCCTTCTCCCGGACGCGGGCTTCGACGACGATCTCCCGGCCCGGATAGCCCTTGACCGTGATGCTGCCGCGCATGATCGAGACCTCGATCTTGGCCGGCTTGGACGGATCGGTCAGCGGGACGACCGCCCGGTCCGGGGGCTCTTCCTTCGTCTGGGCGATGACTCCGCCCCACGTCCCGGCGACGAGCAGCGCCAGGACGACGATGTTCGCGATTCTCTTGTTCATATTGTCCTCCATCTCCTATTGGGATATCAGTTTCGAACGCTTGGCGATCAGGATGTCGCCGGTCAATGTCTCGAGCCGGATCTCCGGGCCGCCCCGGCCGGCGCGGACGCCGTAAGCCCCTTCGCTTCGGTAGACGTACTTGCCGCCCTTCTCGCGCCGCTCTTCCCGGACCGGGGGCGCCTTGGGCAGATCGGTGACGTCGAAGTCGGAATAGGCCTGGCCGTGCATGGTCTTGATCCGGAAGTCGGCCGACGGGGCCGCCGGGAAGCCCACCTCGACGTCGCCGCTGACCGTTTTGAACGAACACGGCCCTTCCGGGGCGCGCTTGAAGACGACGGTCACGCCGCCGCTGACGGCTTGGGCGTCGCCGGAGCCGGCCGCGTCGACGAGACGGACCCGGCCGGTGACGTTGCGGACGTCGAAGGTCCCTTCGACCCCGCGGACCTCGATGTCGCCGTCGAGGACCGTCGACAGGACGATGTTCGTGCGGGCCGGGACTTTGAGCCGGAAGCCGTAGTAGACCATGTAGCCCGGATCGCGGCGCGGGCGGGTCCCCCGGCTCGCGGTCTTCCCGCCGGTCTTCCCGGAAGGGCCCGTCGACGTAAGCCGTGACGACGTTCCCCTTCTCGGTGAGGTCCAGCCTGACCTCCTGCTCCGCCTTGCGGGCCCGGGCCTCGTCGCGGGCGTAGACGATCTTCTTCGCTTCGAGGACGACCTCGCGGCCGGCGTGGGCTTCGACCGTGATCGGGCCGCAGAGGTTGTCCACGACGAGTTCGCCGGGCTTGGCGGGATCGGCGAACCTCAGGGTCTTGGCGATCTCCTCCGTCTTGAAGGACGCCATGTCGTGGCGGCCGTCCCACGACCACGACGGGGCCTGGCCGGACGGCCGGACCGGCCGCGCCGATGAGCGCGAGCGTTCCGGCGATAAGAATAACGGTCCGGAGGGATCTTTTCATGGCTTTCCTCAGAGCGAGATCTGCTTCAAGCCCTGCTCGGCCCGCTTCTTGACTTCCGGCGTCAGCTCGTCGCCTTCGACGAGCGCCTTGAGGGCCGCGGCGGCCCGCGCCTCCCGCACTTCGACCAGGAAGTCGATGAGGGCGACCTGGACGAGAGGGTAGGTCTGGACCGACAGGGACTTGACCAGGCTTTCGCGCACGCCCGGCCTGTCGCGGAAGAGATAGAGGGCCTCGACGGCGGCCAGCCGGACGTTGGGGTTCGGGTCGCGGTCGACCGCGTCGAAGAGCGCGGCGAGCGTGGCGTCGTTCGGCTCTCTCGACCCCGGCGGTGTAGCCGACGCCCTGGATCCGCTCCGTGGCGGACGGCCGGCCGAGGAGCGACACGGCCATCTCCTGGCGCATGTTCTGGACCTCGCTCGAGAGGCGGGCGAACCGTTCTGCCGCCCCGCGGGGCCTCCGTTCATGAGCCAGCCCGCGCCGAGTCCGATGAGGAGCAGGAGGGCCGAGAAGGAAGCGGCGAAGGCCGGACGCCGGAAGCTGAACCATTCCCGCCAGGCGGGCCGCGGCGCGTCGGCCGTCTTGAATTCCTCGAGCATCGCGTAGAAACGGCTGCGCACGGCGCCGCTCGGCTGCTCTTCGGGCAGGACGCCGAGCTTGGCCCAGACGACCGTCAGGTTCTCGAGGTCCTCGCGGCAGGCCGCGCAGGCGGCGATGTGCTCGCGCACTTCGTCCCTGCCGGCCTCGTCGAGGTCCCCGGTCAGGTAATCGGCGAATCTTTCCTGGATCTTGTCGCAGGTCATGACACATTCCCTTTCTGGAGCTCGAGGTAGATGCGGCTGAGGTCCTTGAGGGCCCGGTGGACCTGGGCTTTGACCGTGCCCACCTGGACCCCCAGGAGATCGGCGATCTCCCGGAGCTTGAGGTTCTGGAAGCGGAACAGGACGAGGATCTCCCGCTTCTGGACGGGCAGCCGGTCGAGGGCGAGCCGGACGAGCTCGGCCTCCCGGTCGGCCTCGTAGGCGGCCGCGGGCAGGGGCTCGCGGCCCGGCGTCTCGGTGTACTGCTCGTCGAGCGGGACCGTTCCTTTCTGTTTCCGCAGATGATCGACGTGGGCGTTGCGGGCGATCTGGAAGAGCCAGACGTTGAACCGGCTCTCGCTGAGGTAACCCGTCCGGTACTTGAGGACGCGCATGAAGACCTCCTGGACGAGGTCCTCGCTCGCGGCCCGGTTGCCCGTCAGGCGGAGGAAGAAGTTGTAGAGCGGGATCTGGTACCGCTCGAACAGGACGGCCAGCCTCTCGACGCGGCCGTCCCTGACGTCTTCCATCAGCTCGTTGTCGGTGGGGGGCATGGGTACGGCTTTCATGGGGTAATACCGCCCTTTGAGTGAAAGGTTACACCCAAATTCCCTCATATTCCAGAAAAAGGGCCGCCTGACCCGCCTTCCCCATATGACAATAACTGACATATTCGGACATGCGCCGAAAAGCCATTGACAGGCTGCGGAACTGAGCTATTTTGAACATGCGGGAACGGGAAGGTGCGGTTCAAAGGCCCCAAAAAGGTGCGGTTTTAGCAAAAGGGGGCTTTCTTTACCCCAGGACGGTCCCCGTCCTGGGGGGAACGGCTATCCCCCCGATGACGGCATCCCCATCCGATAGGTTGACGGCGAGGCGCGTCCGTCCGGCCGGTCCTCCCCGGGAATCGACGATGTAGACGTCGGTCCCCAACTCCCCGAGGAGCCCTTCGACCCGGGCCCGGCCTCCCCGGAGGGCCAGCGCGCGCCGGAACAGCCCTTTTTCCTCCGGTCCCAGGAGCGCGAGCCGGTCGCTGTCGACGATGAGGTTGTCGAGCGCCCCGGCGGTCAGGGCGTAGAGCTCCCGCTCGTTCCGGGTGAGCTCGATCTCGCGAGGGCGCAGGAGCAGGCAGTCCGGATCGTTGAGCCAGAAAGACCGGTGCATGAACTGGCGCATCAGGGCGTTCTTCAGCGCGAAATAGGCGTTCGGGCCCTGGAAGGGCGAGGGCTTCGTCTTCCAGTAGGGCGCCGTGTCTTCGCCGATGCGCATCGCGTCCACGAGCCCGGCCGACGGCAGGAGCGGCGCTCCGCAGGCCAGAACGAAGTCGTCTCCGGCGGCCCGGCGGATGACGCGCAGGCCTTCCCGGTAGGCCTGGATGGGCGTCACGTCCTTCCGCCTCGTTCCCGGCATGGCCGCGGCGAACAGGAAATCGATCTTGAGGTACGAGAAGCCCGCCCTCCGGAGCGCCGAGACCGTTCCGGCGAGCCACTCCTTGGCCCCGGGATGGGTCGTGTCGAGGGCGTAGATCGTCTTGCCCCAGCCGCGGTAGCAGGGCTTGGGCCGCCCGCCCTCCGAGACCATCCAATCCGGGTGGTCGGCGAAGAGCCGCGACGACTCCGCCGCGCTGAACGGGGCGGCCCAGATGCCGGCCCGGAAGCCCTTGTCCGTGATGGCCCGGGCCAGTCCGTCCAGATCGGGGTAACCCGGTTTGGCCGACATCCAGTCCCCGATCTCGGTCTCGTAGCCGTCGTCGACCTGGAAGACGTCGAAGGGCAGCGCCTGGCGGTCTTTCGCCGCGGCCTCGACGTTCTCGAGGACGTCGGGCCAGCCGAGCTTCCCGAAATAGTGGTACCAGCTGCACCAGCCGGCCGGATTCCAGGAGTTGATGCGGACGCGGTTGGTCCGTTTGACGAGCCGGCCGTAGGCGTCGAGGAGGTCCCCGACCGGCCCGCCCGAAAGGACGGCCAGGGGTTCGAGGGGAACGGGCTCGTCGAACGCGGCGTCGAAATAGTCGATCCAGCCGACGAGATCGCCGCCCTCGACGGTGAAGAACGGATGGCCGGCGCGCGAGGCCAGGAACCCGGCCAGGCCGCCGTCCCACGCGGTGAAGTAGTCGCTGACGGGGCCTTTCAGGAGCTCGCCGGGGAGCGGCGAGAAAAGATAGGGGCTGTAATCGCGGACGATCGCCTCGAGCTCGGGGAAGCGCGTCGCCGGAGTGACCGCTTCCATCGGTCCCCACGACTGCCAGTTGTTGAGGAGATAGGCGGCCGGGGCGGCGGTCCGGAAGACCTCGATGCGGCCGGGGCGTCCCGAGACCGTCCCCGTGACGATCGATCGCCCGCCCGTCCGCTCGACCCGGGCTTCGAGGCGCGCATCTTCGGTGCGGCGGACGATGCGCCCGGCGCGGGCGGGTTTGCCGAAGAGTTGGAAGGTCAAGGCCGGATGATGTCGTTCTTCTTGCAGAAGGCGTCGATCTTTTCCGCCAGCGCGTCGGCCTTCCGGATGGCCCTGTCTTCGGTCAGGGTCTCCCGCAGCCGGGCCAGCTCGGTCCGGAGCTTTTCGATCTGGACGACGGCCGTTTCCGAGTCCAAGGTCGAGTCCATGCCGGTCAATCCGGACCGGCCGGAGGCGCTGGTGAACTTGCCGACGACGACGGCGTAACGGTCCCTCATGTGCCCGACCAGCTGCTCCTCCTCCGAAGGCGTTCGTCCGACCTGCTGGTAGACGAAATAGGCGGCGCCGGCGATCAGCAGAAGAACGATGATGGTTTTGCCCATGGCAGACCCTCCGCCGGCATTCTATGCCAGAGTTCCGCCGGAGACAATAAGAATTGAGGGCGCGACGACCCGTGGGACCGGGCCTCCGGTTCCTCAGCGCTTGACGGCCGCCGACGGTGCCCGCCGGTACTGGCTGAAGGTGGTGGTCACCTTGAAATGTCTCTTGATGAAGAGAAACTTGCCGGTTCCGGCGATGGCCATTTCCTTCACCACGCATGGTCCGGGTTCCGTCTCGTAGCGATAGACCATCTTGGCGCTGCGGATCTTGCCCGGCATGGGAGAGACCGAGAACGCCAGCTCGACCGGCATGCCGCTTTGATCTTCGAGCCAGGCCTGGCCAAGCCAGGTCACCCGGCGTCCGCCCTTTTTCAAGCCCGAGCTGAAACTGAAATCGAAAAGGCGGCAGGAACGGCCGCGGAGGACCTTCGTCCCTTCGCGCGGAGTGACCGAGACGGCTGCCTGTCGATCGGGGTCGAAAGGACTATCGGACATAGAGATCGCGAACGGGTTATTTTCTCCGTCGGCGATCCCTTCCAGGAGGTCGCGGACCTTGGCCTTGGACCTCGTCTTCGCCGTCGTGTCGACGCCGTTGCGCAGGGACCGGTCCAGACGTGCCGGGCCGCCCGGGCGAAGAGTCAAGAACATCTCCGTAAGCGAGAGGAACTTGTTGCGGCCGTTCCGCACTTCCGAGACGATGGCCGCTTTCTCAGGATACCAATCGCGGTTCGCGTGATAGATCTCCACCGCCTTCTGCCAGAGGCCGGGGTCGGGGCCGGGGCGGGGGCGGGCCGGGAGCGGCTTTGGCCGCAGGGCTTTCCCGGGTCTGTTCCGGGTCAGAACGCCCGCACGCAAGGCCGGTGAACAGGATCAAGGCGGCAAGCGCCGCCGCTCGCGAGAATTTCATGCTCCACTTCCCCAAACAACGATAGCCCTCGCCCTAGCGAGTGTCAAGCGCCGGGACCGGCAGGGCCCGGCGGCTGGCCCGGTTGAAGGCCGGGGGTGGTTTGGTCAAGACTTGGTCAATGTGGTTTTAGCTTGGCCAGACCCATTGATTATCGCTCAGCGGATCGCCTTCAGGATCCCGCGGGAAGCCGTCGATAGGGAACGCGGCTCTCCATGATCACGAACTCCCTATTGGGCGCCACGGCCGAGAAGAGCTTCGCGAACTTCTCGACGCTCGGGACGGACCGGCCTTGCTCGTACCGGGCATAGCTGTTCGGGGACCTCGAGCCCAAACGCGCCGCGACTTCTTCCAGGCTCAGCCCGGCTTTTTGTCTCATCCGCCGGAGCAATAGGGCCGTGAGGGCGCCTTGATCGGAGGCCCCGATCTCGAATACCTCCTCCAGTCGCCCCGAACACGCGGACCTCGAAACCCTTCTTGTTGACGAGAGATTCGACGGCATCGGCGATCATCTCGTACGCCTCCTTCTTGGTCCTGCCTTGCGTGGCGATGTCGAGGATGGGGATTTCGATCGCCCAGGACTTCCCGACCCTGAAGACCTTGCCTACGAATCTCATGACTTGGCTCCTTTGGCTGTCCGCAAGATCGCGCTCGCCGTATATTCGTTGATCTCGACGTGCCTCGGGACGGCGACCTCGCGTTCGCCGCAGGCCCAAACGTCATGACGGCGGCCGCGGCGGACGAGGCTCCAGCCGAGGGCCCGAAGGCGGCCCTCGAGCTCCCGGCGCTTCATGGATTAAATATACACATATCCGTGTAATTGTCAAGCGGCCTGCGGCGAACTTCTTCTCTAGAAGTCCTTCGGTTGAAGGCGGAATGCCGTTCTGATATCATGAGGGGGCTTTCCAAGGCCGAAATGGTCAGGGGCTGAGCGCAGCCTTGGAAATGATGAAATAAATAGTTCAAGCGCAGCTGTGGGCGGTTAGCTCAGTTGGGAGAGCGCGGCGTTCGCAACGCTGAGGTCGGGAGTTCGAGTCTCCTACCGTCCACCATTTTTTTGTCCGGGCGGCGGCCCCCGATCGGGCCCCGTCGACAGGGGAGTGATGATCGGTAACGAGATCTGGATGTTGGCCGGCACGGCGGCCGGGCTCGGCCTCGTCCACACCGTCATCGGCCCCGACCACTACCTGCCCTTCATCGTCATCAGCCGGGCCCGCGAATGGACCCTGCGGAAGACCCTGGGCGTCGCCTTCCTGGCCGGCCTGGGGCACATCCTCAGCTCGATCGTCCTCGGCTTCGTCGGCATCGCCCTGGGCATCGCCGTGGCCAAGCTCGAAGGCGTCGAGTCGACCCGGGGCACGGTCGCGGCCTGGCTCCTCATCGGCTTCGGCTTCGCCTATTTCGTCTGGGGCATGCGCCGCGCCTGGCGGGGCAAGGCCCACACCCACCCCCACCTCCACGATCATCTGCACAACGGCGTCGCCGCCCCCGTCCACGAACACGGGCCGGAGGCCGGGCACGACCACGATCACGACCACCAACACGTCCATCCCCACACTCACGAGCTGGCTTCGCACGTCCATCCCCACGGCGAGAAACCCAAGAAGGCCAATATCACGCCCTGGGTCCTGTTCACCATCTTCGTCTTCGGCCCGTGCGAGCCGCTCATCCCGCTGGTCATGTACCCGCGGCCCGGCACAGCACGGCCGGGGTGGCCCTGGTCGCCGCGGCCTTCGGCCTGACGACGATCGTCACCATGCTCGTCATCATCGCCGCCGCCTCGTACGGGGCCAAGTTCGTCAAGCTGGGCCGGCTCGAGCGCTACTCCCACGCCCTGGCCGGGCTGATGATCTTCGTCTCCGGCCTGGCCGTCCAGTTCCTCGGCCTGTAGGAGGTCTGCATGACCTTCGTCGCCGACTGCATGCTCGGCCGCCTGGCCAAGTGGCTCCGCATCCTCGGCTTCGACGTCCTCTATTTCTCCAAGGCCGAAGACCCGGCCCTCGTCGAGATCGCCCGGCGCGACGGGCGCGTCCTCCTGACCAGGGACACCGGCCTCATCGAACGGACGGCGAAGAGGCCCGACCGCCTCTTCGTCCGCAGCGACGTCTGGGAAGACCAGATCGTCCAGGTCCTCGACGAATACGGGCTCTGGGACGAGGTCCGGCCGAACACGCGCTGCATCGCCTGCAACATCCCGCTCAAACCCCTGAGCCGGGAACAGGCCAGGAACCTCGTCACGCCCTACGTGGGCGGACGCGCCTCCTCCTTCGCCGTCTGCTCCGGCTGCGACCGCGTCTTCTGGCAGGGCACGCACTACGGCGACATGGAGAAGAAGATCGAGCGGCTCATGGCCCGGCGCGGCAAGGCCGCTGCGGACTGATCCCCGCGCCCCGGCGATTGACATTCGGCCCCCGTTCTTTTAGAAAGGGAGGGACCTCATCCCATCCCCACCGAGGAGGGCCGGCCCATGAAGTCTCCCGCCCGCTCTTTCGCGCGCGCATTTCTCATCGGCGTCGTCGCCTTGATCCCCGCGGTCATGATCGCCCGGCCCGCTGCGTCCGGCGACAATGGCCCGGCCGCCCAGGCCGCCGGCCGCGACGAGCTCTTCCGGCCCGGCGCCGTCCGCACGTTCGAGGGGCGGGCCCTGGCCGAGGTCGCCTTCCCGCTCGGCGGCATCGGCACGGGCACGGTCTCGCTCGGCGGCCGCGGCAACCTCCGCGACTGGGAGATCTTCAACCGGCCCGGCAAGGGCGTCCACATGCCCTTCACCTTCTTCGCCCTGTACGTCGAGCAGGGCGGGACGAAGCGCGTCCGCGTCCTCGAGGGGCCGCTCGAGCCGCCGTTCACGACGGGCTTCGGCTTCCGCCGCGTCTACGTCCCGGGACTGCCGCGCATGGAGAAGGCCCGCTTCAAGGGCGAGTACCCGTTCGCCGAGGTCGCGCTCTCCGATAAGGAGATCCCGCTCGAGATCACCCTCGAGGCCTTCAATCCGTTCATCCCCCTCGAGGCCGACGATTCCGGCATCCCGGCCTTCGTCCTGCGCTACCGGGTGAAGAACACGGGCTCGGCCCCGGCCAAGATCACGATCGCCGGCTCGGTCGTCAACCCGATCGGCTACGACGGCGTCGGCGCGGTCGACGGCCTCGGCCACGACAAGTTCGGCCAAAACCTCAACGAGATCAAAGCGACCCCGTCGCTTCGCGGCCTGGCCATGTCCTCGCGCAAGGTCAAGCCGGAGGAGGCCGCGTTCGGGACGATGGCCCTGACGACGCCCTGGCCCGAGACGACGACGCTCGCCCACTGGGTCCGGGGCGAATGGTGGGACGACCTGCAGATCTTCTGGGACGACTTCGCCGCCGACGGCCTGCTCAAGGACGTCGCCGAATACTCGCCCTCGCCCGACAAGCAGACCGACGTCGGCACGCTCGGCCTCGTGGCCACGGTCGAGCCCGGCCAGGAAGTCGTTCTGCCCTTCATCCTGTCCTGGAGCTTCCCCAACGTCCTCAACTACTTCGACATCGTCCCGGAGCAGCGGGGCCGCATCTTCAAGAACCACTACGCCGGGAAGTACCCCGACGCCTGGGCCGCCGCCGAGTACCTGCAGAAGAACCTCGGCCGTCTCGAGGCCTCGAGCCGGGCCTTCCACGACGCCTTCTTCTCCTCGACCCTGCCGCCCTACGTCCTCGACGCCGTGTCGAGCCAGGCGGCCATCATCCGGACGACGACCGGCCTCTGGCTCGAAGACGGGAACTACTTCGGCTTCGAGGGCTGCGGCGACCAGTCGGGCTGCTGCCCGCTCAACTGCGCCCACGTCTGGAACTACGCCCAGTCGCTGGCCTTCCTCTTCCCGGCGCTCGAGCGGACCATGCGCGAGACCGACTTCCTGACGAACGTCAAGCCCGACGGGGCCATGGTCTTCCGCACGTCGCTGCCGCTCGGCAGCGGCGTTCTCTGGGGCTTCAAGCCGGCCGCCGACGGCCAGATGGGCCGCATCATCAGCCTCTACCGCGACTGGCAGATCTCCGGCGACACGGCCTGGCTCAAGAAGCTCTGGCCGCAGGCGAAAAAAGCGCTCGATTACGCCTGGACCCAATGGGACGCCGACCGCGACGGGCTGATGGAGGGCGAGCAGCACAACACCTACGACATCGAGTTCTACGGCCCGAACAGCATGATGGGCGCGTTCTACCTCGGCGCGCTCAAGGCCGGCGCGGCCATGGCTTTCGTGGCCGGCGACGTCGTCGCGGCCAAGAAGTACCTGGCCATGTACGACAAGGGCCGGGCCGCCTACGACGCCTCGCTCTGGAACGGCGAGTACTACGTCCAGAAATACGCCCAGGTCATGGAGAAGAAGTACCAGTACGGCGAGGGCTGTCTCTCCGACATGCTCCTCGGCCAGTGGCTGGGCATGGTCTCGGGCCTCGGCCGCTATCTGCCGGCCGAGCGCATCCAGTCCTCGCTCAAGTCGATCTACAAGTACAATTTCCTGACGGATTTCCGGAACTTCTCCAACGTCCAGCGGACCTACGCCCTCAACGACGAGCAGGGCCTCCTGCTCTGCTCGTGGCCCAAGGGCGGCCGGCCGCCGCTGCCCTTTCCTTATTCGGACGAGGTCTGGACCGGGATCGAGTACCAGGTCGCCTCGCACCTCATCTACGAAGGCCTCGTCGAGGAAGGGCTGAGCGTCGTCAAGGCCGTCCGCGACCGCTACGACGGCCTGCGGCGCAATCCCTGGAACGAGGTCGAATGCGGCCACCACTACGCCCGGGCGATGTCGTCCTGGGGCGTCCTGACGGCCCTCTCCGGATTCTCCTACTCGGCGCCCGAAAAGAGCATGGGCTTCGACCCGAAGGTGAGCGCGGGGGATTTCCGGACGGTCTGGACGGCCGGCTCCGGCTGGGGGACCTACGCCCAGAAAGAGGAGCCGGGCCAGGGCCTGTCGCTCCGGCTCGAGGCCGGGGCCGGGTCGGTCGAGCTCAAGGACATCGTGGTCACGCTGCCGGCCGCGGCGGAGGGGAAGGCCCTCCGCTCGATCAAAGGCACTTTGGGCGGCGCGGCGATCACTTCGACCACCCGGCGGACCGGGAATTCCGTCCGCATCCAGTGGCTGAAGCCGGTCCGCGTCGAGCCGGGCCAGCCGCTGGAGCTGACGATCCGCTTTTGAAGTTATCCGGAGACAGACACGATTTCGTTCTGGTAAGATAGCCGCCCGGGAGTCGCCCTTTGTGTGGAGGAAGAGCGTGAGCAAGAAACCCGTCATCCCCCTGATCATGGTCCTGGCCGCCGTCGTCCTGACGGCCTGTGCCCCGAAGGCGCCGGCCCCGGCAGCCGCCGCCAAACCCAAAGGCTATCTTTTCATCGTCGGCGGCGGCGACCGCGACGAGCCGCTGATGCGCCGGTACGTCGAGCTGTCCAAGCGCGACGGCCCGGCCAAGATCGTCGTCTTCACCATGGCCAGCGGCGTGCCCCTCGAGACCGGGCCCGGGCTCGTGGCCGAGTTCAAGGGCTACGGCGTCGCCGACGTCGCCTACTTCCACCTGACCCGGGAAGAGGCCATGGATCCCGCCAACCTCAAGATCCTCGACGGCGTGAGCGCGCGTCTGGTTCTCCGGCGGCGACCAGGCCAAGCAGACGGCCGTCCTGCTCGGCACCCCGCTCCACAAGCGCATGCTCGAGCTCTACAGGGAAGGCTGTCTCATCGGCGGGACGAGCGCGGGCGCGGCCGTCATGAGCGAGTTCATGATCACCGGCAACGAGAAGCGGGCGGGCGGCGAGGAAGGCAGCTGGGAGGTCATCCTGGCCGACGACGTCGAACACACCGAGGGCTTCGGCTTCGTCACCGGGGCCGTCATCGACCAGCACTTCGTCACCCGGAAGCGCCACAACCGGCTGATCAGCGTCGTCCTCGAGAATCCGGCCCTCGTCGGCGTCGGCATCGAGGAGTCGACGGCGGTCCTCGTCCGGCCGGACGGCAAGTACGAGGTCCTGGGCGAAGGCCAGGTCGTCGTCTACGACGCGCGCCGGGCCGTGACGGCGAAGTCGCCGGACGGCCATCTCGGCGGGCACGGCCTGACGATGCACGTCCTTCTCGCGGGCGACGTCTACGACCTCGCCGCGGGCCGGGTCGAGGAGCCGGCGAAATGAAAGGCAAGCCCCTCCGCCTGCCCCATACGCTCATCCTCATCTACATCATGGTCGTTCTGACCGTGATCGCCACCTGGATCGTCCCGGGCGGCGAGTACCAGCGCGTCGAGAAGGACGGCCGGACGGTCCCCGTGGCCGGCTCTTACCAGCGCGTCGCCAGCGAGCCGCAGGGACTCGGCGGGCTCTTCGTCTCGCCGGCCCGCGGCTTCATCGACGCCGCGGCCATCATCGCCATCCTGTTCATCGTCGGCGGCGCCTTCAACGTCATCCAGCAGACCGGGGCCATCGCCGCCGTCATCCGCAACATCACCTTCACGTTCGGGCGAAAGCAAGGCCCTGCGCGTGCTGCTCATCCCCGTGGTGATGATCATTTTCTCGCTGGGGGGCGGCGTCTGGGGCATGTGCGAAGAGACCATGCCCTTCATCCTCATCTTCGTGCCGCTGGCGCTGTCGCTCGGCTACGACACCATCGTCGGCGTGGCCATGCCGTTCCTGGGCGCCGCGGCGGGGTTCGCCGGGGCGTTCTTCAATCCCTTTACGGTCGGCATCGCCCAGGGCATCGCCGGCCTGCCCATGTATTCGGGACTGGGCTACCGGCTCCTCGTCTGGGCCGGCGGGACGGCCATCGCCATCGCCGTGGTCATGCGCTATGCGGCCCGGGTCCACAGGAACCCGGCGATCAGCCCGACCTACGACGAGGACCAGGAGAAGAGGAAGAGGCTCAGCGTCGACAAGCCCGTCCTGGAGAAGGCGACCCTCACGGCCCGCCAGAAGCGGCCGTGCTCCTCGTCTTCCTTGCCGGCTTCGTCGTCATGGTCTTCGGCATCCTCGGTACCAAGTGGTACATCAACGAGATCGCCGGCGTCTTCCTGGCCATGGGCATCCTGGCCGGGATCGTCGGACGGCTCAAGGGCGACGAGTTCGGCAAGGCCTTCGTCGAAGGGGCCAAGGACATGATCAACGCGGCCCTGATCATCGGCGCGGCCCGGGCCATCCTCATCGTCGCCCAGGACGGCAAGATCCTCGACACCATCCTGGCCGGGCTGGCCGGGGCCATCTCCACGCTTCCATCCCGCTCGTCTCGGCCCAGCTCATGTTCGTCTCCCAGTGCGTCATCAACTTCTTCGTCCACTCGGGGACGGCCCAGGCGGCCCTGACCATCCCCATCATGGCCCCGCTCGGCGACCTCGTCGGCATCACCCGGCAGACGGCCGTCTTCGCCTTCCAGCTGGCCGAGTACATCAATCCCGTCCTGCCGACCTCGGGCGTGACCATGGGCGTCCTGGGGCTGGCGGGCCTGAAATGGGAGAAGTGGGCCAAGTGGATGGTGCCGCTCCTCGTCCTCTGGGTCCTGTTCGCGGCCCTGTCCCTCATCCCGCCGGTGCTGATGAAGTGGGGCCCGGCCTGAGACGGCCCTTTTAAGGGGCGGCCCTCGGGGGATGCCCCCTTCTTACGGTCGAAGAGATCGCCGGCCTCTGCGGTTTCACCCGGGAGGACGCCGCCCTGGCGGCCATGCGGGAATACGACGAACCCTTCGTCGGAACGGACGCGATCGGCCTGTCGCGGGTCGTGGCCGCGGCGGCGGACGCGGGCCTGAACGTCGTCAGCGGGGGACGCTTCCACCATCTCGTCGGCGGAAGCGACAAGGGCCGCGCCGTCCGGGCGCTGCGCGACCTCTTCGTCCGGAGCCGCGGACCGGTGCGGACGGTCGGCCTCGGCGACAGCCCCAACGACGAGCCCATGCTCCGCGAGGTCGATGTCCCCGTCCTCGTCCGCAAGCCGGACGGCGGCCACGCCGGCGCCGTCCACCTGTCCGGGCTCGTCGTCGCTCCCTACGCGGGGCCCGAGGGATGGCGGGAAGCCGTTCTCGAGATCCTGCGCGGCGCGGCCTGACCTTCCGGTCGGCGCGCCCGATCACGCATTGAAAGGAGGACGCCATGGCGGATTTCTATCAGACCGGACTCGTGGCCACTTTCCACAGGCTCGGGGCGCTGAACCTGGAGCGCCTCGAGGACGACCTCAGCAGGTTCAACGAGCACCGTCCCCTGGCCCTGGTCCTGCCCACGACGCCCAAGGAGCTCGATTCCCCCGCCCTGCAGGGCATCCTGGCCAACGTCAAGGAATTGGCTTACCTGAACGAGATCGTCGTCACCCTGGGCCGGACCGACGATCCCGGCCCATTTCGCCCAGGTGCGCGAGATGTTCTCCGTCCTGCCTCAGAGGCACCGGGTCGTCTGGGCCTCCGGGCCGCGGTTCCTCGAGCTCTACAAGCTCCTCGAGGCGAACGACCTCTCGGCCGGCGAGGACGGCAAGGGGCGGTCGGCCTGGACCGCCTACGGCTACATCCTGGCCCGCGAAGAGAGCAAGGTCATCGGCCTCCACGACTGCGACATCGTCAACCACTCCCGGGAGCTGGTCGGCCGGCTCTTCTATCCGGTGGCCTCGCCCCACATCGACTACGCCTTCTGCAAGGGCTACTACGCCCGGGTGACGGACAGGATGCACGGCCGGGTGACCCGCCTTTTCGTCACGCCGCTCGTCCGCAGCCTGATCAAGCTCTTCGGCTACCTGCCCTTCCTCGTCTACCTCGACAGCTTCCGCTACGCCCTGTCCGGGGAGTTCTCGATGATCACGGACCTGGCCCGGATCAATCGCATCCCCAGCGACTGGGGGCTCGAGGTCGAGACCCTGGCCGAGGTCTACCGGAACTACTCCCTGCGGCGCGTCTGCCAGGCCGAGATCTGCGAGACCTACGAGCACAAGCACCAGCCGCTGTCGGCCGAAGACCCGCGGACGGGCCTGATGAAGATGGCCGTCGACATCGCCAAGTCGGTGTTCCGCAACCTGGCGGTCGAGAGCATCGTCCTCAGCGAAAGCGCCCTGCGCACGCTCGTGGTCAACTACCAGCGAACGGCCAAGGACGCCGTCAAGAGCTACCGGGACGACGCGGACATCAACGGCCTGGCCTTCGACTATCACCTGGAAACGATCATGGTCGAGGCCTTCACCCGGGCCATCCAGATCGCGGGGAAGGAGTTCATGGAAGACCCGCTCTATTCCCCCCTCATCCCGAGCTGGAACCGGGTGACGTCGGCCATCCCGGATTTCCTGGAGAAGCTGAGGCAGGCGGTCGAGGCGGACAACGCCTGAGACGGCGGGAGGAGCCGGCCCTCTCCTCCCAGGCAACCTTTTCCGGGCCGTTTTCATCTATACGGGTGTGGACGAGATGAGCGCTTACACCCTGGTCCTGGCGGCGCAAGGCCGATTCGGCGATAATATCCTCCGTGCGGACCAAGATGCCTTCCTGGAAGCGCTCCTGACCATGGGCAGGGACGGCGGCGGAGAATCGGGCTGGGGAGCGATCGACCGGACCCGCCTGGACGATCTCGTCGCCCGGGGCCGCGAGGGCGACCTGGCCGCGATCGAAACCCTTTACGGCATGTTCAAGGGGCCGGTCTTCGGCCTGGTCTACCGTTACGCCCAGAACCGGGCCGTCGCCGAAGACCTCCTCCAGGACGTCTTCCTCAAGGTCTTCAGCCACATGCGCAACGTCCGGGACGCGGCGACCTTTCCGGCCTGGGTCTTCCGGATCGCGGTCAACACCGCTTACAGCCACCTCCGGCAGAGACGGGTCCAGGACGACAGGACGGTGCCGCTCGAGGACGTCGCGGGAAGCCTCGAAGACCGGAAGGGCGAGGCCGTCGAGAGGGACCTTCAGGGGCCCCTCGAAGAGGCCATCGGCCGGCTGGCCCCGCGGCTGCGGAGCGTGTTCCTCCTCCACGACGTCCAGGGCTTCAAGCACGAGGAGATCGCCCGGTCGCTCGGGTGCGCGGTCGGGACGTCGAAGTCGCAGCTCTTCAAAGCCCGGATCAAGGTCCGCGATTTCCTGCGGTCCAAAGGGGCCGTCTGAGGGAGAGCGAAGATGAGATGCCGTAAAGCGCAGGGATACATCAGCCGGTCGGTCGACGGCGGGCTCTCCGGGCGGGAGAGCGCCCGGCTCGAGCGCCATCTCGCGGCGTGCGGCGAGTGCCGCGCGCTCCGGGAGGACCTGCGGAAGATCGTCGCCGGGGCGGCGGGGCTCGGATCGCCCGAGCCGTCCGACAGGGTTTGGCGCAACGTCCGGGCCGGGCTCGAAGCCGGGGCGGTCGGGGCGGAAGCGCCGGGGCTCAAGGCGGAAAGACGCCACTTTTTCGGGTTGAGCGTCCCCGCCTTCAGGCTGGCGGGCGCGGCCGCGCTGGCCCTCGTTCTCGTCGCGGCGGGCGTCGTCGTCGGACGGCGGCTGGGGAGGCAGGACGCGCCGCTGTCCGCGGCGGCGAAGGGCGGCGAGGCGTACACGCTGGCCAAGCTCGACGAGGCCGAGCGCCACTACGAGCAGGCCATCAAGGCCCTCGGGGAGGCCTTCGCGGCCGATAAGGACGGGCTGGCGCCGGCCGTCGTGGAGCTCTTCGACCGGAACCTGTCCGTCGTCGACGCCACCATCCAGGCCTGCCGGGCGGCCGTTCGGACCGAGCCGGACGACCTCGAGGCCCGCAATTACCTGCTGGCCGCTTACACGCGGAAGATCACGCTGCTCGATGCGGCCCTGGACCTCCGGAGGGGGGACCGGGACGCCGCGATCGGGAAAACGATAATCTGAAGGAACGAGTAGGAGGATCGATATGATGAAAAGACAGGATCGGACAACGACGACCGTCCTCATCGCGCTGGCTCTCGCCGTCGCCTTCGTCGCGGCGCCCGTGCTGGCCGAGCAGAAGTTCGAGGAAAAATTCTCGAAGACCGAGGCCCTGGCCGCGAACGGCAAGCTCTACCTGAGCAATATTTCCGGCGAGATCGCGGTCGCGACCTGGAAGGAAGCCCAGGTCAAGATCGAGGCCGTCAAGACCTCCAAGGCGGGCACGCTCGAGAAGGCCAAGGAGAACGCCGCGCTCGTGACCATCGAGGTGACGAAGGAAGGCGATCTCGTCCGCGTCGAAACGAAGTATCCGAAGAAGAGCGGCGGGTTCTGGGGCGGCAATTCCATCAGCGTCTCCGTGGACTACAAGATCTGGGTGCCCGAGATGGCCGCGGTCGAGCTCAAGTCCGTCAGCGGCGACGTCGACGTCGCGCCCATCGGCGGGAAGGCCCGGATCGAGTGCGTCAGCGGCAACGTCGACCTGCTCGGCGCGGCCGGGGCCGAGGTCAAGCTCGTCAGCGGGGACCTGGTCCTGGAGAACATCGCCGGGGACGCGTTCATCAAGGCCGTCTCCGGGAACATCGGCGTGACCCGGATCAAAGGCTCTATCGAAGCCGACGCGGTGAGCGGCGACATCCGGATGACGGACGTCTCCGGGGCCCGGACGGTCGACGTCAAGACCGTCAGCGGCAACGTCACCTACATCGGCGCGATCGAGGCGGACGGCCGCTACGAGCTGAAGACGCACAGCGGCGACGTCCGGATGTCCATCCCGGCGGATTCGGGCTTCGACTTCGAGGCCAACACCTTCAGCGGCGACATCGACACCGATTTCGAGATCAAGGTCGTCGGCAAGATCTCGCCGAAGGAGATCCGGGGCACGGTCGGCAAGGGCGGGGCGACGGTCGTCCTCAAGAGCTTCAGCGGCAACGTCGACCTGAAGAAGAAGTAAATCGGGGACACAATACTATTTTCCGAATTTTCCGGGGCGGCGGCGACGCCGCCCCTTTTTTTTTCGCGTTCTCCTCACACGGCCCGTCGATTCGAATTAAATCGGAAATGAGTATTGTGTCCCCGATTTAATTTATAATGGCCGGCATGCGCCGGGTCCACCTCATCAACTTCGTCCGCACGATGGCGTTCACGACCGTCGTGTTCCTGGCCCCCCTCCAATTCATGAGGCTCGGCTTCGACGGCGTGGGGATCGGACTCGTCGTCGCCATGCTGGCCGCGGCGCCCATCGTCTTCGCCTTTCCGACCGGCTGGCTGAACGACCGGGTGTCCATGAAGAAGGTCATCCTCGGCGGCCTGCTGGCGATGGCCGCCCTGATCGCCGCGGTCGGGTACATCCGGAGCGTCGCGCCGATGGCGGCGGCGTTCCTGCTCCTGGGGATCGCCAACAACGCCATCAACGTGTCCATCAACAGCTTCTACTACAAGCACGAGTCGGGGGGCGACCCGAACCGCAAGTACGGCCGATTCGTCGGCTGGCTCTCCCTGGGGCCGCCGGCGGGCCTCGTCCTGGGCAGCCTGATGATCCGGATCGCCGGCTTTCGCTCGCTTCTGTGGGCCATGGCCGCCCTGGCCGTTCTCGTCGCCCCGGCGGTGCGCGGCCTGGGCGAGGAGCGGTTCGCGGCGATCTCGCTGCGGGAATACCGGTTCGGCATCTTCAACAAGCGGACGCTCCTCTTTTCGGCCTTCCTCGTCCTCCTGGCCCTCCACTGGGGCACGGAGGGGACGGTCTACGGACCGTTCCTGAGAACCCGGTTCGGGCTCGGCGATGCCGGCGTGGCCTTCTACATGGCCGGGGCCTACCTGGCCCTCGCGCTGGCGGCGTTCCTCGTCGGCCGGCTGGCCTACGATCCGGTCCGCAACCGCCGCCTGTTCCTGCTCGGCATGACCTTGTCGGGCGCGGGCCTCGTCCTGATGACGGTCGGCGACCTCCGGCTGTCGTTCCTGTTCCGCTTCCTCCACGAGGGCGGCGACGGCCTCATGGGCGCGTTCGTCGTCCTGACCATTTCGCGGCTCTTCGAGAAGAAGACGATCGGCGGGAGCGCGGGCATCCTGACCGCCCTCCAGACCTCGGGTCACGTGGCCGGGAGCTTCGCTTTCTCCTGGCTGGGCTTCCGGGCCGGGCTCCAGGTGCCGATGATCGTCGCCGGGATCATCCTCCTGGCCAACGCCGCCTTCGGGCTCCTCGCCATCCCCCGGGAATACCGATGATCGCCGCGAAGGGAACGGGTTTCGACGTCATCCTCGTGAGCGGCGAGCCCTACGCCGACCACCCGCTCTCGCCGGTGGGCATGATCGCCCGCGTGCTCGACGCCGAAGGTCTCAAGGTCGGCGTCATCGCCTGCCCGGACTGGAAGAAGAAGGACGATTTCCTGGCGCTCGGCCGGCCGCGGCTCTTCTTCGGCATCACCTCGGGCTCGATCGACTCGATGCTCGTCAACTACACGCCGCTCAAGCGGGAGCGGGCCGTCGATCCGAACGCGCCCTTCCAGTCGCGGATGCCCGACCGGGCCGTCATCGTCTACGCCAACCGCATCCGGGAGCTCCACAAGGGCGCCCGCATCGTCCTCGGCGGCATCGAGGCCTCGCTCCGCCGCTTCGCCCACTACGACTACTGGGGCGACGACGTCCGCCGCTCCATCCTCCTCGACACGCGGGCCGACATCCTCGTCTACGGTCCCGGCGAGCTCCAGGTCGTCGAGATCGCCCGCCGGCTCGACCGCGGCGAGGGCCTCGACGGCATCCGCGGCACGTCGATCGTCCGGGCCGAGGCGCCCGAGGGCGCCCTCGTCATCCCCGCGTTCGAAGAGGTCCTGGCCGACAAGGACAAGTTCTGCGAGGCCCAGAAGCGCCTGACGAACCGGAAGACGATCGCCCAGAAGCACGCCAACCGCTTCGTCGTCCAGTACCCGGCGCCCGACTACACGACGGCCGATCTCGACCGCGTCTACGGCCTGCCCTTCACCCGCCGCATCCCGGAGGGCTTCCCGGAGCTCGGCATGGCCCGCTTCTCGGTCCAGACCCATCGCGGCTGCGTCGGCCGGTGCTCGTTCTGCTCGCTCTCGCTCCACCAGGGCGACCGTATCGTCTCGCGGAGCGAACGGTCCATCCTCGAGGAGGTCCGGCTCATGACGAAGCATCCCGAGTGGAAGGGCTTCGTCGACGACCTCGGCGGTCCGACGGCCAACATGTACGGCCTGGACACGGCGGGGGTCGCGCCCGCCCACCGCCGGCTCATCGCCCTGATGCGGGCCGTCCGCAAGGTCCCCGGCGTCAAGAAGGTCTTCGTCCGCAGCGGCATCCGCTACGACCTGGCCCTCGAATGCCCCGATTACGTCCAGGAGCTCGTCCGCCACCACGTTTCCGGCCTGCTCAAGATCGCGCCCGAGCACGTCTCGGACAAGGTCCTGCGGCTGATGGGGAAGAGCGGCGGCCGGCGGCGCCTCGACGAGTTCCGCGGACTTTTCGAGGCCGTCGCCGCGAAGACGGGCGGCCGGCCCCAGCACCTCAAGTACTACTTCATGGTCGCCCATCCGGGCACGACCGAGAAGGAGGCCCGCGAGCTGGCCGATTTCCTGCGCGAGCTCGAGCGGAGCGGGGAGAAGCCGGTCGAGGGCGTCCAGATCTTCACGCCGACGCCCATGACCCGCTCGACCTGCATGTACCACACGGGCCTCGATCCCATCACCGGCGAGGCGGTCTACGTCCCCCGGCCTTACGCCGAGAAGAAGGCCCAGAAGCGGATGCTCGTCCGCGACGCGAACGACTGAGCGCGCGCGAAGGCCGGAGAAAAGAAAGGAAAGAAGGGACCAGGTCTTCGCATCTCCAGGGAGAAATTGGCGTCTGCGAAGACCTGGTCCCTTCTTTTCGGGCTAATCAGCCCGCTTGACCATCAGCGCGCCCTTGAGCTTGATGTCCCGCGACGAGCGGCCGACCAGGATCTCGAATTCCCCCGGCTCGACGACCTTCTTCATCTTCGCGTCGAGCATCGACAGCTCCTCCGGCCCGAGGTCGAACGTCACCGTGACCGACGCGCCGGGCTCCAGGAAGACCTTGCGGAATCCTTTGAGCTCGAGAACGGGGCGCACGACCGAGGCCAGCTTGTCGTGCACGTAGAGCTGGACGACCTCGGCCCCCGCCCGCCCTCCGGCATTCGTGACCTGGCACGAGATCCGGGCCGTCCCGCCGGACGGGATCTCCTTCGGCTCGATGGCCAGATCGCCGTACTCCGAACTCCGTGTAGCTCAGCCCGAACCCGAACGGGAAGAGCGGATCGCCGGGAAGATCGAGATAGCCGTCGAACCGTCCCGTCGGCTTGTGGTTGTAGACGAGCGGCAGCTGCCCAACCGCGAGCGGGAACGTGACCGGCAGCCGTCCCGCCGGATCCGCATCCCCCCACAGGACGTCGGCGACGGCCCGGCCGCCCTCCTCGCCGGGATACCAGGCCATGAGGACCGCGTCGGCCGCGTCGATCCATTCGGACATCGCGACGGCGCTCCCGCCGTAGATGACGACGACCGTCGGCGTGCCCGTCGCCGCGACACGCCGGATCATCTCCGCCTGCCCGCCGGGGAGGCGGATGTCGGCCCGGTCGCGCGCCTCGCCCTCTTCGATCCCGGCCGCGACGACGGCGAGGTCCGACGCGCCCGCGAGCCGGACGGCCGCCTCGATCCCGCTCTCGTCTGCCGCGCTTCCGGCCGCAGCCTTCGGCGTAGCGGACGCTCGCCCCCGGCCCGGACCTCTCGCGGATCCCGTCGAGGAGCGTGACCTTGCGAACACCCGGCCCGCTGTACCCGCCGAGCCTCGCCTCGACCGCGTCCGGGCCGATGACGGCGATCCTCGACGTCCCGCCGTTCCCGAGCGGCAGGGTCCCGCCCCCGTTCTTCAGCAGGACGACGGACTCCCGCGCGGCTCTCCTGGCCAGGGCCCGGTGGGCGTCGAGCCCGCTTTCTCTCTCCGCTTCGGCCGGATCGACGAACGGATCCTCGAACAGCCCCAATTCCATCTTGGCCCGCAGCACGCGGCGGACGGCGTCGTCGACCCGGGCCGCGCCGACGCTCCCCCCGGTGATGGCCGGGCCGAAGAGCGATGCGTGCCCGATCTCCGTCTGGAAAACGACGTCGAGACCGCTCTCCCAGGCCTGGCGCCCCGACTCGGGATAGGAGTCCGCCGTCAGGTGGAGGCTGAACGCGCCGCCGACCGAGCAGGCGTCCGAGATGACGAAGCCCCGGAAGGCCCACTCGCCCTTGAGGATGTCCGTGAGGAGCCGCGGATTCATCGAGCATGGCACCCCGTCCCACGAGTTGTAGGAGGTCATGATCGACCGCGCCCCGCCTTCCCCGATCGCCGCGAGAAAGGGCGGAAAATCGATCTCGCGCAATTGCCTTTCGCCGTCGGCGACGGGATAGCTGTCCCGGCCGCCCGCGCCGACGTTGGCGACGAAGTGCTTGGGCGTCGCGACGACGCCGCGCTCCTCGAAGGCCCGGACGAACGCGACGGCCATCCGCGACGCCAGGAACGGGTCCTCGCCGTACGTCTCCTCGACCCGGCCCCACCGGACGTCGCGGGCGATGTTGATGACCGGCGACAGGACCTGGCGGATGCCCCGGCTCCGCGTCTCCGCGGCGACGGCGCCGGCGACCTCGCCCATGAGCCCGGCGTCCCACGTCGCGGCCAGCCCGATCGCCTGGGGGAACGCGGTCGCGCCCGGACCCACGAGGCCGTGGAGGGCCTCCTCGAAGGGGACGATCGGGATCCCGAGCCTCGTCTCCCCGACGAAGTACTTCTGGATGGCGTTGAGCTTTTCGGCCGTGCCGCGGGCGTCCGCGACGCTCCGGACCTGGAGCCCGAAGATGCCGTCCTTCCAGGCCTCCTGGCCCGCGTCGAGATCGCCCGCGACCATGAACAGCTGACGGAACTTTTCCTCGAGCGTCATCCGCGCGAGAAGATCCTCGACCCGCCGGTCGATCGACAACCCGGGATCTCGGTAGGGAAGTCCGGCCTGTTCCGGCGCGGGCCCCCGGCCGCAGGCCGCGATCCCGGCGATCAAAAATGCGCACAGATAGATCCGCAGCCTCGAATTCGTCGTTCGCATGCCGGGATTCTAGCGCTAATTGCCGAGCTTGAACAGGGCCCGGAAGGCAGGGTCCTTCCGGATCGGCACGAATCCCGGCATGATGACCGGGAAGAATGGGTCGGGGTAGCCCTTTTCCAGGGCCTTCTTCAAGGAAATGATGGCCGGCCCGGCCTGTCCCAACCGGGCTTGGAGCCCGGCGATGTCGACGAGCGCCTCCCAGTCCTCCTTGCCTGCCGCCAGCGCCTTGTCCAGGTAGGTCCGGGCCTCCCCAGGCCTCTCCGCGATCGCGCTGAGCTTCCCCAGGAGGCCGTACAGGTCCGGGGCGGCTCTTCGGCCCGCTTCGATCTCCTTCGACAACGCCGCCAGCGTGTCCGCGGCGATCCGTTCGGCCTCGTTCCGGTCCCCAGCCGCCTCGAGAGCCAGGGCCAGGTCGCAGGCGATGACCTCTGGGTCGCCGTTCATGCCGCCCGCGCGGCCAAGATCGGCGACCTTCCGGTAGACGGGCACGGCCTCGGCGGCCTTTCCCGCGACGAAGAGCGTGTGGGCGAGATTCGGCAGGGCATAAGGATGCGCGGGCTCGAGCTCGACCGCCCTCCTCAGCTCTTTCTCCGCCTCCGGGAACTTCTCCTGGACCGCGAGCGTGAAGCCCAAATAGGAGTGCGCGCCGGCGACGTCCGGCGCCATGGCCGCGTACTTCCTTGCAGCCGCCTCGGCCCCCCGGATGTCCTTCCGGAAGGAATATTGGCAGAACCAGAGATTGAGCACGGGGATGGAATTGTGCGGAGCAAGCTCGGCCGCCTTCTCGTACATGGCCGCGGCCTCGTCGAAGCGGCCGAGCGATTGCAGGATGCGCCCGGCGTTGTTCCAGCCCCCCATGAAGTCGGGGTAGAGCTCTCTCAGGGTCCGGTATTCCTCGAGCGCCCCGGCGGCGTCCTTGTCCACGAACTGTTTGTTCAGGGCCTTGAGTTTCAGCAGATCGCGGGGCGGATAGTCTTGGCCCTGAGCGAGCGCCAAGGCTTGGCGGAGCATGTCCTGGCCTTTCGGCCCCTGGCGCAGGAACTGGATGAGGACGAGCCCGAGCGAAGCGCGGGCTTCGACGAACGCAGGGTCCTTTTCGAGGGCCAGCTCGAAGTACTTGGCCGAGTCGGCGAACTTCTCCTCCTGCCACTTGGCTTGGCCGAGCGAGAAATCGTTGAGGGCCTCCCAGGACGACGTTGTGACCTCGCTGACCGGCCGGCTGGCTTTCTCGATGCTGCGCAGGGATTCCCCCAGCCGCGAGCGGAGCCTGCCGGACAGTGCGTCAATGGCCTTGAGCAGGACCTCCTCGCGCCCCCTGGCGGTGACGCGGATCCGATCGACGTGCCTTCGCTTGGCCGGGTCGATGACGATGGCCTGAAGCTCATAGGCGTCGCCCGCCGCGAGGATCCGCGGCAGGACGAATGCCCGGACGCCCCCGAACTGGCACACGTCGTAGCCGAGGGCCTCGTCGACCTTCGTCGCCGGGTCCCGCCGCATCAACCGCAGGGTCTCGACGATCTGGGGCCGGTCGAAGACGGCCACGTAGGGCGATTGCTGCAGGCCGGCTTCGAGGGCCGTCCGCAGGGCCAGATCGAAGACGGCATCGCCGGTGAGGTTCTCGACGTCGGCGACCATGAGCTTGTCGCGGTTCTCGAAGGCGAGGCCGGGCCGGCCGAGAAGCCAGACGGCGACGGCGATCGCCGCGAGCGAAGCCGCGCCCGCCGCGATCCAAACGGGCCTCGGCCGCCGGCGGAAGGACAACCGCTTAGCCGTCGGGTGGATCCGCGTGCCCAGGGCCTCTTCGAGCTTGCGCAGGTCCGCGGCCATCGCTGCGGCCGTGGCGTATCGGTGGGCCGGGTCCTTGGCCAGAGCCTTGCGGATGACGCCTTCGATCTCCTTCGGGAAACCCGGTCGCAGCTCCTTCACCGGCCGCGGCTCCTCGTGGACGATGGCGTGGAGCATGGCCCTTTCGCTGTCCCGGCCGAACGGAAGCGTCCCGGCGGCCATCTCGTAGAGGACGACGCCGAGAGACCAGACGTCGGTGCGGGCGTCGACGTCCTCGCCCGCGGCTTGTTCGGGGGACATGTAGGCGACCGTGCCGACGGTCACCCCCGCGACCGTCATCCGGGCTTCGCCGGCCAGCTTGGCCAGGCCGAAGTCGAGGATCTTGGCCTGCCCATCGGACGTGACCATGACGTTGCCCGGCTTGACGTCGCGGTGGACGATGCCGTGCTCGTGGGCCTTGGCCAGCCCCCCGGCGACCTCGGCGGCGATCCGGACCGCTTCGGCCGCCGTCAGGTTCCCCTGGGCGATCCTGTCCTTCAGGCTTTCGCCCGGATAGCAGGCCATGACGATGTAAAGGCCGCCGTCCTCGGTCTCATCGATCTCGTGGATGGCGCAGATGTTGGCGTGGTCGAGGCTCGACGCGGCGCGCGCTTCGTGGACGAAACGCTCCCGGGCCTCGGCGTCCGCCGTCGAGCCAGGGGGGAGGAACTTGAGGGCGACCGTCCTGTGGAGACGGAGGTCCTCGGCTTCGTAAACGACACCCATGCCGCCCCGGCCGAGCCTGCGGGTGATGCGGTACTTCCCGGCCACGGTTTCGCCGGGGCGGACCTCGGCCTTCGGGACCTTCAACGTACGGGTGAGATCATCCCCCATTTTCCCCTCCAACTTCGCCCCGACGGCAGGATAACAACTCGGCGGCCCCGAGTCAATCCTGGTGCGCCGATCCGCGCCGGCCGGGTCCAGATACATGGGTGACACATTGACAACATCGGCGCGATGATATATGAATATATCTTCATATGTCACTGCCATGAGCGAAAAGAAGTACGCGCTGAGCATGCCCGAAGGCACCGGGCTCATGGCCTATCTCGAGAAAGGCGAAAAGGGGCTACTGCGGAGCCAAGTGGCTGCAAGCCAAGCTGTTTATGAGCTGTTCGTCGAGAAAGGCAAGCTCGTTTTTCCTCCGGATCTCGAGAAGAAACTCGGTCTCGAACCAGGTGCCCGCCTGGAGGTGGTCGTCAAGGGAGGGCGAGCTGAGATCCTGCCCAACATCCACAGCCTGAACCGCCTCTATATCGAGCCGACCTCCCGCTGCAACCTGTCGTGCCGCACCTGTATCCGCAATACCTGGAACGAGCCGATGGGCGATATGGACCCGGAGACGTTCGGCCTCCTCGTCGGTCAGCTCACGCGGTTTCCACACCTCGAGTCGGTCATGTTCGGCGGCTTTGGCGAACCCACGGCCCACCCACGGATCCTCGACATGATCCGTGCCGTCAAAGCTCTCGGCCTCCGCGTCGAGATGACGACCAACGCGACGCTCCTCGACGACACCCTGATCGAGGGATTGCTGCGGGAACGCCTCGACATGCTCTGGATCTCTCTCGACGGGACGACCGAGGAGAGCTTCGATTCGATCCGGGCCGGAGCCAGCCTGAGCCGCGTCATGGAAAACGTGGAGCGCCTGGCCCGGCGGAACGGCCGGGACGGACACGAGATCGAGATCGGCATCGCCTTCGTCGTCATGAAGACCAACCTCGGCGACGTCAAGCACCTCGACCGGCTGGCCCGCTCGGTCGGCGCCCGGCGGATCGTGGTCAGCCACGTCCTGCCGTACAGCGAGGCGATGGAAAAAGAAATGCTCTGCCTCCAGACGCTCACCCTGGAGACCTTCACTTTCGCGCCCGGGAAGACCGAGCTCAGCCTGCCGCGCATCGACGTCAACAACACGACCAAGGACATGCTCTTCAACCTGTTTCAGGGTTTCGAGAATCTGACCTTCATGGGCAATCGCATCGCCGTCGATGCGCGACGGTGCCGGTTCGTCCACGATCGTACGGCCTTTGTCCGTTGGGACGGCCAGGTCAGCCCCTGCATGGGCCTCCTGCATTCCCACAAGACTTACCTCTACGGCCTGGAACGCCAGGTCAAGTCCCACACGTTCGGCGACGTCCGCGAAGCCGAGTTCTTCGATATATGGAACTCGACGGCCTACGCGGATTTTCGGGACAAGGTCAAGACCTTCGATTTCTCGCCCTGCCACGTCTGCGGCGGCTGCTCGCTCCTCGAGAAGAACGAGGAGGACTGCTACGGCAACGCTTTTCCGGCCTGCGGGGGATGCCTGTGGGCCCAGGGGATCATCCAATGCCCATGAACGACATCGTCAAGATCTTCAAGGCTTTGTCCGATCCGACCCGCCTGAGGATCATGCTCCTCCTGAGGCAGCGCGAGCTCTGCGTCTGCGAGTTGATGTTCATTCTCGAAATGGAGCAATCGCGGGTCTCCCATCACATGCGCGTGCTGCGCGACTGGGGCATCGCCGAGACCGTCCGGGACGGCCGATGGATCATCTATCGAGTCCCGGAGGAAGTGAAGGACCTCCTCGACGGCCTCTTTTCCGGCACCCTCCGGGAGCGGATCGAGCTCTCTCGCGAAGCCTCCGAAGACGGCCGGGAGCTCGAGTCCTGCATCCAAGAGAATATCCGCGGCCGCGTCTGCGAGAGCCGGCCGCAGGAGGAGGGACGATGAAGAAACGCATCCTGTTCATCTGCACGCACAACTCGGCCCGCTCCCAGATGGCCGAGGGCCTGGTCAACGCCCTTTACGGCGACCGTTTCGAGGCCTTCTCGGCCGGCACCGAGCCCGGCCAGGTCCGGCGGGGCGCCGTCCTGGTCATGGCCGAGATCGGCATCGACATCAGCCGCCACCGCGCCAAGAAGGTCGACGAGTTCATCTACCAGAAGTTCGATCTCATCATGACCGTCTGCGACAACGCCCAGCGCGGCTGCCCCTTCTTCCCCGGCGGGAAGGAGTACATCCACCGCGGCTTCGAGGACCCGGCCGCCTGCGCGGGGACCGAGGACGAGATCCTGAACTGCTTCCGCAGGAGCCGGGACGAGATCAAGAAGTGGATCGAGGAGACGCTGGTCAAGCCTGAATGACCGGATAAGAAGCAGGCCGCGCAAAGGAAATCCTATGGATGTAGTCAGTACTCTGTTGAAGCTCCTGCAGAGCGGCTTGGGCAACCTGGCCGCCTATCTGGCCGCCCACGTCCTGCTCTGCCTGGTTCCCGCGTTCTTCATCGCCGGGGCCATGACGGCCCTGATCCCGAAGGAATCGGTCACCCGTTTCCTGGGCCGGAACGCCCCGAAATACGTCTCCTATCCGGCGGCCGCGCTGGCCGGCTCCGTGCTCTCGGTCTGTTCCTGTACGATCGTGCCGCTTTTCGCGGGCATCTACCGGAAGGGCGCAGGACTCGGCCCGGCGATCACCTTCCTCTTCTTCGCGCCCGGCGGCCAATATCCTGGCCCTGATCTATACCGGCGGCATGATCGGTGCGGACCTGGCCTTCGCGCGCCTCTTTCTGTCGCTCATCTTCGGCATCGGCATCGGGATGATCATGGCCCTCATCTTCCGCCGGGCGGACGCGGCCCATGAGGAGAAGGCCGAGACGATGTTCGCGGGAAAAGCGACGCTGAAACGGGCCTCTCTCGTCTTTCTGATCATCCTCGTCGCCCTGCTCCTGTCGGGCACGCTCAAGATCGGCCTCCTGACGAACTCCTACGGGAAGATCACGCTGCCCATTTCCGGCCTCGACCGTTTCCAGGAATTCTTGACCCGGATCGTTCCCGTCGATGCCGCCAAAGGCCAGGAGGGCGTCTCCGTGCAGGGGGCGATCCTCATCGGGCTGCTCTTCCTGATCGCGGCGGCGGCCTGGCGCGGACTGGGGAAGATCTCCGAGGGCTTCAACCGTTGGACCTGGATCTCGCTCGGCCTCGTCGTCCTCACGCTCCTCGTCGCCGCGGCCGGGATGACGGCGCACGCCGGCGGCTTGGACATCCTGTTCACGGGCAAGATGTTCGGGGTCGTTCTGTCGGTGGTCCTGCTGGCGTCTATCGCTCGCAAAAGACTGACCCAAGACGAGGTCCGCGATTTCCTCTGGGAGTCCTGGCGATTCATCAAGCAGATCTTCCCGCTGCTCGTCGTCGGCGTGTTCGCGGTCGGCGATCATCCGGGAGCTCATCCGTCCGGAGTGGATCAAGGCCCTGGCCGGGCGGAACACGCTGCCGGGGAACATGGCCGGCGTCCTCTTCGGCGTCTTCATGTACTTCCCGACGCTCGTCGAGGTCCCGATCGCCAAGATGTTCCTGAGCCTCGGGATGCACCGGGGCCCGCTCCTGGCTTATCTGATGGCCGACCCCGAGCTGAGCCTACAGAGCATCCTCATGATCTCGGCGATCATCGGGAAAGCCAAGGCCTGGGTCTACGTCTTCTGGGTCGCGCTCTTCAGCACGATCGCCGGCCTGATCTACGGCGCTCTCGAGGACGGGGCGAACATTTGGACGATAGCCCTGTACCTCGTTATCTTCCTGGCCCTGATGGCCGTGGGATTGTGGCGGATGAGTCGAAAAAGTACGAAGGAGGCTTGACATGAAGATCGTCGTCTTGGGACCGGGTTGCCCGCGCTGCCACGAGGTCGAGAAAAGAACCAAGACCGCCCTGGCCGAGCTCGGCATCGCCGCGGACGTCGAGAAGGTCTCGGACATCAAGAGGATCATGGAGTTCGACATCCTCAGCACGCCGGGGCTGGTGATCGACGGCAAGGTCGTGTGCTCCGGCAAGATCCCGCGCCTCGAAGAGATCAAGGCCTGGATCCAGGAGGCGTCGAAATGAGCGGGGTTCGATCAAGCGTCGGAATATGATTAAGGCCCTCGCGGACTGCCGTTTTTATCATGATCCTGGCGGTCGGATGCTGGGAGCGAATCCCGGGCGGAACGCGATCCCGTCTGCTTCATGCCGCCGGATCGCAGGCCAGTCCGGCCGGCCAGCCCCAGGCTCCGATTTTCGCCGTCAAGGGCGAAGTCCTGGTCACGAACCGGCTGGACATCGACTTTGCCAAGTACCAGGTGACATTCCTGGAGCTCGGCGCCGACCGGTGCATCCCCTGCAAGAAAATGCAGCCGATCATGAAGGAGATCGCCGCCATGTTCCCCGACCGGGTCCAGGTCGTTTTTTATGATGTTTGGAAGGACTCCGCCCCGGCCGAGAAATACGGCATCCAGCTCATCCCGACCCAGGTCTTTCTGGACCAGAAGGGCAAGGAGATCGCCCGCCACGTCGGGCTCTTTCCCAAAGAGGAGATCCTCGAGCTCCTGAAGAAGCACGGGATCCAGTGAGCTGAGGCGCGATGGAGAACCTCTTCGGCGACATTTCCGCGCTCCTTCAGCACAGCCCCTGGCTGGCGATCGTCGCTGTCTTCTTGGGAGGCGTGACGACCGCCCTGAATCCCTGCGTTCTGGCCATGATCCCGCTCCTGATGGGCGTCGTCGCGGGGAACAAGGAGACAACGACGCTCAAGCGTTCCCTCGTTTTTTCGCTCTTCTTCGTCTTGGGCCTGGCCATCACCTTCACCGTCCTCGGGCTCATCTCCGCGCTTATGGGACGGATGTTCGGCAATATCGGTCCGTTCTGGAAGTATCTCGTTGCGGCGGTCTGTCTTCTGATGGGGCTCCACCTGCTCGGATTGCTCAAATTGAACTTCCCTGTGCCCACCGGGCTCAGGGTCAAGAAGCGGGGGTATATCGGAGCCTTCCTGCTGGGCCTGCTCTTCGGCGTCGTCTCGACGCCATGCGCCGTCCCCATCCTGGCCGTGCTCCTGGCATTCGTGGCCGAGAAGGGGAACGTCCTTTACGGGGGCTTCCTGCTCTTCGTCTATGCGCTGGGGCATTCGGCCCTGGTGCTCGTCGCCGGGACATCGGTCGGCGCGGCCAAGGGCCTGCTCGAGTCGAAAGGCCTTCGGCGGGCCCACGGCATCCTCCAGAAAGTCGCCGGCGTCCTGATCGTCGGCATCGGGATCTATTTCCTGTTCACGCTCTGATCGAAGCGAAAGGAGACCGCCCATGACACCCGGGAATGCGAGGCTCAGGTTCCTCGACCGCTATCTGACCCTGTGGATCTTCCTGGCCATGGCCGTCGGCGTCGGGTTGGGCTACTTCGTCCCGGCGATCGTCGGCTTCATCAACGGGTTCCAGTCGGGGACGACCAACGTCCCCATCGCCATCGGCCTCATCCTGATGATGTACCCGCCCCTGGCCAAGGTGAAGTACGAGGAGCTCGGCGACGTCTTCAAGAACGTCAAGGTCCTCACGCTCTCCCTCGTCCAGAACTGGATCATCGGGCCGCTGCTGATGTTCGGCCTGGCCGTCGTCTTCCTGCGGGACAAGCCGGAGTACATGTACGGCCTGATCCTGATCGGGCTGGCCCGCTGCATCGCCATGGTCATCGTCTGGAACGACCTGGCCGGAGGGGACCGGGAGTACGCCGCAGGGCTCGTCGCCTTCAACTCGATCTTCCAGGTCCTGTTCTTCTCGGTCTACGCCTACGTCTTCATCACCGTCTTCCCGACCTGGCTGGGGCTCGCGGGGACGGCCGTCAATGTCACCATGCGGCAGATCGCCGAGAGCGTCTTCATCTACCTCGGCATTCCCTTCCTGGCCGGGATGATCAGCCACTTCGGCCTGATCAAGCTCAAAGGCAAGACCTGGTACGAGACGAAGTTCATCCCGCGCATCAGCCCGATCACCCTCTTCGCCCTGCTCTTCACCATCGTCGTCATGTTCTCCCTCAAGGGCGAGTACATCGTCAAGATCCCGCTCGACGTCGTGCGCATCGCGGTGCCGCTCCTCATCTACTTCGTGGTCATGTTCCTGGTGTCGTTCTTCCTGAGCAAGCTGGCGGGCGCGGATTATCCCAAGGCGGCGACCCTGTCGTTCACGGCGGCCAGCAACAACTTCGAGCTGGCCATCGCCGTGGCCGTGGCCGTGTTCACCATCGAGTCGGGGGAGGCCTTCGCGGCCGTCATCGGCCCTCTCGTCGAGGTGCCGGTGATGATCGGACTGGTCAACGTGGCCCTGTATTTCAAGAGAAAATATTTCCTCATCAAAACTTAACACAGCCGCGGTATCCTGAAGCGGGGACATCGGTCCCGGAGGTGAAAGATGGAAGCTCAGACCAATAAAACCCGGGTTCTTTTCGTCTGCGTCCACAACAGCGCCCGGAGCCAGATGGCCGAGGCGTTCCTCAAGGCCTTCGCCGGCGACCGGTTCGAGGCCGTGAGCGCCGGGCTCGAGCCGGGGCCGCTCAACCCGCTGGCCGTCGAGGTCATGAGGGAAGTCGGGATCGACATCTCGAAGAATGCGGCCAAGAGCGTTTTCGACATTTTCAGGAGCGGGGCCCTTTTCGGCTTCGTCATCGCCGTCTGTGACGCCGAAACCGCCCAGCGCTGTCCGATCTTCCCCGGGATCACGCGGACGCTCGTTTGGAGCTTCCCGGACCCGGCCGCATTTCAGGGGACGAGCGAGGAGCGCCTGGCCCAAGCCCGTGTGCTCCGGGACGCCATCCGGGCCAAGGTGGAGGCTTTCGTCAAGGACGTCGACTCGGGTTTGGTCGGCGGGCTCGACTTCAATTCGCCATCTTGATGGCGGCGAGGGTCTTCATCACGGCCAGGTCTTTCGCCGTCCTGACCTCGAGGCGGAAGCCGCGGCCCTCGGCATAGACCGGGGCCTCGTCGATCGCCTTCAGGACCGCTTTCGGCAGCTTCGCTTTCCGGGCCTCTTCGGTCGCTTTCGCGCCGTAGACGAAGGCGCACAGGAAATGATCCTCGCGCGGCAGGAGGTAGACGATCGTCCGTTTCTTCCGTTTGAGCCGGAGCGACCAGGACTTGTAGAAACCCCAGGCCTCGTCGACGGGGGGATAGGCGTCGGCGATGTGACGGACGAACTCGTCCCAGAGCCTTTTCGCCGGTCCCAGGCCTTTCGCCAGGGCTTTGTCGTCGGGGGGGCGGGTCTTGTCTTCGAAGCTCATGGACCCATTATAAGCCTTGAACTGCCGCCCGCAAATATCCAATAATGGCCTGAGCATGGAAGACATTTCGCGGGGCGTCCGGTCGGTCACCGTCGGCACGGCCGTCAGCCGGGTCATGGGCCTCGTCCGCGAGTCGGTCTTCGCCCACCTCTTCGGCGTGGGCGCGGCCACGGACGCCTTCAACGTCGCCTTCCGCATCCCCAACCTCCTGCGCGACCTCTTCGCCGAGACGGCCCTGTCGGCGGCCTTCGTCCCCGTCCTGACGGCCGAGAAAGCCAAGGGCAAAGAGGCCCAGAACAGGCTGGCCTCGAACATCTTCAACGTCCTGTTCGTGGTGACGGGCGCGGTGGCGCTCGCCGGGTTCGTCGCGGCTCCCGCCCTGGCCAAGGCCATCGCCTTCGGCTTCGGCAGCGTCCCGGGCAAGATCGGGTTGACCGCCCATCTGACCGCGGTCCTCTTCCCCTTCCTGATCTTCGTCAGCCTGGCCGCCTGGGCCATGAGCTATCTCAACACCGAGAGGTCGTTCTTCGTGCCGTCGGTGGCCCCGGCCGCGTTCAACCTCTTCTCGATCCTCGTTCCGCTGCTGACCTACGGCTGGTACGTGGCCCGCGGCAAGGAGCCCATCTTCGGCATGGCCGTCGGCGTCCTCGTCGGCGGGCTGATGCAGCTCCTCGTCCAGGTGCCGTCCCTGCGCCGGAAGGGCTTCCGCTGGAGCCCGGTCCTGAGCTTCCGCGACCCGGAATTCCGCCGGGTCATGGCCCTCTTCATCCCCGTCGCGATCGGCCTGGCGGGGACCCGGATCAACGTCCTGGTCAACACGATCCTGGTCACGCCGCTGGCCCAGGGCAGCGTCAGCTGGCTCAATTATGCCTTCCGGTCATGCACCTGCCGCTCGGGCTCTTCGGCATCGCCGTCGGGACGGTCGCCCTGCCTTCGCTCTCGAAGCTGGTCCTGGCGAACGACGTCGCGGCCGTCAAATCCACCCTGGCGGATTCGCTCAAGATGGTCCTCTTCCTGACCGTGCCCACGTCGGCCCTCATCGCCTGTCTGGCCGTCCCGGTCACGCGGGCGATCTACGAGCGGGGCCATTTCACGGCGGCGGATACGCTGGCCACGGCCGGGGCCCTCGTCCTCTACGTGCTGGGCATCCCGTTCATCTCGGCCCTGCGCAACGTCGCCGCGGTCTTCTACGCCCACAAGGACGCCAAGACGCCGATGTACGCGAGCTTCGCCTCGATCGCCTTCAATATCGTCCTGAATCTGACGCTGATGGGACTGCTCGGATTCCTGGCCTTCCCGCTTTCGACGACGCTGGCCGCGATGCTCAACGTCGGCCTCCTCTACGCGCTGCTGCCGCGCAAGATCGGTCCGCTGGAGCTCGGGCCGCTCGCGGCCTACGCCGGGAAGCTCGCCGTCGCGTCCGCCGCCGGCGGGGGAGCGGCCTGGCTGGGGAACCGTCTCGCGAGCGGCGCGCTCGGGACCTCGTTCCTCGCGACCGCGGCGAGCGTCGCCGTCTGCGGGCTCCTCGGGCTGGCCGTATTCTTCGCCGTCTCGCGTCTCCTCGGCCTCGCGGAGACGCGCGAGTACACGCGCCGCTTCCTCCGCCGCTAAGCCATGACGACGCCGGAAAAACCGCACGCCGCCGATCCCGCTCTCCGCCGGACGGCCCTGGCCGTGTCCATGGTCTCTTCCTTCCTGACGCCCTTCATGGCCTCGGGCGTCAACGTGGCCATGCCCCTCATCGGCCGGGAATTCGGCCTCTCCGCCGTCAACCTGGGCTGGGTCCTCACGGCCTACACGCTGGCCGCCGCGATGTTCCTCGTTCCGTTCGGCCGCCTGGCGGATCTCGTCGGCCGGAAGCGGATCTTCACGCTGGGCATCGCCGTCAACATCGCCGGGACGGCGCTCTGCGCCCTGGCCCCGTCGGCTTTCTTCCTCATACTCGGCCGCGGCGTCCAGGGCGTCGGCGGGGCCATGATCTTCGGCACGGGCGTCGCCATCCTGACCTCGGTCTATCCCCCCGGCGGGCGCGGCCACGCCCTCGGCCTGAACACGGCCGCCGTCTACACGGGCCTTTCCCTCGGCCCGGTCCTCGGCGGGTTCCTCGTCCACGCCTTCGGCTGGCGGAGCGTCTTCTGGGCGATCCTGCCCGTCGCCGCGTTCGCCCTCGTCCTCGCGCTCGTCCGGCTCGAGGGCGAGTGGGCCGACGCCCGCGGCGAGCGCTTCGATTTCGCCGGATCGATCGTCTTCGGCGCCGGTCTCGTCTCGCTGATGTTCGGGTTCTCGCGGCTGCCCTCGCTTCTCGGACTCGCGCTCACGGCCGCCGGCGTCCTGGCCCTGGCCGGGTTCGTCCTTTTCGAGCTGCGTTCGCCGTCCCCGCTCCTCGACCTCCGCCTCTTCCGCCACAACCGCATCTTCGCCTTCTCCAACCTGGCCGCCCTGTTCAATTACAGCGCCACGTCGGCCGTGGCCTTCCTGATGAGCCTCTACCTCCAGTACATCAAGGGCCTGCCGCCCCAGACGGCGGGCCTCGTCCTCATCGCCCAACCCGTCGTCATGGCCGTCGCCTCGCCGTTCGCCGGACGGCTCTCGGACCGGACCGAGCCGCGGATCATCGCCTCGACCGGCATGGCCCTCTCGGCCGCGGGCCTCGTCCTCTTCTCCTTCCTCGGCCCCGGCACGGGCTTCGGCTACATCGTCGCGAGCCTCGTCTGCCTCGGCCTCGGCTTCGGGCTCTTCTCGTCGCCCAATACGAACGCGGTCATGTGCTCGGTCGAAAAGCGCCACCTCGGCATCGCCTCGGCGGCCCTCGGGACCATGCGTCTGACGGGCCAGATGATGAGCGCCGGCACCGTCATGATGATCTTCGCCCTGGTCATGGGCCGGGTCCCGATCGCTCCGCCCGTCTACCCGCAGTTCCTTCGGAGCGTCCGGATCGCTTTCCTCTTTTTCGCCGCGCTCTGCGCCGCCGGGGTCTTCGCCTCGCTCGCCCGCGGCGACCGCGTCGCCGGCCGTGATTGAAATATTTTTTCCCCATGACGCCGCGCGGGGGGCTTGTCAAACTCCCGACCACCTGCTATAGAATGAATTTCGCGCGACACATCGACGATCGAGGAGGAACAATGAGTCTCACCCGCAAAGGATTCCTGAAGATGCTCGGCTTCGGCGCGCTGGCCGCCGGATCGAAGGCCTACGGACTGCCGTCCAAGGCGCTCGAGGACGCCCGTGCCGCAGCGAAGAAGCTCAAGATCACCGACGTCGAGATCTTTCTCTTCGACATCCCGCTGACGTCGCCCTTCCGCATCGCCATCGGCGAAATGACGGCGGCCAACGACCTGCTCATCCGGATCAGGACCGACCAGGGCATCGTCGGCCTCGGCGAGGCCTGCCCGTTCCCGCCGATCACCGGCGAGACCCAGGCGACCAACGCCGCGGCCGCCGTGAGCATCCGGAACATGATCGTCGGCAAGGACCCCCTGGCGATCGACGACCTCCTCCGGCTGATCGGGCCCATCGTCCACTCCAATCCGAGCACCGTGGCCGCCTTCGACATGGCCCTCCACGATATCCTCGGCAAGGTCGCCGGACTGCCGCTCTTCCGCCTCCTCGGCGGCACGAAGTCGACCTTCGAGACGGACATCACGACCGGCCTCGACACGCCGGAGAAGATGGCGGCCGAGGCCAAGAGCTACGCCGACCTCGGCTACCGGACGCTCAAGGTCAAGGTCGGGCTCGACCCGGACGAGGACGTCGTCCGGATGACGGCCGTCCGCGACGCCGTCGGCCCCAAGATCGCCATCCGCATCGACGCCAACCAGGGCTGGGCCGTGCCCCAGGCGATCCACGCCCTCAAGAAAATGGCCCCGCTCAACATCCAGCTCTGCGAGCAGCCCGTCCGGGCCGCGGACATCGCCGGGATGCGTGCCGTCCGCGCCCAGAGCCCCATTCCCATCATGGCCGACGAGGCGCTGTTCGGCCCGTCCGACGGGATCGATCTCATCCGGGCCGAGGCCTGCGACACCTTCAACATCAAGCTCATGAAGGCCGGCGGCATCCTCAACTCCCTGCGCATCGCCCACATCGCCGACGCGGCCAACATGCGCTGCATGGTCGGCTGCATGCTGGAGACGCGGCTGGCGCTGACGGCGGCGGCCCACGTCGTCGCCTCGCAGGCCAATATCGTCTACGCCGACCTCGACGGCAACTCCGAGCACGAGTCCGATCCGATCGTCGACGGCATGACGGTCAAGGCGGGGACGCTGACGCTGCCGGAGAAGCCGGGCCTCGGCTGCGACGTCGATCCGGCCTTCGTCAAGAAGCTGAAAAAGATCTGACCTCCACGGAGGGCGATATGGACCGCGAAGGTCCGCTGGGGCATCCTGGGCTGCGCCGGGATCGCCGAGAAGGCCTTCATCCCGGCGGTCCTCGGCTCGCGTAACGGCAGCTCTGGCCGCGATCGCCGCCCGGGACGAAAGCCGGGCCAGGGCGTGGGCCGATCGCTTCGGCTTCGCCCGCGCCCACCGGACCTATCAGGAGCTCGTCGAGGACCCGGCCGTCGACGCGATCTACAACCCCCTGCCGAACGACCTCCACGCCGAGTGGTCCATCCGGGCCATGACGGGCCGGCAAGCACGTCCTCTGCGAAAAGCCCATGGCCCTGAATGCCCCCGAGGTCCAGGCCATGATCGACGCGGCGGAAACGAACGGCGTCCGGCTCGCGGAAGGCTTCATGTACAAGTTCCACCCTCAGATCGACCGGAGCCTGGAGATCATCCGCGGGGGCCGCATCGGCGAGGTCCGCTCCGTCCATTCCTCCTTCACCTTTCGTTTCGAGCGCGACGGCGCCAACTACCGCTGGTCCCCGGCCATGGGCGGCGGGGCCCTCTACGACGTCGGCTGCTACACGATCAGCATCGCCCGGCTCGTCTTCGGCGCCGAGCCCGTTTCGGCCTTCGCCCGGGCCCGCCTCGATCCCGCGACCGGCGTCGACATGACCACGGCCGCCCTGCTCGATTTCCCCGGCGGCCGCTTCGCCCAGTGCGACGCGAGCTTCGAGGCTTCCTTCCAGAGCCTGCTCCTGGCCGTCGGCACCGAAGGGACGCTCCGGCTCGAGCGGGCCTTCTCGGCCAAGGATTTCGACGTCGCGATCGAGGTCGTCCGGGGCGGCGAGACGGAAAAGGTCCCCGTTCCGAAGGCCGACATGTTCCGGCTGATGGTCGAGCACTTCGGCGACGCCGTCTTCGGGCGCGTTCCGCTCCGTCATCCCGCCGGCGACGCCCTCGGCAACATGCGCGCGATCGACGCCTGCTTCGCATCCATCCGGACCGGGCAGGCCGTCGCTATCCCCAAAATCATCGAGTCAGGAGGCGTATCATGAGGTCAGCCAAGTTCGCGATCTTCGCCGTCGTCCTCGTTCTTCTCGCCGGCTGTGCGACCTACAAGTCGAGCCCGCAGATGAACTACTACCACGGCCCGAACGTTCCCGAAGGCTATATCACGATCCTGCGCGCTTCGACCGCCGAGATCGAGTTCCAGGTCCGGGTCGAGTTCGCCCAGAAGCAGATGTACCATCTCGTCCTCGAGGGCAACGATCCCGTCGCCGAGGGCTGGCACTCCACCCTCCGGGCCGGAGGCCAGGTCTACACCGTGACGATGAAGCCCAAAGAGGGCCGGACGTTCGAAGCCGGAAAGACCTACCGTCTCTGCATCGGCATGCAGAATCCCCAGGCCGTCCAGATGACCTCGAGCAATTACGAATGCATCGTCGACTACACGTTCGTCTTCCAGGAGAAGTCCTGAAGGGAGCCCTCATGCCCGGACGCCGCGAGTTCCTGGCCGGGTCGATACCGGCCTTGTTCGCCTTGAACCGTTCCCTGGGACGTCTCTTCGCGGCCGACGACGAGGCCTTCCCGCTCGGCGACGCCGCGCCGCCGGCCGGCGGCTGGATCATGGAGAGCGCCCCGGGCCCCGAGACCGTTCTCAACGGCAAGCGCGTCCTCTACTTCGGCGGCACGGGCTATTTCGCCCTTCACGGCCATCCCGAGGTCGTCGAGGCCGGCGTCAGCGCCTTCCGCAAGTACGGCACCCACAGCGCCACGTCGCGGACGGGCTTCGGCAATACGCCCGTCCAGCTCGAGCTCGAGCGCAAGATCGCCGAGTTCTTCGGCACCGAGGACTCCATCCATTTCGTCTCGGGCTACCTCGACAACCTCTTCCTCGTCCAGGCCCTCAAGGGCCGGGTCGGGGCCATCTTCATCGACGAGACGTCCCACTTCAGCATCCGCGACGCGGTCTATTCGGCCCTCCTGCCGGTCCACACCTTCAAACACCGCGATCCCGGGGACCTGGCCCTCCAGCTCAAGCTCCGGCTCAAGGCCGGCGAAGTGCCCCTGGTCATGAGCGACGGGATCTTTCCGACGTTCGGGGTCATCGCCCCGGTCCCGGATTATCTCAAGGCCCTCGAGCCGTACGGCGGCTATCTCTGCCTCGACGACTCGCACGCGGTCGGCCACCTCGGGCCGAACGGCCGCGGCACCTACGATTACTACGGCGTCAAGAGCGACCGCTGCTTCTACGCCGGGACCATGAGCAAGGCCTTCGGCGGCCACGGCGGGTTCATCCCCGCGAGCAAGGCTTTCATCGACCACATCAAGGCCACCTGCGGCGCCTATCCCGGCGCGACGCCGAGCCCGACGCCGGCCATGGCCGCCTCGATGGCCGGGCTGGCCGTCGCCCGGCGCGAGCCCGAACGCCGCGAGAGGCTGCGCCGCAACGTCGCCCGGATGAAGGGCGGCATGAAGAAGCTGGGCTTCGAGATGAACGACACCCCGGTCCCGATCGTCACCTGGACCCTGAAGTCCGCCGAGGACATGAAGAAGGTCCAGGCGGCCCTCTTCGACCGGGGCATCGCGGTGGCGCTCCTGAAATACGTCGGCGCCCCGGCCGGAGGCGTTCTCCGCGCCTCGATCTTCTCCGAGCACACGACGGAGCAGATCGACCGGCTCCTCTCCGAGCTCAAACGTCTCGTCTGAGGATTGATATATAATGTTCTCATGATCGAAACGGACCTGATCTTCACCAAGGAATACGCGGTCCATTCCTACGAGACCGACGCCCGGGGCTTCGTCAAGGCGTCCGCCCTTCTCAATTACCTCCAGGACAGCGCCGGTGAGCACGCCGGCCGGCTGGGCGTGGGCGTCCTCGACCTCTTCAAACGCAACATGACCTGGGTCCTGTCCCGCTATCACATCGCCGTCCACCGCTATCCGGCCCGGGGCGCGAGGCTCGAAGTCACGACCTGGCCCTCGGGCAAGCACGGCTATTTCGCCCTCCGCGACTTCGAGGTCGCCGACGGGGGAGGCGACCCCGTCCTCTCGGCGACGAGCTCCTGGATGGTCATCGGGCTCGACAAGAAACAGCCCGTCAAGGTCGACGAGGCCATCGCCATCCCCTACGCCGTCGACAAGCGCGCCCTGGCCGACCCCTTCGACTCGCTCGCCGTTCCCTCGGCCCGCGACGCCGAGGTGGGATTCCGCGTCGAGTCGGGCCACATCGACTGGAACCGCCACGTCAACAACGCCGTCTACGTCCAGTGGGCGCTCGAGGCGGTCCCGCCGGACGTCCTGCAGCGGTCCCGGCCGGTCGACCTCGAGGTCTCCTACCGGGCCGAGGCCTTCTACGGGGACAAGGTCGTTTCCGTCCTCCAGCGCGTCCCCGACGCGGACCCGGGGGCCGTGTTCCTCCACCAGATCCTCAACGCGGCCACGGGCGCCGAGCTGACCCGGCTGAAAACCCGCTGGGAGTGACAGAAGAATGTCTGGGATGCCCATGAAACGCACCGCCGCCTTCGCCCTCCTCGGATTCACCGTCCTGGCCGTCTTCGCGCTCGGCGCCGGGCCGTCCGGGCAGAAGGAGGAGAAACCCAAGCTCCCCGACAGGTACAGGGCCTGGCTCGAAGAGGAGGTCGTCTACATCGTCGCCCCCATGGAGCGGGACGTCTTCCTCAAGCTCCAGAGCGACCGCGAGCGGGACCTCTTCATCGAGGCCTTCTGGAAGCAGCGGGACCCGAACACGGGCACGCCGGAGAACGAGTTCAAGACCGAGCACGCGCGCCGCATCGCCCACGCCAACCGCTATCTCGGCCGCGACGCGCCCAAGCCCGGCTGGAAGACCGACCGGGGCCGCATGTACATCATCCTGGGCGAGCCGAGGGATATCCAGAGGTTCGAGGGCAAGTCCTCGACGTACGACGCCGAGATCTGGTTCTATCAGGGGCTGACCGACCTCGGCCTGCCCGCGGCGTTCAACCTGGTCTTCTTCCGGGAATACGGCCGCGGCGAGTACCGTCTCTACAGCCCGGCCGGCGACGGGCCGCAGGCCCTGCTGACGGGTTACACCAACACCACCGATTACATGGCCGCTTACGAGAAGCTCCGGGAGTTCGAGCCCGAGCTGGCCGCCGTCTCCCTGTCCCTCATTCCCGGCGAGACGCAGGCGAACTACGGCCGGCCGTCGATGGGCTCCGACATCCTCATCCAGCGGGTCGAATCGTCCGCGGCCCGCAACGTCGAATCGAAGTACGCCCGCAAGTTCCTCCAGTACAAGGACCTCGTCGAGGTCGAGTACACGGCCAACTATCTCGAAAGCGACAGCCTGATCAAGGTCTTCCGCGACCCGTCCGGCATGTACTTCGTCCACTACGCCGTCGAGCCGCGGCGCCTTTCGCTGAACCTGTACGAGGGCGAGTATTCCACCACGCTCAAGGTCAACGGGCGGCTGACGACCCCCGACGGCCGGCTCGTCCACCAGTTCGACAAGACCGTCGCCCTGAAGCTCACGGAGGAGCAGGCGCGCGAGGCCAGCCGCTCGCCCTTCGACTTCCAGGACCTCTTTCCGCTCCTCGGCGGCGATTACGAGCTGTCGGTCCTCATCAAGAACGAGGCCTCGAAGGAATTCACGTCCGTCGAGAGCGCCCTGCGCATCCCGCAGCCCGGCGCCTCCGTCGAGCTGACCCAGCCGCTGCTCGGCTACCGGGCCGCCCGGCTGGAGCCCGCGGCCCGGCGGATGAAGGCCTTCCGCGTCGGCCCGTACCAGATCTACTGCCAGCCCGGCCGCGTCTTCGCCCGGAAGGAGACGCTGGCGGTCGTCTTCCAGCTCAACAACCCGGCCCCCGGGCTGGCGGATTCGGGCGAGGTCCGGATCGCCTTCCTCAAGGACGGCCAGACCTTCCGGGAGATCCGCCGGAAGCCGTCCGACTATCCCGAGCTCCCCGTCGTCCTCGAAGAGGTCTCCCTGGCCGATTTCCCGCCGGCCCACTACACGGTCCGCGTCTCGGTCGAAAGCGGCGGGCGCCGAGATCGTTTCGTCCGCCGAGGAGTTCGACCTGAGCTACGCCGAGGCCGTCCCGCGGCCCTGGTTCTCGTCGCGCATCCTGCCCAACGCCGGGGACCCCTTCTACGCGGAGATCGCGGGCTCCCAGCTCTTCAACGTCGGCCGCTACGACGAAGCCCGCGCGTTCCTGACGCAGGCGCTCGAGCGGAAGCCGGATTCGGAGGAGACGGCCGGGAGCCTGGCCAGGGTCCATCTGGCCCTCGACGACGCGCCCTCCGCGGCCAAGCTGCTCGGTCCCTTCGTCGATCCCGCCCGGACCGCCAAGTACGAGACGTACGTGCTCGCCGCCGAAGCCCTCGCGCGCACCGGCGGGTTCGGCCGGGCCCTCGAGCTCGTCGACAAGGCCGTCGCGCATTACGGCATCAACGCCTCGCTCATGAACCTGACGGGCGAGTGCTACCTGGGCCTGGGCAAGGCCCCGGAGGCCCTGGCGGCCTTCGAGAAATCGCTCGGGCTGAGCCCCGATCAGCCCGGCGTCCGCGCCAAGATCGACGAGATCAGGAAGCGGAAGTAACCTTCGAACGGAGACGACGATGAGACGATTCCTGACCACCTCTCTGGTTATCCTGGCCCTGGCCGCGTCGCTGCCGGCCCAGCTGGGTCTCGGCCGCGGCCGGATCAGCGGCGACGTCGTGGACGAGAGCGGGGCCGGCCTCCCCGGCGTTCTCGTGACCGCCCAGATCATGCCCGGGACCACCCGGCTCGAAAGCCGGACGGACGGCAAGGGCCATTTCGCCGTGGGCGGACTGGGCTCCGGGCTCTGGCGGATCACGGCCTCGAAGGACGGATTCGTCAGCGCCTACACCGAGCTTCAGGTCAGCCAGCTCAAGAAGAACCCGCCCGTGAAGCTGACGCTGACGAAGCCCGCCGAATCGCCGGGGGCCCGCGCGGCCGGGCAGGCGAACTCGCTCCTCGAGCAGGGCAGCCGCCTTCTCGACGACGGGAAGATCGACGAGGCCCTGGCCGCCTTCGAAGAGTTCGCGGCGAAGTTCCCCGAGATCTACGGCGCGCGCCTCAACATCGCCACGGCCTACCTGAAAAAGGGCGACCTCGACCGGGCCGAAGCCGAGTTCCGGGGCGTCCTCGACAAGGCCTCGCTCGACCAGGGGGACGCGGCCCGGCGCACGGAGACGTCGCTCCGGGCCCTCTCCGGTCTGGGCGAGGCCGCCCTGATGCGGGGCGACCTCGCGGCCGCCCAGGAGGCGTTCCGCCGGGCCCTGGAGATATCCCCGAACGACCACGCCGCCGCCTACAACGTCGGGGAGATCTTCTTTTCGAACCAGAGGATCGACGAGGCCATCGGCTACTTCGAGATGGCCGCGCGCATCAAGGCGGATTGGCCGAAGCCGTACCACCGGCTCGGCCTGGCCTTCCTCAACAAGGGCGACTTCGACAAGGCCCTGGCGAACCTGCGGACGTTCGTGGAGCTCGATCCTCAGAACCCGGAAGCGGCGAACGTCCGGGCTACGATCGCCGCGGTCGAGAAGATGAAGAGGTAGGCGGCGCCTCCTCCCGGGCGTAGATGACGCCGACCTGCGTGAGCATCGTCCGGGCTTCTTCCTCGGGGATCTCCGATTTGATCTCGGCCTTGACGTCCTGGCCGAAGAACAGGCCCCGGTTGAGATCGTCGACGAGCGCCGTGATGCGCAGGTAGACCTTGGCCGGGGCCTTGTCCACGACGACCGTGACGCGGTCGTCCCGCACCGTGACCAGCCGGACCTCCCGGAATTTCCCCACTTTTTTGGCGAAGGCGGCGATGAGCCGCTTCTTCCGGTTGCGGAAGTAGCGGAAGACGAAGAGGCCGATGACGGCCGGCCCGATCAGGCCGCCCCAGTCGAAATTGATCGCCACCAGGACGGCGGCGAGGGCGACCGCTCCGGCCAGGATGGCCATGCCCTTGTAGCCGCCCGGGAACGAGGTCCTGAACCAGGCGCCCCAGTTCCGGACGCGGTCGGCCAGCGGGAGCTTCAGGCGCGTGCCGGTCTCGAGGTTGTGCTTCAGCCGTCTCAGGTCGGCGGCCAGGAGGTGGGCGTCGGCGTAGCGGTCGTCGGGGTTCTTGCGCAGGCAGCGGAAGACGATGCGGTGGAGCTCGGGCGTGAGGTTGCGGCGGACGATCGTCACCGGCCGGGCCTCTTCGTAGGCGATGGCGTGCATCGTGTCGAGCGGGGTCTCGCCCTTGAACGGCAGCTCCGACGTGACCATCTCGTAGAGGACGGTGCCGAGGGAGAAGATGTCGCTGCGCCGGTCGAGCTCCTTGCCGCGCGCCTGCTCGGGGCTCATGTAGCTGATCGTGCCCATGACCGCCCCGGGGATGGTCTGGACCCGGCCCTGGGTCAGGGTGCGGGAAAAGCCGGGCGATCCCGCCGGCCCCTCGGGGGCGCCGGAATCGGGCTCGACGAGCTTGGCCAGGCCGAAGTCGAGGAGCTTGGCGTGCCCGTCCTTGGTGACCATGATGTTGTCGGACTTGATGTCGCGGTGGAGGATGCCCGCGTCGTGGGCCTTGGCCAGCCCTTCCGCGACCTGGAGGACGATCTCGAGGGCGCCCATGAGGTCGAGCTCGCCGTCGGCCACGAGCCGGGTGACGGTCCGGCCGTCGACGTACTCCATGGCGATGAAGAGATTGCCGTCGACCTCGTCGATGTCGTAGACCTGGGCGATGGCCGGGTGGGAGATGGCCGCGGCGGAGCGGGCCTCGAGGAGGAGGCGGGCCCGGCGCTCGGGGTCGGCGATGAGGCCGGGGGTGATCATCTTGAGGGCCACCGGGCGGTCGAGGCGGGTGTCCCGGGCCCGGTAGACGACGCCCATGCCGCCCTTGCCGAGCTGGGTCTCGACCCGGTAGTGCTTGAGGGTGGTCCCGATCAATTCAGCCATAATACTACGCCTTAGGATTACCATACGTGGGAACGGGGGTCAAATGTTCCCGGGCGAGCGGGGAGCGAAGGTTGAAAAGACGGCGGATTTCCTATAATAAAGGAACGAGCTCCCTCGATCCGTGGAGGCGATCATGAAAATGTCCGCGCGCAATCTGGCCCTGGCGGCCCTCGCCCTCGTCCTCGCGTCCTTCGTCCCGGCCTGCAAGAACGGGACCGAAGCGCCGCAGGGGACCGCCGCCGTCCAAGGAGGACCGACGATGGATGTGAAGAAAGAAGCTTTCGGGAATCTCGCCGACGGCACGGCCGTCGACATCTACACGCTGACCAACAGGGCCGGCCTCGAGGCCAGGATCACGACCTACGGGGCGATCCTGGTGTCGCTCAAGCTCCCGGACAGGAGCGGCCTCTTCGCCGACGTCAACCTCGGCTTCGACGGCCTGGCGGGCTATCTCGGCACCCACCCCTACTTCGGGGCGATCATCGGCCGCTACGGCAACCGCATCGCCAAGGCCCGGTTCACGCTCGACGGCGTCGACTACGCCCTGCCCGCGAACAACAACGGCAACACTCTCCACGGCGGGATCAGGGGCTTCGACAAGGTCGTCTGGGCGGCCGAGCCGGTCCGGAGCGCGGACGGCGCCGGCGTCAAGCTCTCCTACCTGAGCAAGGACGGCGAGGAGGGCTTTCCCGGGAACCTCTCGGTCACGGTCGTCTACACGCTGACCGAAGCGAACGAGCTCCGGATCGACTACGAGGCCGTGACGGACAAGAAGACGCCGGTCAACCTGACCAACCACGCCTACTGGAACCTCAAGGGCGAAGGGCGGGGCGACGTCCTCGGCCACGTGCTCCGGCTCGAGGCCGACGCGATCACGGCGGTCGATTCCGCGGCCAACCTCATCCCGACGGGCGAGATCGTGCCGGTCGCCGGTACGCCGTTCGACTTCACGGCGCCCCACGCGATCGGCGAGCGCATCGCCAAAGTCGAGGGCGGCTACGACCACAACTTCGTCCTGCGGAGCGGCGGCGGGACGCTGGCCCTGGCGGCCCGGGTCGAGGAGCCGGAGAGCGGCCGGGTGCTCGAGATCTGGACCGACCAGCCCGGCATCCAGCTCTACACCGGCAACTTCCTGGACGGGACGGTCGTCGGCAAGGGCGGGAAGGCTTATCAGAAGCACTTCGCCTTCTGCCTCGAGACCCAGCATTTCCCCGATTCGCCGAACCACCCGAACTTCCCTTCGACCATCCTCGAACCGGGGCAGACGTACAGAACGACGACGGTCCACAAGTTCAGCGTCAAATAGGCGTCACGGAAACACCTCTGCGGAGCCTGAGAGGGGACCCGGAGGGGACATGTACCGTCCCGGTACGTGTCCCCGCTCGCTCAGCGCTTTTCGGGGAGGATCTCCAGCCAGTACCCGTCCGGGTCCTCGATGAAGTAGATCCCCATCGAGGGGTTCTCGTGGCAGATGATTTCCATCTCCTCGTGGTGGGCGTGGGCCGCCGGATAGTCGTCGACCGTGAAGGCCAGGTGGATCTCGTTGTCGCCGAGATCGTAAGGCTCTTTCCGGTCGCGAAGCCAGGTCAGTTCGAGCCGGTGCGGCGTCCGGCCGTCGCCGAGGTAGACGAGGACGAAGCTGCCGTCCTTGGCCTCGTGGCGGTGGACCTCCTCGAGCCCGAGGGCGGACTTGTAGAAGATCAGGCTTTTCACGAGGTGGAGAACGTTGATGTTGTTGTGAGCGAACGCGAATTTCATGGGAACTCCCGATCCGAGAATAGCCGAATGGCCGGACGCTGTCGAGCCGGCGGCGTCAGCGCAGGTGCGGTGCAGCGAGGGGCGATCCTCCCATAACACGCTTCCCCGAGCAGCGCCGATTCTCCGCTCTGGTTAGCGGAGAATCGGTGTGATGAAGCCCTCGATGAAGGCGGCGACGGCGAGGAGGGGCAGGACGACCAGGACGAACGAGCGGACGGCGTCGCGGACGAGCCCGGGCTCGCACAGGCCGCACGGCGCGGCTCCGGCCGTCGTCGCGGCTCCCGCATCGCTGCTTCGATCGAGGCTTCCGTCCCCGCTCCGGCCAGGGTGATCGCCGGCTCCGCCCCCTGTCCGGCCTTCCGGGCCCGGCGCGCCTGCCAGGCGGCCGCCGCCTTTCGGCCCGTCCCGGCGGAGAGATGGAGGCCGACGGCCGTCGCATAGCAGACGGCGGTGAGCTCGAAGACGCCGTGCGGCAGGATCTGGGTCAGGATGAGCCGCGGCACGTCGAGCCCCTGATGCTTGGAGACCGAGGCCAGGAGGCCCAGGACGCCGCCGTTGACGAGCGGATCGAGGATGGGCAGAAAGAGGAAGGGGACGATCCCGGCCGCGATGGCGACGACCGAGGCCCGGGCGTTGTGGTAGAAAAGGGTCAGGGCCAGCACGAGCGGCGACCCGCCGAGGGGGATGTCCTTGAGGGCGTTGACGACGAACTCGAGCGCTTTCCGCTCCTGGGCCGGCCAAAGCGAGAAGTAGGCGAAGCCCGCCGACGAAGCCCAGCCCGAGGGCCCGGGCCGCGAGCTTGAAGTACTTCTTATAGTACCGGCGCCAGGCCTCCCGCTCCTCGCGGTAGAGCCGCCTGACGGCCCCGTCCGGCCGGCCGGGTTCCGGGACCGCGGCCGTCCCCGGGTCCGGCATGATGGGACCGGCGCTCTCGCTCATCGCCGGCTCACACCCCGCCGCCGCCGAGCTCGCGCTCGATCTGTTCGAGGCTCCGGCCCTTGGTCTCGCGCACGCGGGACTTGATGAAGAGGAAGCCGAGGACGCTGATCCCGGCGTAGATCCCGAACGTCCCGGCCGGGCCGAGCCCCTTGTTGAGGAGGGGGAACGTGTAGGTCAGGACGAAGCAGGCCGTCCACAGGGAGAAGGTCGAGACCGACATGGCCGCGCCGCGGATGCGGTTGGGGAAGATCTCGGAGAGGAGGACCCAGGTCACGGGGGCCAGGGACAGGGCGTAGAGGGCCAGCGCGACGAGGACGAGCAGGAGGATGTGGAGGCCGCGGCTGTGGAAGGCGTAGCTCGCGCCGATGAGGCCGAAGACGACGGCCAGCCCGGCCGACCCGGCGATCATCAGGGGCTTGCGGCCCACCCGGTCGACGAGGCGGATGGCGACGAAGGTGAAGACGAGGTTGACGGTGCCGGTGACGACGATGTTGAACAGGACGTCGCTCACGCCGTAGCCCGCGGCCGTGAAGATCTCCTGGGCGTAGTTGAAGATGACGTTGATGCCGCACCACTGCTGGTAGACGGCGAGGACGATCCCGACGACGAGGATCCGGGCCAGTCCGGGTTCGAGGAGGTCGCGGAAGCGGACCCGTCCGATCTCGTCGGCGGAGAGGGTCGCCCGGATCTCGTCCATGGCCTTCGCGGCGAAGCCCGGCCCGCCGACCCGGGCCAAGGTCTTCTCGGCCGCGGCGGCGCGGCCGTTCTTGACCAGCCAGCGCGGGCTCTCCGGGACGAGGAACATCAGGAAGAAGAAGAGCAGGGCCGGGACGGTCTCGGCGCCGAACATCCAGCGCCAGCCGGTCTGCCCGTTCCAGGAGGCGAGGATGTCGGCGGCCGTGGCGCCTACCGGCACGGGCTCGGCGATGAGCCAGTTGACGACCTGGGCGGCCAGGATGCCGATGACGATGGTCAGCTGGTTGACCGAGACGAGCCGGCCCCGGATCTCCGCGGGCGCGAGCTCGGCGATGTACATCGGCGAGAGGTTCGAGGCCAGGCCGATGCCGATCCCCCCGACGAGGCGGAAGACGACGAAGACGGTGAAATCCGCGGCGAGGGCCGTTCCGACGGCCGAGACGGTGAAGAAGAAACCGGCCAGGATGAGGAGCTTTTTGCGGCCGAAGCGGTCGGAGAGGCCCCCGGAGACGAGAGCGCCGATGAGGCAGCCGACGAGGGCGCTCGACATGGCCCAGCCGATCGCCGACGGCGTCGTCAGGCCGAAGAACTTCTCGTAGAAGGGCTTGGCCCCGCCGATGACCACCCAGTCGTAGCCGAAGAGGAGTCCGCCCATGGCCGAGACGAGGGTCGTCGTCCAGATGAAGCGCATGTTGTAGGCGGGTCGTTCGGTCACGGCGTCTCCAGACGGCCTTTTTATAACAAATCAGGGGAAAAGGGTAGGAAATTCGTTAAAAAACAGCTTGAAAGGCCGTCTGATATCTGATATATTACGACTAAACGCAGGGTGAGAAGCCCGCGGATGGACAGGAACCCGAGAGAGATCGCAGTGACGGGACGGATTTTCGACATCAAACGCTACTCGATCCACGACGGACCGGGCATCCGGACGACCGTCTTCCTCAAGGGCTGCGCCCTGCACTGCCTCTGGTGCCACAATCCCGAGAGCATCGATCCCGGACCGGAGCTCATGCACTGGCCGGCCCGCTGCAGCCGCTGCTATGCCTGTATCGATGCCTGCCCGCCCGGTGCGATCTCCAAGGACGCGGCCGGCGCCGTCGTCGTCGACCGGGCCAAGTGCGATCTCTGCGGGCGGTGCGCCGAGGCCTGCCTCTACGACGCGATGCAGATGGTCGGCCGGGAGATGACGGTCGCCGAGGTCCTGGCCGAGGTCGAGAAGGACAGGATCTTCTACGAGCAGTCGGGAGGCGGCGTCACGCTCTCCGGCGGCGACCCCTTCGTCCAGGCCCCGTTCGCCGAGGCCCTCCTCGACGCCTGCCGCGGGCGGGGGATACGGACGGCGCTCGACACGGCCGGGATGTCGTCCGACGGCGTCCTCGACCGGCTGGCGGCGAAAACCGACCTCGTCCTCTACGACCTCAAGGTCATGGACGAGGCCCGGCACAGGGAGATGACCGGGGTTTCGAACGCGCCGATCCTCGAGAACCTGAAGCGCCTGGCCGCCCGCGGGACGGAGATCTGGGTCCGCGTCCCGCTCGTCGGCGGCGTCAACGACGACGACGACAACGTCCGGCGCACGATCGACTTTCTCGGATCGCTCGGGGACCGTCGCGCGGGTCGGCCTCCTGCCCTACCATTCCGGGGGGCTGGAGAAGGCCCGCAGGATCGGCAAAGAAAAGGATTTCCGGAAATTCGAACCGCCCGCCGGGGAACGGCTCGCGGCCGTCGAGGCCGCCTTCCGGGCGGCCGGGTTCGAAGTCCGTCGCGGAGGATGACCATGAACGCACGCATCGAAAAGCTGAGGCGGCAGACGCTCGAGGCCAAGCCGACGATCAGCGCCGAACGGGCCCGGCTCGTGACCGAGTTCTACAAGCGGCCCGAAACGCGCGGCCTGTCGACGCCGATGCAGCACGCCCTGGCTTTCCAGCACGTCATGGAGAACAAGGCGATCGTCTTCAACGACGGCGAGCTCATCGTCGGCGAGCGCGGCCCGGCGCCCAAGGCGACCCCGACCTACCCCGAGGTCTGCATCCACTCCCTCCAGGACCTCCAGTATCTCAACGACCGGAAGAAGACCGCTTTCGGCGTCCGACGAGGAGACGCGCCGCGTCTACGCCGAAGAGATCATCCCGTTCTGGACAGGCCTCTCGCAGCGGGACCGCATCTTCGCCGAGATGACGAAGGAGTGGCTCGACGCCTACGAGGCCGGCGTCTTCACCGAGTTCATGGAGCAGCGCGCCCCCGGCCACACCGTGCTCGACGGCAAGATCTACCGGAAGGGCATGCTCGACTTCAAGAAGGACATCGAAGCGGCCCTGGCCGGCCTCGATTTCATGAACGATCCGGCGGCCTACGACAAGCAGGAAGAGCTCAAGGCCATGGCCGTGAGCGTCGACGCGATCGTCGCGTTCGCCCGCCGTCACGCCGCGAAGGCCCGCGAGCTGGCGCAAGGGGAGAAGGACGCCGCCCGCCGGAAGGAGCTCGAGCGGATCGCCGAGGTCTGCGACCGGGTCCCCGCCCACGCCCCGCGCGACTTCTGGGAAGCGCTCCAGGCCTACTGGTTCGTCCACCTCGGCGTCATCACCGAGTACAACACCTGGGACTCCTACAATCCCGGCCGGCTCGACCAGCACCTTTGGCCGTTCTACGAGAAGGGCCTGGCAGACGGCACGCTGACGAAGGAGAGCGCCCGCGAGCTCCTCGAGGCCTTCTGGGTCAAGTTCAACAACCAGCCCGCCCCGCCCAAGGTCGGCGTAACCGCCGAAGAGAGCGGGACTTACACCGATTTCGCCCTGATCAACGTCGGCGGCCTGAAGGAGGACGGGACGGACGGGGTCAACGAGCTGAGCTACCTCATCCTCGACGTCATCGAGGAGATGCGCATCCTCCAGCCGAGCTCGATGGTCCAGATCAGCGCCAAGGGCCCGGACGCGTTCCTGCTCCGGGCCCTCAAGATCGTCAGGACCGGCTTCGGCCAGCCCTCGATCTTCAACACCGACGCCATCGTCCAGGAGCTCGTCCGGCAGGGCAAGTCCGTCGTCGACGCCAGGAACGGCGGCGCCAGCGGCTGCGTCGAGGCCGGGGCCTTCGGCAAGGAAGCCTACATCCTGACCGGCTACTTCAACCTGCCCAAGGTCTTCGAGATCACCCTCGGGAACGGCGTCGATCCGCGGACGGGGAAGAGGATCGGGCTCGAGACGGGCGATCCGGCGGCGTTCCGGACCTTCGACGAGCTGTTCGAGGCCTTCCGGAAGCAGATCCGCCACTTCGTCGACATCAAGGTCCGGGGCAGCAACGTCATCGAGGCCCTGTACGCCAAGTATCTCCCGGCGCCCTTCCTCTCGGTCCTCGTCGACGACTGCGTCAAGAACGGCAAGGACTACCACGCCGGCGGCGCCCGCTACAACTCGAACTACATCCAGGGCGTCGGCGTCGGGACCATCACGGACGTCCTCAGCGCCATCCGCTGGAACGTCTACGACAACGGCCACTTCACGATGACGGAGCTTCTCGCGGCGCTGAAGGACAATTTCGCCGGACACGAAGCGCTCCGCCAGCGCGTGCTCAACCGGACCCCGAAGTTCGGCAACGACGACGATTACGCCGACGGCCTGATGCAGCGCGTCTTCGAGGCCTACTTCGAAGCCGTCGACGGCCGGCCGACGCCGCGCGGCGGCACCTACCGCATCAACCTCCTGCCGACGACGGCCCACATCTACTTCGGCAAGATGACCGGGGCCACGGCCGACGGGCGGCTGGCGGGCGACGCCGTGTCCGAAGGCGTTTCCCCCGTCCAAGGCGCCGACCGCAAGGGCCCCACGGCGGTCGTCAAGTCGCTCGGCAAGATGGACCACGTCCGGACGGGCGGCACCCTCCTCAACCAGAAGTTCACGCCCCAGCTCCTCGCCGACGACACCGGCCTCGCCGGGCTCAAGGACCTGGTCCGGTCCTACTTCCGGCTGATGGGCCACCACATCCAGTTCAACGTCGTCACGGCCGACCTCCTGCGCACGGCCCAGGCCCAGCCGGAGAAGTACCGCGACCTCATCGTCCGCGTCGCCGGCTACAGCGACTACTTCGTCGACTGCAGCACCGAGCTCCAGAACGAGATCATCCACCGCACCGAGCACCAGGAGCTTTAGGGACTACCTTTTCAGCTTCGCGTCGAGGCTGATCTTGACGCCCGCCAAGGCCTGAGAGACAGGGCAGTTGACCTTGGCGTCGTCGGCGACCCTTATGAAATCCTCCTCCGATATGCCGGGAACGTCCGCTACGGTGTGCAGGGCGCTGGATGTGATCTTGAACCCCTGACCCACGGGCTCGATCGTAACCTCGGCGGTCGTTTCGATCCTCTTCGGCGGCGTTTTTTTCAGGCCCAGCGGCCAGGGCCATCGAGAAGCAGCCGGCATGGGCCGCCCCGATGAGCTCCTCGGGATTCGTCCCCTTTCCGCTCTCGAATCGCGAGCCGGCGGAATAGGACCCTTCGAAAAGACCGCTTTCCACTTTGACGGAACCCTTTCCCTCGCGGAAAGGGCCTTCCCAGACGGCAAATCCTTTGCGGACGGGCATGTTCTTCACCTCTGGGATCCCATCCGCAAATTACGTGCCAGACCGCCCGGCTGGATCGTCCCTGACCGGGCACCGGAAGGCCATCTCCCGCCTGGCCGGTCGTCCCCCCGTCCGGGACTCCGTCCTGCCTGACAAGACCCGGCGGCCGCAGCGGGAGAGGCCCAGCCCTGACGGTTCCGGGAACCCCAGGGAGCGGAAGCTCCCTTCTCGAATGGCACGAATCTTGCGAATAAGATCGGCGGCGGCAGGGTGCCGCCGGCTCCGATCGTTACTCGAGGAGGGTATGATGAAACTGTCGCGCTTCCTTCTGCTGGCGGTTGTGATCACAGGCGTCAACATCCTTTTGATCCAGGCGCTCCCGTCGGTCGTCGGGGACCAGGAGATGTCCGCCCAGGACAAGAAGATGATGGAACAGATGATGAAATACGGCACGCCCGACAACAACCACGAGCTGCTCAAGAAATACGTCGGCGATTGGGACGTCGACATCTCGACCTGGCAGGACCCCATGGCCAAGCCCCAGACGAGCAAGGGTTCCATGAAGAATGCGCTCATCCTCGACGGCCGTTACGTGAAATGCAGTTTCGAGGGGATGATGGGCGGGATGAAATTCCAGGGTCTGGAGATCATCGGCTACGACCTGTTCAAGAAGATGTACACGACGTTCTGGATCGACAGCATGACCACGTCGTTCATGGTCACGACCGGAACGCTCAACACGGCCGGCAACGTCCTGACCGAGACCGGCATGTCTCCCGACCCCATGACGGACGGGAAGGCGATGCAGGAGTTCAAGAACGTCACGACCTTCATCAGTGACGGGAAATACAAGTTCGAGATGTTCATGGTCATGCCCGACGGCAAGGAAATGAAGGGCATGGAGTTGGTCTGTACCCGCAAAATGTGAGGGGTGATAGGGGGATCGACGGCCGGCCCCTGGGATTTGTCCCGGACCCGGGGACCGGCCGCCTTTTTTCTTCGCCTCGCCTGCGCGGCCGGTTTTTCCCCTCCTCGCGGCATTGCGCGCTTCCCTGCAAACCGCCGGCGATTTGTGATAGAATGGCCTCCCGAACGACCCCCGGAGGACACCATGACCGATAAAAAGAAAGTGCTCATCATCGACGACGACCCGGCCATCTGCGAGTCCGTCAAGGCCATCCTCGACGGCAGCGGCTTCGACGCGGCCTACGCCCTGAGCGGCAAGGACGGCCTCGAGGCCTTCCGCAAGACGAACCCCGACATCGTCCTCTGCGACATGATGATGGAAGACATCGATTCCGGCGGCCAGGTGACCAAGATCATGAAGACGGAGCGGCCCGGGACGCCCGTGTTCCTCCTCAGCACGATCGGCGACGCCACCGCTTCGACCGTCGGCCTCGGCGAGTACGGTTTCAGCGGCGTCTTCCAGAAGCCCGTCAACTTCGACCTGCTGCTGGCCGTCATCGGCCGGTACGCCAAGTAGCGCCCGCGTCCCGCCCCGTCCGGCGACAGCCCGCAACAGGCCCATGAGCGCCTCCCTGGCCGAGCTCTTCCGCCGCGAGAACGACCCGGAGTCCTTCCGCCGCGCCGTCGTCGCCCTCGGGGGCGATTTCCCCTTCGGGAGCGCCGACATGATCGAGCTCGGCACGGCCTACTTCGAACGCTACCCCGACCGGGCCCAGGACCGCAACGCCGCCGAGATCCGGCTGGGCTACGCGGCGGCCCGTGCGGCCCTCATCGAGAAGGCCGTCCTGGCCGTCGACCCGGCCCGCCGCGAGGCCTACCGGACGATGTTCGACGACGTCGTCAAGGTCGGGCCTTCGATCGGAGTCCTCCTCGCCGCCGCCGGCCGGGAGATCCTGCTCGCCGACCACGCCGCCCTGTCCGCCGCTCTCGCCGGCCTCAAAGCGACCATCGACGAGATCCCCAAGGGCATGATCAAAGAGCGGTTCGTCGGAGGCATCTCCAATCTATTCAACATCCTGTACGTCATCGGGATGAAGCTCCGCGGGCCTTTACTTTAGGCCCGCGATTTGGTATCTTAGATTAACAATTTTCCCTGTGCGGCTGACGAGCTAGGCTCTCCGTCGAAGCCCCTGTAAAACCCATGAGGGCGCTGTGCCTCGTCCGCCGCGCATCGGTCCGGTCGCGGCCCGCCGGCCGGGAAGATCCGGGCCATCATGTCTGAGGAGCAAGCGGCATGAGCACTCACACGGGCGTCTGCAATTTCTGCGGAACCGGCTGCGGCCATCTGCTCGAGGTCGGGGACGGCGCCGTCCGCGGCGTTTTCGCCTCGCCGGGACACCCCGTCAGCCGGGGCCGGCTGTGCGTCCGCGGCTGGCACATCCACGAGCTCCTGGCGACCGAAGACAGGATCGTCGCGCCCCAGCTCCCCCGCGCGTGCGGCCGGCTCGACGCCGTTTCCTACGAGGAGGCGATCGACGCCGCCGCCGAGCGGCTGTCCCGCTACTCCGGCGACGAGATCGCCTTCCTGGCCTCGCCGCGCGCCTCGAACGAGGACAACTACCTCATGGCCAAGCTGGCCCGGACGGTCTTCCGCTCCCCGAATATCGGCTTGGCCTCGGATCAGGGCCACGGGGATGCCGCCGAGGTCCTGCTCGAGGGCGCCGGATCCCCGGCCATGCTCGGCGCCCTGACCGAGATCCGCAAGGCCGATCTGATCCTCGTCGTCGGCGCCGACATCGCCAAGCTGAATCCGATCGTCGGGAGCGAGATCCACCTGGCCGCCCGCGGCGGCGCCGATCTCGTCACCCTGAGCAGCCGTTCGACCCAGATCGCCAAGCTCAGCGGCACGCACCTCTGGACGAAGCCGGGGAGTCTGCGGCACGCGCTCGCGGCCGCGGCCAAGGTTCTCGTCGGGCGCGGCGGACAGGACGAGGCTTTTCTCCGTGACCGGACCGAGGGTTTTGCGGACTTCGCCCGTTATCTCTCCGGCCTCGATCTCGAGGCGCTCACGTCCGCGGCCGGCCTGACGCCGGCCGAGATCGAGGACCTGGCCCGGCGCCTGTCCGAAGCCCGGAGCGCCATGGCCTTCTTCTCGTCCGGCATCTCCGGTCTCGACCGCGCCTCGGTCGCCCTGCTCTACGACCTCTTCCTCGCCGCCGGCCAGATCGGCCGGGAGGGCTGCGGGGTCAACCCCATCACGGGGATCTGCAACATCGTCGGGAGCTATGATGTGGGCGCCTCGAACCTGTTCCTTCCGGGCCACCGGCGGGCCGAGGGACCGGCCGCCGGGCGCACGCCGAGACAGCTCCTGGGCGCCTCCCCGTCCCCGCTCAAGGCCCTGGTCGTGGCCGACCGCGACGAGGAGATCGTCCGGTACGCGGACCAGCTCAAGGGCCTCGAATGCGTGGTCTACGTCGGGGCGTACAACAATCCCTTCGTCGATTTCGCCCACATCGTCCTGCCCGCGGCGACTTCAGCCGAGGCCGACGGGACCTATACGAACACCGAGCGCCGGATCCAGCTCAACCGCAGGAAGGTCGAGCCCCCGGCGGGCGTCCGCCCCGCCTGGCGCATTTATGCCGACATCGCCGCGAAGCTCGGCGCCCGATGGACTTACTCTTCTTCCGAGAGCGTCATGGCCGAGATCGCCGCGACCGTCCCCGCCTATGCCGGTGTCACCTACCCGAAGCTCGAGAAGGGCTTCGGCCTGCAGTGGCCGTGCGACGCCGGACACCCGGACGGGACGGTCCGCCTGCCGGCCGCGGACGCGCCGCGGCGGCTGAAGTTCGTCCGGCCGGCCGCTGATTTCGCCTCGCCGGCCCCCTCGGCGGACTTCCCCTTCCTCCTCATGGCCGGCAAGGCGACCTATTTCTGGCACCGCAACGCCATCATGAAGAAGACCCAGATCCCCAAGCGGGAATACAACGCCCTGCTCCTCCTCTATCCGAAGGGATTCGTCGAGGTCGCGGCGTCCGACGCCAAAAAACTCGGCGTCCGGGACCGCGCGCCGGTCAGCGTCGTCGCGGCCGGCGGCTCGATGCGGGTCGCCGTGCGCATCTCCGAGGACGTCAAGCCGGGAACGGTCTACGTGCCCTACTTCATCGAGGACATGGTGCCCGGCTTCCTGAACGCCGCGGGAGCCGCGATCGACGAGGACCAGGATTCGACGATCCCCGTGCGGATCGAAAAGGTGTGACCATGTACATCCTGCCCAGAAACCAGGTCCCGGCCCTCACCGCCGCCCTTGCCGAAGATTACGATCTCTACGGCCCCGTCCTCCGCCCCGACGGCGGGGAGCCGATGTTCGAACGGGCCGCCGATCCGGCCGCGATCCGGATGGACGCCGCGATCTCCTACAATCCGCCGAAGTCCGTGGTGTTCCCCCAGGCCGAGCGGATCCTGTCCTACCGCTACGACCGCGAGAGCCGCGAGGCCGTCCTCGTCCGCGACGACCTCGTCCGGCCCAAGGCCCTGGTCGGGATCCGGGCCTGCGACCTGACGGGGCTCCTCTGCCTCGACCGGTTCTACCTCGGCCAGGAATACGTCGACGAGGTCTACCGCGACCACCGCAAGAAGATGTTCATCGTCGCCAATACCTGCGTCCGTCCGTTCCCCCAGTGCTTCTGCGTCTGCACGGACAGCGGCCCGGCCCCCCGGGAAGGCTTCGACGTCGCCCTGACGGGGGTCGGGGACGACTACCTCTTCGAGACGGGGAGCGAGAAGGGCGAGGCCCTGGCCCGCAAGCTCGGCCTGAAGGAAGCCGGCCCCGACGCGGCCGCCCTCAAGGCGAAGATCGTCGACGCCTCGATCGCCCGGTTCGACGCCGAGGCCACCGAGAACAAGGCCTGGATCTCGCGGGTCATGAACCGCATCACCATGGGCTTCATCGGCAACGACGTCTGGGAGTACATCGGCGACCAGTGCTTCGAGTGCGGGGCCTGCTCGTTCGTCTGCCCGACCTGCTCCTGCTTCAATGTCGAGGACGTCAATACTCGCGAGGGAGGGACCGACCGGATGAGGTCCTGGGACTCCTGTTCCTTCGAGGGCTACACGCGGATGGCCGGCGACCACAATCCCCGCAAGCCCGTCGAGGACCGGAGGAACAAGCGCTTCTTCTGCAAGCTGTCCTTCTCCCAGTCCAAGAAATACCTCCGGCCGGGCTGCGTCGGCTGCGGCCGCTGCAACCGGGTCTGCCCGGGCGACATCGGCATCGCCAACGTCGTCACCTACATCCGGCGGGAGATCACCAAGGCAGGTGCGAAATGAGCGTTCCGAACGCCGGTGCCATCGTCACCGTTCCCGAGATCGCCGTCATCGACGAGATCAAGGACGAGATCGAGGACGTCAGGACGTACTATTTCTCGTTCGAGAACCCCGAGATCGGCAAGAGCTTCCGGGTCAAGTCGGGGCAGTTCGTCATGTGCACGGTCTTCGGGGCCGGGGAATTCGCCGTCTCCCTGCCGTTCAGCCCCGAGAACGACCGGCCCCACCTCTCGGTCCGCAGGGTCGGCCATGTCACCCGGGCCCTGCACGAGCTCCGGACCGGCGACAAGATCGGCCTCCGCGGCCCCTTCGGCAACGGCTTCCCGTTCGACGCGATCAAGGGCCGGAACGTCGTCTATGTCGCGGGCGGCATCGGGCTCATCCCCCTGCGCTCGTCCATCGTCCACGTCCTCCAGCATCGCCAGGAATTCGGCCGCATCATCCTCCTCTACGGGGCCCGCTCCTCGAAGGACCACATGTACAAGTACATGATCGACGAGTGGAAAAAGATCCCCGGGTTCGAGGTCCACGTCGCCGTCGACCGCCCCGAGGAGGGCTGGACCGGCGAGGTCGGCTTCGTCCACACCCTCGTCGGGCCGGCCTCCGTGCCGGTCCAGGACACGGTCGCCTTCGTCTGCGGACCGCCGCTCATGTTCAATTCCGTCATCAAGGAGCTCCTGGCCGCCGGGCTCAAGGACGATGCCATCGTCTCGACGCTCGAGCGCCACATGAAATGCGGCATCGGCAAGTGCCAGCACTGCGCCATCGGCCGGACGCTCGTCTGCACGGACGGCCCGGTCTACACCTACCGCCAGATCAAGACCTTGGGGGAGCAGATATGACGGACGCACCGGTCCGCCTCGACGACCTCCTGCGCGAGCCGGCCTGCCTCGTCGGCGTGGGGAATCCCCTGCGCCGCGACGACGGCGTCGGGCCCTGGATCGTCGCGGCCGTCCGCGAGGCCGCCGCCGGGACCGGGCTTGCCCTGGTCGATGCCCAGGACGTCCCCGAGAATTTCGTTCCCACGATCGCCCGCGGCGACGCGCAGAACGTCGTCTTCGTCGACGCCGTGGCCGCCGACGGCGCCCCCGGCACGGTCGTCTTCGGCCTTCTGGCCGATCTCGCCGAGGCCGGGAGTTGCTCGACCCATAAGCTCGCCCTCTCGCTCAGCGGCAAGTTCCTCGAGGCCGCCGGGAAGAAGGCCTACCTGCTCGGCATCGTCCCCGGCGACATCGATTTCGGCGAGGGATTCACGCCCGAGGTCGAACGGGCCGCCGCCTCCGTCCGCGACGCCATCCTCGGCGCGATCGCCGCAAACCGCCCGGAGAACCGCCATGACAGCTGATATCTTCACCCGACTCTTCGCCGGCTTCGCCGTCCTGGCCGTCGCGGCCGTCGTGACGCCTCTGCTGGCCCGGAAGCGGAGGCTCGCCGGCATCGTCAACCTGGCCCTCGTCTCGGTTTCGGCGGTCCTGCTGCTCACGGTCGCCTTCGAGGCCGTGTTCGGCCACGGCGCGCACGCCTCGCTGACCCTCAGCCTCGGCCCTGTCGCCATCCCCTTTCTCGTCGACGGCTTCTCCGGCCTCTTCCTGGCCATCATCGCCTTCATGGCCGTGATGAGCGCGATCTATTCCATCCGCTACATGGACCATTACCCGGACTACGGCCTGGGCGGCTACTACCTCTGCTTCCCCCTGTTCATCCTGGGCATGGCCGCGCTCGTGACCGTCGACGACCTGGCCGTGGGCTTCACCCTGGCCTGGCAGATCATGACCGTCGCCTCTTTCTTCCTCGTCCGCTTCGAGCACCGGAAGAAGGAGAACGTCCGCAACGCCGCGAAATACCTCGTCCTCATGGAGTTCGCCTGGCTCCTCGTCGTCGCCGGGGCTTTCTTCGTCGACGGATACACGTTCGGCGAGCCCCTGGCCGCGACCGCCGCCAAGCTCGGCGGGACGAGCGGCCTGCCGCTCCTCGGCTTCTTCGCCTTCCTCCTCGCCGGCTTCGGCCTGAAGGCCGGCGTCTGGCCCCTCGGCCAGCTCTGGCTGCCCGACGCCCACTCGATCGCCCCGTCGCCCGTGAGCGCCCTGCTGAGCGGGGTCATGCTCAAGACCGGGATCTTCGGGCTCATGCGGACCTTCCTCTTTATGGCCCCGGTCGCGAACCCGGCGTTCGACGCCGGCGCCTGGGGCCTGGCGATCGCCGCGATCGGCGCGGTCACTCTCCTCGTCGGCACGATCCAATCGATGAAGCAGAGCGACGCCAAGCGGCTTCTCGCCTACAGCTCCATCGGTCAGATCGGCTACATCGTCCTGGCCACGGGGGCGGTCCTCTTCCTGGGCGCCTCGGGCCCGTCGGCTCTCCGCGCCCTGGCCATCGCCGCGGCCATCGGCGCCCTCTACCACGTCCTCAATCACGCCATCTTCAAGGGGCTGCTGTTCCTCACGAGCGGCAGCATCCTCTACGCGACGGGAACGAAGGACCTCAACAAGCTCGGCGGGCTCATCAAGCTCATGCCGGTGAGCGCCGTCGTCGCCGGGATCGCCTCTCTGTCCATTTCGGGCATGCCGCCCTTCAGCGGCTTTTCGAGCAAGTGGACGATCATCTCGAGCTCGCTTCTCGCGGGGGAGGGGACGGTCGCCCTGGTGCTCTTCGGCATCATCGCCCTCTTCACGAGCGCCGTGACCCTGGCCTGCTACGTCAAGTTCTTCGGCATGGCCTTCACCTCGTCCGGCTCCGAATGGAACGTCCGGAAGACGATCCGCGAGGTCCCGGCCTCGATGCTCGCCCCCAAGCTCGTCCTGACGGCCGTCGCGCTCGTCCAGGGATTTTTCCCCGTCCTTTCGATCGGGCTCGTCCTGGCCGCCCTGGGACGGTCCGAGGGCTTCTTCCTCGCCGACATGCTGGCCGGGTCCGGCAGCCCCCTGTCCGCCTCGGCCGGGGGCGTCCGCCTGGCGGTCTTCGGCGGGCGGACGTTCGCCGCGTCCGCCGCGCCGCTGGTCGTCCTGCTCGTCCTCGGGGCGGCCCTGGTCTTCGGCGCCTGGCTCCGCAGATCGGGCGGCGCGAAGGAAGTCGAGGCCCCGACCTGGCTCTGCGGCTACCAGAGCCTGAACGACGCCAACCGGTACGCCGACCGGGGCATGTTCGCGGCCCTGCGGGGCCTGTTCAAGTTCGCCGGCGGAAAAAGCGGCAAGTAGGGAGATTCGCATGGACGCCATCGCCAGAATAGAGACCGGGCTCAAAGGCCGTTTCGGCGCCGACATCAAAGGCCTCGCTTCGCCCTCGCCGGCCCGGCTCTTCGTCGACGTCGACCGCCGGGCCCTCCGCGCTTCCTCGAAGATGCTCATCGAGCTTGGGCGGCCGGTACATGGTCGGCATCGGCTACGACGAGATCGCCCGCAACGGAACGCTCGGGCTCATCCACACCTTCGCTTTCGACGCGGACCACGTCGCGGTCGTCCTCAGGACCTCGGCCCCGGCTTCGGACCCGACGTTCGATTCGATCACGCCCGATATTCCCAACGCCGGCTGGTCCGAGCGCGAGTACCAGGACCTGCTCGGGATGAAATTCACCGGTCACCCGAAGCCGAAGCGGCTCGTCCTCGCCGACGACTGGCCGGACGGGATCTACCCCCTGCGCAAGGAGGTCCCGTACAACCTCGAACCGCCGGCCGCCGAGGACGTCGCCTACCGGCTCGACGAGGCCCCGCCCGGGACGACGATCGTTCCCGTCGGCCCGTTCCACGTCAGCCTCCACGAGCCGGAGCACTTCGCGGTCTACGTCGACGGCGAAACGATCAAGGGCTGCGACTACCGCGGCTTCATGACCCACCGGGGCATCGAGAAGCTCTGCCAGACGCAGGTCAGCTACAACGAGGTCCCCTTCGTCGCCGAGCGGATCTGCGGCATCTGCGGCTCGGTCCACGCCGTCTGCTACGCCCAGGCCGTCGAGACGGCCGCGGGCATCGCCATCTCGCGGCGGGCCGAGTACATCCGCACGATCATGCTCGAGATCGAGCGCCTCCACTCCCATCTCCTCTGGCTCGGCATCGCCGGCCACCTCATCGGCTTCGACACGGTCTTCATGCAGGCCTGGCGCGTCCGGGAGAAGGTCATGTGGCTCGCGGAGCGGATCACCGGCAATCGCAAGACCTACGGCATGGTCCTCATCGGCGGCGTCCGCCGGGACATCACCCCGGAGATCCGGTCCGAGATCGAGGGCATGCTGGCGACGCTCGAAAAAGAGGTCATGGTCCTCAAGAACGCCGTCATCGGGGACAGCGCCATCCACCGCCGGACGAAGGGCGTCGGCTTCCTCTCGAAGGAGGACACGATCCGATGGAGCCTCGTCGGCCCCGTCGCCCGGGCCCGGGGGCTCCGTCTCGACGCGCGGAAGGACCACCCCTACGCCGCTTACGGCGACATGACCTTCGACGTCCCGGTCGTCGATTCCTGCGACGTCTGGGGGACGCTCGTCGTCCGGGTCCTCGAGATCTTCGAATCCATCGCCATCCTGCGCCAGGCCCTGGCCGGCATGCCGGCCGACGGCCCCATCCTCACCGCGATCCCCGAGGCCCTGCCGCCCCTCCGCCACGCCGTGTCCATGGTCGAGGCGCCCCGCGGCGAATCGGTCCATTACGTCATCACCGGCGAGGAGAACCGGCCCGAGAGATGGCGCGTCCGGGCCCCGACCTATCCGAACCTGCAGGCCGTGCCGTCGATGCTCCTCAACAACCAGTTCGCCGACTTCCCCATCATTCTCGGCAGCATCGACCCCTGCTTCTCGTGCACGGACCGGGTCGCCGTCATCGACGCCGGGTCGGGCGCGAAGCGCGTCCTCGGCCGGGCCGAGCTCGAGGGCATGTCGCGGAAGCCCGAGGGCGGGAGGAGCCGATCATGAGCATCGTCGCCATCTTCGTCAATGTCCTTCTCTTCCTCCTCCTCGCCCCTCTCTTCGAGGGCGTGATGCGGCGGATCACCGCCCGGGTCCAGTCCCGCCAGGGGCCGCCGATCGTCCAGCCCTATTACGACCTGTTCAAGCTCCTCGGCAAAGAGAGGATCAATTCGGCCGGGAACTGGGCCTTCAAGCTCGCCCCCCTGGCCGCCTTCGCCTCGATCCTGGCCGTCGTCTCCCTCGTCCCCTTCGGGTCTCGCGTGAACGCGCTGGGCGGCCGCGTCGACGCCATCACCGTGGTCTACCTGTTGACCCTCGGCGGCGTCTCCGTCCTCCTCGGCGCCCTGGCCAGCCGCAACACCTTCGCCGCGATCGGGGCCAGCCGGGAGATGGTGACCATGGTCATGGTCGAGCCCGTGCTGGCCATGACCCTCATCCTCGGCGCCGTCCGGACGCACAGCCTCGGACTGGGCTCGGCCGTCTTCAGCACGGCCGGCGCCGGCTTCAGTCTGTCGACGGGGGTCATGCTCGTCGCCTACCTCCTGGCCCTCCAGGCGTTCGTGGCCAAGCAGCCGTTCGACATCGCCGAGGCCGAGATCGAGATCCTCGAGGGGCCGTTCATCGAGTACAGCGGCCCGGACTATGGGCTGTTCCGCATCTATATGATGATGAAGCAGATGTTCTACGCCTGGCTCTTCGTCGCGGTCTTCATCCCGATCGGCCGGACGGGCCTCTACCCGCTGAATATCCTCCTCCAGCTCCTCGGGACGCTCGTCGTTTTCGTCGTCATCGCCCTGGTCGGGTCGACCAACCCGCGCCTGCGGATCGACCAGGCCGTCAAGATCTACGCCGTCCTGATCCTCGTCGCGCTCGGCGCGGTCGGGCTGGCGGTCGCGGGAGTCTGAAGACACTCGGGAGAAATACGATGTGGCTCGCAAGCAAGATCAAGCAGGTCCTGATGGTCATGAAGCCCGGCGTCGTGACCTTGAAGTACCCCTTCGAACCCCGCCCGGCCCCGGAGAACTTCCGCGGCGCCCCGCACTGGGACCATACGAAATGCATCGGCTGCGCCGGCTGCGCCAACCACTGCCCGGCCCGGACGATCATGGTCCGGGACCTGTGCCAGGAGATCCGGGTGCTCCTCTACGACGGCTCGCGCTGCACCTACTGCGGCCGCTGCGCCGAGGTCTGCCCGGAAAAGGCCATCGTCATGACCCCGCGGTTCGAGCAGGCGACCGACGACCGGAACGACATCACCGAGAACCTGGAGCTCTTCATGCTGACCTGCCAGCGCTGCGGCCGCTGCTACGACATGGAGACGACGAACGCGATCGACAAGCTCGGCCTGACGGGCTACCGCTACGACAGCCTGGAGGCCCGGACCGTCATCCGCAAGGCGACCGACAGCTTCCGGCCGAAGGAGCTCGAGGCGACCGAGCGCTACGAGCGGCCGGAAAAGACAGGAGACTGACATGCTGGCCAAGATCGCCAAAAAGTGCTTCCCCCGCTCGCTCTGGGTCTACCACTGCAACAGCGGCGCCTGCAACGGCTGCGACATCGAGATCCTCAACATCCTGACGCCCTACTACGACGTCGAGCGGTTCGGCATCAAGCTCGTCGGCTCGCCGCGCCACGCCGATGTCATGCTCCTCTCGGGCGCCGTGACCCGGCCGACCCTGCCGCTCGTCAAGAGAGCCTTCGCGGCCATGCCCGGCCCGAAGCTCGTCTTCGGCATCGGGTCCTGTGCCGTCGGCGGCGGCTGCTGGTTCGACACCTACAACGTCACCGGCGGCGGGGCCACGGCCGTCCCCGTCAACTACTACATCCCCGGCTGCCCGCCGCGGCCGGAGGCGATCATCTACGGGGTCGCCCTGGCCCTCGGCCTCGTCGACAAGAAGGCCGCGCCGGTCGAGCTCAAGCAGGTCGAGTTCCCCATCGACGTGTACGAGAGGAACAAGGCCTGGGAGGAACGGAACGTCATCTACGAGGTCTTGAACAAATGAACAAGAAGATCCTCATCGTCGACGACGATCGGGACCTCGTCGCCAGCCTGACCCAGGTCCTGAAGGGCAACGGTTACGACGTCGCGGCGGCGTTCAACGGGGCGGACGGCCTCAAGGCGCTCCTCGCCGAGCGGCCCGACCTCGTCATCCTCGACGTCATGATGGAGACGGACACGGCCGGCTTCGAGGCGGCCGATACCATCCGCAGCCGCCGCGAGAGCTCGCGCTACCGCGAGTTCCGGGACGTCCCCATCGTCATCCTGACGGCCATCGACCAGGTGACCAACTCGCGCTTCTCGATGGACCAGTCCGACAGCTTCCTTCCGGGGACGAACGAGTTCCTGACCAAGCCCGTCGACCTCGACGAGCTCCTGGCCAAGATCGGCCGCGCTCTGAAATGATCAAGACCCTGGCCCGGTCGAACATCCGGTTCAAGCTCGTCGTCAGCCTGCTGGCCATCGTCCTCCTGGCCGGCGTCCTGTCGATCCTCGTCGGGCTGAGCGCCCTCAACACCAACCTCGTCCGCGACGCCTACGCCACCGTGCGGACGAACCTGGCCTCGACGAGCGAGCTCTACCGGGAGGAGATCGACAACCGCTCCCGGACGATCCAGTACCTGGCCCGGACGCCCGAGATCGTCCGGGCGGCGGCCGCCGGCGACCGGGCCTTCCTCTTCGAGAAGCTCGTCCAGATCAAGCGCGAGTTCGGCTTCGACATCGTCGACGCCGTCAACGCCGACGGCACGATGCTCGTCCGGGCCAACAACTTCGAGGCCTTCGGGGACGGCATGACCGGCTACCGGACCATCCAGGAGGTCCTGCGGACGCACGCGCCCATCGCCGGCACCGGGCTGCTCGAGAACGAGGACATCGCCCGGGAAGGCCCCGATCTGGCCGCCCGGACCCTCATCACGGTCGTGCCGACCTCGCACGCCCGCCGGGGGCCCTCGCCCGTCGAGGACCGGGCCCTGGTCATCAAGATCGCGGCGCCCATCCTGGACGGGGACCGGCTGGCGGGCATCCTCTACGGCGCCGTCATCCTCAACAACAACGACGCCTTCGTCGACCGGTTCAAGCGGCTCGTCTTCAAGGACGAGAAGATCAACGGCAAGGACGCCGGGACGACGACGATCTTCCTCGGCGACGTCCGGGTGGCCACCAACGTCCTCGACGCCTCCGGGAAGCGGGCCATCGGGACCCAGGTCTCGGAGGAGGTCTACCGGAAGGTCTTCGAGGAGGGCGAGACCTGGGTCGGCAAGGCCTTCGTCGTCGACGACTGGTACATCTCCGGCTACACGCCGCTCTACGACTTCGACCAGAAGATCCTCGGCATGCTCTACGTCGGCGTCCTGAAGAACAAGTTCGACGTCGTCGTCCGGAACACGACCATCTCCTACCTCCTGGTCATCCTGTTCACGACCGGCCTGGCCCTCATCCTCTCGGGCTACCTCATCAACCTCTACACCAAGCCGGTGAAGAGGATCATCGACGCGTCGACCGAGATGGCCCTGGGCTTCTACCACAGGATCGAGGTCGATCCGCACGACGACGCGGACGCCCGGGCCCTCGGGCCAGGCCTTCAACGGCATGGTCGACGCCATCGAGGAGCGCGACCGGCAGCTCAAGGACCTGGCCGAGCGGACCATCCTCAAGTCGGAGAAGCTGGCCTCGATCGGGCGCATGGCCTCGGGCATCGCCCACGAGATCAACAACCCGCTGACGGGCGTCCTGACCTACAGCAGCCTCCTGCTCGAGGACATGAAGGGGACGCCCTACGAGGAGGACCTCAAGGTCATCCGCGACGAGACCCTGCGCTGCCGGGGCATCGTCCGGGGCATCCTCGACTTCGCCCGCGACACCAAGTCCGAGCGGGCGCCGGCCGACCTCAACGAGATCATCGGGGACGCCCTGCGCATCCTGGAGAAGCACGTCACCTTCCACAACGTCGAGATCGTCAGGGACCTCGACCCGTCGCTGCCGCCGGTCAACGTGGACGCCGGGGAGATCCGGTCGGTCATCAACAACCTGGCCGTCAACGCGGCCGACGCCATGCCGCAGGGCGGCCGGCTGACCATCCGCTCGTTCGTCGAGCCGGGGACGGGCATGATCGTCGTCAGCGTCGCGGACACCGGCGTCGGGATCAGCGAGGAGAACCTGGCCAAGATCTTCGAGCCGTTCTTCACGACCAAGGACCGGGGCCAGGGGACCGGGCTGGGGCTGGCCATGACCTACGGGGCCATCCAGCGCCACGGCGGCCTGATCGACGTCCAGAGCAAGGTCGGCGCGGGCACGGAATTCATCATCAAGCTGCCGCCCCGCTGAGGCGGCGGCCCGGGAGAGACACATGGGCGCGAAATTGCTGTTCATCGACGACGAGGACATCGTCCTCAGGAGCTCGAAGCGGATCTTCGCCGGGACGGACTACGAGATCGAGACGGCGCCGTCCGGCGACCGGGGCCTGGCCATGGCCATGGACAAGGACTACGACATCGTCGTCACCGACCTGAAGATGCCCGGCCTCGGCGGCATGGACGTCCTCAAGGCCCTGCGCAAGGACCGGCCCAAGACGACCGTCGTCATCTTCACCGGGTTCAGCAGCGTCGACACGGCCCGCGAGGCCCTGAAGAACGGCGCCTTCGACTACATCCCCAAGCCGTTCACGCCGGACGAGCTCCGGAGCGTCATCGCGAACGCCGTCGAGGCCCGCCGGGACGCCGCCGGGGGCAAGATGCTCGACCTCATGGCCATCGTCTCCCACGAGCTCAAGAGCCCGCTGGCGGCCGTCCAGACGACCGCGACCACCCTCCAGCGGGGCTACTTCGGCAAGCTCGAGCCGGAACAGCAGAAGATCGTCGAGACCATCATCCGCAACTGCTCCTACCTCGAGGACATCATCCGCAGCTACATCGACCTGTCGAAGATGGAGCTCGACGGCCTGAACACGTTCAAGGAGCGCGTGCCGTTCGCTTCGGCCGTCGTCGCCGAGGCCCTGAACATGCCCGGCATCCGGGACAACGTCCGGAAGATGGAGATCGTGACCGAGTTCGAGGGCGACCCGGTCATCGACGGGGACCCGAACCTGCTCAAGATCCTGGTCGGCAACCTGGTCAACAACGCCGTCAAGTACGGTTACGAGGGGACGCCGGTCCGGCTCAGGCTGGGCCTCGAGGACGGCGAGCTCCGCTTTTCGGTCCGGAACGAGGGCGTGGGGATCGCGCCGGAGGACCTGCCGCGCCTCTTCAAGAGGTTCGAGCGCCTGAGGCAGAAGGGGACCGAGGGCGTCAAGGGCTCCGGCCTGGGCCTCTACATCTGCAAGACCGTCGTCGACAAGCACAAGGGCCGCATCTGGGCCGAATCCGAGCCGGGCAAATGGGTCGAGTTCTTCGTCGTCCTGCCCGCCTCGGCGGCCCAGGCCTGACGGCCGGCCTGTCTTTCATCGCCTGCACCCCCTCGCGGCCTTTCCGTATTGACGCCGCCCGCCGCTCCGTTGGATACTACCCCTGACATCCGTCGTCAAGACGGCGAAAGGAGTCGGGCCATGGCCGCGGAATCCCGCGTCGACGTCGTTTTCAAGGGGGGCATGAAGTTCGAGGCCAAGGCCGGGCGGGCCGGGACGACGGTCGACCTCGACTTCGGCCGCGAGGGCGAGGCGATCGCCGGCTACACGCCGATGGAGATCGTGCTGGCCGGCCTGTGCGGCTGCAGCGGCCAGGTCACGGTCGGGCTCCTGAAGAGGATGGGACAGGAGGTCGGGGACCTGGTCATCCGCGCCAAGGGCACCAAGAAAGAGATCCATCCGGCCGTCTTCACCTCGATCGAGCTCGAGTTCGAGTTCCGCGGGGGAAAGCTCGACGCGGCCTCGGTCGAAAAGGCCCTCGCGCTGTCCGAGGAGCGCTATTGCCCCGTCTGGGCCATGCTCAAGGCGGCGGCGCCCATCAA
>CAWHBV010000019.1:0-42260 GCA_963827635.1 uncultured bacterium
AATGCCATCCGATACCCAGGTCATCTTTTCCATGTCGGGCGTCGGCCGGGTCCACCCGCCGAACCGCCAGGTCCTCAAGGACATCTCGCTCGGGTTCTACTTCGGCGCCAAGATCGGCGTCCTCGGGCTCAACGGCTCGGGGAAGTCGACCCTGCTCGGCATCATCGCCGGGAAGGACAAGGGCTACATCGGCGAGGTCGCCCTCAGCAAGGGCTATTCCGTCGGCCTTCTCGAGCAGGACCCCCAGCTCGATCCGGCCAAGACGGTCATCGAGATCGTGCGCGAGGGCGTCCAACCGATCGTCGACATCCTGGCCCGCTACGACGCGGTCTGCGACAAGATGGGCGACCCCGAGGCCGACATGGACGCCCTGCTCGCCGAGCAGGCCCGGCTCCAGGAGGAGATCGACAAACACGACGCCTGGAACCTCGACAACCACCTCGAGATCGCCATGGAGGCCCTGCGCTGCCCGCCCCCCGAAACGCCCGTCGCGGTGCTGTCGGGCGGCGAGCGGCGCCGCGTCGCCCTGACCCGGCTGCTGCTCATGGAGCCCGACATCCTGCTCCTCGACGAGCCGACCAACCACCTCGACGCCGGGTCCGTCGCCTGGCTCGAGCGGCACCTCCAGGAGTACCGGGGCACGGTCATCGCCGTGACCCACGACCGCTATTTCCTGGACAACGTGGCCGGCTGGATCCTGGAGCTCGACCGCGGCGAGGGCATCCCCTGGAAGGGCAACTACTCCTCCTGGCTCGAGCAGAAACAGGCCCGGCTGGCCGTCGAGGAGAAGACCGAGTCGCGGCGCCAGCGCACCCTGGCCCGGGAGCTGGAGTGGGTCCGCATGTCGCCCAAGGCCCGCCAGGCCAAGGGCAAGGCCCGCGTCACCGCCTACGAAAATCTCCTCGGCCAGGATTTCGAGCGCTACCGCGACGAGCAGGAGCTGCCCATCCCGCCCGGGCCGCGGCTCGGGGACGTCGTCATCGAGCTCGAGGGTGTCGCCAAGGCCTACGGCGACCGGGCCCTCATCGACGACCTGACCCTCAGCATCCCGCCGGGCTCGATCGTCGGCGTCATCGGCCCCAACGGGGCCGGGAAGACGACCCTGCTGCGGATGATCACCGGGACGGAGAAGCCCGACGCCGGGCGCGTCCGGATCGGGGAGACGGTCAAGATCGCCTACGCCGACCAGTCCCGCACGCTCGATCCCGGGAAGACCGTCTTCGAGGAGATCTCGGGCGGCGAGGACCTCATCACGGTCGGCGGCCGGACCATCGCCACCCGGGCCTACTGCGCCTCGTTCGGCTTCAACGGGACCGACCAGCAGAAGAAGTGCTCGACGCTGTCGGGCGGGGAGAGGAACCGCGTCCACATGGCCAAGGCCCTGTCCGAGGGCGGCAACGTCATCCTCCTCGACGAGCCGACCAACGATCTCGACGTCAACATCCTGCGGTCGCTCGAGGACGCCCTGGCCGGGTTCGCCGGCTGCGCCGTCGTCGTCAGCCACGACCGCTGGTTCCTCGACCGCGTCGCCACCCACATCCTGGCCTTCGAAGAGGACGGCTCCATCCACTGGATCTTCGGGAACCACGCGGAGTACCGCGAGGACCTGCGCCGGCGCAAGGGGGCCGCGGCCGACCAGCCCCACCGCATGAAGCACCGGACGCTCAAGCGCTGAGCGGCGGGGCCGGTCCTCCGTTCACTTCTTCTTCAGCAGCTCCTTGACCGCGGCCTCGATCTGCTGGTCGCGGCCGGCCGACATGACGTCCGGATCGTTCTTGACCCGGATGTCCGGCTCGAGCTGGTTGTTCTCGCAGAGCTTCCCGTCCGGCGTCCGCCAGCCGCCCTGGGGGATGCCGAAGCGCAGGGTGGGATCGATCTGCGATTCCCACCAGACGAACGTTCCCGTGCCGGGCACCGGCATGCCCAGCGTCTGCCCGAGGCCCCGGACCTTGTATTCGACGGGGAAGAGGTGGGCGTCGGAGTAGTTGCATTCGCCCATCACGACGATGGACGGCTTGATCCATTTGTTCAGCGGCTCCACGCCGACGAGCTGGCCGCGGGGCACGATGTCGAAGACCTTCTTCCCGCTCAGGAAATCGGACAGGGTGTCGTGGAGGTTGCCGCCGCCGTTGAAGCGGGTGTCGACGATCAGCGCGTCCTTGTCCGGGCTCAGCCCGAGGACCTCTTCGATGACCGTCCGGTAGCTGGCGTCGTTCATGCTCCGGACGTGGACGTAGCCGAGGCGGCCGCCGGACAGGCGGTCGACGTCGGCCCGGCGGTTGCGGACCCAGCGCTGATAGAGCAGGCCGTTCTCCTCGCCGAGGGAAACGGGCTTGACCGTCTCCTCCCAGCGGCTCCCGCCGGCCGGATCGAGGACGGACAGCAGAACGAGCTGGCCGGCCTTGCGGTTGAGGAACCTGTAATGGTCGACCGTCCTATCGAGGGTCTGGCCGTCGATCTTTTCGATGACGTGGCCCGCCCGGATCTTCAGGTGGGCCTTGTCCAGGGGGCCGCCGGAGACGATCTCGGCCACCTTGAGCCCGGGCCCGGCGAAATCGTAGTCCATGAAGAGGCCGAGCGAGGCCGTGGCGTCGGCGGTCGGCAGGCGCTGCGGCGAGAAGTAGCAGCCCGTGTGCGAGACGTTCAACTCGCCCAGCAGCTCGCTGACCATCTCGGCGTAATCGTAGTTGTTGGCGATGAAGGGCAGGAATTTCCGGTAGACGCCGTAGTAGCCTTCCCAATCGGCGCCGTAGAGGTCGGCCACCAGCATCTTCTGCTTCATCTGCCGCCACATGTGGTCGTACATATAGGCTTTCTCGGCGGTCTGGTCGAGGACCATCTCCCCGCCGATCGTCACGGGCTCGGACTTGCCGCTCTCGGGGTCGATCTTCACGACCCGGCCGTCGACGAAGACGAACAGCGCCTTGCCGTCGGCCGCCATCTCCATCCCGGTCTGGTTGGCGCCCAGCTTGGAAAAGAGCTTGGTGTCGCGCGTCCGGGTTTCCGTCATCCACAGGTCGTAGCCCTTCTCGAAGCGGGCCAGGTAATAGAGCTTCTCGCCGTTCTTGGACAGGGCCATGTCGGCGATGTCGGCCGAGTGGATGGTCAGGCGGATCTTGCGCCGGTCCAGGCCCTCGAGCTCGAAGACGAGGTCCTTCTTCGGCTCCTCCGGCTTGACCGCCGCGCCCTTGGCCTTGGGCTTGTCCTTGTCGGCCTTGTCCTTCTCCTCCTTGGCCTTGTCCTCCTGCTCCTTGACCAGGGCGAACTCCTCCTTGGACAGGCGGAACCGGTCGTACGCGGCCCGGGTGAAGAACATGCCGTAAACGTCGTATTCCACGGGATTCCCCGCGGTATTGATGGCGCCCTCCCGGGGGCTGCCGTAGGTCATCATCGTCCCGTCCAGCCCCCAGCGGGCCGAGAGGGTGCCGAAACCGTTCTTGGTCAGGTCGACGACCTTGCCCTTGCCGTCGCTCGAGACGAGCCCGACCTGCGGGGTGAACAGGTTGACGAAGGCGAACTGGACCAGGAACCACTTGCCGTCCGGGCTCCAGCGGTAGCTCTGGTCCCCGTCGGAGTAGGAATAGTTGTAGGCGGCGGGCAGGATCGGCCGTGTTTGCCCGGAGGCGCGGTTGACGACCTTCAGGACGACGCGGTCCTCCAGGTACGCGACCTCCTTGCCGTCGGGGGAGAATTCCGGCTGGAATTCCTCGGCCGCCGTGGCCACGACCGGCTCCTCCTTGAGCACGGTCGAGGCGAAGAAGTACGGTTCCTCCTGGCGCACGATCGAGGCCGTGTAGACGTTCCAGTTGTTGTCGCGCTCGGCGGCGTAGACGAGCGTCCTCCCGTCGGGGCTGAAGCTGACGCTGCGCTCCTGGCCGGGCGTTGCGGTGACGCGCTTGGCGAGGCCGCCTTCGACGCTGCCGACGAAGACCTCGCCGCGGAAGACGTAGGCCAGCTCCTTGCCGTTGGGCGAGAGCCGCATCTCGGTGATGCCGCCGCCGACCGGGACGGTCCGTTCGAGGACCCGGCGTCCGTCCTGGGCGATGCGGATCCCGACTTTCCGCGGCGCCGCCGGGCCGGACTTGGTGTAGATCTCGCCGTCGTAGCCGAAGCAGAGCAGCCCGTTGTCGGCGCGGGTCAGGAAGCGTACGGGGTTCCTGGTGAAGTCGGTCAGCGCCGTCGAGACGGCGGGCTTGCTCAGCGAGCTCTTGTAGACGTTGAAGGAGCCGCCCTGCTCGCTCAGGTAATAGTAGTCGTCGCCGTTCGCGTCGAAGACGGGATTGCGGTCCTCGCCCGCGAAGGTCGTCAGCTGCGTGTTCTTCTTCGCCTTGAGGTCGTAGACCCAGATGTCGCGGGTCACGGCCGAGGTGTGGTGCTTGCGCCATTCGCTCTCGTAGCCCTTCTGATCGTGGTAGATGATCTTGTTTCCGGCCGGATCGACGGTGGCGGCGATGGCCGGCTGGGTCAGGACGAGGGCGGCTTCTCCGCCGCCGACGGGGACGCTGTAAAGCTCCGGGAACGTGGACATGGCGACCTGGACGTTGGCGGCCGTGTCCTGGCGGGACGCCGTGAACAGGATGCCCTTGTCGTCCGCCGTGAAGCCGCTGGGGACATCGGGGCCGGAGTGGAAGGTCAGGCGCCGGGCCTCTCCGCCTTCGGCCGGCATGACGAACACGTCGAAGTTGCCGTAGCGGTCGGAGGCGAAGGCGACCGATCTCCCGTCGTGGCTCCAGACGGGGGCGTAGTCGTAGGCTTCGCTGATCGTCAGGGGGAAAGCCTGGCCGCCCGCGGCCGGGACCCTGTAGATGTCGCCCATGTAACAGAACAGGATCGTCCCGCCGTCGGGCGAGACGGCCGGGTATCTGAGCCAGAGCGGATCCTCCTGGGCCCGGAGCGGAAGGGCCCCGGCCAGGAGGCCGTCAGGATGAGCGACAGGATCAAGGACTTCGTAACGGTCCGGCGGGAAATCGGCATGGGTTCCTCCGTTGGATTGAGATCGTCCATTGCTTAAGACGCCCCCGGAAGCGGTTTGGTTCCCTTTCGGGGACGGTCGTCTCAGTAATAGGGCAGGCCGGTCGCCGGGTCGAGGTCTTTGACGTTCAGGACCTCGACGACGACGTACTTGCTCATGCCTCTCCAGGGCAGCGGCGCGATGTACTCCTTGTAGCGGAGCTCGACGAACTTGCCGCTGGCCCGTTCGAGCGACCTGGCCAGGTTGTCGTTCGTGATGCTGAACTGGAATTCGTTGCTCTGCAGGGCCCCGGGCGCCGTGGTCCGGAACCCGGTCTGGATCAGCTTGCCTTCCCAGGTCTTGAAGACGTAGCCCTTCCGGACGATGAAATTGAGATTGCCCGCCTTGACGCCCTCGCCGAAGACGAAGTAGTGCCGCCACCAGAATATGCCTCCGCCGGCCAGCACGAGAACGACGAGGCCGATGATGAGGAACTTCTTCATCGTCCGCCTCAGTCCTTGAACTTGTCCTTGATCTCGGCGAAGGTGGATTTCATGGTGTCCCAGAGCGAATCGGCGCCGTCCTTGATCGATTCCCAGGCCTCTTCGGTCGACTCGGCGATCTCTTTCAGCTTCCGCTTGCCCTCGTCGTACTTGAGCTCCAGCTTGTCGATCTGCTTCGCGTACTTGAGCCTGGCGTCCGCGGACGCCCCCTTGGCCTTGGCCTGCAGCTTGTCGATGTCGGCCCGCCATTCGGCGAGCTGGGCCGCGATCTTCTGCTCGTAGAGCTTTTTCTTGTCTTGCATGGGACCCGGACTCCTTTGTAAGGGATGGATTCCTACCCTTAATATCCGCCACGCCGGAGCCGTTGTCAATCGGCCGGCGGTCCCCGGGCCGCGGATTGACAGTCTTTTTCCCTAAAAGGTATAGTGAAGCCGACTAAACGAAAGCCCGACAACGATATATGCAGTTCTTGCTCTGCGCTAGGAGATACCCCATGAGCCGTTCGTTCACCAGAGCCATCCCGGCTCTCGCCATCCTGATCCTGCTCGGCCCCGCCCTCTTCGCCGTCGCCCAGGAGGAACAGGAGGAAACCGTCCCGGTTCCCGCCCCGACTCACGCCAGGGGCTTCCAGTTCCTGAGCCTGAAGCCCGGGCCGACGGCGAACCCGGAGACAGGCCTTTACGAACGGGTCCTGTTCGTGCCTCCGGACGGCGAGTACGAGACCGGGAACGGCTGGGAGATCAGCCTGGATAGAGCGATCGATCTCGGCAAGATGACCCCGGACGAAAGGTGGCGGGCCATCCGCCGCAACCTCGGCCTGTCGCCCGAGGACGGGAAGGACTTCCTGCTCTGGAGGGAGGTCGTCGACGAGCTCTTCCAGATGCTCGGCACGCTCGCTCAGGAGAGCGGGGCCGCGACGGCCCCTTCGGGCTACGGGCTCCTGGTGGCCTTCCCGAACAGCGATCCCGGCGACAATCCCGAGGTCGCCCTGACCTTCGATCGCGGCAAGGACGGCTTCGAGAAGCGCCTGAGCGACCGGCTCTCCGCCGCGATGACGGGCGTCGAGGGGTTGGTCTGCCTCGTCGACGAAGACGGGCAGCCGGTGACGGAGGATTGGCTGCCGGGCTTCCCCGGCCTGAAGTTGCGCCTGCTCGACGGTCAAGGCAAGGAGATCGCCGTCAGGGAGCTCCGCGACTACCCCTACTACTGTTTCCCGGGCCTGCCCGGCGTTCCGGAATGGGGAAGCGATTACCGCGTGGTGTTGTCGGGCGACGGCGAAGGGTCCTCCGACGGCAAGGTCGTCTTCGACGATTACGAGATGATCATGGAGGCCCAGTACGTCCCGGTCCGGACGGGCATGCGCAGCCGCAAGGACCTGGTCGTCAAGCTGATCGAGCCGGCAAACCCGGCAGCAGGCGGAAAAGTTCGAGAACTATGAGAAGGGCATCATGGAGAAGATCGGCGGGCTCTTCGAGCTCCTGAAGACGAACGTGCCGGGCGCCATCAGTGGAGCGATCGACACGCTGACGGGGATCTATCCCCTGGGACTCATCCTCAACATCTTGCCTCCGAACCCGGGCGTCCACTTCGGGTTCGTCCAGACGAAGGACGCCGGCCCTCAGATGTTCCTCTCCGCCCGGTTCAAGTTCAGGGCCGACGTGCCGGACCGGAGCCCGCAGTTCGTTGCGAAGGGGGCGATCCGGATGGAGGTCATGACCGTCCCGTCCGACTCCGGACGCGCGTCCGCGCACTACATCAAGGTCACCTGGCGCGGCCGGGCCAGCACGGCCCAGCTCTCCCTGGCCTCCCGGCCGGTGTCCCGGTTCCCCCTGGGGCTGGGCGTCGGGGTCGTCCCGTCGATGAGCCCCGCCCTCTACTCCGCCGGCCTGAGCTACAAGATCCTCGGAGGCCTGGAGATCTACGCCGGCGTGGGCCTTCGCGGGGCCGGGGACGGGATCGAGGAGGTCACGCGCACATCCTTCGTCTACGGCCTGACGGTGGACGTGGAGACCGTCCTGAAGGGCCTCAAGGACGCCGTCTGGAAAGGGAGCAGGAAGGGGACGCAGCCGGCCGCCGCCGAGGAGATCGAGCCTCCGGCCGACGATTATTAGAGACAGTAGAATTCTCCGACAGGGGGTCCCGCATGCCGGAAGCTCGATCGCCCGCCGCCGCGCTCGAAGCGCTGACGGTCCCGAAGATCGACCGCCTCGACTTCGTCACCGTCAAGCTGCCGTTCGTCGCCCCGTTCGGGACGAGCGTCTACACCTGGACGGACAAAGAGGCGCTGCTCCTGCGCCTCGAGTCGGACGGCGTCACGGCCTGGAGCGAGTGCGTCTCCGACCCCGACCCGTTCTACTTCTACGAGACGAACGGGACGGTCCGCCACATCGTCAAGGATTTCCTCCTGCCCCTGGTCGAGCCCGGGATCACGCTCGGCGAGCTCGACACCCGGTTCCGCCGGGTCCGCGGCCACGGGATGGCCAAGGCCACGGTCGAGAACGGGCTCCTCGTCCTGATCGCGCTCCGGAAAGGCGTCCCTCTCCACGAGCTCATGGGCCGTCCGGCCCGGAAGATCATGTCGGGCCTGAGCATCGGCCTCAAGGAGACGCCGGAGGAGCTGCTGGCCGCGGTCGAACGGGCCGTGGCCAGGAAGTACGGCCGGGTCAAGATGAAGGTCAAGAAGGGCCAGGACGTCGACTGGGTCCGGGCCGTGCGCGACCGCTTCCCCGGCCTGCCGCTGATGGTGGATGCCAACGGCGACTACACGCTCGCGGACACGGCGCACCTCCGCCGCCTCGACGAGTTCGGGTTGATGATGGTCGAGCAGCCGCTCTCCTACAGCGACATCTACGAGCACTCGCTCCTCCAGAAGGAGATGAAGACCCCGATCTGCCTCGACGAATCCATCCACGGCCTGGCCGACGCGGCCGCGGCCATCGCCCTCGGCGCCTGCCGCATCGTCAACATCAAGCAGGGCCGGGTCGGCGGGCTCATGGAATCGATGCGGATCGCCGCTCACTGCGCCGCGCACGGCGTCGGCGTCTGGTCGGGCGGCATGGACGAGACGGGCATCGGCCGGGCGGTCAACATCCACCTCCAGACCGCGGAGGGATTCACGCTGCCGGGGGACACCTCCGAGACGGCCAACTATTTCGACGAGGACATCGCCGAGCCGCCGGTCGTGCTCGACGCCGAGGGCTTCATCGACATTCCGAGCGGGCCCGGACTCGGCGTCCGGGTCGTCCCCGAGCGCATCCTGAAGCGGGCGCTCCGCTGGGAACGCCTGCTCTGACGGCGGGACGCCCGGACAAGATCCTCGCGCCCGCCCGTCCGATTTGCGGCCGCCCGGCCGTTTGTGGAACAATGCCCGCATGGACGCTCGCAGGATCATCACCGTCGGTTTTTTGGGGGCGCTCCTCCTCGCCGGGACCGCGGACGCGAGGGGAGCGGGGGATGGGGCGGCCGGAAAGACGGCCCAGACGGGACCTGCCGGTCTCCGGTCGGTCGAGCTTGCCGGGCCCGCGGGTGCCGGGACGGCCGTCACGGGCCTGACGCTCACCGACGGCTCGGGCCTCGCGCTCGCGCTCGCCGCTGCCGCTCTTCACCGTGCTCGTCGACGGGCGCCCGACCCCGGCCTCGGCCCTGCCGGCCGGGCTCGCTCTCGCCGTCACGCACGTTTCGGGATTCAGCGCCCGGGGTCAAGCTCACCGTCGTCTTCCGGAACGACACCAAGGCCAAGATCACCCTCGAGAACCTCGTGCCGCTCGGCGAGGGCGCCGATCGCGTCTACATCACGGCCGGGCTGCCCAACGAAGAGCCCCACACGCTCGACCGGACCCAGCTCTTCCGGCCGGGGCTCGCGCCCGTCGGCGTCGTCGTGCCCGACAACGCCTGGCACATGGGATTCGCGTCCGTCGATGGCCGGCGGCGGGACCTCGTCACGGCCATCGCCCGGCGCGTCAAGACCGACAAGGCCGAGCGCACCCGCTGGGCCGCGACCCTCGCGCCCGGCGGCTCGGTCGAATACGCCCTCTATTTCGAGGCCCACCGCGGCGGCTGGCGGCGCGGCCTCGAGATCATGTTCCGCGAGCGCTATCTCTACGACCTCGAAAAGTTCGACGAGGCCATGTTCCGGCGGGCCGACCTGGCCTGGGTCCGTCACGCCTATCTCATGGTCCTGCAGTTCGCCTGGGACCGGACCTACTACGACCGCGAGGCCGGGTACACCTTCGACCGGACGCTAACGGCCTGGGACCGGACGCTCGGCCCCGTCGACATCTTCACCATCTGGCCGACCTGGCCGCGCCTCGGCCTCGATTCGCGCAACCAGTGGGACATGTACCGGGACCTGCCGGGAGGGCTCGACGAGCTCCGCCGCCAGGTCGACCTCGCCCACAGCCTGGGCAAGAAATACTTCATCTCCTACAATCCCTGGGACGAGAGCACCCGCCACGAGGACCACATCGCCGGGATGGAAACAATGCTCCGGACGCTCGACGCCGACGGCGTCGTCCTCGACACCCGGGGCGCGTCGAGCCGCGAGTTCCAGGAGGCGGCCGACCGGGTCAAGCCCGGCATCGTCATGTACAGCGAGGGCATGGCCGTGCCGCGGGACATGCCCGGCATCGTCTCCGGGCGCGTCCACGACGCCCTCTACATGCCGCCGCCGCTCAACATGAACAAGTACATGCGGCCCGACTTCGCCATCTTCCGGGTGCTGCAGCTGGCCGAGGGGCCGTTGCACCGCGAGGCGGCCGTGGCCTTCTTCAACGGCTACGGCTCGGAGATCAACACCATGCGCCCGGGCCGGCCCGACTGGATCGAGGAGGATCTCCGCTACCTCGGCCGGACGACCAAGCTCCTGCGCGAGAATTCCTCGGCCTTCCTCGACCGGCATTGGGAGCCGCTCGCCCCGGCGCTCGAGGACGGGCTGTGGGCCAACCGCTGGCGCGACGGCGCGAAGACCGTCTTCACGGTCTACAGCCTGAGACCCGAGGGATTCAAGGGCCCGTTCGTCGAGGCCGAGGTCCCCGCGGGCGCGCACCTCGTCAGCCTCTGGAACCACGAGGAGCTCGAGCCGGTCGTCCGGGACGGCCGGACCTACGCCCCGGTCGACGTCGCGGCGTTCGACGCCGCCGCGCTCGGGACGCGGCGTGAGGGCAACGTCGACTGCGTCGCCGTCCTGCCCTCGCTGCTGAAGGTCGAAGCCGACGGCGAGCTCGTGACCTTCGAGGCGCCCGGCGCGCCGGCCGGGAGCCGGATCGTGATCTCCGCCGGGAACGCGTCCTACGCGGAAGACGGGGTTTCGTTCGGGACGGAGAAGCGCACCGTCGCCCTTCACGAGCACCTCGGCTTCCGCGAGGAGAAGTTCGTCGTCCAGCTCTTCGACGGGCGCGGCGAGATCCTCGACGAGCGGATCGTCCGGCTGCCCCTGGCCCACCCGCGCCTCGTGACGCGGGTCGAGCGGACGGCCCCGGCGGCCAAGGCGCCCGCCGGCATGGTCGAGGTCCCGGCCGGGACGTTCGTCTTCAAGACGGCCGGCAATCCCGACGACGCCAATCCGATCATCCCGTATCCCGACACGAAGACGCCGCGGACGCTCGCGATGCGCCGGTTCTTCATGGACCGGACGCCGGTGACCAACGCCGCGTTCGCCGAATTCCTCAAGGCGTCGGGCTACGCGCCCGCCGACAGGTCGAACTTCCTCCTGCACTGGGTCGACGGCAAGCCGCCGGCCGGGCAGGGCGATCACCCCGTCGTCTGGGTCTCGCTCGAGGACGCCCGGGCCTACGCGAAGTGGGCCGGCAAGCGCCTGCCGACCGAGGCCGAGTGGCAGTACGCCGCGCAGGGCACGGACGGACGGCCTTTCCCCTGGGGGAAGAAGATGGAGCCCGGCCGCTGCAACAACAAGCTCAACCGGACGACGCCCGTCGCCGCGTTCCCGAAAGGCGCGAGCCCGTTCGGCGTCCTGGACATGGTCGGCAACGTCTGGCAGTTCATGGACGACGTCTACGACAACGGCGTCTACCGCTACGGCATCATCCGCGGCGGCAGCCACTACGCGCCCGAGAAGAGCGAATGGTACGTCAAGAGCGGGCCGCTCGCCGTGGACCGCGTCCAGATCCACCTGCTGGTCGCCCCCGGCCTCGACCGGGCCGCGACGGTCGGCTTCCGCTGCGTCAGGGACGCCGACTGAGACAGCGGCCGGAGTAATTCCTCAACGCGGCGCCCGTGTGCGACGCGGCCGAGGCCATGACCGCCTCCGGCGTTCCCTGGACGACGAGCGCTCCTCCGCCGTTCCCTCCCTCCGGGCCGAGATCGACGACGTGGCCGGCCCGCGAGATGAGGTCGAGGTCGTGCTCGACGGCGACGATCGTGTGGCCCGCGCCGAGGAGCCGGCCGAAGAGACCCAGCAGGCGGTCGACGTCCGAAGGGTGGAGCCCGGTCGTCGGCTCGTCGAAAAGATAGAGGGCGGGACCGCGGGGCGGGTCCATCAGCTCGGAAACGAGCTTCAATCTCTGCCTCTCGCCGCCGGAGAGCGTGTCGAGAGGCTGGCCGAGGCGCAGGTAGTCGAGCCCGATCTCCGCCAGGAGCGAGAGGCCGGCGGCGACCTTCGGCTGTCCGGAGAAGAAGGCCGCGCCGTCGGCCGCGGTGAGGTCGAGGACTTCGGCGATCGTCCGCCCGGCGACGCGGACGTCGAGGACCGCCCGGTCGTAGCGCGCGCCCCGGCAAACCTCGCAGGGAACGGTGACGTCGGCCAGGTGGTCGAGACTGACCGTCTTGCGGCCGGTCCCGCCGCACGCGCCGCAGCGGCCCTCGGGCGTCAGGAAGGAGAAATGGGCCTTCTTGAAGCCCCGCGCCCGCGCTTCGTCGGACGCGGCGAAGAGGCCGCGGACCGCGTCGAACAGCCCCAGATAGGTGAGGGGAATGCTCGAGGCGCTTTCGGCCGGGGCTTCGATCCCCGCCGCGACGACCTTGGCGAAGCGCTCGAGCCCGCGGACCGCCGTGCAAGAGACCGGCCGGCCGGCCTCGGACGAGGCGAGGACGACGTCGAAGACGAGGCTCGACTTGCCGCTCCCGGAAACCCCGGTCACGGCCGTCAGGACCCCCGTGGGGATGGCGACGTCGATCGAGCGGAGGTTGTTCGCCCGGGCCCCGACGACCTCGAGCGGCGGTCCGGGAGATCCGGGGAGCGGCCCCGGCCGCTCGACGCGGCCCGCGAGATAAGGTCCGGTCACCGAGCCGGCGGCGCTTTCGATCTCGCGCGGCGTGCCTTCGGCGACGATCCGGCCGCCCTCGCTCCCCGCGCCCGGTCCCAGGTCGAGGACGTGATCGGCGGCCCGGACGACGTCGAGATCGTGCTCGACGGCGACGACGGTGTTGCCTTCGGCCGTGAGGCCGCGGATGAGATCGACGAGCTTGGCCGTGTCGCGGGGATGGAGGCCGAGGGTCGGCTCGTCCAGGACGAAGGTGACGCCGGTGAGCCTGACGCCGAGGAGCCCGGCCAGGCGCAGCCGCTGGGCCTCGCCGCCCGACAGGCTGGCCGAGGCGCGGTCGAGGCGGAGGTAGTCCAGGCCGACGTCGCGGATGAGCCGGAGGCGGCGCAGGACCTCGCCGCGGACGGCCTCGGTCACGGCCCGCGTTCGCGCGTCGGCCGGCGTGGCCCCGGCCGCGTCCTCGAAGAAGACGATCGACTCGGCCACGGTGAGCGCGGAGAGGCCGGCGATGTCGAGCCCCCGGTAGGTCACGGCGAGCGACGCGGGCTTCAGCCGTTTCCCGCCGCAGCCGGGGCACGGATCGTCCCTCATCAGCACCCGCAGGGATTCGCCGCGGCGGTCGGCGTGCTTGCGCCCGTATTCCTCGGCGACGAGCCCGGCGAAACCCTTCCACGGCCCCCGGAACCCGAAGTCGCCGGCCCGGTTGCCCCGCTTGTAGGACCAGACGATGTCGTAGATGCGGTCGCCGGTGCCGTGGAGGGCGACCTCCCGTTCGGCCGCTGAGAGGGCCTCGTAGGGCTTGGAGAAGTCCATCCCGGCCGCGGCCCCGGCCGCCCGCAGCGCGGCGACGAACTGGCCGTGGGGATCGCCGTAGAACCGTCCGGCCTTCGTCCCGTCCATCGCCCCGGCCAGGAGCGATCTGTTCGGGTCCGTGACCAGGCGCTCGGGGTCGGTCACGGTCACCGTGCCGAGCCCCTTGCAGGCGGGGCAGGCCCCCTGCTCGTGGTTGAAGGAGAACATCGACGCCGTGAGAGGCCGCCCGCCGGGCTCCGGGGCGGCGCGCCCGGCCCGGGAGAAGAGCAGCCGGTAATAATCGTGGATCTCGGTCATCGTCCCGACGGTCGAACGCGGGTTCGATGTCGCCGAGGCCCGGGTGACCGCGATCGGCGGCGTCAGGCCGCGGGCGGCGGCGAAGTCGGCCCGGCCGCCCTTGTCGATGAGCGCCCGGGCGTAGGCGGAGAAGCTCTCGATGTATCTCTGCCGGGACGCGGCGAAGAGCGTATCGAAGACGAGCGAGGACTTGCCGCCGCCGGACGGTCCGCAGACGGCCGTGAATCGGCGGAACGGGATGCGGACGTCGATCCCTTTGAGGTTGTGCGTCGAGACGCCTTCGAGGACGATCGGTCCGTCGGCCTCCGGCCGCTTCGCCCTGCGTGCCGTGCGCCCGGCGGCCTCCCCATACTCCCCGCGCAGGGCCCGCCCGGTCGGCGATCCCGCGCAGGCCGCGATCTCGTCGGGAGTGCCGCAGGCGACGACGCGGCCCCCGTCCTCGCCGCTGCCCGGGCCGAGGTCCACGACGCGGTCCGCGGCCCGGATGACGTCGGGATGATGTTCGACGGCGATGATGGTCCGGCCGAGCGAGACGAGGGCCTGGAAGGCCGCGAGGAGGTTCTCGACGTCGGCGCGGTGGAGGCCCGTCGTCGGCTCCTCCAGGATGTAGAGGACCTGCCCCGGCGCCGACCGGCTCATCTCCGAGGCCAGCTTGACCCGCTGGGCCTCGCCGCCCGACAGGGTCGTCGAGCTCTGGCCGAGCTTGAGATAGCCGAGACCGAGCCGTTCGAGGACCGCGAGGTCGGCCGCGAGCCGGGGCGCGCCGGCGTAGAAGCGGGCGGCCTCCGCGACGCTCATCTCCAGGACGTCGTGGATCGACCGGCCCCGGTCCCGCACGGCCAGCGTCTCGTCGTTGAAGCGCGGCCCTTCGCAGTCGGGGCAGACGACGTCGACGTCACCCAGGAAGTGCATGCCGATCTGGAGGAGCCCGGCGCCCTGGCACGTCTCGCACCGGCCGCCGGCGACGTTGAACGAGAAGCGGCCCTTGCCGAAGCCCTTGTCTTTCGATCCGGGGAGCGCGGCGAAGATGTCGCGGATGCGGTCGGAGATCCCCGTGTAGGTCGCCGGATTGGAGCGGGGCGTCCGGCCGATGGGGGATTGGTCGACGACGACGACGCGGCCCGCGGTCCCCTCGACCGTGATCCCTTCGGCGTCCGGCCCCGGGCCGAGACGGCCGGACCGGAGCCGTTCGGCCAGGACGTGGCGGACCAGCGTGGATTTTCCGGCGCCCGACACGCCCGTGACGACGTTCAGGGCGCCGAGCCGGAACTCGACGTCGATCGCCTTGAGGTTGTGCTTGCGGGCCCCCCGGACGAGAAGCCGTCCCGTCCCGGCCCGGCGCTGCGAGACGGCGGCGGGCTTCCTGTCGCCCGTCAGAAAATCGCGGGTCGGGCTGGCGCCCCGCGGCAGTCCGGCGATGCCGGCCGCCGGGCCCTGATAGAGGACGCGGCCGCCGGCCTCGCCCGGGCCCGGCCCGAGGTCGATGAGGTGGTCGGCCGCGCGCATCACGTCCTCGTCGTGCTCGACGACGAGGACGGTGTTGCCGTTGTCGCGGAGCTCGCCGAGGAGGTCGAGCAGGCGCGCGGTGTCGGCCGGATGGAGGCCGGCCGTCGGCTCGTCGAGGACGTAGAGGACGCCCCGCAGCCCGTTCCGCGCCTGCGCGGCCAGCCGGATGCGCTGGATCTCGCCGCCGGAGAGCGTGTCCGCGGCGCGGTCGAGGCGCAGGTAGCCGAGCCCGAGCCGCTCGAGCAGGTCCGTCTTTTCGAGGAGGGAGGCGCGGACGGCCTCGCCGGCGGCCCGGCCGGCGGGATCGAACTCCAGGCGCCGGAACTCCCCGGCCAGGCCGCGGACGGTCATCGCGCCGATGTCGGCGATGGACCGGCCCGCGACGGTCACCCGGAGGGATTCGGGCCGGAGGCGGCGGCCGCCGCAGGCGCGGCAGGGGAGGGTCCGGGCGAAGCGGAGGATGTTGTCGTTCCGCTTGGTCCGGAGGATCGTCTCCATGACCGGCAGGATCCCTTTGTAATAGCCCTCCTCGCGGGGCTTGGCGACGATGCCCTTCCAGCGGAGCCGCGATTCGAGGGGGTGCTTGCCGTAGCGGATGAGGATGCGATCGCTCCCGTCGAGGACGACGGCGCGCTGGGCCTCGGTCAGGTCGCGCCAGGGGATGTCGACCGAGAAGCCGTGGGCCCGGCAGACCTCGTCGAGGACCTCCATGGTCACCTGGGAGTAGATGATGTAGCCGTTCGGCGTCGTCAGGGCCAGGGCGCCCTGGCGCAGGGTCCTGGCCGGGTCGGTGACGAGGAGATCGGGATCGATCCGGTCCTCGACGCCGAGACCCCGGCAGGCCGGGCAGGCGCCTTCGGCGGAATTGAACGAGAACATCCGGCGCGTCAGGCGCAGCCCGTCGGGCGAGCGGCCCAGCCGGGCGAAGAGAAGGCGGAGGTCGTCGTGGATCCCGGTCAGCGTCCCGACCGTGGAGCGCGGGCCGGGGGTCGAGGTCCTCTGACCGACGGCGACGGCCGGGGAGAGGCCGCCGATGTGACCGACCTCGGGCCGCCGCAGCTTGCCCAGGAACTGGCGGGCGTAGGAGGAGAACGTCTCGAGATAGCGCCGCTCCGCCTCGCGGAAGACGACGTCGAAGACGAGCGAGGATTTGCCCGAGCCCGAAACGCCGGTGACGACGGTCATCCGGCCGTGCGGGATGTCGGCGTCGACGTCGCGGAGATTGTTCTCCGAGGCGTGACGGATGGTCAGGACGTCCATGGGGGCCTATTATCCCCGCCGGCGGAGGCCCGGTCAAACCGCGGGCCGGAGACGCGCCAGGAGATTTCGAGGGGGTCGCTACAGATAGGCCCGGGCCCCGGAGAAGCGCGATCTGAAATAGCCGCTCGCGAGCGATTCCCGGCGGACGTTCTTGCCGCTTCCCGGAGCGTGGATGAAGGTGCCGTTCCCGATGTAGATCCCGACGTGGCTGAGCTCGCCGCCCGGCGATGCGGTGAAGAAGACGAGATCGCCTTTCGACAGCCGGTCCCGGGAGACCTCGGTTCCCGCCCTGTACTGGTCCCGGACCGACCTGGGCATGGCCAGGCCGTTCAGCCGGTAGACCGCGAGGACCAGGCCGCTGCAATCGAAGCCCGAACGGGTCGTCGTTCCGCCCCACGCGTAATCGACGCCGATGAAGCTCTCCGCGGTGGCCGCGAGCCTCTCGCGGAGGTCCGTCGCCGCCGGCCCGGGCCTGACGATCGGGGGCTCCGGAGCGCCGGGCCGGACTTTGGCATAATCCGCGGGACCGACGATGAAATATTCCCCGATGAGCCCTTTCTCCTTCAGCCTCTTGGCCTCGGCGAGGGCGGCGTCCCGGGAGGCGAAATTCCCGAAACGGACCTTGAAGATGCCGGAACCGGAATGGAAGTAGAAAGCGTCCAATCCTGCGGCGGTCAGGGTTTCGGCCAAGGCCCGGGCGTTGTCGTAGACGGCGAAGGCGCCGACTTGGACGGAGTGACCCAGGCGGGCCAGGGGTGCTTCGGCCGGAGCGGCCGCGGCGGACGAGCCGGGGGCGGCTTCGCCGACGCCCGCCGCGGGAGCTCGGGCGGAGGACGGAACAGCCCGGACGCCCGTCCGGCATCCGGCGGAGAGCGCGACGGCGACCGCGAGGGCCGCAACGGCTGTTCTTGTCCGGGAAGAGCTCATAAATCCATCCTACACTGATTTTGTCGGATGAGCGGCCGGCAGGCGGAATTATAGCCGGATAATCTGGTCCGTCATCAAGAAGGGGAAAGCCTACACCTACATCGAGGAGAACGAGGCCGGCATCCCCCAGGTCAAGCGCTACGCCGTCGTCTGGGAATAGATCCCTCGGACTGCTATTTCAGCTTTTTGAGGATTTCGATCTGTTGGAGGGCGAGGCTCAGCTCCGCCTGGGCGGCGTCAAGCGCGAATTGATACCCCCGGATCTCGGCTTCCGAGATCATCCCCACCGCTTGTTTCGCCCGGAGAAGTTCCAGGCGTCGTTGGAAGGAGTCGACCGAAGACCTGGCTTGTCGTAGATCCCTTTCAGCGGCGGCCGTCCGGTCCTGGATCTCCATCTCTTCGGCCGAGATCTCCCCCGTGAGGAGCCGTCGACGAAGATCGAGGCGTTTCTCGATATCCCCGATCCCCGCTTCCTGGACCGCCAGCGACGCCTGGAAGTCATCCCACCCGCTCTTGGGGATGAGGCCGAGGTCGACCTTCTCCTTGAGATGTCGCTCGGTCCGCCCCCTGCGCAAACCCAGGTCGGCTTCGAGCGTCTTTTTGTCGATCTCGAGCCGCTCGCTGACGAAGTCGCGCCCGCCGACGGCCGGGGCATACAGCTCGTTGCGGGGCGTTTCTCCGGAGGCCTTGACCTCTTCGAGATCGACGAGCGACCTTTTCAGATCGGATGCGGCTCTCTCGACGCCGAGCTTCGACACCAGGGCTTCGTCCTCAGAAATCAAGCCCATCGAAACTTGCGTCTCGGCCCTGGCCATGGCCTCCTTCTTAAAATCCAGAAAGGCCTGCTTGAGCTTGACTTCGGTTTCCAGTCTGGCGACCTCGATCTTCTTCCGCCAGGAGTCCTTGATGAGGTCGGCCGCTTTGGTCGCGGCCACGCCCATCAGCAGAACGCCGGCTGCCAGGCTGAGGGCGACCACATAGCGGGGGACGGCGACCTTCCCCGCGGCCGGTTTCAGGCGGTCCTTCCTCCGGAATTCCGAGGCCAATTGCCATTCCAGCCTGTCCACGAATCGGCTGTCGGGTTCGAAGGACTTAGGCATCTTTCCCTCCATTGTTCCGGGGATCGGGGAGCAAGGACCGTAGCGAACCGCGGGCCCGGCGCAGCAGTCCCTCGACGGCCCGCTCCGTCACGGCCATCTCGCCGGCGATCTCCCGGACGCTCATCCCGTCAAAGTAGAACGCCTCGAGGGCCCTGGCTTTCTTCCGTCCAAGGGCCGAGATGGCCAGGAAGATTTCCAGCGACTCGAATTCGTCCGCGGGCGTGCGCGGATCGACGCCGGCCGGCCCGTCCGGTCCGGCCTTGGCGTCCCATTTCTTCCGCCTCAGGAAATCGATCAGGATGTTCCGGGCCACCTGCTTCAGCCAGGCCAGCGGGGCGTCCGGGACGGCCTTATGTTTCCAGCTGTCGAGGGCCCTCAAGTAGGATTCCTGGACGATGTCCTCCGTCAACGCTTTGTCACCGCCCGTGCGTTTAGCCGTGTAGCCGTAGAGGGGGTGGACCGTTTCCCGGTATATCCGCAGCCATTGTTCTTCTAGCACGGCTTAAGACTCCTTTTTCGGGACATCCTACCCTTATGACGAACGACCCGGCGGAAATCCCACGGAAATAGAGGGAAGATCTCAATGATCGTTCGGGGAACGATTGTCCGCGCTGCCCGGGCTATTCGCGCCTGCGAGCGGCCACGCCCGCAAGAAGGGCGCGCCCAGCTCCGCGAAGACGAGGTTGGTCGAGGTTGGTCCCGGTCCTATTTCAGCTCCTCCAGCCAGGCCTTGGCGAAGTCCCGGGCGGCCTCGGTGGCCTCCTTGCCGGCCCGGAAGCAGAGCTTCCAGTAGGCGGGCTTTTGTTCGTATTCGCTCTTGGCGAAGATCTTCCGGTCGCCCCGGGTCGTGAGCTCGGCCGAGAAATCGACGCTGCCGCTCGTCTCCAGGAACTGGCGGATGCGGTTGGCGATGAGCCGGCCGGGGTCCTCGGGCAGGTTCTCGTTCCAGGTCTTCAGCGCGTTCTCGTGATTGGTCTTGTTCTGGGCCGTCTGCATTTCCGCGCTCTGGCGGAAGATCTCCCTCATCTCGGGCTTTTCCATCTCCTGCATCTGGGCGCGCATCTGCTTGATGGCATCCTCCATCGATTTCTTCATCTCCGCGTCGCCGCTCGCCGCCATCTGCTGCATGTTCGCGATGCCCTTCTCCACGTCGGCCCTCGTCTTGGCGAGCTGTTCCTCCGCGGACGGGACCGGATCGGGGGGCTTCGGTTTCCGCCCGTCGCGGTGTTGCTTGTAGGCCGCCTTGAACTCGGGCGAAGCCGTGTAGGCTTTGACCCAGGCCAGGCCGGAGCGGACGAATTCGACCTTGGCCGGGACCGGCAGGGCTTTGAAAGCCTTGGCCGCTGCGGAGTTGTAGATGTAGCCGCTGGTCAGGGCGCCGAGCAGGTTCTCGCCGGCGGAAGCCTTGTCGAGCCCGAGCTTGGCCAGGATGTCGGCGCCGCCCTGAGCGGCGATGAAGCCCCCCGCGGCGACCAGGAGCACAACTCCGAGGAGTCCGGCGAGAAGCCGTTGAGTTCGACGCGTTCTTTTTCTGTTCATGGGTTCTCCTTTCTTTTAACGGATCTCGGACCGCAGGATCTTCACCGGACCGAGCAGTCCCGAAGGCAGCAGCGGCGAATCGGCCTTGTAGAACTCGACGGCGGTGTAGGTGTATGTCTTTGTGACGCCGGGCTGCTTGTCGCCGATCAGGCGGTTGACCCAGAGGTTGGCCACCTCGATCTCGACCGCGTTGGCGCCGGGCCGGAGCGCGACGGTCGCTTCGACGCGGAACGGCGTCTTCCAGACGATGCCGAGCGGCTTGCCGTTGACTGTGACCCCGGCCAGGTTCTTGACGTCGCCGAGGTCGAGCCAGAAGCGCGCCCCGGTCTTGAACCACTCGCCGGGGGCCTCGACGGTCTTGGTGTAAGTGCCCTTTCCGGAGAAATACCTGATCCCCGGATCGGGATCTTCGCTCCACGAGTGCAGTCCGGCGAAGCTCGCCGTCGCCGGAGCGCCGCGCTCCGGCTGGAACGCGACGTCCCAGGCGCCGCCGACCGTCGCCAGCTCCGTCTCGAACGGTTCGGGGAGGGCCCGCGCCGGCGCCTCGGCCGGCTTGCGGAAAACGACGAAGAGCGCGTCGTCGGGCGAAAGGCGCAGGGGAACGACCGTCCGTCCGTTGGCGACGAGGTAGGACGCCGGCTCGACGGTGCCGGTCTCGGCGTGCCAGAGCTCGGGGGCCTTGCCCGTCACGCGGAAGCTCGCCTCGACCGTTTCCGGGCGGGCGTTGCCGTTGACGACCCAGTAGATGTCGCCGTCGCGGAGGGCGCGGTGGACGAAGGCGAGGCTGGTATCCTCCCTGGACTTGGTGTACGAGAAGTCGGGCGCCGCGCCGAGCGCGGCGAGCGCCTGGGCGACGGTCTCTTTTTCGAAGACCCGGCCCTTCGCGGCGCCGCCCCAGACCTCGTCGGCGACGGCGCGGAATTCCGCCGGATCGTCGGCGAGGCTCGGGCTCGCGACGGGTCGTGGCGCCGACGACCGCGGCTCCGGCGCCGACCAGGTCGCGGATCCTGCGCAGGACGGGGAGCGACATGTGCCGGCTGTTGGGGTCGAGCGCCAGCAGGCGGTAGCTCATGCCCGAGGCCGTCGTGATCCGGCCGTCGGCGACCGACAGGCGGTGGAGCAGGGCGTCGGCGTTGACGAAGTCGAAGTTGTAGCCGGACGGGATGTCGGGCAGCTTCGCGCCGAACAGGGCCGTGACGTTGGAATCCTCGCCGTAGAAGTAGAGCACATCGGCCACGAAGCGGCCCTGCTGCAGCATGTACGAGCTCCGGGCCAGATAGGTCGTCCAGGGCAGGGCCATATCCGCCCAGGTCTCGTGTCGGGTGAACCACTGGCCGAACGGCCCGAGCCCGAGGCCGGGGATCTTGTCGTCGACGGGCTGGTGGACCGAGGTGTGGATGACGAAGCGGTTCAGCCCGTTCGTCATCATCCGGTCGGCGGTCGACTTCAGCGTCTCGGGCGAGTAGGCCCAGGCGTTGCGGTAGACGGTCAGGGACTCGGCCGCGACCAGGTTCTGGCCGTAGATGTGGGCGACCGAGGCGGATTCGCGGACGTCGGCGTCGTGCTGGCGGCTGGCCTTGCCGGGCCCCTCGAGCCAGGTGGCGCTCATGGGGATGTCGGCCAAGCGCTTCACGTCCATGCCGTCGCCGATGAAAGCCCGGCCGGACTCGTGGGATTCCGTGTAGCGGCCCATATTGCGCGCCCGCAGGATGTCGGTGAGCTGGTCGTAGTGGTTCTCGGCGACGAGGTCGCCCAGGGTCTTGCGGAAATCCCAGAGGAACCGGTCGCTCGCCTCGGCGCTTTCGACGACCCGGCCGGCCAGGACCGGCAGCCAGGGGCGCATGTCGTAGCCGCGGCGCTTCGAGAACGCGTCGAACATCCGGTCGGTCCAGTTGGCGACCCCGGCCTCCCAGCTGTCGGTGATCACGTACTGAAGACCGCGCTGGCCCATGAGGCCGCCGGTGGCGCTCTTGTACTGATCGAGGTAGTTCTCGAAATAGGCCTTGACGTGGGCCCGGTCGAGCTTGTCGACCTCGAGCCCGGTGGCCTCCGGCGAGGCCGGGCGAGTTGCGGGCGCCGGTGAGGGAGTAGCCGAAGCGGAGGACGGTCCAGCGGCCGGCGGGCGGGGTCCAGATCGAGCTTGCCGTCGGCCCGCATCTTGGAGGTGAGATCGACGACGTCGGCTTTGGCGACGGCATCGCCATCCGGGACCGCGGGCGTGGCCAGAGAATAGATGTCGGTGGCGATGTCGAACGCGGCCTTGTCCTGGAAGCGGTTGACGGGCGAGACGGCGTGGAGGACGAGCTCGGCCACCGGGATCCCGGCGGGCTCATCGGGTGCGGCCGGAGAGCCTGGCCCGGGCTGCGGGGCCTTGGTGCGGACGCTCACGCGGAAGTACTTGGCGGTGACGGGGGCGAAGGCGATAGTGACGGCGTCGCCGGGGAGCTTCAGGACGGACCGGAAGTCGCGGCCGTCGTCGCTCGCCTCCAGCTCCGGAATGTCGTAGCTGCCGCGGCGTTCGCCTCTCGCGGTCATCAGCGTGAGGCCGCGGACGGCCTGGGGACGGTCGTAGGCGAATTGGATCCAAGACTCCCCGTCGATGGGCGCGGCCGGCAGAAGAACGGCCTCGGCGAGGTCGCCGTCGGCTCAGGGCGGCGAGGTCGAAAGCGCCCCCGCTCGACGTCACCTTAGCGCCGAGCTCGGTCGGCGTGCGGTCGTTCTCCGGGACGCGGAAGGCGACGACGGCGCTGTCGGCGTAGAACTCGGGCGGCGCGGCCTTGCTGCCTTCGCCGAATCCCTCGTGCCGTCCGCCCAGGTTCTGGTAGGGCCCGGTCGTCGACGGCGGTTTGGGCAGGACGCCGCTGAAGGGACGTCCACCCTCGAGGCGCGTCTCGCTCCAGACGTATTTCTTCATGGCCTGGGCCGGGGTGACCCACGGTCCGCCGCTCTCGCTCCAGCCGGGGGAGCCGGCGATGGCCATCTCCAGGCCGAGCTCGTCGGCCAGGGCCGCTGTGTATTTGAACGCGTCCTTCCACCCGGGAGTCATGTAGACGAGGCGCTTGGCGACGATCTGAGGCGTCTCGAGGCCCGCGTCGAAGTTCTGGAACCCGGCGATGCCGGTGCGCTTCATCCACTCGAGGTCGGCCTTGATGCCCGCCTTGGTGATGTTGCCGCTCATCCAGTGCCACCAGACGCGCGGCTTGGCGCTTGCGGGAGGCGTCTGGAAACCCCGGGCGAGCGGGTCGTCCGGGCCCTCCGCGGCAACGATCCCCGTTCCCAGAGCGACGGCGATCACGGCCGCAATGCCGATCGGAGATGATACATTGGGCGAAGGAAGCCGCCGATGGCCGCCGATTATAAGAAGATGGTCGCCGACCTCCTGGCGTTCTATGATCTCGGGGACAAGACAGTCCTCTCCGTCGGGGCCGGCGGGGGACAGCTCATCGAGTACGGCCGCACGGCCCGCAAGGTCCTGGCCCTGGACAGCGACGCCCAGGCCCTGGAGAAGCTCCGCGAAAATCTCGAGGCCGCCGGGCTCGAGGACAGGTTCGAGCCCGTCTTGGGGGATTTTTTCGCGATCGACCTCAAGGCCGACGTCGTCCTGTTCGAGTTCTGCCTCCACGAAATGGCCGATCCGGGCGCGGCGGTCGAGCGCGCCCGCGGCCTGGCCCCGGCGGTCGTCGCCTTCGACCACTGGCCGGGCTCCGTGTGGTCCTTCCTCGGGGCCGAGGAGGACAAGGTGGCGGCCGGTTGGGCCGCGCTCCGTCGCTTCCCGATGACCAAGATCCAAAAGTATGAAACCGTGCAGTCTTTCAGCGACTACGAGCAGCTCTATCAGAGGGTGAAAGGCCAGGGCGAGACGAGCCTGGCGCGCATCGCGGCCTACAAGGGACAGACGGACATCCGGATCCCGATGCCCTACGGCTTGGCTCTGATCGAAGGAAAAGAAACTTGAGGAGGTCTCCCATGTCCGTTCGTCGCACGCGTTCCCGAGCTGCCGGGCCGGCCCTGCTCGCGGCCCTCGTTCTCCTGTCGCTCCTGATGCCCGTTCGGGGAGACGCCCCCGCGGCCCCGGCCAAGACCCGGGCGACGCCCGGCGTTCCGCCCGGGATCGACGCCACGGTCGCCCGGATCATGAAGACCTTCGAGGTCCCCGGCCTCGCGCTGGCCATCGTCAAGGACGGCCGCGTCGTCCTGGCCAAGGGCTACGGCGTCCGGAAGCTGGGCGATCCCGCCCCGGTCGACGCGCGGACCCTCTTCGGCATCGCCTCCAACTCCAAGGTCTTCACGGCGACCGCCCTCGGCCTGCTCGTCGAGGAAGGCAAGATCGCCTGGGACGCGCCCGTCGTCGACTACCTGCCCTGGTTCATGATGTACGATCCCTACGTCACCCGCGAGCTCAGCGTCCGCGACCTCCTCGTCCACCGCAGCGGGCTCGGCCTCGGCGCCGGGGACCTGCTCTGGTGGCCGGAATCGACCTACAACCGCGGAGACGTCGCGCGACGGCTCCGGTACATCAAGCCGGCGACGTCGTTCCGCAGCGCCTACGCCTACGACAACGTCCTCTACCTCGTCGCGGGCGAGGTCATCCAGGCCGTGACCGGCCTGTCGTGGGAGGATTTCGTCGCCGAGCGCATCCTGAAAAAAGTGGGCATGAACGACAGCAACGTCCGCCACTCGGCCGCCGCCGAGGGGGGCAACGTCGCGACGCCGCACGCCCGCGTCGAGGGCGCCGTCCGGCCCATCGCGCCCTTCACCAGCGACAACACCAACCCGGCCGGCGGCATCAACTCCGGCGCGGAGGACATGGCCCGCTGGATGCAGGTCCGGCTCGCCCGCGGCAAGCTCGCCGACGGGTCGGCGCTCTACTCGGAGCGGACGGCCCGCGAGCTCGAAACGCCGGTGACCGTCCGGCCCAACTCCGCGCCGCCCGCGGAGCTGGCCGGCCTCAAGACCAACTTCAACGCCTACGCGCTCGGCCTGGGCGTCCGCGATTACCGCGGCGAGCGCGTCATCACCCACACGGGCGGCCTGCCCGGCTACGTCTCGATCGTCACCCTGCTCCCGGAGCGAAACCTCGGCGTCGCCGTCCTGACCAACGCCGAATCGGAGGAGGCCTTCTCCGCCCTGACCTGGACCGTCGTCGATCACGACCTCGGCGCCCCGGCCACGGACTGGACGGCCGCCTACCTCAAGCTCCGGACCCGCGTCGAGGCCGAAACGGCCGCGGCCGTGGGGAAGTCGTCGGCGGCCCGGGACGCGGCCTCACGCCCCTCGCTCCCGCTCGCGGGATACGCCGGCGTCTACACGGACGCCTGGTACGGCGACGTCGTCGTCGAGGAATCGGGCGGGCGCCTGGTCATGCGCTTCACCAAGACGCCGGCCCTCGTCGGCGACATGGAGCACTGGCAGCACGACACCTTCGTCGTCCGCTGGCGCGACCGGGAGCTGCGGGCCGACGCCTACGCGACCTTCGCCCTGCGGCCGGACGGCTCCGTCGACCGGCTGAAGATGCAGGCGGTCTCGCCGGCGACCGATTTCAGCTACGACTTCCACGACCTCGACCTCAGGCCGGCCCGCAAGGCGCCGCGCTGATCAAGGGAGGAAAACAACATGGCCAAGATCCAAGCCTATTGCGGCCTCGACTGCGGCGAGTGCGAGGCCTACATCGCCACCCAGGCCGACGACCGGGCCGGGCTCGAAGCGACGGCCAAGAAATGGGCCGCCCAGTTCGGCGGGACCGTGATCGATCCGGACGCCTGCATCTGCGACGGCTGCTCGTCCGGCCGGAGGATCAGCACGGCCCACGCCGCGACCTGCGCGATCCGGCTCTGCGCGTCCAAGCGCGGGGTCGTCACCTGCGCCCACTGCGACGATTACGGCTGTGCGACCCTGCAGCCGTTCTTTTCCTTCGCCCCCGTCCTCAAAGAGAGGTTGGAGGCGATCCGCAAAGAGCTGGGCAAGTAGCGCCGGCCCGGGCGCGGCCGCGCCGGACCGGGGGAGTCCGTCCATGAAGAAGCAACGCCGGGACCACGAGCCGCCGGCCGCCGTCGCCGAAATGGGCTGGCGGTATCACCATATGGGCATCCCCACGACGGTCGCCCGTCCGGGCGAGGTCCACCTGCCGCACCTCAAGATGCACGTCTCGGGCTTCGATACCAGCCCCTTCGGCATCGAGTGGATGAGGTTCGACCCGGGCTGTGCCGTGTCCGATCTCGTCCGCACGGTGCCCCACATCGCCTTCGAGGTCGACGACCTCGAGGCCGCCCTGGCCGGGCTCGGCCTCACGGCGGAGATCACCTCGCCCTCCGCGGGGGTCAGGGTGGCGATGATCGAGGACGGCGGCGCGCCCGTCGAGCTGATCGAATTCCGGAAGCCCTGAGCGCTTGACTCGGCGGCGCAACCGCCGGTATGATGCCCCGCGTAAGGAGGGACAATCACCCATGGTCGACTCCAAAATGGTCCTCTTCGGCCAAACCCTGGGCTACACGGTCTACGCCATCGTCATCATCCTCCTCGTCGGCTGGTTCGGCTGGAGGCTGACGCACGCGGGCAAGCCCAAGGTCATCAAGCCCGGCCTGTTCTACGCCTTCGTCGCCGTCCTGGCCGTCCTCGGCTTCTCCCTCCACATCACGACCTCGCTGACGATCCCGTGGGTCAAGCCGGACCTCGACCAGGGACAGCGTCCAGGCGGACCGGTTCTTCGCCATCAAGGTGGCCGGCCACGCCTTCGAGCTCCCGGCGGAGCGGATGACGGCGAGGGTCGGGGAGACGGTCCGGTTCGACGTGTCCTCCGCCGACCTGACCTACGGCTTCGGCGTCTTCCGGCCGGACAACTCCATGGTCTTCCAGATGCAGGTCGTCCCCGGCCACAGGAACGACGTGCTCTGGACGTTCACGGAACCGGGGCTCTACACCATCCGGTCGACGGAATACTCCGGCCCCAAGGGCTTCGCCATGGTCGTCAAGGACGCCCTCGAAGTCCTGGAAGCGAAATAGGGGAGACACCATGAGCTTCGTCCAAACCTTCCTCAACGGGGAACAGGGCCTGTTCAAGCCGAAGACGCTGACCCCCATGCAGAAGCTGACCCTGCGGTTCGTCGTCGTCGGCCTCGTCTATTACGCCTTCGCCCTGATCGAAGGCATGATCATGCGCATCTTCGAGGTCGAGCAGGTCCCGTTCATCTCGACCAACCAGTTCTTCGCCATGATGACGGCCCACCCGCTCGTCGGCATCTTCGGGTCGAGCTACTCGATCGTCTTCGGGGCGTTCCTGTTCCTGGTGCCGTTCCTGATGAAGAAACCGCTCTGGAGCTACAAGCTGGCCCTCTGGACCTTCTGGCTCGTCGCCGGCGGCACGCTCACCTTCTGGACCGCGGGCTTCTTCTCGCACTACGCGCCGCTCTACACCCTGTACTGGCCGCTCCCGGCCGATTTCAGCCAGTTCGGCCCCCTGGGCGGCTCGTTCTTCATCCTGGGCATCGCCCTGGTCATGCTCGGGACGGTCTTCTTCGTCGTCAACATCTTCAAGACCATCACCTACACCCCCAAGGGCTGGGACAAGCAGCCGGCCGGCGCCCTGCTGGGCTCGGCCCTCGGGCTGACGGCCATCAAGAACTTCTTCCGGAAGAAGAAGACCGAGCACCTGGTGCCCCTGCCGGTGGCGGCCGTGGCCCGCGGTTCGGTGGACCTGGCCCTGAACTCCGGCATCATCCTCTTCACCGGCGTCCTCATCCTCGTCTACATGGTCGCCGCGCTGCTCGGGGGGAGCCTCAAGGACACGGCCGTCGACGCCCTGCTCTACAAGAACTGGTACTGGTGGGGCCTCGACCTCATCGCCGACGGCCTCGTCCTCATCTTCGTCGCCGGGACGTGGTACCTGCTGGCCACGCTGATCACGGGCAAGAAGCTGTTCATGGAGAACGTCGCCCGGGCCGCCCTGCTCGTCGAGCTCGTCGTCTCCTGGACCGTCTGGTCGCACCACCTGCTGTCGGACCAGGCCCAGCCGTCCATCCTCAAGGTCCTCTCGGGCGAGATGGTGACGGCCTTCGAGCTCATCACCCAGGGGCTGGCCTTCTTCATCACCCTGGCGACGCTCTGGAGCGCCCGGCCCCTCAAGATGTCGAACGAGCTGAAGTTCCTGCTCGGCGGCCTGCTCGGGTTCGGCCTCGGCGTCCCGGCCGGCATCATCCAGGCCGACGTCGGCCTGAACCGCATCCTCCACAACACCCAGTGGGTCATCGGCCCCCACGTCCACGTGGCGATCCTCGTCGGGCTGACCATGACCCTCTACTCGGCCATCTACATCCTCTTCCCCATCCTGACCAACGGGGCCAAGCTCTACAGCCAGAAGCTGGCCAACGTCCACTTCTGGGCCCACCTCGTCGGCGGCATCGGCATGGGGGCGTTCATGGGCATGGCCGGGCTGAAGGGCATGCTGCGCCGGACGATCTACACGAACGGCGAGTTCGAGATCTACATGATCCTGGCGGCCCTCTGCGGGGGCCTGCTCCTGCTCGCCTTCCTCTCGTTCTTCCTCAACATCGTCATGAGCGTCGGCTTGAAGGGCGTGCTGGGCATCTTCGGGAGATCGAGTCTGGACAAGGACAAGCTCCTCCCGGCGCAGGAATAGGTTCCGGGCCGGCCCGCGGGCATCCTCCGATTGACAACCGGAGGCGGGACGGACTATCCTCGGTCCGTTCGCGCACATCCAGGAGGTGCCCATGAAACCGAACCGATCCCTCGTTTACGCCGCTTTCCTCTTTATAGCCCTGTCCCTGCTGGCCGCGGGGCCCGCCCCGCAGGCCCAGGACCCGGCCTGCCCGACCTGCGGCCCGGCCGGCGAGCTCGAAGGCTGCACGGTCATCATGGTCGGCAAGGCCGCCTCGACCGACGGCTCGGTCATGACCACGCACACCTGCGACTGCGGCGAATGCGACTGGACCTGGCGCTACTATCCCCGCGGCCGACCACAAGCCCGGCGAGACCCGCAAGATCTGGCACATCAGCCAGTTCGGCAACTGGGCGCCCGACCTGGGCCTGAAGTGGGAGGACGTCAAGCGGACGGTCGTCATGGAGATCCCCGAGCTCCCGCACACGCGCGCCTACATCCACGGCGACTTCGGCTACATGAACGACGCCCAGGTGGCCATCGGCGAGTCGACGATCGGCTGCCGGGACAAGATGGAGAACCCCACTCCGGCCGCCAAGTTCGACATCACCATGCTGACGCTCATCGCCATGGAGCGGGCCGGGACGGCCCGCGAGGCCATCCGGATCATGGGCGAGCTCGGCGAGAAATACGGTTACGGGCATACCGACACCGGCGAGATGCTGGCCGTGGCCGACCCGAAAGAGGTCTGGACCTTCGAGATCATGCCCGTCGGCCCGCTGTGGACGCCCCAGAGCGGCAAGCCCGGCGCGGTCTGGTGCGCCCAGCGCGTTCCCGACGACCACGTCGCCGTCACGCCGAACGAGTCGCGCATCGGCGAGATCGACCTCAAAAAGCCCGACTATTTCATGGCCTCGCCGAACGTCGTCCAGCTGGCGACCGACATGAAGTTCTTCGATCCCAAGGCGGGCAAGCCCTTCAACTGGAAGAAGGCCTACAATCCGACCGACGTCAGCGCGGCCAACACCGACGGCGCCCGGGTCCGGCTGTGGCGCTTCCTGACCCTGGTCGCCCCGTCGCAGAAGTTCAGCCCCGAGACCCTGAACGAGGACTTCCCCTTCTCGGTCAAGCCGGAGAAGAAGCTCTCCGCCCGGGACGTCATGATGATGACCCGGGACAAGACCGAAGGCACGCCCTACTGGCCGGCCCGGGGCATCCAGGGCGGACCGTTCCAGAACCCCAACTACCTGCCCTACGGCTTCGAGCTCGAGGGCAAGCGCTACAGCACGCCCCGCGTCATCGGCGTCAACCGGGCCGAGTACGTCACCGTCACGCAGAGCCGGGGCTGGCTGCCGGATCCCGTCGGCGGCCTCGTCTGGCTGGCCTGGGGCGCCCAGGATACGTCCTGCTTCATGCCGCTCTACGCGGCGGCCATGGACAGGATCCCGCGCTCGTTCGAGATCGGCGACCACTGGACCTTCGACCGGAACTCGGCCCGCTGGGCCTTCGACTACGTCGATTTCCACACCCAGGTCGCCTACAACCTGGCCATCGAGGACGTGCGGGCCGCCCAGAAGGAATACGAGGACCCGGCCGTCGAGAGGACGGACGCGATCGACAAGGCGGCCTTGGACCTCTACAAGAAGGACCCGGCGCTCGCGGCCGGCTTCCTGACCGATTACTGCCTCGCCAACGTCGACCGCGTCCTGGCGGCCTGGTGGCAGCTCGGCGACGACCTGCTGGTCAAGTACAACCACATGTGGGTCTACGACAAGGCCACCCGCAAGCGGGGACCGCTGAAGTTCCCCGACTGGTGGCTCAAGCTCCTGGTCGAGTACAACCAGCTCACGCCCGTGCCGGCGACGAAAAAATAGCCCGGGTCAACCATTTCCGGTCCCGGTGCGTAGATAGGGGAAGATACCCGGGAAAAGGTGTGCCGCCCATGCTCGAGATCAAGAACCTGACCAAATCCTACGGCGACGTGCTGGCCCTCGACCGTTTCTCCCTGGACCTGAAGAAGGGCGAGGTCCTGGGCCTGCTCGGCCCCAACGGCGCGGGCAAGACGACCCTCATCTCCATCCTGGCCGGGACGCTCGGCGATTTCACCGGGACCGTGAACTTCCAGGGCCGGAACCTGTTCGCCGACCGCGAGCTGAAGAACCGCCTGGGCATCGTCCCCCAGGACATGGCCTTCTACGAAGAGCTCAGCGCCATGGACAACCTGCTCTTCTGGGGCGGCCTCTACGACGTGCCGCGGGCGGACCTGAAGAAGCGGGCCTCGGAGCTCCTCGAGCTCGTCGAGCTCGCCGCCCGGGCCAAGGAACCGGTCAAGAACTTCTCCGGCGGCATGAAGCGCCGGCTCAACACGGCCATCGGCCTCCTCCACCGGCCCGACCTGCTCCTGCTCGACGAGCCGACCGTCGGCATCGACGTCCAGGCCAAGGTCAGCATCCTCGACATCATCCGCAACGTCGGCGCCGCCGGCACCGCGGTCATCTTCACGACCCACCAGCTGGCCGAGGTCGAGACGACCTGCTCCCGCATCGCCATCATGGACGCCGGCCGCATCCTGGCCCAGGGGACGCTCGACGAGCTCGTCCGCATCGTCGGCGAGCGCGACGTCGTCGAGATCGTCGGAGATTTCGCCGCGGCCGCTTTCTCGGAAGCGGTAAAGGACCTGGCCGGGCCCCGCGTCGAGCTGCTGTCCGTGGCCGACGGCATCGCCTCGCTGGGGGTCTCCGATACGGCCGAGATCCCGCGGATCATGGACCGCCTGTTCCAGCGGAAGCTCGCCGTCACCGACATGAAGATCAAGTCGCCCAGCCTGGAGACGGTCTTCCTGAAGCTGACCGGGCGGACCCTGAGGGATTAGGGAGAGGGCATGAGACGGCTCCTCCTGGTCCTCGGGAACGACGTGCGCCGGCACCTCAAGTCGCCGCTGGCCATCCTCATCTTCATCGCCATTCCCATGGTGATGACGGCGCTCATCGGCATCATCTTCGCCCCCCGGACCGAGGAGAGCACGCTGCCGCCGATCGCCGTCCTCCTCGTCGACCAGGACAAGGGCTTCGCCTCGAAGCTCCTGCTGGGGGCCTTCGACGTCGACGAGATGAAAAAGATGTTCGAAGTGACCGTGACCGACGAGGCCGAAGGCCGCAAGCGGATGGAGAAGGGGAAGGCCTCGGCCATGATCGTCATCCCGGAGGGCTTCACCCTCGACCTGCTCGATGCCAAAACGACGACTCTGACCGTGGTCAAGAACCCGGCCGAGCAGTTCCTGCCCGACGTCGTCGAGGAGTTCGTGAACACGCTGGCGGTCATGCTCTCGGGAGCCGTCCAGGCCTTCGCCGACGAGGCCCGGGGCATCCGGGCCATGCTCGACGGACCCGTCGACAGCTTCCCCTGGGAGGCGCTCGGGCCGGAGCTGGGCAAGGCCCAGAAGAAGATGGTCGCCGCCGAGAAATACCTCAATCCGCTGCTGATCCGTCTGAAGGAAGAAGAAACGAAGGCCGTCGGCGCCAAGACCCAGGTCACGAAAACGGACCTCTTCTCGATCATGCTCCCGGGCATGGCCGTCATGTTCCTGCTGTTCATCGTCCAGACGCTGATGCGGGACATCATCTCCGAGCGCGAGGACGGCAAGCTCCGGCGCATGATGACGACGCCGCTGCGGCCGTTGGAGCTCGTCGGCGCCCGCCTGCTCGGCGGCTGGGTCATGGGCATGGCCGTGCTCCTCGTCATGGTCGCCCTCGGCACGCTGATCTTCCGGGCCTATTGGGGGCCGTTCGGCTGGTTCCTGCTGCTCGGCGCGGCGGCGTCCTTCTGGACGGCCGCCTTCTTCGGCTTCTTCAGCGCCATGGTCAAGAACCGCAACCAGGCCGGGGCGCTCGGCGCGCCCGTCATCCTGGCCTTCAGCCTGTTCGGCGGGTCGATGATGAACCCGGAGGCCATGCCGAAGGCCTTCCGGGCGGTCGGCGCTTTCACGCCCAACCGCTGGTTCATCGACGGCGCGGCCCTTATCCGGGACGGGCGTTTCCCGATCACGGCCCTGGTCGTCCTCGTCGCGAGCGGCCTCGTGCTGGCGGCCCTGGCCGTCCCGGCCCTGCGCCGCAAGACCTCGGTGTGACCATGAGAAAGCTCCGGCGCATCCTCCACGTCGCCTGGAACGACCTGCGCATCATGGTCGGCGACAAGGTCTTCTTCTTCTGGTCGCTCATCTTCCCGATGCTCTTCATCGTCCTCTTCGGCCTGCTCTTCAAGGCCTCCGACAGCGCGCCCGCGGTCGCCGAGCTGACCGTGGTCAACCTCGACGAGGGCCGCTGGGGGACCTACTTTCTCGGCAAGATCGAGGCCCCGACGGTCGAGCTGAAGATCGTGACGAGCGAGCCGGCCGAATACAGCCGGCTGATCGTCCTGCCGGCCGACTTTTCGGCCAAGATCGAATCGCGGCGCGACCAGGCCCTGGCCTTCAAGAAGCGCGAGGACGCCTCGACGAAGGCGGCCGCCCGCGTCGAGACGCGGCTCTTCCAGGCCATCGCCCGGGTCCTCAGCGAGCTCGTCCTCTACGGGGACGGCGACCTCGCCAAGTTCCTCGACGGCCACGCGGAGTTCCGCGACATCGTCCAGGTGAAGAGCCGGTTCCCGGAGAACACAGTGACGGTCGTGCCCAGCGGCTTCGACCACTCCATCCCGGGGACGACCATCCAGTTCATCATGATGATGGTCATCATCTACGGCGGCATCACGGTCATGGAGGACCGCAAGAAGGGCGTCCTGGCCCGGATGCTCTTCTCGCCGCTCTCCAAGGGCGAGGTCTTCCAGGCCAAGCTCCTGGGCCGGTGGGGCATGGGCGTCGTCCAGGCCCTCATCCTTTTCGTCGTCGGCAGGATCCTCTTCAAGCTGAACCTGGGCAGCTTCCCCCTGGCGCTCCTCGTCATCGCCGTCTTCGCCCTGGCCATGGCCGCGCTGAGCGTCTTCATCGGGTCGCTCTGCACGAAAGAGGACCTGATCATCGGCCTGGCCGTCCTGCTGGCCAACATCTTCGCCGGCCTCGGCGGCTGCTGGTGGCCGAGCGAGATCGTTCCGCCGGGCGTCCGCACGGTCGCCATGATCTCGCCCGCCTACTGGGCCATGGACGCCCTGCACAAGCTGAGGTTCTTCCAGGGCGGGTTCGCGGACATTCTGCCGAACCTGGGGATCCTGCTCGCCCTCGCGATCGTCCTGAGCGTTGTCGCCGCCCGTTCCTTCAAGGTCCGGGACTGATCAGTCCCGCTCGTAGTAGCGCACGTAGTCGATGGAATATGTCAGGGGAAAGATCGTGTCGTCGATGCCCTGCGCTCCGCCCCAGGTCCCTCCGATGGCCAGGTTGAGGAGCAGGTAGAACGGCCGGTCGAAGCGCCAGTACGAGGGGTAGCTCGCGTTCTTCCGGTAGGTGAAGTACTTCGTTCCGTCGCAATAGAAATCCAGCTCGTCGTCCTGCCATTCGACGGCGTAGACGTGGAAATCGTTGAAAGGAGAGGGGATATCGATGTGCCCGCCCCGCTCGACTCGGCCGGGATCGTTGACCGAGCCGGGCGTGTGGACGGTCGCGTAGATCGTGTCGGGCTCGTAGCCGACGTTCTCCATGACGTCGATCTCGCCGCACTCCGGCCAGCCGACGGTCGTGATGTTCGTCCCCATCATCCAGATGGCCGGCCAGGAGCCCCGGCCCGTCGGGATCTTGGCCCGGACCTCGAGCTTGCCCCGGAAGAATTCCCTTTTTCCCAGGGTGTTGACGCTCGCCGAGGTGTAGTGCGCGCCCGCGTACTCCTCTTTCCGGGCTTCGATGACGAGGCACCCGTTCTCGATGCGGGCGTTCTCCGGTCGGCCCTCCGTGTAGTACTGGGCTTCCTGGTTCCGGATCAGGCCGGTCTCGTAGCTCCAGGTCGCGGGATCGGGGAGCCCGTCGACGGCGAACTCCTCCGACCAGACGAGGGTGTATTCCCGGGGCGTCTCCGGCGTGCCGCAGGAAGGGCCAGAGCGGGCGACTCGATTAATAGAAGAATTCCGCGCGGCGCGCGATGTCGTCCATGTCTGACATCCTCCTGCCCTCGGCTGTCCGCCCATGATTCGAGAGGACGGCTTCCGACGCAACATCTTTCTGATCGTCCGGAGCTTGTTTTTCCCGGGCCCGGCCTTACGCATCCCAACAGGCCGGAGAACTGACGCCGCATGCACGAACATGTTTGCCCGCCCTGGCTGTCCTTCACCCTCACGAACGTCTTCCGGCGGATCGCCCAGGACCCGGACCGCATCCTCGGCCGCTTCATCCGTCCGGGCGACGTCGTTCTCGACATCGGCTGCGGGCCGGGGTTTCTTCACCGTCCCGATGGCCCGGATGGCGGGAGAGACGGGCTCGGTCGTCGCCGTGGATATCCATCCGGGCATGCTCGAGAAAACCCGTAAGCGGGCCGTTCGCGCCGGCGTCTCCGGCCGGGTCCGGCTCCACCTGGCCGAAAAGGACCGGCTCGGGCTCGATGTTCGGGCCGATCTCGCGCTGGCCTTCTGGATGGCCCACGAGGTCCCCGACCCCGGGCGGTTGTTCGCCGAGATCCGGGCCGCCCTGAAGCCCGAAGGGCGCCTGCTCCTCGTCGAGCCCAGGATGCACGTCGCCGAAGACGCTTTCGCGGGCCTCGTCGGGGCCGCCGAAGGCGCGGGTTTCGTTCGCGAGGGAGAGGAACGGATCCGCCTCAGCCGGGCGGTCGTTCTCCGCCGTTCCGCCGCCGCAGACCCCCGGTCCGCGCCGGATTATCGCGATCGATGACAGCCAGGAGGTCGGACATGAAGCGCAGGGACATGTTGATGACGCTCGGTGCCGCCGCCGGCACGATGACGACCTACAAGCTGGTCAGGGCCCAGGAGGGCCGGCCCCATCCGCTCGGCAGCCCCCCGGCCGTCGCCTGGCAAAAGCCATCCCGGCCGGTCACGGCGGCCATCATGGGGGCGGGCGGCCGGGGCCGGGTCTACGCGGCCTATGCCAAGGCCTTTCCGGAAGAGCTCCAGATCGTCGGGGTGGCCGAGCCCATCCCGTACCGCAACGCGTTCCTGGCCGAGGCCCACGGCATCCCGCCCGAGCGCCGCTGGCCGACCTGGGAACGGGCTTTCGACGGCCCCAAGTTCTGCGATGCCATCATCGTCACCACCCCCGACCGTCTCCACTACGGTCCGGCCATGGCCGCCCTGGACCGGGGCTACGATCTCCTCCTCGAGAAGGCCATCGCGCAGTCCTGGCCGCAGTGCCGCGACATTCTCGACCGGGCCGGGCGCGAGCGGGCGATCGTCGGCGTCTGCCACGTCCTGCGGTACACGCCCTACTTCCGGATGATGCGGCACGTCGTCGCCAGCGGCCGGCTCGGCCGGGTCGTCAGCATCCAGCACCTCGAGCCGGTCGAGCACATCCACATGTCCCACTCGTTCGTCCGCGGCAACTGGGGCAACAGCCGGGTCTCGACGCCCATGCTCCTGTCGAAGTGCTGCCACGACCTCGACATCCTGCGCTGGATCGCGGACGAGCCCTGCACCAAGGTCCAGTCCTTCGGATCGCTGCGGTTCTTCCGCGAGGAGATGGCCCCGCCCGGGGCGCCGGCCCGGTGCGCCGACGGCTGTCCCGTCGAGGCGACGTGCCCGTACTCCGCGGTCGAGATCTATCTCCGGCGCAAGTCCTGGCTCGGCCACAAGGACACGCCCGGCGAAGACGACGCCTCGATCGCCGAGTGGCTCGGCCGGACGAGCTACGGCCGGTGCGTCTTCCGCAGCGACAACGACGTCGTCGACAACCAGGTGGTCAACCTCGAGTTCGGCGGCATCACGGCCTCGCTGGCCATGGAGGGACTGACGTCCTACGCCGGCCGCCGGACGCGGATCATGGGCACCCGGGGCGACCTCGTCGGCGACGAGAGCCGGCTCGACGTCTTCGATTTCCACGAAAAGAAACGCTACGTCTGGACCGTCGAGGAGCACGGCCGCGTGGATTCCGGGCACGGCGGGGGCGACAACGGCCTCGTCCGGGATTGGGTCCAGGCCGTCAGCCGTCGCGATCCGGGGCTGCTGGCGACGACGCTCGAAGCCTCCATGGAGAGCCACCTTATCGGCTTCACCGCGGAGAAGAGCCGGCTCGAGGGCGGCGCGGTCGAGGCCGTCGACGGGCGGGCCCTGGGAGCCCGGGAACGATGAACGGGTATCGGCGCGTCCGGGCCGCCCTCGAAGGCGCCCGTCCCGACCGGGTCCCGGTCATGCTCCACAACTTCCTCATGGCCGCCCGCGAAGCGGGCTTCACGCAGCGCCGGTTCCGCGAGGACCCCGGCGCGATCGCGGAGAGCTTCGTCCGGGCCGTCGAGACCTACGGCTACGACGGCGTCCTCGTCGACGTCGACACGGTCGTGCTCGCCGAGGCGCTGGGCGTCCCGGTCGACCGTCCGGAGGACATGCCGGCCCGCCCGGCCGGCGCCCTGATCGGGAGGCTCGCCGAGGCCCGCGACCTCGCTCCCGCCGCGATCGGCGGCCATCCGCGCGTCCAGGTCTGGCTCGAGGCCGTGCGCCGGCTCGTGGCGCACTTCCGCGGCGAGGTCTTCGTGCGGGGCAACTGCGACCAGGCCGCCTACTCGCTGGCCTCCATGGTCCGCGGGCCGGCCGAGTGGATGATGGACCTCCTCGACGACGCGAATCGCGACGACGCCCATGCCCTCCTCTCGTATTGCGCCGAGGCGTCGGCCTCGTTCCTCCGGCTGATGGCCGGGACGGGGGCCGACATGGTCTCGAACGGCGACAGCCCGGCCGGGCCCGACCTGATCTCGCCTTCGATGTACGCGGAGTTCGCCCAGCCGTACGAGCGGCAGCTCGTCGTCGAGGCCCATCGCCTGGGTCTTCCGTACGCCCTCCACATCTGCGGCGATACGACGCGCATCCTCGGGCCGATGCTGGCGACCGGGGCGGACGCCCTCGAGCTCGATTACAAGACCGACGTCGTGGCCGCCCGGGACGCGCTGAAGGGGCGGGCGGTGTTCATCGGCAATATCGATCCGAGCGGCGTCCTGGCCCTCGGGACGCCCGCACTCGTCGAGGCCCGGACCCGCGAGCTTCTGGACGTCTTCGCCGGCACGCCGGGGTTCATTCTCAACGCCGGCTGCGCCATCCCGGCCGAGACCCCGCCGGAAAACCTGCGGGCCATGATCGCGGCGGCCCGGAGCTGGGAACCCCGGACTTAAGCCGGCTTGCCCCGGAGGGTCAGGATCTCCGTGGCGATCTCCTCGATCGGCTTGTGGGTCACGTTGACGACGGCCCACCCGGGATGCTTTCCGTAGAATTGGCGGGCGTGCATCAGCTCGATGCGGACGTACTCGGGATCGGCGTAGGCGGCGACCGCGCCCTTGAGGTAGTCGGCCCGCGTCCTGCGGAGATCGGCCAGCTGCCGGGCGTTCGTGTCCAGGCAGAACACCTTGCCGGGATCGAGCTTGGCCAGCGAGGCCGGCGGCTCCTGCTCGAGCGTGATCGGGACGTTGGCCACGAACCAGCCCTTGAAGGCGAGGTAGATGCTGAGCGGGGTCTTGAAGGTCCGGGACACCCCGAGCAGGACCAGCTCGGCCTTGCGCAGGTCCTCGACCCGCTGGCCGTCGTCGTGGCTGAGGGCGAATTCCATCGTCTCGATGCGCCGGAAATAGGCCTTGTTCAGCTGGCTGAACAGGCCCGGCTTCTCCGACGGGGAGGTGGCCAGGGTCTCCGTCAGCCGGGCGATCAACGGTCCCATGAGGTCGATCGCCTCCACGTTGAGCTCCCGGGCGGTCTTGACGAGCTCGTCGTGGACCTCGTCCTTGACGAACGTGTGGACGACGAAGCCGCCGGCCTCGGCGGCCTCCCGGACGACCTCGTGCGCCTGTTCCTTCGTCCTGACGTCCGGGCGGACGACGATCTTGACCTTCGCTCCGGGGAACTGGACCACGGCCGCGCTCACGGTCAGGTAGGCCGTGCGGCCCGTCCCGTCGGAGGCCACGAAGATCCTGTTGGCCTTCCCCCCGCCGCCGTGCGGCGGCCTTCGCGTCCGTCATGCCGCCCTCCTATTCCCAGATGTCCTGGAGCAGCGGGTACTGGGTCTTGAAGCCCAGGATGGCCAGGTAGAGCCCGTAATCGGGATAGTTGCGCCGGAGCTCCCGGAGGTTCTCCATGGGGTCGTAAGGCGTCCCCTCGGGGATCTCGTGGCCGACGCACTCGGAGAGGAGGTGGAGCTTCTTCGACATCCAGGCGTCGAGGGTGACCGGCAGGCCGAAAGGCGCGAGCCCGTCCAGCCGGTCGTCCCGGCCGATGATCGGCTGGGTGATGATGAAGGATGCGCCGGCGTCGACCTTGCGCTTCATCTTCTCGAGCTCGGCGTCCTGCGGCTCGTAGGGATTGAAGGCGACGCCGCAGTGGAATCGCCCCGGATACTCGCGGTCGATGTAGCGCAGGAGCTCGACCGAGGTCACGGTCGTGCACGGCAGGCCGATCTCGGCCGGCTCGAGCCGGTGGAGCTTCTGGCTGCCGTCGCCCGAGACGACGAGCAGGTGCCTGCCCCCGGCCGCCTGGAACGCGCCCAGGATCTCGTCGAGCTCCTTGCGGGGGTGGAAGGTGTTGAGGTGGACCATCAGCTGTTCGGGGCGGACGGGCAGGCCCAGGAGCTCGATCGTCTCCATGGCCCCGTAGCTCAGCAGGCCCATGGGGTTGTCGGTGATGCAGACGGTCCAGCCCGCGTCGACGACCTTGCGGTACTTGTCGTCGAACGTCCGAAGGTCCTTGTCGATGTCCTCGGAGCTCCTCTTGGGCGTCTGGAGCTCGACGTGGAAGATCTTATCCATAGTAGTCCTTGAGCCGGACGAGCGTGTCGTAGCCTTCGAGCTTCAGGATGTCCTCGAGGCAGGCCAGGGCGGGATGGCCCGGCGCCAGGAGCTCGTACTTGCGCACGGTCGAGCCGATGATGGTGTCGAGGCCGAGGGGCATGGCCAGGGTCAGGAAGGCGCTCTCGAGCGGCCCCTTGACCGGCGAGCCGTCGGCCCGCTTCGAGGGGAGCATGACCGTGAAGTTGCTCAGGCCGACCGAGGCGTGCACCCCGGCGAAGAAGGGATCGTCGCGGATGAGGGCCAGGGTCTCGAGGACCCGCTTGAGCCCGCCCTCGCAGTCGGTGCCGAGCGGGGAGATGCCCGGGTCGACGATGGCCTGGTCGTTGGTGAAGCCGGGGATGCGTCTTTTCGCTTCCTCGAGGAGCGTCCGAGCCGTGCGCCAGGTCTCCTCGGCGGTCCGGTTGGCGCTGGCGCAGGCGGCGCCGGCCTCGAAGCGCTCGGACGCGAGGAGGATGGGCACGAACGGCCGGACCTGCCAGAGGTCGAACATGTCGAGGCGGAGCGGCGAGACGGAGTTGAGGATGGGCTTCCGTCCGTCCGCCCGCTCCGGGTCGTAGGCTTCGAGGGCGGCCCGGGCGAGGACCGGGTCGGGCGTGTCGATCGACAGGGGCTTGGCCGTGACCGACTGGATCCTGCGGACGAGGCCGGCCATGAACTCCGGGGGCCTGAGGCCCACGTTGACGTCGATCCAGGCGGCGCCCCGCTCGTCCTGGCCCCGGGCGAGCTCGAGCAGCCCCGCGACGTCGTTCCCGTCGAAGAGCTTCTTCGTCGAGGGGACGGAGTCGTTGATGGATTCCCCGATGATGGTCAGTCCGGGGATGGCCACGGTCAGATCACCAGCCCTTCGTGCCGGTCGAAGGTCCTGTCCAAAGAGTAGACGGCCAGGTCGACCGGGCCGAGACCGTCCGGCAGCTCGAACGAGGCGACGTCCCGGCCCCGGGCGGCGAGCTCGGCCACGATGAGGGCGGAGAACGGCGAGTGCATCAGGCCGTGCCCGCTGAAGCCGGCCGCGTGGATGAGGTTCGCGACGCCGCCGTCGTAGCCGAAGAGGGGATTGTGGTCCGGGGTCGTGTCGTAGAAGCCGGTCGTGACGGCGGCCAAGCCGGCCCATGTCCTGGGCGGCGGGCAGGAACTGGGTGATCTCCTTGCGCAGGGCGGCCCCGTACTCGGCCATGCCCAATCCGAACCCGGGCTCGATCTCGTCCTGGTTGTCGAGCGTCGCGGCGACGGGCCGGGGGAACTGCAGCCAGCCCATCATCAGCTGCTTGTTCTCGGGCCGGCAGTAGGCGCCCGACGGGGTGATGATCATCGGCAGCGAGGGGAATTCATCGACGCCGAGGCCCCAGTCGCTGTCCCGGCCCAGTCCGGCCAGGAAGTAGAGGTAGCGGCGCTCGACCTTGATGGGCAGCTCGCGGCCGCCGAAGAGCTTCGAGACCCCGCCGGCCATGAAGCCGGCCGCGTTGACGAAGAGGTCGGCTTCGATCCGCCGGCCGGACCCGAGGACGACGGCCGTCGCGCTCGTGCCGGACCTCTCGGCCCCGACGACCGGATCGTTCTGGACGATCGTGGCGCCGAGGGCCCGGGCGCCTTCGGCCCCGTCCTGGTAGATGATGGCCGGGAAGAGGAACCCGTCTTTCGGGCACCAGGTCGCGGCCGTGATGCCGGTCGAGTCGAGGAAGGGCATGCGCTCGTCGAGGGCGGCCTTGTCGAGGAATTCGACCTCGCCGAGGCCGGCCTCCCGCTGCATCCGGACGAGCTCCCGGACGGCGTCGAGGTCGGCCTGGTAATTCTTCAGGAACAGGTAGCCGTTCTGCCTGATGGGGGACTGGCTGCCGGGGAAACGGGCCGTCCAGCACTCGAAAAAGCGCTCGCAGTAGACCAGGCCGCGGACCGTCGCGGCCACCCCGAACTGGGCCCGGATCCCGGCCGCCGACCGGGAGCTGGCCCCGCTGCCCAGAGCCCGGGCTTCGACCAGGGTGACGGCGTGTCCGGCCCGGGCGAGCTCCCAGGCGGACAGGACCCCGGTGACGCCCCCGCCGATGACGACGATTTTTTTCATGAAACTATTAAAACATATATTGACTTTACGCGCCCGGTTTTTTTTGGTATTCTATCCGCCGTAAATCCCCCGTAAAGGGGGCGCGGGTCGGATAAAGGCACGGAGGCCTGTGGCCCAAACAGCCGGCGTACTCCTCTCCTTTATTGCGATCGAATTTTTGATGTAGGAGATGAGTATGAACATCTACGTCGGCAACCTTTCGTTCGGTGTCACCGAGGAAGAGCTCCGCCAGGCCTTCGGGGCCTACGGAGCGGTCGAGAAGGCCGCGGTCATCACGGACAAGATGAGCGGCCAGTCGCGCGGGTTCGGCTTCGTCGAGATGCCGAACAAGGACGAGGCCATCAAGGCCATCGAAGGCCTCAATGGCAAGGACCTCAAGGGCCGCAACCTGAAGGTCAACGAAGCCCAGCCCCGGCCGGCCGGCGGCGGCGGCGGTGGCAGAGGCGGATTCGGCGGCGGCGGCGGCGGCGCGGCCGTTACTGATCGCCGGCCTCGCTGAAGTCGGGGACCGCTCCCGCGAGGGAGTGATCCTGTGCGGTGGGAAGCCGCGCTTAAGGCGCGTTTTCCCGGGTG
>CAWHBV010000020.1:0-165316 GCA_963827635.1 uncultured bacterium
GGTCAGGGCGTGCGGCTGGAGACGGCCAAAATGGCCGCGGCGGGTCGCCGGGCCGGAACGGTCCGAAGTCGGACGCGGGGTAGGGCCGGAGCGTCACGCCGGGTCCGGCCAGGCCGGCCGCGAGGCCCGGCTGGCTGAACGCGGAGATGAAGATCGTCTCGTGTCCCCGGCCCATGCACGACAGGACACCCTGGAGCGGCGCGCCGGGCCGCGAGGCCGGGAGTCCACGAGCGTGAAGTGTCTTTTCTTGGTGAACAGGGGCTCCTTGACGTTCGGGTCCAGGAAATTCCGCTGTCCGCCGCCGCCCGTGATGACCATGAGGACGCCATTATAGACCAACGTGGCGTGAACGTGGCGGTGGCCGAAGGCGGCCATGACGACATGGTGGCGGGCCAGGATGTCGAGGAACTCCGTCTCGTTCTCGATGGCCGGCGTGAGCAGGGACGCCCGGGCCCGGGTCGATCCGCTTGAACGGGGCCCGGGGGGCACATGGGCGAAGAAGAACTTCCGGGACGGGCCGGGCGCGGCCAGCACGCGCTCGAGCCAATCGAGCTGACCGCGGTCGAAGCCATGAGCGCCCCGGGGGGCGGGAGTCGCCCATGAAGACGAAGCGCTCGTCGCCCAGGTCGAAAAAGAAGTCCCGGTCGCCGAGAAGGCCCGGGCCGGCTCCGCTCGCCCTCTTCGCGGACGTCGTGGTTGCCGTCGATATGGAGGATGGGGCAGGGCGGGTCGGCGATGACCTTCAGGTAGGCGCCGAAGGACTCGACGACGGGCGAGACGGCCCGGTCCCCCAGGTGGACGATGAACGCCGGCGGCGGGTCGAGGGCCGCGATCTCGCGGAGGAAACCTTTGAAGGTCTCGTTGTGATCGGAGACCGTGTCCCCGATGACGGCGAACCGCAGCTCCCCGCCGCGGTGGCGGGCCTCGATGGCCCGGACGGCTTCCGCGTTGGTGGGGACCAGCCCCTTCAGCGCCTCGGGGACTTCGGTGAGCCCGGGGTCCTCGCGGAACCGGGACAGGTCAAGGCCGCCTTTCTCGACGCCGTAACGGCAACGGCCCGTGAGCAGGGCCAGGACAAGCGACATCAGCAGGGCTCTCTTTCGCAGCATTGGTTTCTTTCATCACTCCGCTATCCATTATAGCGGACGGCCCGAGACCGGACCGTTCATCGGTCCCGGCGACCGGCCGGGCTAGCGGATCCTCCAGACGCGGCGGCCGATGCCACGGCCGAGGAAGCCCAGGGCCCAGACCGGGAAGAACGCGACCGGGAAGAGCACCGAGACCGCCAGGCAGACCAGGAAGACGATCGTCCCCCGGCGCGAGAAATCGAGGTGCCGGCAGGCGGGCCTGGGTCGGGTCGTACCCCGGCCTGGAGCAGCCGGCCGTCGCCGTAGGCGCGACGGACCATGGCATAGGAGATGAGGCCTAGCGGCAGGATGTTCAGCGAATACACGACCACGGCCAGGCGGGCGCCCGGGGCCCGGCCGATGAGGCGGGTCGAGAAGGGGATGAGGGCGACGAAGAACAGGAACAGCAGGTTCAGCACGGCCAGCCGATCGTCATAACGGCGAATGGGCCGGAACAAGCGGTGATGCGACAGCCAGTATTGGCCGATGATGAAGAAGCTGAACACATAGGCCAGATAGTTCGGCCAGAGCTCGCGCAGGGCCGGCCCCAGTCCCCCGGCCGTTTCCGGCACCTTGAGGTCGATCACGAGAAGGGTGATGGCGATGGCCATGACCGCGTCGCTGAAGAACACGAGGCGGTCCAATCCGGACTTGTCGTCGAAAACGATGTCTCTGTCGTTCATGCGCAGCCCCGGCTCATGGGATACGGACCCCGCGTCGTGGCGCCATTATAACACGGCCGAAGATGCCGGGAGATGTGCTGCCGGGCCTTGGAAAGAGGAAAAGGAAGCCGGCGTCAGAATTCCGAGATCAGGGAAAACCATTTTCCCGCGGACGATCCCCACACTTCCTTATAAGTGGCGGTGTTGAACTGGGGCCAATAGGGCGTATCCTCGTTGCCTCGCGTCTCCATGCCGACAGGATCCCTCCGACCATCTCTCCCGGCAGGGCCGTGTAGAGCTGCGGGTAATTGCTGCCTTCCCCCCATATCAGGGACTGTCCAAAGGGGTTCCGGCCGACGATCCAGAAGAGCTGCTGTTCGGCGATATTCATCAGCTCTTGGTCATGGAGGAACTTCCCGCACAGGGCGGCCGCCTTGCCGGTGGCGAGCTGGACGGCCGCGTTCCCCTTGAACGAGAACCAGACCGGGAAGCGGCGAAGATAATGCTCCTCGTCCAGCCGGACGCCGTTTTCGAGCTGTTCCTTGAAATCGGCGGAGAGGTCGGCGCCCTCGCCGATCGCCGGCTGGACCGCGTAGAAATTCTCCTTGTCCTTGACCTCGTCCTTCTGATACACCCCGCTGGGGATCAGGCCATACGGTTCGACGTACCGGTAGATGTTCTTTAAATATCCGCCGAACAACCGGATCGCTTTTTCCCAAGCCGCATGATCGGGGTGCTGCGGTTGCGACTCGCAAAGGGCGGTCAGCGCCTGCATGTAGACCTGGTCCCTCGACTGGTGGTTGAAGTGCACGATCGACTTCCGGTCAAGGTCCCGGTAGAAGAACCCCGCGGTCTTGGCGGCGTCGTTGAGCGGCGTCGTCCGCTGGCACCGGAGCGCATACGCGATGCTTTCCGCCGCTTGATCGGCGTAATAGGTCTCGTTCGTCAGCTTGTAGAGCACGCTCGCCGCCCAGGACATGGTCGCCATGTATTGGCTGCGGGAGGTCATACGGGCGTGTCCGGCGTTCGAGCTCATCTCCCCGAAGCCCAGTTCGTCGAAACGCTTTTTAGCGAACCCGAAATCTTCCTTGGCGATCTTGCGGAGGTTCCCGCTGAGCATCGGATCGTGGGCGATCGACATCGAGGCATAGGCCTCGACGCCCGATAACAGGAAATTCTCAAAAGCGCTGTTGCCGGCCCTGACCTGGTGCCTGTCCGCATCATCGGTGGACCCGAGATAGCCGTCCGTCCAAAGATTCGTCCCCCAGCCCTGGAAGCGGTCCCCGTTCGGAAGCCTCGTCTTCATGACCAGATCCAGTCCCCAGAGGGCCTCTTCCATCAAACGCAGGGAAAGACCGGTGTGGCCCTTCTCCTTGGCCCTGTTCGCCATTTCGAGCATGGCAAAAGCGATCTCGCCGGTCTGCATGAATCCCTGGGACATATCGGCGGCGTCATGCCAGCCCCCGTTCACGGGATAGATGCGCCCCTGGTATTCCCCATGCACGTCGGTATGGCAGGCCCCGTGATTGCCGGGCACCGGATAGCCGCAGCGCTCGCAGAACATGAAATTGAGCACGCGCCAGGCCGAGTCGTCCCATAGATCCGCGTTGATATAGAACGGGGCCGTCGTGATGTCCCCGACCCTGATCCGATATTGTCCTTGGCGCCGATAGGAGGTGAAATCGACGGTCTCGAAACTGCCGAGACTCGTCCGGACCGGCTGGATCTGCCCTTCGTAGACGACCTGGGAGGTCGCATCGTCCACGATCTGGAACCTCCCGTTGTGCCTGGCCACGTTGACGACGGCCGATTTTACGCTGTCGGGGCGGTACCCCGAGGTCGAGAAAATGATCCTGTTTTCGGCCGGCTTCCACCCGCTCACGGCCTCCGGCTTGTCGACGATCTGCAAGGCCAGGTTGGAAACGTCGAATTGCAGGACATCCCCCATCGTGCGTTCTTTTCCAAAGACTTCGATGGCCAAGGAGATCTTGGTGACCTTGTCGCGCGGCAGCTCCGACATCTCGACGAAGCATTCGTTCCATTGGCCGTTGATCAGGTTCATTTCGTGGTACCCTTCCCGGCCGTATGGGTCCGGCACCTTGATCTTGCCGTCGTTCTCCACATAGAGGTTCAGGTATACGGTGCGGGCGCCTTCGCAGTCCGGATAAACATAGAGATGGATGCGGTTGTATTTCTCCCAGCTCTTGCCGCCCACGTCGTAGCTGGCCATGGACGTCCCCCGGCCCAGTCCCCAGGCGGGATCGTCGACATAGCTGGGAGCGACCAATCTCAGGCTGTGCTTCCCGGAGATGCTCCTTTCGGCGGTCTGCGACATCCTGCCGATGCCGCTATGCGACCATCGGCCCATGTCTTCCATGTCACAAAGCATATCGGAGACCAGCACCGTTTTCGTAAGCCCGAAAGTCTCGAACGACTTGCTGTGGTCAAGCGGCAGCGGGAAGTGAATGTTTCCCGTGCTGCGGATGTCCCTTTTCAGCTTCTCATCCACCTGGGGGAACAGAAAAGACAAGCTGCAGAGGATGATCAGGGCCCTCACCGCGAATTCTCTCATGCCGTGTCTCCTTCAAAGCGAAAGCGCCGAACTCCGTTGAATAGATAGCATGGGCTAATTCGGCGGGTCAATCCCCATTTGTGTTGAAAGGCGGACCGCGTTTTAGGCACAACTTACTTGATGAAGAGGGAGGAGAGTTTTTATAATCTCATAGTATCAAGAAGGAGGGCATTCAATGAGAGCCGTAATCGCTTTGGCCTGCTTTCTTTTCGTTGGTGGCACACGGCCGCAAGCCGCAACTATCCAGCTCGAGACGCGAAACCTACTGGACGGGAAGATTCAAATGCTTGTCCCAACTCATTTTGAGCCGATGAGCGAAGAATTGATCCGGGTCAAGTACCCCATGGAGCGGCGTCCTACGTTCGTGTTGTCAAACGAGCGTGGAACCGTCAATATCGCTTATGACCTTAAAACCAACGCCCTGTCCATTGAAGAGCTGGACGAGGCCCATCGTGCTTTCGAAAAGATGTTCCGAAACGCGTATCCCTCGGCCACATGGTACCGGAGCGAGCGGACCATTCTTAATGGTCAGGAATGCTTTATCTTCGAGGTTCTGACACCTGCGATCGACACAGAGATTCACAACATAATCGTCGTGTTTTCGCTGAAAGGCCGTATGTTGTTGATATCGATAAATATAACAAAAGAACTTGTGAAGGAATGGCTGCCCGTTGCCCGGAAAATGGTGGAATCTATTCAGTTCAGATAAGAATGGGCGATAGAGGACTTGAACCTCGCCGGCGCGAGGGGAACGCGATGCGTTCCCCTCGCGCCTCGCGTCACTTGATATGATTCCAGAGGGATTCGATGTTGGCGTTATGGATGCTGAAGCCCGTACCGTAGAAGTAGGGATTGTACGTCTTCAAGTACGGGAACTGCGCCAGGGGGATCAGGGACTGGATCTCGGCCGCGGTCTTCCCCGACGCCTTCAGGCTCCTCACCTCTTCGTGCAGTTTTTTCAAATAGCAGAATTGTTCCCTGATCTCCGCGGCGGTGATGGTCCCCGCCCCATGCGTGCATATGAAATGCTCGATAGTCGTATCGTTCGAAATGTATCCGGAGAATAGCTTTTCCCAAGATACCAAGTCCGTTTGCCCCCGCGGGGAGATGCTGGGAAGCCGGCCTTTGTTGAAGATATCCCCGAGGACGAGCGTTTTCTCTTCGGGAATGTAGATGACGATGTCCGATTCCGAGTAGCTCGGCGTATTGTGGTGCATTTCGAACGTCTTGCCCCCCAGGCGGAGCGTCTGGCGGTCCCCGATCAAAGTGGTGGGGATGACGGATTTCGGAGGATTCGCCGGATCGAAGGTGCGCACCCTCAACTCGAAGATCAGTTCGTCATCCTCGAACTCCCTGATGTCTCCCAGATAGTTCTTCTTGGCTTCTTCGATCGTCTTAGCCCGCCGCTCCCTCGCCTGGGCCACGAACTTTTTCAGCTCTTCCGGAGAGGGCCTCGGCCGGTCTGTTGGCGGCGTCATCTCTTTCTTGACGTTCTGATGCCCGTAGATCGGAACGTCTTCGAAGATCACGTTGCCGCCCGTGTGGTCCGGGGCGCCATGGGTGTTGATCAGGCAGGCGATCTTGCTCCCGAAGTCCCTTTCGATCAGGGCCCTCACTCTTTTCACGAGCTGCGGGAACGCCAGGGCGTCAAAGACGACGACCCCTTCCGACGTCCTGACCGCGGTCATGTTGGAAAAGACGGCCGTCAGGCCAACTTGATAAAGGCTGACGTCCTTCGAGAGTTCGTGCCTGACGACCGGGATGCTCTCGAAATCCTGGGCCGGCAACAGAAGGGCTATCATGAAAAACAGAAGGCCGAGAGCCATACCCGCCGTTGTCTTCTTCCTGCCCGTGTCAAACATATTGTCCTCCTTGGATGGGAATTTTGGGCCGTTTCGTCTTGGAATATGGGGCGGTCAGGGGGAGAAGTAAATGGGAATTATTTCCCATTCTACTTCTTCCGGGCTCCTGGCGAGGTTTTTCGGGGGAAATCAGCGGCTTTTTCTTTATTATTCGGCGCGTTCTCTGCTAAAATCCCGACATCCGAAGATGATCCATTTGATCCTGCTCGCTTATGCCCTGACGGTCGTCATGGGGACGGCCAGCGCGGCCTACGTACTTCAAGCCCGCAAATCCCTGAAATACGACTATCTTCGGCCCCTTTACGCCTATACGGTCATTTTTCTCGTTTCCGTGTTCGGCGGCCAAATCCTCGAATACGTCTACCTCAATATCCTCGGGGGGAACTTCAGGGACGTTCCCCCGGGGATCGTAGTGACCTGGACCGCATTTCTCGCCGTGGTCAGAACGGCTTTGCTTTATACCGTCGGGCGCGCGATCTATGCGATGAAGGGGCTTCGGGCGAACGGTCCGTTCCTCTTCGGCTTTATCCTTATCGCCGCGCTGAATCTGTTCCCCTTCGCCGCATTCTTGTTGATCAGAATATTCCGGCCGACGTTAACACTTAGTCCTCCCCCTATCCTTGGGGACATAGTTGGGGGCATCGCGGAGCTGTCCGCCGTCGGCTTCCTGGCTTGGCTGTGGTCCGTCAAGACGTCCAGGCTCGGCCGCAGATCGTTCTCGGTCTTCGGGCTGTCCTATTTCGTTTGGTACGCGGTCCAATTCGTGGTTCAGCGCTCCTTCAACCCTTCGGTCGCCTACTATGTCAACTCGGTCCTGCTACTCCCCGTGAGCGCCATCCCCTTCTTCTGGATCAAATTTTGTCTCCTGAAGGAGATCGGGCTTTCCCAATTGGAGGAAAAGGCGAACCTGGCCGACCAGCTGGCAAAGGATCACAATATCTCCCCCCGCGAATGGGAGATCATCAATCTGCTTGTCCGGGGCAAGAGCAACAAGGAGATCGAGGCCCTCCTGTTCATCTCCCACAGCACGGTGAAAAATCACATTTACAACATCTGCCAGAAAATGAAAGTGAACAGCCGGCTCCAGCTTGTGAGCAGCATCATAACCAGGTCCTCACCCCCGATCGCCCCCCCGGCTCATCTCATGTAGGGAATTCGAGCCCCGGGGACCGTCGTTTCGCCCGCTCGATCAAGGGGGCTCGTGGACCTGCCCATAATGCGGATTGGTTGGTTTCGGGCAACAAGGCGCGTCCCAAGCTCTTAGCTTTAGGACTTAATCCCCCTTGCCCCCTTGCGTCATCAAGGGGGAACGGGTGGACCGCGTTTGGATAAAGGAGTATGGGCGATAGAGGACTTGAACCTCTGACTTCTACCGTGTGAAGGTAGCACTCTACCGCTGAGTTAATCGCCCACGGCTCAGTATTTTAGTGGATTCAGAGGGGAAGTCAATCTTTCCCGGCCTTCCTGCGGGCGGCCGCGCTCCGGCCGGCGGCGCGGACGCCGGCCGCCGTGGCCGGACAGCGCATCAGGAAGGCGATGGCTTTGTTCTTCCAGCCCGGGACGCAGACGGCGCCGCGGCCGAGCTTCCGGAGCGAGATGCGGACGACCTTCTCGGCCGTCATCCAGAAGGGCTTGGGGACGATCGCCTTGTCGATCGCCGCGACCTCGTGGAACTCCGTATGGGTCATGCCCGGGCAGAGGGCCTGGACCGAGATCCCTTTGGCCTCGACCTCGGCCTGGAGGTTCACCGAGAACATCACCAGGAAGGCCTTGGTGCCGCTGTACATCGCCCCGGAGAAGGGCGAGAAGGCGGCGATCGAGGCCAGGTTGATGATGCCTCCCCGCCCTCGCGCGATCATGCCGGGCAGGGCCGCCCGCGTCAGCCGGACCGTCGCGCCGACGTGGACCTCGACCATTCTCAGATGATCGGCGACGTCCCCCCGGACGAAACCGCTCCGGCCGCCGAAGCCGGCGTTGTTGACGAGCAGGTCGAGGTCCGGGCTTTCCGCGATGAGGCGCTCCACCCGCTCGATCCCCGCGGCGTCGAGGAGGTCGGCCTGGACGACGTCGACCGCGACGCCGTGCTTCGCGCGGAGCTCCCGGGCCAGCTCCTCCAGCCGGTCCAGGCGCCGGGCGGTCAGGACGAGGTTCGTCCCGGCGGCGGCCAGCTGCCGGGCGTATTCCGCCCCCAGACCGGCCGATGCTCCGGTGATCAAAGCGTGTCTGTAAGTCTTCGGGGCCATAGGTTTCCTCCGGCCGCCAGTCTACGGGAACGGGACCCGTATTTCAATTGACACGGGCCGTTTTCCCTATGATAATAAAGCCAATGGCCATCATCCGCTGTCCGTATTGCCACGCCATCATCGACGAAAACGACAAGTACTGCAACAATTGCGGTACGCAGCTCCTCTTCACCGAGGACGAGGCGGTCGAAGAGGAGATCCCGGGGGAGAAGATCATCGACGCCGACGTCGAGGAGAAGGACTATACGGTCGACGAGCCCGGCGTCGAGAAGCGCCCGGCCGCCGCCAAGGACCTCGATACCGAGATCGACGAGGACCTCGAGCGGGAGCTCCGCGAGGAGACCGAAGAGATGGCCCTCGACGAGCTCGTCGCGGAAGAGACCGGCGGGGAAGCCGGCGACGAGGTCACCGAGGAGGTCATCCTGGTCGACGAGATCGCGGCGTCCGAGGCGAAAGCCGAAGACGGGTCTCGCAAGCTCGCGGAAGAGGACACGGCGGAACTGAAGAAAACCGGCGAGGAAACCGAAGAAGAAGACGACGAAGAAGAAGAGGAAGAAGAGGAAAAGGACAAGGACGAGGAAGACGAGGAAGACGAAGAAGAGGACGACGAGGACGAAGAAACGGACGAAAAGGGCGACGAAAAAGACAAAGACGAAGATGAAGAAGAGGAAGAAGAGTCAGACGAGGACGAAGAGATAGAAGAAGAGGACATCGCCAAGGAGCCGGCCAAGGCGGAGGAGCCCGGGAAGACCGGCGACACGACGACCGAGATCCCCGAGCCGCTGGGGGCTTCCGGGGAAGTCGCCGAAGTCGAGTACATCGTCGAGACCCCGGAGACGGACATCGCCTCGACCGCGGGCGAATCCGCCCTGCGGCCGCTCACCTTCGATACGCGGGAGCTCGAAAGCATCGGCGAGACCGTCGATCTGGGCAAAGAAAAGGTCGACAGCTTCGTGGCGGCCGAGGCCGAGGCCGGGCCCGAGCCGAAGCCCGAACCGCCGGCCCCCCCTCAGGCGCCGGAAAAGGCGCCGACCGGGGAGCCCCCGACCGGGACCCTGCCCCCTTGGGCCAGCACCATGAAAGGCGCGCCCGTCTTTCCGGAGGACACCGGGCCCGTCGAAACGAGGAAGATCCGGGGCGGCGAGCCCGGAACCGCTGAGACCGGGGACGAGGTCGAGATCTTCCCGAGGCGCAAGCACTCGGATTCGACCATCGGACTCCCGGAGCGGATCAGCCAGTCCCCGCTGCCGTTCGACCGGACGCCGACCGGGGAAGTGCCTGTCGCAGAGGGTGAGGACGAAGGGGCAGCGGACACCGGTGAAGCCGAAGAAGGCGTGACCCCGGAAGCGGTCGCTCCGCCCGCCGAACCCGCCCGACCGGCCCGTCAGCCGATCTTCCCGGTCCGCGAGCCGGAGCCGCGCGAATCCGCACGTCCCGGGATCGAAGCCCTCGACGAAAGCCGGGAGCCCGAGCCCCGACCACCCTTCAGCTTCTCCGTTTTCTTCAAATCCAAGGCCTTCGACATCCTCTTCGTCGGGATCTTCTGGCTCGTCGCCCTGTGGCTGGCCGCGGGATCGATGGGGATGACCCTGTTCGAGATCCTGGGCTCGATGTCCGGCTCCATGCTCCTGCTCTACGCCGTGTTCGTCTTCCTCTACTTCTTCCTGTTCAAGTTCTTCCTCGGCGAGACCCTCGGCGACCGGCTCTTCCGCCCGCGGGAATAAGCAATCCTGAATTAGATCCCGAGGCTGAGGCGCTCGGCCAGGGCCGGGGGGAGCTGCTCGTCGATGATCTTCCGCTTGGCCTCTTCGATGTCGTACTCGACCCGGCTGAACTTGATCATCCGGGCCTCGGAGTCGTAGATGGCGAAGGCGGCCCGGGGATTGCGGTCCCGGGGTTGCCCGACCGAGCCGGGATTGATGAGGTAGCGGACGCCCTTCTCGAGCCTGACCTCGGTGGCGTTGCCCTCGAGGAACGTGCCCTCGACGCTGCCTTCCTTGTCGGTGTAGACGAAGGGGAAGTGGGTGTGGCCGAAGAAGCAGACCGGCGTCTGGATGTAGGAGAAGGCCTCGGCGGCGTCGAACTCGCCGAAGATGTAGTAGTCCTCGTCGAAGGGCGCGCCGTGGCAGATGGTGATGGTCTCCTGGACGACCTCGGGGCTCTGCTTCAGCCGGACCAGGAAGTCGAGGTTCTTCCGGGCGATCGTCTTCTTGGTCCAGAAGATGGCCGACGCGGCGATGGGATTGAAGGTCTGGACGGAGTCGAGCCCGGAGACCGCCTTGTCGTGGTTGCCCCGGATGATGGACAGGGGCTTGAGGGTCAGGATCTTCTGGATGACCTCGTTCGGCGAGGCCCCGTAGCCGACGAGGTCGCCGAGGAAGAGGTAGTGGTCGATCTTTTTCTTCTGGACGGCCTTGAGGACCGCGTGGAAGGCCTCGAGGTTGCCGTGGATGTCGGTGAAGATCAGGTAGCGCATGGGACTCCGTCCTTTTCGCGGACCGCGTCGTAGAGCCGTCCGGCCCCGTAGGAGCTGCGGACGAGCGGCCCTGAGACGACCTCGAGGAAGCCGGCCCGGCGGGCCTCCGCCGCGAGGGCTTCGAACTCTTCCGGGGGGTAGTATTTCACGACCGGGGGATGGGCGGCCGTCGGGCGGAGATACTGCCCGACGGTCAGGAGATCGCAGCCGGCCTGGCGCAGGTCGGCGAACGTCCGCAGGACGTCGGCCTCGCTCTCGCCCAGGCCGATCATCAGGCCCGATTTGGTCCGGGCGCCCCGCGCTTTCGCGGCCGCGAGGACCGAGAGCGAGCGGCGGTAGTTCTCCCGGGGCCGGCGGATGGCCGGGTAGAGGGATTCCGTCGTCTCCAGGTTGTGGTTGAGGACGTCCGGCGCGGCGTCGAGCACCGCCCCGAGGGCCGCGGCGTCGCCGCCGAAATCGGGGATGAGCGCCTCGACGCGGGTGTTCGCGCTTCCCGCGCGGATGGCCCGGATGACCGCCGCGAAGTGGGCCGCCCCGCCGTCCGGGAGGTCGTCCCGGGTCACCGAGGTGACGACGGCGTAGGCCAGGCCGAGCGCGGCCACCGCCCCGGCGACGCGGGCCGGCTCATCGGGGTCGGGCGGGAGCGGCGTGCCCTTGGCCACGGCGCAGAAGGCGCACCGGCGGGTGCAGGTGTCGCCGAGGATGAGGAACGTGGCGGTCCGGCGCTCCCAGCACTCGCCGATGTTGGGACAGCGGGCGCTCTCGCAGATGGTGTGCAGGTGTCCGGCCCGGACGATCTCCGCGACGCGGAAATAGTCCGCGTGCGACGGGAGTCGGACCTTCAGCCATGCGGGTTTTCGAGTCGCCGTGGCTCCCCCTCTCTCGCGATGGGCCCCGCCCTTCGGTTCGGTTGTCGTGTCGGATCGGGACGTTGGAATATCGAGGAGTATGGAAAGTTCTCAGTATTCGACGTCGCGCTCTCTCTTGATGCGCCGCCTCATCCGCTTGCGCGCCTGGGCCTGCTTCATGCGCTTCTTCTCGCCGGGCTTGAAGTAGACCGAGTGCTTCTTGATCTCCTTGATGATCGCTTCCTGCTGGACCTTCCTCTTGAACCGGCGCAGGGCGGATTCGAGGTTTTCACCTTCGTCAAGCTGTACAAAAGCCAAGAACTTTCACCTCCTCACTGGGGAAAAGTACCGCCGATTTATACCGGAATCCCCCTGTAAAGTCAAGGAGAACGAGCCGGCGACATGCCCCTCGCCGCTCGGGGCTGCCCGGAGGGTTGTACCCCCGGCACGAGTCTCCGCGCTCAGGGCTTGAGCCGGGCGCCCGACCTCCGGACCGCCGCCCGGGCCCCGGCGGTCATGGGGTCGACCAGGGGCACGGGGAGGTCGATGCGGGCTCGAGGACCAGGGGGATCTCGGTGCAGCCGGCCACCACGGCCTCGGCGCCCCGACGGACGAGCCCCCGGGCGACCTCGAGGACGACCTCCCGGGCCGGGCCCCGGGTGAAACCGGCCTTGACGCCCTTTTTGCCGTAGATCGCCGTCATCAGCCGGGCCTGATCACGGGAAGAAGGCGTGAGCACGGCGATCCCGGCGGCCTCGAAGGCCCGGGCGAAGATCCCGGACCGGACGGTCCCGTCCGTGGCCAGGAGCCCGATCGTCCGGGGGACGGGCTTCATTATTTTTATGGCCGCGACCGTCTCGTCGATCAGGCTGATGAGCGGCAGGGGCGACCGGGGGACGAGCCGGGGCAGGAAATAGTGGGCCGAGACGCACGACATGACGGCGAAATCCGCCCCGGCGCGCTCGAGGACGGCCAGCCCGCGCCGCAGGGCCGGCACCGGGTCACGGCCGCCGTGGAGGATGGCCTCCGTGCGGTCCGGGACCTGGGGCAGGCTGTAGAGAACGACCGGCGGATGGTCCTGGTCGCGGCCCGCGGCGGTCTCGCGGACGATCCTTTCGAAGAAGGCGGCGCCGGCTTCGGGGCCCATGCCGCCGAGGACGCCGATCGTTTTGAGCCTTTTCCGGCTCACTTGAGAAGCTCCCGGACCCGGTCGAGCGGAAGGGCTTCGGCGACGTGCCCGTCCTTGCCCTCGGTCCGGACGGCCTTGAACAGGGAATTGAGGATGGCCTCCTCGGCGGCCTCGGCCGCGGCCTGGAAGAGCGGGGAGACCGCGTCGTCGCGCAGCACCGTCACGGTTCGCGTCGGCGCCTCCGAGCGGTGGGGGACCCTGACGGAGGCGGCGGTCGAGAAGGCGACGGCGTAATCGCCGCTGCCGTTCGAATAGTAACCGCCGGTCCGGGCGATGCCGAGCAGGGCCCGCTTGGCCAGGCGCTCGAGGTTCCGGGCGTCGAGGGGGGCGTCGGTGGCCACGACGATCAGGCAGGAGCCGTCGCCGGCCGGGTTCGGGGCCGGGCCGCCCGTCGCGCCCGCGCCCGAACCGGCGTCCTTCCGGTCGAAGGGCACGCCGTGAATGGTCAGGACGCCGCCGAAGTTCGTCTGGACGAGGACGCCGACCGTGTATCCGCCCCGCGCGTCGGGCAGGCGGCGGGACGAGGTCCCGATGCCGCCCTTGTAGTCGAAGCAGGTCGTGCCCGTGCCCGCGCCGACGGCGCCTTCGGCGACCGGGCCGCCGGAGGCCGTGCGGATGGCCTCGAGGACGTGGGCCTTGGTGACGTGCCGGCCGCGGATGTCGCTGAGCCAGCCGTCGTTCGTCTCGCCGACGACCGGGTTGACCGAGGCGACCCTCTCGTTGCCGGGGAGGCCGAGCGTCCAGTCGATGACGGCGTCGGCCGCCGCCGGGACGCTCAGGGTGTTGGTCAGGACGATGGGCGTCTCGAGCGTGCCGAGCTCCCGGACCTGGGTCACGCCGGTGAGCTTGCCGAAGCCGTTGGCGACGGAGATCCCGGCCGGGACCTTGTCCTGAAAGATGTTGCCGCCGTGGGGCAGGATGGCCGTGACGCCCGTCCGGACGTCCCGGCCTTCGACGACCGTCACCTGTCCGACGGCGACTCCGGCGACGTCGGTGATGGCGTTGAGCGGTCCGGTCGGCAGGACGCCGACGACCAGGCCGAATTCACGGGCCCGGGGCCGGGTCTCGGAGGCCAGAAGAACGGCGCCCGCAAGCGCCAGGACGATGCCGAAAGCGGCCGGGAGAGACATGGTTTTATCCTTGAACGACATGGTGCCCTCATCATACGAGGCCGGGCCCCAAATGACAAGAGAAGGCACCTTGAGCCGGCTCCGGCTTTCTGGTATTAGTGGGGGACCGTGTTCGAGAACAAGAGCCCCTTCCTCTTCGTGCCTCGCCTGATGGCCGTGCCCGGGCTCGTCCACGGCTTCGGCGACGCCCGCTGGAGCGAGGCGGATTTCCTGGCCTTCGCCGCGTCCCGGGGCCTGCAGCCGGTCGTCATGAACCAGGTCCATTCGGATACGGTCCACCGTCTCGACGCGGCCCCGGCCGGAAAGCCCGACGGCGACGCCCTGATGACGAACGTCCCCGGGCTGCTCCTCGTCATCCGGACGGCCGACTGCCTGCCCGTCCTCCTGGTCGATCCGGAGAACCGGGCCGTGGCCGCCGTCCACTGCGGCTGGCGCGGCACCGAGAAGCGCATCCTGGAGAAGGCCGTCCGGGCCATGGGTGAGGCCTACGGCTCGAACCCCGCGGACATGCTGGCCGCGCTCGGCCCCTGCATCGGGGCGGCCTGCTACGAGGTCGGGCCCGAGGTGCGCGAGGGCTTCCTGAAGGCCGGCTTCCCCGAGAGCGTCCTCTGCGGCGCCCCCGGCCGCCAGGGGAAATACCTCCTCGACCTCAGGGCCGCCAACCTGGGTCTTCTCAGCGCGTTGGGCTTCAAAAAGAGCCGGATATCCAACCCCGGCCCGGCCTGCACCCACTGCGAGCCCCGCCTCCTGTCCTACCGCCGCAACTCCGCCGACCCCCGCCGGATGTACAATTTCGTCGGTCTCACCTCGTTTTGAAAAAGCCATCCGTCTTGAACGGCCCGTGAATCCGCCCCGCGCAGGGGTGATTCCTGGCCGTGAGCCGTCCGTAGGGAAGGGCTGAGGGCGTTGTCTGAGCGAGCATAGCGGTGATTTAGCCGATCCGAAGTCCGCCCGAGGGCAGTTTCCCTGGCAATCGACAAAACTGTTCGAGCGAGGCGCCGCGCACGCCGAAGCGAGTCGGTTTGGCGCCGGTCCGGCGCACGGGCGGCGTGAAGAAATCACCGCGAGCGTAGCGAAGACAATCCCCGGGCCGTCTCGCGATTTGCTTTTTAAAAACGATTTGGCTATCCTTGACGGGTCGTTTTAAGGAGATGATATGGAAAACCCCATCGGCGACATCGAGCTGACCGGTCTGCCCCTCTTCAAGAAGGGCAAGGTCCGCAACGTCTACGAGGTCGGCGACAAGCTCCTCATCGTCGCCACGGACCGCATCTCCGCCTTCGACTGGGTCCTGCCCTCGCTCATCCCCTATAAAGGAAAGGTCCTGACCCAGCTCTCGAAGTTCTGGTTCGATTTCGTCGGCCTGGTCCTCCCCAACCACCTCCTGGCCACCGAGACGAAGGATTTCCCGCCCGCCCTCGCGCCCTTCGCCGGCCTCCTGGCCAAGCGCTCGATGCTCGTCAAGAGGACCAAGGTCATCCCCGTCGAATGCGTCGTCCGCGGCTACCTCTCCGGCTCGGGCTGGAAGGAGTACAAGACGACGGGCAAGATCTGCGGCATCAGGATCCCCAAGGGCCTCCGGGAGTCCGACCAGCTGGCCGAGCCCATCTTCACGCCCTCGACCAAGGCCGAGCACGGCCACGACGTCAACATCTCCTTCAAGGACGTCGAGAAGGAGATCGGCGCCGAGCTGGCCCGGAAGATCCGCGAGGCCAGCCTCGAGCTCTACCGCCGGGCCGCCCTCCACGCCGTTTCCAAGGGCATCATCATCGCCGACACCAAGTTCGAGTTCGGCCTCGACGGCGACGAGCTCGTCCTGGTCGACGAGATCTTCACGCCCGATTCCTCGCGCTTCTGGCCCCTGTCCCTCTACGAGCCGGGCAAGTCCCAGCCCAGCCTGGACAAGCAGTTCGTCCGCGACTACCTCGAGACGACGGACTGGGACAAGAACACGCCCCCGCCGGACCTGCCGGCGGAGATCGTCGCCAAGACCTCCCAGAAATACCTGGAAATCTACAAGGTCCTGACAGGCCTCGACGACCTCGCATGAGCGGACGGGTCGACTTCCACGTCCACTCGAACCTGAGCTCGGACGGGGATTTCTCGCCGGCCGAGCTGGTCGGCTTCGCCGCGAACGCCGGGATGCGCGCCTTCTCGATCGCCGACCACGACACCGTGGCCGCCTACCCCGAGGCCGTCGAGCTGGGCCGCCGGGCCGGGATCGAGGTCATCCCCGGCATCGAGATCACGACCCTGTTCGCCGGCCGCGAGTTCCACCTCCTGCTGCCGCTCGTCGACTGGGCGAGCCCGGCCCTCGCCGCGATCGTCGACGGGCAGACCGAGTGCCGCATGGCCGAGACACGGGAGCGCATCGAGAAGCTCCGCGGCCTCGGCTTCGCGGTGACCCTGGACGAGGTCCGGAAGAGGGCCAACGGGGTGCCGCCCCTCGGGGTCAAGATCGCCCAGGTCCTCCTGGACGATCCCGAGAACGAGCGGAATCCCGCCCTGGAGTTCTATTACCGGCCCGAGAACCGCCCCTACGGGCCGTCCCTGTTCTATAAGGACTACTTCGCCGAGGGCAAGCCGGCCTGGGTCCCGAAGAGGTTCGTCGCCCTCCTCGACGTCCTGGCCGCGGCGCCGGCGACCGGGGGCGTCCCGGTCCTGTCCCACCCCGGCGCGTACTTCCAGCGGACGACGCCCGAGGACGCCCGCACGCTCCGGGAGCACGGGCTCGCCGGCATGGAGGTCTACACCTTCTACCACACGGCCGAACAGACGGCCTTCTACCGGGAGCTGGCCGAAGAGCTCGATCTCGTCGCCACGGCCGGCTCGGATTTCCACGGCCGGGTCAAGCCCCACGTCGCCTTCGGCGCCCTGGCCGAAGGGGACTACGGGATGGTCGAACGGCTGAGGGCGAGAAGGGGAGGCGCGGCATGAACTGGCTCGACTTCGTCCTCCTGGCCATCATGGTCGTGACGGCCATCGTCGGCATCTTCAAGGGCTTCGTCAAACAGGTCATCGGCCTCGTCGCGGTCGTCGCCGGCCTCGTCCTGGCCAGCTTCTACTACGAGCGGGCGGCCCGGATCTTCGAATCGTTCGTCCACAATCGCCTGCTCAGCAACTTCCTCGGCTTCCTGCTCCTCTTCGTCGCCGTCCTCGTCGCCGGGGCCGTCGTCGGGCACCTCCTCCACAAGGCCATGATAGGGCCGCTGGCCCTGGTCAACCGGCTCTTCGGCGCCCTGTTCGGATTCATCAAGGCCGTCCTCATCTGCGGCATCATCGTCTTCGCCCTGGTCTCGTTCGAGATCGCCAAGCCGGCCCTGGAGACATCGGTCCTCGCCCCGGCCTGTCTCGGCGTCACCCGGGCCGTCATCAACCTGATCCCCCAGGACCTCAGGGCCAAGTTCAACTCCTCGTACAAGCGGATCCGCGAGAGCGGAGGGAAACATGGACAAGAAATCTAGCGAGCTCAACCTCCATCAGCGGATGGAGCTCATCGTCAAGGACATGGTGGACAAGGAGATCAACCTCAAGGACGCCCTCCGCGAGTTCGAGAAGATCTTCTTCGAGCAGACCGCCCGGAAGCACGAGGGGAACCAGACCAAGATGGCCAAGTCCCTGGGCATCCACAGGAACACCCTCCACAACAGGGCCAAGCTCCTCAAGATAAGAAAGAAATATTAGCAGTCGGCACTCAAGACTGCCAGATTTTATAAAATTCCCCTTGACAAAAGCCCGCTCTTTTTGTATTATTAGCACTCACATTTTGTGACTGCTAAATTTCACGTATCCCACAGGAGGTTTTCATGAAAGTTCATCCTCTGTACGACAGAGTGCTCCTCAAGAGGCTCGAGGAACAGGAAGTCAAAAGAGGCGGGATCATCATCCCGGACACGGCCAAGGAGAAGCCCCAGGAGGCCGAGATCATCGAGGCCGGCAAGGGGCGGGTCAACGATGAAGGCAAGACGATCGCCCTCGCGGTCAAGAAGGGCGACCACGTCCTCATCGGCAAGTACAGCGGCACGGAAGTGACGATCGACGGCGTCGAGCACGTCATCGTCCGCGAGGAAGAGATCCTCGCGATCATCGAGAAGTAAGGAGATACCATGGCTAAACAGATCCTTTCCGGAGACGACGCCCGTCATGCCCTGCTCAAGGGCGTGAACGTGCTCAGCAACGTTGTCAAGGCGACGCTCGGCCCCCGCGGCAAGAACATCGTCCTCGACAAGAAATTCGGTTCCCCCACCAGCACCAAGGACGGCGTCACCGTCGCCAAGGAAGTCGAGCTCAAGGACCCTTGGGAGAACATGGGCGCCCAGCTGGTCAAGGAAGTCGCGTCCAAGACGTCCGACGTCGCGGGCGACGGCACGACGACCGCCACGGTCCTGGCCCAGGCCATCTACGGCGAGGGCCTGCGCTACGTCACGGCCGGCGCCAACCCGACCCTGATCAAGAAGGGCATCGACAAGGCCGTCGAGACGGTCATCGGCGAGCTCAAGAAGATGAGCCGCGAGGTCAGCGGCGAGATGATCGCCCAGGTCGGCGCCATCTCGGCCAACAACGACCCGTCCATCGGCAAGATCATCGCCGAGGCCATGGACAAGGTCGGCAAGGACGGCGTCATCACGGTCGAGGAGGCCAAGGGCCTCGAGACCACGATGGAGACGGTCGAGGGCATGCAGTTCGACCGCGGCTACCTGTCGCCCTACTTCGTCACCGACCCCGAGCGGATGGAGTGCGTCCTCGAGAAGCCCCTCATCCTCCTCCACGAGAAGAAGATCAGCAACCTCAAGGACTTCCTGCCCATTCTCGAGAACGTCGCCCGCATGGGCCGTCCCCTCGTCGTCGTGGCCGAGGAAGTCGAAGGCGAAGCCCTGGCCACCCTCGTCGTCAACAAGCTCAAGGGCACCTTCCAGTGCTGCGCCGTCAAGGCCCCCGGCTTCGGCGACCGCCGCAAGGCCATGCTCGAGGACATCGCCACCCTGACCGGCGGCCAGGTCATCACCGAGGAGATCGGCGTCAAGCTCGAGAAGGTCAGCGCCGACTGGCTGGGCGAGGCCAAGAAGGTCATCATCGACAAGGACAACACGACCATCGTCGAGGGCATGGGCAAGGCGAGCGACGTCCAGGCCCGCATCAAGCAGATCCGCGCCCAGATCGAGGACACGACCTCCGACTACGACCGGGAGAAGCTCCAGGAGCGCCTGGCCAAGATGGTCGGCGGCGTGGCCCTGATCAAGGTCGGCGCGGCCACCGAGACCGAGCTCAAGGAGAAGAAGGCCCGGGTCGAGGACGCCATGCACGCCACCAAGGCGGCCGTCGAGGAAGGCATCGTGCCCGGCGGCGGCGTGGCCCTGATCCGCGCCCAGAAGACGCTCGAGAAGCTCCAGCTCGAAGGCGACGAGCAGATCGGCGCCAACATCGTCAAGCGGGCCATCGAAGAGCCCATGCGGCAGATCGCGGCCAACGCCGGTTTCGAAGGCTCCGTGGTCGTCGAGAAGGTCAAGGAGATGAAGCAGGACATCGGCTTCAACGCCCTGACCGAGAAGTACGAGGACATGATCAAGGGCGGCATCCTCGACCCGACCAAGGTCGTCCGGATCGCGCTCCAGAACGCGGCCTCGATCGCCGGCCTCCTGCTCACCACCGAGGCCCTGATCGCCGAGCTCCCCGAAGAGGACAAGAAGCCCGCGTACCCGAATCCTCCCGGCGACATGTACTGATCGTCAAGAGGGACGGCCCCCCGCGGGGACGGTCCCCGATGCGAAGCATCGCCAGCCCCGGGCGGCCTCCCGCCCGGGGCTTTTTTTTGGATGGGGTCAAACCTACTTTTCATCACTTTTGCAAATTTTTGTCGGAAAGTGATGAAAAGTAGGTTTGACCCCTTCTTTTTGCTATAGTTTTCACGATGCCGCGACTCATCGACCGGTACGTTCTGCGCGAGGTCGTCCCGCCGTTCCTCGTCGGACTCCTGCTCGTCGCCTTCGTCCTGCTGATGAACCAGGTCCTGCTCCTGGCCGAGCTCTTCATCGACAAGGGCGTGCCGTTCTTCCGGGCCCTGAGCATCCTCGGCCTCCTCGTCCCGTCCGTCCTGGCCTTCGCCCTGCCGATGGCCGTCCTGATGGGCGTCCTGGGCGGGCTGGCCCGGCTTTCGGCCGATTCCGAGATCGTCGCGTTCCAATCGCTCGGCGTCGGCGAGCGGCGGCTGGCCCGGCCGGTCGCCTTCTTCGGGCTCGGCGCCTTTCTCCTGACCCTGCCTCTCGCCCTCGTCCTCGCGCCCCGGGCCAACAGCGCCTGGGTCCGGGCCATGACCGACTCGGTCATCGCCCGGGTCCGGCTCAAGGTCGAGCCGCTGGAGTTCAACGAAGTCCTGCCCGACGTCGTCTTCTTCGTCCGCGGCGTCGGGCCCGACGGCACCTGGCGGGACGTCTTCGCCTACATGGGCCAGGATCCGGCGAATCCCCGGCTGGTCATGGCGCGGTCGGGCACCGTCCGGCTCTATCCCGGCGAGCGGCGGGCCGTCCTGGAGCTCGAGAACGGTTCCGTCCATTCCTGGCCCGCGGCCGAGCCGGCGAAGGACACGCTGACCTCGTTCGAACGCCTGGAGGAGGAGATCGACGTCGAGGGTCTGTTCCCGGCGGTCTCCAGCGAAAAGCGGGTCCGGGAGAAAGACATCGGCGAGCTCGTTCGCGACCTCGGCCGGCTGGAAGCCGGCGGGGCCGGCCTCCTCGAGCCCCGGCAGATCCGGGCCCACCGCGTCGAGATCCACAAGAAGTTCGCCCTGGCGGCGGCCTGTCTCGTCTTCGCGCTCCTCGGCCTGCCGTTGGGCATCATGACCGGCCGGGCCGGCCGCACGGGCGGCTTCTCGCTCGGCCTGGTCCTCATCCTGCTCTATTACGCCCTGCTCACCGCAGGCGAAAAGGCGGCCATGGACGGCAGCCTCCCGGCCTCCCTCGCCATGTGGGGCCCGGACATCCTCCTGGCCGTCGCCGGGACCCTGCTCTTTGCCGGGGCGGGCCGGGGATTGCCCGTCCTGCGCCGGCGCTCGATCCGGCGGCGAACCCGCCTCTCCCGACGCCGGGAACGCCCCGCAAAAGGCCCGCCCCGCCGCGCGCACTCGCCCGTTCGCGGCCCGCTTCCCCGGACTTCTCGACCGGTACGTCTCGAGGAAGTTCCTGGCGCTCCTCGGTCTCGTCCTCGCGGCCCTCGCCGCGGCGGCCTTTCTCCTCACTTTCTTCGAGCGCCTGGGCGATGCCCTCGAGCGCGGCAAGCCGGTGGGCCTCGTCGCGCGCTACGCGGCCTTCCGGCTGCCCGAGCTCCTGGCCTTTCTCCTGCCCGCGGCCGTTCTGACGGCGGCGCTGCTCGCGCTCGGGATTCTGGCCCGGACGAACGAAGCGACGGCCCTGAAAGCCTGCGGCGTCAGCGCCTACCGGACGGCCCTGCCGCTCCTCGCCCTCGCGGCGGCCGCCTGCGGGCTGGCCTTCCTCGTCCAGGAGCGGATCGTGCCGGCGGCGCACGCACGGGCTGAGGCGGCCCGGGGCGCGATCCTCGACCTCTCTCCCCGCAGCTACAGCTACCACAACCGGCATTGGATCCTCGGCCGGGCCGGCAACCGGATCTACCGCTACGAATATTTCGAGCCCGCCACCGCGACCTTCAGCCGGCTCTCGGTCTTCGACCTCGATCCCGGCCGCTGGGCGCTCCTCCGCCGGTCGTTCGCGGCGACGGCGGCCTTCGAGGGCGACGCGCTCCTCACTCGGGACGGCTGGACGAGGGAGTACGCCCCTCCGTCCGGCCCGTCCTTCACGCCGGCGGAGAGCGGCCGCCTCGTTGTCCCCGGTGAGAAGAGCGCCTTCCTCGAGCCCTGGAAGGAACCCCAGCAGATGACCTACGGGGAGCTCCGGAAATACGCCGCCGAGATCCGCGGGCTGGGTTTCCCGGCCGGCCGGCTCCGGACCGCGCTGGCTCAGAAGGCGGCCCTGCCGTTCGCCAGCCTGGTCATGGCCCTGCTGGCCGTACCGTTCGGTCTGCGCATGGGGAAGAAGGGCCCCCTCGTCGGCTTCGGCTTGAGCGTCGCGATCGCCATGGCCTACTGGGGGACCTTCGCGCTCTTCCGCGGCCTGGGCGTCGCCGGGGTCCTGACGCCCTTTCTCGGCGCCTGGGGGGCGAGCCTGGTGTTCGGACTGGGCGGGGTGATCGGGATGCTGAGGGTTCGGACCTAGCGGTCCTACATCTTATACTTGCCGAAATCCTCGGGTTGGAGGCTCTCCAGCCACGTGCGCAGCTTCTCCGAGGACCCGGCCTTCTCGTCGAACTTGAGCCCGTGGGCCTTCTTGACGACCTCGTCCTCGACGAAGATCGGCGAGGACATGCGCAGGGCCAGGGCGATGGCGTCCGACGGCCGCGAGTCGATGACGATCGCCTGCTCGGCCTTGCGGCAGTGGATCATCGCGAAGAAGGTGTTGTTGCGGACGTCGTTGACGACGATCTTCTCGATGGCGATGTCGAGCTTGTCGAGGAAGCTCTTGAGGAGGTCGTGGGTCATCGGCCGGGGGGTCGGGACGTTCTCGATGGTCAGGGCGATGGCGTTGGCCTCGAACACGCCGATCCAGATGGGCAGGATCTGCTCGTTGCGGGGATTCTCCAGGACCACGATGGGCATCTTGGAAATAGGGTCCACGACGAGACCCTTGACCTTCATTTCGATTTCCATGGCCGGTTCGTACCGCCTCTAATATAGGGGCCGGGTGAGGCCTTGTCAAATGAGGTCCCGCACCGGGTCGGGAGAAAGGAAAGAGGCTAAAAAAGAGAGAGCTGGGGGGAGCAGGACTCGGCCGCGGCCTCGCCGCCGAAGATGCGGACGGTGCCGTACTCGCCGTCGTGGCCGGGCCGGATCGAGACCAGGCCCCGGCGCATCCGGTCGACGGCCTCGGCGACCCGCTCCGGCGCGATCCGGGCCAGCTCCGCGACCGGGACCTCGGTCAGGATCGCGTGCTCGTCGCCGAACTCGCGGATGAACCGGAAGTAGAGGTCCCAAACGCTCTGGCATTCCGGGGTCTTGCCGACGGCCTCGGCGATGATCTCGTTGAGCGGGATGAGGTTGCGGAAGGGGACGCGGCCCGGCAGCCCCTCGCCGGATTCGCGGTCGGCCAGCTCCTCGACGCGGTGGAGGACGCCGATCGTCAGCTTCTTGCCGCACCGGGGGCAGAGATCGTTCGTCCGCAGGCTCTCGCGCGGCGCGCAGACGACGCCGCACTTGCGGTGGCCGTCGTAGTGATACTTGCCCTCCTCGGGGAAGAACTCGACGGTGGAGAGGAACTTGGCCGGGTCGTTGGTCCGCAGCGCGTCGATGAGCCCGCGGAAGCTGAACTCCGTATCGAAGACGTTGGCCTCGCGGCCGATCTTCGAGGGCGAGTGCGCGTCCGAATTGGAGACGAGGGCGAAGCGGTCGAGGGCCGAGAGCCGCCGGTTCATCGCCGGGTCCGAGGACAGGCCCGTCTCGAGGGCGAAGATCGTGGGCGTCATCTCCTCGAAGCACTCCTCGATGCTGTCGAAGCCGGAGTTGGCCCCGAAGAGGGAGAACCAGGGCGTCCAGATGTGGGAGGGGATGACGACCGCGCGCGGGGCGGTCTCGGCGACCATCCGGCAGAAGAGCCGGACGTCGAGGCCCAGGATGGGCCGTCCGTCGGAGCCCAGGTTGCCCACCGCCTGGAGGCGGGCGTTGAGCCGCTCGACGGACTCGAAGTCCGGGGCCAGGACCATGACGTGGACCTTGCGGACCTTGCCCCCCTTCGAATAGATGAAGCTCAGCTCCGAGGCCAGGACGAAGGCCACGGGCCGGCCGAGGACCGGCAGGCCCCGGAACGGCGGGGCGTCGAGCACGGTCGTCCCGTTCTTGAACCGGAGGAAGCCGTTGCCCATCGGCTCGAGCTTCTCCTTCATCAGGAAGAGCCATTCGGGATGGGTGAAGTCCCCGGTCGCGAGGAGGGAGACGCCCTTGACCTTGGCCCAGGGCGAGAGGGACTCGAACGACATGTCCCGCGACGTGGCCCGCGAGAACTTCGAATGTATGTGAAGATCGGCGACGAATTTCATGTCGGAAAACTCAGTGTAGAGAAAGCGGGAGGCGATTGCAAGCGCTTTCGCCGGCCCCCGCGCCGCCTTGAAAATCCGGTCCGGAGGGCGTAGACTGAAGACTCCGGGTCGGATGAGAAAGGATCCCTCTATGAGACCGAAAACGATCGCCGTCGTCGCCGCCGCCCTGCTCTTCGCGCTCCCGGCCCTGGCCCAAAAGGTCGCCGTCAAGGACCTGCCGCCGCGCTACCGCGACTGGCTCCAGCAGGAGGTCGTCTACATCATCTCCCCCAAGGAGAAGGCCGTCTTCCTGCAGCTCTCCAACGACCGCGAGAGGGAGATGTTCATCGAGGCCTTCTGGAAGGCCCGCGACACGGACTCCTCGACGCCGGAGAACGAGGTCAAGATCGAGCACGAGCGGCGCATCAAATTCGCCAACGACAACTTCGGCCGCGGCCGCGACGCCGGGGGCTGGCGCTCGGACCAGGGCCGGATCTACATCATGCTGGGCGAGCCGAAGCAGATCGAGAAATACGAGAACCTGAGCAACGTCTACCCGATGATCGTCTGGTTCTATTCCGGGCTGACGTCCCCCAGCCTGCCCAGCTCCTTCAACATCGTCTTCTTCAAGCCGAACGACGCCGGCGACTACATCATCTACTCGCCCATGAAGGACGGGCCGCAGAAGCTCATGCCGTTCTACAACGGCGACATGAGCAGCTACATCGACGCCTACCGGCAGCTCATGGAGATCGAGCCCCTGATCGCCCAGGTCTCGCTGACCCTCATCCCGAACGAGTACATCATGGGCTCGACGCCCTCGCTCTCCTCCGACATCCTGATCAGCCAGAAGATCCCCCAGTCCGCCTACGACGCGGTCCGCAGCGCCTACGCCGACAAGCTGCTCCGCTACAAGGACGTCATCGAGGTCGAATACACGGCCAACTACCTCGACAGCGACGCCCTGGTCCAGGTCACGCGCGACGCGGCCGGGCGGGCCTTCGTCCACTATCTCATCGAGCCGAGCCGGCTCAGCCTGGAGAGGATCGGGAACCTCTACCGGACGACGTTCGAGGTCAACGGCATCGTCTCCGGCGCCGGCGGCCGGACGGTCTACCAGTTCGACCGGAAGATCCCGGTCGAGCTCCAGGCGGATCAGTTCGCCAAGATCAAGGACCGCCTGGTCTCGTTCCAGGACGCCTTCCCCCTGATCGAGGGCGACTACAAGTTAAGCCTTCTCTGGAAGAACACGGTCTCCAAGGAGTTCACCTCGATCGAGGCCACGCTGAACATCCCGCCGGCCCGGGCCCTGACCCTGAGCCCGCCGGTCCTGGCCAACCGGACCGTCCGCAACCCGGCCTTCGCCGGCCAGATCAAGCCGTTCACCTTCGGGGAGACCCAGTTCGTCGCCTCGCCGCGGAACGATTTCGTCGTGCAGGACACGCTGGCCCTCTACTCCGAGATCGGCGGGGTCACCGCCGCCCTGAAGCAGGGGGGGAGCGTCCTGATCACCCTGACGCGCAACGACCAGGTCGTTGCCTCGGCGACCAAGTCCCTCGAGGGCGCCTCGGAACCCTTCCGCATCGCCGAGGAATTCCCGCTGGCGTCATTCCCGCCCGACTACTACCTGGCCAACGTGTCCGTCCTCGATGCCGCCAAGACCGTCGTCCTCTCCGCCAAGACGGACTTCTACATCAGCCTCAGTCCGGCCCTGTCGCGGGCCTGGATCCTCTACGCCCCGCTCCCCGGGGCCGGGGATCCGGCCTATGCCCACATCCTGGGCCTGCAGCACTTCCAGGCCGGGGACCTGGCCAAGGCCAGGCCGCTCCTGGAGGGCGCCTTTCGCCGGTCTCCCGGATCCGTCCCGTTCGCCCTCGACTTCTGCCGCCTCCTTTTCGCGGCCAAGGATCACGACGGCGTCCGGGCCGTGGCCACCCCGTTCTACGAGAACAAGAATTTCGAATTCGCCCAGTACCTCGGCGAAAGCTCCCAGGCGCTGGGGCGGTACGCCGAGGCCATCGCGTACTACAAGGACTACCTGACCTCTTTCGGCACGAACCTCAACATCCTCAATGCGATCGGCGAGTGCTACATCAAGACGGGCGATCTCGCCGGGGCCCAGACGGCCTGGAAGAAGTCGCTCGATCTCAATCCGGCCCAGGACGAGATCAAGAAGAAGCTGGCCGAGCTCCAGGACCGGATGAAAGAGAAGGACAAGAAATGACCTCCTCCGTGCGACGGCTGGCGGTCGTCCCGATCCTGATCGTCCTGGCCGCGGCCTGCGCCTCGACCCGGATCGAAAGACAGCTCGACGCCAAGAGCCGGGACTTCGTCTCCAAGGCCCGCTACATCATCACCGCCGACGAGCGGAAGACCTTCCTGGCCCTCCCCGCCGAGGCCCGGGAGGCGTTCGTCGCTGATTTCTGGAGGAGGCGGGACCCGAGCCCGCTGACGGCGGAGAACGAGTTCAAGCTCGAGTACTATAAGCGCATCGAGCTTTCCAACCGCCTCTTCTCCGGCGGCGGCTCGCCCGGCTGGCTCCAGGACCGCGGCCGGGTCTGGATCACGCTCGGGCCTCCCGACAACCGGGAGACCTATCCCCGGGGGGTGACCTTCTACGGCGTGCCGACGGAGATCTGGTGGTACGGCTTCTTCCCCCTCGTCTTCGTCGACGAGCGCTGGGTCGACGATTACCGGCTCGATCCCTCCAGCGCGACGCAGCTGAGCTCCCTCACCCAGGCCCAGCACCAGTGGAACCTCCCCGTGGAGCGCCTGGCGAAGGATTACGGCCGGACCCGCACCGCGACGCTCGCGGGCCTCGAGGTCCGGATCGGGAAGGACGAAGCCGGGTCGGCCCGCTTCGTCGTCGTCCTCCCTTACAGGAACATCTGGATGAAGTCCAAGGGGGACGGCTTCGAGACCAGTCTCGACGTGGACCTGAAGGTCGTGGACGGGTCCGGGGCCGAGGTCTGGAGCTTCGTCCGCAGCTACCCCCTCGAAGTGCTCAAGGACCGCTTGAAGGCTGCCCTGACGGAGAGCTTCACGGCCGAGGCTGTCGCCCCGCTCAAACCCGGCTCCTACAGGCTCAAGGCGACCGTCGTCAACGCCAACGACGGGAGCAAGGCCTCGTTCGAGCAGGCCTTCGACCTCTGAGTCAGTTCTTCGAACGCGCCTTCGCGGCCTCCGCCGCGGCCTGCCCCAGCCTCGCGTTCTCCGCGGAACGGGCCTGGTCCCCGACCCGGTTGTAGAGGTCGGCCAGCAGGAAATAGCCCAGCGGCAGGTCGGCCGGGGCCGGCTTGAGTTCGATCCCCTTTTGAACCAGACCGATGGCCTCCTCGTAGCCGCCGCCGCGGCGCAGAAGAATGCGGGCCAGATAGAAATAGGCGATGGGGAACTCCGGTTCGACCTCGAGGGTCTTCTTCAGGGTCTCGTATTCCTCGTCTTCGCGGCCCATCAGCCGGTAGACCCGGGACAGGTTGTAGAGCGCCTTGTAGCTCTTGGGCGCGTCCCGGATCTCCCCGAGGTAGAGCTCGGCGGCCTCGGCGAGCCGGTCCTGCTTTTCGCGGAGCTGGGCCAGGTTGTAGCGGACGCTCATGAGCGTGGGATTGATGGCCACGGCCTCGCCCAGGTGCTCTTCCGCCCGGGCCAGGTCGCCGCTCCCGTCGCGGTTGAGGTAGACCGCCGCCAGGGCGTTGTGGGCCGAGGCGGAGCGGGGATTCTCCCCCAAACACTGCTCGAAATAGGGGATGGCCTTCTCCGGCAGGCCCTGGTGGACCTTGAGGTTGCCCAGGAGGAAGAGGAGCTGGGAATCCTTGAACCCCCGGGCCAGGTAGTCGACGACGAACTTCTCGGCGTCGTCGAAGCGGCCCATGGCCTGGTAGGAATTGGCGATGTTGATGACCGTGAACGAGTCGTCGGGCTTGAGCTCGAGCGACTTGACGAACGAGGCGATGGCGTCGTCGAAGCGGCGGGCCTTGTAGAGGACGTTGCCGAGGGAGAAGTGGGCGTCGGAGATCGTCGGGTCCTCGGCGATGATGGCCTCGATCGTCCGGACGGCCTCGTCGATGTTCCCGGCCATGCCCGACTCCCGGGCTTTGGACAGCTCGTTGAAGACGCCGATCTTGTCCCGGGGATTGGCCAGCTTCTGTCCCTGGAGGCGGGAGGGGTCCGTGAACGAGCCGATGTAGCCGAGCGCGGCCAGCTTCTCGCGGGTCTCCTCGTCGACCTGGCCCAGGTCGACCTCGTGGGCGCCCTGCTCCGCCTCGTCCATGAGCGCCTTGGCCCGGGCCGAGAGGTCCTCGTAGACCTTCTTCTCGAGGTAGACGAGGTTCTTCTCCTCGCCCGGGTCCTTTTCGAGATCGTAGAGCTCGGGCACCGGGGCGATGACGAGCTTGTAGCGCGCGTCCTGGACGCTCCGGAGATCGGACCAGCCGTAGTGGTAGCGGGGGTAGAACGTCTCCGAGTAGGCCAGGCGCTCCGGCGCGGCTCCCGGCGCGAAGAACGACGGGACGAGGCTCCGTCCCTGGACCTCGGCCGGGATCGGGAGGCCGGCCATCTCGCAGACCGTGGGCATGACGTCGACGAGGCCGACCGTCTCCCCGGACGTCACGCCCCGGAGCCCCGCGAAGGGCGTGGAAACGATCAGGGGCACATGGACCGCTTCCTGGTAGACGAAGAAGCCGTGAGTGCTCTCCTGGTGCTCCCCCAGGCTCTCGCCGTGGTCGGCCGCCAGGACGATGAAGAGGTCGTCGCGGAGCCCGTTCCTGTCGATGTAGTCGGTGAGCCGGGCGATCTGGCTGTCCGTGAAGGCGATCTCGCCGAGATAGGGGTTCTGGCGGTACTCGCTCTGAAAGGGTTCCGGCGGCGTGTAGGGGGTGTGCGGATCGTAGAGGTGGATCCAGGCGAAGAACTTGCCGTCCTTCTTCTTCTCGAGCCAGCCCAGGGCCTCGTCGACGACCTCGTTCGCGGGTCTCTGGACCTCGCCGAGCGAGATCCGTTCGAAGCGGCTCAGGTCGAACTTGTCGAAGTACGTGTCGAAACCCTGGTCGAGGCCCCACTTGGAGTCGAGGACGTAGGCGGCGACGAAGGCCGCCGTGTCGTAGCCCCGGGCCTTGAACGTCTCGGCCATGGTCACGAGCTCCGGCGGCACGACGAAACCGCCGTTGTCCCGGACGCCGTGGAAGGGCGGCAGCGTCCCGGTCAGGATGGTCGTGTGCGAGGGCAGGGTCAGGGGGGTTTGGCTGATGCAGTTCTCGAAACGGATGCCCCCGGCGGCCAGGGCGTCCATGGCCGGGGTCCGGACGGAAGGATTGCCGTAACAGCCGACCTTGTCGGCCCGGAGCGTGTCCACGGTGACGAGGATGACGTTGAAATCCCGGTCGCCCCGGAGCCGGGCGAAGTCGGCCCGCCCCGGCTTGAGCACGAACAGGAAGGTCGCGGCCACGGCCAGGACGGCAGCCCCGCCGATCAGGATCTTCTTGCGCATCGCGAGCCTCACTGGCGACCATTCTAGCATAAAAAAAAGCCCCGGGCGGCAGGGCCGCCCGGGACTGGAGCGCGTGCGAAGCCCGGGATCAGAACGTCAGGCGGATGCCGAGCCGGGCCCGTCTCGGGAGCGTCAGGCCGTAGAGCTCGTGGCCGTCGGTCGACGGGTAATCGCCGTCGAAGTACCAGTCGTAGCCGGCCCGGTTCCCCCAGGACGTGATGGTGTCGGCGTTGAAGACGTTGAAGACGTCCAGGATCAGCCCGATCTTGTACTTTTGGGCCAGGCTGAACGTCTTTTCGAGCCTCAGGTCGAGCTGCGTGTCCATGGGCATGTGGTAGAGGCCGCGTTGCTCGGCCAGGAAGGTCACCCGGCCCTGGGCCAGCCGGGAGCTCCGGACCCGGGTCGTCCAGGCGTCGCCGGTGATGGCGTGGAAGTAGGCGTTGAAGTAGATGTCGAGCGGCAGCTGGTAGGTGCCCTGGAGCTTGATCATGTGCGTCGGGTCGTTGGTCGAGTTGCCTTCGGCGTTGATGAAGAAGTTGGGGTTGAAGACGTAGTTGTCGGCCGAGCCGATGCCGTAGCCGACGTCGTCCGACGATCCGTTGTCGAGGTTGCCGAAGGCCTTGCCGTAGACGTAGGAGGCCATCAGCTGCCAGCGGTCGGAGAAGCGCTTGTTGAACAGGACCTCGAGGCACCAATACTTGCGGTAGAGGCCGACGGGGATGCCGTTGCGGGGGACGTCGACGTTGCCGATCCAGTAGTCGTGGACGTCGCCCGAGGTCAGCTCGTAGATGTCGAAATCCCGGTCGAGCGCCGAGTTGTAGATCGTGGCGATCTCCCACGTCGCCGCGTTGTCCCAGGCCCCGATCGGGTTCTTCCAGCGGCGGTTGACGTAGGTCACGGACAGGGAGGCGTCCTTGAACATCTCCCGCTCGAGGCCGACCGTGAACTGGTTGAGGTAGGGATGCTTGATGTCGGGGTCGAGGCGCCAGACGCCGTGGGTCGTCCGGTTGTACTCGGACCAGTCCTCGCCGTCCCAGTAGTAATCGATCCGGTCGGCGACGTCGGGATTGAGGCGGTCGTACATGTAGGCGTACATGCCCTCGGTGAACTGGCCGTAGTGGCCCTTGAGGACCGTGCTCTTGTCGCCGAGGACGTCGAAGGTGAAGCCGAGGCGCGGCGCGATCCGGTTGGTGTTCCAGGGCACGCCCGGGACGTCCCGGGCCGTCCCCCAGTTCTGGCTGAGGCGCAGGCCCAGGCTGATGTTCAGCCGCTTCGTCACCTGCCAGTTGTCCTGGGCGAAGGCCTCCAGACGGACGAACCGGGTGTCGAAGTTGTAGCCCGCGTACTCGTAGGCCAGGTACGGCCCGTTGTAGCCGTACTCGGGGTACCAGTAATCGACGTAGTAGCGGTGGTTCACGCCGGTGTAGCCGTAGCGGTCCTGGACGATGGACCGCTCGAACTCCGCGCCGAACTTGAAGTCGTGGGAGCCGGCGATGAAGTCCTCGGCGTAGTGGGTGAAGCTGGCGTTGACCTGGTAGCGGGTCCGGGGATGTTCGGCCCAGTAGCCGGAGCTGTAATGGCGCTGGTTGCCGTCGTCCTCAGGCGTGTCGGGATTGTCGTTCTGGAAGAAGTGGCCGGCGACGTCCCGGCTGACCTTGGGCTCCAGGTTGTAGGTGCCGTCGAAGAAGGCGCCCTTGACGTCGAAGAACGAGTTCGTGGAGAGGACGTGGGTCAGGTTGAAGTTGAGGACCCATTCCGGGCCCGGTCTGGTTCACCGTCGATTCGGGCAGGGTCGTGGCCGAGGCGCCGCGGTTCGTCCGCTCGTAGGTGTCGCGCTCGACGGAGAAGCTGAAATTCGTCTTCGGGCTGAACTGGGAGGTCAGCTTGATGAATCCCCGGGGCTCGTTGTACTTGTCGGCCTCGGGGAATCCGGTGGCGTACCACCACTCCTTGAACATCTGGGCGCCCAGGAAGAACCAGAGCTTGTCCTTGATGATCGGGCCGCCCAGCTGGAAGTTGGCGTCCAGCATCGAGTCGATGGGCGCCGTGATGTCCGGGAATTCCGAGGCGTAGGCGCCGTTGTTGATGGTCTGCCAGAGGCCCTTGGGCTTGTCGGTCTGCTTGCCCTGGAAGAGGAATTCGACGTGCCCGGAGAGCTTGTTGCCGCCGGACTTCGTCACCAGGTTGAAGATGACGCCGGTGAAGTTGCCGTATTCGGCCGGCAGGCCGATCCCCATGACCTTGGCTTCCTCGATGGTGTTGTGGTTGAGGAAGACCCACGACGTCCCGCCGGCCGGGTCGCCGACGCCGACGCCGTCCATCTGCCAGGAGATGCCCGTGCCCGACGAGGCCCCGTAGGCCGTGTCGTTGTTGACGGCCGGGGCCATGTTGACGATGTCCGAGGTGAACTGGCTGTAGGGGATGTTGCGCAGGATCTCGCTCGAGAGCGTGACCGACGCCGTCTCGGTCGACTTGACGTCGACGGTCGGCGACTGGGCGACGACCGTGATCTCCTCGGCCACCGTCCCCGGCTTGAGGACGAAGTCGATGTTGAGCGTCTGCGTGGTCGTCAGCCGGATGCTCTCCTGCACGTAGGTCCCGAACCCGCCCAACTCGGCCCGGAGCGCATAGGTGCCGGGTGGAAGTGCGGGAAATCGGAAATCTCCGTTGGCGTCGCTGACGAACGACCTCGTGCCCATCAGGTTCGGGCTGGTCAGGGACACGGCGACGCCGGGCAGGGGGGCGCCCTGATCGTCCGTGACCTTGCCCCTGATGGCCCCCGTGTCGCGCGACTGGGAGACGAGGAGAGGGGCGACGAGAAGGAGCAGGACGGCCGACGCGATCAGTGATTTTTCTCATGGTTCCCTCCGATCTGAGATGTGTAAAGCCTGACATCCGGGATATGCGGGGATCGCTGGAGTTCGGCGCGCTTCACCTCCTGGGACGGGTTTCATGATACGGGAATTCGGGGGTTAGAGGCCGGGATTGAGGACGTAAGCCAGCCGGCTGGTCTGCCGGCGCCTGTCCCTCGAAGCCGAGATGACGATCACTGTGATCCCGATTATGGGCGAAGCGAGAGGCGAATGTCAAGGGCGGAGGCCTCCCCGGCGCAGATAAAAAAAGCCCCGGAAGGCAGGCCTTCCGGGGCTGAAGCGTCTGCGAGGAGCGAGGGCTCAGAAGATGAGGCGGAGGCCGACGCGGGCCTGCCGGGGACTGGCGATGCTGTAGAGCTCGTGGCCGTCCGTGGAGGGATAGTCGCCTTCGTTCCAGTCGTACCCGATGCGGGTGCCCCAGGAGTTGATGGTGTCGTCGTTGAAGACGTTGAAGACGTCGGCCATCACGCCGAGGCGGTACTTCTTGGCGATGGTGAAGATCTTCTCCAGCCTCAGGTCGAGGTTCTTGGCCATGGGGTAGTGGTTGGCGCCGCGCTCTTCGGCGAAGAAGGTGATCCGGCCCTGGTTGAACCGCGAGGTCCGGACGCGCGTCGTCCAGGCGTTGCCCGTGATGCCCCGGAAGTAGACGTTGAAGTTGATGTCGAGGGGCAGGACGTAGGTGCCCTGGATCTTGAGCATGTGGGTCGGGTCGTTCGTGAGCGTTCCCTCGCCGTTGATCCAGAAGTTCGGATCGTAGATGCTCCCGCCGTAGCCGATGTCGTCGGCGAAGCCGTTGTCGATCGTGCCCGTGGCGTGGCCGTAGACGTAGGAGGCCAGGAGCTGCCAGCGGTTGGAGAAGCGCTTGTTGAACATGACCTCGATGCCCCGGAATTTCCGGTAGGGATCCAGGAGGATGTTGGGGTAGGCCGTGTCCTTCCTGATGTTGGTGATGAGGTAGTTGGAGATCCCGAGGGTTTCCTCGGTCCGTTCGTAGACGGTGAAGGACTCGTCGAGAGCGGAGGAGTAGTACGACTCCTGGGTGTATTCCCCGTTGGTGTCGTAGTGGCCGATGATGTTGTTCCACTTCCGGTCGATGTAGGTCAGGCTGAGGGACGTGTCCTTGAAGAGCTCCCGTTCGAGGCTGACCGTGAACTGGGCCATGTAGGGGTGCTTGATGTTCGGGTCCATCGTGTAGGGCTGATGGACGTCCCGGAACATCTCGACCCACTCCTCGGCGCCGAGGTCCCAGTAGTAGCCGGTGTAGTCGCCGAAGTTCGCCGTCGGGTTCATCTTGTCGTGGTAGACGGTCAGCATGGCCTCGGAGAAGTGCCCGTAGTGGGCCTTGAGGACGGTCGTCTTGTCGCCCAGGATGTCGAAGGTGAAGCCCAGGCGGGGGGCCAGGCGGTTCGACTTGAAGACGGTGCCGTTGACGCCCTTGACGTCGCCCCAGTTCATGCTGTAGCGCAGGCCGAGGTTGAGGTTGAGCCGTTTCCCGATCTGCCACGAATCCTGGACGAAGGTCTCGAGGCGGGTGTAGCGGGTGTTGGTGTCGTAACCCGAGTACTGGTAGGCCAGGTAGGGCCCCGAGTAGCCGTAGCTGTAGTAGTCGTAGTAATTGACGTTGTCGCCCAGCTCACCGCCCGTGCCGGTGAAGCCGTACCGGCTGCGGGCCATGGACCTCTCGAACTCGGCGCCGAACTTGAACTCGTGCGAGCCGATCAGGAAGTCTTCGGCGTAGTGGGTCACGCTGGCGTTGGTCCCGAAGCGGGCCCGGTCGGCGTAGTAGAAGTAGCCGGCGCTGTCGTAGAGCATGTTGTCGTCTATGACGTTGTGGGCATAGACGTCGAATCCGACCTCGGGATCGAGGTAGTAGATGCCCTCGAAGTAGTTGCTCTTGAGGTCGAAGAAGGTCGTCGGGCTGAAGATCTTGTTCAGGTTGAAGCCGACCAGCCAGTCCGGCGAATCCTGGGTGACCGTGGCCTCGGGGGAGACCGTGGAGCCGGCGCCGCGGTTCGTGCCCTGATACTTGGTCCGCTGGAACATGACGCTCATGTTCAGGGTGGGCGTCAGCTGGGAGGTCAGCTTGATGAACATCCGCGGCTGCTTGTAATCGACGTCCTCGGGGAAGCCGGAGGGGCGGTCCTGGGTCCGGTAGAACTGGCCGCCGCCGTAGAACCAGAGCTTGTCCTTGACGATGGGCCCGCCGATGTGGGCGTTGATGTCCATGAGCTTCGAGCTCGGCGAGCTCATGGCCGGGAAGTCGTCCAGGTAGGCGGCGTTGTTGTTCGCCTGCCAGAACTTCGAGTCGGCCTGATAGCCCTGGAAATTGAACTCGAAGTGGCCGGAGAACGCGTTGCCGCCGGACTTCGTCACCAGGTTGAAGATGACGCCGGTGAAGTTGCCGTACTCGGCCGGCAGGCCGATGCCCATGACCTTGGCCTCCTCGATGATGTTGTGGTCCGAGAAGACCCAGGCCGAGCCGGCCTCGGGGTCGGCGACGTTGACGCCGTCCATGGTGTAGGCGATGCCCGTGTTCTGGGACGCGCCGAAGGCGACGTTGTTGTCGATGCCGGGGGCCAGGTTGACGATGTCCGCCGTGAACTGGTTGTAGGGGATGTTCCGGAGGATCTCGTTCGACAGCGTGACGGACGCCGACTCGGTGGATTTGACGTCGACGGTCGGCGACTGGGCGATGACCGTGACTTCCTCGCTCACCGTCGCGGGCTTCATCTGGATGGTCAGGGCCAACGTGGCCGTCGTGGTCACCCGGATCTTCTCCTGCACGACCGTCCCGAAGCCCGCCAGCTCGACCTTGATCTGGTATTCGCCGGGCGGCAGGGCCGGGAAACGGAACTCGCCGTTGGCGTCGGTGACGGATGTGCGGACGCCCATGAGGTTCGCGCCCGAGATCGTCACGTTGACGCCGGGCAGGGGGGCGTTCTGGTCGTCCGTCACCACGCCGCCGACGGCGCCGGTGTCCCGGGACTGGGAAAAGGCGATCGGGGCGAGGAGGAGAAGGACGGTTAGGATGGATAAGAACTTGTTCCTCAAAAAGGCCTCCTTGCAGAAATGAATAGAGAGCCCGGAATACTAACAAAAAAAGGGGGACCATGGCAAGAAAAAAAACCCCGGGCGGCCGGGCCGCCCGGGGCGAAGCGTCTGCGGGGAGCGGGGGATCAGAAGATCAGCCGGAGGCCGACGCGGGCCTGCCGGGGCTGGCCGATGCTGTAGAGCTCGTGCCCGTCCGTGGAGGGGTAGTCGCCTTCGTTCCAGTCGTAGCCGATGCGCGTGCCCCAGGATGTGACGGTGTCGTCGTTGAAGACGTTGAAGATGTCGGCCATCACGCCCAGGCGGTACTTCCGGGCGATGGTGAAGATCTTCTCCAGCCTCAGGTCGAGGACCTTGCGCATGGGGTAGTGGTTGGAGCCGCGCGGCTCGGTGAAGAAGGTGATCCGGCCCTGGTTGAACCGTCCCGTCCGGAGCTGGGTCGTCCAGGCGTTGCCCGTGATGCCCCGGAAGTAGGCGTTGAAGTTGATGTCGAAAGGCAGGACGTACGTGCCCTGGATCTTGATCATGTGGGTCGGGTCGTTGGTCAGGTTGCCCTGGCCGTTGATCCAGCCGTTGGGGTCGCTCTTGGTCCCGCCCCAGCCGATGTCGCCGCCGAAGCTGTTGTTCACGGTCCCCGACGCCTTGCCGTAGACGTAGGAGGCCAGCAGCTGCCAGCGGCTGGAGAAGCGCTTGTTGAACAGGACCTCGATGCCCTCGTATGCGCGGTAGGGATCCAGGAGGACGTAGGGGTAGTCCGCGCCCTTCGCGAGGTTGGTGATGTAGTAGTTGACCGTTTCGAGAGATTCCTCGGTCCGCTCGTAGACGGTGAAGGTCTGGTCGAGGTCGGGCGAGTAGGCCGAAGCCTCCGTGTAGACGGCCGTGGTGTCGTAGCGGCCGATGAGGTCCTTCCACTTCCGGTGGATGTAGGTGACGCCCAACGAGGTGTCCTTGAAGAGCTCCCGTTCGATGCCGATCGTATACTGCTCCATGAAGGGGTGCTTGACGTCCGGGTCCATCACGTAAGGATTGGGCACAACGCGGAACATCTCGTACCATGCCTCGTCGAATTGGTCGTAGTAGTACCCGATGTAATCGCCGAAGTTCGAGATCGGGTTCATCTTGTCGTGGTAGGCGGTCAGCATGGCCTCGGTGAAGTGGCCGTAGTGGGCCTTGAGGACGGTCGTCTTGTCGCCCAGGATGTCGAAGGTGAAGCCCAGGCGGGGGGCCAGGCGGTTGGTCTTGAAGACCGTCCCGCTGCCGCCCTTGACGTCGCCCCAGTTCTGGCTGTAGCGCAGGCCCAGGCTGATGTTGAGCCGTTTCCCGATCTGCCAGGAATCCTGGAGAAAGGCTTCGAGCCGGGTGTAGCGGGTGTTCGTGTCGTAGCCCGAGTACTGGTAGGCCAGGTAGGGGCCCGTGTAGCCGTAGCTGTAGTAGTCGATGTACTTGACGTTGTCGCCAAGGTCCCCGCCCGTGCCCGTGTAGCCGTAGCGGCTCCGGGCCATGGACCGTTCGAATTCGGCCCCGAACTTGAACTCGTGGGAGCCGGCCAGGAAGTCCTCGGCGTAGTGGGTCAGGCTGACGTTGGTCCCGAACCGGGCCCGGTCGGCCCAATAGAAGTACCCGGCGCTGTCGAAGAGCATGTTGTCGTCGAGATTGAAATGCGAGTAGGTGTCGAAGCCGACCTCGGGATCGAGGTAGTAGATGCCCTCGAAGTAGTTGGTCTTGAGGTCGAAGAACGTCGTCGGGCTGAAGATCTTGGTCAGGTTGAAGCCGACCAGCCAGTCCGGCGAGTCCTGGGTGACCGTGGCTTCGGGGGAAGTCGTGGAGTCGGCGCCGCGGTTCGTGCCCTGGTACTTGGTCCGCTGGAACATGATGCTCATGTTCAGCGTCGGGGCCAGCTGGGAGGTCAGCTTGGCGAAGATGCGGGGCTGCTTGTAGTCGACGTCCTCCGGGAAGCCCGTCGGGCGGTTTTGGGTCCGGTAGAACTGGCCGCCGGCGTAGAACCAGAGCTTGTCCTTGACGACCGGCCCGCCCATGTGGGCGTTGATGTCCATCAGCTTCGAGGTCGGCGAGGTCAGGTCGGGGAAATCGTCGAGGTAGGCGGCGTTGTTCGTCGCCTGCCAGAACTTGGAATCGTCCCGGTAGCCCTGGAAGTTGAATTCGAAGTGGCCGGAGAACTCGTTGCCGCCGGACTTCGTCACCAGGTTGAAGATGACGCCGGTGAAGTTGCCGTACTCGGCCGGCAGGCCGACGCCCATGACCTTGGCCTCCTCGATGATGTTGTGGTCCGAGAAGACCCAGGCCGAGCCGGCCTCGGGGTCGGCCACGTTGACGCCGTCCATGGTGTAGGCGATGCCCGTGTTCTGGGAGGCGCCGTAGGCGACGTTGTTGGTGACGCCGGGGGCCAGGTTGACGATATCCGCCGTGAACTGGTTGTAGGGGATGTTCCGGAGGATCTCGTTCGACAGCGTGACGGACGCCGTCTCGGTCGACTTGACGTCGACGGTCGGCGACTGGGCGACGACCGTGATCTCCTCGCTCACGGCCGAGGCCTTGAGCTGGATGTCGACGGCCAGCGTGGACGTGGTCGTCACGCGGATCTTCTCGCGGATGGCCGTCCCGAATCCCTGGAGCTCGGCCTTGATCTGGTATTCGCCGGGCGGCAGGGCCGGGAAGCGGAACTCGCCGTTGGCGTCGGTGACGAAGGTCCGGACGCCCATGAGGTTCGCGCCCGAGATCGTCACGTTGACGCCGGGCAGGGGGGCGTTCTGATCGTCCGTCACGACGCCGCCGACGGCGCCGGTGTCCCGGGATTGGGAGAACGCCAGGGGGGCGAGGAGGAGAACGATGGCCAAGAATGATAAGAACCCTTTTCTCATTAAGACCTCCTTTGCTTGTCTGAGGATCGAGCCTGCGGACGCCAAGGATCGGGATGTGCCTCTACCGATTCACACCTCCTTGCTGAGCGGATATCCAGCAAATTCAGTGCCAGTTGCGACTTGAGCTTATCCTGTTGTTAGTCAATGAGATAGCTAGAGCCGAAAAGTTCCCCTCTCCATATTGTTGGATTTTATCCGGAAAAATGGAGCATTTCAAGCGATTTGTAAAGGTCCCGTCCGTGTGCTATCGTAGTTTTTGAAAGGCCGATCGTTTCCGCCATGAAAACCCGAGCCCTCGGCATCGCTCTTCTCGTCATCGCCGCGGCCGGCGTCCTGGCCGCCGCAGAGAAGATCTCGCCCGACCTCCAGCTCTGGCTCGAGGACGCCGGGCCGATCCTGACCAAGACCGAGCGGGCCGTCTTCAACAGGCTCCAAACCAACGTCGACCGGGCCAAATTCGTCCGTTTTTTCTGGCGGATGCGGGACCCCTACCCCGATACGGCCGAGAACGAGTTCCAGAAGGAATACGAGGAGCGCATCCGGTTCGCCGACAAGACCTTCGGCCACTTCTCGCCGAAGCGGGGCAGCCAGACCGACCGGGGCTACTTCCATGTTGTCCTCGGAAAGCCCCTCGAGCGGACGCAGTACACGACGCAGTCCCAGGTCTGGCCCCTCGAGCTGTGGTTCTACAAAGGGGCCGAGGAGTACGGTCTGCCGGCCTATTTCTACCTGATCTTCTACCAGCCCGACGGGATCGGCGACTTCCGCCTCTATTCCCCGACCGTCGAGGGCCCGGAGAAGCTCGTCATCCCCGCCCTCGGGAGCGGGGTGGCCGTGACCCGTTCGACCGCCCTCAACGCCATCAAGGGCGTCGGCCCGGAGCTGGCCAACGCCTCTCTGAGCTATCTGCCCAGCGATTCCTCGACGGGGACGGCTTCGTTCTCCTCCGACACCATCATCGCCTCAGTCCGCGGCCTCCCGGAGAAGAAATTCTCCGATAACTACGCCCGCTCCTACATGAACTACAAGGACTACATCGAGACCGACTATACGGACAACTACCTCCAGAGCGTCTTCCGGGTCCGGGTATTCCGGGCGGCCGGCCAGACCTTCCTCCATTGGGCCATCGAGCCGGAGAAGATGAACTTCGCCACCCAGGACGACGCGATCTACGCCAGCTTCGAGTTCGTCCTGAGGCTCGAGGACGGCCGGGGCCGGATGATCCACGAGACGACCGAAGAGATCCCGTTGAGGATCAGCCCCGAACAGTACAAGGCCCACGAGCGCCAACGCTTCTGCTTCCAGGACCTGCTGGCGGTGGCTCCGGGCGAGTATCGGGCTTTGTTCCTGCTCAAGAACAAGACCGCCAAGGACTTTTCGTCCTTCGAGACCCGGATCTCCGTGCCGCCAGACGGGGCGGCCGACCGGCCGGCGCTCGGCGCGCCGCTCCTCGCCTTTTCCCGGAGCGCGGTGCCCGAGGCCCAGAAGAGGAACCTCAAAGCCTTCGCCTTCGGCGGCCAGGATTATCTCGTCGGCGCCCGCAACGAGTTCACCCAGGCTTCGACCCTCGTCGCTCTCATCCAGGCCCGGAGTGACGCCGGCTCCGCGGCGGGGGCCCGGCCTTCGTTCGTCCTCGACCTCGTTTCGCTCGACACGGGCGAATCGAGCGGGACCTTCCCCTTGACCGAGGCGGCCGCCGATCCGGGTGACGCCTCGACGCTCCTCGTGTCGGGCTCGGCCCCGCTCAAAGACGTCAGGCCCGGCTACTATCGGGCGGAGGTCTCCGCCCGAGATGCCGACGGGCAGGTCCTCGCCGCGGCGAACGAGAATTTCGTCGTCCTGTCCCAGCCCGTCCCCGTCGTCCCCTGGGTCTACGGACGTCTGCACGGGCCGTTCCCGGGTCCCGAGCACCTCAAGGTCCTCGGCTCCCAGTACTTCCTCCAAGGGGAGTACGTCAAGTCCCGGCAGGTCCTGGAAAGGGTCCTCGAAAACCGGGAAGATCCGGCCGCCCGGCTGCTTCTCGCAAAAGTCCTCTACGGCCTGGGTCTCTTCAAGGAATCGCTTGCGCAGGCCGCCCCCCTCTACGAGCGCGGCGGGGACAGGGAGGCGGCCAAGGTGGCCGCCCTGGCCCACGCCGGCCTGAAGGACTGGAGCGCGGCCCTGCCGTATCTCGAGCGTCTTCTCGGCGAAGCGACCGAAGTCCCGGTCCTCAACCTGGCGGCCGAATGCCACCTGGCTCTGGGCCAGCCCGAAAGGGCCCTACCCCTCATCCTGAAATCACTCGCCCTCGCTCCCGACCAGCCCGCCGTCAAGGCGATGGAGGAGCAGGCGAAAAAACGCATCGAGCCACGATAGGAGTCATCGATGACATCCAAGAAAGCCGCATTCATCGTCCTTCTCGTACTCGCGTCCGTCGTCTCGGCCTGGCCCCAGTTCCAGGGCAAGGTCGCCGGAAAAGTCCTCGATCCGGCCGGGACTCCCGTCGAAAAGGCCGAGGTGAGCGTCATCTCGCAGAAAACCTCGTCCGTCCGTTACGAGTTCAAGACGGACAAGGAAGGCCGCTTCCTCCAGATCGGGCTTATGCCCGGCTACTACATGATCACTGTCAAGAAGACCGGCTTCGTCTCGACCTCCAAGGAGATCCACATCGGCGTCGCGGGGGAGGAGGTTTTCGAGATCACGCTCAAGTCGGCGGCGGGCGAAGCGGAAAAGGCCTATTCCGCGGCCGACAAGGCCTTTCTCAAGGGCAACAAGCTCTTCGCCGAGCAGAAGTTCGACGAGGCGGCCGCCGCTTACGGCGAAGCCATCGGGCTCGATCCGGCCAACTGGGCCTACCGGCTGAATCTCGGACTGGCCCACAAGAAAGCCGGCCAGGCCGAGGCGGCCCTGGCCGAGTTCCGCAAGGCGGTCGAGCTCAATCCCGAGAGCTACAGCGCCAACAAGGAGACCGGCGAGTCCCTGGCCAAGGCCGACCAGTTCGCCGAGGCCAAGCCGTTCTACGAGAAGGCCGCCGGGCTGAGCCCCGAGGATCCCGACGCCCATTACAACCTCGGGGTCTGCCTGGTGAACGTCGGGGAGTCGGAGGCGGCCCTGCCCCGTTTCCAGAAGGCCGTGGAGCTCAAGTCCGATTACGCCGACGCCTACTACCAGATGGGGACCATCCTCATCGGACAGAACAAGGCCCCCGAGGCGATCGCCAGCCTGGAGCGTTTCCTGGCCCTGGCTCCCGAGCACGAGAAGGCCGGCATCGCCAGGCAGCTCCTGGAATTCCTTAAGAAGTAGACAAAAAAAAGGGCCGCCCCGGGCGGGGGCGGCCCTCGTTCGTTATCTAGGCAGTGATCACTTCACGACGAAAGCCATGCGGGCTTCGCCCTTCTTGCCGGAGACCTTGTCCGCGATCGTGGCCACGAGGCCGTACTTGCCCGCGGGCAGGGGCTTCTTTTCGGTGCTCAGGACCGTGCCCTTCTCGTCCATCTTCTGGAGCGTCTGGACGAGCGGCAGAGGCTGGTTGACGAAGTAGGCCTCGTAGGTCTGGGGGGCCCACTTGATGGCGGTCTTGCCTTCCCCGTCCAGGACTTCGAAATTGACTTCGAGGTCCAGCACCGGCCGCGGCGCGGCGGGATCCTTGAAGGCGGCGCCGAGGACGAAGAAGAAGACCTCGAGGTCCTGGCCGACCGCGATCTCGCCGCTGATGTTGGCGACGAACTTGATCGCGCCCCAGGTGAAGAAGCCGCGATGGAGCGTCGGGCGCTGATCGGGCTCGACCTGTTCCATGCCGGTCACGATGACCGGATCGGTCGGCGCCAGGGAAGCCTCGTAGGTTTCCGGGCCGTTCAGGGTGACGTCGGCGTAGGCGACGCTGAGCTTCTTCATGTCGGGCGTGCTGAGGACCAGAGCCAGCGTGTACTGGCCGGCGGGCATGCCGAGGCCGAAGGAATACCAATCCTCCTTCTCGGCGCTGTATTCGGCGCCGGGGATCGTCAGCACGACTTGGGACTTGCCGCCCATCTTGGGGGCCATGGTGCCGTCGGCGGCCGGCTGGAAGAACTGGAAGAAGGCGACGAGGTTCGCCTCCATGTCCCCCGTGCCGGAAGCCGCGGGCGCGAAGCCGAGGTCGGCGTTCTTGGCCTTGATGAAGAAGACGGGGTAGTTGTTGTTCCCCTGGGCCGGGAGCACGAGCTGTTTGAAGAAGCTGAAGGGGATGTCCTGACGACCCTGCCGGGTGGCCAGGCCTTCCTGGATCACAGCCGCGATCTCTTTGGGCAAACCGGACTTGGCCGGGGCCTTGGCCGCCACCTTGGCGTCCTGTTTCTTGCCTTGGATTCCGGGCGCCGCCTGCACGGAAACGGTGACGATGCCGATCACGAATAGGAACGCGAGCGCGGCCGCGAACGTTCTGGAAGTCTTCATTTTTCCTCCTGAAATTTTCATCTCATTCACTTCCACTTTCTACTAGAGCAATTCTCATGCCAACTTTCCCGGCAGGAGCGCCCTCTCTCTCGGGGATGCCCGGCGGTCGGTGTAAAGGACTTTTACAGCCTTTATACGTTCCGCGCTGCGGCTTCCGGGGAGGCGGAAAGGATGAGTAATATATCAAATTTCATTTATTTTTCAATTCCCGATAGGCCCGCACGGCGTCGAGATGCTCGCCAAGGGTCCGGCTGAAATTGTGACGGCCGTCGCCGCGGGCGACGAAGTAGAGATATTTCGCCGCCGCGGGGTGGAGGGCCGCGTCGATGCTCGACTTCCCGGGATTCGAAATGGGCCCCGGCGGGAGTCCGGCGTGGAGGTAGGTGTTGTAGGGCGACGGGAACTTGAGGTCGCGCAGGAGGAGCCGGCCCGTGTACCGGCCTTCGCGCTTGAGGGCGTAGGCGATGGTCGGATCGCAGTCGAGCTTCATCCCGATCCTCAGCCGGTTGTGAAAGACGGCCGAGACGAGCGGCCGCTCTTCGGGGACGGCCGTCTCCTCCTCGATGAGCGAAGCCAGCGTCACGACGTCCCGGACGCTCAGTCCCAGCTCCGCGGCGCGCCGCCGGCGGCTCTCGTCGAAGATTCCGCGGAATCCTTCGACCATGGCCGCGACGATGTCGGACTCGGTCGCGCCGCGCGGCAGGTGGTAGGTGTCCGGAAAGAGGTAGCCTTCGAGGTCCCGGGCCCGGGGGTCCCATTCGGCCGCAAGGCCGGCGTCGAGGAACGCCCGGCGGAAGGCCGCGGCGCCGTCGGGATCGCCGGGCCGGAGGAGGTCCTCGATCTCCTGCCCGGTCAGGCCCTCGGGGACCGTGACGGGCCGGAGGTGGACGCGGCCGCCGAAGATGCGGAAGAGCATGTCCTTGGGCGGAAGCGCGGGCGAAAGCATGTACTCGCCGGCTTTGAAGCTTTCGTCGGGGAAGTAGAGGCGGCCGGCCAGACGGAGCGGCAGGGCCGCGCGGACGAGGCCGCGTTCGCGGAGGCCTTCGACGACGCCGCGGGCGGTCGTCCCCTTCCCGACGTCGAAGAGCGCGGACGCGGCGCCCCTGTCCGCGGGCGTGGCCAGCTCCCGCGCGAGCCAGCCGGTGAGAGCCGCCACGAGGAAGACGGCGGCCAGCAGGAGGGACTTAATCGCCTTCGGGACCACGGGCCTCACCGCGCTTGCGCTCGAGGTAGGTCGAAAGGATGATGACCGCCGCCACCTGGTCCTCCCAGACCTTCTTTTTCTTTCCGCGGAGCCTGTCGTCGTCGAGGTCCTTGAGCGCCTGCCGGGTCGTCAGCCGCTCGTCGAGCAGCACGACAGGCAGGCCCAACACTTTCTTCAGCCAGGCGGCGAAGGACCGGGCCTTCCCGGACCGCGTTCCGGTGCTGCCGTCCATGAGCAGGGGATCCCCGAGGACGATCTCGCCGACGTCGTGCCGGGCGACGAGGTCCTGGAAGTAGCGCCGGTCGACGTCCTCGCGGCCCGTGAGCGTGTAGGAGGCGAAGGGCTGGGCGGTGATGAGCAGAGGATCGCTCAGGGCCAGGCCGACGTGGCGGTCGCCGTGGTCGATCCCCAGGATCCGCATCAGCGGTCCCTTTCGACGCAGGCTTTCCTGGCGCGGTGCCGTTCGAAGCCGAGCTCGACGAGCCGGTCGAGAAGCCGCGGGAACGGCAGGCCCGAGACGGCCCAGAGCTTGGGGTACATGCTGATCTCGGTGAAGCCCGGGATGGTGTTGATCTCGTTGATGTAGAGGCGGCCCGTGCTCTTCTCGAGGAAGAAGTCGACCCGGGCCATCCCGGAGCAGGCCAGGGCCTCGAAGGCGGCGACGGCGAGCGTCCGGATGCGGGCGAGGGTCCGCGGTGCGAGCGCGGCCGGGATGACGAAGGTCGTCTTGCCGTCCTCGTACTTGTCGCTGTAGTCGTAGAACTCCCGGTGGGGGATGATCTCTCCGGGGAGCGACGCCTCGGGCACGTCGTTCCCGAGGACACTGACCTCGAGCTCGCGGCCGGAGATGCCCTTCTCGACGAGGGCGACGGCATCGTAGCGGAAGGCGGTCTCGAGCGCGGCGGCGAGGTCCTCGTGACGCTTGACCTTGGTGATGCCGACGCTCGAGCCGAGGTTCGCGGGCTTGACGAAGAGCGGCAGGGGCAGCGACCGCCGGACGCGGCGGAGGAACTGCGGGGCGTCCGCCCGCCACTCCGTCTCGCGCACGACGAGGCAGGGGACGACGGGCAGGCCGCGGTCGCGAAGGACCGACTTGGCCAGGGCTTTGTCCATGCCCAGGGCCGACCCGGCGACGCCGGCCCCGACGTAGGGGACGCCGGCCATCTCGAACAGCCCCTGGACTGTGCCGTCCTCGCCGAAGGGGCCGTGGAGGACGGGGAAATAGATGTCGATCTCGGGCCCCCCGGCCGGGGCCCCGGCTTTCCAGGGGAGGAAAGAGCGGGCCGGACCGGCCTCGAGAGCCCGGATGTCCGTCGAGGGCGCCTCGACGGCCTTCCAGAGGCCGTTGCGGGTGATGTAGATCGACCGGACGTCGTATTTGCCCCGGTCCAGGTTCCCGTGGACGGCCACAGCCGAGACCAGGGAGACCTCGTGCTCGGCCGACCGCCCCCCGAAGACCAGGCCGACGGTGGTTTTTTTTGACATTCGGGCCCTCGGCGCGACTAATTATATGGTTTGAATCATTTTATTGGAATCGGGGTCGATTGTCCATCGGGAGCGGGTGCTAACTATGTGTTGACAGCCGCTCGAACCGGCCCCTATAATAGCGCCGGGTGGAACTTCTTCGGCCGAGAGGTGTGACGATGAGCAGAAAACAGATCCTTAGCGGGTGCCTGAGCCTTTGTGTCCTCGCCGGTCTCGTCCTGGCCGTGCCGGGACGTCCGCTCGCCCAGGAGGTCGCGCAGGACCAGATCCGGAGGGCGAAGATCTTCGACGAAAATTACCAGCTCATCAACGAATCCGATCTCAACTGCTCCTTCTACATGCAGGAGGAGGGGAAGCTCCTGCCCGACATCCAGATCATCGGCGCCGCGCGGATGAACGAGAAGAGCCTCTTCGAGGACGGCGACGTCATCTACATCAACAAGGGCGCGGCCGACGGGATCGAGATCGGCCAGCTCTTCCTCACGGTCGGGCTCCGGGCCAAGGTCGGCAAGCTCGGCACCGTCATGGAGCGCCACGGCCGGGCCCGCATCGTCCGCCTGGACGACGGCATGGCCACGGCCAAGGTCGAAAAGGGCTGCGGCACGATCAAGGTCGGCGACTTCCTGCTTCCGTTCGAGGAAGGGGAGGGCGAGATCGGCAGCGACCTCGGCTACGGCGACATGGACCCCAACGCCAGCAAGAAGGGCAAGGTCGTCTACATCGAGAACGATTTCCACATCTCCGGCTCCGGGCAGTGGGCCCTGATCGACATGGGCCGCCAGCACTGCGTCCAGATCGGCGACCAGCTCAACGTCTACCACCGGGCCAAGACCAACCTGCCGCGCGAGGCCGTCGCCAGCGCCATCATCATCGACGTCCGCGGCGCGACCTCGACGATCAAGATCCTCGGCGCCCGCGACGTCGTCGACATCGGCAGCGAAGTCCAGATCAACCTGGCCAAGTAAGCGTCGGGACGGGGATCGGACATGTCCCGTCTCCCGCTTCCGGTTGACAGCCCCCCGGGATTCTGTTAGTTTAAGGCGTGCTGTCCCCCGAAAAGGGACGAGCGGGCGGGCGTAGTTCAGTGGTAGAACGTCTGCTTGCCATGCAGAAGGTCGTGGGTTCAAGTCCCATCGCCCGCTCCAAGCATCTTCCTTCACTCATGTCGGAACTGGCGCGGTACCCAAGCGGCTAAGGGAGAGGTCTGCAAAACCTTTATTCGTCGGTTCGAGTCCGACCCGCGCCTCCATTTTCCCCCGTCCTCCCGATCGGCGCTGCCGCCGCATTGACTCCCTTCCGCCCCGCGGTATATAGTCGGGCCGCACGCAGGAAGGAGGCCCCTATGGATATCGTCGCGAGAGTCCAGTCGATCATCCTGAACCCCAAAGAGGAGTGGGTCCGGATCAAGGCCGAGCCGGCGACCGTCCGCGATCTCTTCCGGTCCTACATCATGATCCTCGCGGCCGTGCCGGCCGTCGGCCAGCTCCTCGGGCACATCCTCGTCGGCCGCCGTCTGCCCATGATCGGCCGCTACAGGGGGCCGATCGGCAGCGCCCTGGCCAACGCCATCCTGACCTATGTCCTGGCGCTGGCGGCCGTCTATCTCTTCGCCCTGATCATCAACGAGCTGGCCCCGAGCTTCGCCTCGACCAAGAACATGACGGCGGCCCTGAAGCTCGCCGCCTACAGCATGACGCCGGCCTGGGTGGCGGGGATCCTGTACATCGTCCCCGGTCTCGCCAACCTGGTCATCCTGGCGTCCCTCTACGGCCTGTACCTGCTCTACCTGGGATTCGCGACGCCCATGATGGAGACGCCCAAGGACAAGGTCCCGGCCTACGTGGGGATCAGCTTCGTCGTCGCCGTCGTCCTCTTCGGCGTCCTCGGCTGGGTCCTGAGGGTGATCTTCGCCGTCCGTTACGGCCGGCTCTGACCGATCTCCTCGGCGATCCTGAGGAAGGCCTCGTTCGGCGACGGCGCGCCGGTGATGGGGCGCCCGATGACGAGATAATCCGCGCCCTTGGCCACGGCCTCGGCCGGGGTCATGATCCGCTTCTGGTCCTGGGCCGCCGCCCAGACGGGCCGTATCCCCGGCGTGACGATGACCAGCTCCCGGCCGTATTCCTTGCGCAGGACCTCGATCTCCTGGGGCGAGCAGACGACGCCGTCCAGGCCCGCCGCCTTGGCCAGGCCCGCGAGGCGCAGGACCTGCGAAGCGACGTCCGAGCCCATCCCGACCTCCTCGAGGTCCGCTCCCTTCAGGCTCGTCAGCACGGTGACGCCGAGCAGGATGGGTTTCGGCCCCTGTCCGGCATCGGCCGCGGCTCTGGCCGCCTCGGCGGCCTTGGCCATCATCTCCCGCCCGCCCGAGGTGTGCAGGGTCATCATCTGGACGCCGTGCTTGGAGGCGGAACGGACGGCCCCGGCCACGGTGTTGGGGATGTCGTGGAGCTTGAGGTCGAGGAAGATGTCCTTGCGCAGGACCTTGAGCTTGCGGAAAAGAGCGGGCCCCTCGGCCGTGAAGAGCTCCAGGCCGACCTTGAACGTCCGGGCGTCCGCGAGCCGCCCCACCAGGGCGATGCCCTCCTCCTTCGTCGGCACGTCGAGGGCGATGATGATGCGGTCGGCGGGGGATGGGGTCATGGGAGGTCCTTTCTCTCCGTTCAGGATGTCTCGAGCGTTCCCACGAGGTCGCGGACGGCCGCGACGCCGTGGGCGTCGCACCAGCGCTCCATCTCGGCGACGATGCGGACGGCGGCGTCGGGGTCGACGAAATTGGCCGTCCCGACCTCGACCGCCGAGGCGCCGGCGACCAGGAACTCCAGGGCGTCCGTCCCGGTCATGATGCCGCCCATGCCGACGACCGGCACCTTCAGGCGCGAGGCCACCTGGTGGACCATGCGCAGGGCGATCGGCTTGATGGCCGGGCCGCTCAGGCCGCCGTACACGTTCCCGAGCTTGGGCCGGCGCGTCTCGAGGTCGACGGCCATGGCCAGGAAGGTGTTGACGAGCGCGACGGCGTCCGTCCCGGCTTCTTCGGCCGCCTGGGCGATCTCGACGATGCTGGTGACGTTGGGCGAGAGCTTGGTGATGAGGGGCCGGCGGCTCGCGGCCTTGATCCTTTTCACCAGGTCGAAGGTCGTCCGCGGCGAGAGGGCCGGGCAGGCGCCTTCCTTCTTGACGTTGGGGCAGGAGATGTTGAGCTCGTAGGCGGCGATGCCCTCCTGCCGGTCCAGGAACTCGACGACCGCGGCGTACTCGTCGTCGTCCGCGCCGCAGACGTTGACGATGACGGCCGTGTCGAAGCGCCGGAGCTTCGGCAGGACCTTGGCGGCGAAGGCCTCGACGCCGACGCCCTGCAGGCCGATGGCGTTGATGAGACCGCTCGCCGTCTCGACGAGCCGCGGCGGGGGATTGCCTTCGCGCGGCTTGTCATAGAGGCCTTTCACGACGAACCCGCCGAGCTTGGCGAGTTCGAGATAGGGCTCGAACTCGAGGCCGTAGCCGAAGGTGCCGCTGGCCGTGAGGACGGGATTGCGGAGCTTCAGGAAGCCCAGGTCCACCGAGAGGTCGACGCCCTTCGCGGTCACGGCCATAGGATGCGCTCCCCGGGGAAGACCGGGCCTTCCTCGCAGATCTTGACCCAGCCGTCCCCGCTCTCGCCGCGAATGCGGTGGACGCAGCCCCAGCAGGCGCCGACGCCGCAGCCCATGATCGATTCGAGGGAGAACTCGGCCGGGACACCGTGCTCCGCGACGATCGCGGCCAGGGCTTTCATCATCGGGTCCGGGCCGCAGGCGTAGACGAAGGCCGGCTTTTCCCGGGCGATCTCGCGGCCGGCGAGCCCGGTGACGAAGCCGGCGAAGCCGAAGCTGCCGTCGTCGGTCGACGCCAGGAGCTCGAAGCCGGCGCTCGCGAACTTGTCGCGGAGCGGGATGTCGGCGGCCGTCCGGCCGCCGTAGAAGACGACGGGCTTGGCGCCGGCCGAGGCCAGCTCGCGGGCCAGGAAGTAGAGCGGGGCGATACCCCGGCCTCCGCCGACGAGGAAGACGCGCTTCCCGCGCATCGCGGCATCGACCGTAAAGCCTTGCCCGAGCGGTCCGATGACGTCGAGCCGGTCTCCCGGCTTCTTCTGCGACAGGATCTCCGTGCCCCGGCCGGCGACCGCGAAGAAGAGCTCGATGCCGCCCGGACCCGCGTCGTGGATGCCCAGGGGCCGGCGGAGAAGGGGGAAAGTCCCCTCGGAAACCTTGACCATGACGAACTGCCCCGGCCTCGCGCCGGCCCCGAGCGCCGGCGCGTCGATGGCGAACCGGAAATAATCGCCCCAACTCTGGACTTCGCGGAGGCGGGCGTCGCGTTCGATGGGCATGGCGGTTCCGGGGCTCTTTTCGCCCCTTAAACTAGCAGAAACCCCCGGCCGTTGGCAATCGGAATGTTCGTCCGGAGCCCATCCGCCCGCTTGACGAAGGGCGAGGAAATCTCATATATATAACGGGCGATGAGAACCCCCCGCCTGCCGGTCCTGGCCGTCGTTTCCCTCCTCGCCCTGGCCCCGCTGGCCAGGCCCCAGGACAGCCACTACTGGACCAACCAGTACGGGACGCGGGCGACCCTGCTCGGGGGGGCGGTCATCGGCAGCGTCCTCGACCTCTCCGGCACCTTCTACAATCCGGGCGGTCTGAGCCTCATCGAGAAGCCCGCCACGATCATGGCCACCCAGATCTTCCATTATCCCCGGCTGACCCTGACCGGGTACGGCAAGAACGTCGTCCCCCAGAACGCCCATAACCTGGGCCCGGCGCCGTCGCTCGTCGCCGGCACCATCCGCGTCCGCGGCCTCGATAAGCACTGGTTCGGCTATTCCTTCCTGGCCCGCCAGAGCGTCAAGCTCGGCGCTTCGGTCTCCTCGACCGGCGTCCGGGACGTCCTTCCGGGCCTCGCCGGAGCGGAGGAGTACGCGTCACAGTTCAAGCTCGAAGAGAAGATCGCCGAAAGCTGGTTCGGCCTGACCTGGTCCTACAAGATATCCAGGAAGGTCGGCGTCGGCGTCAGCCAGTACGTCGCCGCCCGGTCCCACCGGGCCTACGTCCAGGAGCTCGTCGAGGCTCTCGGCGCCGGAGGCGGGCTGGCCGTCGCCCTGGGCTCCCGGCAGTACCGGTACAGCCACTTCCGGATCCTCTGGAAGATCGGGATGGCCGCCGACTACGACGACATCACCCTGGGCCTGACCATGACCACTCCCAGCGTGGGCCTGTCCGGGACCGGCTCGACAGGTGTCAACTCGAGCGTGGCCGCCCTCGACATGGACGGCGACGGCGTCGGGGACGACTACCTGGCCTCCGACTACCAGGACAACCGGTCCGCGACCTACCGGTCGCCCTTTTCCCTGGCGGCCGGCGTGACCGTCAAGATCCAAAAGGTCCGCCTCTACGGCAGCGCGGAGTGGTTCGGCCGGGTGCCGGCCTACACCGTCGTCGACTCCGCCGATTTCCAGGCCCAGAGCACGGGGGAGACGATCTCGACCGACGTCACGCAGGAGCTCGGGTCCGTGCTCAACGCGGGCGTCGGCCTCGAATGGTTCTATACCGCCCGGTTCAAGGGCTACGCCAGCTTCACGACCGATTATTCGGCGAAGAGGTCGGGGACGGTGACGAACGTCGCGTTGACCGACTGGGACATCCACCACTTCGTCACCGGGGCCGAATTCTTCATCAACAAGTCGGCCCTGACCGTCGGCCTCGGGTTCTCGTTCGGCAACCGGGAGATCGGCACGCGGCCCGACATCATCGGACGCGGCGGGCTCGCCGGCATGTGGGACCCGTTCGACAGCCTGAGGTTCCGCTTCACGACCTACAAGCTCATCGTGGGATTCGCCATCTAGCCCGGGCTGAGAGGCGTTGCCTTTCCCCTCGCTTATTGCCTATAATGACCCCTAGCGCATTCAGGCCGTCACCAGGGAGGAATCAGCCATGATCGTTTCGAAGCGCGGGCGCGACATCCAGGCGTCCCCCATCCGGAAGCTCAAGCCCTACGCCGACGCCGCCAAGGCCAAAGGCGTCAAGGTCTTCCATCTCAACATCGGCGACCCCGACATCCCCGCTCCCGGTCCGGTGATGGACACTTTCCACAACTGGAGCCAGCCCGTCCTGGGCTACGGCCCGGCCCAGGGCTTCCTGGAGCTCCGCGAGGCCGTCACCCGTTACTTCGCGAAATACGACATCCCGCTCGGGCCCGACGAGGTCCTCATCACCACGGGCGGATCCGAGGCCATCCACTTCACCTTCTCCGTCATCGGCGACGTCGGCGACGAGATCGTCATCCCCGAGCCCTACTACACGAACTACAACGGCTACGCCGCCTTCGCCGGGTTGAAGATCGTGCCCCTGCCGCTCTCGGTCGAGGACGGCTTCCGGCTGCCGCCGAGCGAGGCCATCGAGGCCTGCATCACGCCCCGGACCAAGGCCATCCTGCTCTGCTCGCCGAACAACCCCACGGGCACGGTCTACACGCCCGAGGAGCTCGAGCGGGTCGTCGCTCTGGTCAGGAAGCACGACCTCTTCCTCGTCGGCGACGAGGTCTACAAGGAGTTCATCTACGACGGCCTCAAGCACAAGAGCATCCTCGAATACGCCGAGATCGAGGACCGGGTCGTCGTCGTCGACAGCATTTCCAAGCGCTTCAGCTGCTGCGGGGCGCGGATCGGCATGATCATCACCCGCAACAAGGACGTCTACGCGTCCGCCCTCAAGTTCGCCCAGGCCCGGCTCTGCCCGCCCTCGGTCGAACAGATGGCCGCCCTGGCCGCCTACAACATGCCCATGGAGTACTTCGCGGGCGTCCGCGCCGAGTACGACCGCCGCCGCAACGTCCTCTACGAGGGGCTCAAGGACATCCCCGGCGTCGTCATCCGCAAGCCCCAGGGCGCCTTCTACGTCATCATCCGCCTGCCGGTCAAGGACGTCGAGCACTTCGCCGTCTGGCTGCTCTCGGACTTCTCGCTCGACGGCAAGACGGTCATGATCGCCCCGGCCCCCGGCTTCTACTCGACGCCCAGCCTGGGCACGGACGAGGCCCGCATCGCCTACGTCATCAACGAGACCGACCTGCGCGAGGCCGTCCGCGTCTTCAAGGCGGCGCTCGAGAAGTACCGGGCGATCTACGGGTGACCATGTGGGGACGGTGAGCGACGCGCGGCGGGTGCTGGCCCAGGCCGCGGCCTTTGTCGCACTGAGCGTCCTCGTCGGCGCGGCCGTCCACTTCCCCCTGGTCGGGCGCTTTGCGCGGGGCGAGTTCCGCGAGACGTTCTTCCAGGCTTCGGAGTACTCTGGGATCCGTCTGATCTCGCTCGAAGAGGCGGAGGACATCTGGCGGACCCAGGTGGCCGTCTTCATCGACGCCCGACGGAACGAACTTTATCGCGAAGGACACGTGCCCCGGTCGCTGAACCTCCCGGCTAACGGGTCAGCCAGGACGCTGCCCTCCCTGGTTATGACCTTTCGCGAGGGAACGGTCGTCGTTTATTGCGAGGGCGGCGATTGCCAGTCGAGCTTGGACCTGGCCAAGCGCCTACATGAGGCGGGCTTCCGCGATATCCGCGTCTCCACCGGCGGCTGGGACGAGTGGCGGGCGGCCGGCCTGCCCGAGGAGAAGAGCGATGCTCCGGAATAAGGGAGTTCTCCTCGCCTTCCGCCTCGTCCTCGGAGGCCTCTTCGTCTATGCCGGCGCCGTCAAGGTCCTGGAGCCGCTCGACTTCGCCCAGAACATCCGCAACTATCAGCTCGTCGGACAGTCACTGTCGTTCGTCGCCGCGATCGTCCTGCCCTGGCTCGAGATCCTGGCCGGCCTGGCCCTCATCCTCGGCGTCTGGACGCGCGGCGCGGCGCTCGTCGTCACGGGCCTCCTCGTCTTCTTCATCGTCCTGACCGCCGTGACCATGGTCCGCGGGCTCGATGTCGATTGCGGCTGCTTCGGCTCGCTCAGCCGCAAGTCCGGCTGGGGCGTCATCCTCGAGGACCTGGGGATGCTCGTCCTGGGCCTCGCGCTGCTTCTCGCGCCCAAGAAAAGATAGGCGACACGTACCCGAGGTACATATCCCGGGACAGGTCCCCGAATTGAATTTCGGGGGGAATCCGTGTATATTTTCATAAATATTTCACCGATCAGGAGATGACCGATGGCCAAGAAGTACGTTTATTTCTTCGGGGCCGGCGCCGCCGAAGGCAATATGAAGATGAAGGAGACCCTGGGCGGCAAGGGCGCCAACCTGGCCGAGATGGCCGGGATCGGCCTGCCCGTCCCCCCGGGATTCACCGTCTCGACGGAAGTCTGCATCCTTTACTATAAGAACAGGAAGAGGATCCCCGAGGCCGTCCGCCTCGAGGTCGAGAAGAACCTCAAGAAGCTCGAGAAGGCCGTCGGACAGTCGTTCGGCGACCCCAAGAACCCCCTGCTCGTCTCCGTCCGCTCGGGCGCCCGGGCCTCCATGCCGGGCATGATGGACACCATCCTCAACCTCGGACTCAACGACCGGACGGCCGCGGCCCTCGTCGCCAAGACCAAGAACGAGCGCTTCGTCTTCGACTGCTACCGCCGCTTCGTCCAGATGTACGGCGACGTCGTCCTGGGCCTCAAGCCCGTCCACAAGGACGACATCGACCCGTTCGAAGAGATCATCGAGGCCAAGAAGCACAGCCGGGGCATCAAGAGCGACGCCGACCTCACCGCGGCCGACCTCAAGGACCTCGTCGCCCGTTTCAAGGCCGCCATCAAGGAGAAGACCGGCCAGGAGTTCCCCGACGATCCCAAGAAGCAGCTCTGGGGCGCGATCGGGGCCGTCTTCGGCTCTTGGATGAACGACCGGGCCATCGCCTACCGCCGGATGTACGACATCCCCGAAGCCTGGGGCACGGCCGTCAACGTCCAGCTGATGGTCTTCGGCAACATGGGCAACGACTCCGGCACCGGCGTCGCCTTCACCCGCGACGCGGCCACCGGCGAGAACGTCTTCTACGGCGAGTATCTGATGAACGCCCAGGGCGAGGACGTCGTCGCCGGCACCCGGACGCCCAAGCCGATCGTCGAGCTCAAGAAGGACGACGCCAAGGCCTACGCGGAGCTCGAAAAGATCCGCCACACGCTCGAGAAGCACTACACCGACATGATGGACGTCGAGTTCACCATCCAGCAGGGCAAGCTCTATATGCTCCAGTGCCGGGTGGGCAAGCGGACGGCCTTCGCCGCCATCAAGATCGCGGTCGACATGGTCGATGAGAAGCTCATCGGCGAGAAGGAAGCCCTGTCCCGCATCGAGCCCGACCAGCTCAACCAGCTCCTCCGGCCCATCTTCGCCCCGGCCGAGAAGCAGGCCGCCGTCAAGGCCGGCCGGCTCCTGGCCAAGGGCCTCAACGCCGGCCCCGGCGCCGCCACGGGCCGCATCGTCTACAACTCCGTCGACGCCGAGGCCTGGGCCAAGAAGGGCGAGAAGGTCATTCTGACCCGGATCGAGACGTCGCCCGAGGACATCAAGGGCATGAGCGCGGCCGAGGGCATCCTGACCGCCCGCGGCGGCATGACCTCCCACGCCGCCCTCGTGGCCCGGCAGATGGGCCGGGTCTGCGTCGCCGGCTGCGGCGAACTCGTCATCGACTACGCCGCACACACCCTGACCGTCAAGGGCCGGACGCTCAAGGAAGGCGACTGGATCTCGATCGACGGCTCGACCGGCGAGGTCATCGAGGGCCGGCTCAACACCCGCCCCTCCGAGGTCCTCCAGGTCCTCATCGAGAAGACGCTCGACCCGGCCAAGGCCCCGGTCTACCAGACCTTCGCCAAGGTCATGGCCTGGGCCGACAAGTACCGGACCCTCAAGATCCGGACCAACGCCGACCAGCCCGACCAGTCCGCGAACGCCGTGGCCTTCGGCGCCGAGGGCATCGGCCTCTGCCGGACCGAGCACATGTTCTTCGGCGAGGGCAAGATCGGCCCGATGCGCGAGATGATCCTGGCCGACACCGTCGAGCAGCGCCGGGCCGCCCTGGCCAAGCTCCTGCCTCTCCAGCGCAAGGACTTCGCCGGCATCTTCGAGGTCATGGCCGGGCGTCCCGTGACGATCCGGACGATCGACCCGCCGCTCCACGAGTTCCTGCCCCACGAGGAGAAGGAGCAGCGCGAGGTGGCGGCGCAGATGGGCCTGCCCTACGAGAAGGTCCGGGAGCGCGTCGCATCGCTCCACGAGTTCAACCCCATGCTCGGCTTCCGCGGCTGCCGCCTGGGCATCATCTACCCCGAGATCACCGAGATGCAGGCCCGGGCCATCTTCGAGGCCGCCGCGGCCACGAAGAAGAAAAAGATCCCGGTCCTGCCCGAGGTCATGATCCCGCTCGTCGGCCACGTCAAGGAGCTGGCCAACCAGGAGAAGCTCGTCCGGGCGACGGCCGAGGCGGTCATGAAGGAGCAGGGCGTCAAGTTCGACTACCTCGTCGGGACGATGATCGAGGTCCCGCGCGGCGCCATCACGGCCGACGAGATCGCGGCCGTGGCCGAGTTCTTCAGCTTCGGCACGAACGACCTGACCCAGATGACGCTCGGGGTCAGCCGCGACGACGCGGCCCGCTTCCTCGTCCCCTACGTCGAGAGGGAGATCTACGCCAAGGACCCGTTCGAGGTCATCGACCGGGACGGCGTCGGCCAGCTCATGCGGATGGCCGTCGAGCGCGGCCGCAAGACGCGGCCGGCGATCAAGCTCGGCATCTGCGGCGAGCACGGCGGCGACCCCTCGTCGGTCGAGTTCTGCCACCTCATCGGCCTGAACTACGTCAGCTGCTCGCCCTTCCGGGTGCCCATCGCCCGGCTGGCGGCGGCCCGGGCGGCCATCCTCAACGCCCCCAAGGTCGGAGGGAAGAAGCCGGCAAAAAAGGCCGCCCGCAAGCGCTGAGCCAGAGGATATTCCCGAGCAAAGCCGGAGAGAGGGCCTTCCTGTCATCCGGAGAAGAATCTCTTTTTTCGGGGGCAGTTTTTTGATATTGTGAGGTCCCCATGGGCGACCTGCTCGATCTCTTCAAGGTGCTGGTCGGCAAGCGCTTCCCGTTCCAGCTCGTCTTCAGCAACGAGTACTGGATGGTCGAGACCGGCAAGCACGTCTTCCCCCTCCAGAAGTACCGCCTCGTCTACGAGAACCTCCTGGCCATGGGCGCCAAGAAGGAGAACTTCCTCCGGCCCCGGCCGGCGCCCGACGAGGACATCCTCCTCGTCCACACGGCCCGCTACCTGCGGCACATCAAGGCCGGCAGCCTGAGCGCCGCCGAGCTCAAGGCCCTCGAGGTCCGTTTCTCGCCCGAGCTCATCCGCCTGGCCCTGCTCTCGGTCGGGGGGACGACCCTGGCCGCCCGCAAGGCCCTCGAGTGCGGCCTGGCCGTCCACATCGGCGGCGGCTTCCACCACGCCTTCCCCGACCACGGCGAGGGCTTCTGCCTCCTCAACGACGTCGCCGTGGCCGCCCGCAAGGTCGTCAAGGACGGGCTGGCCGAGCGGGTCATGATCGTCGACTGCGACCTGCACCACGGCAACGGCACGGCGGCGGCCCTCGCCGGCCTCCCCGGGATCTTCACGCTGTCCATCCACCAGATGGACATCTACCCCGAGGAAAAGCCCGCCAGCACCCTCGACATCCCCCTCTATGCCGGCGACGGCGACGCCAAGTACCTGGCCGGCCTGCGGGCCCACATCCCCAAGGTCTACAGGGAGTTCCGCCCGCACCTCGTCATCTACCTGGCCGGGGCGGACCCCTACGAAAAGGACCAGCTCGGCGGATTGGCGGTGACGAAGGCGGGATTGAAGGAACGGGACAAGCTCGTCATCGAGAACGCCCGGCGGCTGGGCATCCCCGTCGCGGTGGTCCTGGCCGGCGGTTACGCCCTGGACATCAAGGACACCGTGGACATCCACCTCAACACGGTGCGGATCGCCCAGCGCGTCCAGAGGATCTACCCCGAGCCGCCTTCGCCGCTCGCCGCGGTGCACCGACCCGTCTAGGCGCCGCGCCCGGGGCCTGCGAGCCGCGTCCGGTCCGGCTCAGTCCTGCAGGAAAATGTGGCCGTAGACCTTGGCGTCCCCGACCATGTTGTCGATGATGCAGTACTCGTTCGGCTGGTGGGCGGTCTCGTCGAGCTTGGACCAGCAGGCCGCCGGGAATCCGGCCCGGCGGAACACGGCCGCCACGGTCCCGCCCCCGATGCCCATGGCCCGGGCTTCCTTCCTGTAGACGGCCTTGACGGCCTTCTTGAGGGCCAGGACGACGGGGGCCTGGGGCGAGGTCGGCGGCGCGGCCGGGGCCTTCTGCACGATCTCCATGTGGATCTTGACCTTGAACTTCCGCTCGATCTGCGAGGCCATCGTCCGGATGGTCTTCTCGACGTCCTGGACCTTGACGTCCGGCAGGATGCGCGAGTCGGTGTAGAAGACGTCCTCGCCGGGGATGGTGTTGACGTTGGGGACGTTGGCTTCCTTCTTGGTCGGCTCGAAGGTGGAGATGGGCGGGTCGAAGAGCTTGTCCTTGCCCGGGTAGATCTTGTAGAGGTCGTTCAGGGCGGCGATGAAGAAGCTCCCGGCCTTGAAGCTGTTGATGCCCCGCTCGGGGGTCGAGCCGTGGGCCTGCTTGCCGAGGACCTTGAACTTGAGCCAGAGCAGGCTCTTCTCGGCCACTTCGATCATCGTCCCGGTCTCGTTGCCGGCGTCGGGGACGACGATGAGGTCCTGGCGGCGGAAGACCTTGTGGTTCTGGAGGACGTAGTCGATGCCCTTGCGGCTGCCCGTCTCCTCGTCGGCGACCAGGGCGATGCCGATGTCGCAGTTGGGGACGATGCCCTCGGCCTGGAGGGCCTTGATGGCGTAGAGCGACGCGACCATGTCCTGCTGGTTGTCCTCGACGCCGCGGCCGTAGATCCGGCCCTTTTCGATCCAGGCCTTGAAGGGATTGCCGCGCCAGAGCGACATCTCGCCGGGCGGGACGACGTCGGTGTGGGTCATGATCCAGACGGTCCGGGCCGAGCTCTTGCCGCGGAAGTAGGCCAGGACGTTGGGGCGATAGCCGTCGGGCGCGTCGAGGTCGGGGGCCTTGATCAGGGAGATGTCGACGAAGCCGTTGGCGCCGAGCCAGTCGACGAGGAAGGCGGCCTTTTTGGCCTCGCCCTCGCCGCCGCTCGACGGGGCGATGGCCGGGATGGCGCAGAGCTTCATCTGGAGGTCGACCATCTCGTCGCGGAACTGCTCGATCCGGCGGGAAAGCTTATCGAAGTTCGAGGGGAGGTTCATGCGGGCGCTCCTGGGTGCGGACATGAGAGGGAAATCTTATCACGGCGGGGCGAAAAAGCAAAGAAGGCCGGCCTCACACGGAACGTGCCGGACCGTTCTCGCCGCCGTAGACGCCGATCCTGTGGATGAGCTGGTGGCGGCTCTTGACGTCCATCTTGCGGTACAGGCTGTAGACGTGGCTCTTGACCGTGTGGATGGAGATGTGGAGCGCCGTCTCGATCTCCTTGTAGCTCTTGCCGTCGATCATGAGCTCCAGGATCTCCATCTCGCGGGCGGTGAGGCCGCGGGCCCGGCCGATCGCGGGCAGGTCGAACCTCCCGCCCATGACCTTCCCCAAGCCGCCTGCCCAGGGCAGGAACCAGGCCTTGAGCCAGATGAGGGGCGCGAGGTTCGTGTACAGGCCGAGGAGCCGGGTGAGCGACAGGGCCCAGATCTCCGCCCCGGCCGGCGTCCAGACGCTCAGGGCCAGGTGGACGGGATAGCGGGCCAGGAACAGCCAGGCGAACGCGGCATCGACCTTCCGCCGGCCCGGATCGGCGGACTTCCGGCTTGACGGCCAGCAGCCAGCCGAGACAGGCCATGTCGAGGAGGCCCGGGGGCCAGACGAGCGCGAGCCAGAAGGTGTTGTCCGGCCTCGGCGGCGCCAGGGCCGGGAACTTCAGGGCCAGGAAGTACCAGGCCAGCACCGCGGCGGCGAAGACCCCCGCGACGGGCACGAGCCACGGCGGCACGGCCCTGTCCCGGCGCCGGAAGATGAACACGTACAGCGAGATGTGGACGGCCAGAACGAGGCCGGTGAGGACCGGCCATTCGACGAACCTGTACCAGAGGGAGAGGCCCGCCTGCTGGTCCGGGGTCAGGTTGCTCTGCCCGTAGGCGCCGAGAAAGGTCACCACGGCCAGGGCGTTGTAGAAGACCAGGAAGAGCCAAAGCCCGCCCAGCCGGTGCCGGGGGAAGAGGCGGGACCGCTGGCGGAACTCGACGAGGACCCAGATCCCGACGACGAGGATCAGGCCCATGGTCAGGACGTTGAAGTGCTTCAATTCCGGGTTTTACCCTTGACGGGAGGGGATTATAGGGGAACGGGGGTGCCGGTGGCAAGAAGGCCCTCGAAGGCCTCGGGAATCGGTATGAATTCCGGAGTTCATGCCGTTTCCCGATTGCCGTCCCCGGCCGCCGGGGCGTATAGTCCAACGCATGACCGTACTAAAGGAGCATCCATGACCAAGAACCAAAAGCAAAGTCGGCGGAGTTTTCTCGGGCAATGCGCGAATGGCGGCGGCGCCTTTTGCGCCCTGCTGGTCCTCGGCCGGATCTCGGGAGCGCAGGAGAGCGCGACGGCAAAGCCGGGACAGACCCAGAAGCCCGTCGATCCGAAGGCCCTGTGCTATTGCGGCATCCCCCAGGCCTACTGCGAGCAGCAGTGTGAGCTGTTCAAGGCCACCCGCGAGAACGACGTCGAGCTGAAGAAGGCCGTCTACGAGCGGTGGGAGATGAAGAAGAAATTCGGGGTCGATTGGGATCCCGACAAGATCTTCTGCTACGGCTGCAAGCCGGGCGACAAGCCTTTGAAGGTCGGCATGGCCGAATGTCCCGTCCGCGCCTGCCCGTCGGCCAACGGCCTCGAGTCGTGCGTCCAATGTCTCGATCTGGCTTCGTGCGACAAGGCGTTCTGGAAGGACTGGCCGAACGCGTTCGATCTGGCCAAGAAGCTGCAAGCCCGGTACGCGGGCCAGCCCGGCGCGACGCTCAAACACGTGCGGACATAAACGGGATCGGGGGCGAAAACGTGAAAACCGCGAACCTCCCCGGTCTCGTCCGCGCGCTCGGCTTGACGGCCGCGCTGGGCGTCCTGGGGCCGCCGGCCTTGGCCCAAGCCGTTTCCCCCGCCAAAGCCGCCCGCCCGCCCATCTCCCAGGTCCGCGTCGAGCGGATCGCCTCGGCGCGTCTCGGCGAGACGCGGGAGGCCTGGGTGTCCCTGCCCGACCGCTACGATGAAACGCAAGACAGATACCCGGTCCTCTACATGCTGGACGGAGAGATCAATTTCAACTCGGGCGTCATCGGCGGCCTCCGCCAGGCGGGCTTCCTGGGCGAGATGCCCGATCTTCATCGTCGTCGGCGTGGTCAACACCGATCGCTCCAAGGACATCTTCCCCGAAGTCGTGACCTATGGCGACGGGACCAAGGACGGCGGCCGGGCCGACGCGTTCCTTGGCTTCATCGGCGAAGAGCTCGTTCCCCGGATCGAGAAGACCTACCGGACCGAGCCGTTCCGCGTTCTGTACGGGACGTCCAATACGGGCTTCACCGCCGTCTACGCGCTCTTTAAGGACCCCCGGCTGGCCAATGTCACCATTGCCGCGAGCGCTACGCTCTCCGTTCCCATTCTCCGCGACAATCGTGACGCGTGGATCCGCGATTTCAAGGCAGAGGACAAGCGCCTGATCCTGATCATGGGCGAGAACGATCTGCCCACCGTCTTGAGCCAGAACGGCGCGCTGAAAGAGCAATGCGACCTCATCGCCCCGGCCGGCCTGTCCTGCCGGCTGGCCGTCCTCCGCGGCGGCGGCCACGTCCCCGGGAACTCCCTGGTCGAAGGCCTGCGCCTCGCCTTCGAGGGCTGGAAGAAAGCCGTCGCGCGGTCTGCCGACCGAGGCGAATCCTCGGCCCGGCTCGAGGCGAGCGGAGATAAGCGAGAAGGACGGGGGGCATGAGGATCGCGGTCATCGGCGCGGGCGGCGTCGGCGGGTATTTCGGGGGACGGCTCGCGGCCGCCGGGAACGACGTGGTCTTCGTCGCCCGCGGGGCCCATGGGCGGGCGATCCGCGATCGCGGATTGACCGTCAGGAGCGTTCTCGGGGATCTCCTGATCGAACCGGCGAAGGCCGTCGAGGACATCGCCGCCATCGGGAATGCGGACCTGATCCTCCTGGGGGTCAAGGCCTGGCAGGTCCAAGGCGTCGCCGCCGAGCTGCGCGGCGCCATCGGCGACCAGGCGACCGTCCTGCCGCTGCAGAACGGCGTCATGGCCGCCCAAGAGGTCGACGAGGCGTTGGGTCCCGGGCGCGTCGTCGGCGGCCTCTGCCGGATCCTCAGCCGGATCGAGTCGCCCGGCGTGATCCTCCATTCGGGCCTCGAGCCCTTCATCGCTTTCGGCGAGATGGACGGGCGGAGGACGGGCCGATGCCTGGCGATCCGGGACTGCCTCGCGGGAGCCGGGATCTCCGTGCTCCTCGAGGACGACATCCGTGCGGCGCTCTGGAAGAAGTTCATGGCCATCTGCGTCAGCGGCTTGCTGGCCTTGGCCCGGTCGCCCTACGGGGTCGTCCGGGAGATGGCGGAAACCCGCGCGCTGATGATAGGGCTGCTGTCCGAGATCTACGCGGTCGCGTCACGGCTGGAGATCCTGAAAGATCCCGGCCTCGTCGACGAGACGATGGCCTTGATCGACTCCTACCCCCCCGATTCCGTTTCGTCCTTGACCAGGGACGTCATGGAGGGAAGGCCTTCGGAGATCGAATACCAGAACGGGACGGCCATCCGATTCGCCGCGGAGCTCGGCATCGACGCCCCGATCAACCGCTTCGTCTACGGCTGCATCCTGCCCATGGAGCGGGCCGCCCGCGCCCCAGGCCTGGGACCGACGGGAGCGCGAACCTCGGAGGGAGGAAGACCATGAAAGCCATCGTCTACACCGAATTCGGTTCCCCCGACGTCCTTCGGCTCGAGGAGACCCCAAGGCCCGAGCCGAAGCGCAACGAGATCCTCGTCCGGGTCCGGGCCGCCGGCGTCAACTTCGGGGACATCATGGCCCGGAGCTTCCGGTCCGTGACGCCCCGCGGCTTCAACATGCCGTTCCTGTTCTGGCTCCCGGCCAAGATGGCCATCGGCTGGAGGAAGCCCCGGGTCCGCGTCCTGGGCAACGAGTTCGCCGGGGACGTCGAGTCGGCCGGCCGGGACGTCACCCGCTTCAAGCCCGGCGACGCGGTCTTCGGTTATACCGGCGAGCGCTTCGGCGCCCACGCCGAGTTCCTCCGCCTGTCTGAAAACGCGCCGGTGGCCCTCAAGCCCGCCAACCTGTCCTACGAAGAGGCCGCCGTCATCCCCTACGGGGCTCTGATGGCCCTCTCTCTCCTGCGCCGGGTGGACCTCCGGCCGGGCCGGAGGATCCTCATCAACGGGGCCAGCGGCGGCATCGGCTCGGCCGCGGTGCAGATCGCCAAGCATCTCGGGGCCGACGTGACCGCGGTCTGCGGCGGCCCCCGGCTCGCATACGTCCGGGCCCTGGGCGCGGACCGGGCCATCGACTACGCCGAAGAGGACTTCACCCGCGGCGCCGACACCTACGATGTCGTCTTCGACGTCTTGGGCCGGGCGCCCGTCTCCCGGGTCAGGCGCGTCCTGGAGCCCCGCGGCGTCCATCTCTGCGCGAGCTTCAAGACCCGGCACCTCGTGGCGATGGCCCGCACATCCCTCGCCCGCGGCCGGCGGGTCGTCTGCGCGCTGGCGCCCGGACGCCTCGAGGACCTGCTCACGGTCCGCGAGCTGGCCGAGGCGGGCGCGATCCGGGCCATCGTCGACCGGCGCTTCCCGATGGAGGAGGCCGCCGAGGCCGTCCGCTATCTCGAATCGGGACGCGCCGAAGGCAAGGTCGTTCTCGTGATGTGAAGAGGGCTAAGAAGCCGGCCGCTCCTCGCGGAGGATGCGGACGCCGATGAAGCCGTACTGGACGAAGGACGCGGCGGTCAGCAGGGCCGTCAGGATGTAGCACCACTTCAGGGCCACGGGCGTCAGCCCGGCGGCGTTGGCGTAGAGGACGTAATACAGCAGGAAGACCTGGCAGATCGTGCTGGCCTTGCCGGCGAGGGTGGGCGGGAACGACCGCTTGCCCCGGAGGGCCATGATGAGACAAGCCCCGGCGGCGATGGCCACGTCGCGTCCCACGCAGAGGGCCGTCAGCCACAGGGGCAGGGCGTTCGGCCGGGCCAGCGCCGGCAGGGTCAGGACGACGAAGCCGGTCGTCAGCAGGACCTTGTCGCCGATCGGGTCGAGCCACAGGCCGAGCGTCGATTTGAGCTTGAGCGCCCGGGCGGTGAAGCCGTCGAGGGCGTCGGTCGCGCCGGCGACGAGGAAGACGGCGAAGGCCGCCCACGGCCTGTGCTGGACCATCATGAGGACGAAGACGGGCGCGAGCAGGATGCGGGAGAGGGACAGGAGGTTGGGCAGGGTGAAGAGGCCGCTCATGGTCACTTGGCCAGTCCGTGGATGATGTCCATGACCCGGATGGCCTCCTCGCCGGAGACGGTCCGTTCGGGCTCGAAGTTCCGCCCCGGGGTCAGGGTCATGACCTGGTAGGCGAGGGCCTTGGTGATCGCCGCGAAATAGAAATTGTCGGGAGAGACGTCGGCGATCTGGATGCGCCGCGTCTCGACGAGGGGCACGAACTTCGCCCCCCTCTTCTGGAGGACGGCGATGAGCCGGACGGCCGCGTCGGCCAGGTCGGCCCGGTTGATGATCCGCCGGGGCTGGAAGGTGTGGTTGACCGAGGCGGGCATGATCTCGAGCGAAGCGACCTTGACGATGAACCTCTGGGCCCAGGACGTCGCGATGTCGACCAGGATCTCGGTCCGCCCGCCGGGGGCTTCGAGGACATCGCCGAACTTGACCCCGATGAGGGCGGCCAGGTCCTCCCGGGTGACGGCCTCCAGGGCCGGGATGCCGTCGTACTGGCTGGGCAGCTCGTAGACGCCCAGCTTGGACTTGATCTCCTCGACCCGCTTGCCGATCGCCGCATCCTTCGGCTCGGCCGCCGCGAGGCGTTCGAGGATCTCCAGACTCCGCCCGAGATCGCCGCCCTCGGCCAGGGCGTCGGCGTATTCCTTCAGGAGGGCCTTGTCCGCCTTCCGGCCCTCGACGGCCGATTTGTAGTGGAGGAGCGCGGACGGCATGTTCTTCTCCTGCCGGAAGAGCCGGGCCAGCTCGAGGTGGATCGCGGGCGTGTCGGGCGCGTAGTTCAGGACCTTGAGGAACTCCCTTTTCGCCGTCTCGCGGTTGCCCGCGGCGTAGGCCTCGCGGGCGGCGGCCGTGGCTTCCCGGACGAGGTCGTTCTGCAGGGCCTCGAAGCGCGGCGCGGCCCAGCGGTGGTCCGGTTCCCGCTCGAGGATGATCCGAAGCTCGCTGAAGGCCTTGTCCCGCTCCCGCCGCGATTCGTAGATCTGGACGAGCCCGACCCTCGACGGCGTCATGCCGGGTGTTCCGGCCAGCGAGGACCTGAACCGGGCTTCGGCGGCCTGGAGGTTCCCGGTGCAGAGGTCGACGTAGGCCAGCCCGACTTCGCGGACGGGATTGGCCGTCCCCAGCTTCATCAGGTTCTTCCGGGCCAGGTCGTACCGCCCGGCCTTGAGCGCGTCCCAGGCGTCCTCGGCCGCGATCCGGTCGTCCAGCCGCAGGCGCGTGGCCGTGTCCGCCGGCAGGTCCTCGACGAAGAACGCCGGCGGGGCGGTCGGCGCCGTGGCGCAGGACCAGGCCCCCAGGAGGGCCAGGCCGACGACGGCGATTCTCTTCACCATGACGCGTCTCCTTGCTCGATGTAGGGCAGGAAGTTGACGATCCCCGCCGGTTCGGCCATGACCTTGAACTCGACGAAGCCCTCGCTCTCCCGCCGCTTCAGGACGAGCGAGCGGCGGGCGAGGGAGTCGGTGATCTCGCGGGTCTCCTTGGGGACCCGGATGTAATAGAGCTTGTAGCCGCCGAAGAGCACCTCGCGGAGCCGGCGCAGGAGGTCCGGGACGCCCTCGCCCGTCCGGGCCGAGATGGCGATCGTCCGGGTCTCCCGGTCGGCGTTCCGCCGGAGGAGAAGCGTCCGTTCCTCGTCGGCGAGGAGATCGATCTTGTTGAGGATCTTGACGACCGGGACGTCCGCGATGCCGAGGTCGGCCAGGATGGCCTCCACGGAGGCCAGCTGGTGCTCCGCCGCGGGCGAGGCGGCGTCGACGACGTGGCAGATGCAGTCGGCTTCGCCGACCTCCTCGAGGGTCGCCCGGAAAGACGTGACCAGCTCGACGGGAAGCTTCTTGATGAAGCCGACCGTGTCGGTCAGGAAGAAGAACGTCCCGTCCGGGAGGGAGACGCGGCGAAGCAGGGGGTCCAGGGTGGAGAAGAGGTTCGACGACGTGTAGCGCTTCTCTTCGGCCAACAGGTTGAAAAGAGTGGATTTGCCGGCGCTCGTGTACCCGACGAGGGAGACCGTGGGCACGGGGCTCTCCCGGCGGCTCTCGCGCTGGCTGGAGCGGCGCCTGCCGAGTCCGTCGATGTCCCGCTTGAGCCGGGTGATGCGGTCGGTGATGCGGCGTCGGTCGACCTCGAGCTTCTTCTCGCCGGGGCCTCGCGTGCCGATGCCGGCGCCCTGCTGGGTCAGGCTCAGCCCCTTGCCCCGCAGGCGCGGCAGCTGATAGCTCAGCTGGGCCAGCTCCACCTGGAGCTTGCCCTCGTTCGTCCGGGCCCGCTGGGCGAAGATGTCGAGGATGAGCTGGGTCCGGTCGACGACCTTGACCTTGATCTCCTCTTCCAGGTTCTGCTGCTGGGAGGCATTGAGGTTCCGGTCGAAGATCACCATGTCGGCATCGGCTTCGCGGGCCGCGTGGGCGATCTCTTCGACCTTGCCCTCACCGACGAGCCAGCGGGGATTGAGACGGGGCCGGACCTGGAAGATCCGGCCGGCGACTTCGGCCCCGGCGGCGACGGCCAGCCCGGCGAGCTCCTCGACGGACTCCTCCGCTTCGTTCTTTTCCGCCTTGGTGACGGCCACGTTGACGAGTATCGCGCGTTCCATGGGATCCCGGGGTCCTATTGTAATTGGTTTCGGAGGTGTTGCTCAAGTCCCGGTCCGTCGTCGGGGGCGAACCAGGCCACCTCGGCCATCTTCCGGAACCAGGTCATCTGCCTTTTGGCGTACTGGCGGGTGTCGGCTTTGGTCAGCGCCACGGCCTCGTCGAGGCCGAGCCCGCCCCGGAGATGCGCCAAGACGTGGCGGTAGCCCAGGGCCCGGAAGGGCGGGGCGTCCTCGGGGATGCCCTTCTCGAGGAGGCCCCGGACCTCGCCGACGAGGCCCCGGGCGAACATCCGGTCGACCCGGTCCTCGATGCGCCGGACGAGCACGGCCCGCTCGAGACGGAGGCCGATGCGGACGACTTTCCGGCCCGCGACGGGCGACGCGGTCGCCAGGAAGTGCTCGGAGATCGGCCGGCCGGTCGCCGCGTGGACTTCGAGGGCCCGGACGATCCGGACGCGGTCGCGGTCCCTGATCTTCGCCGCGTAGGCCGGGTCCACTTCCTCGAGCCGGCGGAAAAGGGCGTCGAGCCCTTTCTCGCGGGCCTCGGCCTCGAGGGCCGCCCGCACGGCCGGGTCGCGGCCGGGACCGGGGAAGAGCCCGTCGACGAGGGCCTTGAGGTAGAGCCCGGTGCCCCCGGCGACGATGGGCAGCCGGCCGCGGGAGGATATATCCTGGGCCGCGGCCAGGGCCTCCCGGACGAAATCGGCCGCGGTGAACTGGACCGTCGGATCGACGGTGTCGATGAGGTGGTGCGGGACGCCGCGCCGCTCGGCGGGCGAGGGCTTGTCCGTGCCGATGTCGAAGCCGCGGTAGACCTGGATGGAATCGCCGCTGATGATCTCGCCGCCGAAACAGAGGGCCAGGTCGACGGCGACGCGGCTCTTGCCGACGGCGGTCGGACCGAGGACGACGACCAGGGCGGGGGCTTCAGGTTCCAATTTCGATCAGGATCCAGACGGCGAGCAGGGACGCGAAGACGAGGAGGGCGAGAAGCTGCCGCCGCTTCACGCGGCCTCCCCGATCTTCTCCAGGCTCCGGACGAGCGCGGATTCCTGGTCCGGGCCGAGCGTCTTTCTGACGACCAGGACCTCGGCGGCCAGGACTTCGTCCATGCTCCGGAGCAGGCTCAGGCGGCCCTCGTCGCCGGCGATGTTGGCGCTGACCCTGAGCGGCGACCTGAGCTCGAGGCGGCCGTCGGGCTTGAGCTCCGCGGCCTGGAAGGCCGGATCGAGCCGGGCCCGGATCTCGTCCAGGGCTTTGCCGATGAGGGGGAAGGCCACCGGGCCGACCTCCTTCGAGACGTGCTTGAAGACGAACGCGCACTTGGCGTTGAACAGGCCCATGAGCTTGTCCATGCCGGCGAGCGACATGTCGGCGCCGAGCTTGCCCGTTTTCGGCTTGGGCGCGGACGTCCCGGCCAGGCCCAGGAGCATCAGGGCGTAGAGCGCCCGGCGGGTCTCCTCCTCGCCGGCGTCGCTGTCGCCGCAGACCTCGGCCAGGGTCCGCGGCGGTTCGAGAAGGCCGAGGACGTATTTCTCGGTGAGCGACAGCCCGAAGGCGTCCGGCGGGCAGACGGACAGTCGCCGGACCGTCTCGCCGGGGCCGGGCAGGCCTTTGTCGAGCGCCTCGTCGTCCTTCGTTCCGCGGACGCTCTCGAGGAGGAGCCCGGGCACGTCGATCGCGTCGACGTAGACGCGGCCGGCCGGTCCGCTCCGGGTGTGGAACTCGCGCTCGACGCCGCCGTCGGCGAGGAGCGCGAGGGCCTCGCCGCGGGCATGGGCTTCGAGGAGGCGCCAGAGGCGCTCCGGCGCGAGGACGGAGGTCTCGACGAGGGCCCGGAGCGTGGAGCCGTCCGTCCTCTGGGCCTGCTCCTCGACCCGGGTCAGGGCGATGAGGTCCGTCTCGCCCGTGGTCAGGAGGAAGCGCAGGAAGTCCTTCTCCTCGAAGGACACGGAGTCGAGGACGAGCGAGCCGCGCTCGAACGAGAGGCACTTCGGGACGCCGTCCGCCCGGACGTAGAGGGAGCCGCTCAGCCCCTGCCGCCAGATCTCGGCCAGGACCCTGGCCAGGGGGGCGCGGGAGAATTCGGCGGAGGCGAACCAGTCGTCCATGTCTTTAATGTATCGTCCGGAAGGCGGTAAGTCAATCGAGGCAGGGCCCGCTCCGGAGAGGTTACCGGAGGAAGGCCGTGCCGACAAGACCCATGCCGATGTTGACCAGGGCCTTGAGGAACCACAGCCCGTAGGACAGGATCAGGGCCTTCTTGATGCCGATCTTCAGGATCGCCGCGAGGCCGAAGGCCAGGACGCCGAACATCCAGAGCTGGAAGATGTCGATCTGGGCCAGCACGATGTAGAGCGTCGACGTGACCTCCAGGTTCGGGAAGGCCAGGGCCAGGCTGGTCGAGGTCTGCATGAGAGAGCCGCGGACGAGCGCGAGGACCAGGCGGACGGCGTTCCCGAGGAGCTTGTCGATGAGACTGGCGTGGACGAGGGCGGACAGCGCCTGGACGTACTTCCCCTGGGTCCGAGAGGAACCGGCCGAAGATGAGCAGGAACAGGCTCTGGAGCAGGATGGCGACGATGGTGTAGAGGGGCGTGATGACGAAGGTCTGCATGATCCGGCTGGTCTGCGACGGATTCTCCGTCCGTTCGATCATCTTGGCATAGGAGTCCTCGCCCAGACGCTCCTTGAGCGCCGCGTTGTCCTTCATGAGCGCGAGCTGGTCCCTCTGCATGTAAGGCGCGACGACGAGGTTGAAGGCGATGAGGGCGAGCAGGATGACGACGAGCGTGTCGATCCAGACCGGCTTGGCGGCCAGGCCCTCGAAGGTCGGGCGCGGCTCGAAGAAAACTCCCTGGATGCGCTTGAGGAGGCTCATGGGCTAGGCTCCTTTCCGTTCGTCTTTCTCGATCTGACCGTCGCGGATGTGGATGATGCGCTGGGCCTGGTCGGCGACCTCGCGGTCGTGGGTGACCATGATGATGGTGTTGCCCTGCTCGTGGATCCTGTGGAAGAGGTTGAGGATCTCCCGGCCCGTGCGCGAATCGAGGTTCCCGGTGGGCTCGTCGGCGAGCAGGAGGGAGGGCTCGTTGACCAGGGCCCGGGCGACGGCCACGCGCTGGCGTTCGCCGCCGGAGAGCTCGGCCGGCTTGTGCGTCATCCGGTCCTTCATCTCGACCCGCTCCAGGGCCCGCCGGGCCTTGGCCTCGCGCTCGGCCTTCTTCATGCCCGCGTAGATGAGCGGCAGCTCGACGTTGCGGAAGGCCGAGGCCCGGGAGAGGAGGTTGAAGACCTGGAAGACGAAGCCGATCTCGCGGTTCCGGGTGAAGGCCAGCTCGTCCTCGGACATGGCGCTGACGAGCTTGCCGTTGAGCCGGTAGGTGCCGGAGGTCGGCGTGTCGAGGCAGCCGATGAGGTTCATCAGGGTCGACTTGCCCGAGCCGGACGGGCCCATGATGGCCGCGAACTCGCCCCGCTCGACCGTCAGGGTCACGCCCCGGAGGGCCTCGACCTTCTGTTCGTCGAGCTGGTAGACCCGCCAGAGGTCCTCGGCGAGGATGACGGGATCGGCGCCGCTCATGATGTCTTGGCGTCCTTCTTCGCGTCCGCCTTGATCAGGACGCCGTCCTTGAGCTCGCGCAGGGAGGCGTAGGGGCCGGTGACGATGTCCTGCCCCTCGTCGAGGCCGGAGACGATCTCGATCAGCATGCCGCCGGCGATGCCCTTCGCGACCGGGACGAACTTGACCCGTTCGTTGGCGACGACGTAGACGCCCTCTTCCTCCTTCGCTTCGGCCGGCGCGGTCTTGTCGGCCGCGGGCTTGTCCCGGAGGACGAGGGCGGAGATCGGCACGGCCAGCGCCTGCTTCTTCTCGGCCACGACGATGTCGGCCGAGGCCGACAGTCCGGGCTTGAGCTTGCGCGAGGGGTCGTCCAGGGTGACGACGACCTTGAAGTCCTTCGATTCCTGGGTGGAGGTGACGCCCGTCGTCGGCTGAAGGGCGGAGCTGCCGATCTCGGTGACCTTGCCCGTGAAGACCGTGTCCGGGAAGGCGTCGACGCGGATCTTGGCCGTCTGGTCGAGGGTGACCCCGACGACGTCCGTTTCGTCGACCTCGACCTCGACCTCCATGACGGACAGGTCGGCGATGGTCAGGAGGACCGTGCCCGGGTTGTTCATGGTGCCGATGATGGCCACCTCGCCCTCCTCGACGCGGAGGCTGGTGATGACCCCGTCGATCGGGGAGTTGTAGGTCGTCTTGGTCAGGCTGTCCATCGTGCTCTTGAGGGAGGCCTCGGCCTGCTTGATCTGGAAGCCGATGGCGTTGGTCTGGGCCTGGGAGACGTCGAACTGGGCTTGGGCCCCTTCGAGCTGTTCCTTGGAGATGAGGTCTTCGGCGAAGAGCTTCTGCTGGCGGTCGAGGGCGTTCTTGTCCCTCTGCAGCCGGGCCTCGGACTGGATCATGTCGGCGCGGGCGGCCCGGATGAAGTTCTGGTCGCGGTCGGCGTTGGCTTCGTACTGGGTCGAATCGAGCTTGAGCAGGAAATCGCCGGCCTTGACGTCCTGGCCCTCGACGACGCCGATCTTGATGATCCGGCCGGGGACCTGGGCGCTGATGTTGATGTTCTTCTTGGGCTTGATCTCGCCGGAGGCCGAGATGATGGAGGTCAGGTCGTGTTTTTCGACCTTGCCGACGGTCACCTTGACCGACTTCTCGCGCCGCGACCGGAGGTTGGCCATGACGACCACGCCCAGGGTCAGAAGAACGGCCAGGACGATCAGCGGCTTTTTGTGCCGCCTGAAGAAGCTCGTTTTTTCGGTCATGGAGATAAGCCTTTCCTCTCGAGAATGCGGTCGTTCGTCTATTATACTACGGATTTCTGCGGAGTCGGTTCAGGGTTGCCCGACAGGGGAGGAATTGATAAGATAGTTACACGATGGGCTCTAAAACCGGTCTTGGGATCATTTTCGCCGCGGCCCTCGGGATCGCAGCTTTCTCCGCCGCGGGACTCCCGGCACAAGACCCGGTCCAGGCCATCCCCGTCCCGCCGCTTCTCGAGAAAACGGTCGCCGTCCCGGCCGCCGCCGGCTGGGTGGACACGGGGATCGACGTCGAGCCGGGCCAGGAGCTCCGTTTCACCGCATCCGGCCGGATCGACCTGCAGAAGGGCAACCCCGAAGCGTCCTGCGGCCCCGAAGGGATCGATCTCATCACCGTCGAACAGCCCGTCCCGAACGCCAACCTGGGGGCCCTCGTCGGCAAGGTGGTCCAGCTCGTCGCCAGTCGGATCGACGAGGATTCGGGGATGGAGGTCCGCGACGAGATCTTCGTCCTCTTCCCGGTCGGTCCGGAAGGGGCCCTGACCGTGTCCTTCAAGGGCCGGCTCTATCTGGGGGTCAACGAGAACGTCCTCCGGGACAACGGGGGCGAATACTCGGTCGTCGTCGTCCGCCGCCCGGTCTGAGCCGGGCGGGCCCTCAGACCGTATCCCCGTTCAGCTTCGCGGCCAGGTGCGCGTCCATGAACTGGGTCGTGTACCGCCCGGCCAGGAAATCCGTGTTGGCCAGGATGTCGAGGTGGAGCGGGATGTTGGTCTTGATGCCGACGATCGTCGTCGTTTCCAGGGCCGCCCTCATCTTGCCGATGGCCAGCTCCCGGCTCGGCGCGTAGGCGATGATCTTGGCTATCAGAGAATCGTAGTCCGGCGGCACGACCCAGCCGCCGTAGGCGGCGGAATCGACCCGGATGCCCTCGCCGCCCGGCAGGACCAGGAAATCGATCTTGCCCGGCGAGGGGGCGAAGGTCACCGGGTCCTCGGCGTTGATGCGGCACTCGATGGCGTGGCCCCGCATCTCGAGCGCGTAGGGGGGGGCGTACTTGTCGCCCGCGGCGATCCGGATCTGGGCTTTGAGGAGATTGATGCCGTAGACCATCTCCGTGATGGGATGCTCGACCTGGACGCGGGCGTTGGCCTCCATGAAATAGAACTTGTGGTTCTCGTCGACCAGGAACTCGAAGGTGCCCAGGCTCTGGTAGCCCACTTCCGAGGCCGCTTCCTCGACTTCCTTGATCATCCGGCGCCGCGTCTTCCAGTCGATGAAGGGCGACGGCGTCTCCTCGATGAGCTTCTGGTAGCGCCGCTGGACGGAGCATTCCCGCTCGCCGAAGGCCGTGACCTTGCCCTGCCGGTCGCCGATGACCTGGATCTCGATGTGCCGGGCCCCGCTGACGTACTTCTCGATGTAGAGCGAGGGATCGCTGAAGGCCGCCTTGGCCTCGCCCTGGGCGATGGGGAATTGCTCTTCGAGCTGCGAGGCCGAGCGGCAGATCCGCATGCCCTTGCCCCCGCCTCCCGCGGCGGCCTTGATGATCACGGGGTAGCCGATCTTCGAGGCGATCCTCTTGGCCACCGTCAGGTCGTCGATGACCGTGTCGCTGCCGGGCAGGACGGGCAGGCCGGCCTTCCTCATCGTCTGGCGGGCCTTGTTCTTGTCGCCCATGAGCCGGATGATGTCCGGCGGCGGGCCGATGAAGGTCAGGCCCTGGGTCTTGCAGATCTCCGCGAACTTGGCGTTCTCGGCCAGGAAGCCGTAGCCGGGGTGGACGGCGTCGGCCCCGGTGATCTCGGCCGCGCTGAGGAGGTTGGCGACGTTGAGGTAGCTCTCGGAAGCTTTGGGAGGGCCGATGCAGACCCGCTCGTCGGCGAGCAGCGTGTGGAGGGACTGGCGGTCGGCCTCCGAGTAGACGGCGACGCTCTTGATGCCGAGCTCGCGGCAGGACCGGATGATGCGGAGGGCGATCTCTCCGCGGTTGGCGACCAGGATCTTCGATATCATCGGGCCTCAGCTCGAGGGCAGGATGGAGAAGAGCTTCTGCCCGAACTCCACGGGCCGGGCGTTGTCGACGAAGATCTCGACGATCGTCCCGTCGACGTCGGCCTCGATCTCGTTCATCAGCTTCATGGCCTCGATGATGCAGAGCGTCTTGCCCTTCTTGACGACGTCCCCGATGTCGACGAAGGGCGGGGAGGTCGGGTCGGGGGCCCGGTAGAACGTCCCGACCATGGGGGACGTGATGAGGTGATGGCCCTTGGCGATCTCGGCCGCCTGGATCCGGGCTTCGGCGGCCGCGGCGGTCTCCGGGGCCGCGCCGGCCGGCGGGGCCGGCAGGGGGGCGGGTCCGGGCGCCGGGGCGGCCTGGTTCCGGGCGATCTTGACCTTGAGGCCCTCGACCTCGAGCTCGAAGACGGCCAGGTTCTTCTCCTCGAGCAGGCCGACGAGCTTGCGGATCTCGTCGTAGTCGATCTTCCCGTTCATGGCGCTTTCCTCCGGTTCGACAGGCTTGCCGTTCTTGTCGCTCATGCCCTTATCCACCTCGCGAGAGTGACCCTAAGGTATCGGCATCCCCCGCGTTTGTCAAGAAGCGGCTCTTAAGCCGTCTCCCCCTCGCGAGGACAGCCCGAACCCGGAGATTTGACTGAGGATGCCCCTTCTTTTAAGATGGCCCGAGGGATAAACCGCCATGTTCGACCAGCTGTCCGGACGCCTCGAGAAGATGATGAAGTTCCTCCGGGGCGAGGTCAAGGTCACGGACAAGAACATGGCCGAGGCCTTGAAGATGATGCGCCTGGCCTTCCTCGAGGCCGACGTCAACTACAAGGTGGTCAAGGACTTCGAAGCCCGGATCAAGGCCAAGGCCCTGGGCGAGGAGGTCCTCGGCGGCCTGAATCCCGCCCAGCAGGTCATCAAGATCGTCCACGACGAGCTGGCCGCGATCCTCGGGGGGGCCCAGAAGCCCCTTCAGTTCGCCGGCCGCCCGCCCTCGATCTTCATGCTCGTCGGCCTCCAGGGCAGCGGCAAGACCACGACCTGCGGCAAGCTGGCCCGCTGGGTCTCCGGCATCGGCAAGAACCCCCTGCTCGTCTCCTTCGACCTCAAGCGGCCGGCCGCCCAGGACCAGCTCAGGACGATCGCCGCCTCCGTCGGCGCCCCCTTTTACGAGATGACGTCCGCCCGGATGGCCTCCCCGCAGGAAGCCCTCAAGGAGCTCCGGACCTACACGGCCAACCGGGCCTTCGATCCCCTCATCGTCGACACCGCCGGGCGCCTCCACGTCGACGACGAGCTCATGGACGAGCTGCGCCTCGTCCGGGACATCCTCGCTCCGGTCGAGGTGATCTACGTCGGCGACGCCATGACCGGGCAGGACGCCGTGCGCAGCGCCCAGGCCTTCGAGGAGAGGATCGGTTTGACCGCGGTCGTCCTGACCAAGCTCGACGGCGACGCCCGGGGAGGGGCGGCCCTGTCGATCGTCTCGGTGACCGGGCGGCCCATCAAGTTCATCGGCGTCGGCGAGAAGAGCGACAAGCTCGAGGTCTTCCACCCCGAGCGCATGGCTTCGCGGATCCTGGGCATGGGCGACATCCTCACGCTCGTCGAGAAGGCCCAGGGCGAGGCCGACCTCGCCGAGGCCGAGGAGATGGCCCGCAAGCTCCGCAAGCAGGAGTTCACCCTCGAGGATTTCAAGAAGCAGATCGGCCAGATGAAGAAGATGGGCTCGATGTCCGACCTCCTCGGGCACCTGCCCCAGGTCGGTCCCTTCAAGAACCTGGCCAAAGCTCAGGTCGACGAGCGCAAGGTCGTCCACTTCGAGGCCATCATCGACTCCATGACCCCGGCGGAGCGGGCCGACCCGAGGATCCTCAACGGCAGCCGCCGGGCCCGCATCGCCCGGGGCAGCGGCCGGCCGGTCCACGAGATCAACCAGCTGGTGAAGCAGTTCCTGGAGATGCGGAAGATGATGAAGAGCTCGTCGGTCCGCAAGCTCCTCGGCGGCCTTAAATAAGGATCTTCTCCCGATTCCGGGATGTCCCTCTCTACGGCTTTCCTTCGAGGACGTGGTCGACGCACTCGAGCCAGAACGCGGCGTAGTCTTCCCAGAAGACGAAGTTGAGGCCCCAGTGCGGGGCGGGGTCGGACATGAAGGCCAGGACGCGGCCGCGGCCGCATGTGCGGACGGCCAGCAGCGGGTCTCCCGTGTCCCGGACCTCGAGCAGGACCCGTCCTTCGGGGATCGGCATCGTCTTGTTGTAGCCCAGGAGGGGCGGCATCGTTCTCAGGTTGATGGACTTGAAGAACCGCTCGCCGGCCGCGGTCAGCTCGGCGTCGAATCCCTCCGTGCTCTCGACCAGGTCTTCGTGGTCGAGGCAGCGGACGGGGAGGATCTCGCGGAGGCGGGTCCGGCCCCAGCCGCCCTTGCCCAGCTCGCCGGTGAAGGAATACCAGCCGCCGAGGAACATGGCCGCCTTGCCCTCCTTGACGGCCTCGACGGTCAGCCGGATCCGGTCCGGGTAGGTCAGGACGGCCTGGCCGAATTTCTCCCGGTCGAAGAAGTTCGGGGCCAGCTGGAAGAGCTTGGCGTCGACGTCGCTGAATATGATGATGTCGTGCCCGGCCAGGATCCTCTCGTAGTCCCCCGGTCCGAGCTTGTTGTAGAAATCCCAGGCCGGGACGGACTCGACCTCGTGCTTGCCGGTCGATTCCAGGGCCTCCTTCAGCCACTTGCCGTAATTGAAGATGTCCAGGCCCTTGGGCGAGTGGTAGAAGGGGGTTTCGGCGAACACGGGTCCCGTCAGGACGGCCCAGTCGCCCACGTAATAGATCTTGGCCATGACCTTGTCTCCTTCCGCGGGGATAGGATAACAGAGAACAGGGGCGAGCGGAAGGGCTTTCCGGGGGGGTGTCCTCTTCCGGGGACATCCCCCTGATTTCCTGTTGACTTGCCCCTCGAAATCCGCTATTATTTTCGAGCAAAATACCTCTATCGCGGAAGTGAAACCACAATGATGACCATGCGCTTGCAGAGATTCGGCACGAAGAAAAAGCCCACCTACCGGATCGTGGTGATGGAGGCGAAGACCGCCCGCCAGAGCCAGGCCCTGGACACGCTGGGCACCTACACGCCCCTCAACGACCCGGCCGGAGTCAAGATCGACCTCGAGAAGGCCAAGCAGTGGATCGCCAAGGGCGTCCGCCCGTCGGCGACCGTTCAATCCCTCTTGGACAGGGTCTCCAAGTCCGCGAAACCCGCTTCGAGCGCGAAATCCTAAAGGAGGTCAGCGTGAAAGAACTCGTCGAGCTCATCGCCAAAGCGCTTGTGGACCAGCCGGACAAGGTGGTCGTGACCCAGCTCGAAGGCGAGCAGACGACGGTCCTCGAACTCAAGGTCGCCCCTGAAGACCTCGGCAAGGTGATCGGGAAGCAGGGCCGGACGGCGCGCGCGATCCGCATCCTCCTCGGCGCCGGGGGCATGAAGCTCAAGAGGCGCTACAACCTCGAGATCATTGAAAAAGGCTGACCTCGTCGCCCTCGGCAAGGTCGTCCGGAGCCAGGGACGCGACGGGCGCGTCAAGCTCAAGCTCAACGCAAAGGGACCCACAGGATTCGGGGGCGCCACGGTCTACATCCGGCGCCCCGGCGGGCTCGAGGCTTTCGAGGTGGAATCGCTCGACCTCGATAGGAACTCGTACTTCCTGAAGCTCAAGGGCGTCGACACGCTGGCCGCGGCCGACGCCCTGGCCGGTACGGAGATACTGGCCTCCGGGGCCGATTTCAAGCGGCCCGGTGAGGACCGGTTTTACGACTTCGAGGTCATCGGCTGCCGGGTGGTCACCCGGGACGGGGCCGGGGTCGGCGACGTCGCGGCCCTGCTCGATGCGGGGAGCCGGACGCTTCTCGTCGTGAGACGGGGGGCGGAGGACGTGTACGTCCCCTTCAGCGAGCCGATCCTCGTGAAGGTCGACATCGAAGCCCGGGAGATCGTGATCGATCCCCCGGACGGTCTTTTGGAGTTGAATGAGATTTGATATAATCACGATCTTCCCCGAGATGTTCGCCGGAGTTTTTTCGGGGGGGGTCGTCAAGAAGGCCCTGGACAAGGATGTCGTCCGGATCGCCGTGCACGACCTGAGGGACTTCACCACGGACAAACACCGGCAGGTCGACGACCGGCCCTTCGGGGGCCTGGAAGGAATGGTCTTGAAGCCCGAGCCGATCTTTCGCGCCGTCGAGGCCGTTCGCGGCCCCGGGCGGAGCAAGGTCTATCTGCTCTCGCCTCAGGGCCGGCCCCTCGACGCCGCGATGGCCTGCGCGCTCGCGGCGGAAGAGCAGGTGATCCTCATCTGCGGCCGCTACGAGGGCGTGGACGAGCGCGTCGTCGAGCACCTGGCCGACGGCGAGATCTCGATCGGGGACTACGTCCTGTCGGGCGGGGAGCTGGCCGCGGCGGTCGTCGTCGACGCGGCGGCGCGGTTCGTGCCCGGCGTCGTCGGCAAAGAAGGCTCGGTGAAGAACGATTCCTTCGCCGCGGGGACGCTCGATTGCCCCCAGTACACGCGGCCGCGCGAGTTCCGGGGCTTCAAGGTGCCGCCCGTGCTCTTCTCGGGCGATCACCGGCGGATCGAGCGCTGGCGGCGGAAGAAGGCTTTGGAAAAGACGGCCCGGCAGAGGCCGGACCTGATCAGGAATATCGCGCTGTCCCCGGAGGACCGGCGTCTTCTGGAGGAAATCTCGGAGGAAAGGAAGGACGAATGAACCTGGTCAACGCTGTTGAGGATAAACATCTCAGGAAGGACCTCGCGGATTTCAACGTCGGCGACACGGTCAAGGTCCACTACATCATCCGGGAAGGCGACAAGGAACGCGTCCAGATCTTCCGGGGCGACGTCATCGCCAAGCGGGGCGGCAGCGTGAAGGCCACCTTCACCGTCCGCAAGGTCTCGTTCGGCGTCGGCGTCGAGCGCGTCTTCCCCCGCCACTCCAAGATGATCAAGACGATCGAGGTCGTGCGCAAGGCCAGCGTCCGCAGGGCCAAGCTCTACTACCTCCGCGACCTCAAGGGCAAGGCTGCCCGCCTCAAAGAAGACCAAGGCTGACCTGGCGCTTCATGAAAACGCCGTTTTGCCTTTTCACACAAGAAAAGCCAAGACCGCCGTTTTCACCCTCGGGCACTCGCGCCTCGGTGTGAAGCATCCAGGCTAGAGCCGTGGCCACCCTCAGGCTCGAAAAAGAGCTCTACCGGGGTGGCGCCCGGCTCGTCGCCGGGATCGACGAGGTCGGCCGCGGCTCGCTGTTCGGGCCGGTCGTGGCCGCCGCGGTCATCCTGCCCGAAGAGTGGCTAACCGGCCGGCCGCCGGCCTGGGCCGGGGCCGTCAACGACTCCAAGCTCCTGACGCCCGCCCGGCGCGAGGCGCTCGCCGCCGTCCTCCTGGGGGAGGTCCGGGCGGTGGGCCTGGGCCTGGCCTCCGCGACCGAGATCGACGCCCTGAACATCCACCAGGCCACCCGCTTGGCCATGCTCCGGGCCGTCGAGAGCCTGCCCGAAACCCCCGAAGTCCTCCTGGTTGACGGATTCCCGCTAAAAGATGTAAAGTACCGCCAGATGGGGATCCCGCAGGGCGACCGGAAATCCCGGTCGATCGCCGCGGCCTCCATCGTGGCCAAGGTCTTCCGCGACGGGCTGATGGGACTCTTCGACGCCCTCTACGAAGGCTACGGACTGGCCAGGAACAAGGGCTACGGCACGGAAGAACACATCCGGGCTCTGAGGGAGCGGGGGCCGACGGGCCTCCATCGGACCTCCTTCAAGCTCGGCTGAGGACGGGACGCCATGAGCGCACGGGCCGACCGGGTCAAGGTCATCGAGCAGGCCGAGAAGTACGTCCGCGGCGGCCGGGTCCGGGAAGCCATCGCCGAGTACGAGAAGCTCGCGCTCGCCGATCCGCAGGACGTCGGGACGCTCAACATCATCGGCGACCTCTACATCCGGGCCGGACAGAACGACAGGGCCGTCCATTTCTTCCTCAAGGTCGCCGACGAGTACGAGCGGCGGGGGCTCTACTCCCAGGCCCTGGCCATCTGCAAGAAGATCCACCGTCTCTACCCCGACAACGCGGACTACGCGATCAAGCTGGCCGACCTCTACGCCCAGCAGGGCTTCGCCGCCGAGGGCAAGGCCGTCTACGCGGCCGTCGCCGGCCGGATGGCCGATGCGGGCCGGGCCGAAGAGGCCGCCGCGATCTACGAGAAGATCGTCAAGATCGACCGGGAGGACCACGACGCGCGGAAGGCCCTGGCCGGCATCTACCGGGTCCTCGGCAACGTCGACGCGGCCCTCGAACACCTGAACGCCAGCGCCGACGTCCGCGTCGAGAAGGGCCAGTTCGAGGCCGCCGAGGCGGTCCTCCGCGAGGCCCTGACCGTCCGGCCCGGGGACGTCCGTACCCTGGCCGGCCTGGTCGAGGTCTTCAAGAAGCAGGGGCAGCCTACCCGGGCCGTCGCGCTCCTGGAGGGGGAGGTGGCCGCGGCCCCCGACAGCGTCCAGCTCCTCAACATCCTCGGCAACATCCACTTCGAGGCCGGGGAGACGAAGAAGGCGGAGGAGATCTTCACCCGGATCGTCACCGGCCACCCCCTCAACGTCAACGCCCGCATCAAGCTCGGACGGATCCAGATCCTCAAGGACAAGCTCGACCAGGCCTACGAGCTCTTCGAGCCCCTGATCAACAACCTGGTCAAGAAGCACAAGGACGAGAAGGCCATCGGCCTGCTCGGGCTCATCCTGGAGAGCCAGAAACCCCACCTGCCGGCCCTGGAGCGCCTGGCCCTCATCTACCGGTCGAACAAAGAGGTCAAGAAGCTCGAGGTGGTGGACCGGGCCATCATCGACGAGCTGCGCAAGATCGGCGAGAAGGAGCGGATGGTCGGGATCTACAACGAGCTCGTCGAGCTGCGGCCCGACGACGCCGACCTCGTCCGGGAGGCCCAGGCCCTGCGCAAGGAGATGGGCCTCGTCGTCGAGGAGGTCCGGGACGAGACGCCCGGGCTCTCGGACAAGGACCGCGAGGCGATCCGCGAGGTCATGGACCAGGCCGACCTCTACCTCCAGCAGGGCCTCGTCCGGATCGCCCGCCGGCTCCTCGAGAACCTCCGTTTCCGCTATCCGGAAGATCCCCAGATCGTGAGGAAGATCGCCGTCATCGACGAGGTCCGGACGCACATGGACGAGGACGAGATCCGCCGCCGCGTCGAGAAGACCACCCTCCTCGAAGCGCAGATCAGGGAGAAGGCGGCCGGGAAGAAGGCGGAGGACAAGAAAGCCGTCGAGAAGGCCGCGGCCGCGAAGGCCGAGCCGGTCAAGGTCGAGGAGAAGGCGCCCGCGCCGGTCCCGCCCGAGCCGAGAAAGCCGGCCAACCCCTTCAAGAACGACGTCCTCGACGGCGAGAAGGTCAGCACCGCCGACATCTTCGCCGAGACGGACATCATCCCCTTCGTCAGCGAGAGCTCCGTCGCGCGGACCTACTACGACCTGGCGCGGGCGGTGGCCGAAGAGCTGCGCTGGATCGCCGCGATCCGGGACCGCCAGCTCCGGGGCGACGCCTCGCCGCTCGAACGGGAGCTCACGGGGATCGTCGCCGACTTCCGCAAGGACCTCAAGGCGCGGGGCGGCGCCCCGGATGCCGAGACCCATTACCAGCTCGGGCTGGCCTTCATGAGCCAGGGCCTGACCGTCGAAGCGGTCGAGGAGCTGACCCGCGCGGCCGAGGACAAGAAGCTGGCCGTCGAGAGCTACACCCTCATCAGCCAGTGCTTCCGGCAGAAGCGGAATTTCGACGAGGCCGCGAAGTGGATGAAGACGGCCATGGCCGAGACCAGGTCAGGCACCGATCCGTATTTCGCCCTCGTCTACGAGCTGGCGGAGATCCTGGAGGCGTCCGACGACCGGGCCGGCGCCGCGGCGCTCTACCGCGAGATCCGCGACTGGAATCCCGGCTTCCGGAACGCCGCCGCCCGGCTCGAGAGCCTCGAAAAGCTCTAGAAGCCGAAGATCAAGCCCGTCCCCAACCTCAGGTGTTCCCCGTAAAGCCCCCGGAAGGCGTATGTCGCCTCGGCCGTCACCCGGACGTTCCGCCGGAGGAGATAGCCGACGTGGGCCGTGGCCGCGGAGTAGCGGAGGTCGATCTGGTCGGAATCCACCCAGTTGAAGAGCCCGGCCCCGTACCAGCGGCTGTCGTCCCCCTTGGGCAGGTAGACGAGCTCGGCGAAGGCGCCCCGGGTCATGACCTTCTCGATGGGCAGGATGGTGGCGAAGTACGGGTTGGTGTCGCGCCGCTCGACGTACTGGACGTTGAGCTCGAAGGGCTTGACCGAGAGCGTCGCGTCGCCGCCGTACATCGTGACCGAGTTGACGGTCTCGTCGGGCCGCTCCTTGCCCAGGAAGCCGAAGGCGCCGACGCGGAAAGCCGGGGCCACCTCCTGGGAGACGCGGAGGAGGACGTTCTTGTAGGGGTCGTCGTCGAAGCCGCGGAAGACGTTGGCCTCGCCGATGCCCGTGCCGTTGAGGACCTCGAAGGTGACGTCGGTGCCGGTCGGGAAGCCGTAGGTCAGCATGACGCCGCGGTCGTAGGTCAGGTTGAGCCGGGAGTCGCCGGGCGTCACCCGGTAGATCTGGTAGTCCTCGAAGGGCAGGCGGACCTCGCGCTTGAAGAGCGGATCGGAGACCTGGAACTGGCCGACGTAGAGGTCGAGGTCGGAGCCGAAGAGCTCGTTGAACATGACGAAGGCGTCCTCGATCCCGGCGACCTCGCCCCGCTCGCTGAGGAAGAAGTAGAAGTAGTAGGCGATGTTCTTGGCGATGGCCCCGCCCGAGAGGAACTTCAGGAGGTAGGGCGCGAGGAAATCCGTCTGGCGGACGTTGGCGTTGTTCCAGGCCAGGAAGCCCTCGAGGCGCAGGGCGATGGGGAGGTTCCGGAGAAGGGACAGGGACGCGTCGCCGGTGTCGATGGTGTCGCGCGGCGTGTCCTTGTCCTTGATGACGAACCCGTTCGCGGCGAATTCCTCGCCGTAGGGCTTGAGCTTGGGGAACGGCGCGTGGCAGGTCTTGCAGGACATGCTGTACTTGCGGGCGAAGGCGGGCATGGCCTGGAGGCTGCCGAGGGAGACCGCGGCGAGCAGCACGGCGGCGAAGGCGGTGCGCAGGATGTTCTTCATGGCGTGGCGTTCCTTTCTCAGGGGGCGTCGTCGACGACCGTGACCGTCGTCGCATGCCGGTTGACCTCGACGACCGCGGCCTCGTCCGGCGGGACGCCGAGGAAATCGGCGACGGGCTTGACCAGCTTCTGGTAGTTGAGGACGGCCGTGACCGTGAGCTCGCCGATGGCGACGCCGTCGGGGAGCCGGAAGGTGCAGGTCTCGAGCTTGGTCTCGCGCGGCCCGAGCCGGTAGTCCGTCCCCTGGGATTTCGTGTTCCACTGCTGGATGGTCATGCGGCCTTGGGGATCGAAGTAGGCCATGCGGAAGATGCGGTCGCCGACGGGAATGCCGTCCCGCTGGACCCCCTTGAAGGCGGGATCGTTCAGGGCGATGCCCATGTCCTGGTAGGCGAGCGTGTCGGCGCCGATGGTGTACTCCTCGCCGGCGAAGCCCTTCTTGTCGACGGGCAGATGGTAGACGGTGCCCTTGCTGTCCACGGCCTCGACGTGCATCCAGACGATGCGGTCCTCGACGGAACCGGAGGGGAACTTGTGGCCCGTCTTTTGGTTGAAGAGGGCGACCGTGAACTTGACCGGGTCGCCGGGCGCGGCCTCGCGGACGTCGGGGTGGATGCGGAGCTCGATCGTGCCCTTGACCTTCCCGTCGTCGTGGGCGCCGTGGAAGAGGTGCTGGCGGACGTCGGGGTAGGCGTTGCCCATGGCCGCCGACTTGCCCGGGGCGTAGGTCATGTGGCAGTCCTGGCACTTGACGCCCTGCTTGGCGTAGGGGCCCTCTTTCCACTCGAGGTGGGTCGACTTGACCCAGACGTTGTAGGGGCTCATCTCGTTGTGGCAGGTGCCGCAGAATTCGGCCGTGCCGAGGAAGTCCGACTTGGCCAGATTGTGCTCCGGCGAGTTCTTGCCCTCGCGCGGGCCGTACTTGGTCTTGCCCGGCGACGAGACGAAGTTGAAGTTGTAGGGCGTGTCGCCCGCGAAGCCGGTCACCGTGTGGCAGACCTCGCAGGAGACGGACTCGTTGGCCCGGCTGTTCTTGGACGGGAGGGGCGGCGGGACGTCGCCGGCGAGAAAGGCGATGGGCGCGTGGCAGCCGTTGCAGCCGGCCTTGACCCCGGCGACGACGCTGTCCTTCTCGGCGTGGGGCACGGCCAGCTTGAAGTACTCGATCTCGTCCCAGTGGTGGGTGTAGGCCTGGGACATCATGGCCTGCTGCCACTGCCGGTAGATGTCGGTGTGGCAGGCCGTGCCGCAGAACTGCGGCGTCTGGTAGTCGCCGTACTTGCGCGTCCCGAGCGCGGCGTCCCCGGCCTTGGGCGCCTGGGCGGCGGCGAGGGCGAGGAAAAAGACGGCGGCGAAAACGAGCACGACGGGCATGGCGGATCGTCTCACGGGGCCTCCTCTCCGGGGGTCTCTTTGGTCCGGGCCTATTCTATCAAAACGGCCCAGGCCGTCAATGTTCGGAATGTTCGGGGTCGGACCTCGGGATGTCTCTGTAAATAAACAATTTAATCGTTGAAAGTGCGCAATTTAGAGGCGTTTTTTGATGTTTTTATGGCCAAAAACATAAAAAGTGGATAAGAAGAAAAGGGACGAAAGCGGGGACAGATCTTGAACGGGGACACGTCCCTCGGGCTACCCCGGAGGGCTCCGAGGGACGTGTCCCCGATCGAGAGGCCGGAGGGAAGTCCCTAGTCGACGATCTTGGCGGAGATGATGAGGATGAGCCCCTTGTCGCCGCCGTCGAGCTTGCTGACGCCGACGACCGTGCGGTCGCCCGATTTGATGTTGAGCGTGCTCTCGATCAAGGTGGTCACTTCGGTCTTGGCGACGGTCGGTTCCTCCTGGACGACGACCGCCACCTTAGGGTCCTTGAGGTACTTTCCCCCGAGGAGTTCGGTCAGCTTTTGAGCGACGCCTGCTTGGGTCAGCCCCGCGACATCGACCCGCCCGAGGAGCGGGACTGAGATCTGGCCGTCCTTGGCGACACGGACCGTCTTATTGAGATCGGGGACCTGGAAAACAGTTATATAGAGCAGGTCCCCAGGGCCGATCTTATAAGTCGCCGTGGTTTTGTCGGATATCAGCGAATTGACCTGGATCTGACGCAGCCGGACCTCGGTCTTGATGACCGGCAGCTTGGCGTCCCCGGCGACATCCGGCTTGAGGTATGAGCTCGAATTCGGCCTTCGGGCCGAACTTGACCTCCGCACTCTCCCTGTTGATGGTGCGCACCAGCGTGACATCGAGAAGCGTGTAGCCCTTGAAACGGAGGAGCTTGCGGAGCTCCTTGACGATGGGGTCGGATTGGAGCTCGGCGTCGGTCGCGGCGTCGGCCTCCGAGCCCAGGACGAGCTGGACCGTGTAGAGGACGTCGGCCGGCTTGACGTCGATCTCGCGGATGGCGGCCAGGATCTTCTCGACGTTCTCGGGCGTGTCGCTGACCGAAAGGACCGACGGCAGGTTGGGATTGAACTGGATGTGCCCGTCGCGGCTGACGTAGGCATAGAGCAGGTTCTGGATGTCCTGGGCCCGGACGTACTTGAGCTTGACGATCTCCTTGCGGAGGTTCTTAACTTCGTCTTTTTGGGCCTGCGCCGGCGTCACGGCCGGGTCCTCGGCGAAAGCCGGAACGACGACGGCCAGAGTGAACGCCAGGGCGAGCAGGGCGATCATTGTTCTTTTCATTCCTGTTCTCCTTTGTAATCGAAATTCTTGTCGAGGAACCAGACGACCTGGAGCCCCGTTTCCTGCGAGACCATGGTCATGGCCACGACGTCCTGTTCCCGGGCCGCGGCCGCCGGTTCGCCCGTCCGGCCGCCGGCCGCAAAGCGTCCCTCCGGGCGGGGGACCGGACCCCGGACGAGCACGCCGAGGACCACGAGCCCGACGAGGACTCCCGCGGCGGAAGCCGCGGCCCAGCCCGGCCATGGGGCCTGTCCTGCGTTCGCCGCTCCCTTTGCGCCGGTCCCGGCCTGCGCCGTCGCCCGGACCATCAGGGCCTTCCATTCGCCCTCGCTCCAGTCCGGGACGGCCTCTTCCTTGGCCGCCGCCTTGATCCGGGCCAGGGCTTCCCGGAGCTCCCCGAGCTCGCGGCGGCAGGCCGGGCAGGCGTCGACGTGCGACCGGACCGCCCGCGTCCGGCGCGGCCCGAGGTCGTCACCGGCGAGAAGGGGCATGAGCTTGCGGACTTTGCGGCACGTCATCGTCCTTCCTCCAGGTGGGGAAAATCGCGGCGCAGAACCTCGGCGAGCTTCCGGCGGGCCTTGGACAGATGGACACGGACGGCGATCGCCGAACACCCGAGCGCCCGGGCCGTCTCCGCGACGTCGAGGTCCTCGAGGTCCCGGAGCACCAGGACCTCGCGCTCCCGGGGGCTGAGGACGGCGAGCGAGCGCAGGATGTCCGAACGGATCTCCTGCCTGTCGCGCTCCGCTTCGGGGCCCGTCGGCCGCCGACCCGGCCGTCGCGGACGGCGCCCGTTCGACGACGTCCCCGAAGGCCGCCGTCTCCCGCGCCCTTTTCCGGTAACGGTCCCGGGCTTCGTTCGCGGCGATCTGGAAGAGCCAGTTCCGGAAGCTCCGGGAGGCGTCGTAGCCGGCCGAGCGAGCGGAAGGCCCGCAGGAGCGCCTCCTGGGCCACTTCCCGGGCGTCCTCGGCGTTGCGGGTCAGCCGCCAGGCCAGGCCCAGGAGGGGCCGCCGGTACGGTCCGACCAGCGGTTCGAACGCCTCAGTGTGACCGGCCAGGACCATGGCGACGAGCTCCTTCTCCGTCTCGTTCATTCGCATGGTTCTACCCCGGCCGCGGGGAAAACGTTAAGGCGGGACGCGCGCTTTTCGCCTATTCTCTGGTGCCGACGATGATGAGGTTGTCGGTGTCGACGAAACAGGTGCCGTTCTGGAAGGTCATGTCGTAGGCCGCCTTGACCTTGTCCGGCGCGTTGCGGTGCATGTTCAGGATGAGCGTCTGCTTGGCCTTGTGGAGGCCGGAGTTGACCAGCCAGTTGTTGATGTTGAAGCGCTTCATCTTGTACTTGTAGGCCCGGACGTCCTGGAAGCCGTTCTTGGCGAAGTGGTGGACGAGGAGGGTCTTGGTGAAGGTCCGCCGGGTCTCCTTGTGCTTGAACATCTCCGTGTACCAGTCGATGACCTCGGGGTCCTCGCTCGGCGGCACGCCCTCGGCGATGACGAGCCGGCCCCGCCTCTTGAGGAGGTCGTAGCAGCGCAGGAAGGCCCGGTCGAGGTTGTCGAGGATGTGGTGGAAGACCATGCGGCCGACGATCTTGTCGAACATGTGGTTCTGGAACAGGCATTCGTTGAGGTCCCACTTGACCATCGAGATGCCGTCCCACTTGCCCCGCTTGAGCATGGAATCGGAGAAATCCATGCCGACGACGTGGCGGACGTGGGGCCGGATCGAGCGGGCCATGGCCCCCGTCCCCGTGCCGACGTCGAGGACGAGATCGTTGCGCGAGAACTTGGCGACCTCGATGATCCTCTCGATGTAGCCGGCGTCCTTGGTCCAGTAGAGCCGGTCGTAGTTCTTGGCCCGGATGTTCCAGAAGTGCTTGTCGGGCATCGCGCCGTCCCCGGCTCAGTCGCCGACGTGGACGAGGTCCTTGACCTTGCGGAAGACCGCCAGGACCTTGTCGACCTGTTCGTCGGTGTGGGTGGCCATGTAGCTCGTCCGCAGGCACGAGAACTCGGGCGTGACGGAGGGCGGCAGGGCGACGTTGGTGTAGATGCCGGCCTCGAAGAAGACCTTCCAGGCCTGCAGGGCCTTCATCATGTCGCCGATGACGATGGGGATGATGGGCGTCTCGGACTCGCCGAGGTTGTAGCCCATGGCCCTGAGCTCGGTCCGGACGCGCGCGCCGATCTGGTTGACCCGTTCGACCCGCTCGGGCTCCTGCTCGAGGACGTCCAGGCAGGCCAGCACCGTGGCCACGTTGGACGGCGGCAGGCTGGCGCTGAACATGAACGGGCGGGCGAACATCTGGATGAAGTGGACGGCCTCCTTGGGGCCGGCGATGAAGCCGCCGACCGAGGCCAGGGACTTGCTGAACGTGCCCATGACCAGGTCGACGTCCTTCTGCAGGCCGAAGTGCCAGCCCGTGCCGCGCCCGCCGCCGAGGACGCCGATGGCGTGGGCGTCGTCGGACAGCAGCCGGGCGCCGTACGTCTTGCACAGGGGGACGATCTCGGGCAGCTTGGCGATGTCGCCGCCCATGCTGAACACGCCGTCGACGATGACGAGCTTGGCCGGAGCGGCGGGCAGCGACTTCAGGACGGCCTCGAGGTCGGCCATGTCGTTGTGCTTGTAGGTGCGGATCTGGACGTTCTTGAGGGCCTTGGCCATGCGGACGCCGTCGATGATGCTGGCGTGGACCTCTTTGTCGGTGACGATGATATCGTCTTTATCCATGATGGCCGGGATGGTGCCCAGGTTGACCTGGAACCCGGTGCTGAAGACCAGGGCGGCCTCCATCCCGACGTACTTGGCCAGGCGCGCTTCGAGCTCGAGATGGAGGTCGAGGGTGCCGTTGAGGAACCGGGAGCCCGTGCAGCTCGTGCCGTACTTCCGGATGGCCTCGATCGCCGCCTCCTTGACCTTGGGGTGGTTGGTCAGCCCGACGTAGTTGTTCGAGCCGATCATGATGTACTTCTTGCCCTGGATGTAGACCTCGGTCCCCTCGGCGTGCTCGATGGGGATGAAGTAGGGGAAGAGCCCCATGGCCTGGGCGGCGCGAGGGGTGATCGGATAGCCGTATCGGAGGCCCCCCTGGGGGTCGTCGTAGAAGGCCTTGCATTTCTCGAAGAGGTCCATTTTCACGTCCTTGGGAAGGATTTCAGCCCCCAAGTATAGGATTCCGGGCCCGATAAGTCAATTTCAGCGACGGAACGGGCGGGTCAGACAGGTCGGGCCGCCGGCGCCCTTGACGGAGATCTCCGTCCCCTCGTAGGTCAGGACCTCGATCCCGGCCTTTTCCAGGATCCCGGCCGTCCGGGGGTTCCCGGCGATCGCCAGGCACCGGCCCGGGCCCAGCGCGAGGACGTTCGTGGCCATCGTCGCATACTCCGCATCCGGCACCTCGAGGAGTTCGAAGCCCGCCGCGAGCAGGCGCTTGCGGAAGGGGACCGGGAGGAGACGGGAATAGACCAGGAGCTTCCTCTCGGCGACCGGGCTGAGCATGGACATCAGGTGCAGGACGTCCCCGGGCCCGTCCCAGTGGGGCAGCGGGACCTCGACGACCTCGCACCCGTCCGCCGCGACGATCTCGCGGAACTGGCGGATGCCCTCGGCGTCGGTCCGGTAGCCGTGACCGATCGCCGCGGTCCGCGCGTCGAGCCAGACGACGTCGCCGCCCTCGAGCGTGCCGGGTTCGCGGATCTCCCCGACGACCGGCCAGCCGGCCCGGTCGCAGAACTCCCGGACCGCGCCCGGTTCGCCCCGCCGGAGCTCTTTGCCCATCCGGCAGAGGACGACCCCCCGCGGCGCGACACAGGCCGCGTCCCGGACGTAGATGGAGTCGAGGCCCGTTCCCTCCGCAACGGGGAGGAAGCGGATGTCCGGCACGGACCGCCGCAGGATCCCGACGAAGGCCTCGTATTCGTCGCAGGCCTTGGCCAGGTCCGGCTCCTCGGTGTAGCGCAGGGCCGTCCATTGCCGGCGGATATTCTCCCGGTCGCGCCACGCCTCCCGGGGGTGCTTGAGGAGGAGGCTCCCGATCGGCGCGACTTCGGACGGGGCGAACTGGACCATGGCGGCATATTACCGCCGCGGCGGGAAAAGGACAAGACTCTGGATTTTCTTTCGAGGATAGGGTAAAATCCCCGAAATCTACAGTTAGGAGGAAAAATGAAATCAATCGTCCGCGTCTCTATCGTCCTGGCCCTGGCGGCCGTCCTCACGACGGGTCTCTTCGCCAACGGCCTCAACCTGAACGGATTCGGCGCCCGGGCCGCGGCCATGGGCGGCGCCTTCGTCGGCCTGGCCAACGACTACACGGCCGTCTACTGGAACCCGGCCGGCCTGGCCCTCATCAAGCAGCCGACCTTCGGGCTCACCGGCGACATCCTCATCCCCAAGGCCACCTACGCCGTGGGCGAGTACGAGATGTCGACCAAGTCCAAGATGTACCCGGCCGGCCTGCTCGGCTTCTTCACGCCGATCGGCGAGAACATCGTCGTCGGCGTCGGCGCCTACACCCTGTCCGGGCTCGGCGCCGCCTGGGACAATACGGGACTCGAGGCCGCCCTCGTCTCCCCCTATCCGCCGGCCGCCTTCACGCCCACCCTCGAGCCCTCGAAGTGGGAGAGCTTCATCGGCTCGGTCACCCTCGCGCCCTCGATCGCCGTCAAGCTCAGCGAGATGATCTACCTCGGCGCGACCTTCAACATCAACTACGGCTTCTTCAAGACCGACCAGTGGGGCAAGTACATGGCCCTGGGGATCGGCACGCCTCCCGCCGAAGGCCGGGTCGCCGCGGCGCCCATGCTCATCAACTTCGGCCAGCAGACCCTGAACGTCAAGGGCTGGGGCTTCGGCGCGACCTTCGGCCTCCTGATCAAGCCGGCCGATTGGATCAGCTTCGGCGCCACCTACCGGACCGAGTCCAAGATGAAGCTCTCCGGGACGACCGAGATCGAGAACATCAATCTCCTCGGCCTGGAGAACGAATCCAACACCAAGATGAGCGTCGCCAGCCCGATGTGGCTGGCCGGCGGAGTCGCCGTCAAGCCCATGAACGAGCTGACGCTGACCTTCGACGCCCAGTACACCAACTGGAAGAAGATCCAGGAGATCGCCCTCGAGTTCGAGGACCCCTACTGGGCCGCAGGGCTGGGCGAGGAAGCCGCTCTCATCCTGAATTGGAACAATAAGACCCAGCTCCGGTTCGGCGCCGAGTACGACCTCGGCAACTTCGCCGTCCGCGGCGGCTACTACTACGACCCCGCTCCCGCCCCGGACGCCACGCTGAACATCCTGACGCCGAGCTTCACCTTCAACAGCGTCACCGCCGGCTTCGGCTTCAAGAGCGGCGGACTCAACATCGACTTCGCCCTGGAATATCTCATGGGCAAGGACCGGACGGTCGCTCCTTCCGGCGACAACCTGCCCGGAACCTATCAGATGAACATCCTCGTCCCGATGTTCGCTCTGAGCTTCGGCTGGTAAGCCCGCTTATCGCGTCGACCCGGGGGGAGGGCGCGGGCCCTCCCCCCGTTTTCTCTCCTTCCTCTCTCCGTCCCGTTTGACCCCTGTCGCGGCTTTGTGCTATAAGCCCTCTTGGCATCGCAGTGCCGGAACTCATGGCCATCATCGCCGACCCGCCGTCCCGAGATCTCTCCCTCATTCTTCATTCCTGGGCCCTCCCGATGCCTCCGGTCCCGCCGATCATCAAATCTCATCGATAAGGAAGGTCACAACATGGACGAGACGAAGAAAACCGCAACGCCCGCCGAGCCGTCCTGGAGCCGGCGGAAGTTCCTCGGCGCGGCCTCGACCGCCGCGGCCGGGCTCATGGTCGTGCCCCGCCACGTCGTCGGGGCGACCCAGAAGAAGGGCGCCAAGAAGGCCCCGAGCGACACCCTCAACATCGCCTGCGTCGGCGTCGGCGGCATGGGCGCGGCGGACACCCGGGGCTGCCGCTCGCAGAACATCGTCGCCCTCTGCGACGTCGACGACGAGAGCGTGGCCAAGCTCCTCCGCCGCGACGACCTCGAGCCCAACGAGAAGGCCATGTACGACAAGGCGGCCAAGTACCGCGATTTCCGCCGCATGCTCGAGAAGGAAAAGGGCATCGACGCCATCACCGTGTCGACCCCCGACCACAACCACGCCGTCATCGCCATGGCCGCCATCAAGCTGGGCAAGCACGTCTACGTCCAGAAGCCCCTGACCCACACCATCAAGGAAGCCCGCGTCCTGGCCGAGGCGGCCAAGGCGGCCAACGTCGTCACCCAGATGGGCAACCAGGGCCACGCCGGCGAGGGCGCGCGCCTCGTCTGCGAATGGATCAGGGACGGCGCCATCGGCAACGTCTTCGAGGTCCACTGCTGGACCAACCGCCCGATCTGGCCCCAGGGGGAGATCGACGCTCCCAAGGAAGTCCCCTCGGTGCCCTCGACCCTCGACTGGGACGTCTGGCTCGGCCCGAGCCCCTTCCGTCCCTACCATCCCGCCTACCACCCCTTCAAGTGGCGCGGTCTCTGGGACTTCGGCACCGGCGCGCTCGGCGACATGGGCGCCCACATCATGGACCAGCCCTTCTGGGCCCTGGACCTCAAGGCCCCGGTCAGCGTCGAGGCCTCCTCGACCGTGTTCTCGAAGGATTACGCGCCCGCGGCCGAGGTCGTGACCTACGAGTTCGCCGCCCGCGGCTCGATGCCTCCCGTGAAGCTGACCTGGTGGGACGGCGGCCTGATGCCGCCCCGGCCGGCCGAGCTCGAGCCGGGCCGGATGGTCGGCGACGACGGCGGCGGCTGCTTCTTCCGCGGCGACAAGGGCCTGCTCATGTGCGGCACCTACGGCGAGAATCCGAGGCTCGTCCCCGAGACCCGGATGCAGGACTACAAGCGGCCGGAGAAGACCATGCCCCGGTCGAAGGGCATCCGCGAGGAGTGGTTCGAGGCCATCAAGAACGGGACGAAGTCGACGACCGATTTCTCCTACTCGGGCCCGCTGACCGAGACCATGCTCCTGGCCAACGTCGCCGTCCGCCTCAAAGACAAGAACATGAAGCTCCTGTGGGACGCGGCGAAGATGGAGTTCACGAACCTCCCCGAGGCCAACGAGCTCCTCCACTTCCAGTACCGGCCCGGCTGGAGCCTCTGACGCGCGATGGATCGCAGGGGGACGGCCCTCGCCCGGGCCGTCCCCCTTTTTATTGGAGGATAGCCATGAACGCGAAATTCGGTAAGCGCCTGGCGCTCCTCGCCGCCGCGGCGGCGATGGTCTCTCGCCGGCATCGCGTGTCGGCCCAGGAGCAGCTGGCCGGTCCACGATCCGTCGAGGCCCCTGCCGACCGTCGTGGCCCCGGGTCCGGCCGGGCCGCCCGTGCCCGCGCCGGCCGACGCCATCGTCCTTTTCGACGGCCGGGACCTCGGCCGCTGGACGGACGCCAAGGGCCAGCCGGCCCGTTGGAAGGTCGAGAACGGCTATATGGAGGTCGTTCCCAAGACGGGCGGCATCCGGACGGTCGACGGCTACGGCGACTGCCAGCTCCACGTCGAGTGGATGGCCCCGTCGCCGGCCAAGGGGACCGGGCAGGACCGCGGCAACAGCGGCGTCTTCCTGATGGACACCTACGAGGTCCAGGTCCTCGACTGTTACGGCAACAAGACCTACGCCGACGGCACGGCCGCGGCCATCTACGGGCAGTTCCCGCCGGCGGTCAACGCCTGCCGGCCGCCCGGCGAATGGCAGACGTACGACATCGTCTTCCACCGGCCGCGGTTCGCAAGCGACGGCACGCTCGCCTCGCCGGCGCGGATGACCGTCTTCCACAACGGCATCCTCGTCCACGACGGCGCCGTCCTGACCGGGCCGACCGCCCACAAGGCCCGGCCGCCCTACAAGGCCCACGCCGTGAGGCTGCCGGTCTCGCTCCAGGACCACGACCACCCGGTCCGCTTCCGGAACATCTGGCTGCGCGAGCTCGAGTGAAGGAGAGAGCCATGAAGAGGATCCTGATCGTCGCCGCGATCGTCGCCGGCCTCTCGTCGTTCCTCGTCTGCTCCGGGACGGCTCCGGCGCCCGCGAAAGGGAAGACCGCCCTGGTCGTCTGGGGCGGCTGGGACGGACACGAGCCCAAACAGTGCGTCGACATCTTCGCCCCCTGGCTCGAGTCGCAGGGCTTCAAGGTCGAGGTCTCTCACTCGCTCGACTCCTACCTCGATCTCGCCAAGCTCAAGACGCTCGATCTCATCGTCCACATCTTCACCATGTCCGACATCACGGGCGACCAGGAGCGCAACCTCGAAGAGGCCGTCAAGAGCGGCGTCGGCCTGGCCGGCTGGCACGGCGGCCTGGGCGATGCCCACCGCTCCGCCGTCGAGTACCAGTTCATGGTCGGCGGCCAGTGGGTCGCCCATCCCGGAGGCGTCATCGACTACGACGTCGACGTCACCGACCCCGACGATCCCATCACGAAAGGCCTGAAGCGCCGCTTTCACATGAAGTCCGAGCAGTACTTCATGCACGTCGACCCGGGCGTCCAGGTCCTGGCCACGACCACGTTCACGGGCGAGCACGCCCCCTGGGCCGCCGGCACGGTCATGCCCGTCGTCTGGAAGAAGCTCTACGGGAAGGGGCGGGTGTTCTACACGTCGCTCGGCCACGTCGCCGCGGATTTCGACGTCCCCGAGGCCCGCGAGATCGTCCAGCGCGGCATGCTCTGGGCGGCCCGGGTCACGGGCGACGACCCGCCGAAGATGAACATCTACGCGCCGCTGTTGAAGAGGGACTAGCGGCGGACGAAGAGGGCCAGGACGACCTCCGGACGGAGGCCGTAGAAAGTCTGAAGATAGCCCTCGCCGAGCTCCGCGCCGATCTCGTCGGCGAACGCGGCCGAGGCGACGACGACGGCCGGGCGGGCCGTCCCGACATCGGATGCGGGCCGCCTCCGGGCTCGTCCAGTACCCAACCCGGCCGAACCCTGCGAAAGTACCATGGCAGGGGCCAGGTCTCGTCGGGCGGCGCGACGACCGCGATGAACAGATCGCTCTTCTCCGGTGCGGCCGCCGCGGCCTTCTCCACTTCCCCCGCCAGCCGGAGCAGGTCCGGGCTCGTCTGCGCGTAGACGTAGGGATTGGACGGGTCCGCCGGAAGCTCGAAGTTCGCCCGGTAGCTCTGGACGGCCAGGTTGACGAACCCGGGGACGAGGGCGGCCAGGACGACGAGCTTGACCAGGCGGAAGCGGCTGATCCGGAGGAGGAGGGCGACGCCGCCGCCGGCCAGGACGGCCAGCCCGAAGTGGAAGGGCAGCAGGTTCCAGGGCGTCTTGTAGGGGATGAGGCTGTAGGCCGCGGCCGTGAACACCGTGAAGAAAAGGATGAAGCGCATGAAGCGCGGGGACCCGTCCTTCCCGGCATCGTTTCCCAACGCGGCGATGCCGCCGGCCGCGGCCAGGAAGAGCAGGAAAGCCTCGCTCCAGACCGGCCCGCCGGCGGTCTTCGAGTAGGCCAGCGTCCGGAGGTAGAAGTCCCAGGGGTGAGCGTGGAAACCCGGATGCCCGGCCCGGTCGAAGGACGCGCCGATGGCCCGGATCGAATCAACTATTCCCCTTGGGTCCTGGAAGAACGAGGTGTAGAACAGGACGGCGACCGCCGCGCCGGCGACGAGGAAAAGCCCGGCGTGGAACGCGGTCGGCAGTTTCGTCCGGGCGTCGCTCCAGATCCAGGCCCCCCCGGCCGTGACCGTCCCGCCGGGCCTGGAAACCGCTCTCTCCCAGAGCGCCACGGCCGCGAACGCCGCCGCCGCGCCGCCGAAAAGGATGACGCTCGTCTCCTTCGTGGCGTACATCAGGCCGGCCGCGGCGCCGGCGGCGAGGGCCCATCCCCCGGTGCGCTTCTTCGCGTATCTCCACCCCGCGCCGAGGAAGACGGCCAGGAAGAAGACGAGAAGGGTCTCCTGGATGTAGAACCGGCTGTAATAGGTCATGGCCGGCGATACGGCGACCAACGCGGCCGCGGCCAGGACGGCCTCGCGGGCGAGCCCCCCGGCGAACAGGAGCAGAGCGAGCAGGAGACCCGCGCCGAACAGGGCCGGGACGGTCCGCAGCGTCGTTTCGCCGAGCCCGGCCAGAGACCCGGCTCCCGCGACGCGGGCGGCGGGCAGGGTCAGATAATAGAGGCTGGGGCCGTGGTGGTCGCGGGGATCGAAGCGGTATTCCCCCCGCTCGAGCAGGCCGCCGAACTTGACCGCCTGGTTGGCCTCGTCGGCGTGCATGGGACGGAGGTCCAGGCGGACGAGGCGGAAGGCGAGGGCGCCGGCGAGGGCGCAGAGGAGGAGACCGGCGAAGGCCTTCTTCGTCATTTGGCCGGCAGGCCGTAGACCTCGACCTCGACGTAGTGGTTCATGTCGTTCGAGGTGTTGCCGCCGCTGTAGAGGCGGACGTAGCGGGCCTTGACGCCCTTGGGATCGAAGAGCTTGCCGTCGAAGGTCTCGATGTACTCCTTGTCCTTGCCGGCCCCGAGTCCCGTCGTGTTGTCGTGGTCGTTGTTGAAGACCGTGGTCACGCCGGCGATGAAGTCCTTGTCGTCGGAGACCTGGACGACGACGTCCCGGTAGACGCGGGCCTGGCTGTGGTAGTGCCAGGCGACGATGGCCTGGAGCTCCTGGGACCGGCCGAGATCGATCTGGACCCACTGCAGCATGGGCCCGAGCTCGACGTAGTAGCCGTCCTCGCCGGACTTCTTGCCGTCCGTGACGTAGGCGATGTCGCCGATGACCGGCTCCTTGTCGCTCGCGGCGACGGGCTTTCCGGCCGAGAGCAGGACCGTCCCGGCGGGGACCATGAAGGGGCCGCGGGGCTTGCCGGTGACCGTTTCGAGGTTGGGGGTGCGGATATTCTTGGGGGTGCCGACGAACATCGGTTTGGGGAGCTGGATCTTCAGGACCTCTTTGCCCGGGTCCTGGGCCGCCGCGGCGGCCGGGAGCCAGGCCAGGACGAGTGAGGCGATCGCCAACGAGGCGAGGTGTTTCTTCATCTGCGACTCCTTCGTTTTGCGGGCCCGTTTCCTTCGATCTCGCCCGCGTTGAATATTCTACACTTTTCGGCCCCGGTTTTCACGAGCGCCCAGACGGCGGGGTGACGGCCGCAGAAACCGGCCACCTCGGCGGTCGTCATGACCATGAAGGCCGTGGAGAGGGCGTCCGAGACCGCGGCGGAGGGGTGGGAGGCCCAGGCGGCGGCGTGCCCGGAGGCGGGCCGGCCGGTCCGGGGATCGACGACGTGATCACCCTTGACCTCGGTCCCCGACCCGCTCAGGGCCCGGTTCCGGAGCAGGATGCGTCCCGGTCCCGAGGTCTTTCCGGCCGTCGATCCGGCGCCGACGGGCCAGCCTTCGCCGTCCTTACCCCGGCCCGGTCCCGGTCCGGCGGCCAGCGCCGTGCTGGTGCCGGCGTGCATGAGGACGTCCTCGATCCCCCAGTCCCTGAGCAGATCCAGGGCGGCGTCGAGGGCGTAGCCCTTTCCGACCGCGCCGAGATCCAGGTCGACGAGCGGAGTTTTCGTCCCCCTCCGGGCGGGGAGGCGGGTCACGACGAACCCGGGGCCGGCCCGGTCGATCCGGATGATCCCGCTCAGGGGGGGCGCGGGAAGAATGGAGCGGTTCCGGGACGGGGCGGAACCGGCCCGGAAGTTGATGTCGAATGCGCCCGCCGTTTCCGCCTGGACGAACGCGGCGAGGCCGAGGATCTCGGCGGTCTCGAGCCCGACAGGAAGCGTTTCGCCGGTCTTCAGCCGTCCGATCCGGCTCGTCTCGCTCGTCGGGTCGAAGCGGCTGAAGAGGCGCTCGATCCTGTCGATCTCGCCGAAGGCGGCCCGGGCGGCCTGCCCGGCGTAGGACTTTTCCCGGTCGGCGACGAAGACCTCGTACACGGTCGCCATCGCCTCGTGGGCGAACCGGTGGACGGGTTTCTTGCGGTTCGGGGACATGGCGGCGGTCCTACTTCGGGGCCTTCGGCCCGAGCGTGAGCTCGCGGACGGTGTCGGAGGCGACCTTGAGGCGCGCGGCGACGTCCTTCTCCCCCCGCAGCTTGTCCTCGGTCAGGTAATGGACGTCGAGAAGGCCCTCGGAGTGGAAGCCGGTCCGGAAGTAATTCATCTCGGCGAGCGACAGGCTCCAGCCCTGGAGCCAGGTCTCGAGCTCCTTGCGCTGCCGGCCGCCGCCGGTGAAGTGGAGGACCAGCCGGATCGGGTCGCCCGGATCGGCGTCCCGGCCCTCCCGGTCGTCGAGGTAGAAGACGCCCCGGACGCCCCATGGCTGGCCGCCGCAGTGATGAGGCGATCCGCTCGGCCATGCGCAGGCGCCAGCGGGCGCCGTCCTCGTCCTCGCGCGCGGCGGACGAGCCGCCCCCGCAGGCGGTCCTCACGGCCGCCTCGGGCGGGGCGAAGAAGCCGACGGCGAGCTCCCGGTCGGCGTTCATGAGGACGCGCAGGACCTTGCCGCCGGTCGCCTCGGGGATGTCGATGACCCTGAGGGCGTCGGCGACCCCGGCGCATTCGGGGCAGTGTTCGGCCAGCGAGTTCCGGGCCTCGAGCAGGAAGCGCTCGTTGAACTTGGCCCCCTCGTTGTCCGGATAGAGGGGCAGGTAGCGGATGCCGGACTCGACCAGGTCCTGGAAGAAATGGGTCCCGAAGGACACGTCGGGAACGTAGTTGCCCTTCTTGCGGGCGACCTCGATGAGCATGGCCGAATTGTTGATCTCGGAGTAGGTGACGCGGACGCCGAGCTTGATGTCGCCGCGGCTGCCCCACCGTCCCGGGCCCATGAGGATGAACTGGCGGCGCGGCAGGAGCTTGTTGAGCTTGCCCACGGCCTCGCCGACGGCGACGAGTTCGGCGTACTCGGCGAGCTCGCCGTAGCGGTCCGGGTCGACGTAGACGATGTGGGTGACGTCGGCGACGCGGCCGTTCGAAACGTACTTGTTGGCCGAGAAGAGCACGGAGGCCTCGGGCAGGTTGGACGGGATCTCCATGGCCACGTCCTCGGCGGTCTGGCTCTGGGGGCGGCACTGGAGGAGGTAGAAGTCCGTGCCCGTCGAGGCGAACTCGATGTCGACCGGGACGCCCATGGCCGACGAGAGCGTCTTGAGGATGGCCTCGATCTGGAGCATGAACGGGGTCGCCGCGATGAGCCCGTCGAAGGTGACGACGGCGTCGGCTTTGGCGATGTCCGTGGCCAGGCCCATCGGCCGCTGCAGCAGCCCGTCCCGGTAGACGGAGAAGACCTTGGTCAGGGCCGGGTACTCGTGGCCGACCTCGTCGAGGAGGTCCTCGATGTTCTTGGTGACGAAGGAGTTCTCCTCCAGGTCGATGACGTCGATCTTCTTGGGCGCGTAGCGGACGGCCTCTTCGGTCGAGACGTTGACCCGGAGGTTCGGCTGGCTCGGGGCGACGAGGACGGGATAGTCGTCGCTGACCCGGTCGACGGCGCGCGTCCCCAGGCCCGGCACGAGCCGGAGCAGGCCGTCCTCGCGCTTGATCCGGGGCGACCAGCGGAACTCGTTCCGGCTGAAGGCGACCCCGGCGAACGCCGGGAAAAAGTAGCGCCCGGCCCGGGTGCCGACGACCTCCTGGATCATGACGCCCATCTCCTCGTAGAAGTCGAGGAGGCCCCGCTCGGCCCGGTACTGGATGGGATCGGGGCTGAAGATCGAGGCGTAGACCTCGGCCACGGCGTCGAGCAGGGCCTCGAGGCGCTGCTGCTTGTCGCCCTGGTTGGCCAGGAAGAGGCTCTTGTATTTCCCGGCGAAGGCCGTGCCCAGACGGTCCTCGAGGAGGCTCGAGCTGCGGACGATGAGCGGCACGTCGCCGAAGTCGTCCAGGGCGACCGACAGGCCCTTGACGATCTCGGGCGGGAAGGTCGAGTTCTTGAAGACCTGGACGAGGTGGGGGTATTCCTGGCGGACGACCTCGATGTCCTTGTATTTCTGCTCGTGGATGTCGTCGAGGCTGTTGTAGTTCGTGAAGGCGATCAGGCCGTCCGAGGTGACGTACCAGGTCTTGGGCTTCTTGACCGCGCCGATGATCTTGTTGCGCCGGGCCGCCTGCTTGAGGATCCGGCTGGCCAGGAACAGGCCGGCGCTCTTGCCGCCGAGCTTGCCGTGGCTGCCGGGCGGGAAGATGATCCGCTCCGTGAGGTCGAAGAAGTCCTCGAGGTCGACGTATTTCTTGGCGACGTTGATGAATTCGAGCTGTTCGGTGAAGAAGCGGCGGATCAACGCGACCCGGACGCTGTTGGCCGTCGAGCGGGGCAGCTGGATGCCCTCCGGGGCCAGGATCTTGATCCGGCGCATGCCGTCGAGGACCTCGGCCAGGTCGGAGTAGACGTTCTCCAGGCTCTGGACGGCCGAGCTCGAGCGGTCCTCGTTGATCCAGCGGTGGATGCGGTCGAGGACCTCCTCGTCGCTCAGGTTGGCCGAGGCGACCACGAAGGTCTCCTCGGTCAGCGCGAAGAACCGGTCCATGGACTCCTTGCTCTGGGGCAGGTTGGATTCGCCGAAGACGCCGCTGGTCATGCGGTCTCCGCTGAAGCGCTGGAGAAGGTCGCGGGCCTCGCTGACGCCGCGCCAGCCGAGGTAGTTCATCATCTTGCGCGACACCCGGATGAGGAGGTTCGGATTGGTGTTGCGGAGGAGGTCGAGGGCGATCCGCCAGCCCTGCTTCTCGCCGGCCGCTTCCCGGCGGTCGTCGCTCATCTTCTCGTACATGCCCGCGCAGGCGCTGGTGGAGGATGAAGTGCCCCAGCCGCTCGGCGACCGTGTGGATGAGCTTGATCTCGCCCTTCATGAACGGGCCGCAGTCGCTTTCCGGCATGGGCTTCTTGTAGGACACGCAGAGGCGGCCGACCGAGGCGTCCTGGACCCGGATCTCGGCGCACTCGGTGTACGGCGTCTCCTCGTAATCGGGGGACTCGAAGACGTCCGAACCGTGGGTGATCTGGGCCTGGCAGCACTCGGGGTACTGCCAGCCGGGGGGGATGGCCTCGATGACCTGGCGGAAGACGTCCTCGAGGGCGACGTCGTAGAGGCTCAGGATCTCCTCGATGCGGTACAGGCAGCTGAGCTCCTTGGCCCGCTCGTTGAGGGCGGAGAACAGGGTGGTGACGGCCGTCGGGGTGCGTGGATTGGACATATCGCCGCGTCCCTCCTCGGGGCCGTCGGGACGGCCCGGTCCTCTCATCCGGCCCGGGGCCGGGGGCTTAAAGAACGCCCGCCCCTCCCGGCGTCGCCGGGAGGGACGGGACGGGCAAACGCAGCGTCGAAAAGGATCAGACCCAGCCGCGGTCCTTGCAGGCGTTGGCGACGCGGCTGACGGAGATGACGTAGGCGGCGTCGCGCATGTAGAGCTTGCGCGTCCGGGCCAGCTCGCTGACGGCCTTGAAGGCGGCCGTCATCTTGTCGTCGAGCTTGGTCAGGACCTCGTCCTTGGTCCAGAAAAAGTTCATGTTGCACTGGACCTGCTCGAAGTAGCTGCAGGTGACCCCGCCGGCGTTGGCCAGGAAGTCGGGGATGACGAAGATGCCCCGGCTCTTGATGACCTCGTCGGCCTCGGGGGTCGTCGGGCCGTTGGCGCCCTCGGCGATGACCCGGACCTTCTTGGCGATCTTCTTGACCGTCTCGCCGTTGATCTGGTTCTCCAGGGCCGCGGGGATCAGGATGTCGACGTCCTGCTCGATCCAGGCGTCGCCGGGCAGGCGCTCGTAGTCGAGGGCCTCGGCCTTGGCCTTGTCGATGCCGCCGAAGCGGTCGGTGATGGCCAGGAGCTCCTCGAGGATGACGCCGCTTTTCTTGCGGTAGGTGTAGGAGGCCTGGTCGTTCTGGTCCCAGCAGGCGACCGCGACGACCTTGCCGCCGAGCTTGGTGTAGAGCTGGATGGCGTACTGGGCGACGTTGCCGAAGCCCTGGACGGAGGCCGTGGTCAGCTCGACCTTGAGCCCCAGTTCCTTGAGGGCTTCGCGGAGGGTGTAGACGAGGCCGTAGCCCGTCGCTTCCGTCCGGCCGAGCGAGCCGCCCATGCCCACCGGCTTGCCGGTGATGAAGCCGGGGTACTTGGCGCCGTGGATGGCCTCGAATTCGTCGAGCATCCAGAGCATGTGCTGGGGATTGGTCATGACGTCGGGCGCGGGCACGTCGCGGAGGTGGCCGACGTCGTTGGCGAGGACCCGGATCCAGCCGCGGCAGAGACGTTCCTGCTCGCGCTGGCTGAGGTCGTGCGGGTCGCAGATGACGCCGCCCTTGCCGCCGCCGAGGGGGATGTCGACGACGGAACACTTCCAGGTCATCCACATCGACAGGGCGCGGACCGTGTCGATCGTCTCCTGGGGGTGGAACCGGATGCCGCCCTTGCAGGGACCGCGGGCGTCGTTGTGCTGGCAGCGGAAGCCGCGGAACACGCGGACGCTGCCGTCGTCCATGCGGACGGGGATGGAGAAATGGTACTCCCGCAGAGGCGTCCGCAGGAGATCCCGGGTCGGTTGGTCGAGTTCGAGAAGGTCGGCGACAGCGTCGAACTGTTTCTGGGCCATCTCGAAGGCGTTGAACCCTTTTACGGCCATTGATACGCTCCTATCGAAAATGAAGTGATGATGGCATGCGAGGATGCATCATTGTCGCGGTTGCACGCGACAGCAAATCATAGCCCATAGCAGGGGAAATATCAAGCCGCGCGAAGGCGGGAAAGGGGGTTGCGACGGGCCGTGCCGGCTGGCGGCCCGCGGGTCGATGGGCGAAGCTCGATCCGGGCGCCGCGGCGACATTTCGGCCCGGCGGGGAAGAGGCGGCCAACGGGTTCGATTCGGCCGGTCGCCGGGGCTTGTTCGAGGGGGTCTTGACATAACAAAATGACCAGAATACTATATGGTCATAGGTCATAATATGGGAAAAATAGCCAAGAGAGAGGACATCAGGGACCTCATTCTCGATGCCGTCGACGGCCTTCTGGCCATGTACGGATATGGCAAAATGACCATGGACGACGTGGCCCGGCAGGTCGGCATCGGCAAGGGGACGATCTACCTCCATTTCCCGTCCAAGGAAGAGCTGGTGCTGGCCCATATCGACCGCATCGCGGAGGCCGTCGTGAGGAGGCTCGAGGAGATCGCCGGGTCTCCCGACCCCATAGACCGAAGGCTCCGGCGCATGCTCGTCATCCGGGTCCTCCAGCGCTTCGACAGCGTCGCCCACTACTCCCGGAGCCTGGGAGATCTCCTGTCGTCGGTCCGGGCCCCGCTGCTCGCGCGTCGGCAGGCCCATTTCGAAAAGGAAGCCGCCGTCTTCGAAGGCGTCTTGCGCGAGGGGGCCCGTCTCGGCTCGCTCGATTGCCCCGATCCCCGGACGACCTCGTTCGTCCTCATCCAGAGCACGAATTCCCACCTCCCGTTCAACCTGTCGGCCCGCGAGCTCGGCCGGCGGGAGGAGCTGGAGGACCAGGTCGGCCGCATCGCCGATCTGCTCGTCAAGGGACTTCTTCCGTGCCCGTCGCGCCCGGCCAGCTGGACGCGCTGAAGGTCCTCCGATGCGAATCCGTTCAAGGAGGCTCACCATGATTCGAAGGTACGCTCGATGGGTCATTTTCCTCATCTTGTCCGTCGGCCTTGTCGGGCCGGGCGGCACTGCGCAACAGGGCGCCCCGACTTTCAAGGACACGCCGGGCCTTCCGGAAGGCCCGACGGGGGCGCGCATCAGGTCCCTGATCGAGGTCATGAACTCCGGGAACGCCGAGCGCTTTGAACGCTTCCTCAGCGAGGAATGCGACAAGAGGTTCCGGGACATGGTCCCGCTCGAGGAGCACGTCGCGACGGCCTTCCGGTTCCACAGGGACACGGGCGGCGTCGACTTCTACTCCGTCCGCACCTTCACTCCCGAGCGCCCGGGCGCGACCGTCGTCATCGTCAAGGACCGCCTGCTCGGGAGCTGGTGGGGCCTGACCTTCCGCTTCGGCGATGCGCCCCAGTCGCTCGTAGCCGGCCTGGGGTTCGGCTCGGCCCGGCCTCCCGCCGGGATCGTCGAGCCGCCCTTGACCGAGAAGGAAGCCGTCGAGGAGGTCCGGGCCCTGATGGCCAGGGTCAAGGCCAGGGACTGGTACTCGGGGACCGTGCTCGTCGCCAAGGGATCGAATATCCTCCTGACGGACTTCGCGGGGGAGGCCAGCAAGGCCTTCCACGTCCCCAACAACATCGACACCAAGTTCAACCTGGGCTCGATGAACAAGATGTTCACGTCCGTGGCCGTCGCCCGCCTGGTCGAGTCCGGCAAGCTCTCCTTCGACGATCCCATCGGGAATTGGATCGACGAGTCCTGGCTGCCCAAGGATGTCACCGGGAAGATCACCGTCCGCCACCTCATCACCCATACCTCCGGGCTCGGCAGCTATTTCAACGAGGCTTACCAGAAGAGCTCGCGGGCCCTCTTCCGCAAGCTCGACGACTACAAGCCGCTCATCAAGGACGACAAGCCCGCTTTCACCCCGGGAGAGCGCTTCCAGTACAGCAACACCGGGATGTTCCTCCTTGGGGTCATCATCGAGAAGGTCACCGGCGAGGATTATTTCGAGCATATTCGCAAGGCCGTCTACGCGCCGGCCGGGATGACGGACTCCGACAGCTACGAGATGGATTACCCGGTCGAGAACCTGGCCATCGGCTACAGCCCGGACTTGAAGAGCCCCTACAAGTGGCAGAACAATCTCTATAAGCATGTCCTCAAGGGCGGGCCGGCCGGGGGCGGATTCTCCACGGTCAAGGACCTCCACAGGTTCGCCCTCGCCCTGCTCTCCGGCAAGCTCGTCTCCCGAGACGACGCGGGAGCTGATGTGGACGGACTTCAAGGGCGCCAACTACGGCTACGGCTTTACGGTTGTCCAGAGCCCCGGCGGCAAGGCCGTCGGACACAGCGGGGGCTTCCCCGGCATCAATTCCCAGCTCGACATCTACGTCGACTCCGGCTACATCGTCGCCGCGATGTGCAACTACGACAGCGGGGCCAGCGCGCTGGCCAACAAGATCGGGGCCATCCTGGCCCGGGTCAAGGCCCGCTGAACGGCGCTTCGTCTTCATTTCGGGTAGGAGGTTCGACATGTCCAAGATAACCCGTACTCTCGTCCTCGTCCTCGCGATCCTCGCCCTGGGTGTCTGGCCGGCCCTCGGCCAGGCGGCTGGCCGGCTCGCCGTCCCTCGACGCGGCCAAGAAACAGGCCGTCGTCGACGAGATCGCGACGCTTTTCAACATGAACTACATTTTCGCCGACAAGGCCAAGAAGGTCGAAGAGGCCCTCCGGGCCAAGCTCAAGGCCGGCGAATTCGACAAGCTCGACGCCGCCCCGGCCTTCGCCCAAGCCGTTTCGGCGGTCATCCTCGACGCGACCAAGGACCGGCACACCGGGTTCGCCTACAATCCGGCCAGGGCCGAGGACCTACGCCGGCTCGAAGGTCGAAGCGAGGAGGAGGCCCGGAAGGTCCGGGAGCGTCGAGCTCGAGGAATCCCGGCGCGAGAACTTCGGCTTCCGCAGGGTCGAGCGGCTGCGCGGGAACATCGGCTATCTCGACTTCCGCGTCTTCGCGTCGCCCGCCGAGGCGGGCCCGACGGCCGTCGCGGCCATGAACTTCCTGGCCTACTGCGACGCCATCATCGTCGACCTCCGCCAGAACGGCGGCGGCGATCCGGCCCAGATCCAGCTCATCAGCTCCTACTTCTTCGAGGAACCCGTCCACCTCAACGACCTCTACGCCCGGGCCACGGACAGGACCGAGAACTACTGGACCCTGCCATATCGTTCCCGGGGCCAAGGCGTCCAAGGCCGACCTCTATGTCCTGACCAGCGCCCGGACGTTCTCCGGGGCCGAGGAGTTCTCCTACAACCTGCAGAACCTCAAGCGGGCGACCATCATCGGGGAAACGACAGGCGGCGGCGCCCATCCGACGAGCGCGATGATCGTCCAGCGCGACTTCATCCTCCGCGTTCCTTCGCCCGGGCCATCAATCCCGTGTCCAAGACGAACTGGGAGGGGACCGGCGTCACTCCGGATATCGCCGTGTCCCGCCGCGGAAGCTTTTGAAAAGGCCTATGCCCTGGCCCTCGAAAAACTCGCGGCCAAGGCGAGCGACCCTCAGGCTCAAGGCCGGATACGACTGGATCCTCACGGGCGAGAAGGCCAAGAAGAACCCGCCGCGCGTCGACGCCAAGACGCTGCAAACCTACGCCGGCGAATACGGCGAGCGCAAGGTCACCTTCGAGAACGGCAGCCCTCTTCTACCAGAGGACCGGGCCGAAGTACCGGCTCGTCCCCGATGACCCCGACGATCTTCGCCCTCGACGGCCTCGATGATTTCCGGATCGAGTTCACGGTCAAGGACGGGAAGACGGTCGGGCTCATCGGGTTCTACGACAACGGGGACCGCGAGCCCTCGCCGCGGACGAAATAGGCAGGTCTGATCCGGCCGGTCCCGGGCGCCGTGGTTTCGGTCACCCGAGGAGCGGGCCCCGGCGCAAAGAGCTCGAGGCCGGCGAAGACCAGGCCGCGGCGACCGACGGAGACGAGGGCGCTGTAGCGGTGGAACTCGAACATGAACTTCTGGCCCGCGGTCCGCAGGAGCGGCAGCATGGGCAGGAGGGCGGAGACGGTCAGGAGGAATCCGGCCAGGACGAAGAGCCAGAAGGCCCAGAGCTTCACCCGGGCGGCCGTGATGCCCATCTTCCGCGGGTCGAGGAGCATCAGGCTCAGGCTGGCCGGCTTCGGGACCGAGATGAAATCCCGTCCCTTGAAGACGACCAGGACGGTCAGGCTGACGGCGAAGAGAGCCCCGGCCATGACGTGGCCGACGAGGGGAAAGCCGAAGAGGCCCCGGGGGATGAAGATGCCGAAGAAGAACCCGCTCGCGGCGAGATAGAGAAAGCTCGCATAAAATCCGGCATGGAGCCATTTCTCCAGGACGGGCCAGCGCCAGAGAGGCAGGGCCTTTACGTATTCCCACCAGGCCCGGGGCGAGGCCTTCCGGGACATCTGGACCGTCCGCAGGGCGAACCAGGCCAGGAATTTCTTGAAGATCTCGGCGTAGAGGATGGTCGACTTGGCCTCTTCCCGGGTCGTCCAGAAACGGTGGAAGGCGAGGCCGAGGAAGGTCCCGCCGAGGACGAGGATGGAGACGATCGCGAACAGCATGGCGCTCACCTTTTCTCGAGGAAGCCGGCGACCCGGCCGAGGGCGACCAGGCCGGCCAGGAAGAGGAGGGCCCCGGCGACGGCCGCGCAGACGCCCAGGAGAAGCTTGAAGGCCGGCCGGACGAGGAACGACAGTCCGAAGACGCGCTGGAAGAGCCCGCCGAGGCCCATGAACGACGCCGCCGAACGCTTTGCGACGGATCCGGTGAGGAGCGGGCCCGTCCCCTCGATCTTGCCGAAGAAGAAGTCGGAGCCGCCGCTGTGGCAGTCGGTGCAGGCCGCGTGCCAGCCGAGCGACTGCTGGGCCGGCCGGACGTCGTGGGCGAGCGGCCAGGTGACGGGTCCGGCCGCCTCGTCTTTGACGGCTCACGAGCTGGCCGCGCTTGTCGAGGCGGAACATCCGGCCGCCCGAGACGTAGACGAACTCCGCCTTCTCCTCCCGCGCGGACAAAGCGGCCAGGACGAGCGCGACCTGCTCCTCGGTCAGGGTCTTCTCGGTCCCCGCTTTGGCCGTGACCGTGCGGATATCGAAGTCGGCGGCGAGGGGGACGAGCTTGCCTTCGACGAGCCAGCCCGGACCGGCCGTCCCGCCGAGCTCGGCCGGCGCTTCCGCGATGTCGAGGTAAGCCTTCGACGATCCGGTAGAGCGTCCTGCCGACGAGGATCGCGGGCTCGCCCGGCCGGCCGGCCGTCGTCCCGAGCGCCTGCAGGAACTCCTCGAACCGGGTCTCGATCGCCGGGTCCTTGTCGGCCGCGGCCGGATCGAATTCGGGGACGAGAGGCAGGACTTCTCCGCCCTTGCGGATGCCCCAGAACGCCGGGCCTTCCGGGACGGCCTTCGGCCTCGCGGATCGCGTCGAGCCCGGCGTCGACGTTCGGGGCGAAGACGAACCCGCCCGAGACGAGGACCGGCGTCTCGTCCTCGGCCATGACCTGGCTGAGGGCGATGAGCGTCTGCGCGATCCGTTCCTCGGGCTTGAGGGCGTCTCCCGCCGCGGTCTCGACGGCCTGCGGCTGGAGAGGGACGAGGTCCTTCCCGGTCCTTTTCGCCCAGAAGGCGGGCCAGACCAGGCGTTGCGGCGAGATCTTGTGCCGCGCGTCCTTCTTATAGACGGGCTCGACGACCGCGGGCGCGTCCGTCGACCAGGTCGCGACCCCGTAGATGCCGAGCCGGTTCGCCCGGGACGTCCGGACCCGGGTGAATCCCTCCTTCGGCTTGGGCCCGGAGTGGCACACGGTGCAGGAAAGCCGTTTGAAGTGGACGAGCGGGATGCCGGTGTGCTTGGGGTAGGGGGCGCCGAGGCGCCCGGGGACGACCGTTCTTTCGCCCTCGGCGTTCTCGCCGAGGTGACAGCCGCGGCAGGTGAAGGCTTCGGCGGCCGGATTCCCCGTCTCGGCCGCCTCGCCCTCGTAGCCGCGGACCATGGCGTGGCCGAGGTCGTTCCTGTGGCAGTCGACGCACTTCAGGCCGGCCGCCGAGTGGACGTCGGCGTCGGTCGTCCACATCTTTCCGTCCTTGGGCGAGACGGAGTGACAGGCCAGGCAGCGGTCGTCGGAGGGCTTGTAGTCGAGATCGAAGGAGTAGCGGTGCTTGGAATCGAAGTCGGCCGCCCTGTACTTGACCGAGGGAACGACGGCCCATTCGTGGTCGTCGAGGTTGGGCCCGTCGTAGACGTCCCAGGTTTCCTTGAGCCGGGAGGCCATCCCGCCGACCTCGCCGAGGCCGCCGGCCGCCGTGGCCGCCCAGCGGAGGTTCTCGCGGAGGACCTGCTTGGCCCATTCGCTGTGGTCCTGGCGCCCCGACCGGTTGTGACAGGCGAGGCAGTTCGCTTCGGCCTTTCCGGAGACGTTCCAGCGGGCCCCGGGATGGGCCAGGACCTCGGCTTCGGAGGGCTCGGCCGGGCCGCCGCCGGGCATGTGCCGGCCGAAGAGGAGGGTGAAGTCCCAGGCCGTCAGGCCGGCGGCCGCGGGGTCGTAGCTTCCGGGCCATTTTCTGTAGGACAGCGGCAGGACCGTGCCGGTCTTCGGGTCGACCTGGAGCCAGGGCTCGCCGGGCCTTCCGTCGCCGCCGGCCGGCGTCCCGCCGAAGTGCCAGCCGCTCCGGACGGTCGCGTAGTCGTGACACGGTCCGCAGGTGAAGCGGGCCGAGTACGGCAGGGGATCCGTCTCGGTCGGCACGATGAGCTCGTCGTTCTCGTCCCGCAGGGGGATGAGGTGGGCCGGCGTCGTCCGGTTGCCGTCCCAGACGACGTGCTGCGGGTCCTGCTCCGTGACCGGCGTTTGTGGCGCAGCGGCCGGCGGCGAGGACGAGGACGGCGATCGCGCCGAGGGCGGCGATGGAGGCTGCGGGGACCGGACGTCCGGGGCGGCTCATGCTTTGAACTGCTCCGGGCGGAAATCGACGACCCGCCGGGCCTTGACCGCCTCGTTGGCCTTGAGCACGGCCACGCAGGACTCGTAGGCCAGCTCGGCCGGGCAGTTGAGCGGCGTCCCGTTGCGCACGGCGTCGAAAAAATTCTCCAGGTGCGGCTGGTGGGCGGGCTTGGCCAGCTCGACCGGCAGCGGCCAGCGCCCGGCCTCGGCCGTCACCCGGACGTCGACGTAGACGTTCTTCGTCGCCGACTTCCGGATGGGCACGGTCTCGGACTGGAGGAGGCCGGCCTTGGCCAGCGAATCCCACTCGGGGGCGTGGGGCTCGCGCATGGCCCAGTTGCCGCGCTCGGGGATCTCCGAGAGGACGAGGGAGCCGTTCTCGCCCATGAAGGTCTCGTAGAAGCCGCCGTGCTGGGTCGTCGTCTGGACCTGGTAGAAGGCCCGGGCCGTGCCCTCCTTCGTCTCGAACTCGTAGATGGCCATGACGTTGTCGTACCACTCCCAGTTCTTGTAGTAGTCGAGGCCGCCGCTGGCCACGACCGACCGGGGGTGCGTTCCGTAGATCCAGCTGAAGAGGTCGATCTGGTGGGAGCCCAGGTCGACCATCGGACCGCCTCCGAACTTCTTGAAAAGACGCCAGTTGCGGAACTCGGTCATGTTGCTGTAGCCGTACTTGTCCAGGGTGGCCTGGTCGATGACGTACTTTTCCGGCCAGCCCAGGAGGTCGGCCTTGGCCCTGTTCCACTGGGCGTAGGAGACCGTCACCCGGCCGAGGAGGCTCCGTTCGCGGATGAGCTTGTCGATGGCGTGGATGTAGCGCGGGTTGGAGCGGCGCTGGTGGCCGATCTGGAGGAGCTTGCCGGTCTCGCGCGCGGCGAGGACCATGGACCGGGCCTTGTCGAGCGTGTTGGCCATCTCCTTCTCGCAGTAGACGGGCCAACCGCGGCGCAGGCAGGCGTTGGTCTGTTCGGCGTGGACCCAGTCGGGCGTCGCGACGACGGCCGCGTCGATGTCCTTCTCCGCGGCCAGGAGCTCGCGGTAGTCCTCGTAGACGTTCGCGACGTGGCCGTACTTCTTGAGGTAGTTGCCGGTGTACTGGCGGCTGTAGGACCAGATGTCGCAGATGGCGGCGATGCGGACCGAGGGGATGCGGAGCATGGCCTCGATGAGGACGCGGCCCTGGGCGCCGCAGCCGATGACGGCGACGCGGAGGGCGTCGGCGCTCCCGGCGGCGGCCGTCGCGGGCGCGGCCTGCGGAGCGGCCTGGCCGAAGCTCTTCCCGGCCAGGGCGACGCCGAGCCCGGCCGTGGCCGACGACATCAGGAAGTCGCGGCGGCTGATCCGGCCGGCCGCCGAAGTCTTGGACGCTGTACCCATGGGTCTCTCCTGCCTCGGTTGAGGCCGGCCCATCATACTATAAACAAGGGGCCGAGATGAAGCCGTCGTCTTGACTTTGCGCGGACCTCCCGAATACCCTTGCCTCAAAGGATCTTCACCGTTCCCGCGATGACCGATCACGTCCTACGAGGGGAGAGCGTTCCATGACCAAAAGAACCGTCACCTGCCTGCTTCTCGCCGTCTGCGTCCTCGGGTTTTCCGCCTGCAAGTCGAAGAAGCCCGCGGCCCCGGCCGCCGGGGAGCAGGAATGGTACCGCTACATCAGCGCTTTCACGACAGGGACGGTCTCCCGCAAGGCAGCTGTCCGGGTCCTCTTCGTCGACGCCGCGGCGGCGCCCGGTCCGGCCGCCGCGGGGCTCCTCGAGTTCTCGCCGGCCGTCGCCGGGAAGGCCGAGTGGCGGAGCGAACGCGAGCTCGTCTTCACTCCCGAGGGCGAGCTCAAACCGGGCCAGGAGTACAAGGCCGTCCTCCACGTCGGGAAGGTCCTCGACCTGCCCAAGGCCTTCGCCCGGTTCGAGTTCCGCTTCGGCGTCGTCCGGCCGAACATGGAGGTCGCGGTCGACGGCCTCTTCGCCGAGGACCCGGACCGGCCGCAGGCCCAGGTCCTGCGCGGCAGGGTCGTCACGGCCGACGCCGAGGAGAAAGCCCTCGTCGAGAAGGTCCTCGAGGCCGAACAGGACGGCCGGTCCCTGGCCATCGAGTGGAGCCACGCGCCCCTGGGGCTTTACCATCAGTTCGTCGTCCGGGACATCGAGCGCCGGGAGGAGGCCTCGGCGGTCAACCTGGAATGGGACGGGGCGCCGATCCGCGTCGACAGCCGCGGCCGGCGCGCGTTCGAGGTCCCCGCCAAGGGCGAGTTCAAGGTCGTTTCGATCGAGCCCGTTCTCGGCGAGACCCGCCACGTCCTGGTGCGGTTCTCCGACTCGCTGGCCAAGGACCAGGACCTCAAAGGCCTCCTCGTCGTCGAGAACCGGACGCTCACCTTCGAGATCGAGGGCAACGCCGTCCGGATCTACTCGAGCGAGGAGTTCCTCGGCAGCTTCGGGGTCCGGGTGCTCGCCGGCATCCGCAACTATCTCGGCCGGCGACTGGCCGAGGGCCTCGAGCGTCAGGTCACTTTCGAATCCATCCGGCCCCAGGTGCGGTTCGTCGGCCGGGGGCTCATCCTGCCGCGGAAGGACCGCCTGACCGTGCCCATCGAGGCCGTCAACCTGAAGAGCGTCCAGGTCGCCGCCTTCCAGATCTACCCCGGCAACATGGCCCAGTTCTTCCAGGTCAACAGCCTCGACGGCGGCGAGGAGCTGGCCCGCGTCGGGCGTTACCTCTGGAGGAAGACGGTCGCCCTGTCGGAAGACCCGGCGGTCACCGGCAAGTGGTCCCGCTACGACCTCGACGTCACCCCGCTCTTCGCCGAGAACCCGGGCAGCATGTTCCGCATCGTCCTGTCCATGAACCGCGGCAATTCCACCTATCCCTGCGCCGGGGCGGACGCCCGGGTCGTCGTCGAGCCGCCGGTCAAGAACATGGACGACGTCGGCTACGGCCGCTACGCGAACTGGGACTACGACGACGAAGGCTACGAATACGGCTGGGGCGAATGGCGCAACCGCAACAACCCGTGTTCGGACGCCTATTATCTCCCCCGGTACAACCATGAGGCTGTCGCCGGGCGCAATTTCCTCGCCTCCGACATCGGCCTCGTCGCCAAGCTCGAGGCCGGCGGCACCCTCCGGGTCGTGACGACCGACATCGGGACGGCCCGGCCGCTCTCCGGGCCTGAAGGTCCGGGCCTACAACTATCAGAATCAGCTCCTCGGCGAGACGGCCTCCGACGGCAACGGCTTCGCCGTCTTCACGCTGCGGGACCGTCCTTTCTACGTCAAGGCGGAGGGGGGCGGGGACGTCGGCTATCTGCGCGTCAGCGGCGAGGGCGTCCTGGCCCTGAGCCACTTCGACGTCGGCGGCGAGGTCACCCAGAAGGGCGTCAAAGGCATCGTCTACGGCGAGCGCGGCGTCTGGCGGCCGGGCGACACGCTCCACCTGACCTTCGCCCTGTTCGACCGGGAGAATGTCCTGCCCGAAGGCCACCCCGTGCTCATGGAGATCTATGCGCCGCAGGGGCAGCTCGTCCGGACGCTCAAGCCGGAGAAGACCGTCGAGCCGTTCTATGCCTTCCGCGTCGAGACCGACGAGGCTGCGCCCACCGGCAACTGGCGGGCCCGCGTCCTCGTCGGGGGGATGACCTTCGAGAAGACGCTGAAGGTCGAAACGGTCGCGCCCAACCGGCTCAAGATCGTCCTCGACGCCGGGCGCGAGACGCTCGTCCGCAAGGACATGCCCTTCGACGCGGCGGTCGCGGCCCAGTGGCTCCACGGCGCGCCGGCCTCGAACCTGAAGTTCGACGTGTCGGTCCGCCTGACGCGGCGCGCGACGAAGTTCGACCGCTACAAGGACTATTCCTTCGACGACCCGGCCCGCGAGTTCGAGGGCGGGACGCTCGAAGCGGCCAAAGGCGTTCTCGACGCCGCAGGCAAGGGGCGCGCCAAGATCGACATCGCCCCGCAGCAGCCGAGCCCCGGGATGCTCGACGCCGCCTTCACCAGCCGCGTCTTCGAGGAGAGCGGCGACTTCAGCCTCGACACCTTCTCCCTGCCCTTCCACCCTTACGATTCCTACGTCGGCGTCCGGGCGCCGCAAGGCGACCGGGATCGGGGCCTGCTCGTGACCGACAAGGACCATGCGATCGACATCGTCACCGTCGATCCCGCGGGCCGGCCCGTTTCGCGGGACAAGGTCGTCGTGTCCCTTTACCGGATCGAGTGGAAGTGGTGGTGGGACAAGAGCGGCGAGTCGCTCGCCCAGTACGTCGCCGACGTCCAGAACCGGCCCGTCTCCAGGTCGGAGATCGCGACCCCGAACGGCGCCGGCCGGTGGACGCTCAGGATCGGATCTTCCGGCTGGGGACGCTACCTCGTCCGGGTCGAGGACCCCGTGAGCGGCCACGCTTCGGGCCAGATCGTCTACGTCGATTGGCCCGACTGGGCCGGCCGGTCCCGGGAGGAAGGCGCCGCCGGGGCGACGGCGCTCAGCTTCACGGCCGACAAGACGAGCTACAAGGTCGGCGAGAAGGCCGTCATCTATCTGCCCGAGGCCGTCCAGGGCCGGGCTCTCGTCTCCGTCGAGAGCGGAACATCGGTCCTCGACATGATGTGGGTGTCGACGGTCAAGGGCGAGAACCGCTTCGAGATCCCCCTGACCGCGGCCATGTCGCCCAACGTCTACGTCCACGTCACGCTCCTGCAGCCGCACCGGGACAAGACGAGCGATGCGCCCATCCGTCTCTACGGCGTCATCCCTCTCCTCGTCGAAGACCCGGGGACCAAGCTCGAGCCCCTGCTCAAGGTGGCCGACGAGATCCGGCCCAAGGAGAAATTCAAGGTCGAGGTCCGCGAGGGGGGCGGCCGGCCGATGACCTACACGCTGGCCGTCGTCGACGAAGGCCTCCTCGGCCTGACCCGGTTTCCGACGCCCGACCTGCGCAAGGGCTTCTACAGCCGCGAGGCCCTGGGCGTCCAGACCTGGGACCTCTTCGACGCCGTCGCCGAAGCCTACGGCGCCGAGATGGCCCGGATCCTGGCCATCGGCGGCGACGAGAGCGCGGATTCCGCGGACAAGGCCAAGCAGCCGCGCCGGTTCCCGCCGGTGGTCCTGTTCGAAGGCCCGTTCGACCTCAAGGCGGGCGGGAGCGGCGTCCACGAGCTCATGATGCCGCAGTATTTCGGCGCCGTCCGGGTCATGGTCGTGGCCGGGCGGGGCGGGGCCTTCGGCTCGGCCGAGAAGTCCGTGCCGGTCCGCCGCGACCTGATGACCCTGGCCACCCTGCCGCGGGTCGCGAGGCCCGGCGAAGACATCGTCATGCCCGTCACCGTGTTCGTCACCAAGCCGGAGATCAAGCAGGTCACGGTCAGCGTCGAGACGAACGGGCTGTTCGAGATCGTCGGCGAGCGCACGAAGACCGTCGCGTTCGCCGGGCCCGGCGACGACATCGTCACCTTCGACTTGAGATCGACCGGCGCCGTCGGCTTGGGCGAGGTCCGCTATCGCGCGACCGGCGGCTCCGAAAAGACGGAGGACGCGATCGCCGTCCCGGTCCTCGCTTCGAACGCGCTCATCACCCAGACGACGCGGCTCGAGATCGGGCCGGGAAAGTCCGTCGACACAGGCGGTCGTGCCGTTCGGCCTGGAGAACACGAACACGGTCGCGATGGAGGCGTCGTCCCTGCCGCCGCTCAATCTCGAGAAGCGGCTCGATTACCTCATCCAGTATCCGCACGGCTGCCTCGAGCAGACGCTCTCGGCGGCCCTGCCCCAGCTCTACTTGAAGAGCCTGGCCAAGCTCGACGACGCGCAGAAGCGCGAGGTCGAGGAGAACGTCAAGGCGGCCATCCGGAAGATGCCGGGTTTCCAGATGCCCAACGGCGCCTTCGCCTACTGGCCGGGCGACCGGGAGGGGCACGCGTGGACGACCGCCTACGCCGGCTACTTCCTGCTCGAGGCGGCGCGCCTCGGCTACAGCGTCCCCCAGGCCATGCTCGACGCGTGGCGGGCCTATCAGAGAACGCTGGCCAACGGCTTCGTCACGGGCGGCGCGCCGGCCAAGCTGACCCAATCCTTCCGGCTGTTCGGGCTGGCCCTGGCCCGCGAACCGGACCTCGGGGCCATGAACCGCCTGCGCGAGAGCGAAAACCTGCCGGGGCTGGCCGGGCTCATGCTGGCCGCCGCCTTCCACCTGACGGGGCAGGCGGACGCCGCGACCGACCTGGCCGAGCGGGCGAAGCTCGAATTCCCGCGCTACCGTGAGGACGGCGACACGTTCGGCTCCGATTTCCGCGACAAGGCCCTGGCCGTCAGGGCTTCCGTGCAGATGGGCCGGTCGGCCAAAGCGAAGGGATGGCTGGAGGATATCTCCAAGACCCTCGCCTCGGACCTCTGGCTCTCCACCCAGGACACCGCGTGGGGCCTGATGGCCCTCGCCGCGTACTACGGGAGCGCCGAGATCAAGCCGTTCCGCTATCGCTTCGGCTGGGACGGGGAGAAGGCGGTCGACGTTTCGGCGGACGCGCCGTTCGACCGCCGCGAGTACGCGGACTTCCCGGCCAAGGGCAGGACGCTGACCGTGACCAACCCGGATGCCGGCCCGCTCTACGTCAACATCTACCGGCGGGGCGTCCCCCCGGCCGGCGTCGAAACGGCATCGTCGGAAGGCCTGTCGATCGACGTCAAGTTCCGGGACATGAAGATGAACGCCCTGCCGGTCGAAAAGATCTCCCAGGGGCTCGACCTCGTCGCCGAGGTCCGGGTCAAGAACCTGACCCTCGGACGGCTCCGGAACCTGGTGCTGACCCATCTCACGGCCGCGGGCTTCCAGATCAAGAACCCGCGGTTCGGCGGCGAGGCGGGCGCCGTCGCGGACGTCGATTACCAGGACATCCGCGACGACCGCGTCTACACCTACTTCGAGCTGGGCGCGGGCGAGGAGAAGGTCTTCCTCGTGGTCATGAACGCGTCCTACCGGGGCCGCTATTACCAGCCGGGTGTCGCCGTCGAGGCCATGTACGACGCGGCCGTCCACGCCAACACGAAGGGACAATGGGTCGAGATCGTCCGTTAGAGACCGGAAAGAGCGGTCGTGAGGGCGCGTTTCCTCGCGGGGCGTCCCCGTCCGGCCTCCGCTCCACCCATCCCCCCGAGGGTTGGGGGCCGGGTTCCCCTTCCGCGTCGGGCGGACGGGGACTGGCCCCGCTCGACACGCCCTCACGATTCTTTTAAGCGGACATGAACGAGACCTGCCGGATTGAGCATTGTGGTGAGGGCGCGTTTCCTCGCAGGGCGTCCCCGTCCGGCCTCCGCTCCACCCATCCCCCCGAGGGTTGGAGACTAGGTCCCCCTTTCGCGTCGGGCGGACGGGGACTGGCCCCGCTCGACACGCCCTCACAATATTTCTATATGGAGCATAAGCGAGAGAGCTGGCAGTGAGTCGGGCGAGCCATCCTGAAGCGCCGGATGCTGATCGCATCGGGCGCGTCCTTGTTGTTCCTGGCGCTCCTTTGGTTCGCCATACCCGTCGTCCGCTTCGAGGACCCGGTCTCGCCGGTCCTTTTCGGCGCGGGGGGCGAGCTCCTCGGGGCGAGGCCCGCGGCCGACGGGCAGTGGCGATTCCCGGCCGGCGACACCGTTCCCGAACGCTTCTACCGGGTCCTCGTCCGGTTCGAGGACAAGCGCTTCTTCGTCCACCCCGGCGTCGACCCGCTGGCGCTCGCCCGGGCCGTGCGCCGGAACGTCCGCGCCCGGAAGGTCGAGAGCGGCGCCAGCACGATCACGATGCAGGTCGTCCGGCTGGCCCGGAAGAACCGGCCGCGGACATATATGGAGAAGATGAAGGAGGCCGTGCTGGCCCTGCGGCTCGAGACGCGGCGCTCGAAGAGGGAGATCCTGGCGCTCTTCGCCGCCCACGCGCCCTTCGGCGGCAACGTCGTCGGCATCGACGCCGCGTCCTGGCTCTACTTCGGCCGGAGCCCGGAGCGGCTGAGCTGGGCCGAGGCCGCGTTCCTGGCCGTCCTGCCCAACGATCCCGGGCTGTTGTCCTCGGCGGAGGGACGGGCGCGGCTGCTCGCCAAGCGCGACGGCCTGCTGCGGCGGCTCCGGGCGAAGGGAAGCCTGCCCGAGCTCGAGTGCCGCCTGGCCCTCGCGGAGACGATGCCCGACCGCGTCCGGTCCGTGCCGCGCGAGGCGCCGCACCTCCTCGACACGCTGGCGGCCGGGCCCGGCGCCGCGCCGCCGTTCCGCTCCTTCGTCGACGCCGGCCTGCAGAGATCGGTGAGGCGGGCCGTCGAACAGCACGGCGCCAGGCTCCGCGAACGGGACATCCGGAACCTCGCCGCCGTGGTCATCGACAACCGCGAGGCCGCGGTCGTCGCCTACGTCGGCAACGTCGGGCTGGAGCGCCGGGAGGAGGAGGGCCAGAGCGTCGACATCCTCCGCAGCCGGCGGAGCACCGGGAGCATCCTCAAGCCGTTCCTCTACGCGTCCCTGCTCAAGGAGGGCGGCCTGACGCCGCTCACCCTGGTCGCCGATACGCCCGTGCGCTACGAGGGCTTCAAGCCGGAGAACTTCGACCGCCGCTTCCACGGCGCGGTCCCGGCCCGGGCGGCCCTGGCCTGGTCTCTCAACGTCCCGGCCGTGCGCGAGCTCCGGGACTACGGCATCCCGCGGTTCGCGAACCGGCTGCGGCAGTGGGGGATGACGACCATCGACCGTTCGCCGGAGGACTACGGGCTGACGCTGGTCCTCGGCGGGGCCGAGGGGCGGCTCGTCGAGGTCGCGGCGCTCTACGCCAAGCTGGCCCAGCTCGCGTCGGGAGCGCCCGGCGGCGGGCGGGAGGTGAGGCTGCTGAGGGACGCGGGCGAAGCGCCGTCGAAGATGAGGGAGCTCGGTGCGGCCGCCGCCTACCTCACGCTCCAGGCCCTGACCGCGGTCAACCGGCCCGACGAGGAGGGCTTCTGGCGCAACTTCAGCTCGTCGAAGTGGGTGGCCTGGAAGACCGGCACGAGCTTCGGGTTGAGGGACGCCTGGGCCGTGGGCGTGACCCCCAACTACACGATCGGCGTCTGGGCCGGGAACGCCGACGGCGAGGGCAAGCCGGGCCTGACGGGGCTCGGCGCCGCGGCGCCGGTGCTCTTCGACCTGCTGGGGCTCGTCGACGGCGGCGGGGCGATCGTCCGGCCTCCGTCGGGGTTCAAGGAGGTCCGGGTCTGCGCCGATTCCGGGTACCTGGCGACGGAGCTGTGCCCCGCGGAGACCGTCCTGGTGCCCGCGGAGAGCCGCTTCGACCGGATGTGCGCCTTCCACCAAACCGTCCACCTCGATGCGACGGGAAGCTTCCGCGTCGACAGCCGCTGCGAACCCGTCGACCGGATGCGGCACGAGGCCTGGTTCGTCCTGCCGCCCGTCCAGGAATATTTCTACAGGGCGGAGCACCCCGAGTACCGGCCGCTGCCGCCGTTCCGGGCCGATTGCGGGGACGGGACGGCGGGCGAGCGGGGCTCGCGGGTGATGACGCTGGTCTACCCGGAGCCGGCGACGTCGGTCTACGTCCCGGTCGGGCTCGACGGCCGGGCGGGCGAGGTCGTCTTCGAGGCCGTCCACAGGGAAGACGGGGCGACCATCCACTGGCACCTCGACGCGCGCTACGTCGCGTCGACGCGGGTCTTCCATCAGATCGCGGTCGGCCCCGAGCCGGGCGAGCACCGGCTGGTGCTGACGGACGGCGAGGGGCGGCGAATAGAGCGGACCTTCCAGGTCGTCAGCCCGGCGCGCCGCGGCGACCGCTGACGGGGCGGGCTCCGGCCCGCCCTACTTCTTCATGTCCTTGTCGAAGGCCACCTTGGACGGGGCGAAATTCATCTGGCGGACGAACTCGAGCGCTTCCTTCGCGCCGAACTCGCGGTCCATGGCGTTGTCCTCCCACTCGACCGAGAGCGGGCCGTCGTAGCCGATCGCGTTGAGCTCGCGGATGACGGCGTCGAAATCGACGTCGCCGTGACCGAGCGAGCGGAAGTTCCAACCGCGGCGCGTGTCGCCGAAGGGCAGGAACGAGCCGAGGATGCCGGCCCGGCCGTCGAGGGTGACGGCCACGTCCTTCATGTGGACGTGGTAGATGCGGTCGGCGAAATCGCGGAGGAAGAGCTGCGGCTCGATGCCCTGCCAGACGAGATGGCTCGGGTCGAAGTTGAGGCCGAGGGCCAGCCGTCCGTTGAAGGTGTCGAGCAGGCGCCGGGTCGTGTAGACGTCGAAGGCGATCTCGGTCGGGTGGACCTCGAGGGCGAACTTGACGGCCTGCTCGTCGAACTCGTCGAGGATGGGCGACCAGAGCTCCCGGACGCGCTGGAAGCCGGCCTCGACCGTCTCTTCGGTCGTCGTGGGGAACGAGTACCAGGTCTTCCAGATGGGCGAGCCCATGAAGCCGTTGACGACGTAGCAGCCCATGGCGCGGGCGGCCCGGGCCGCGGCCTTCATCTCGTCGACCGCCCACTTGCGGAGGGCCTCGGGCTTGCCCTTGACGGCGTCGGGGGCGAAACCGTCGAGGCGCGGGTCGTACTCGTCGCCGACGCACTGGCCGGCGAGGTGGGCGCCGAGGGCCCAGCACTTGAGGCCGTGCTTCTCGAGGATGCGCTTCCTGTCGCGGACGTAGGCGGGATCGGTCGCCGCTCTGCGGACGTCCATGTGATCGCCCCAGCAGGCGATCTCGAGGCCGTCGTAGCCCCACGCACTCACTTTTTTGCAGACCTCTTCGAACGGCAGATCGGCCCACTGGCCGGTGAACAGCGTGACAGGTCGTGCCATGGCTCTCTCCTGTTTGAGTTCTTTTCCTGGCCCGGATTATCTCATACTCGCGGCCCTGACTTCTTGGGAATTTACCATGAGGGTCTCAATCGTTGCGATCGACGACGGCGTATTCATAGACGCAGGCTTCGTCGAAAGGATCGACAATGAACAGATGGTCGCCGCGCATCGTCAAATTGTCGAATTCGACGACCTCGGGCGGGAACGGGACGCGCGACAAGAGCACGCCCGCGGGGCTGTAGATCTCGAAAGCGACAAGATCCCGGATCTTGAGGTCCTTGGGAGGTTGGAGCCCGCTGACCGCTTTCTGAAAGCTCAGTACCCAGATGCGGCCGTGGCTATCTACGCCGATCCCCCGGTTGACCGGCGTGAAGGCCGGTTGATCGACTTCGACGACCCGGCCTTGGATCTCCATGGGAGACTTTTCATAGCGATGAACGATCTCATAGGGCAGAACCCGGTCGATCGAGAGGACCAGTCGACCGTCCGGCGAATATTTCTCGATCCGGTTTAGAGAGGAGAAGGCCGCGTATATATTTTCGTCCCCATCGACGGCCAGGCTGAGGAAATTGGCGTTCCAGGTCTTCCTGGCCGTGTCAAGCAGGAACGGCTCTCCGAACTCGTGGCGAACCAGCCCCTGGAAATCAAAGATGGCCAAAACAGGATTATCCGGTCCGTTTGTTCCCTCGAGCTGGAAGGCGTAAACAACGACGCGGTCCGAGCCCAGGACAACCGGGCTTATACCCCTGTAGCGAGGCAGCCGGAATCGGTCGACGTAGATCCCGTCGTTATCGAACACATGGAACTCCGAGGTCCCCGTCGCTACGATGACCCGGCCGCTCGCGGTGACGCCGACGGACATCGGGAATTCGAACTCGCCTGGGCCCTGGCCCTTTCGGCCGAAGCGGCCCAGGAATTCCCGTTTGGCGTCGAACTTCTTGACGCAGGACTCCCTATCATCAAGGATGAAGAGGTTCCCCGCGGCATCCTCGTCGGCGCTCATGGGACTGACGAACTGGCGATCCGGGTCCGTCGACTCGAGCTCGCCGATCTTCCCGACGAATACGAGTCCGGCCACCTGCCTCTCGGACGCCGGTTTGATGTTATGGACGTACCGGACCCCGTTCCTGATCTCGGCCACGAAGGTCTTTTCCCCGCGGCAGCCCGGGCTCGTCAGCAGGGAATAGATCAGGACCGCTCCGCAACAGGCCGGCAGGACCGGCGCGCGTTTGCTCATCGTCATCTCCTCTGAGCATTCCCCTGCCGGGCCCGGTCAGGGAGGTTCCTGACGGCCGGGTCCTCAGTCCATCGCCACCCAGACCGCGCCTTTGGCCGAGCTCTCGACGCACGCCTCGATGAAGCGGACGCCGCGGACGCCGTCGTCGACGTTGGGGAAATCGAGGTCGGCGGGGGCGAGCGGCTCGCCGCGGAGCTTTTTGGCCAGGGCGCCGATGAAGGTCGCATAGACGTTGGCGAAGCTCTCGAAATAGCCCTCGGGATGGCCGGAGGGGAGGCGGGAGAGCGACTGGGCCCGCGGCGACATCGGATCGCGGCCGCGCGAGATCGTCCCGGACGGGCGGTCGGGAAAGGAGACACGGGCCGTGTTCGGCGTCTCCTGGAACCACTCGACCGCGCCCTTGGTGCCGTAGATGCGCAGGCGCAGGGCGTTGTCGTGGCCGGCCGCGATCTGGGAGCTCCAATAGACGCCCTTCGCGCCGCCCTTGTAGTCGACCATGACGGTGGCGTTGTCGTCGAGCGGGACGGCCGGGGCCGAAGCGGTCCAGGCGGGCGCAGAGCGACTCGATCTCGAGGCCGGTCATATAGGCGGCCATGAACTCGATGTGGCTGCCGATGTCGCCGACGCAGTTGGAGATGCCGGCGAGGGCGGGGTCGGTCCGCCAGGCGGCCTGCTTCTGGCCGGTGTCCTCGAGCCTGGTCATCAGCCACTCCTGGGGGTATTCGCCGTTGACGAAGCGGATGTCGCCGATCTCGCCCGCGGCGACGAGGTCCCGGAGGTGCTTGACGAGGGGGTAGCCCGAGTAGGCGTAGGTGACGCAGAAGAGGAGCCCGGTCTCGCGGACGAGGCAGGCGAGCTCGCCGGCTTCGCGCGAGCTCGTGGCCAGGGGCTTCTCGCAGACGACGGAGAAGCCGTGTTCGAGGGCGATCTTCGCGGCGGGGAAGTGGGTGCTGTTCGGCGTGACGATGCTGAGGAAGTCCGGCCGGTCGGGGCGTGCCGCCTCGGCCCGGATCATCTCGTCGAAGGAGCGGTAGAGCCGCTCGCGGGGGAGCCCGAGCGCGTCGCCCGTGGCCAGCGTATTCTCGTAGCTCTGGGAGAACGCGCCGCAGACGAGCTCGGCCTTGCCGTCCATGGCGATGGACTTGCGGTGGACGTCGCCGATGAACGAGCCCGGTCCGCCGCCGATCATCCCGTAGCGGAGCTTCGGCGCCTTGCCGCCCGTCGATTGACCTTCGATCATGTTTCCCCTCCCGACGGGAGTCGAATACTTTTGAACCAGAAGGGACCAGGTCTTCGCAGATCAGGCGGAAATTCGCGTTTGCGAAGACCTGGTCCCTTCTTTGGTCATTTTAAAGCTTTGCGGATGCGGTCGGCGGCGAGCTTGGCCTCGGCCGCGACCGTCGGGTCGGCCAGGAGCGACTCGGCCGTCTTGAGCGAAGTGACGCAGGGGAATCGGCCGAGAAGGCCCAGGACGAGCTTCTTCTCCTCCGGCCGCGTCGAGACGGAGAGGACTTTCAGGAGGTCGGCCGCGGCGCCTTCGGGGGACCGGTTGGGCTCGAGCCCGATCATCCGGATATACGCGCGGATGCTCAGGATGCGGTGGTTGAGGACGAGCGACGTCCGGGCGATGTCGAGGACGTCGTCCCGGGCGGCGATGGTCGGCCAGTCGGCCAGCGCGCGCACGGCCGCGTCGACGACGGCCGCGTCGGGATCGGACAGCGCCGTCCGGACGAGGGGAAGGGCCGAGTCGTCGCCGATCTTGCCCAGGATCCGGATGAGGTCCGCTTTCTTTCCCGCGTCCTTCTCGGCCGCGAGCCGCGATTTGACGGCGCTCGAGCGGGCCGTCTCCCTCGGGTTCATGCGGGCGGCCGCCGCGACGGTATCCTGCATGGCTTCGCGGGCCGTCTCGTCGTCGAGCGCGGCGAGAAGGGCGAGCAACGCCGGGAGGTCCTCCTCGCCGGCGACCGTGCGGAGCGCCGCCGCCGCCTTCGTTTTGAGAGAGGGCGGGCCGGCCTTGACGATGTCCATGAGAGCCGGCTCGGCCCCGGCGATGCGCCGGGCGCCGGCCGCCTGGACGAGCTCGGCCTTGACGGCGTCGTCCGAAGTTTTGGCGAGGTGGGCGAGGATGGCCTCGTCGACGTCGCTTCCCCTGAGCCGGGCCAGCGCCTCGCGGGCCGCGTCCTGCTCGGCGCCGGCCGAGCGGGCCGCCTTGGTGGCCAGGAAGACGACGGACTTGCCGTCGCCGGCCGCGGCGATCGACCGGAGCGCGGCCAGCCGGACATTGCCGGACGGGTTCTCCGCGGCGGAGAGCAGATAGGGCCGGACGATATCGGCGGGATAGCCGGCGAGGATGCCCGTGAGTTGGATCTTGGCCTCTTCGGGCAGGCGCGCCATGAGATCACCGACTTGGGATATCTCGCCTTCGCCGAAATTCGCCGGGACCGCCGCCAGGGCCGGCGCGAAGAGCAGAGCGTCCTTTCCGGTCAGGGTCCTGAGGATCAGGCCCTCGCGTCGTCCGCGACGGCGAGCTTGCCCTTGAACGCGGCCTGCCGGAGACCGGGGAGATGTTGGCCGCGAAGACCTTATCGTAAACCGTCGCGGCCGCGGCCTTGTCTCCGGCTGCGAGCAATCCCTCGGCCGCGAGAAGCAGGGCCGAGGCGGCCTCGGACTTGAGCGTTGCGCCGGCCTTGCCGAGCATCGCGGTGAGCGTTTTGACGGCCTCCGCGCCGCCGATCTTGCCGAGGGCTTTCACGGCGTCCATGGCCAGGGCGGCGTCTTTCCCGGCGGCCAGCCCCGCGAGGGCCGGGACCGCGGCGGCGGTCTTGCGTTCGCCGAGCGAGAAGACGATGCCGCGCCTGACCGCGCCCGCGGTCTTGCCCAGGGCTTCGACGAGGGCCCGGTCGGCCTCTTCGCCGGGGATCCGTTCGAGCGCGTAGCGGGCCGCGTCGGTCGTCTCCGGCTTGAGCGCGAGGGCCGCGAGCACGGGGACGGAGTCCGGGCCGCCGACGAGCCGGAGGGCCCGGCAGGCCGCCATCAACCCTCCTGGCGCCGGTGAGCCCTGGATGAACTTGAGAAGCGCGGCCTCGGTCTCCTTGCGGGCCGCGCGTTGTCCTTGTGGACGAAGACGTAGGCCCGGAGACGCATGGCGGCGCCGACGTCGGATGTATCGTAGGTCTGGAGGTCCTTCAGGATCGCTTCGAGCGAATCGGTCGTCAGCCCCATGCCCTGCTTGGTCCGCTCGTCCATCTGTCCCGCCGCGGGAGCGGCCGGCAGAGAGAGCGACGCGAAGACGACGAGGGCCGCGACCGCGATCGTGATGTGCGTTCTTTTCATGGTCGCTCTCCTCACTCCGGCAGCTGCCAGGGCTTGCGGTACGAGTGCCCCAGGAGCCTCTCCGCCTCGGGATCGCCGAGGATGGTCTCGGTCTTCGGGTCCCACCTGATCTTCCGCCCGACCTCCATGGCGATGACGCCGAGGTGCCCGACGCTCGCCGAGCGGTGGGCCGTCTCGGCCGGGGTGATCGTCTTCCCCCGGCTGCGGACGCAGTCGAGGAAGTTCTGATGGTGGTCGCGGCTCTTGTACAGGCGCACCTCCTCCGGCCCGACGACCTCGCGCTTGAGGCTGGCCGGCTCCGCTTCGAACTGGCCGCGGTCGACCCAGATCCAGCCGTACTCGCCGATCCACTTCGTGCCGCTCCAGATCTCGTCGTGGCCGCCGGCCAGGACCATGGGCGTCCCGTCGGCGTACTTGGCCTTGACGTAGTAGCGGGTCGGGCTGTTGTAGATGCCCGACGTCGGGTATTCGCCCGTGGCCTCGATCTCGACGGGCCCGGTCTCGTCCCAACCCATGCCCCAGTGGGCGATGTCGAGGTGGTGGCCGATCCAGTCCATGTACTGGCCGCCGCCGAAGTCCATGTTCCAGCGCCAGTTCATGTGGACGCGGGCCTTGCAGTAGGGCCACCAGGGCGCCGGCCCGACCCAGAACTCGTAGTCGAGATTCGGGGGCGGCGCGACGAGGGCCTCCTGGCCGAACGTCCCGGCGAAGTCGTAGTGCCCCGAGGGCAGGCCGACCTCGATCCTCTTGATCTTGCCGATACGCCCGTTGCGGACGAGCTCGCAGGCCTGGTGGAAGTTCTCGACCGAGCGCTGCCAGGAGCCCGTCTGCCAGACCCGGCCGTACCTTTTGACCGCGTCACAGAGGGCCCGGCCCTCGCGCAGGTTGTGGGTCAGGGGCTTTTCGCCGTAGACGTCGAGCCCGGCGCGCAACGCCGCGATGCTGAGAATGGCGTGCCAGTGGTCGGGGACGGCGATGGACACGGCGTCGAGGTCCTTGCGCGATAGAGCTCGCGGAAATCGTGATAGGTCGCGCAGGCCTTGTTGCCGTACTTCTTGTCGACCATGCCCTTGGCCATGGCCAGCGGCTCTTTGTCGAGGTCGCAGACGGCCACCCACTGGACCTCGGGCTTCTCGAGGAAGCTCTCCATGTTGCCCGGGCCCATCATGCCGAAGCCGATCCCGGCCATGACGATCCGGTCCGACGGCGCGACGGCCCCATTCCTTGCCCAGGGCCGAGGCCTTGACGATCGTCGGGAAGCCGATGACCCCGGCCGCGGCGATCGGTACCGTCTTCAGGAAGTCCCTCCGCTTCATTTTTTTCATGTGTCCTCCCGGTGTCAGGGATGCCATTTCCAGCCGCCGCCGACGTAGAGCAGCTGGCCGGTCAGCCAGCGGGCCTGGTCGGAGGCCAGGAAGGCGATGACGTCGGCGATATCCTCGGGCCGGCCGACCCGTCCGAGCGGCGTCTTCCGCCCGATCTCGGCCTCCTCGTCGGGACGGAGCCAGCCCGTCTGGACGGGTCCGGGCGCGACGATGTTGACCGTGATGCCGTACTTGCCGAGCTCGTGCGCCGCCGACCGGCTGTAGGATTCGAGCGCGTGCTTGGAGGCGGCATAGCTCACGGCCCCCGAGTGGGCGTCGGCGGCGTCCGTGCTGATATTGATGATCCGGCCCCAGGCCGAGCCGCGCCGGATGTGTCGCTTCGCGAATTCGGCCATCATCAGGGCCGTCCCGCGCGCGTTGACGGCGTAATGTCCGTCCATGATGGCGGCGTCCGTCAGGCGCATGCCGAAGTCCTCGGAGCGGACACGTGCGGGGTCGAACGTCTCGTACTCGCAGTGAGCGTGGTTGTTGACCAGGATTTCCGCCGGGCCCAGCCGGCCCTCACAGGCGTCGAAAAGAAGGGGGATGGCGGCGGGATCGGCGAGATCGGCTTCGAGACAGGCGGCCCGGCCACCCCCGGCCATGATCTCGGCGACGACCCGCTCGGGCGGCTGCTGCTTTCTGGCCTCGTAGAGTTTCAGCCCGCCGATGCCGGAGCGCAGAGCTTCGTCCCGTTCCGCCGCATCGAGGGACGACGGCCCGCGATAGGATGTGACGAATACGCCGGCCCCCTCGGCGGCCAGGACCTTGGCCGTGGCCGCGCCGATGCCGTGGTTCGCCCCCGTGACGAGGGCGACGCGGCCGGCCAGCCGGTGTACGGACACTGCGCCTCCTTTTAAACGAGCGGCGTCACGCCCGGCACGGCGACGGCGTCGACCGGGTTCGGACCGAACTCGAGCCGGACCGGGAAGAGGTCGAGCTTCGAGGCCTTCATGGCCCAATCCCACGACAGGGCCCGGCCGGTGTAGGCGCTCATGCGGCCCATGATGGCGCACATCGTGCTCTCGGCGATGCGCTTGCCCTCGTTGAGGGGTTTCCCGGCTCGGATCGAGGCGATGAGATCGGTGTGCTCGACGACGTAGGGATTGGGCTCGTCGCCCTCGAACTTCCAGGCGTTCGGGCCGGAGATCTCGCCGTAGCCGAAGGCGTGGCCCTTCGTCCCGACGATCTTCTCCTCGATCCGGTCGGCGCAGCCCGGGGTCTGCCGGCACATGCTCATGACCCGGGCGCCGTTCGGGTACTCGAACTCGACGGCGAAGTGGTCGAAGATGTTGCCGTACTCCGGGGCCGTCCGGACCTCGCGGCCGCCCATGGCCATGACCTTGACCGGCATCGCGCCGAAGGCCCAGTTGACGACGTCGATGTTGTGGACGTGCTGTTCGACGATGTGGTCGCCCGAGGTCCAGGAGAAGTAGAGCCAGTTGCGGCACTGCCACTCCATCTCGCTCATCTCGGGCGTCTTCTTGATGACCCAGAGGTCGCCCTGGTTCCAGTAGCACTGGCCGCCGACGACCTCGCCGATGGCCCCGTCGTGGATGCGCCGCATCGTCTCGAGGTACCTCTTCTGATGGCGGCGCTGGGTCCCGGCGACGATGGCCAGGCCCTTCTCCGCGGCCAGGGCCGAGCTGGCGATGACCGAGCGGACGCCGACCGGGTCGACGGCCACGGGCTTCTCCATGAAGACGTTCTTGCCCGCCTCGACAGAGGCCTGAAGGTGGAGGGGCCGGAACCCGGGCGGGGCGGCCGTGACGATGTAGTTGATGTCCTTGATGGCCAGGAGCTTCTTGTAGCCGTCGAGCCCGGTGAAGCAGTGCTCGGGCTTGACCTTGACGGCGGCCGGCACTTTCTCCCGGAGCGTCTGGAGGGACTTGTCGACGCGGTCCTGGAACGCGTCGTAGACGGCGACGATCTCGACGCCCGGCGAGGAGTTCACGGCGTCGATCGCCGCGCCCGTGCCGCGGCCGCCGGCCCCGATGATGCCGATGCGGATCGCGTCCGAGCCGGCGGCGAAGAGCCCGCCCGAGCCCGGGAAGGACGCCGCGAGCGTCGCCACGGAGGCGGCCGAGGCCGTCCTGATGAAGTCCCTGCGCGTCAGACCGTTATCGTGTTTCGCGTCCATGTCGTTCCTCCTTTAGAAATTGTCGGCGTCGCGGTAGGCCGCGAGAAAGGCCTTCTCGCCTTCGAGCCCGGGTTTGCTCTTGCCGTGCTCGCAGCAGAGCACCCCTTTATACCCCTTGGCGTGGATATGCTTGAAGATGTTGCGGTAGTTCATCTCGCCCGTCCCCGGCTCCTTCCGGCCCGGCGAATCGCCGACGTGGAACGAGGCCAGCTCGTCCCAGCAGGCGTCGATGTTGGGGATGATGTTCCCCTCGGTGATCTGCTGGTGGTACATGTCGTCGAGGATCTTGACCGAGGGGCTCCCGACGGCCTTGCAGATCTGGTAGGCCTGGGCCATCTTGGTCAGGAAGAGCCCGGGGTGGTCCTTGGGATTGAGGGGCTCGAGCCCGATGACGAGGCCCGCGGGCTCGCAGATGGCGGCCACCCTCTTGAGGTTCTCGACGACGTTGGCCGTCTGGTAGTCCCAATCGAGCCTCTGGTTGTAACGGCCCGGGACGGCCAGCGTCCACTGGCAGCCCGTGCGCTTCCCCGTTTCGACGGCCGTTTTGAAGCGCCCGTCGAGCATGTCGTTGACGGCCTTGTCCTTGATGACGAAGGATTCGACGGCGAAATCGGCGTAGACGACGAAGGGGCCGATGGTGAGCCCCAGCCGCGCCGATTCCCCGGCCAGCTTCTCCTGTTCGGCCGCGGGCCGGCCCATCAGGCCGTTGTCGAACCAGGCCGTGAAGCCCTGGTCGGCGATGAACTTGAGCTGGTCGACCGGGTTCTTCCCGGCGTGTCCCGCGAAAGCGCCGATGTCGGGTGCGTACTTGAGCTTGAAGCCGCCGGCCTTCCCGGACGCCGGCCCGGCTTGGGCCGTCCCCCCGGCCGCGCCGAGAGGCGCGAGGGACGCGGCCGCCGCTCCCCATCCGGCCGCTTTGATGAAGTCACGCCTGGTCGATGTCGATCCGTTTTTCGCCACGTTCACCCTCCTCGCCGGGATCGAGGGGACGGACCGAAGGACGGACTCCGAGAGCCTGTTCAGATCGACGGAGGGGCCATCCTTCCCGGGGAGGGAAGCCGCTGCCGGCGGAGGGTCCTTGGAACGCCCACGACACGGGATTCTATTAGAAAGAGGAGGGGCATTTCAACCGGCGCCCGTCCGGGCCCGATTTGACGGAAGCCGGCGCGTGCCCTAAAATCGTTCAGATCCCGCAGGAGAAGAGCCATGAAAGCCTGGATGATCGTCCTGATATTCGTTTTCGCCGCCGGCGCCGCGGCCAAGGCCGCCGCGGAGACGAAGCCGCTCGAGGTCGTGTCCCGCGTCGACATCGAGCGCTATTTGGGGACCTGGTACGAGATCGCCACGATCCCGCAGAGGTTCCAGAAGGGCTGCGTCGGCGTCAGCGCCCACTACTCGCTCCGCGAGGACGGCGCCATCGACGTTTTCAACGTCTGCCGCAAGGGCACGCTCGACGGCAAGGAGAAGTCGATCCGGGGCAAAGCCTGGATCGTCGACCGGACGACCAACGCCAAGCTCAAGGTCCGTTTCTTCTGGCCGTTCACGGGCGCTTACTGGGTCATCGAGCTCGACGAGGATTACCAGTGGGCCGTCGTCGGCCATCCCGACCGGACCTACTACTGGATCCTCAGCCGGACGCCCCAGATGGACGCCGCCCTCTACGACGAGCTGATCCGCCGGGCCGCCGCCAAGGGCTACGACGTCTCCAGGATCAAGAAGACCCTCCAGCCTTCTTAAATCGGGGACACAATACTCATTGCCGAATTAATCCCCTCGCCTCGAGTAGATATCCCGGAGATGGGAGAAGAACCGCTTTTTTCCCTGTTCGTGCCGAAATACTATAGAAACAGTAGGAATTGAGGACAGCCCGTCCTCCCGGGCGGACATCCCCCGGCTCCCCGGGCTCGCTCGCTGCCTTTTCAGCGGCCCGGGAAGTTGGCACGCCGGATGCATATAAGGGAGCGGCTAGCAGAAAGCAAGCCAGAAAGGAGATTCCGATGAAACTCATGAGATACGCTTCGATCGTGCTCGTGCTCGCGGGCCTGGCCTACCCCCAGACCGTCGACCACGGCATGGGCGCCTTCTCCAACGAGAGCGGCGCCATCCTCATGGCCGTCGACGCGGCCCTGGTCAACCGGGCCGTCAAGACCCCCTACGTCATGTTCTACGCCTTCATGGCGTCGAAGGAGCAGAACGTGCCCATCACCGTCGCGGCCAAGGACGTGGTCATGGTCTACAAGGGGACGGAGTATCCCTTGCTCTCGCTCTCCGACCTCCGGGACCAGTACCGCGGCGAGATCCGGGACATGAGCTTCTACCGCCGCCTGGGCAAGGAGGGCATCGTCTCCTCCTGGGTCCGGCTCTACGATTTTCCCGAGAAGTCGACCTTCTTTCCTCCACTGACGCTCAACGCGCCCCTGGCCGTGACGGAAGGCTACATGCTCGGCTTCAACGGGTTCCTGACGCCCCTGTACTTCAAGAATCCCGGCTTCGCCAAGGGCGACCGGCTGACGATCAAGGTCCGGGACGCGAAGAACCCCGCCCTCACGGGCGAGTGCGACGTCGTCCTCGACTGACCGCAGGCGCTATTTCAGGGCCTCGCGCAGCTCGGCCGGGGACCTGACGGGACGAAGACAAGCCCCTCTCGAGCAGATGTAGGCGGCGGCCCGGCCGCCGCCTACGTCCATTCCTTTCGTGAACGGGACAAGGCGTTCGAGTGCCTGCGCGGCCGCCGGCTCGTCCTCCGGCTTGAAGAGGACGGCCGAATGGGGGAGATACATCCCCCGGAGCGCCGCCAGGAGCTTCCGAGTGTCCGCGGCCTCCCGTTTTCCGACGACCACGATCTCCTGGGCCGGGCCCAGGGCGTGATCCAGCCCGCGGAGGAATTCCGAGTGCGCGCGCGGATGGAGGGAGACCTCTCCGGAAAAGGCCGCCGCCAGGCTCGAAGCCCTGTCCTCGAGATCCTGCCGTCCGGTGAGGCGGCCGAGGCGGAGGAGGTTCATCAGCATCACGGAATTCCCCGACGGAACGGCCCCGTCATAGATCTCCTTGCGCCGGGAGCCGACCTCCGGGTCGGCGGCGAAGAAGAACCCGCCCTCCCTCTCGTCTCCGAAGAGCTCGATCGCCTGTCCCGTGAGCGAGAGGGCGGTTTCGAGGCGGCCCGGATCGAAAGCCGCCTCGTAGAGTGCGATGAGCCCCTTGATGAAGAAGGCGTAGTCGTCGAGGAACGCCGGGATCCGGACCTGGCCGCCGGCGTGCACATGCAGGAGGCGGCCGTCGCGGGCACGCATGTGCTTCAAGACGAAATCGGCCGCCCCGTCCGCGGCTCGAAGATATTCGGCCTTTCCGGTGAGCCGGAAGACCGAGGCCAGGGCCGCGATCATCAGCCCGTTCCAATCGGCGAGGACCTTGGTGTCCTTGAACGGACGGACCCTGCTTTCGCGGGCGCGAAAAAGCTTATTCCTCACGGCCCCGATCCCGTCTTCGATCAGCGGGAGGAAGGACCCGGTCGCAGCGGCAGGCGTTCCCGGCGTCCCGCCCAGGTGGAGGATATTCCGGCCGTCGCGAACTTTCCCGGGTTCGGTGAAGTTGCCGCCGTCTTCCACCCCGTAAGCCCGCGCCGCGGCCCGGGCTTGCTCCGGGCCCAGGACGGCCTCGAGCTCGTCGCGGGTCCAGAGATAGAACTTCCCTTCTTCGCCCTCGCTGTCGGCGTCCTCGGCCGCGAAGAACCCTCCTTCGGGGGAGGCGAGGTCTCTGAGAACGTACTCCGCGATCTCCTCCGCCGTCCGCCCGAATTCGCGCTGCCCGGTGGCCACGGCCGCTTCCGCGTAGACCTCGGCCAGGAGGGCCTGGTCGTAGAGCATCTTCTCGAAATGGGGGACGAGCCAGCCGGCGTCGGTCGCATAGCGGTGGAAGCCGTACCCGAGCTGGTCGTAGATCCCGCCGCGGCGCATGGCCGCGAGCGTGGCCGTGGCCATCGTGACGGCTTCGCTCTTGCCGGTCCGCTTCCCGTACCTCAGGAGGAATCCGATCTGGTGGGGCATGGGGAACTTGGGCGCGCTGCCGAAGCCGCCGCGGGCGGCGTCGAAATCGGCGGCCAGCTCGCCGTAGGCGTCGTCGAGGACGTCCTCCGACAGCGGGGTTTCGGCCGCACTCCGGTTCCCGGCCTGTCCTTTATCCAGGGCGGCCAGGATGCCGTCTGCCGAACGCAGGACCTCTTCCCGTCGCGTCCGCCAGGCCTCGCCGATGAGGGGCGCGAGCTCGAGCAGGCCCGGCCGGCCCCAGCGTCGCGACTTGGGAAAATATGTCCCGGCGAAGAACGGGCGCTTGTCCGGGGTCATCACGATCGTCAGGGGCCAGCCGCCCGATCCGGTCAGGGCCTGGCAGACGGCCATGTAGTGCTGATCGAGATCGGGGCGTTCCTCCCGATCGACCTTGACGCAGACGAAGGTCTCGTTGAGGAGACGGGCGACATCCGCGTCCTCGAAGGATTCGCGCTCCATGACATGACACCAGTGGCAGGTCGAGTAGCCGATGGACAGGAACACCGGTTTGTCCAGGCGCCGGGCCGTCTCGAAGGCTTCCTCCCCCCAGGGATACCAATCCACAGGATTGTGCGCGTGCTGGAGCAGGTAGGGGCTTGATTCGCCGGCCAGGCGGTTGGCGGGTTTCATGGGGCGTCGGGTCTCCCCGGCGGGGCATCTTCCGCTCGGCGGTCCGATGAGAAAACCCTATCCGTTCGATAGGGAAATATTATAAAGGAAAGGCCTTCGGATGACAACGGCAACCCTCCGGACAACCTTTTCCCCCCATGGCGAGTATATAAGTGTGATATGCGCCAGCCCTGTGTTCGCTCGAGGCCGAATCCGGCACTCGCCGCCTTGGCCCTGACCGCTCTGTCCCTGCCCTTCGCCGCCCCCGTCGCCGCCGCGGCCACCGCCCCGCCCGCTCTAAGGGTCTATCAGACGGCACACGTCAATCCCCATTCCCCCAAGATCGACGGCCGCTTCGACGATCCGGCCTGGGACAAGGTCGCCTGGGAGACGGGGTTCGTCCAGCGGGAGCCCTACGAAGGCCAGCCGCCGAGCCAGTCGACTTCCTTCAAGATCCTCTACGACGACGACAGCCTGTATGTCGCGGTCAAGGCCCATGACACCGAGCCGGCCCGGATCGAACGGCGCATGTCCCGCCGGGACGACATCGAGGGCGACTGGATCGAGGTCGGCATCGACAGCTTCCACGACCACCGGACCGCCTTCTGCTTCGGCGTCAACGCCGCCGGGGTCAAGCGCGACGCCATGGCCGTCAACGACAGCAATTGGGACGACAACACGGACCTCGACTGGGATCCCATCTGGGAGGTCGAGACCGCGGTCGACGCGGGGACTCCTTGGGGGACCGCCACAGTTCACGGGCCCGGCCCGTCGCCGCGTCCGCCAGCCAGATGGCCAGATCGGCCGGCCCGCGGGCGCGGAACTCGCTCACGGCCTCTGTGTCGAAAGTCAGACCGGGCCGGCGGACGAAGACGATCCGCGACCCGTCGGCCGACCACCGCGGATCGGTGTCCCGGTCGACGCTCGGCGCGATCCAGGTGATCTTGCGCCGGGCCGGGTCGAAGACGCCGACGAGGCTGTGGTCTTCCCGGCTGCTGACGAAGGCGATGCGGCTGCCGTCGGGGGAGAAGCGGGGAGATCCGTTCCTTCCGGCCGCCCGGAAGAGGAGCTCAGGCGCCGGGGTCAGGGCAGGGTCCGACCGCGGCGAGAGAGGGGCCCGATAGATCGAGCCGTCCTTCACGAGCAGTAGCGAAAGCCCGTCAGGGGCGAGGACCGGTTCGTTCCCCGCCGCGACTCTCCAGGGCCGGCCTCCGTCGGTGCCGACGGCCCAGACGGCCTGCTCGCGGCCGTCGAGGTCGCTGTCGGAGTTGGTCACCCAATCGGCGGCGTTGGGGGAGCCGCCTTTGACGAAGACCGCGGTCCGGCCGTCGTCCGTGAGCAGAACTTCGTCGATCTCGAAGACCTCGTCCCGCGCGAATCCGGTCAGGTTCACAGGCCGGAGATCGGGGGCGGCTGCGGTCCAGACGTTCCGTGCGCCCCGGTCGTTCATGATCCAGGCGATGCGGTCGACCGACTTCGCCGCGACCAGGCCCGTCGGGAAGGCCGGCGCGAGGATGTCGGCGAGGGAAAACACCCGTTCACCCGCTGAGGCCGCGCCGGCGGGCGACGATGCGGCGATGAGGGCGGCGATCAAGACGACGGCGGGAATGTGTTTTTTCATCCGTTCCTCCTGACCTCTCGGCTCTGCCGGCATAGGCGAGGCTTCGCCCGTCCCGTCATCTCACCGGGACGAGGACGACCTTTTCCAGGTTCATGGCGTGGTTGTTCGTGACGCAGGTGATGCGGACCCGGAGCTTGTGCTCGCCGGCGCCGAGGTCGACCCGGCCGACGGGGAAGGTGGCCGGGAAGTAGACGCTCGGCGAGGGTTCCGTCTTCGCGGCGAGCTTCTTCCCGTCGACCTCGACCTCGTAGCCGGCCTTTCCGCCCCACATGCTGGCGTAGGAGGCCCGGACCTCGTAGGTCCCGGGCTTCGCCGTCGAGAAGACCCACTCGGGGTAGTCGTTGACGTTCTGCCAGTTGGCCAGCATGGTCGTCCGGTAGAAGTGGTCGACGTAGGCGCGCTGGCCCATCTCCGACTGGATGTCGGCGAGATAGATCGGGAGCTCCACGCGGCCGTCCTTCTCCGGGACGATCCGGTAGGGCGCGGCGACCGGGGGCCCCTCGAGCTCGAGGACGACGACCGTCGCGTCGGGATCGATCGCCCGCGCGGGCAGATCGACGACGATATCCTTCGCGGAGCGCCGGAAAGACAGGCTCTTCGACCGGTCGGCCAGGAGGTACGCCTTCTTGACCCCGGTCTGGAGCCCCGGCAGCCGGATCTTGCCGTCGGCCGGCCAGCCCATGACGTGGACGTAGAGCGTCGAGCCCTTGACCGTGCGCCCGGCCGAAGAAGGGCAGGCGCTCGAAGACGCTGGCCGTCGTGCCGTAGATGGCCTCGCCGTTCGTCTTGAGCCAGGCCCCGATCTCCCGGAGGCGGGACGCGAAATCGTCCTGGATCCGGCCGTCGGGCCGCGGCCCGACGTTGAGGAGAAGGTTGCCGCCCTTGCTGACGATCTCGATGAGCTGGCGGATGAGCTGGGGCGCGCTGTGGAACTCGGTCTCGGTGCGGTTATAGCCCCAGCCGTTCCAATTCATCGTGACGCAGGCCTCCCAGAGGCGCGGTGTCCCGTCCGGATTGCGGACGCCCGTCGCGGGAACGATAGTTCTCCGGCGTACCGAAGTCGCCGTGGCCGGGCTCGCGCCTGTAGAGGCGGTCGTTGATGAGGAGCGCCGGCTTCATCTCCGTCAGCATCTTCCCGAGGGCGAAGGCCCGCTGCTCCTCGTTCGAGTGCTCCCACTCGCCGTCGAACCAGAGGACGGCCGGATCGTACTTGGCGACGAGCTCTTTGAGCTGGTTCGTCGCGAAGTCCATGTAGCGGCCGAAGTCGGCGCCCTTCGTCGTCCGCTTCGTCTCCCAGGGGCGCCGGGGCAGGTAGTCGGGATGGTGCCAGTCCATGATCGAATAGTAGAAGCCGAGCGGGATGCCCGGCCTTTTTCATCGAGGCCGAGAGCGGCCCCAGGATGTCCTGGCCGTATTTCGCGGACATGACGTCGAAGTCGGAGAAGGCGCTGTCGTAGATGGCGAAGCCGTCGTGGTGCTTGGAGGTGATGACGACGTATTTCGCGCCGGCGTCCTTGGCCAGCGCGGCCCACGCGTCGGGATCGAAGGCGACGGGATCGAAGGTCAGGGCCATGTCCCGGTACTCCTCGCGCGGGATCTGGAGGAGCTGGCGGGCCCATTCCTCGCGGCCGACGATGCGCATAGGCGCCCCAGTGGATGAACAGGCCGAACTTGGCCTCGCGGAACCACTGCAGCCGGTCGGGCGCCGGGGCCGCGCTCCGAGGCTCATCGGCGGGCCCGGGGAACGGAGCGGCGCCGGCGGCGCTGCCGATGGCGATGAGAAGCAAGGCGATGAGAACGGGCTGGCGGACGTTCATGGGATCTCTCCTCGACGGATCGACCCAAGGTTATCCCCGGCGCCCGGGAGTGTCAATGCCCACGCGGGCCTGGCCGCTAACCGAGCGCCAGGAGCACGATCCCGGCGAGCCCGAGGAGGATGCCGAGGTAGCCGAGCGGCCGCGTCTTTTCCTTGAAGAACAGGACCGATAGCAGGACCGCGCCGATGACCGGCCCAGCCAGACGAGACCGGGAAGACGACCGGCTCGGTCAGGCGGCCGAGGGCGCGGAGCGTGAACAGGTTGCCGGCGACGCTGGCCAGGCCCGCCAATCCCCCGTAGAGAGGACGCCGCGACGGGGGGCCATGGCCCTTGGCGAAGAGGAAGGACCACAGCGCCGCGGCCCCGGAGAAGAACGTCAGGAAGAGGAAGATACCAGAGGTTGATCGTCCCGATCCGGGCCGCGGCGGCCTGGGCGATCTGGGGGATCCCGGTCAGGACGAAAGGCCGTCCCGAGCAGGGCCAGCCACTTCACCCAGGCGGCCTTGGCCTCGTCCTTGGCCCCCGGAGGCGGAGCCCGAGATCAGGGCCACGCCGCCGACGATGAGGGCGATCCCGGCGCCGGCCGCCGCGGTCAGAGGGCGCTCCCAGACGATCATGGAGAAGGCGACCGGGATGAGGAAGGCCATCGTATAGATGGAGATGGTCAGGGCGTAGGGACCGATCCGAAGGGCGCTGAGGAAGAAGAAGTAGGCGACGGCCCCGCCCACGCCGCCGCCGACGGCGAGCAGCACGACCGCGGGAGAGCTCCGCAGGGGCTGTCCGGAGAGAAGCAGCACGGCCAGGCAGAGGAGGGCCGCGGCCGAGAAGAGCGACGCGGTCAGCGCCGGCGACGAGTGGCCCTTGAGGCTGCCGAGCTTCATGACGAAGTTCATGGCCACGAACCCGGCCACGACCAGGCCGAGATAGATCCAACCCATGGCGGCCTCTCCTTCAGAGCGCCCGGAGCGCCTTGCGCGTCTCCCGCAGGAAGGTCCGTTCGACGCCGGGCGCGAACGGGAAAAGCCCGTAGAACATCGGCGCGCAGTAGCAGGCGTAATCGGCGGCGTCGCGATAGTCCCTGTCCGCCGGGACGTAGCCGATGTTGCCGTTGGCGTACCCGACGGGCAGGAGCGGCGCGTCCGTTCCCTGCAGCTTGAGCCCGATCTCGCAGAAGAACTCCCCGGGCAGGGCGGCGATCTTCAACCCGCCCACGGCCAGGGCCTGGACGGGCACGTTCCGGACGAAGGGGGACTTGCGCATCGCCGGCGCGGCGGCGAGGGCGCGCTTTTTCCAGTCCGCCGCGAACTTCGCGGCGCCGGGGAATTGCGAGTATTTTTTCTGGAACGATGCGGCCTCGCGCTCGATCGTCCGCTTGTCGGGCACGGTCAGGCGGATGTCGATCCGGCGTTCGACCGCGGCCAGGCGCGGTTCGGCCTGGGCGACGGCGTAGCGCTCGGCCTTGGCCAGTCTGCGCCGGACGAGATCGGCGATGTCGCCGAGGTCGTCCGCCGTCCCCTCGCCCCAGCGGTTCAGCTGCAGGACCGGATCGATGTCGCCGCAGAATCCTTGGAAGAAGACGGCCCGGTCGCCGGACCTCTCGATCTCGCGGACGACGGCGCCCGGCCAGTCGGCCGAGACATGGGACTTGCGGCCGAAGACGACCGCGTGGCAGGCGTAGTTGAGCAGAACTATCCGCTGCTCCGCCGTCCGAAAGATCGCGGCCTTGAGGACGGGATCGACGCCGCAGAAGTCCTTCCGGCGGCGGTTGAAGCCCAGGGGCTCGATGGCCTCGAGGGCGTAGGAGAATTCCGCCGGCCCGGGGCGAGGCGGCGGCCTCGGCGGCCGCTTCGACGACGAGTGCCCGGAGCCGCTTCATGGAGGCGGCGTCCATGCGCCCAGTCCGGGCATCGGCTGGGTGGCGGGCCCGCAGTGCGTGTGCGTCGCGGCCAGAAGGACGGCCGACCGGGGCATCCCGAGAGACGAGGCGATCTTCGCCCGGAGAGAGTCCGCCTCTTCGACCGTGAATCCGATGACGTCGCAGCCGACGAGGACGAGCTTCTGGCCGGCGCTTTCGAGCCAGACGGCCCTGGCCTTGAGGTCGTCGAGAACGGACTCGGCCCGCCGGCCGAGATAGAAGCCGTAGCCGCAGAGGTCGACGCCGAGAGGCGGCGTGATGACCCGTTCGCCGTAGCCGACATGCAGGGGACTCATGGGTTCTAGGGCCGGTACTTCAGGTAGAGCTTCGGATCGAGTCCGGCGTCGGGCGGCAGGCGCCACATGAAGTCCGGATCGATCCGGGGTTCGTCGTCGCGGTGCTTCTTCATGAGGGCGATCTTCCTCCGGGCCAGCCCGGCGAGGTTCGTCCCGTACATGTTGAAGGTCTCGCCGCCCGGGTCGACCGGCATGAACCGCGTCGTCGAGGACTCGAAGAGGGCGGCCAGGTCGAGCGCGTTCGCGATCTCGTCGTCGACCATGGCCCGCACCGGGCCAGGCGCCGGGCCTTTTCGGCCGGGTCCTTGGCTTCGATGTAACCGTGGACGCCGGCCACCCAGGCCGCCGTGTTGCGCAGGGTCCGGAAGTAGCAGCGCAGGGCCCGGAGGCGGTCGAGTTGGTCGGTGAAGACGGCCTTGCGCCCGCCTCCGCCGCCTCCGGCGGCCGCTTTCCGAGGATCGCGGCGAGGCGCCGTCGAGCGGCTTCCAGGTCGCCCGGTCGGCCTGCGCGACGGCCGCATCGGCCTGCTCCGTGGTCATGAGCGTCCAGAGAATGTCGGTGCCGAGGTCGACGAGGTTGGGATTGTTGAAGGTCACGGTCATGTACTTCTCGTAGTAGGCCCGCTCGGCCTCGGGGATCCTCCCGATGTCCGGGGCGAAGGGCCGGACGAGCAGGCGGTACCAGGGAAAGCCCCAGTTGTTGTCGCCGTAGAGCATGATCGAGGGAAAGCCGCGGACGGCCTCGTCGCAGAGCTTCCAGGCCTCGACGAGAGCGGGCGCGCCGGCCGCGCCGACGAGCCGGGCCGCCGCCGCGCTCACGACCGCGTCGACGTCGGCGGCCGGATCGAAATTGAGGGCCCGGAGGACGTCGCGGTTGACGTCGTAGGGCGCGAGAGGCGCCGGGTCCACCGTGACCTGGGCCTTGTCGAAGCCGGCCCCGCTCAGAGCGCGGACCTCTTCGGCGGCGAGCCAGGGCGAGGGGATGCCCAGGAGGTAGTTGTTCTGCAGGCGCGTCGTCGTGAAGATCTCGCTCCCGCGCTGCGGCAACGCCTTCAATCGCCGTCCCCGCGGCGAGTCGTCGAGCTCCTTCGGGGCCACCCAGAGGTCGAGCCCTTCGCCGAGACCGTCGAGGATGAACTCCTCCTCGTTCGAGAAGGAGAAGAGGTTGAAGAGCAGGCGGAAGTCCGGCCGGGTCTCGAGGGCCGCGTCGCGCAGGGTCCGGAAGTAGCGGAGCACGTTCTCCGCGGCGGCCTTGGCGACGGCCTCGTGCGACTTCCACTCGCGGACGAGGTAGGCGCCTCCGTTGCGCCCGGCGTAGAGGCTGGCCGTGTATTCGAAGCCCGAGCCGCTGTCGTTCGTCCAGAGGTAGATGTAGCCGAGGTCGGGCACTTCCTTCATCAGCCGCCGCACCAGCTCGGCGTAGTGCCAGCGGACCGCGGGGTGGGACAGCGTCAGCGTGAAGCGCGGCCGGTAGCTGCGGAAGGGGTGGTCGACCCGGGCCCCGCGCAGGTAGGGATGCTTTTCGAGGACGGCGTCGGGCACCGAGCGGGGCGAGCTGATGTTGAGGCCGGGCGTCAGGCCGTATTTCACGGCCAGGCGGGCGTTCTCCTTGAGGAGGGCCAGGTTGGCCTCGAGGTATTCGGGCGAGTAGGCCCCGGCGTTGAGCGGCGTTTCGACGAACTGGTCGAGGTCGGGGCTGAAGTAGTAGAAGCGGTAGTAGATCTCCCCCGGCGGCCCCTGCTCGGCCGGCATGTCCTTGGCCAGGGCGTTCACGGGCACGTGGCTGAAGCCGAGGCGGGCCAGCTCGCGGACGGAGGACTCGGGGTCGTATCCCGCGGCCGTACGCTTCGGATTGGCGAGGTAGTTGTCGCCGCCCTCGAGGCGTGTGAACCGGGGCACGACCACCCGGCCCTTCGCGAATCCGGCCGCGTCGAGGCCGAGCCAGTCGTCCTTGAGGAGGCGATACAGCGCGTAGAGCAGATGGGGGGCCGACGCGACGAGCTGTCCCGTCCCGTCCGGGGCGAGCTCGAGGAACATCCAGTTCTTCCCGCCCGCGGTCCCGAGGGCTCCGGGCCCCGGCCCTGCGGCCAGCTTCTCGTCGGCCACGGCGATCCTGAGGATGCCCCTGCCGCCCGCGCCGCCGGGGCCGAGGGTCCTGATCTCCGCTCCGGGCGCCAGGTCCCGCCGGAACTCCTCGGCGACGGTCCGGTCGACCGGCCGTCCGTTCGTCGGGGATGGCCAGCACGCGGACGGCCTTCAGGGCGTCGGCGACCGTCGGCCCGGACCCGGATGCGATGCCGCTCGAAACGACGGCGAGGGCTCCCAGGACTGCGATGAACCTCTTCATGGACGCCTCCTCGCGCCCATTCTAGGCGATTCGGACGAAGGGGCGCAATGAGAATATCCGGCCCTCCCGAGCGTCGTTTAAATGAGAAGCCATGACGCACCGATACCTTTCCCGGATCGCCGAAGTCGTCTTCGACCACGTCGCCGCCGACCGGGCCCTCGTCCGGGCCCTCGACGGGAGAGGGGACCCTGTTTTCGAGGCCGCGAGGGGAACGGGGGGCGCCCGCGGTGAGGAACCTCCCGGCCGGGGATTCGACGAAGCCCTGGTCGGCCGGGCCCTCGAGATCGGACGCCCGCTCCTCGTCCGCGACCTCCTCACGGACCCGCTCTTCGCCGACCTGGAGCTCGACGGCGAGGGCGTCCCCCGCAGCGTCCTGGCCTATCCCTGGGCCCTCGGCGGCCGGCCCGCCGGGATCGCCCTGTTCGCCCGCGATGCCGCCGGGCGGCCGTTCGACCGCAGCCACATGGAGTTCCTGGCCCTGACCATGGCGCCCGTCCTCTACCTCCTGCGGCGGAACGGGAACGGCGGTCCGGCGACGGGAACGCCGCCGCTTCCGGATCTCCCGTCCCCCGGCGCATTCATGGGCGAGGCGGCGTCGGTCCGCCGCGTCCGGGCGATGATCGAGAAGGTCCGCGACGCGGAGGCGCCCGTCTTCATCTCCGGCGAGAGCGGCACGGGCAAGGAGCTCGCCGCCAGGACCATCCATGAGACGGGACGCCGCCGGGGCGGGCCTTTCGTGGCCGTCAATTGCGCCGCCATCCCGGAAGCGCTCCTCGAAAGCGAGCTCTTCGGCCACGCCCGGGGCTCGTTCACGGGAGCGGTGCGCGACAAGCCCGGCCTGCTCGAGGAGGCGTCGGGCGGGACCTTCTTCCTCGACGAGATCGGCGACCTGCCGCTCGCCCTCCAGTCCAAGCTCCTGCGCGTCCTCGAAGAGAGGAAGATCCGCCGCGTCGGCGAGACCCGGTCCCGGCCCGTGGACGTCCGCTTCGTCAGCGCGACGAACAAGGACCTCGACGTCGAGGTCGAGCGGGGCCGCTTCCGCCAGGACCTCTACTTCCGGCTGAAGATCATCGCCATCGAGCTGCCGCCGCTCCGGGACCGTCCCGAGGACGTCCTGCTCCTCCTCAATCACTTCCTGGACGACTACGCCCGGTCGATGGGCCGGACGCGGCCGTTCCTCTCGCCCGTCGCGCTGGAGATGCTCCTCCGCTATCCCTGGCCCGGCAACGTCCGCGAGCTCCAGAACGAGATCCAGCGCTGCCTGGTCATGGCCGACGGGAGGCGACCTCATCCTCGAGGAATACCTCTCGCCCAAGATCAATCCCGACGGCGAGATCTACTACTCGGTCGTCGCACCGGTTCTCCGAGGCCCGGGCCGATTTCGAGAGACGGTTCCTGCGGGAGGCGCTGGTCCGCTGCCGCTATCACCGGACGCGGACGGCGGCCGAAGTCGGGCTGACCCGCCAGGGCCTGTTCAAGCTGTTGAAAAAACACGGGATCGAGGCGCGGGCCGGCCGCCCGTGACGGTGACCGGCCCGCTCCGTTGATGGAGGCGGGTCTTTCGTGCTACATTCGCGGCATGGCCGATAAGAAAGATGACAGCCACGTCTTTTCGCTCGTCTGCCCGTGCTGCGAAGCGACGCTCTGGGTCGACGACGGAGACCCGGGCCGTCCTGCGCTCGGAGAAACCCAAGAAGAAGAAAGGCTCGCTCGACGATCTTCTCGTCAGCGAGCACAAACGGCAGGGCGAGTTCGACCGCAAGTTCGACGCGACCTTCGAGCTCCAGAAGGAGAAGCATTCCAAGGCCGACGAGCTGTTCAAGAAGGCGCTGGAAAAAGCGGAGAAAGGCGAAGACGAAGAGGGGTCCTAGCTCCCCGCCTGCGTTTCGTCCTCCCGCACCCGCGGGGCCATGGTCCAGCCGGTGAAACCGAATAGGACGAGCAGTCCGACCGAAAGATAGTTCATGAACGCCCAGGGCAGGTAGGAGAAGGTCGACACGCCCAGCGTCCCCGTGATGTAGACGCCCGCCATGCTCCAGGGGATGAGCGGCACGATGATCGCCCCGCTCTCCTCGATGATGCGGGACAGGTTCTTGGCGGCCAGGTTCTTCTTCCTGTAGAGGGGCGCCAGGAGGTCCGCCGGGAGGATCATCGACAGGTAGGAGCTGCCGGTGATCATGGCCGAGAGGAGGGCCGCGCCGACCGTGGTCAGGACCAGGCTCCCGACGTGCCGCGTGAACCTCGTCACCTTGTCCAGGATCGCGGCGAGACAGCCCGTGGCCTGCATGATGCCGCCGTAGGAGAAGGCGGTGAAGGCGATGAGCTGGGTCTCCATCATGCTCATCATGCCGCCCTTGGCCAGCAGCTTGTCGACGAGCTCGACGCCCGTCCGCGCCGGGAGCCCGGAGTTCATGGCCGTGGCCACGACCGTGAGCGGGATCTTCTGCACGATGACAGCCAGGGCCGCGGCCACGAGCGACGACAGGACCATGGCCGGTATGGTCGGTTTCTTGGCGATGGCGAAATAGAAGATGACGGCCATCGGCAGGAGCAGGAGCAGGTTGAAGCGGAAATTCGCCTTGAGCGTGGTCAGGATGAGGTCCAGCGTCTCCGATTTGGCGCTCGTCGCGCCGTATTTCAGCCCGGCGACGACGTAGATGGCCAGCCCGGCCAGCCAGGCCGGCAGGGCCGACGGGATCATGTGTTTGATGTGGTCGAAGAGGTTCGACCCGGAGATGACGGTGGCCAGGTTGGGGATGTCGGAGAGCGGCGACAGCTTGTCCCCGAAGTAGGCCCCGGCGACGATCGCCCCGGCGGTCGGGCCGAGCGGGATGCCGAGGCCCATGGCGATGCCGATGAAGGCGACGCCGATCGTCCCGATCGTCCCCCACGACGTCCCGCAGGCGAGGGCCACGACCGAGGAGACGAGGCAGGCCGTGGCCAGGAAGAACTGGGGCGAGATGAGCTTCAGGCCGTAATAGATGACCATGGGGATGGTGCCGCTGGCCATCCAGGAGCCGACGAGGAGCCCGACGGAGAGCATGATCAGGATGGCCGGCAGCGCCTTGCGGATGCTCTCGACGATGCCCCGCTCCATGTCCTGCCACTTGAAGCCGAGCGCGAGGCCCAGGAAGGCCGTGACCGTGGCCGCCGCGACCAGCAGGATCTGCGCTTTGATCTTGTAGACGCCGTAGCCGACCCCGAGGAGCAGGGCCATGGCGATGAGCGGGATCAGGGCGACGGCGAAGCTCGGTCGCCGTCCGGAAGGAGGGGGAGGGATCGGGGTCGCTTTGTCTTCGGCCATCGGGTCTCTCCGAAATCCTCTCAGGCGCTGAAGGTGCCGCGGGCCGCGAGCCGTCCGCCGGCGACCATCCGCCGTCCCCGGGCGAAGACCTCGCTCAGGCCGAGGTCCGCGTCGAGCACGACGAGGTCGGCGTCGAGGCCGGGCGCGACGCGGCCCTTCTTCCCGAGCTTGTAGAACTCGGCCGCGTTGGTCGAGAAGACGCGAACGGCCGTCTCGACCGGCAGGAGCTGCGCGCCTAAGGACGTCCGTGAACACGCGGAAGAGGTCCCGCTCCGTGGCGATGTCCAGCCGGACGAGACGTCCGCCCTCGTCGAAGACCGGCATGCTCCCGTTGCTGTCCGAGCTCACCATCATCCGGGTGAAGGGCAGGCCCAGGCCCCGGAAGCGGGCGATCGCGTCTTCGAACCGGACCTCGGGATCCGGCGGCACGGGCTCGGGCCCGACGGTCACGTCGAGAGAGCCGCCCGCCGCCGCCCACTCGAGGCCGTGCTCGAAGAGCCGGGGATTGCGGGTCATGTGGGTCGGCACGATCTGGCTGATGGGGATCTCCGTCTCGCGGACGAGCCGGAAGAGCGTTTCGAGACGGCGCGGACCGTCGCCGACGTGGCAATGGAGGACGCCGGCCTTGCCGCCGAGCATTCCTCCGACCCGGCACTCGGCCGCCAGGCGGGCGATCTCGTCGTACGTCGGCTGGGAGGAGCGGTGGTCGCTGACGGCGATCTCGCCGGCCCCGACGACCTTGTCGATGAGGATGAGGTCGGAGCGGACGCTCCCGGTCAGCGTCCGGACCGGGATCTCGTAGGACCCGGAGAAGATGAAGGTCGAGACGCCCTCGATCTCGAGGGCCCGCGCCTTGGCCAGAAGCGAGGTCATGTGGCGGGTGATCCCGTCCGTCCCCAGGCAGCCGATGACGGTCGTGACGCCGCTCGAGACGATGTCTTCGATCCGGATCTCGGGGGCCCGGGTGGCCGGACCGCCTTCGCCGCCGCCGCCCAGGATGTGGACGTGCGGGTCGATGAGGCCGGGCAGGACGCGCTTCCCCGCCGCGTCGACGACCTCGGCCTCGGCGCCCTCGATCCGGACCCGGCCGGGCTCGGTCACGGCTGCGACGACGCCGCCGGCGAGCAGGACGTCTTTCCGGCCCAACGGCTCGGGGGCGAAGACCTCTCCGTCGCGGATCAGGGTGAACATGGGCTCCTCCTCGGCGCGATATCGGGCCTAAGTTAGCACGCCGGGCCGGTCCCCGCAAGCCGCCCGGGGCCCGCCCCCGCGCCGTTTTGAATTCCGGCCTCGGATTGGGTAGAATACCAGTCCGACCATGCCCACGTTCGAAGAGGAATACCGCCGGATCGAGAAGTTCGTCGACTTCATCACCAAGTTCTTCCTCCTCCCCAAGAAGATCGAGGTCCGAGGCCGTGAGCACTTCGTTCTGGAGGGCCCGAACATCATCGTCGGGAACCATATCGGGAGCTACCAGGACGTCTCGGTCCTGGTCCGGATCCGGCCCCGGCTGACCTACTTCACGGCCAACAAGGAGATCTTCACGCGGCAGGAGGCGAGCGATCTCGTCCTGCGCCACCTCCACCGGCACATGGGGAAATTCGGCGGCGTCGTCCATTTCATCTTCAACCCGTTCTACTCCTTCATGGTCGCCTTCGTCTCCCGCCACATCGCCAGGATCGGCTCCATCCCCGTCGACCTGCGCGGCAGCAAGACGGGCGTCCGTCCTCCGGTGCCAGGACTACCTGAGGAAGGGCCGGGCCATCGTCGCCCTGCAGGGCCGCGGCCGGGTCCAGCCCAAGGACCCCAATCCGTACGTCGCCGGATTCCGGCGCGGGGTCTCGATCATGGCCTACAACCTCTACAAGGAGAGCGGGCTGTCCGTGCCCGTGACGCCCCTGTCCATCTTCGGGACGCACATCATGTGGGGCGTGCCGGCGACCGTCAAGGTCAACGTCGGCAAGCCCCTCTACATCAAGGACCACTGGACCGGCGACGAGGTCTCGACCATCGAGAGATTCCGGTCGACCCTCGAGCGGACCGTCTCCGGGCTGCTGCTCGAGAGCCTGGGCTGGTGAGCCGGCGGAAAATCGACGAGGAGGACATCATGGCGCTCGAAGGCATGCTGATCGCAAAGGGCGAGAAGGACCTGCTCCTTCTTCCGAAGATGGCCAACCGCCACGGCCTCGTGGCCGGCGCGACGGGAACGGGCAAGACGGTCACCCTCCAGGTCATGGCCGAGCGCTTCAGCCGCCTCGGCGTGCCCGTCTTCATGGCCGACGTCAAGGGCGACCTGGCCGGGGTCAGCCAGCCGGGCCTGGCCAACCCGAAGATCCAGGAGCGCATCGCCAAGCTCAAGCTCGGCGATTACGCCTTCGAGGGCAGTCCCGTGACCTTCTGGGACATCTTCGGCGAGCAGGGCCACCCCGTCCGGACGACCGTTTCCGACATGGGGCCGCTCCTCCTCTCGCGCCTGCTCAATCTCAACGACGTCCAGAGCGGGGTCCTGTCCATCGTCTTCCGCATCGCCGACGACACCGGCCTCCACCTTCTCGACTTCAAGGACCTCCGGGCCCTGGTCCAGTACGCCGGGGACCACGCCGAGGAGTTCGAGACGGAATACGGCCGGATCTCCCCGGCCAGCATCGGGACGATCCAGCGGAACCTTCTGACGCTCGACGACCAGGGCGCCGACATGTTCTTCGGCGAGCCGGACCTCGACCTCGACGACCTCATGCAGACGGACGCGAGCGGCCGGGGCATGATCAACATCCTGGCCGCCGACAAGCTGATGCTGATGCCCCGGGCCTACTCGACGTTCCTGCTCTGGCTCATGGCCGAGCTCTTCGAGCGCCTGCCCGAGGTCGGCGACGTGGAGAAGCCGCGGCTCGTCTTCTTCTTCGACGAGGCCCATCTCCTCTTCACCGACGCCCCCCAGGTCCTCATGGAGAAGATCGAGCAGGTCGTCCGGCTCATCCGGTCGAAGGGCGTGGGCATCTATTTCGTCACCCAGAATCCCCTCGACGTCCCCGACGTCATCCTCGGCCAGCTCGGCAACCGCGTCCAGCACGCCCTGCGGGCCTTCACGCCCCGGGACCAGAGGGCCGTCCGGGCCGCGGCCGAGACCTTCCGCCAGAACCCCAAGGTCGACGTGGAAACGGAGATCACCCAGCTCGGCACGGGCGAAGCGCTGGTGTCTTTCCTCGACGAGAAGGGCCAGCCGGGGATCGTCGAGCGGGCCTTCGTCCTGCCGCCGCACAGCCGCATCGGGCTGGTGACGCCGGCGGAGCGCCAGGCCATCGTCCAGGGGTCGGTCATCTTCGGGCACTACGAGAAGGCCGTCGACCGCGAATCGGCCTACGAAATGCTCAAGGCGCGGGCCGAGAAGGCGGCGGCCGATGCCCAGGCCCAGGCGCAAGCCGAGGCCCAGGCCCGGCAGCAGGCTCCGTACGGATACCCGGCCCCGGCGGGCCAGGGCCGCGCGCCGTATCCCCAGCCCCAGGCGCCCAGGCGCCCGGCCGGCCGCTCCAGGGACACCCTGATCGAAGCCATGGCCAAGAGCGCCGCCCGGTCGGTCGGCAGCAACCTGGGCCGCCAGATCCTTCGCGGCGTCCTCGGTTCCATCCTCGGCGGCGGCCGCCGCAAATAGATAAGCCATCAAAACTCCAAGGACGGTGACGCATGTTTAAAGGACACCCCAAGGGCCTCTTCGTGGCCTTCTTCGCCAACATGGGCGAACGCTTCGGCTTCTACACCATGATCAGCATCTTCGTCCTGTTCATGCAGGCGAAGTACGGCCTGTCAGCCGCCGCGGCGGGCTCCATGTACGCGACCTTCCTGGTCGGCGTCTACATCTTCCCTCTGCTCGGCGGCTTCCTGGCCGACCGCTTCCTCGGCTACGGCCGGACGATCAGCCTGGGACTCGTCGTCATGTTCATCGGCTACGTCCTGCTGGCCCTGCCGACGCTGATGAACACCGGGTTCGCGCTCGTCGTCGTCGCCCTGACCGTCATCGCCCTGGGGACGGGCCTGTTCAAGGGCAACCTCCAGGCCCTCGTCGGCAACCTCTACGACGATCCCAAATACGCGCCCATGCGCGACCGGGCCTTCAGCATCTTCTACATGGGCATCAACATCGGGGCCATGTTCGCCCCGTCGGCGTCCATGGCCATGACCAAATGGATCATGGGCCAGTCCGGACTCGTCTACGACGCCCGCATCCCGGCCCTGGCCAACGATTTTCTCAAGGGCAAGCTGGCCGACGCCTCGTCCTTCCTGACCCTGGCCCAAGGGCAGGACGGCTCGGTCACCTTGGACACGCTCGGCGCCTTCGCCACGCGCTACATCAACACGCTGAGCAAGTCCTACCACCTCGGCTTCGGCGTCGCCTGCGTCAGCCTGATCGTCTCGATGGCCGTCTTCTGGGCCTTCCGCAAGCACTACAAGACGGCCGCCCTGACCGAGCGCCAGAAGGCCAAGTCCGCGGAGCTCAAGTCGCAGGTCGTCGAGCTCTCCCGCGAGCAGACGCGCGAGCGCCTGATCTGCCTCGGCCTGGTCTTCTTCGTCGTCATCTTCTTCTGGATGGCCTTCCACCAGAGCGCCGTGACCCTGACCTACTTCGCCCGCGACTACACCGTGCCCGAGCGTCGGGAAGGCGACCAACCTCTGGTTCGACATGACCGGGCTGCTGCCCGTCTTCCTGTCTGTGCTCGGTCTCGTCTTCCTGGCGAAGGAAGGCCTCGAGCAGGCTGGCCCGCCTCCTGGGCGGCGTCTCGTTCGTCGTCTTCGGCGTCCTGACCTATCTCCGCTACAGCGGTTACGCCGCGACGAACCCCTTCCAGCCCCAGATGTTCCAGCACTTCAACCCGTTCTTCATCGTCGTCCTGACGCCCCTCGTCGTCGGCCTCTTCGCCCGGCTCAACCGCAGGGGCAAGGAGCCGTCGGCGCCGCGCAAGATCGGCTTCGGCATGCTGATGACGGCCGCGGCCTACGCCATCCTGGTCGTCGGCTCGCTCAACCTGCTGAGCCCGAAGGCCCTCGGCGGCCAGGTTGCGCCGGCTCGATTCCCAGGTCTCCGTCTACTGGCTCATCTCGACCTATTTCATGCTGACGATCGCCGAGCTCTTCCTCAGCCCGATCGGCATCTCGTTCGTCTCCAAGGTCGCCCCGCCCAAGTACAAGGGCCTGATGCAGGGCGGCTGGTTCGCGGCCACGGCCGTCGGCAACTCGCTCGTCGGGGTGACCGCCTTCTTCTGGGAACGCCTGCCGCTCTCGGCGGTGTGGGCCATCCTGGCCGGCGCCTGCGTCCTGTCCGCCGCCTTCATCTTCTCCATCATGAAGCGGCTGGAGCGGGTGGCCAAGGCCTAGCGGCCGTCAGAGGATCGCTTTCTTCCTCTCGAGGTAGTAGAGGTAATTCTCGTAGGTGACGTCCGGCGGGACGCGGTGGTCGACGCACGGCAGGAAGCCGCCCCGCTCGACCAGCGGGATGGAGCTTCTCGAGCTCGCGGTCGATGGCGTCCTTCCCGGCGATCAGGGCCATCTTGTCGACCCCTCCGAGCAGCAGGACGTCGTTCCCGTAGTCTTCCCTCAGCTTTCGGGGGTCGGTGTGGTGGGCCTCGATGGGGAACATGCAGTTGATCCCGCCCCTGAGCCAGCCCGGGACGAGCTCGTAGATGCGGCCGTCGCAGTCGAGGACGTTGACGAAGATCCCCTTGGCCTTGAGGGCGTCGGTGATCCTCTTGTAGCGGGGCACCATGAGCTCCTCGAAGAGCTTGGGCGACATGAGCGGGCCGTGGTTGTAGCACATGTCCTCCCACCACCAGGCGACGTCGATCGCGCCGCCGCCCGGGATGTGCTCCTCGATGAGCTCGAGGTCCATCCGGGTGATGTGCTCCATCATCTCCTCGACGCAGGTCGCGGTCGGTCATCAGGGCGATGGACAGGTTCTCGAGGCCCATCCAGTCCCGAAGCCAGCCGTAGAGGGAGCCGCAGTGGAAGAGGATGGGCATCCCGGCGGCGTGCGCGGCGTCGATGGCCGCCCTCACGTCGCCGACCCGCCCCGGCGCGTCCGGATCGAGCCGCTCGTCCCTCAGCTTCTCCCAGTCCGCCCGCGTCTCGACGGCGAACTTCAGGAAACGGGGCATCGAGGAGTCGTAGTCGAGCATCTCCGTCAGGGCGCCCTCCTTGGTCCGGACCAGGCGGCGGCCGTCCCGGACCTCGAGGGTCTCCTCCTCGAAGGCCGGGAAGAGGCCCCTGTGGACGGGGGCCTCGGGGATGATCTCCAATCCCTCGAGGCCGAGGTGGCGCTCGACGTCCCGGTTGGTCCGGCATTCGCGCGGGAGGCCCTGCTCGTGCCAGACGGCGATCGTCTTGTCCCAGTAGCCGAACTCCATGTCCGGGACGCGGTCCGGCTTCTCCCAGCGGAAGACCTTGTTGAATCGTTCCCGGGTGGTCATGGCTATAAATCCTCCCTGAGCCGGATAATAATATCACGGATCTTCATTCTCTAACAGAGACGCAGGGTCGCGCTCGGGATTCTCATGTCCGTCCGCGTTGAAAAGGGGACAGGCCTGTACTAGAATGAGGGCCAAAGGATCGAGGCAGCGCTCATGGACCTTAGGAAAGAAATCCGGACCCCGCTCGTCCTCCTGGTCGTGGCCCTGGCCCTCGCGCCCGCCTGCGCGCGGAAGAGCGCCGTCCCCGGCGTTTTCGTCGCCCGGGACGCCACCTGGCACGAGCGGGCCGCCGCCGCCGAGGTCCGCCGCTATCTCTACCTGACGACGGGCGAGCTCCCGGCCCTCAGGGAGGCCCGGTCCTTGTCCCGCGTCCCGGCCGGGGCGGTGGCCATCCTCGAGAAGTCCGGCCCGTTCGCCCGCGGCTGGAGCGATGCCGCCGCGGCCGCCAAGCTGGCCGCCCTGGGTCCCGAGGACTACTGGCTGAAGTCCGTGCCCGCCGGCTCCGGCCGGGCCGTCCTTATCGCCGGCGGCAGCGGACCGGCCGTGCTCTACGGCGCCTACCAGCTGGCCGAAAAGCTCGGCGTCCGCTTCTCCCTCGAGGGCGACGTCGTCCCGGACGGGAAGATCGCGCCGCCCGCCTTCGATCTCGACGAGACGGGCCGGCCCCTCTTCGCCGTCCGCGGCATCCAGCCTTTCCACGATTTCCCCGAGGGGCCGGACTGGTGGACGCTCGAGAACTACAAGGCCGTCCTGAGCCAGCTGCCCAAGCTGCGGATGAACTTCTTCGGTCTCCACACCTATCCCGAGAACCCGAGCCGTGAGAAGGGTGCGACCCCCAACGCCGAACCGACCGTCTGGATCGGCCGCGAGGGCGATTTCGGAGCAGACGGGAAGATCACGGCCGCCTATCCGGCGAGCTACCAGAACACCGCCCGGGGCAACTGGGGCTACGAGTCGAAGAGGACCGGCGACTTCCATTTCGGCGCGAGCCTGCTCTTCGAGCGGGACGACTTCGGGAACGACGTCATGGACGGCCTCAGCCCCGACCCGGCCGGCCCCGCGGCCGAGAACGAGGTCTTCGACAGGGCCGCCGCCGTCTTCAAGGACGCTTTCACGCTGGCCCGGCGCCTCGGCGTCAAGACCTGCGTCGGGACGGAGACGCCCCTGACGGTGCCCGCGCCCGTCCGGGAGCGCCTGATCGCCTCCGGCCGCGATCCCAAGGACCCGGCCGTCGTCAAGGACCTCTACAAGGCGATGTTCGGACGCATCGCCGCGGCCTATCCCGTCGATTATTACTGGTTCTGGACGTGGGAGGGCTGGACCTGGGACGACGCCAAGCCGGAAGCGATCGAGGCCGTGACCACGGACCTGGCCATGGGCGTCGAGGCTTGGAGGGAAGCCGCCCCGCCGTTCAAGCTGGCCACCTGCGGCTGGGTCCTCGGTCCGCCCTCGAACCGCACTCTTTTCGACCAGGTCCTGCCCAAGGACGTGGCCATGAGCACGATCAACCGCGAGGTCGGCAAGGCGCCGGTCGACCCGGGCTTCGCCCGCATCGAGGGCCGGTCCCTCTGGGCCATCCCCTGGATGGAGGACGACCCCGCGTTGACCTCGCCCCAGCTCTGGGCCGGCCGGATGCGCCGCGACGCCGCCGACGCCCTGCGCTACGGCTGCGACGGGCTCCTCGGCATCCACTGGCGGACGCGCGTCCTCTCGGCCAACGTCCTCGCGCTGGCCCGGGCGGCCTGGGACCAGGGCTGGAACACCCTGCCGAAGACCGTCTCGGACGACGTCGGCCCCATCACCGGCGAACATGTGAGCTTTAAAGGGCAGAAGATCGCGGGCGCGGGGACGCGGGCGGCCGTCTATCGAGGATGTCCGCGACCGCGTCTTCGGCTATCACATCCCGGTCCCGAACGGCACTTACGCCGTGACGCTCCAGTTCGTCGAAGGCTCGATCGACCGGGCCCGCGGCCGCGTCTTCGACGTCTCCGTGCAGGGCCGGAAGGTGCTCGAGGACTTCGACATCTTCGCCCGGGCCGGCAAGTTCAGGGCCGTCGACCACAGGGTCGAGAACGTCGTCGTCTCCGACGGACGCCTGGTCATCGATCTGGCCGACCGGATCCATTACCCGGCCCTCGCCGGCATCGTCGTCGAAGGCGACGGCTTCGTCAGGAAGATCAACTGCGGCGGCCCGGCCGTTCTCGATTACGAGGCGGACGGTCCGGCGACGGCGCGCCATCTCCCCGCGCTCGACCTCTACGAGGACTGGTGCCGGGCCCAGTTCGGCCGGGAGATCGCCGCCGAGGCCGCGGCCGTCTTCGCCCGCGTCGACGGCCGCCACCCCGTCCCCGTCACCTGGATCGGCGGGCCGGGCAACATCCAGCCCGATCCCCGCGCCTGGGACGAGGTCGCGAAGTCCTACGCGTTCGCCGACGAGCTGGCCGCGCTCGAGGCCCGGGTCGCCGGTCCGGAGAACAGGGAGCGCTTCGACTACTGGGTCGCGAGCTTCCGCTACATGCGCGAGGTCGCCCGGTTCAACTGCCTCTGGGCCGTCTACAACAAGGCCGTCGCATCGGCCAAGGCGGTCAAGGACGACGCGGCCCGGCGGGCCGCCCTGACAAGAGACGCCCTTCCCGTGAGGATCGAGATGGCGGCGCGTTGAGGACGATCTTCGGCCATCTCCTGGCCACGGCGAGCACGACCGGCGAGCTGGGGACGATCGCCAACTGGGAACAGCACCTCCTGCCCGGCGCCTGGGAGAGGCCCGAGGCCGAACTGGTCGCGATGCTCGGCTCGGCCCTGCCGGCGGAAGCGCTCCTCGCCCGGGCCTACGACGGTCCGCCCCGGATCATCGTGCCGGCCGTGCGGACCTCGCTCGAGGCCGGCGAGGCGCTCCGGCTCAAGGTCCTCGTTCTCGTCCGCGACCCCGCCGGAGTCCGTTTCCCTCGTCTGGCGCGAGATGGGCCGGGGAACCTGGCGGACCGCCGCCCTGGAACATGTCGCCCGCGGCGTCTTCTCCGTGACCCTCCCGGCTCCCTCGACCGACCTCGAATACTACGTCGAGGCGGTGGCCGACGGGCGCACTGTCCGTTATCCGGCCGCGGCCCCGGAGCGCAACACGACCGTCGTCGTCCTGCCGGTGGTGAAATGACGGAGATCCTGCTGCCGAAGAGCTTCAAGGCGGCGGAGATCGTCTCCGTGCTCGCCGAGATCCGCCGGCGGGGAGGCGAGGAGCCCGTGACCCTCGATTTCCGGGACGTCGAGGTCTTCGACAGCACGACGCTCGCTTTCCTGGGCCGGCTTGACGGACTGCCTGCCGGGCGCCGTCGCCGCCCACGTTCCCGACGCGCTGGCCCGGGCCGAGGCCGGCTTCGCCCGGACGCCCGACGGGTGCTGGCCCGAAAAACCGGCGGCCGCGCCGGCCGGAAGCCGGCTGAGCCGGTTCCTGGGATTCCTGGCCGACCATTTCCTCGCCCGCGTGCGCGTGCTGGGCCAGTTCCTGGCCATGTTCGCCGACGAGGTCTTTCACATCGGGCGCTATCTCAAGAAGCGCCAGGGCGTCTATCCGGGGGAGACCTGGAACCAGATGTTCATCATGGGCTACCGGTCCTACCCCATCGTCTGCTTCCTCCTGTTCCTCGTCGGCGTGACCATCTCGATCACCTCGGCCGAGCAGCTGCGGATGTTCGGGGCCGAGGTCTACATCGCCGACCTCATCGGCTACGCCATGCTCCGGGAGCTCGTCCCGCTCATGACCGGCGTCATCCTGGCCGGCAAGGTCGGAGCCGCGGTCACCGCGGAGCTGGCCAGCATGACGGTCCTCGAGGAGGTCGACGCCCTGCGGACCATGGGCATCGTCCCGGAAAAGTTCCTCATGGTCCCCCGGCTCATCTCCATCACCCTGGTCGTCCCGCTCCTCGTGGCCATGGCCGACGTCGCCGGCATCCTCGGCGGCATGGCCGTGGCCCGCGTCGTGTTCGGGATGATGCCGGCGGCCTTTCTCGACCAGATGATCAACACGGTCGGCTGGGTCGACTTCGCCTGGGGCCTCGTCAAGACCGTCGTCTTCGGCTGGGCCGTCGTCGTCAGCGCCGGCTTCAAGGGCCTGACCGTCGGGAGGAGCGCCGAGGAGGTCGGCCGGGCCACGACGGAATCGGTGGTCCTGTCCGTGACCCTGGTCATCATCATCGACTGCATTTTCGCGTTCTTCATCTACTGATCATGGATATCATCGACGCCCGCGATCTGACCGTCGGCTACGGCCGGGAGGAGGTCCTCCGCGGACTGTCCTTCACCGTGACCAAGGGCCTGATCACCGCCGTCGTCGGCGTCAGCGGCTCGGGGAAGTCGACCCTGCTCAAGACCCTGGCCGGCCTCCTTCCGCCGCTCGGCGGCGGCTTCGACTTCGCCGGTTCGCCCGTCGACTACCGGTCGGAGGCCTCCCTCCGCCGCCTCTACGGCTCGATCGGCGTCCTCTACCAGGACGGGGCGCTCCTGAACGGACTGACCCTCTACGAGAACGTCGCCCTGCCCGTCCGCATGCACTATCCGGAGCTGCCCGAGGGCGTCGTCCGGGACATGGTCTACGCCGGGCTGGCCCAGGTCGAGATGGCCGACAGCGCCGAGAAGCTCCCGGCCGAGCTCTCGGGCGGGATGCGCAAGCGAGGGGCCCTGGCCCGGGCCCTCGTCCTGGACCCGGAGGTCGTCTTCTGCGACGAGCCGTCGTCGGGGCTCGACCCCATCACGTCGTCGCGGCTCGACGACCTCCTGCTCCGCCTCAAGGAGAGGTCCCGCATGACCCTCGTCGTCGTCACCCACGAGCTCCGCTCGATCGAGCGGGTGGCCGACCGGGTCCTCCTGCTCCACGACGGCGGCCTCCGCTTTTCCGGCGATTCCGCCGGCCTCGCCTCGTCGGACGACGAGTTCATCCGGACATTCTTCCTCAGGAAGGACCATCATGATGACGCATGAGCAAAAAACCCGGCTGGGGATCTTTCTGTCCCTGGCGACGGTCATCTTCGTGATCGTGGCGGGATTCTTCATCCTGCCCAAGCTCAGCGACCCCGGCGACGTCTACGTCATCACGTTCCGGGACACGTCCGTCAACGGCCTGGCCGTCGGCGCCGAGGTCAAGTACCGCGGGGTCGAGGTCGGCCGGGTCGTCGGGATCACGCTGAGCCCCACGGACATGGACTGCGTCCACGTCGCGGTCAAGATCCGGCCCGGGCTCGTCGTCAAGACCGACATGTCGGCCCTGATGGTCTACGTGGGCATCACGGGCCAGAAGTTCATCGAGCTCAGCGGCGGCACGCCCGGCGCCGCGAACCTCAAGGCCCACGGCGAGATCCCCGCGGGCCGGGGCCTCGGGGACAAGGCCGACGACATCGTCAACAACATCGACACGACGGCCCGGCGGATCACCGAGCTCCTGGCCCCGGAGAACATCGAACGGTTCTCGGCCTTCCTCGAGAACGCCGAGAAGAGCTCGGCCGCCGTCTCCGGCGTCCTCGAGGGGCGCCGGGCGTCCCTCGAGAACACGCTGGCCAACCTGGAAAAAGCGACCGCCGAGTTCGCCCGGGCGACCGAGAGGTTCGTGCCCATGACCGACGACCTGAGCCGCCTCGTCCGGACGGTCGAGGCGAACTCGGAAAAGACCCTGGGCAACATCTCCGACCGCTTCTCGGCCGAGGAGCTCGGCCAGGTCCTCAAGGACGTCCGCTCCTTCCTCGACACGGCCTCGGTCACCATGAAGAAGGTCGAGGGCGTCCTCCTCGAGCAGCAGACGGAGCTGACGCGGACCTTCTCCAGCCTGGGCGTCGCCATCGAGAACCTGGCCCGCTTCTCCCGGGAGATCGCCGAGGAGCCGTCGGCCATCCTGCGGACACGAAAGGACAAGAAATGATGAGGAAACACGCCCTGATCCTCGCGGCCGTCCTCCTTCTCGCCGGCTGTTTCTCCTCGGCGGCGGCCAAGCGGTATTTCCAGATCGTGCCCGAGGACAAGAGCCCCGAGCCCCATCCCCGGGTGGAGAAGGTCCTCTACGTCGAGCCCGTCCGCGTCGATCCCCTCTACGACGACTTCCGGGTCATCTACAGGGTCTCGCCCTTCGAGCTGAAGTACTACTCCCACGCGTTCTGGGCCAAGAAGCCCGACGCCCTCTTCCGCGAGGCCGTCAGCGATTACCTCGACCGGAAGCAGGGTTTTCCCCGGGTCATGATCGACGTCCTCCAGGGGGATCCGGAGATCGCCCTGCGCACGAGCGTCCGGCTGGTCGAAGAGATCGACGAGCCCGACGCCTGGTTCGGCCGGCTGGCCATGGACCTGGAGTTCCTCGATTTCAAGACCGGGAAGAGCCTCATGAAGTACACCTTCGACCGGCGCAAGCCCCTCGGCGCGCGCAAGGTCCAGTTCCTGCCGGCCGTGCTGTCGGGGATCCTCGTCGAGGAGCTGGACGTCGCGGTCCGGAAGCTCACGGAGGCGCTGGCCGAAAAATAAGAGGCCGGACTTCTCAGGCTGCCCGCAGCCAGCGGCGCTCGATCTCCTCGAGGGTCCGGCCTTTGGTTTCCGGCAAGTTCCACCACATGAACGCGAAGGCCAGGGCGCACATCGCCGCGTAGAGCCAGAACGCCGTCGAGGGGTGGAACCTGTCGGAGATCACCGGGAAGGTCAGGGTGACGGCGAAGTCGGCCAGCCACAGGACGACCGTGGCCAGTCCCATGGCGCTGCCGCGGACCTTGATTGGGGAAGATCTCGGCCATGACGACCCAGACGAGCGGCCCCATGGCCGAGGCGAAGAAGGCGATGTAGACGAGGATGACGAGGAGCAGGGCCGAGGCCGGCAGGACCGGGGCCTTGAAGGCGGCGCCGAGGAGGACGAGCGAAACGCCCATGCCGCCGGTGGCGACGAGCAGGAGCGGCCGCCGGCCGACCTTGTCCGCCAGGACGATGGCCACGACGGTGAAGAGCATGTTGACCAGGCCGACGATCGTCGACTGGCCGATGGCCGACATCCGGGCGAAGCCGGCGTCCTCGAAGATCCGCGGCGCGTAGTAGAGGATGGCGTTGATGCCGGTCACCTGCTGGAAGACGGCCAGAGCGACGGCGATGAGGAGCGGCCGCCGGAACGCCGGCCGGAAGATCTCGCGGAACGACCCCTCTTCGAGGCTCAGCGCGTCCTTGATCTCGCGGATCGCGCCCGCCGCGGCTTCGGCGGTGTCGGCCCGGGTGAGGACGGTCCGGGCTTCGTCCTCCCGGCCGTTCTTGACCAGCCAGCGCGGGCTCTCGGGGACGCGCAGGAGCAGCAGAAAGAAGACGATCGAGGGGACGGCGCCCATGGCGTACATCCAGCGCCAGTTCGACGGCCCGGCCCCGGCGAAGAGCCAATTGACGAAGTAGGCCAGGAGGATGCCGGTGACGATGGCCAGCTGGTTGACCGAGACGAGGGCGCCCCGGATCCGGGCCGGCGCGATCTCGGCGATGTAGAGCGGCGAGAGGACGGCCGCCGAGCCGATGCCGAGGCCGCCGACGAACCGGAAGACGACGAATTCCGCGATCGTCCGCGGCAGGGCGCAGCCGGCGGCCGAGACGAGGAAGAGGACGGCGGAGATCAGCATGAAGCGCCGCCGCCCGATCCGGTCGCTGATCGGACCGGCCAGGCCGGCGCCGAACATGCAGCCGATGAGGACCACGGCGACGGCCCAGCCCTCCTGGAGCGCATCGAGCGAGAACTGCTCCTTCATGTAGCGGGTCGCCCCGGCGACGATGGCCGTGTCGAAGCCGAAGATCAGCCCGCCGATCGCGGCGACCAGGGTGACGGAGACGACGTAGATCCCGGCCCTTTTCACGCGTTGAACTCTCGGACGGCTTCGAACATGGCCACGATGTTCGCGATCGGCACGTTGGCCTGGATGTTGTGGACGGAGTTGAAGACGAAGCCGCCGTCGCGGCCGAGGACCTCGCAGCGCTCGAGGACCTGGGTCCGGACTTCCTCCGGCGTCCCGAAGGCCAGGGCCTTCTGGGTGTCGACGCCTCCGCCCCAGAACACGATGTCCCGGCCGAACTCCGCTTTCAGCTTGCGGGCGTCCATGCCCGCGGCGGAGAGCTGGACGGGGTTGAGGATGTCGAAGCCGCTCTCGATGAAGGCGGGGATGAGCGTGGCGACGGCGCCGCAGGAGTGCTTGAAGGTCTTCCAGGCCGTGTGGGCGTGGATCCAATCGTTGATGCGCCTGTAATAAGGCAGGTAGAGCTCGCGGAAGGCGGCGATGGAACAGAAGGTCGACTGCTGGGTGCCGAAATCCGTGCCGCAGGTGAACACGGCCTGGACCTGGTTCCCGACCCGGGCGAAGATCTTGGCGAGGTTCGCGAGGGCCATCTCGGTCTGCCCCTCGAAGACCTTGTGGACATAGGGGCGGCGGGTCAGGGTCGAGACGTACCACTCCTCGACGTCCCGGATCCCCCTGGGGTGGGGCAGGCCCGGGGCGGGGACGAGGGCGATGTCGCCGAGGGCGGTCCCGCCGAAGCTGGCGATGATGCCCCGGCCGGTCGCCCCGGCCCGGCGGCTCTCCCGCTCGAAGTGGTCGAGGGTATCATCCGCGATCGGGGCGAATTCCTCGAGGTTGTCCGCGGGATCGAGCTTGTCCTCGTCGATGGGCTCCTGGCGGATGATGGTGTCGAAAAAGAAACCGTTCTTCGGCAACCGGCCCGAGGGCGGGGCCGAGCGGTCGCCTTTGGGGAAGACGAGCGTGTCGCCGTTCCCGTCCTTCGTCGTCCGGAAATTCCCGGACATGAGGACCTCGGTCCCGTCGTCCATGCGCCAGGGCTGCCAGTTCTCGTTGCGGTAGCCGAACATCGTGTCCGGGCCGTAGACGCCCTCGACGTCGATGCCCAGGGCCGTCTGGAGGTCGTCGTCGATCCAGCCCAGCATCTGGTAGGGTTCGTGGACCTTGACCAGGCGCTTTTCGAGGCCGTAGTGCTCACGGAGTCCGATGACGCACTTCACGTGCATGCCGGTGACGGCCGTGCCGTTGAAGTCGACGGGGATCCTGTCGGGCTGACGGTGGTTGAGGGCGGCGTCCAGGCGCTCGCGGCCGGTCATCGACATGGGGGACCTCCTCGGTTCCCCTCAGAATACCGGTTTCGCCGCGGCTTTGCAATACGACGTCAGGCGGTCTTCGGGTGCTTGATGAAGGTCCCGGCGCGGTACTCGCGGAAGGCCGTCCGGAGCTCTTCCTGCGTGTTCATGACGATGGGGCCCTGCCAGGCCACGGGCTCGCCGAGCGGCCGGCCCGAGAAGAGGAGGAACCGGACGGGCGAGCCGGTGGTGGCCACCCGCACCCGGCTCCCGTCGCCGAAGAGAATGATCGCATGGTCGCCCTGGAACGGCGTCCGCTCGAGGTCGAAATAGCTGGCCGGCTCGACGTCGTAGGCGGAGAGGCCCGGCTCGTCCGAGAAGCAGCCCTGGCCCTCGAAGACGTAGGCGACGACCGTGTGGCCGGGCTTGGTCGGGTGGACGAACTCGGTCCGCGGGCGGCATGGCGACGTCGATGTATTCGGGGTCGATGACGATGTCCCGGACCGGGCCGCGCGCCTCGCCGACCGTGCCGCAGATGACGCGGGCCGTGACCCCGCCGGGGAGCGCGACCTCGGGGATGTCCGCCTTCTTCACGTCGCGGTAGCGCGGGTCCATCATCTTCTGCGAGGCGGGCAGGTTGGCCCAGAGCTGGAAGCCGCCCATCCGGCCGTCGGCCCCGCCCTTGGGCATCTCCTGGTGGACGATGCCGCTGCCGGCCGTCATCCACTGGACGTCGCCCGCGCCGATGACGCCGCTGTTGCCCATGCTGTCGCCGTGTTCGGCGCTGCCGCGGATCATGTAGGTGATCGTCTCGATGCCGCGGTGGGGGTGCCAGGGGAATCCGGGCAGGTATTTTTCCGGGTCGTCCTGGCGGAAGTCGTCGAACATGAGGAAGGGATCGAACATCGGGACTTCGCGGAAGCCGAAGCCGCGGCGGAGGTGGACCCCCGCCCCCTCGAGCGTGGGCTGGCCGATGAGGACCTTCTTGGATGCGGCGGGTCTTGTCCATGGCGTGCTCCTCTCCGCCCATTCTATCACAGCGGCATGGAGGACCGGACCGGGGGAAGGTCTCCGGTCAATCGGCGGCGGAGGCTTCCGGTGCGCGCCGGCTGACGCGCCGCATCAGCAGGAAGACCGGGAAGCCGACGGCGAAGAAGGCGGCGCCGTAGAGGGCCTCGCGCGTCTGGGTCGCGAGGACGTTCACGGCGATGGCCAGCATGAAGACGACGAAGACGGCCGGCAGGACCGGGTAGAGCGGGATGCGGTAGCCCGTGTACGCCTCTCCGGAGAGACGGGCCTTGCGCCGCAGGAAGAAGATCGAGGACGACACGACGGCCAGCGTCATCGTGTCGAGGAACATGACGTAGTTGACGATGTTCTCGAACGTGCCGAGGAGGAAGATCGAGACGAGGATGATCCCGCCGAGGAAGAGCAGCCCGAACTCCTGGGTCTGCGTCTTCGGATTGACCTTCTGGAAGACGGCCGGCAGGGTCCGGTCCTCGGCCATGGAGTAGTAGACCCGCGGGATCTGCATCAGGGTGACGTTGAGGAAGCCCATGGCCGAGAGGAAGATGGCCAGGGAGACGACGAGCTTGCCGGTCTCGCCGAGCGTGACCCGGGCCGTCTCCGCGGCGACGAGCTTGGCCGCCGCGATGCCGGGGACGCCGAGGGCCATGACGTAGGCGGCGTTGATCGTCAGGTAGCAGGCCAGGACGATGAAGATGCCGAAGAAGATGGCCCGGGGGACGTTGCGGCGGGCGTCGCGGACGTCGGCCCCGAAGTTGATGGTGTTCTGGTAGCCGCCGTAGGCGTAGAAGACGTAGATGAAGGCGACGCCGAGGGCGAAGAACCAGGGCTTTTCGAGCGGCAGCGCCGCCGGTCCCTCGGGGACCTTCTTCGACAGGAACGCCGCCGCGGCCAGGATGCCGATCATGACCACCTTGAGGATGCTCAGGACGTTCTGGGCCCAGGCCCCCGTCTTGATGCCGAGGTAGTTGATGACGAGGAGGCCGAGGATGAGGACGACGGCCGTGACCTGGACGGTCCCCGTCGTCGGCGCCGCGCCCGGAAAGACGATGGGCGTCAGGTACTCGGCCCCGATGAGGGCGACGGCGGCCGCGCCGGCCCCGTTGAGGACGACGACGTTGGTCCAGTTGAGCATGAAGGCCAGGCCGGAGCTGTAATTCTCGGCGACGACCTTGTAGTAGCCGCCCGGCTTGGCGAAGCGGCCGCCGATCTCGGCGAAGATGAGGGCCCCGATGAGGCTGATGAGTCCGCCGAGGGTCCAGGCGGCGTAGAAGAGCACCGGGGTCTTGGCCGCCGCGGCGACCATGGCCGGGGTGCGGAAGATGCCGATGCCGATGATCAGGCTGACGACGATCATCGTCGCGTCGAAGGTGGTCAGCTTCGCCTTGATGGCTCATGCGGCTCTCCTTATCGGCTCTGTGGGTCCCCGCCGGTCCGGACGGGGTCCTCGTCGAGGACCGCGTCGAGGGCGGTCACGAAGAGGTCGGCGTCGGCTTCCGAGAAGCACAGGGGCGGCCGGATCTTGATGACGTTGTGATGCGGGCCGTCCGTGCCGGCGAGGATGCCGAGCGAGCGCAGGCGCTCGACGACATAGGCGGCTTCGGCGCCGGCGGGCTCGAGGGTGCGGCGGTCGCGGACGAGCTCGATTCCGAGGAAAAGGCCCGAGCCGCGGACGTCGCCGATGATGGGATGGCGTTCCGCCAGACGCTTCAGCCCGGCGATGAAGTGACCGCCGACCCGGAGGGCGCGGGCCTGGAGCTTTTCGTCCCTCATGACGTCGAGCACGGCCAGCCCCGCGGCGCAGGCGACGGGATTGCCGCCGAAGGTGCTGAAGAACTCCATGCCGTTGGCGAAGGAGGCGGCGATCGCCTCGGTCGTCACGACGGCGGCCAGCGGGAAGCCGTTGCCGATCGGCTTGCCGAGGACGACGATGTCCGGGACGACGCCCTGGGTCTCGAAGCCCCAGAAGTGCGTGCCGAGCCGGCCGAAACCGACCTGCACCTCGTCGGCGATGCAAACGCCGCCGGCCGCCCGGACGTGGCGATAGGCCTCGGCGAGGTAACCGGGGGGGAGGACGATCTGCCCGGCGACGCTGGGCAGGGTCTCGGCGATGAAGGCGGCCAGGCCTCCGCCGGCTTTCGCCTCCCCGGCCAGGCGCTCCACGGCCGCGGCGTACTTGGGCCCGGCTTCGGGGTCGTCGCGCTTATACGGGCCGCGGTAGACGTCGGGGAGCGGCGCGACATGGACCCAAGGATTTGCGTCCTTTGCCGCCGGGTCCGTCGAACTTATAGGGGCTGATGTCGATGAGCCCGGTCGTGTGGCCGTGGTAGGCCGACTCGAGGACGATGACGTCCTCGCGGCCGGTGTGTGTCCGGGCCAGGCGGAGGGCCAGCTCGTTGGCTTCGCTCGCGGAGTTGAGGACGTAGCAGACCCGGAGCGGCGCCGGCATGAGGGCCGTGAGCCGTTCCGCGTAGCGGACGAGGTTGTCGTGGAGATAGCGGGTGTTGGTGTTCAGGAGGGCCATCTGTTCCTGAACCGCGCGGACGACGCGGGGATGGCTGTGGCCGACGAGGGGGACGTTGTTGTAGGCGTCGAGATAGGCCCGCCCGGTCTCGTCGTAGAGATATTGCATCCAGCCGCGGACGATCTTCAGGGGTTCACGGTAAGAGACGCTGAGGTTGCGGCCGAGGAGCTTGCGGCGGGCGGCCAGGGTCTCCGGTTTTTCCGGTTCCCGGGCGGGAAAGCGGCCGGCGGGGATGCCCAGGATCAGGTTGGGGTCCGGGGAGAGGCCGGTCCAGAGCGAGCGCCGGGCCGGGGCGGCGACGCCGGGGAAGTCCCCGTCGAGACCGAGAAGGTCCAGGATGATCTGGACGTGGACGTGCGGCCACCAATCGCCGTTCGCGGGCGGGGCGCCGACGGCCGCGAAGGCCTGGCCGGCCCGGAGGGCCGTTCCGGGCACGAGGCCGGCGACCGAGTCCCGGTCGAGATGCCCGTAGAGCGTGAAGAATTCCTCTCCGGAGGGAATGGAGTGGCGGAGGATGACCAGCGGACCGTAGTCCTTGGGCGAGGCGTTTTCGGCGACGATATGGACCGTGCCGTCGAGAGGCGCCCGGACGGCGCTTCCCGGCGGCACGCTCAGGTCGATGCCGAGATGGACGGTCCTCCTCGGAGCGGTCGGGCTTCCTCCGGCGGCGAAGGCGCCGTGTGGTATATATCGCCCGGGGCTCGTCGTAGCGTCCGACGCCCACGACCGCGCCGGCATCCCTCATCGCCTTCCCGACGGTCTCCGTGAGACGCGGCGTCTCGAGCCCGGCCGGATCGGCGCCGAGCATGCGGCTGCCGATCGAGAGGTCCAGGACGACGACCGGGTCCGTCCGGAGGTCATGATCCAGGACCGGCGCGAACGAGCCCGCGGACTTCTCGAGCCAGCGCACGACGGCCGGGCCGTGCGGCGCCGGGGAGAGGCCGCAGGCGTCGCGATAGGCGTAATGGGCGAGCCGGGGCGGCATCTTGTCGAAGGCCTTCGAGAGCGGCCCAGGCCGGGGCTTCGCTCACGGTCAGGTAGGGATCGCCGGGCTCGGCCGCGGCCCGGCAGGCGGAATTGACGACGCTCACCGCGAGGCGGGTGCGGACGAGGATGTCGAGGACGGCGATCTCGTCTTCGCGGAGCGGGAGGACGCGGTGATAGCCGGCGACGAGCGGCAGGACGGCCGCGAGAGGGTCGGCCGCCCCGAAGGAGGCGTAGGCGGCGGCGACGGCGACCTCCGCGACGGTCACGGTCTCGATCATGTCGCCGAAGTCGATGAGCCCGGCGAGAGCTTGGCAGACGGCCCGGCTCGACCCGCGCGAGGACGTTGTGCTCGTTGGCGTCGGCGTAGACGACGCTCCGGCGCAGGCGGGGCAGGGCGGGCGCGGCCTCGGCGTCGTAGCGGGCCAGGACCTTTTCGACGAGGGAGCGTCGGCCCGGGTCGGGGATCAGATCGAGATGTTCGCGGATCCAGCCGGCGCGCGCGAGGTCCCACTTGAGCTCCCGGCGGGCCGAAGGGTGGGCGAAGCCCGTCAGGGCGAGGTCGAGGCGGGCCAGGGTCGTACCGAGCTCTTCGAGAAGGCCGGAGGTCACCGGCCGGACGCCCGCGATCGGACGGCCCTCGAGGTAGGTGAGCATCCAGACGAGCCGAGGCGGCCCGCCGCCGACGGACGCCGTCGACCAGGCCCGTCCGCTCCGGTCGGGAACGACGGCGGGGACAGGCAGGCCGGGGTCCTTTTCGGCGAGGGTCTTCAGGGCGGCGCACTGCAGGTCGACGAACCCGGCGTCCCGCATGGGGTGCATGACCTTGAGGACGCGGATGACCCCGTTCGATGTCTCCACGAGGAAGTTGTCGTCGTATTCGCTCGGCAGGGGAGAGAGCCGCGCTTCGAGCCCGTAGAGGTCGCGGGCCAGCCGGACGGCGTCGGAAGCCGTCGCGCGGGACGAGGGATGTGCGCCGATGTCCATCGGTCTCCTTGGCGCCGTCTTCTTCCGCCGCCGATCTTTCGGACGGCAAGACGGGGCCCCGGGGATGATAGAAGAACCGCCGCGGGCCGTCAAGGACGAAAGGCGGGCGCTATCGCGACCGGACCGCGCGTTCGATCCGCTCCAGGGCTTCGCGGAGGACGGACCGGGGACAGCCGAAATTGATGCGGACGAAGCCGGCCGCCTCGTCGCCGAACATCCGCCCGTCGCTGAAATAGACCCCGGCCCGGCGCAGGAAGAAGTCGTTGAGGGCGTCGGGCGCGAGGCCGAGGGCGCGGCAGTCGAGCAGGGCCAGGTAGGTCCCCTCCGGCCGGATGAGCTTGATCTCCGGAAGCCGGTCGGCGAGGAAGGCCTCGATGAGGTCGACGTTGGCCTCGAGGTAGGGCAGCAGCTCATCGAGCCAGGCCT
>CAWHBV010000021.1:0-76200 GCA_963827635.1 uncultured bacterium
TCCCCGAGCCAAAGCACGAGAGAGGGACCAACCGGAACAGGCGTAAAAATTCCTTCAATCGCGGGCGGCGTTGTGATACTTTTCCGTCCTTCGAAGGAGGCCGACATGTCACTGACGCGCCGTTCGTTCATCAAGACCGGGACCGTATCCCTCGCCGCCCTGAGCCTCGATCCGCGCGCTGTCGCCGCGCCCGCTTCCGGGCCCGGCCAGGAGCTCAAGAACATCGCCGCGGGCGTCGCACCGCTGACGCCGGAGGATTTCGCGGCCCGCCGCGAGAACGCCCGGCGCCTGCTCGCCGAGCAGGGGCTCGACGCCCTGTTCGTCGGCGGCGGGACGAACCTCCTCTACTTCACCAAGGTCGGCTGGTGGCTGAGCGAGCGCGTCTTCGGCGTCCTCCTGAGCCGGAAGCGGGACCCGATCTGGGTCTGTCCGTCCTTCGAGGTGGAACGAGCCAAGGAGCTCGTCCCGGCCGGCCAGGAGATCCGGACCTGGGACGAGCACGAGAGCCCCTACGCCCTCATCGGCGGCGTCATGAAGGACCTCGGCGCCTCGACCGGGAAGCTCGGCACGGCGCCCGACCTGCGGGCCTTCGAGATCCACGGCCTGCGGCGGACGCTCACGGGGATCGAGATCGTCGACGGCGCGTCCGTCACCGAGGGCTGCCGGGGCGTCAAAACGGCCAAGGAGATCGCCTACATGGACCTGGCCAACAAGATCACCAAGCTCGCCTACCGCGAGGGCTTCAAGACGCTCCGCGAGGGCATGACGACGCGCGACCTGGCCATGGCCATCGCCGGGGCGACCCAGAAGCTCGGCTCGCAGGGCGGCGGCGGGCCGCAGTTCGGCCCGAACACGGCCTTCCCCCACGGCTCCCAGGTCCCCGCAATCTCCAGCCCGGCGACGCCGTCCTCGTCGACGGCGGCTGCGCCATCGAGGGCTACCGCTCCGACGTCACCCGGACGGTCGTCTTCGGCAAGCCCACGGACAAGCAGAAGAAGGTCTGGGACATCGTCCGGAAAGCCCAACAAGGCGGCCCTCGCCGCGGCCAAGCCCGGCGCGACCTGCGAGTCGGTCGACCGGGCGGCCCGCAAAGTCGTCGAGGACGCCGGATTCGGACCGGGCTACAAGTACTTCGCCCACCGCCTCGGCCACGGCATCGGCATGGAGGGGCACGAGTACCCCTATCTCGTCAAGGGGAATACGCTCAAGATCGTCCCGGGCATGACCTTCAGCAACGAGCCCGGCATCTACATCTACGGCGAGTTCGGCATCCGGACCGAGGACTGCCTGGTCGTCACGGAGTCGGGCTCAAGGCACCTCGGAGGACTCGAAGCCGAGGCGATCGACCGGCCCATCGGCGCCGAATAAGCGGCTAGGCCGCGCTCCCGAAGAAAGACGAAAGCCCGCAGGGCGGGCGGAGGGAGAATCCCTCTCCCCCTTCGAGGGTCGTTCTCCCCGCCGCCTTCCGGCTGCCCTGCGGGCCGCAGTCGCTTATTTACGCCTGATCTTCGGGGCCGCCGTTTCAACCGGCAGGCCCGCCTTGTCGATGATCCGCCCTTCCGAGACGTAGTTGACGAAGTGCAGCGACTTCATGTAGTCCCGGACGGCGTTGTACTCGAGGATGCCGGAGTCGTATTTGACCAGCGCCCCGCCGGTCAGGCCGTTCAGGAAGTTGAAGACCTGGTCCGTCATCCCCACCATGTAGTACTTGCTCTGATTGAGGGCCACGTACTCGCCGTTGATCATGACCGACATCGGGTCGACCCGGCTGAGCCCGGAGAGATCGTCCTTGGCCGGCAGCCGCGAATCGTAGGCGAAGGTCAACCCGGACACCTGGGCGCAGACGGCCTGCGAGTACGGGACGTAGGCGACCGTGAATTCGAGGCCGCCGAGGATGAGCCAGCCCGGCAGGGGGGCGACGACCAGCTTGAAGCCGAGCCCGGACTCGGGATCGTAGCCGTAGGGGACGGCGCGCATGACGTCGTTGCCCACGACCTTGCCGGCCGGGATGCCGAACTCGGTATAGCCCATCGCGTCGAGGACGCAATCGACCTGGTAGCCGGCGCCCGTGAGGGCGCTCTTGATCGAATCCGCGACCAGGTTGCCGAGCGGCGCGTCGCGGTAGGGGCCCGTCTCCGGCCAATCGTGGCCGATGTCCCGGCCGACCAGGGCCACGATGCGGGAATAGACCGGGCCGAAGCGCGGATCCTCGACCACGCCTTCGCGGAGCCGGTTCAGCTGGGCCTGGACGAAGGGATCGGGCTTGATGCGGCTGTCGACCGGCCAGACGCTCCAGTCGCGGAAGGTGACGCCCTGTCCGGCCTCGAAGTCCACCTTGAGCTCGCCCAGCCACTGGCCGTGGCTCCCGGCCTGGACGATGATCTTCCCGTTGCTGACCATCGCGTCGTCGAACAGATCGTGGCTGTGGCCGCCGACGATGATGTCGATGTTGGGGACCTGGGTCAGGCCCATGATGTCGCCCAGAGTGCCCATGTGGGACAGGCAGATGACGATGTCGCACCCGGCCTGCTTCAGGGCGCCCGCCTGCAGGCCGGCGACCGTGTAGACGTCCCCTGAGAACCGGGCGATGACTTCGGCGGAAAAATTGACCGCGTCCTCGTTGAGCAGGCCGAAGATCCCGATCTTGACGCCGTCGATCTCCTTGACGATCGACTTCTGGATCATGCTCTCGAGGGCGTGACCGGAGAGGTCGAAGTTGGCGTTGAGAAGCGGCAGGGTCACGGGGCCGTCCCCGCCGAGCTGCCCGCTGACCACGCCGGCCAGGACGTCCAGGCCCAGGTCGAACTCGTGGTTGCCGAGCGACATGGCGTCGTAGAAGTTCTCCATGATCTTCAGCTCGGGATAGCCCAGGTACTTGTTGAACTCGAAGCTGCCGACGAAGACGTCGCCGGCGTGGAGGGCCAGGACGTTCGGGTCGCGCATCCGGGCCCGCTTGATCAGCGTGGCCATGCGGGCGATGCCGCCGACCTCGCGGACGAGCGCGGCCCGGCCGCGGCTGCCCGGCCCGCCGTGGTCCACGAGCTTGGCGAAGGGGCCCGGCATGGACGGGTGGCCGAAGGGCAACAGGGCCGAATGCGTGTCGTTGACGTGCAGGATGGTCAGGTGCTTCGTCTGGGCCAGGCCCATGACGGAGAGCCCCAGGACCAGCGCCAGGACTCCCAGAATTCTTCCCAGTTTGCTCATCATGACGAATCCTCCTTTTGTGACGGAATTCACCCTAAAAAAGGGCGATGAGAGGTGTGCCGCTCATGAGACCAAGTTAAAGTATCCCCGCTGCCGAGTTGTCAAGAAGATGTTAATAAAACGCCAATAAAGAGTCAAGGGGAAAGAGCGGGAAGGCGGCTCCCCCAGGGGGGATCAGGCGAGCTCGACGGCCCGGGTCCCCGCCTCGATCCGGACGACGTGGATCTTGGGGGCCTTGCCCGTCTCCGCCTCGTAATCCCGGCTGACCCGCGCCTGGAACTCCGGCACGGCGCCGGCCTCGACCAGGCTGATCGTGCAGCCGCCGAAGCCGGCCCCCATCATCCGCGAACCCAGGACGCCCGGGACGCGGCGGGCCGCCTCGACGAGGGAGTCGAGCTCGGGCGAGGAGACCTCGTAGTCGTCGCGCAGGCCGGCATGGGACAGGTTCATCAGCCCCCCGAAAACCGCGAAGTCGTTGCGGGCCAGGGCGGCGCAGGCGTCGCCGACGCGGGTGTTCTCGCGGACGACGTACTCGCACCGGCGGTAGACGACGGGATCGAGCTCGGCCCGGTGCTCGCGCAGGAGGTCGAGGCTGACGTCCCTGAGGCTGCGCATGGACGGGTCGTGGACCTGGAGGGCGCCGACCCCGGCCTCGCACTGGCCGCGGCGGACGTTGTACTCGGAGGAGGCCAGCTCGCGGCGGACCAGGGTGTCGGAGACGACCACCCGGAGGTCCTCCCGCTCGAAGGGGATGCGCTCGTACTCGAGCGAGCGGCAGTCGATCTTGAGGAGGCTCTTCTCCCGGCCGTGGATGTTGATGAACTGGTCCATGATGCCGCAGCGGACGCCCACGAACTCGTTCTCGGCTTTCTGGGCCAGCTTGACCAGGGTCAGGCTGTCGAGCTTGAGCCCGGAGAGGGCGTTCAGGGCGAAGGCCAGGCCGCCTTCGATCGCGGCCGACGAGGACATGCCCGCCCCGATGGGGATGTCGCCGCCGAACACGCAGTTGAAGCCGCCGACGCGGTAGCCCGCCTTGAGGAACTGGTCGACGACGCCCTGGAGGTAGTCGGGCCAGCGGAGCGGGGAGCGGTGGAACTGGCCGATCTCGCTGCGGAATTCCTGGTCGTAGTCGTGGGAGACGAGGTGACAGACGTCGTCGGTCCGGGGCGAGACGGCGAAGACGACGGCCTTGTCCGTGGCGCCGGGCAGGACGAAGCCCTCGTTGTAATCGGTGTGCTCGCCGATGAGGTTGACCCGGCCGGGGGAGACGACGAGGAGGGGTTTATCGGGAAAGTGCTTGCGGAACTTCTCGGCGATGACGGGAACAAGGGCGTTCATGATGTCTTCTCCAGGAGGGATATTATCATCAGACGCGCCCGGAGGGGAAGAAGTATCACTGCCGGATCTCGGCAGCTTTCCTTTCGGCCGGTTCGACGACCTCGCGGCCGATCCGGGCGGCCAGGTCGGACGGGTCCCGGAAGCGCCAGAGCGGCAGGACCCAGCGGTACTTGCCGTAGTGGCTGTCGGCGACGCTCTCTCCCCCGTCGCCCGCCTGGCCGATGGGCTGGATGGGGATGGACGGCAGGAAGTGGACGACGGCGTCGAGGGTCTCGGCGATGCGCCGGTCCCCGGTCAGGTCGGCGACGACGAACCGGGACATCCGGCCGAGCGTCTTGACGATCTCGTTCTTGTCGCCCGAGCCGGGCAGGTGGAAGTCGAGGACGAGGGGCGAGTAGTCGCCGCGGCGGAGGGCCTCCTTGATGGCCGTGAGGACCGGCTTCCTCTCCGGCGGGAAGCGGCCGATGACGAGGACCGTGTTGAGGGTGATGGAGAAGACCTCGCGGCGCGCCTTCTCGTGGTGGAGCAGCATCCCGACGAGCTGCGCGGTCTGGAGGCTGTCGACAGAGAGCACGGGCTGCTGGGCGGGCATGATGTCGAGGTCGCGCTGGCTCGAATCGGCCGCGGCGACGTCCCAGAAGGACGTGCCGTGGACGGCGCAGTTGTCGAGCACGGCGTTCTCGAGGTTCGTCTCGAGCAGGGTGGCGAAGCAGAGGTTGGCGTTGGCCAGGTTGGCCCCGCGGAGATTGGTCCGCTCGAGCACGGCCTGCTGGAGGTTGGCGCCCGTGAGGTCGGTCTCGGCGAGGTCGGCCTCGGTGAGGTCGGCCTTGAAGAAGGACGCCTGGCTGAGCACGGCCTTCCCGAGCCTGGCCCGGAAGAGGGACGCCTGGCCGAGGCTGGCGCCCTTGAGGCAGGCACCGAGGAGGCTGGCCCCGCTGAGATTGACCCGGATGAGAAAGGCCCCGCTGAGGTCGGCGCCGTTGAAGTTGGCCCCGGCGAGGTCCGCCTGGCTGAGGTTGGCCTTGAACAGGTTGGCCCGGCTGAGGTCGGCCTGGCTCAGGTCGGCCCGGAAGAGCTTGGCCCGGGAGAGGTTGGCGCCGCTGAGGTTCGCGCCGGCAAGGCGGGCCCCCGACAGATCGGCCCTGGCCAGGTTGGCCCCGGCGAGGTTGAGCTCGGAAAGGTCCGCGCCTGCGAAGTCGGGTACGATCCTGCTGTTCTTCCGGCGCCAGTCGTTCCAGTGATCGATCCGGTCCCGGACGATATCGATGTGCCCCGCGTTCGCCACGGCCCCATTCTAGGGGCAGGGACGGGGCGAAGTCAATCGCCGGGAAACCTACTTCTTCCGCAGTTTCAGGATGCCCTTGACGCTGTCGAGGTCGACCTGGAAGTACTGCAGGACATCGTTCCCGAGAAGGCCCGCGTCCTCGGACTCGCCCAGGTCGTAGACGATGGCCCGGACGTCGAAGACCGTTTGTCCTTCGATCTCGATGGAGTCCAGACGGACTTGGTAGGCCAGGTCGCTGCCGGCGACGCCCTGGAAGCCGACGACGGGCGTCGAGTTGTCGATCCGGATCTCCAGCGAAGCCACGGCCGAGGTGGGGATGATGGTCGTCGTCGCCCCGGTGTCGATGAAGAACTTCTGGCGGTGTTTCCCGTTGAGGACGGCATGGACCGGGATGAGCTTGTCGCCGGGATTGAAGCGGATGGTTACGGAGTCCTCGTCGCGGCGGCCCTCCTCGACGAGCCGCTCGAGGGTCCGGACTTTGTCGGAGAAGGCCGGCGGGTAAGGCTGCGCGCCCAGGAGATCGGCGGCCCGGTCGAAGTTCTTTTCCAGGACCGCGACTTCGACGCCGAGGAGCCGGAGCTCGGGGTCGTCGGGAGAAATGCGGCTGGCCTCGTCGAAGATGTCCGTCCCGCCGTAGCCGCGCTCGTCGAGGATCTTGTGCAGGGCGGTCTTGGCCAGCCCGACCTCGATGTCGTCGAGCCTGCGCGCGGCGGGCGCGGTCCGGATCGCGGGCTCACGCCTGAGATCGGCGAGGAGACGGTGGGCGGCGTCGAAGCCGCGGGCTTCGGAGTAGGCGCGGGCCGCGGCCTCGATGAGAGGGATATCGGAGGCGGCGGCGAGGAGGGACGGGTCGAGGGAGCGGGCGGCCTCCTCGGCCAGACCTTCCCGGACCATGGCCGTGGCCAGGGACGACATGCGGTCCACCGTCGCGGCCGCGCGTCAGGAAAGACGGCAGGTCCTCGTCCGGGAGCAGGGATTCCCGGCGAAAGCCCGCGGCGAAGGCGGCCAGCGTCCGGTCGGCCGGCGCGTCCGAGGCCATGGACAAGGCCTGGACGATCGCGGTCTCGCGCGAGCCGGCGCGCAGCGAAGCGACGGGTTCGGCCGGGGCGAGGATCGGCTTCGGACCGGCCCCGCCGGCCGGGGACCAGAGGTAGCCCCGGGCGACGCCGTTGCCGAAGGTCCAGCCGACGACGCGGCCGTTCTGAACGAGCGCTCCGGGCGCATCGATCTCGCTGTAAAGGGCGAACGATTTGAACCGCAGCCGGGTGCGGAGCGGTCCGGGCTCGATAGCGAAGGAGGTCCGCTCGCCGCCGAGCGGCCGCCATTCGAGGATGACGGAACCGTCGTAGGGGGCGAGCTCCGGCGTCTGCAGGCCTGCGGCGATGTCGAAGCGGCAGAAGACGACGGGTTCTCCGGGAGACCAATCGATCCAGGCCGGGGCCAGACCGCCGGGACCCGGGTCTTCGAGAGCCGGGGGGACGAAGCCGAGGAAGCTCCAGAGAGGGAGGGCCGTCCAAGCTCCGTCGAAGAGGGCGCTGTCGAGCGAGGCGGGCGCGGCACCGCCCAGTCCCCGGAGCGAGAAGCGGCCGGCGACGAGGGACAGGTCTGTCGGCGTCGGGATGGCCTCGGGCGCGCCTGAAGGCTCGTCGGGCGACGCGGCCGGTTGGGAAACCGCGGCCTCGGCAGGCGCCGACCGACGGAAAGACGGGCGGAGTCCGGGCAGAAGGAAAGTAGGCCGCGGCGACGACGAGCAGGCCCGCTGCGACGAATCCGAGCCAGGGAACGTTCCTTTTCGGTTTGAGGAGGGAGCCCGTCAGCAGGGCCCCGCACGCCGAGCAGTACCTCGAGGCCTCGGAGTTTTCGGTCCGGCAGCGTCGGCAATTCATGGCTTGACCCCTGATGTTCCTGAGATTGGTTTAGTCGGAGCGCGAGGCCGAACGAAGGAATAAGGCCGCCGGACCAGATAGACGTTCCCATCGGCGTCGTCCTGTGCGAAATACATGGCGCCGCCTGAAATGAAGAGGGGGACCTCGGGAAGCCCGGCGGTACCCAGATAGGCGCCTTCCCGGGTGAAAACGTCGACGGGAAAGCGGGCCGGCTCGGCCGTGATGTCGGAGGCAAAGCGGAAGACGAAAACCCGGTCCGGTGAAACCTGGACCGCGCGAACGATAGCCTTCACCGCGGGGATCTTCTTGGCGAGCTCCCGGGCGACGCGGTCGGGCCAGTTCTTGGACTTGACGAAATCCGCGAGCCTCCGCTCGAGGAAGTCCCTTTCCCGGGCGCTCAACTTCGCCGGCCTGAGATCCCGCCGGAGGGTGGCTATGGTACGGCCATTCCCATCGAGCAGAGCGATCTCGTAGCGGTCGCTGATGCCGACGGCGGAAAGGTCGTCGTTATAGGCGTAGAGGAATCGCGGGACGTAGGCCTCATGGCTGTAGTTGAACATGACCATCCGGCCGGTCTCGTCTGGCAGGACGGCCGAGAACCGGTCCCGGGGGATGGAATGGAAGGTCGCAATGACAGAGTTCTTGGCGTCCATCAGGATCTGCCGCTGGGCTTCGGGTTCCCACTCCCAGCCGTAGAAGCGGTCGGGTCCGATGTAGCCCAGGCCCAAACGTCCGCTGAGGTCGAGACGCCGGAGGAAAGCGCCGTCGGGCTTGTGGAAGGAGACGCGGGCGATGTCCTCGAAAACGGCCAGCTCCCCCGCCGGCGTGAGAACGATCCGGCCGGGCGACTGGAAATCGCCGGGGCCCTGGCCTTTCCGGCCGAAAGCGCCGAGGCGCTTCCCGTCGGGAGAGAACTTCAGGACTTTCTGTTCCCGCTGATCGAGGACATAGAAAACGCCCTCGCCGTCCTCGCAGACCGCAACGATGGAGCCGAAGAGGAGCTCCGTTCGCCCGATCTCGAGGGGGGCTCCGAGATCGATCGAGAGGGAAGTCTCGGGGCCGCGAGCGGCGCTATTCGCGGAGGCCGGGCCGAGGCACCCCAGCGTCAGGCAGAGGGCGAGGATCCTGACCATGGCTCCATCTTAACAGAAAACGAGCCCGTGGGGACGGGCGGGAACGGGAGATCGGAAATTGGCAGGGCCACGGGGATTCGAACCCCGGTCTGATGGCTGAGAACCATCTGTCCTGGGCCTCTAGACGATGGCCCCGCAAGGGGCATCAAAAATAGCAGAATCGCCCCCGGGTGTCAACCGAAAATGGGGACATTGACAGCGGGACTCCCCTGCCCTACTCTCTAGGGAGAAGCGATCACATGGCACTCGATCTCACGGTCCCCAAGGAATTCCGGGGCCTCCTGCGCCTCGGGACGTGCTCCTGGAAGTACGACTCCTGGAAGGGGCTCGTCTACGAGGCGGGAAAGACGTACCGGCCCGACGATTATCTCGCCGATTACGCCAGGACGCTCGACTCGGTCGAGGTCGACCAGTGGTTCTGGAGCCTCTTCGCGGGCAACATGCGCCTGCCGGATCCGGCGGTCGTGCGGCGCTACGCCAAGAGCGTCCCGGAGGATTTCGTCTTCACGGTCAAGGCCCCGAACGCGCTGACCCTGACCCACTACTACGCCAAGCAGACGCCGCAGAACGCCGCCTTCGCCGGAAAGCCCAATCCCTTCTTCCTCGACCACGACGTCCTGTGTCATTTTCTCGAGGCCCTCTCCCCGCTCAAGTCCAGGCTCGGCCCGATCATGTTCCAGTTCGAGTATCTCAACAAGCAGAAGATGCCGTCGAAGGAGGCGTTCTTCGAGCGGTTCGGGAAGTTCGTCGAACGGGCGCCCAAGGGCTATCCGTACGCGGTCGAGATCCGCAATCCCAACTACTATTCGACCGCGTTCTTCGACTTCCTGAAGGCCCACGGTCTGGGCTTCGTCTACCTCGACGGCTACTACATGCCGCCGATCGGCGAGGTCTTCGAGAAGTACCGGCCGGAGACGGCGTCCTTCCAGGTCGTCCGCCTCCACGGCGGCGACAGGCTCGAGATCGAGGGCGAAACGGGCGAGGTCTGGAACAGGATCGTCGCCCCGAAGCCGACGGGTCTCCAGGCCGCGGCCAAGATCGTCCGGGCCAACGCGAAGAAGCGGGTGCTGACCTATCTCAACCTGAACAACCACTACGAGGGCAGCGCGCCGCTCTCGATGGGCCGCTTCCTCGACGTCCTCGCCGGCAGGAAGATCGACGAGGCGCCGTTCTAATTTAGCGCCGTCCCGCGAGCAGCATCTTGGCGGTCGTCTCGCCGCCGTTCGTGCGGTAGAGCATGGGCAGGGGCCGGTCGAGGCCCTCGACGTACTCCGGCGCGTTCTCCCAACGGTAATTGAGGATGTTGGCGTAGTCGGAGAAGTGCTGCCAGCGGCGGCGGGCAAGACCCGTGACCATGTGGAAGTGGTTGGCCGGCATGCCCATCTTGGCCAGGCTCGCGGGGACGTGGTCGAAGGTCAGGAAGGTGTGCGGCCAGGTGTAGTCGGAGGCGTGGCAGACGCGCTCGGCGAGCGGGGCCGGGAGCTCGACCGACTGGGCCTCGTCCTGGACCATGGTGAAGAGGCCCGAGAGGTCGGAGTAGGCGATGCGGCCGGCCATCCCCTTGATGCCCTTGGGCGAGAGATAGCCCACCGAATAGCCGAGGCCCGGGAAATAGAACTCGACCGCCTTGAAGAGGAACCACTTCTCGCCGTAGTCGAGGGAGGCCGAGCCGGAGTTGTCGCCGTCGATGAAGCCCCGCTCCATCCAGGGCTCGCCCTGGAATTTCCGGAGGTCCAGGCCGAGGGCCTGGGCGTTCGCCTCGATCTCCCAGGGCTCGTAGACCTTGCGGAAGTCCATGAAAAGAGTGGGTTTGCCTCCGGAGAGGTAACAGTAGGCGATCATGGTCAGGAGGGCCTGGATGTCGTTCTCCGTGGCGAACGGGACGACGGTCTTCTTCCCGGTGTGGTCCTCGGTCGAATTGAAGAGGGACTCGGCGATGTCGCCCGTCGTCATCGGCAGGCCGCGGCGGTCCGAGCCCCAGGCGAGCTGGTTCGTCCAGCCGCCGCCGACGGCGTTGACGTCGCGCATGTAGTTCCGGATGATGAGGTAGAGGGCCAGGGCCTCGTCGAGCTTGGCCTTGTCCGCGGCGGAGAGGGCCGGCGCCTTGATCTTTTTCGCCGTATAGATGTCGCGGCCGAGGCGGGTGATGTCCTCGGAGTCGGTGAAGATGCGGTCCTTGAACTTGACGTTGACGGTCCAATCGCGCAGGGCCTTGAGCTCCTCGGGGTCGTAGCCGCCCTTTTTCCGGAGCATGTCGGCGAAGAGCTTCATGGATTCGCGCGTGCTCTCCAGGCCGAAGAAGCGCCGGGCCGCGTGGACGTGGTTGAGGGCGGTCTCCATCTGCATCGAGTCGGTGTCGATGGAGACGAAGCGCTTGCCCTGGAGGGCGATGCGGGCGAGCATGGCGTAGGCCAGGTCGACGATGGCGTCCTGCGTCCCGGCGTCGTACTCCGGATCGAGGCCGGTCTCGGGCATGTTGCCGATGACCATGGGACAGAGCCGCCCGGTCTGGGCGTAGGCGCCGACCAGGGCGTCGATGCCGACGACGCCGGGCTTGGGCGCGTTGTTGCCGCCGACGCAGGCCAGGGGGACGGTCGGGGCGAAGTGGGCGGTCAGGGCCATGGCCGTCTTGCCGGGGAAGAACCAGGTGTCGGGGACGATGACGATGCCGCCGACCCCCGCGTCCAGCATCTCCCGGGCCCCGGCGTCGGCCGCGCTCTCGCTGTCGACGAGCCGGGAACAGGTGAAGACGTTCGGGGCGGTGCCGTCGGGCAGGCGCAGGCGCTTGGCCAGCAGGGCGGCCGTCATCCGGCCGATGTTGAAGGCCCGCGTCCTCGATCCTTCGTCGATGCGCGGGTCGCAGGGCACGAAAACGCCCAGGGTGGGCGCACCGGGTTTCTTCTTTCCCGTGTAGGGCATGGCTTCCTCCGTGGCGGGCGGCGCGCGCGGCCCCCCCGCAGGTCAGATGTATTCGATGGTGGCCGGCGGCTTCCCCGTGAGCTCGTAGGCGACGCGGGTGACGGCGGGGATCTCGGCCGTGATCCTCTTCGAGATCTTCATGAGCGTGGCCCAGGGCAGGGGCGACGGCTCGGCGGTCATGGCGTCCCGGCTCTCGACGGAGCGGACGATGACGATGTTGCCGAAGTGCCGCTTGCCCTCGACGATGCCGGTGCCCTTGTCCTCGAGCAGGACCGCGAAAGCCTGGAAGGGCTTGTGGGCCGCGACCTCCTCCTCGACGATGACGGTGGCCGCCCGGACGAGGTCGACCCGCTCGGGCGTCACCTCGCCGATGATGCGCGTGGCCAGGGCCGGGCCGGGGAAGGGCATCCGGTTGTAGATGGACTCGGGCAGGCCGAGCTCCTTGGACACCAGGCGGACCTCGTGCTTGAAGAGCTCCTTGAGGGGCTCGATGACCTTGAAGCCGAAGCCCTCCTGCGGGTCGATGCCGATCTGCTCGAGGATGTTGTGCTGGGTCTTGAGGCCCTTCTGGGTCTCGATGATGTCGGCCGCGATCGTCCCCTGGATGAGGAAGCGGGCCTTGCTCTTGAGGACTTCCTTGCCGAAGGAGCTGTAGAAGGCGTAGCGGAAGGCCTTGCGCTTCTCCTCGGGGTCGGCCTTGCCCTTGAGGGCGGCGAAGTATTCCTTCTTCTTGTCGGCGATCTCGACGGGGATGCCCAGCCCGGCGAAGATCTCGGCGATCTCCCGGGGCTCGCCGGCCCGCATCAGCCCGTGGTCGATGAAGACCGACTTGAGCTGGGAGCCGAGGGCCCGGTGGGCCAGGACGGTGCAGGCGGAGCTGTCGACGCCGCCGGACAGGGCCGAGATGGCCGTGCCGTCGCCGACCGTCTTCTTGATCTCTTCGAGCTGGGTTTCGATGAACTTCTTGACGTTCATGGCGGGTCCCTCCTGTCTTTTCGCCTCATCATACTTATTTAAAAAGAAGGGGTCAAACCTAAACTTTTACACTTTCCCCGTTTCGGATACCATAGAGTATCCGTAAGCTCCTCAGGAGGAACCCATGATGCGCCGTGCTCTCGCCCTTGCCACCCTGTTTATCGTCGTCTTCGCCGCGGCTTCCGCCGTTCCGGCCGCGACCGCCCCGGCGTCCCCTCTCGAAAAGAAGATCAAGGCCCTGACCGAGAAGCTCACGCCCGAGCTCATCGCCATCCGCGAGGACATCCACTGCCACCCCGAGCTGGGAAACCTCCTGCCCCGGACTTCGGCCATCGTCGCCGATTACTTCCGCAAGCTCGGACTCGAGGTCCGGACGGGCTACGCCGAAAGCGGCGTCATCGGCATCCTCAAGGGCGGCAAGCCCGGCCCGGTCGTGGCCATGCGCGGGGACATGGACGCCCTGCCCATCACCGAGGAGACCGGTCTGCCCTTCGCTTCGAAGGACAAGACGATCGCTCGACGGCCGCGAAACGGGGGTCATGCACGCCTGCGGGCACGACATCCACACGACCCTGCTCCTCGGCGTCGCCGCGGTCCTCGCAGCCGTCAGGGCCGATCTCCCGGGCACGGTCGTCTTCGTCGCGCAGCCCGGCGAGGAGTGCTGCGACGGGGCCAAGCTGATGATCGCGGACGGCGCCTTCAAGGACGTCGTCCCGGCCGCCTTTTTCGCCTACCACGTCGACGACACCCTCAAGGCCGGCAAGATCGGATATACCTCGGGCTACAAATTCGCCAACGTCGACGGTTTCGACCTCGAGATCCGGTCGGAGGGCTGCCACGGGGCGGACCCCCAGCTCTGCGTCGATCCGATCGTCGTCGGCGCGGAGATCGTCACCGCCCTCCAGGTCATGGTCGCCCGGGAGTTCAGCGTCCACAACAACACCGTCGTCACCGTCGGCTCCTTCCATGCCGGCACCGCCCCCAACATCATCCCCCGCTCGGCCAAGCTCGAGGCCACCGTGCGGAATTACGGCGACGACCAGCGCCAAGCCCTCCGGGAGAAGATCACCCGCCTCGTGACGAACATCTGCGAAGCGGCCGGGGCGCCGTTCACGCTCGATTATTCCTTCGGCACTCTCGCCGGATACAACGACCCCGCCTTGACGGCCGGAGCCCTGGCCACGGCCGAACGCGTCCTCGGCTCGAAGGCGGCCCTCGTCGAGCAGAAGCCCGAGATGGGCGGCGAGGATTTCAGCTACTACGGCACGATCGCCCCGGCCGTGATGTTCGGTCTGGGCGTCGTCCCTCCGGAGCTCGAAGCGACGGCCGTCCACTCCCCCACCTTCGTCGCCGACGAGGCCGCCATCCCCATCGGCGTCGCCCTCATGGCCAACATCCTGCTCGACCACCAGGCGAAGGCGGTCCGGGCGGCGGCGAAAAAAGTTCCCTGATTCCCCCCGTTGCGCCGACTAAATACATGAGCGCGGTTTCGCCCGCGCGAAAAACCTCAGGAGGATCGACCATGAAAAGAACGCTCGTCGCATTGCTCGTTATCGGCCTCGTGCTGATGAGCTCCGGCTGCGCCAGCTGGAGCAAGACGGCCAAGGGCGCGGCCATCGGCGGCGCGGCCGGAGCCGTCGTCGGCGGCGTCGTCGGCAAGATCGCCGGCAACACCCTCCTCGGCGCGATCGCCGGGGCCGCCGTGGGCGGGGCCGCCGGGGCCTTCATCGGCCGCCACATGGACAAGCAGGCCGAAGAGATGCGCCGCGACCTCGAAGGCGCCAAGGTCGAGCGCGTCGGCGAAGGCATCAAGATCACCTTCGACTCGGGCCTGATGTTCGACGTCAACAAGTACGACCTGCGCGCCGCGAGCCAGGAGAACCTGAACAAGCTGGCCGCCATCCTCAACAAGTACCCCGACACCAACATCCTGGTCGAGGGCCACACCGACTCGACCGGCACGCGCGAGATCAACATGCCGCTCTCCGAGAACCGGGCCAAGGCCGTGTCCGACTTCCTGGCCAGGCTGAACGTGCTCTCCTCCCGCTTCTCCGTCCACGGCTACGGGCCGGACCAGCCGCTCGGCGACAACGCCACGGTCGAAGGCCGCCAGACGAACCGCCGCGTCGACCTGGCCATCATGGCCAACGATAAGCTGAAGAAGATCGCCCAGGAATCCGTCAAGGGCGCGGCCTGATCGCAGCCCGCCGGACACCCGGCCGGAGGGACCGTCCCTCCGGCCGCCTACTCTCCCGCGGCCCGGGTTTGTTATAATGCCCGGGTAGGAATCTCCGTGGGAGGGCCTCCATGAAGCTTTCCGGAAAGTCCCCGGCGGTCGTCGCCGGGCTCGTCCTGGCTTTATCCTTCGTCGGCGCGGCGGCCCAGGCTCCCGACCCGGACCGCGAGACCGATCCCCTCGTCCTGGCCAAGCTCGCCCGCTGGCAGGACTGGAAGTTCGGCCTGATGATGCACTGGGGCCCCTACAGCCAGTGGGGCGTCGTCGAGTCGTGGTCCATCTGTTCCGAGGACGAGCCCTGGTGCCGCCGCTCCATGCCGGACTACATCGCCTACAAGAAGGCCTACGAAGCACCTGCCGCGCACCTTCGACCCGGTGAAGTTCGATCCGGACAAATGGGCCGACGCCGCCAAGGCCGCCGGGATGCGTTACGTCGTCATGACCTCGAAGCACCACGACGGCTTCACCATGTACGACACCAAGGAGACGGACTACCGCATCACCGGGCCCGACGTCCCCTTCCGGGCCCACCCCAAGGCCGACGCGCTCAAGGCCGTCTTCGAGGCCTTCCGGTCGCGAGGCTTCGGGACGGGCGCCTACTTCTCCAAGCCCGACTGGCACCACCCCGACTTCTGGGCGCCCGAATGGGCGACGCCCGACCGCAACGTCAACTACAGCATCGACCGCTACCCCGAGCGCTGGCAGCGCTTCCGCGACTTCACCTACCGCCAGATCGAGGAGATCGTCTCCGGCTACGGGCCGCTCGACATCCTCTGGCTCGACGGCGGCTGGGTCCGGCCCGCGCCGATGGTCGAGATCGCGCCGGGCCACTTCGTCAAGAACGCGAAGAACATGGACGTCGACATGCCGAAGATCGCGGCCATGGCCCGCCGCCACCAGCCGGGCCTGCTCGTCGTCGACCGCACCGTCACCGGCCGCTACGAGAACTACCGCACGCCCGAGCAGGAGGTCCCGGAGAAGCCCCTCCCCTACGCCTGGGAAACCTGCATGACCATGGGCGACTCGTGGTCCTACGTCCCCGGCGACCGCTACAAATCCGCCAACCGGCTCATCCACCTGCTCGTCGACATCGTCTCCAAGGGCGGCAACTTCCTGCTCAACATCGGCCCGAGCCCCGAGGGCGAGTTCGCGCCCGAGGCCCTCGACCGGCTCCGCGCGATCGGCGAGTGGATGAAGATCAACGGCGAGGCCATCTACGGGACGCGGCCGATCGCCCCCTACAAAGAAGCCAAGACCTGTTACACGGCGCTTCCCGACGGCACCGTCCACGCCATCTACCTCGCCGACGAGGACGAAGCCGCGCCTCCGGCCAAGATCATGCTGACGTCGATCGCGCCGGCCGAGGGCAGCACCGTCCGCATGCTCGGCGTCCGGGAAGCCGTCCGCTGGGAAAGAGTCGGGAAGGGCGCCCTTCTGACCCTGCCGCAGAGCGCGCTCGCCAAGCCGCCCTGCCGCCACGCCTGGGTCTTCCGGTTCAAGGCGGCCCGGACCGGAAAGGGCACCGGCGAATGACGGCCCGGCGCCCCGGGGTCCTCCTCGCCCTCGTCGCGGCGGCCGCGGTCCCGGCCGGCGCCGAATGGCTCCGGGGCTACAGCCGGACGATCGACGGCCGGTCCTGTCCTACCACTCCCCCTATCCCGACATCTCCTCCGCGCTCATCAGCCGCGCCTCCGACGGGACGATGACCGTCGCCTGGGAGACCGAAGCCCGTTCCGGCCGACTGGAAGGGCGGCCCGGCGACCTTCGTCTGGCTGGCCGGACACGCCACCGGCAAGGGCGCCCACCGCTTCGACCTCGCCGTCGACGGAAAAAGGGCCCTGAGCTTCCGGACGTCGGCCGACTCGTCGCGCCGGGAATGGCGGGAGACGGGGGCGGACGGCTTCGCCCTCAGGTTCGAGACGGTCATGGTCGACCAATTCGACGAGCTCTTCGGCTTCATGTGGCTCGAGGTGCCCGCCTCGCATCTCCGCCCCGGGCAGCCGCTCCGGATCGAGGTCACGGGCGAAAAGGCCGGGAGCAACGACTGGTTCATGGCCTTCCGCGACGACCTCCGCCGCGACGTCTGGGCCCGGAGCGAGCAGGCCCTCGTCCGCAAGGAGGGCCGGCTTTTCCAGGTGGTCCGGGTCGAGGCGAGCCATCTCGGAGCGCCCGCGGGGGCGGTCGTCTCCTGCGGCGACGCGGCCCGGGCCCGGCTCGAGCTCAAGCTCGGCTACAACGCCCTCGAGTTCCTCGTTCCCGCGGTCGACGAAGAGAAGCGCGTCCCCATCGAAGTGGCCCTCGACGACGGCTCGGTCCGGCGCGGCGAGCTCGCCGTGAAGCCGGTCGTCCCGCGCGAGATCTGGCTCCTGCCCCACTCGCACGTCGACATCGGCTACTCCGATCCCCAGCCCGTCGTCGAAAAGAACCACTGGAGATACTTCCGGGAGGCGATCGCGCTGGCCGCGAAGTCGGCCGGCCATCCCGAGGGGGCGCGGTTCAAGTGGAACACCGAGCAGGCCTGGGCGGTCGAGACGTACTTCCGCCAGGCCGGCGAGGCCGAGAAAGCGGCCTTCGTCGCGGCCATGCGGGACGGCTCGATCGGGCTCCAGGCCACGCTGGCCGGGGTCCTCACGGGCCTCTGCCATCCCGAGGAGCTCGTCCGCCTCACCGCGTTCGCCCGGAGCCTGGGGAAACAGGCCGGCGTGCCCGTCGACTCGGTCATGGTCACCGACATCCCCGGCCAATCGTGGTCCTTCATGCAGGCGCTGGCCCTGGCCGGGATCAAGTACGTGTCGAGCGGGCCGAACTACATGCCGAGCCTCTTCGACGGCGGGGACCGGATCGGCTGGACCCTGAAGGCCTGGGGCGACAAGCCGTTCTACTGGCTCTCCCCTTCGGGCCGGGAGCGGGTCCTCTTCTGGATGGCCGGCCGCGGCTATTCCTGGTTCCACGGGCTCAACATGGGCTCGCTCGCCAAGGCCCCGAGCTACCGCATCTTCGAATACATGGACGAGCTCGCGGAGAAGGGCTATCCCTACTCCATGGTCCAGGTGCGCTACACGGTCGGCGGCGACAACGGGCCGCCCGACCCCGAGCTGGCGGACTACGTCGCGAAATGGAACGCGGCCTACGCTTCGCCCAGGATCGTCATCGCCACGGCCTCCGAGATGTTCACGGAATTCGAACGGCGCCACGGCGCTCTCGTCCCCGAGGTCCGCGGCGATTTCACCGGCTACTGGGAGGACGGGGCGGCCTCGACGGCGAAGGAGACGGCCATGGCCCGGACGAGCGCCGGGCGCCTCGTCCAGGCCGAGTCCTTGTGGTCGATCCTGGGCCGGCCGGGCTTCCCCGCGGAGATGGACGAGGAGGCCTGGCGCCAGGTCGTCCTCTTCAGCGAGCACACCTGGGGCGCGTCGGACAGCGTTTCGAACCCGGACGGCGAGGGTCCGCGGGCCCAGTGGGAGTACAAGAAGGCCTTCGCCGAGCGGGCCGAACGGATGTCGAACGAGCTTCTCGCCGCGGCCGCCGGGAGCGCCGCGGCGCCCGTCGTCAAGCACGGCCGGCAGGCCGTCGACGTCGTCAACACCTGCTCTTGGCACGAGGACGGACCTCGTCCTCGTCCCGCGGGCGTTCTGGGAGGCGGGCGACCGGGTCGAGGACGAGACGGGCGCGGCCATCCCTTCGCAACGGCTCAGCTCGGGGGAGCTGGCCTTCGTCGCCCGGGACGTGCCGGGACTGGGGGCCAGACGCTATTTCGTCGGCGCGGGACAGGCGGACGCGATGAAACCCGGCCGGGCCGACGGGACCGAGGTCCGGAACGGGACGCTGCGGGCGGTCGTCGACGGAGAGTCCGGCACCGTCCGCAGCCTCGTCTGGACGAGCGCGGGGACGGCCCGCGAGCTCGTCGACGCTGCCAAGCTCCCGGGTCTCGGGCATTATCTCTATGTGCCGGGGGTCGATCCCGGGAAAGCCGTGACCCCCTCCGAGGGCGGCATGAGCTTCGTCGAGGGGCCCGTGCTGACCTCGATCATCACACGGACGGACGCGCCCGGGGGGAAAGGGCGGCTGGTCCGCGAATACCGGACCGTTCGGGGCCTGGACCGTCTCGACATCGCGGTGACCCTCGACAAGGAGAAAGTGCGGGAGAAGGAGAGCGTCCACATCGGTTTCCCCTTCGCCGTCCCCGGCGGCACCGTCAGGGTCGACCTCGGCTGGGCCTCGGTGCGGCCCGAAGCCGACCAGATCGAGGGGGCCTGCCGCGATTTCTTCTGCGCCCGCGACAGCGTCGACGTCTCGAACGGGGAATTCGGCGTGACCTGGACCTCCCTCGACGCGCCGCTCGTCGAGATCGGGGCCCTCACCGACGAGACCCCGCGGGAGAGCGAACGGCGGGTCTGGCTCCGCAAGCTCGAGCCCTCGACGACGCTCTACTCCTACGCCATGAACAACTACTGGCACACGAACTACAAGGCCGACCAGGAAGGCCCGGTGACCCTGCGCTACGCCGTCTCGCCGCACCTCGGATCGGACCCGGCCACGGCCAAGCGGCTCGGGCTGGAAGCCTCGACCCCGCTCGTCGCGGTCGCGGCCGATCCCGCAGCGCCCGCGCCGCGATTCCCTCTCACCGTCGAGTCCGATGCCCTGGTCGCCATTTCCCTCAAGCCCGCCGCGGACGGAAAGGCCTGGATCCTGCGGCTCTACAACGCTTCCGACCGGCCCGAAACGCTCCGCCTCTCGGGCGAGGCGGCCGGCCGCGGCCGGGTCTTCCTCGAGCGACGTCGACGGCGCCCAAGGCCCCGGCCTCCCCGCCTCCCTGGAAGTTCCGCCGTCCGGCATCCTGACGCTGCGCATAATCCGCTGAAGTCCGGGGACATCTGGACGCTTCGGGATCGAGGGAATCGCCGAGTGACATGGGCTGATTTCGGACCGTTTCCCGGGCAACCGTTTGGCCCTCCCGGGGCGTTCCGATATAATGGATGCATCGCAGTTTCGGGAGGCAACATGATCACCGTTCGCACCCGCCCATTCGGAAAAGCCCTCGGGATACTCGCGGCCTTCGGCCTTCTCGTCGCGCTGGCCGCCGTCCCTCCGGTTTCCCTTTCCCAATACGCCGATCAAACCATGTCCCGCCGGGAAGAACCCCGCTTCAAACCCGGGATGTTCTTCGACCGGGCCGTGACGCTCGGCGACCTCTGGTATCTCCAATCGTCGGCGAAGGCCAAGGGCACGGGGGAACAGATCTCCCTGCCCGGCTTCAAGGTCGAGTCCTGGTACCCGGCCGTCGTCCCCTCGACCGTGCTGGGGACGCTCGTCGAGAACAACGTCTACAAGGACATCTACTTCGGCAAGAACCTCGCCGACGTGCCCACGGAGCCCTTCGCCGTCTCCTGGTGGTACCGCAAGGAATTCACCGTGCCGCAGGGCCCCGGCCTCACCCGCGCCCGCCTCGAGTTCGACGGCATCAACTACCGGGCCAACATCTGGCTCAACGGCAAGAAGGTGGCCGACGCCTCGACGGTCTACGGCGCCTACCGGCGCTTCGTCCATCGACATCACCGCGGACGCCAAGTCGACCGAGAAGAACGTCCTGGCCGTCGAGGTCTTCCCGCCCAAGAAGGGCGAGCCCACGGTCGGCTGGGTCGATTGGAATCCGGCGCCGCCCGACAACGCCATGGGCCTCTTCCGCGAGGTCCGGATCCGGGCCACGGGCGACGTCTCCGTCGAGAACCCGTTCGTCGTCACCAAGCTCGACCTGGCCTCGTTCAAGGAGGCCCGGCTGACGGTCTCGGCCGACGTCGTCAACCACGCGGACGCGGACGTCACGGGCACGCTCGAGGGACGGATCGAGGACCGGCGCTTCTCGCGCGAGCTCACGCTCCGCCCCAAGGAGACGCGCCGCGTCGAGTTCACCCCGGAGACGACGCCCGAGCTCGTCGTCGCCGAGCCGCGGGTCTGGTGGACGCACGATCTGGGCAAGCAGGAACTCTACCTCCTCAATCTTTCCTTCACCCTGAAGAAGGACAAGACGGCCGCGGCCGAGCCGACGCCGCCTCCCCCGGACCAGGACGAAGAGAAGCCCCGGGTCAAGGGCAAGGCCCGCGTCCCCGGCATGCCCCGGACCATCCCCTCCGATGCCCGGTCCGTCCGCTTCGGCATCCGCGAAGTCGCCGATTACCGGACCGACAAGGGCCACCGCGGCTTCAAGCTCAACGGCCGCAAGATCCTCATCCGCGGCGGCGGCTGGGCCGACGACCTCCTCCTCGACGTCAAGCCCCGCAAGCTCGCCGCCGAGATCCTCTACGCCCGCCAGATGAACCTCAACGCCCTGCGCCTCGAGGGCTTCTGGGGCACGAGTTCGGCCCTCTACGACCTCTGCGACCGCCTCGGCATCCTGGTCATGGTCGGCTGGAGCTGCCACTGGGAGTGGGAGAACTACCTCGGCAAGCCGGCCGACGAGCCCTACGGCGGCATCACCACGCCCGAGCTCATCGACCTCGTCGCGGAGTCCTGGGAGCACCAGCTCCTCTGGCTCCGCAACCATCCCTCCATCTTCGTCTGGGCCCAGGCGAGCGACATGGTCCCCCACCCCGACCTGGAGCGGCGCTACATCGAGATCCAGAAGCGGGTCGACCCGACCCGGCCGACGCTCGTCTCGACCAAGGACAAGACGAGCGAGATCACCGGTCCGTCCGGGGTCAAGATGCGCGGGCCCTACGATTACGTCCCGCCGGTCTACTGGTACGTCGACACCGAGAACGGCGGCGCCTTCGGCTTCAACACCGAGACCGGCCCCGGACCGCAGGTCCCCCCGCTCGAGAGCCTGCGGCGGATGATCCCCGAGGACAAGCTCTGGCCGATCAACGACGTCTGGGACTTCCACTGCTGCCGCGGCCTGTTCAAGGACGCTCGACCGCTACAACGAAGCCATGGACGGGCGCCTGGGCAAGGCCACGGACCTCGACGACTACCTCCGCAAGGCCCAGTTCCTGAACTACGAGGGCATGCGGGCGATGTTCGAGGCCTTCGTCGCCAACAAGCACGAGGCGACGGGCGTCATCCAGTGGATGTACAACTCCGCCTGGCCCAAGCTCTGGTGGCAGCTCTACGACTACTATCTCCAGCCGAACGGGGCCTTCTACGGCGCCCGCAAGGCCGGCGAGCCCGTCCACCTCATCTACAACTACGGCAACCGCGAGATCGTCGCGGCGAACAGCACCTCGACGCCCTCGCCCAAGCTCAAGGCCACTATCCGCCTCCTCGACTCGGGGCTCCGGGACGTCGTCGCCAAGACGGTCGACTTCGGGCTCCTGGCCGACGAGGTCAAGACGATCGACGTCCTCCAGCTGCCCGCCGGCCCGTCCCCGGTCTACTTCCTCGACCTGCGCATCTTCAAGGAGAAGAACCAGCTCGTCGACGCCAACTTCTACTGCCTGTCGGCCAAGCCCGAGACGCTCGACCGGGCCAACGCGACCTGGTACGTGACGCCCGTCAAGGACTACGCCGACCTCACGGCCCTCAACGCGCTGAAGCCCGTGGCCGTGAAGCTCAAGAGCAAGTTCGACAAGGACGGCCCCTCGACCAAGGTCTCGGTCGAGCTCGAGAACCCCTCGGACGACCTGGCCCTGATGGTCGAGATCCGCGTCGTCCGCGAGGCGACCGGGGAACCGGTCCTGCCGGTCTACCTCGACGACAACTACATCACCCTGCTGCCGAAGGAGACGCGCAAGATCGCCGGGCTCTTCAGCACCGAGGACCTCCTCGGCGAGACGGCCGCCGTCCGGATCAGGGGCTGGAACGTGCGGCAAGCCGAAAAATGAGGGGCGCGGTCCCGGTCCTCCTCGTCGCGCTCGCCGCTCTCTGCGCCTGCCAGGGCGGCCCGGCCCCGGCCGCCGGTCCCGGCCGCGCGTTCACCTGGGACAGCGGCGCGATCGTCCGCGGCGACACGTCGGTCCGGCGGATGGCGCTCGTCTTCACCGGGGGCTCCTTCGCCGACGGCGGGGAGCACATCCGCCGGGTCCTCGCGGACGAGGGCGTCAAGGCGGGCTTCTTCTTCACGGGGGATTTCTACCGGATCCCGGAGTTCGCGGCGACGATCCGCGGCCTGGCCGCCGACGGCCATTACCTCGGGCCGCACTCCGACCGCCATCTGCTCTACTGCGACTGGGACGACCGGTCGAAGACGCTCGTCACCCGGGACGCGTTCCGGGACGACATCCTGGCCAACTTCCGCGAGATGGAGCGCTTCGGCATCGCGCGCGAGAAGGGGCACCTCTTCATCCCGCCCTACGAGTGGTATAACGACGAGATCGCCGCCTGGTCGCGCGAGCTCGACCTCGTCCTCTTCAACTTCACCCCGGGCACGTCGTCCAACGCCGACTACACGACGCCGTCCATGCCGGAGTACCTGGACTCGCGGACGATCTACGGCCGCATCCTGGCCCACGAAGCGGGCGATCCGCACGGCCTCAACGGCTTCATCCTCCTCGTCCACATCGGCACGGACCCCGAGCGCACGGATAAGTTCTATCTCCGGTTGGGGGATCTCATCGGCGAGCTGAAAGCCCGCGGCTACACTTTCGCCCGGATCGACGAGCTTCTGCGCCGGCCGCGCGAATAGCTATTTCTTCTTGAGCGCGTCGACGAGGGCCTTGATCCGGGGCTGGTCCGGGCTGACCTCGAGCGACTTCGTCCAGGCTTTGAGGGCCTCCTCGACGTTCCCGAGGCTGTTGTAGCACGTGCCGAGCCAGTTGAGGACGTCGACGTTGGTGCCGAAGCGGACGAGATAAGCCGTGTAGTGCTTCGCGGCTTCCTCGAACTCGTCCAGGGCCTGGCAGGACATGCCCAGCAGGGCCGGGACCTCGGCCGGCGCGTTCTCCGCTTCCGCGAAGGGCAGGAGGACCTCCTTCGCCCGGGCGAAGTCGTTCGACCGGAAGAGGGCCTGGGCGTAGGCCACGGCGACATCGGGCCTCTGCGGCGCGCGGGCGTGGGCCTCGGCCAGCTTCGGCAGGGCCCCGGCGAGGTCGCCTTTGTTCGCGAGCTGCAGCCCGGTGTTCAGGAGCTCGTCCTCCCCGGCCGTCGCGGCGGAGATCTTGGCCATGACCAGGGGCCTCGGGACCGAGGGGGCCAGCGAGACCTCGAAATTCTCCTTGACGGCGGCGATGTCCTTCCCCTGCCCGTCGACGAGCGTCACCCGGACCTGGTAGTAGCCCGGGGGAAAATTCGTCAGGGACTGGACGTCGACGATCCCCGCGGCGGGGGCGTCGGCCAGCCGGCTCGTCCGGGTCAGGTGTTCGGCGTCCTCCCGCAGGAATTCGTAGCGGAGGGTGCCGGAAGCCTTGAGGCCGGCGGTCAGGCCGTAGGGTTGGACGAAGAGGACCAGCGAATCCTTCGTCCCGAACATCTTCCTCGTCTGGCAGAGGAGCTGCGCGTCGCCGACCTTGAAGGGCACCCGCTCCCGCGTCCCCGCCGCCTTGGTCTCGGTGCCGTAGGCGAGGAGGAGCGGGCCCAGGCCCGGAGGTCCGGCCGGATCGGGGACGACGATCGTCCGTCCCGCGCCCATGAACTCCTTGGACAGGACGTTCTTGAGCAGGATGTCGAAGCTGTAGCTCCCGGGGACCAGGGGGAAGACGTCCTGGATGGAGATGGACTTGGCCCGAACGTCCTCGAGCTCGGCCGGGCTCAGGCTGAAGGGGAAGTCCTTGTCGAACTGGTAGACGGTCTTCCCCGCCGCGTCGGAGACGCGTCCGGTCAGCCGGAAGCGCAGGTCGTACCGGCCCCCGGCCTCCTCGGCGGAGATCCGGGCCGGCTCGATGGTGTAGTGGACGAGGCTTTCGCCCGTCGCGTCGCGGATGACCTGGACCTGGACCTCGCTCCCGACGTAATTGGCGGTGTATTCGACCTCGACGAAATCCTTGTACTTGAGGATGGCGTCGGCGTAGTCGACCTCGACCTTCTTCTGGGGCGCGTTGAAGATCGTGGCCATCAGCCGGTTGGAGGCCAGGGATTCGTAGCCGGGCTGGACCGACTCGCCGGGGATGAGGCTCAGGACCTGCTGGGCCAGGTTGGGCTCGAGCTCCTTGAGCTCCTTGTAGGCGGCCTGGTCGTTGGTCATGGCGGACGAGGTGCGCGTGACGTCCCGGAAGCCGCCCATCGAGCTGGCGATCAGGCTGCGGGGACCGTGCTCGGTCGGCGAGTACAGGACGTAGTCGCCGCCGCCGTCCCTCTTGAAGAAGATGACGTTGAAGGCCGTGGGCAGGCCGAGGTCCGGGTCGCCGAGGTAGAACCAGATCTCGGTCGGGTAGACCCCGTTGACCGAGTCGTACTGCTCGATGTTCCGGGGCGGGCCGAGGATGATGTAGATCCGGCCGCGGTCGGTCCGCCAGCCGGGAAGCGGCGTCGACCGGCCGTAGAAGGAATTGGCGTGGTTCAGCCGGCGGTTGTGCTCCTCCTCGAATTCGTTCCTGGGCGTCCCCGGCGAGGGGTCGCGCTGCTTCCAGAAGGCCTCGACGAAGATGTCCCGCTCCTTGTCGGTCCGGAGCTGGAGGAAGACGGCCCTCTCCCTCGCGGTGATGATGTAGACGATCTCCTCGTCCAGCCACTTCTTGTAGCGCAGAGGGCAGGTCGGGCTTCTTCTGGGCCACGGCCAGGGGGACGAGGAGCGTCAGGAGAAGGGCGGTCACGACGGTTTTTCTCATCGGCGGCCTCACGCGCAACTACTCTAGCGGTTTTCGGCGGCCAGTTCAACGGGCCTTGAAATGAGCTTCTCACCTGTCCGGGCGTCTCTCTCGAGCCACAGCCGGAGAGAGGGACCTCCCGGAGTCGGGAGAAGCACAAAAAAAAGCCCGGGGGGCGGCGCCCCCCGGGCGAACATCTGCGTGGCGCGGGCTAGAACTGGTACATGAAGCTGAGGCGGAACCGGCGGGCGTCGCTGATGCCCGTGATCCGGCCCCAGAGCCCGGCGTACTCGACGTTGGTGACGTTGGAGCTGTTGAAGATGTTGAAGACGTCGAGCACGATGTGGAGCGAGCCGTACCCCTTGACGGTGATGGCCTTCTCGGCCCGGAGGTCGAACAGGGCCAGCGAAGGCAGGTAGAGCGGCGTGGTGCTGGAGACGATGCGGCCCGTGCCGCCGCCGGGGATGACCGAACCCTCGGGATAGCCCCACTGCGAGTGGATCGCGTAGTTCTCGAGTCTCCAGATCGGCCGGCCCGTGTGGAACCGGAAGCGCAGGCCGAGGTCGGCGTCGATGACGGGGACGGTGTACGAACCCGAGGCCTTGACCTCCCATTTGGGCACGAACGGCAGGACGCCGTCCATGTTGTTGATGGTGTAGTTGACCGTGCCCATCCAGGTGTCGTCGGTGATCATCGGGCCCATCATGTTGTCGCTCTGGCGCATGGTGCGCTGGGCCGCCCCGTTCGACCAGGAGTAGACCGCCGAGGCCAGTCCCTGCCAGCGCTGGGAATAGCGCTTGTTGAAGACGAGCTGGAGGGCCTGGTAGGTCCGCTGCGGCTTGATCAGGTCGCCGTCCTCGGTGTAGCTGTAGGAGGACATGTTCTCGACGCGGTAGTCGCCGTGCGTCCCGATCCAGACGACGTCGTTGCCGTCGACCTTGCCGTCGCCCGTGTAATCCTGCCAGACGATGCTGTAGAGATCGACGGGGTCGCCGAACTCGGGATCGAACGGGACGCGCTCGTACTCCCACTCCTCGCCCGTGACCTCGTTGATGGGCACGTTGACGAAGATGTTGGCGCTGTGCTTGTAGATGTAGGTCGCGCTCAGCGAGAAGTCCTTGACGATCTCCCGCTCGATGTTGAAGGAGAACTGGTCGGTGTACATGTCCTTGACGTTGTCGCCGACGTTCAGGGTCCAGGAGCGGTCGGTCGTGCGGTGGTCGACGAAGAGCGGCGTCTGGCCGTAGATCTCGCGGACGGCCCCCTGGAGCTCGTTGAAGCCGGAGACGCCGGTACAATCGATGTAGCCGTCGCCGTCGGCGTCCGCGACGCTCCAGGGCACCCAGTAGATCTCGTAGTCGAGATTGGTGGTCTGCATGTCGGGGCCGAAGCGGCGCAGGAACTCGACGGCCAGGGGCATGTAGTAGCGGCCGTAGTTGGCCCGCAGGACCGTCTTGCCGTCGTCGGTGAGCTGGTAGGTGACGCCCAGGCGCGGCGAGAAGGTCTTGAAGTCGAAGATGTTGCCGGACCCGGCCCGGCTGCGCAGGACGCCGAGGTTCGGATCGTTGATGTCGCTCGGCTGGTCCAGATAGTCGTAGACCTTGCCTTCGCCGTACTTGGTCGTCATGCGGTCGAAGCGGAAGCCGAGGTTGAAGGTCAGGCGCTTGGTCGGCGACCACTGGTCGTCGAGGAACAGGCCCAGCGAGTCGGCGGTGCGCACGGTCAGGAACGGGTTGTCGATGGTCTTGTTGTTGTAGAAGAGCAACCCGTCGTCGAAGCCGATGCCTTCGCCGTAGTTGTACCAGGTCTGCGTCTGGAGCGCCCAGATGGCGTAGCCGAGGCCCGAATAGTAGCCCCACCAGCCGCCCACCGGATAGGTGAAGTTGGCGTAGTTCTGGAAGTAGCCGCCCATCCAGTTGCCGCGGCCCTTGGTGTACTGGACGCCGAACTTGATGTCGTGTTCGCCGAGGAAGTCCTCGACGTAGGTCGACATGTCGCCCTGGAAGGTCTGGCGGTTGGATTTCTGGGCCTCGACGTAGGGGAAGGCCCCGTCGATACCGAAATTGGGCCCCCACTTCCACCAGTTGATGTAGCCGGGGTGGCCCGGCGCATCGTCCGGGACGAAGGGCTGGTCGTCGGTCCAGAAGCCCAGGTACTTGGCCGTGAAGATGGTGGTGCTCGAGGGCAGCCACTGCCACTGGGCCGAGAGCGTGTTGTTCTTGGACCCGACGCCGTAGGTCATCGTCGTGTCCCAGTTCGGCTGCGTGCCCCAGCTCCAGCCGTCGCCCTTGTTGCTCTCGTAGTGGTAGGACACCCAGGCCCGGGTGTTGCGGAGCGGCTCGGCGGAGATCTTGAGGTCGCCGTAACGGCCCGTGTAGTTGTTCAGCAGGGACCAGTTGACGGGCAGCGTCGCCGACCGGATGTAGTCGAAGGCGCCGTAGAACCAGACCTTGTCCTTGACGATCGGGCCGCCGATCGTGAAGTTGCCTTCCCAGTTCTTCTTGGTCTCGCCGGCCAGCCGGTCGCCGGCCAGGTAGAACAGCCAGTTGTCCGGGGCCTCCAGGGGGACGTTGGGGTCCCCGACCGCGGTGATCGGGTAGTTCTCCTTGAAGAACCCTCCCCGGAGCTCCGTGTAGTAGGCCACGTTGCCGTGGAACTGGTTGCTGCCGGACCGGGTCAGGACGTCGATGGCCGCGCCGGAGAAGCTCCCGTATTCGGCCTTGGAGCCCAGCGCGACGACACGGACCTCCTCGACGGCGTTGTAGTTGACCTTGACCAGGGAGCCGAACGCGGCCCCGCGGGGGTTGGTCGTGTTGACGCCGTTGACCAGGAAGACGTTCTCCATGCTCGAGCCGCCGTAGGCGGTCGGGCTCGGCAGCCAGCTGCCGCTGCTGCCGACGTCGAACATGCCCGGCGTCGTCAGGGCCAGGTCGTAGAACGCGTCACGGCTGGTGGGCAGCTTGGCCAGGAGTTCCTTGTCCAGCCGGGAGTCGACGGTCGAAGTCTTGACGTCGACGATCGGGCTGGACGCCAGGACCGTGATCTGCTCCTCGATGGAGCCGACCTGGAGCGCGGGATTGATCTCCATGGTGCTGCCCGCTCCCAGGACCAGATTGTCCTGGATCCAGGTCTTGAATCCGGCCAGGGAGACCGTCAAGGTCATCTTGCCCGGCGGGACGTTCAGAAAGACGAAAGTCCCCTTGCCCGAGGTCACGGTGACCCGCTTGCCCATGATGGCCGTGCCGGTGAGCTCGACCCCGACCCCGGGGAGCGGCTCGCCCTGGTCGTCGGTGACCGTGCCCGTGATCTTCCCTTCCATGACGGATTGGGCATTCAGCACGGTCCCGCCGACGAAGGCGAGGCCCAACACAAGAACGAGGGCTGCAGAAAGATATCTTCGCATCATTATTTGGCCTCTCCTCTCTTCCCCGATATGCCTCCACCCCTGCCCCCGTCCGCGCGGCGGACGGAGACGGCCCTTGTTACCTATGTTGAAGACACCTCTGCCTTCCTCCTTGTGCCGGAATGTGTATTGATTTCAGAGCGGTAGGAATCGAGAAGCGGGAGCCATCCGACCGATGCGCGGCGGGCATATTCCTTCTTTCCCTTGTCTGCCCCATATTTATCTTTATTCCGGCCCCTCCTGTCAAGCCCCCCCGCGTGGCCGGGCCGCGGACAGCGCTATTTCTTGAGCTGTTCCTTGATCAGGCCGATGAGCTCGTCGATGAATTTGGTCTTGTCCGGGTCGGCCGCGTACCCGATCTTGGCCTTCTCGAGATAGGCGAGGGCTTTCTCGAAAGACGACCTGTCGATCTCGATCCCCCCGTCCGGCTTGCGGACCGCGGCGAGGTTGATGTGGCACCGGCCGGCCATCTCGAGGAAGACCGGGTCCTCCGGGGCGAGGGCCAGGGCCTTTTCGAACAGGGCCAGGGCCTCGGCCGCCCGGGACTGGCTGAAGAGGATCAGGCCGGAATTGTACGCGCTGTCCGGATTGGCCGGGTCGAGCTCCATGGCCCGGGCATAGGAGGCCAGCGCCTTGTCGGCCTCGCCGGACTGCTGGATAGCAGACCCCCAGCTGGTAATGGACGGCGGGGAAGTTCGGGGTCAGCTCCCGGACCTGGAGGAAAGCCGCCTCGGCCTCGGGCCACCGGGCCTTCTTCTGGTGGGCCATGCCCAGGATGTAGAGGGCGTTGGAGTCCTTGGGGTTCTTCTCGAGGATGGGCCCGAGGGCGGCGACGGCGCCGTCGTAGTCCCCTGACTTCACTTTTTCGGCCGCCGCCTTGACGTCGGCCGCGGCCTTCTGCATCTTCTCGGCCTCGGCGAGGACGTCCTGGGAGACCATGACGACGGGCGGGATCTCGACCTTGAGCATCTGGTCCTGAGGCGCCTGGAACTTCCATTCGTCCGTCTTCTCGGCGAAGCCTTCCTTGCGGAAGACGACCTGGTAGAGGCCGTGGGGCAGCCCGACGTACTTGAACGAGCCGTCCTTTTTCGTCTTCAGGACGAGGCTCCGGCTGGTGCCCTGGTCCCGCAGGGTGATGGAGACTCCGGCCAGCGGGTTCTTCTGGCTGTCGACGACCCGGCCCGAGATGTTGTATTCGCGGTATTGGGCCGAGGCCGTGAGGGCCAGGGCCGAGATCAGGCCGGCCGCGAGGGCCAGGCCGGCGGGAACGCGCAGGTGTCTCATGATTTCTCCTTTTGCGCCTTGAACGCATTGGCCCGGCGCAGGGCCTCCTCCATTTTACCCGTTTCCCCGGTGCGGTTGTAGATGTCGGCCAGCAGGAAATGGCCCATGGCCTTGAGCTCGGGGTTTCGGCCAGGGCCAGCCCTGTGTCGACCTCGGCCCTGACCTCGTCGAGGGGGACGTCCTCGTAGAGAAGGCCCCGGGCCAGGAAGAGATGGCCTTCGGCCAGCTTCGGCGTGAGCTTGACGACCTCGCGCATCTCCGCGAGCGATCCGGCCCGGTCGCCGAGCTTGAACAGGACCTTGCCCAGGTTGAAGCGGGCCTTGAACTCGCCGGGATAGGTCTCGACTTCGCGGGCATAGGCCGTCCGCGCGTCCTCGAGCCGGCCCTGCTCCTCGTGGAGCAGGCCCAGGTTGAAGTTGGCCAGCGGCCACTTCGGGGACGTCTCGAGGACCTCGCGCAGGACCGGTTCGGCCCGGTCGTATTGTTTCAGTCCGATCAGGCAGGCGGCCAGGTTGAAGCGGGTCCGGTCGGCCTTGGGCTGGAGGTCGGCCGCCCGCTCGATGTAGGGCAGGGCCTGGCCGAAGTCGAGGTCGCCCATGTAGACCTCCCCGATGAGGAGCAGGGCCTGGGTGTTCTTCTCGTCGACGGACAGGGCCTGCTTCGCAGAGGGCGATGACGTCGTCGTTCCGGTTCTCGTCGATGAGGATATTGGCCAGGCCGATGAGGCCCTGGACGTTCTCCGGGTCCGCCTTGAGCAGAAGGTCCAGAGTGGACTTGGCCTCGCCCAGGCGCCCCGTCTCCTTGTAACAGGTCGCGAGCACCAGCAGGGCCTGCGGTATCCCCGGCTCTTCGGCCAGGGCCGATTCGAGCAGGGGCATGGCCTCGGCGTATTTCTCGCCGGTGACGAGCTCTCCGGCCGTCGTGACCTTCTGGAAGACGAGGAACTTGTCCTTGGGATCGGCCGAGCGGCGCGTCCCGCCCCGGAGGCCTTGCGGGCCGCGACGGGCGTCCCGACATATCCCAGCGCGGACAGCCGTTCCATCGTGTCTTTATCGAGGTTGGCCGCCTGCGGGGTCGGGGCTCCCCTCTCCGTCCTCTCGACGAGGTCCGTCCAGGCCGGACTTCATGCCGCGAACGACATCGGGGTGTTCGGCGAGAAGGTTCGAGGTCTCGCCGGGATCGCGGGAGACGTCGAAGAGCTCGGCCTTCGGCGAGTCGATGTACTTGTAGCGGGTCGTCCGCAGGAGCCGCAGAGGGCTCCAGCCGAACTGGATGCTCGGGGCCATGGACTCCGCGTAGGCGGGGACTTCGGGGCCGGAGCCGGGCTTGCGGATCGACGGCACGAGCGAGCGGCCCTGGGATCCGGGGCCTCCGGCGATCCCGGCCAGCTCGAGGACGGTCGGGAAGAGGTCGACCGTGCTGACCTGCGAGGCCACCCGTTTCGCCTGGAGACCGGGCAGGGGCGCGACGACGATGAGCGGAACGTGGACGGCATAGTCGTAGATGAAATAGCCGTGGGCGCTCTCGCCGTGGCTGCCCAGGCCTTCGCCGTGGTCGCCGACGAGGACGACGACCGTCGATTCGTCGAGCCCGGTGCGCTCCAGCCAGGCGGAGAGGCGGCCGATCTGCTCGTCCATGAAGGCCACCTCGCCGGCGTAGAGGCCGGCCAGGCCGCGGCCGCCGTACTCGGACCGGTAGGGTTCGGGCGGCTCGTAGGGCGTGTGGGGATCGTAGAGGTGGATCCAGGAGAAGAACGGGGCGTCCTTGCGGGCGTCGAGCCAGGCCAGGGCCGCGTCCATGACCGCGTTCCCGGGCCTCTGGATGGCGCCGAGGTCGATGTGCTTGCGCTGGCCCATGTCGAGCTGGTCGTCGTAGAGCTCGAAGCCCTGCTTGAGGCCCCAGCGCCCGTCGACGACGAAGGCCGAGATGAACGCCCCGCACCGGTAGCCCCGGGCCGAGAAGACCTCGGCCAGGGTCGTCTGGTCCTCGCTCAAGGCCGTGTTGCCGTTGACGCGGACGCCGTGATAGGTGGGGTACATGCCCGTCAGGATGGTGCAGTGGGCGGGCAGGGTCAGCGGCGCGGCGGTGGCCGCCTGCTCGAAGAGCGCGCCCCGGGCGGCCAGGGCGTCGAGGTGGGGGGTTTTGACGAGGGTGCTGCCGTAGCACGAGAGATGGTCGGCCCGCGTGGTGTCGAGGGTGACCAGGATGACGTTGGGTTTGGCCACGCCCCGGCCCGACCAGAGCCTGGCGACGGAACCGGAGCGGCCCCGGCCGGGACCGAAGAGGACCCAGCCCAGAGCCGCAACGACGGCGAGCGCCCCGGCCGCAAGCCACCACGGGACCGAACGGTTTTTCTTACGCATGACCGAAAATCAAGATAGCCGTTCAGGACCGATTTTTCAACAGCGCTTCGTAAAGCGCCCAGACCGCCCCCGGACGCATGTACTTCATGGCCCGGAACGTCTTCTCGCCGTACTTCGCCGACGGATCGTTCCACAGGACCTCGTCCGGATCGAGATACGCTTCGGGCGTCTTGAAGAAATAGCCCTGGCCGTGCGGGCTCCAGCCGACGTGGTAGAGGCCGAAGGCCGTGTGCAGGCCTTCCGCGGCGAGCCCGTTGAGGACGCAGTTGGCGGCGAAGGCGTAGGCCGTGCCGACCCAGACCTCGTCGCCCTGCTGGACGCGGAGCTGGCCGCCGCCGGCCTTGCGGCCGTTGACGGCGCCCATGACGCCGCCCCCGAAGCCGAGGACGTTCTTGTCGTAGATCGTCCGGAGCGTCCGGACGACGTCGGCGGGCGGGACGATGGCGCCGGCGTCGGCGGACTCGAGCCCGAGCATGGCCGAGTACCAGACCCCGAAGAGCTGGTCGGCCATGACGTCGTCCGTCCGGGCGTCGATGTGGAAGTACCCGGCCTCCGCCGTCCCAGAGCCTCCGCAGGGAAGCCCGGCCGGCCTCGAACCACTGCCTGTACTTGGCGACGGCGCCGGGTATGTCGATGCCGCTCGTCCGGGCCAGGCCCCGGAACTCGAGCGTCTCCCCCATCCGGACGGTCGCCTTGAGGCCGGCCAGCCAGAGGAGGCCGACGTAGGCGCTCTGCCCTTCCATGCGCCAGGTGTCGTAGGTCTGGTCGGGGATGCCCTCGTTGAGCGGGACGTGGCTGACCTTGTCGCCGAACCGCCGCTCGAGCGTGTCCAGCGCGGCGACCGAGGCCTCGAACATCTTCATCAGGAAGCCCATGTCGATCCCGCCGTCGGCCAGGAAATCGCGGTAGGCGCGCAGGGGGAATTTCGGATTGAGGTCCTTCCAGACGTTGCCGTTCTGCCAGTCGAAGCCGTTGAGCACGGTCCACGGCCTTTTCCGCGGCGACCCCAGGTCGTGCGGCACCATGCCGGGCACCTTGATGGTGTTCCAATAATAATCGAGCTTGTCGGCCGGGACCTCGCCGGGGAAGGTGACGGCGTACTGGTAGGCCCGGAAGGTCGAGTCTTCGAGCGGGATCGTCCGGGCGATGAACTCCATGTTGCGCTTCTCGAGCTCGGGCCAGAGCTTGAGGACGTGCCAGCAGTAGCTGTCGACGTCGGTCGTCCCGTACATGAGGTAGTCGGCGCTTTCGAGGTAGGTGTGGAGATCGGTCACGGCGTCCCAGATGCTCGTCTCGGCCAGGACGTAGAGCTCGTTGAGGAGGGCCTGCTTGAACCAGTCCGGGAGCTTGGCGTCGGCGAGGATGGGCTTCTGCCAGGCGTCGACGGCCCGTTCCCACTCCCCGGCCCGGGTCAGGCCCTCGGCGGCGATGCGGAAGGCGTTCGTGCCGTCGGCGCCGTAGAAGGCCGTGTATTTCCTCTTCTGCTTGGCCCCGGCCTCGAATTCGTAGTAAGGGAGATCCCAGGCGACGGCGAACGGGATCTCCAGCCGCTCGCCGGGCTTGAGGGTGAACGACACGGCCAGGCCGGCGCCGGTCGCCTGCCCCGCGGCGGCCGCCGTCGAGGCCTTGGTGCCGTCGAGCGTGCCGTCGGCGGCGAACCTGGTCCAGATGTCGGCGCCGTCCCCCTTCGGATCGAAGGCGGCCTGGAAGTGGACGCGGGTCCGGGCCGGGCTGTCCAGGACGGCGATGGCCATCGAGCCGGACATGGCGTTGCCGGTCCGGACGTCCTGGCCCTGTCTCCGGAAGAGGATGCCCTTGGCCCGGCCCGCCTCGACGAACTCGTTGACGTTGCCGGCGCTTTTCCGGTCCCAGACGAAGGACGCCTGCGGGGCCGAGCCCGACGCGGGGCGGGCCCGCACGGCCTCCCAGCCGACCATGTTCTCCCAGGTCAGGAGGATGCTGACGTCGACGGGTTGTTTGGCCGGATTGACGGCGATCCATCTGTAGACCGCGACGGGATAGCTCGTCTCCTTGTAGTTGCCGGCGATGACCGGCGAGAACTGGACGACGGCCAGATCGACCGGCAGGTCCGGGTTCTCCTCGTAGGAGAAGCCGGACTTCGGGTAGAGCGCGAAGTAATCGCCCTTTCCGACCGGGTAGTTCCAGGCCCAGCGCGAGAGGCCGGCGCCGTCCGGAGGGGCCGTCGTCGACAGGGTCCGGGCGACCGTCCGTCCGGCGGACTTCATGTAGACGTGGAACTGGTCGGCCCAGACCGTGTCCTCGACCATCCAGCCGGGCTTGAGGAACCAGGTCGAAAAATTGCCGTTCATCAGCCGCTCGTAGCCGCCGGCGCCGATGCCGCCGACGGGGCAGGCGCTGCCTTCGGCCCGGGCCTCGATGTCACCCGGTGCGATCGTCCGGCCGTATTTTTCGAGCACGGTCCCGACGGGCCGGTCGAAGGCGGCCTGCGGGAATCCGGCCAGGTTGGCCGCGGAATAGTTCAGGGCCTCGAGCACCGCCCGGACGACGTCCTTCGGCGCCTTGGCGCCTTTGGCGCGGGCCGCGGCGATGAGCTCGGTGAGGCGGCCGCCGATCTCCCGGCCGGTGTCGTCCGTGACGGCCTTTTCGGCGAGGAGCGGGGCGTGGCGGCGGGCCAGCTCGGCCCGGACGGCGTCGGCCGTCGCGTCGCCCGAAGACGAGGCCGCGGCGGGACCGGCGAAATACAGAGATAGGGAAAGCGCCAGGGCCAGATAGGAAACGGCCGTCCGGCTCTTTGATCCGCGCATGGCTTGCTCCTTATCGAGATGCTTTTCTTGTCTGCCGCGCGAGGAGCGTCGTCAGGACGACGATCATGGCGCAGTTGAAGACCGGAATGACGAGCCCCCGGCGCAGGCTCGAGGCCTCGGCGATCTTTCCGGCCAGCCAGGGGGCCAGCATCCCGCCGACGAGGCCGACGGAGATGACGATGCTGAAGGCCGTCCCGGTGAACGCGGCGAAACGGCCGCCGACGATGGCCAGGGTCGTCGGGTAGATGGCGGCGAAGCCGAGGCCGATGGCCACGGCGCCGGCCGCGGCCGCGGCGCCCGACGGGGCGAAGGCCATGAGCGCCGCGGCGGCGAGGGCCAGCGCGGCGCTGCCGAGGATGAGCTTCTCGTTCCCGACCTTGCGGACGAGCCGGCTCGAGACGAGCCGTCCGGCCATGACGGCGGCCCAGTATCCGGCCAGCACGAGCGCCGCCGGTCCCGGGCCGAACCCGAAGGTCTTCTCGAGGTAGGTCGAGATCCAACCGCCGACCGTGAACTCGTTGCCCGATTGGAAGAAGAGGATGAACGCGGAAAGCCACAGGAGCGGGCTGCGGACGATCGGGGCCGCCTCCTTGAGGGGAAAGCCCTGGGCCTGCTTGGCCTTGGGAAATCGGAGGACGGCGTAGATGACGAACGGCACGAGGGCGAGCCCGGTCGCCAACAAGCAGGATACGGTCGAGGCCGAGAACGTCGCGCAGGGTGCCGATGAGGAACGGGATCGAAAGGGCGCCGAAGCCGAAGAAGATGCCCAGGACGTTGAGCGCGGCGCCGCGCCTGTCGCCCTCGTGGAGGTCGCTCGTCAGGGCGTTGGTCCCGCCGTTGAGCCCGCCGCCGCCGATGCCGAGAACGACCGCCGCGCCGAGGACGAGGCCGTAGCTCGTCGCCCGGGACAGGAGCAGAAAGGCGCCGGCGACGAGCAAGGCCGAGACGGCCAGCAACGCCTTGAAGCCGAAGCGGTCGACGAGGGGGCCGAAGAAGAGCGACGTGACGAGCATGGCGAAGTTCATCGTCAGGAAGAGATTGCCGGCCGCGCCCGCGCCGAAGCCGATGCGCTCGAAAAGCGAGGGCAGGATGGCGCCCAGGATGGCCATGACGATGCCGAAGACGAAGATGCCCGCCCAGGCCGAGGCCTGCAGCCGGGCGACCGCGGGGGGACCGGGACGGTCGGATGCGCCCACGGTCACTTGGCCTTTCCGGGCTTCCGGACGGTCTTCTTTCCGGCCTTGAAGGGCCGGGCGTAATAGAACTCGGTGAAAGCCTGGTACACACCGGCCATGTGGCCGGGCGGCACGCCGCGGACGTTGGGCGAGACGAAGGTCGGCGGGACCTTGCCGGTCTTCGCCAGAACCGCGGCCGTCTCCGCGACGAGGGACATCGCGATGGCCACGGCGGCCACGGTCGAGCCCGCCGCGACCCGCTCGAGCTGGCCGACGTCGACGAGGGCGTCCTCGGGCGGGACGTGGTTGTCGATGGCCACGTCGGCGAGCTCGGCGAGGATCTTGCCCGACGAATGCGACCGCTTGCCGATCTTGGCGTTGGCGTGCGACGAGACCGTGACGACCTTGAGCCCGCGGGCCCTGGCCTCGAGGGCCATGTCGATCCCCGCGGCGTTCAGCCCGCCGTGGGAGAAGACGAGCATGACGTCGCGCTTTTCGAGCGGGTAGCTCTGCAGAAAGACCTTGGCGTAGCCCTCCTGGCGTTCGAGCCAGAGCAGCTCCCGGGCCCCGCCCGGGCCGATGACGTTCGACCACATCAGCCGCGGGTCGTAGAGCGGGAAGAACCCGACGAAGCTGCCGTAGCGGGGGAAGATGTCCAGGACGGGGATGACCGAGTGGCCGCTGCCGAACATGTAGACGCGGCCCTTTTTCCGGATGGCGGCGGCCATGAGCTTGGCCGCGGCCCGGATCGCCGTCATCTCCCGCGACTGGATCTCCGCCAGGATCCACTGGACCATGCCGAGGTAGTTGTGTGCGGACATGCGATTTCTCCCTTTTTCATTCTCCGGCTTGTCGAAGTCTCCCAGGCCAGCTTGCCGCAGCCGTAGAGACCGGCGTCCTCGCCGAGCCGGGAGAGCTCGATCCTGACCCCGCGCGCGGCGAGCGGCTGGGCCCAGCGCCCGACCTCGCGCCGGACGGGCTCGAGAAGGACGTCGGCGGCGTGGAACAGGCCTCCGCCGACGAACGACGATCTCCGGATTGAGGAGGCTGACGATGTTGGCGATGCCCATGCCGAGGTAGGCGACGGCTTCGGCGACGATCTCCAGGGCCAGGGCGTCGCCGGCCCTGGCGGCGGCGGCGACGATCTCGGCCGTCACGGCTTCGACGCGGCCTCCGGCGAGATCGGGCATCGACGACGCCCTCCCCTGCCCCAGCCGCTCCCGGGCCTTGCGGGCCAGGGAATTGCCGGAGGCTTCGGCTTCGAAACAGCCCATGGCGGCGTACTCGGCCTTGAAGTCCGGATCGAGCCCGAACCAGCCGACCGCGCCGGCGATGTCCTCGTGGCCGTGGAGGATGCGGCCGCCGGAAATGATGCCGGCGCCGATGCCCGTCCCGACGGCCAGGAAGACGGCGTCGGCGGCCCCGGCCGCGGCGCCGCGCCAGGCCTCGCCGGCGACGTAGGCGCTGCGATCGGATTCGAGGACGAGGGGATACGTCCGGGTCGGCCCCTGATCTTCTCCAGCAGCGGATACTGGTCCCAGCCGGGGATGTTGGGCGCCCAGACCTTGCCGCTCGCCGAATAGGCGATGCCGGGAACGCATATTCCCACGGCCGCCAGCCGGCCGCCGGACTCCGCGGCCGCCGCGGCGAGGGCCCGGATCCTCCCGGCGACCTGTGCGGCCGCCGCGTCTCCCCCGGCCTTGTCGATGGGGACCTTCTCCCGGGCCGATATCTCCCCTTCGCGGCTGAACAGCGCGGAGGCGATCTTCGTCCCGCCGACGTCGATCCCGCCGCAAAAATGGGGACGTTTCTATTTAAATTATTCATCTTTCGTTCATCATTCAAAACAAAACCAGAAACGTCCCCATTACCCTTATTTGTCCCGGAGAAGGACGACCCAGACTTCCGCAGGCTCGAGGCGCTTCTCGACGACGGTCCGGTCGCCGTCCTTCACCGTCGGGACGGCCAGGCCCGTTTCCAGGTCGGCCGCGGAGATCCGCTGGGCGCCCGGCACGATCCCGAACTTGGCCGTGACGGCTTTCTCGCCCCGGTTGAACCCGAACAGGATCGCGTAGCCGTCGCCCTGGAGCAGGCGGCCCTCGACCACGGCGTCGGGCTCCGACGCGGTCACCCGGACCGCGGGCCGGATCTCGAGCCACTCGGCCAGTCCGGCGAAGAACTTTCCGTTGTTGGGATTCTTGAAATGATGGTAGGCCGAGCCCAGGAAGGACCCGGCGATGATGGCCCGGCCCTTGCCGAAGGGCGCGGCGACGACGGCCGGCCGCCCGTCCGCGAACGTCGCCACGACGCGGCTCTCTTTGCCGAAGACGTCGAACGTTTCCTCGAAGAAGAGGCTGTCGAGCTTGTCGCCGGGCGCGAGCAGGGGGAAGGCCTCGTCGGCGGCCTTGATCTCGATGACGCCCGTTTTGGCGAGCGGCGTGAGCTCCGTCTCGCGGCAGCCGAAGACCTCGTGGAGGCCGCCGCCGGGGACGATGGGGCTCGAGGCGCCCTTCTCGTCGACCCAGCCGCAGCGCGCTTCGGTCAGGAGCGTCCCGCCGTTGCGGACGTATGCGACGAGCGCCTCGACGTGGGGCCGGGACATCATCACCGGGTAAGGGGCGATGATGAGCCTGTACCCGGCGGCGCGGGCCGTGCCGAGGTCGCGGACGTGGAGGAAGTCGACCGGGATGTTGCGCTCGAAGAAGGCCCGGTGGACGCCCTGGAGCGATTCGCTGAGGTTGTTCGACCCCGACCGTCTGGCCTTCGCCGGTGAAGGCCTGCTGGCCGCCGACCATGTGCGAGAGAGGATTATAGAGGATGGCGATCTCGGCTCGCGCCGGAAGCGCCTTCAGAAAGAGGTCCTGGTTCGCGGTGATGATGCGGGCGATCCGGCCGCCGGCCTCGGCCCGCTCGGTGACCTTGCCGTCGAGCTCGACCAGGCCGTAGCCGCCGGCCTCGTAGCCGGTGCTCATGGGATAGTAGGCGTAGATGTTGACCGCGCGCGCGCCGTAGGCGACCGTGCTCCACATCCAGTCGCGCGTGTCCGTGCCGACGACCGGGTAGCTCATCTTCATGCCGAAGACGCCGTAGCCGGCCTGGAGCTCGCCGATATAGAAGCCGCCGTTCCCGAGGCCCATGGACCGGACGAAGTCGAGGCCCGAGGACCGGTAGGTCGGCGACCAGGGCTTGATCGTCCAGGCGTGCTTGGGGTAGATCGAAGCGCCGTAGAAATCGACGCTGTCCGACATCTTGCGGTCGTCGGGCGTCCCCGACCAGTCCGGCCGGGTGAAGAGGCCCGGCCCGGCCGAGTGGCTGGTGACGACCGAATCGGGCAGGACCGACTTGACGGCCGCGGCCTTCATCGCCAGGTCCTCGGCCAGCTTGTCGGAGATGAATTCCTTCCAGTCGATGTAGTCGGTGAAGGTCAGGATGGTGCCGAAGCGCGGCGGCTCGACCTCCGCCCACGACGAGAGGGTGCGGTACCAGGCCTTGTTCAGGGCCTCGATCGTCCCGTATTTCTTTTCGAGCCATTCCCGGAAGCGGGCCTGGGTCGAATGACAGTAGCAGAACTGGACCGATTTGAGGTCGCCGACGTAGTAGACCTCGGCCCAGTTGATGATGTGGGGCTCGCTCCAGAGGTCCCAGCCGTAGAAGGCCGGCTTGCCCTTGAGGGCGCGGGCCGCGGCCTTGAAGAAATCGAGGATCTTCTCCTGGACCCCGGCGTGGTCGAAGCAGAACCCGGGCGAGGCCTGCGATTCGACGACGACGCCGTTCGACGAGACGAACTTGGAATCGGGGTGCCGGGCCTCGACCCAGTCGGGCGCCGAGTCGATGTAGACCTGGACGATGACCCGGAGGCCCGCTTCGCCGGCCAGGTCGGTCAGGAGCTCGAGGGCCGAGAAGTCGTAGCGGCCTTCGGTCTTCTCGCAGGCCGTCCACTCGATCCAGGTCCGGACGGTGTTGAAGCCCAGCCGCTTGATCTGGTCGACGTCCTTTTTCCAGGCCTCGCGGGAGAGCGGGGTCACGGTCTCGAGCATCGGGGCCCGGGCCTTGCCGCCCGCGTACCAGACCGAGACCGGGAAGAAGCCCCTTGGTCTTGTCGGGAGCGGGCGCGGCGGCGGCCGCGACGGCGAGGCCGGCCGCGGCCAAGGCGACGAGAATTCTCTTCATGGCACTCACCTCTCCGAAAATCGATCCCGGTCCGGGCGTCAATCGACGCCGAACGATCTCCCGATGACTTCGAGGAGATCGGAATTCCCGGCCCGGAAATCCCCGCCGAGCTCCCAGATGATGACCCCGGCCGAGGTCTTGTCCTTGACGTACTGGCACTTGAGCCCGACCGAGCTCGGGTCGTCGTAGGAGATGATCTTCGTCCCGTCGGTCCGGCGCATGTACGGGACCTGGGCCTGGCCGTCCCAGACCCGGCTCCACTCGGACGCGGGCAGGGCCAGGATGTCGGCGTAATCCCAGCCCTCGCTCGTCGTGAACGGCTGGCCCAGCCCGCCGCAGTCGAAGGACCGGCCGAAGAAGGGCACGCCGACGACGAGCTTGGCCAGGGGCACCTGGCGGCTGCGGGCGTAGGCGAACGTCTCGTCGAGCGAGCCGCAGGCGTCCCCGGCCGGGGCGTAGAGGGGCGAGTTGTGGCCGGAATGGTCGGACCACGTCCCGTGATAATCGTAGGTCATGAAGCCGATGAAGTCGAAATCGTCGGCCAGGCGCTCGTATTCGATCCAGCGGCCGTAATAGTTCCCGGACGGGACCGCCGCCGTCAGGAGGAGCGGGGGCGATTGGGCCTTGAGGGCCGCGCCCAGGGCTTCGATGAACAGGGTGAAGTTCGCCTTCTCGGTGTCGTTGGACACGAACTCCCAATCGATGTCGACGCCGTCGTAGGCGTTGGCCCGGCAGAAATCGACGAGCTGGCCGATGAACCGGGTCCGGTTCGCCGGGGTCGACGTGGCGCCCGGGAAGCCGGCGCAGTTGCCCCAGCCGCCGAGGCTGAGGATCATCTTGACGCCCGCGGCGCGGGCGGCGGTGTTGAGCTCGGGGTAGAGGAATCCGGCCGGCACGACCAGGTTGCCGGACGCGTCGGGCCAGGCGAAGGCGTGGGCGATATGGGTCAGATAACCGTAGGCGATCTGGGTATGGCTGAGCACCCCCTTGTTCGAGGTCCTGTAGTAGCCCATGACGATCTTGTTCGGCCGGGACGGCTCCGGCGGGACCTGGGCGACTTCGCAGGCGGCGGAAACGAAGAGGCCGGCCGCGAGGGCGAGCGCCGCTCCGGCGGCACGGGGAGGCGTCCGACGTCGGGGGTGGGACATGGTCACTCTCCAGACGTCTATTTTTATCTTATCAGGGCTATTTTTTCAATCCGGAAAGCGACCTCAGGATCCGCATCTTCTCCGGCGACTTGGACAGGGCGTCCCAGGACCAGAGGACGACGCCGACGGAGGGAGGCTGCAGGGCCGCTTCGAGGGCGGCCCGGAACTCCGCCGGCGGGAGCTCGGTCTCGACATAGGCGTTCGCGACCTGGATGCTGGCCAGGACCGGCGTCTTCGTCCGGCGCGCAACGTCCTCGACGACGGACCGGACCCAGGCGGGGTCCCGCCCGACCATGTGGTGATAGGCCATGGGCGAGACCATGTCGACGAGAGGGGCGAGGCGCGCCAGGTCCTGACCGGCCACGGACGCGGCCGCCCCGCCGAAGTCCGCCTCCCGCCAGGGGACGGCGTGGAGATTGACCCGGATGCCGGGCTTGGCGGCGCGGGCGGCGGCGGCCAGGCGCTCGACGGCCCGGGCGATCGTCCGGCACTTCCACTCCGTCCACTCCGCCGCGTGGCGGTCGAGTATCCAATCGGCTTTCTCGGGTGTCGTCGCGAGGTCCGGCGGGACCCGGACGCCCATTTCCTTTTCGAATCCGGCCAGGCAGACGGGACAGAAGCAGGTTTGGGGCAGCGACGCCGGCGTCCTGTCCGGAGCGACCTTTTCCCAGAACACGAAATAGCGGATGAAATCGAGGCTGACGACGTCCGGATCGGCGGCGGCGACGGCGCGCCTCAGCTCGTCGACGCGGCGGGCCAGGAAATCCTCCCGGGCCGGGCAGACGAACTCCACCCATTCATCGCGGGCCGGGGTACCGGCCGCGGTCACGGCGGCCAGGCCGGGGTCCGCTTTGACGGCCTCGGGATCCTGGAAGACGGGAAAGATCAGATAGAGGGTCAGGCCGTTCGAACGGAGCAAGCCGCGGAAGTCCGCGTTCCGGGCCAGGGATTCGCCGGCGAAGACCGTGTCGACGCCGAGGCCTCTCCATTCGTCGACGAGCGGCCCGAAGGGACCGGGATGTTCGTAGATCTTGACGCCGATGACGGGACCCGCGGGAGAGGGCCGGGAGCCTCGGCCGCAGCCGGACGCTGCGGCCAGGATCAAAGCCGCGGCGAGCAAGGCTGGGACAAGGATTTTACGGGATGATCTGTGCATCGGCCCTCCCCGTCAGCCCAATTCGGGCAGGCAGAACGATACCGTTCGCTCCTCGCCGCAGGCGGCACAACGGAAGGAAGCTTCGAGCTTCTCGCACTTGAGGCCCTTGTCGGTCCGCAGGGCGGACTCCCACTTGCCGCCGCACGCCCCGCACGACGCGGGCATGACGAGCGAGACCTTGGCCTTGCGGGTCCGCGCACCGGCGCGGGGAACGTCGACCGTGCGGACGCGGAGCGTCGAGGCCGTGGGCTTCGTTGAGCTCGGCCAGGTAGGAGCGGTAGAAGCGCAGCCCGTCGGCCGACTTCCTGACCGCCAGGCGGCGGGCCGCCGCCGTGCGCATGTTGGCCGGCAGGACGGCCGCATAGGTCAGCTCCCGGCTCAGGAAGTCCATGGCCGCGGACTCGAGGTTGCGGCCGCGGAGGGTCGACTTGACGAAGAAGTTGGCCACCCCGAGGTAGCCGGACTTCGACAGGAAATCGGCGTCGTGGACGATGTCGGCCAGGCGGCTGCGGCCCGAGCCGGAATTATAAAGGGAGCGCAGGGCCCGGACGACGCGGCCGATGTCGGCCATGCCGAGGCCGGATTCCTCGAGGATCTTCCGGGCCAGGCGGGCGCTCCCCTCCTCCTCGGGCTTCTTGCCGGCGTGGTAGCGGCCGCCGCCGAACTTCCCGGCGTCGTGGAAGAGCGCCGTGACGGCGGCCAGGTCGGGATTCTCCTTCTCGGCCTTGGCCAGCTTGAACGACTTGCGCGGTGACCAGGACCGTGTGCTCCCAGAGGAATCCGGCCTGGCCGTCCTTGCGGCCGGTGAACTTCTTCTCGGCGTCCTCGATCGTGCGCCGGACGCGCTCGACGAGGCCGGGCGAAAAGGCCGTGAGGGAGCGGTAGAATTCCTGCTGTTTCAAGAGCATCGGGGCGCTGTGCCCGCCCATTATCGGAGCCGCCTTCGGCGATGTCAAGCACTCCGGTTGAAACGGACGGGCGGGACACATATGATGGGCGGCGTGAAAAGAAAGATCCGCTGCGCGGGGAAGCCGATGACGGCGATCGTCCTGGCCGGCGGACGCGGACGGCGGATGAAGGCCGACAAAGCCGGGCTCGAGGTGGGCGGCCGGACCCTCCTCGAGCACGTCCTGGCCCAGATCGAACCCTATTTCGACGAGGTCCTGGTCAGCCTGTCGCCGGGGCAGTCGCTGCGGTTCGGCGAAAAGGCGCGGGCAGGGACCTTGCGCACCGTCGAGGACGCGACGCCCGGGCTCGGACCTCTCGGCGGCATGCTGGCCGGATTGAAGGCCGCGCGGCACGAGGCCTGCGCCGTCATCGCCTGCGACATCCCCGAGATCGACCTGCCGCTCCTGCGCTCGGTCGCCCGGGCGGCGCGGGACGCGGACATCGCGGTCCCGGTCGGCCCGGCGGGCCTCCGCGAACCGCTCTTCGCCGTCTACAGGAAATCCGTCGTCCCGGAGATCGAGGCGCTCCTGGCCCTCGGCGAACGGAGCGTCCTGCCGCTTTTCGGGAGATGCCGGACGTCGGTCGTCCGGTTCGACGACGCGGCGAGGATCCGCAACCTCAACACCCGGGCCGATTACGAATCCTACCTGCGCTCGCTCGCGGGACGGCCGACGAGGCCGTAGAAGTGGAACCGGCCGGCGACCTCCCCCGCTAGAACGCACGCGAACGCCAGCAGCAGGGTCGGGCCCGCGCCCTTCTCGTTCATGATGCTGTTCGCCCCGCTCCCGATATCCGACGCGACGAAGACGAGCCCCGCGGCGAGGAGGACGATCCGGACCCCGTGCAGGAGCCGGGGCGGGCCGGCGGACGGGCGAAGGGACGGTTCGGGCCGGATCCCGAGGACCCCGTGTCGGGGAGTGAGCAGGACCGCCAGGAGGATCTCCGTCAGGATCAGCACCTGAGCGCCGCGCATCAGGTCGAGCCCGAAGACGCCCGGACCGGCGACGGTGCGGACGACGATCTCGGTGGCCAGGGCGCCCAGCGCGAAGGACGTCAGGAAGAACGAGACGGGCGTATAGCCCTGTCGCCAGACCGGCAGGGCGGGCAGCATGTACAGCTTCGCCATGCTGGCGAGAAAGAGGCCGCCCGCGAGCACGGTCGCGGCGACGAGGACCCAGGCGGACCCGGCGGACGGGGCCCGGCTCCAGGCCAGCCAGCCCGCCGCGCCGACGAGGGCCATGAAGACGAGCTCGAACAGGATCTCCCGGCTGAGCCAGGACGAGCGCAGGTTGCTCAGGGCGAAACGGGCCCGCAGGGGATGGCGGAGGTGGAAGAACGAGACGAGGACCGCGAGGCCGGCGAGCAGCAGGACGAGGGCCAGGGTGACCAGCCAGGTGATGCGCCAGCCGTAGGTGGGCGTGCGGAACCGGGCCAGGAAGGGCAGGTGGAAGAACACGAAGATCCCCACGGCCGCCTGGCCCAGAACGGTGAAGGCGACGAGGGGCCACTCCTTGAGCATCGGCGCTTAGACTTCTTCCCAGTTGGCCACTTCGGCGCCGCGCTCCTCGGCCCGGGCGGCGTCGCGGTGGGGCTTGATGACCAGGGCCGGGTCGGTCTGCGCGGGATCGGGAAGCGGGAAGATGCGGCGGACGTCGCCGTATTTCTTCCTGAGCTCGGCCAGGTCGCCGAAGTCGAGGGCCCGCTGGGGGCAGGCGGCGACGCAGGCCGGCGTCCCGCCGGCGTCGATCGCGGCGTAGCAGAAGTCGCACTTGGAGACCGTGTTGGTCCGGGCGTCGAAGCGCAGGGCCGTGTAGGGGCAGGCCCATTCGCAGTAGCGGCAGCCGATGCAGGCGCCCGTGTCGACGAAGACGATGCCGTCCTCGCGCTTGGAGATGGCCTTGACCGGGCAGGCCAGGCCGCAGACGGGGTTCTCGCAGTGGTTGCAGGCCATGGAAATGTTGTAGGCGACGACGGACGGGACCCAGACCTCGCCCTTCTTCTCCCAGCCGCCGCCGGCCACCTCGTAGACGCGGCGCCACAGCACCCCCGGCTCGAGGTCGTTGCGGTCCTTGCAGGCCATCTGGCAGGCCTTGCAGCCGGTGCAGGCCGAGGCGTCGAAGAAGAATCCGTACTGCGTGACCATGTCAGGCCGCCTCCGCCTTGGCCACCTGGACCATGATGGTGTGCTGGGCGTTGCCGAAGGCGAGCGCCGTCCAGCGCTCGGACGAGAGGACGTTGACCGAGCCGCGCCGGTCGACGCCGTCCTTGTCGGGCGTCCACCAGGCGCCCTGCGGCAGGGCCACGACGCCGGGCATGATCCGCGGCGTCAGCCGGCACTTGACGACGACGGCGCCGCGGTCGTTCCAGACCCGGACCGGGTCGCCGTTCCTGATCTTCCGGGGATCGGCGTCGACGGGATTGATGAACAGGCGCTGGGGGAAGGCCTCCTCGAGCCAGTCGATCCCCTCGAGCGTCGAATGGACGCGCGACAGATAGTGGTGGCCGATCGCCGAGAGCGGGTACTTGGCCGCCTCGGGGCCGAACGGGCTCTCCCACTCCTGGATGTACTTGGGGACGGCCGGGATCTCGGCCGGATCGTTCATGTCGTGGAGGCGCTTGGAGAAGATCTCGATCTTGCCGGAAGGCGTCGGCAGAGGGTGCTTCGACCGGATCGCGCCGGAAGTCGGCGAAGGCCACGGCGGGCTTGGTGACGGGGAGCGAATAGACCCCGGCGTTCGACGCTTCGAGCTCGTCGAGCGACGGCAGCTCCGGGAAGCGCGACTGGCGGTAGCGGTCGAGCGACCAGGCCACCCAGTCGCGCTCGGTCCGGCCCTCGGTGTAGGCCTGCTCGAGGCCGAGCCGGGCCGCGATCTCGGCGCAAATGCGGTAGTCGCTCTTCGTCTCGCCGGGCGGCTCGACGATCTTGGGCATGAGGATGACCTCGTCGCCGTACTTCCAGCCGTCCTCGAGGCCCCAGGTCTCGAACTGCGTGCAGACCGGGAGGACGATGTCGGCGAAGCGCGCCGTCGGGGTCAGGAAATTGTCCTGGACGAGGAGGAACTCGACCTTCTTCTCGTCGGCCAGGATGCGGGCCGTCCGGTTGACGTTGCCGTGCTGATTGACGAGGGCGTTGCAGGCGACGGCCCAGATGCACTTGATGTCCGTCGCGAGCTTCGGGGCGCCGCGGACGCCGTCGGCCGGCCCCATCTCCCTGCCCCGGAGGACCGCCTCGGTCCAGAGGAAGCTCGGGATCGTGGCCGCGACGGGATTGTCGCCGACGGGGAAGACCAGCCAGAAGGGGCCGCCGTCGGGGGCCTGGAGGGCGATGCCGCTGGCCCAGCCGCCGGGGACGCCGACGTTCCCGGTGATCGCGGCCAGCACGCACCCGGCCCGGACGGCCTGTTCGCCGTAGGCGCGGCGCTGCATGCCGTAGCCCTGGTAGAGGACGCCCGGCTTGGCCGTGGCGTATTCGCGGGCGATGCGGGCGATCGTCTCGCGCGGGACGCCGCAGATGGGCTCGGCCCAGGCGGGCGTCTTGGCGACGCCGTCGCGCGTCCCGAGGAGGTAGTCCTTGTAGCTCTCGGCCCCTTCGGCGCCGGCGGGCATCTGCGTCGCGTCGAAGCCGACGCAGTGGGTCCGGACGAACTCCGCGTCGTAGAGGTTCTCCGCGACCATGACGTGGGCCATGGCCGACATCATGGCCGCGTCCGTGCCCGGCCGGATCGGGATCCACTCGTCGGCGAGGGCGACGGCGCTCAGGGTCATCCGCGGGTCGATGCAGACGACGCGGGCGCCCTTCTCGCGGGCCTTGCGGACGAAGTACTCGCTGTTCGTGCCGTCGCGCATCTCGGCCGGGTTCCAGCTCCACATCAGGATGTACTTCGCGTTGAGCCAGTCCTGGCGCTGGTTGCCGGTGACGCTCGTGCCGTAGACCGTCGGGGTCGCCGCCGAGATGGCCGCCCAGGAATAGCTGTTGTAGAAGCCGAGCGAGCCGCCGTAGAGGTTCATGAGCCGCTGGGCGGTCTGGCGCCCGTTGATCTGGTTGTAGCTGCCCGTGCCGTAGGGCACGTAGAAGGCTTCGTTGCCGTAGGCGGACTTGATGCGCGCGAACTCGGAGGCGATCCGGTCGAGGGCCTCGTCCCAGGAGATGCGCTCGAACTTGCCCTCGCCCCTCTTCCCCGTTCTCTTCAGAGGATACATGAGGCGGTCGGGATGGTACTGGCGCTTGCGGTAGGCCCGGCCGCGGATGCAGGCCCGGAGCTGGGGATCGGCCAGCGTGTCGCCCGGCCGGTCGTCGGTCTCGATGCGGACGATGCGGCCGTCGCGGACGAAGACTTTGAGGAGGCACCGGCCGCCGCAGTTGTGGGAGGGACAGCCCGTCCGGATCATGCGCTCTTCGGCGCCCGGCCGGGCGGCCTCGGCGAAGACGTGACGGGGATCGCGCCGGCGGAAGCCCGCGGCGAGGCCTTTCGAGGCGGCGGCCGACGAGCCGACGAGGGCGCTCCAGCGGAGGAAGCTCCTCCGGCTCATGCCCGCGGTCTCGAGCTTTTTCCTCATCCCCCGCTCAGTCGCAAGACGAAAGATCGAATGGGGACGTTTCCGGTTTCTCGATCTTCGCGAGCGAGAGCCAGACCGCGCCGGCCAGCGCTTCGAGCAGAATGGCCTGGACGGGGTTCGCTATGGCGAGGAGGTCCGTCCCGGGGACCAGGAGATCGAGGAACTTGAATCCGGCGGCCACGACGCCCGTCAGGAAAACGGCCGCAGCGCTCCGCGACCGGGCCGCCGCCCGTCCCATGACCAGGACGGCGAACGGGACCATGACGAGGCCCGGAAGACCGGGAACGCGCGCCAGGTGGAGAAGGTGCCCGAGGGTCGCCTCGCCCAGGCCCCAGACGGCCCCCCAGACAAGGGCGATCGCGATAGCGTCGGTCCGCGTTCCGCCACGGGTGTCCATCGCCTTCATTTTATCAGGATGCCCCGGGCCGTCAAGGCATAAGACCGCCGGTGGGGGCGCACGCCTAAGCGGAATCCCGGCGGCCGGCGTATAATCCCGATGGACCGGATGCAGCCGACGGCCGGATGGGAGGACGAAACATGAAGGCGAACACCCTGGGCATCGGATTGATGATCGCCGCGGCGCTGGCCTTGGCCGTTCCCTCGTCCGCGTCCGAAGCGACGGAGACCCTCTGGTCCCTGACGTCGTTCGGAACGGACGATTTCTTCCATGAGCCTTCGGACATCGAAGTCGACCGGGAGAGGTCCCTCATCTACGTCGTCGACGCCGGGAGCGCGCGCGTCCTCGTCTTCGATCTCGAAGGGAAGTTCGTGCGGGTCGTCGGCCGCAAAGGCCAGGGCCCGGGCGAGTTCACCAGGCCCACGGGCGCCTGCCTCCTCCCCGGAGGAGGACTGGGTGTGGCCGATCCCGGCGCGAACAGGATCCAGGTCTTCGACGCCGCGGGGAGGTCCATCCGTTCCATCGACATCACAGAGGCCCGCGTCGCCGACCTGGTGTGGTCCGACGGCCGTTTCTACACCGTTCCCTCCTTCGGAACGAGCGGCTACGCCCTCGCGATGGGCTCGGAGGACCGGAGCCAGCCGCTGGCCAACATACTGGACGAGGAGGGCCGGAAGGTCGCGGTGATCGAGGTCGGCGATTTCCCGGAAGCACACCCCTTCGTGCGGGCCATCAAGCATCGCGTCGGGCTGGCCCTCTCACCGCGGGGAAGGCTCTTCCTCCCCCATTTCGCCATGAACCTCGTCCAGATCTTCGAGAGGACCGGCCGGAAGAGTCGGGGATTTCGCCAGGCCGATGCCCTTCAAGCCCATGGCGCCCGCGCTCGTCGGAGAGAAATCGCCGGAGGCGGGGGTGGTCCAGATGAGGGCCGCCATGGATTTCGTCAGCCTCGCCGCCAAGTTCGGCCCGGACGGCGACCTTTACATCCTGACAGTGACGGAAGCCATGGCGGAGATCCGGAAGAGGGACCCCAAGCTCGAGGAACCTCTGCCCGTGCGTATCGATGTCGTCGACCCCGAGAGCCGCCGGACGGTCCGGACGGTTCCCTGCGATCCCGGCGTGAAAGCGTTCGACCTGATGGACGGGAGGCGCCTGGTCTACGTCCACCAGGACGCCGAGGGGGAACTCGTCCTCAAGGGCGTCCGCTACTGAAGGCGGATCCGGCTCAGCCGACCTGGGTCGTCAGGAAGATCGGCAGGCTCATCTGGCCGATCTGGTCCTGGACCTCTTCGATCTCGTCGATGTGAGCGTCTTCGTCGTTGAGGATGGTCTGCAGCAGGTCGCGGGTGGCGAAGTCCTTGACGTCCCCTGCGAGGACGATGGCGTCATTGTAGGACTTGACCGCGCCTTCCTCGGCCTTGTGGTCGAAGGCGTACATCTTGGGAACGTCGGAGCCGATGAAGAGCTTCTTGAGCTCGCTGACGATGGGCAGGCCTTCGAGGAACAGGATGCGCCCGATGAGCTTCTCGGCGTGCTTCATCTCGTCGATGGCCCGCTTCTCGATGGTCTTGTGGAGCTTCTCGTAGCCCCAGGCGTCGCACATCTCCGAGTGGACCATGTACTGATTGATGGCCGTCAGCTCGTCGGCGAGCAGCGAATTGAGAACCTTGATGAGTTTCGGATCCCCTTTCATGATGTCCTCCTCCGTCGGTGATTTCAAACAGGTTTGTCTGAGAGCTCATTCTATCCGGTTCGGCGGCCCAAGGCAAGGGTCCGGACCGAGCGCGCGGCGGCCGGTTGAGCGCGGGCCCCGTTCCGGGTTAAAATGGGCCGACATCGAAGGAGGGCACCATGAGACGCTCGATCATCCTGACCGCGGTCCTCGTCGCGACGCTCGTTCTCGCCGGCTGCGCGCCGGGACCCAACAGCCTCGAAAAGACCGCCGGCGACGACGGCAAGACGGCCGGGTTCCTGCTCGGCCTCTGGCACGGTTTCATCTCCCCCGTCACGTTCATCGTCTCGATCTTCAGCCGGAACGTCCGGCTCTACGAGGTCCACAACAACGGAACCTGGTACAACTTCGGCTTCGTCCTCGGCGCCGGGCTCTTCCTGAGCGGCGGCATCCTGGGGCGGAAGAAGAAGCGGGGCTGAGCCGGCCGGATACTCCCGTTTTCCGATAAAGTTCGCGGGTTGACAGCGGCCCCGGCCGGTTGTAGATTCGGGTCGCATGGCCAAAGCCATGAGTTCGGGAACAGCGCCAGACCGGAGAGCGGGGAAAGGTCCGGGCCTTGTCCTCCGTCCCTCCCGGCATCCATTCCAAGCATAAAGGAGCGACCCGCATGGACATCACCCCCAACCAAACCCTCGACGCCAGCGGACTGGCCTGCCCCATGCCCATCATCAAGACGAAAAAGGCCGTCGACGGCCTGAAGGTGGGCGAGGTCCTCAAGCTCATCGCGACCGACCCCGGCTCCGTCTCGGACGTCGCGGCCTGGACCGGCAAGACGGGCCACGAGCTCCTCGGGCACGAAGAGATCGACGGCAAGCACGTCTTCTACATCAAGAAGACGAAATAGGACGGGACGGGAGATCGCCATGACCGAAGACACCGCCAAGCGGCTGGCCATCATCGCCAGCCACGGCACCCTCGACGCCGCTTATCCCCCCTTCATCCTGGCCACGGCCGCCGCGGCCATGGACATGGAGGTGGAGATCTTCTTCACCTTCTACGGCCTGGAGATCCTGAAGAAGGGCCGGATCGACAAGCTCAAGGTCGCCCCGATCGCCAACCCGGCCATGCCGGTGCCCATGCCCAACATCATCGGCATGCTGCCCGGGATGACCGCGGCGGCCACGGCGATGATGAACTCCTGGATGAAAAAAGCGAAAGTGGCCAAGCTGAGCGAGCTCCTGGAGATGTCCAAGGAGCTGGGGGTCAAGCTCATCGCCTGCCAGATGACCATGGACGTCATGGGCATCAAGAAAGAGGACCTCATCGACGGGCTGGAGATCGGGGGCGCCGCCACCTTCCTCGAGTTCGCCAGCCACAACGCCATCGCGCTGACATTCTGATCCCCGGGAGGCAGTTATGGACGAAGACAAGGTCCTGATCATGATGACCAGCGGGCCCGACACCCCGCGCCGCTGCGCCACGCCTTTCTTCATGGCCACCCTGGCCGCGGCCATGGACTACGACGTGACCATGTTCTTCACGATCGACGGGACCCTGCTCCTCAAGAAGGGCCTGGCCGAGACCATCTTTCCCAAGGCCGGCGGCAAGTCCGTCGAGGCCTACCTGAACGAGGCCCTCGAGGCCGGGGTCAAGATGACCGCCTGCTCGGCCTCGACGGAGCTCCACGGCCTGACGCCCGGAGGACCTGATCCCCGAGGTCAAGATGGTCGGCGGCGCGTCGTTCTGGCAGATGTCGGAAGGCGCCAAGACCGTGGTCTCGTTCTGACCCCGATGACAGGAAGGAGGGAACGACATGGCGCAAGATCCGCGGCTGTGAACCTGCCGGAAGACCTCTATCTACTTCGCCGAGAAACACGTCTGGGCCAAGCCGGTGGGCGACGGTCTCGTCCGGGTCGGCATGAACACCGTCGCCGGCAAGCTCTCGGGCGGCAAGCTCAACGCCGTCACGGTCCGGGCCAAGAACATCGGCGCCGAGATCCCGGCCGGCAAGAGCGTGGCCACGGTCGAGAGCAGCAAGTACGTCGGGCCCGTCCCGGCGCCCGGTCGCGCGGCGTCCTCAAGCGGGCCAACGACAAGCTCGCGGCCGACCCGAACCTGGCCATCACCGATCCCTACGGCGAGGGCTGGATCGTCGAGATGGCGCCGGCCGAACTGGGACGCCGACAAGGCCGGGCTCCTGACCGGGCCCGAGGGCCTGGCCGCCTACCAGGCCAAGCTCGAAGCCGAGAACATCTCCTGCGAATAGTCGCGGCGCCCGGCGCCGAAAGGGGGAAGCCATGACCGAGAAGACCGTCTACGAGCACCTGCGGGCGAGCGGACGTCTCGCGGCGCGACTTCATGAAGCTCTGCGGCACGCTGGCCGGCATGATGGGGCTCGAGTTCGGCGCCGCCGGTCAAGGCCCTCGGGGCCGCGGCCGGTCCGGACCCGGCCGGACTCGTGGCCGAGGCGCTGCATGTCCAAGCCCCGCCTGCCCGTGATCTGGCTGGAGCTCCAGGACTGCGCCGGCTGCACCGAGGCCATCTCCCGCTCCCAATCGCCCAGCCTGGTCAACCTGGTCCTGAACAGCATCGCCGTGGACTACCACGAGACCCTGATGGCCGCGGCCGGCTTCCAGGCCGAGGCGGCGCTGCAGGCGACCATCGCTCGAGAAGTACCGGGCGCAGTACGTCCTGGTCGTCGAAGGCAGCCCTTCGGTCGGCGCGGACGGCGTCTACTGCACGATCGCCGGCCAGAGCGAGTCTCGAGATCCTGCGCGAAGCGGCCGCCGGGGCCGCGGCCGATCATCGCCACCGGGCAACTGCGCCGCGTTCGGCGGCATCCCCGACGGCCGAGCCCAACCCGACCGGGGCGCTGCGGCGTGTCAGCGAGATCATCAAGGACAAGCCGATCGTCAACATCCCCGGCTGCCCGGCCATCCCCGAGGTCACGACGGGGACGATCGCCCACTTCCTCGTCATGGGCGCGCTGCCCAGGACGGACGGCCTCGAAGCGTCCCCTGGCCTTCTACGGCCACACCGTCCACGACCACTGCCTGCGGCGGCCGTTCTACGACGCCGGGCAAATACGCCGACTCGTTCGACGGACCCGACGGCGCGCGCGCGGCGCACTGCCTCTACAAGCTCGGCTGCAAGGGCCCGACGACCTACAACGCCTGCGCCTCGCTGAAATGGGAGCAGGGCTTGTCCTACCCGGTCCAGTCGGGCCACCCGTGCCTGGGCTGCTCGGAACCGAGCTTCTGGGACGGGGGCGGATTCTACCAGGGCCAGTCGGCGCCGATCGACCGGCCGGCGGCCGCAGCCGCCGGCACTGGCCGCCGGGGTCGGGATCGCCGCTCGGGCGCCGCGCTGGCCGCGGCCAACGCCGCCAAGAAGCGCAAGGCCGGGAAGGCGAACGCCTCCCGGCAGGAAAGCGCGGAGTAGGAGGACACCATGGACTGGACATCGATCCTGCAGTTCTTCCGCGGGCCGTTCTTCAAGATCGCGCTGCTCGTCTTCGTCGGCGGGATGACCTATCGCCTCGTGCGCATCCTGCTCCTGGGCTGGAAGCGCGACAAGGTCCCGAGCCGGGGCAGCAAGGCCGGCGGGGTGGTCAAGACCTACCTCAAGGGGCTCCTCGTCCTGCCCTTCATCCCCTGGGTCAGGAGGACGTTCACGCCGAACGCCCTGACCTACATCGGCGGCGGGCTCTTCCATCTCTCGCTCGTCGCCGTGGTCGTGTTCTGCGACGCCGCACATGCTGGTCTGGAAAAGCCTGCTCGGGTTCGGCTGGCCGACCCTGCCCTTTCCGGTGACGGACTGGTTCGCGGCGATCGGCATCGTCGCCCTGGTCATGCTTCTCGATCAACCGGCTGACCCACCCGGTGCTGCAAGCTCATCACCAAAGCCCCCCTGTATTGGAACTGGGCCCTGACCTTCCTGCCGTTCGTCACCGGGTACATGATGACCCATCACCTCTGGTTCCGGTACGAGGTCCTCTACAGCCTGCACATGATCAGCGGTGGACGTCCTGCTCATCTGGATCCCCTTCAGCCGGATCTCCCATTTCCTGTTCTACTTCTTCTCCCGGACGTTCCACGGCGCCCAGGCCGGCAAGCGGGCCATCAATCCCTGAGGAGAGGCGCATCATGAACGCACAATCGGCCATGAACACCTACGTCAAGGAGATCGGCGGCTGGGTGGCCAGCCAGCTCGAAGCCTGCACCCGCTGCGGGCTCTGCGCCTCGGCCTGCCATTTCTACCAGGTGACGGACAACGTCGAGTACGCCCCGGTCTGGAAGATCGAGCCGCTCCGGCGGGCCTACCAGCAGCGCTTCACGCCGGCCGGAAGGCTCAAGACTGGCCCTGGGCCTGGACAAGCCCGTCACGGACGAGGACCTCAGGCACTGGAGCACGATCGTCTACGAAGCCTGCACGCATCTGCAACAAGTGCGCGCATCGTCTGTCCCATGGGCATCCAGCTCGGCCCGCTCATCCACGACGTCCGGGCCGGGATGGCGGCGGCGGGCCTCGTCCCCGCCGACCTGAGGGCGGCCACGGCGAAGCAGGACGAGATCGGCAGCCCGCTGGGCGTCACCGACGGCACCTGGGCGCGAGCGGATGGACTGGATCGCCGAGGAATGGGAAGTCGATATCCCCAAGGACCAGAAAGGGGCCGACACCCTGGTCGTGTTCACCTCGATCGAGCTGATGAAGTTCCCCGACAACATCGCCGCCGTGGCCAAGATCATGGACCAAGGCCGGCGAAAAGTGGACCGTCAGCTCCAAGGGCCGGGAGGTCGTCAACTTCGGCTACTTCGAGGCCGACGAGGCTCTGACGCATCAATGTTCATGGCCCGGGTCTTCGACGCGGCCAAGGAGCTCGGCGTGAAGCGGATCGTGATCAGCGAATGCGGCCACGCCTACGACGCCTTCCGCTGGACGGCGCCCAACATCATGGACGTGCCTCCGGGGCATCGAGGTCACCCACATCGTCCGGGCGGTCTACGATCTCTGGAAGGCCGGACGGATCAAGCTGAAGCCGGGCGCCTACGACGGCGTCGACGTCACCTTCCACGATTCCTGCAAGATCCAGCGGCGGGGCGGCCACATCAAAGAGCCGCGCGAGATCCTGGATTGGCTGGCGCCGAAAGCGTTCAAAGAGATGTCGCCGGCCAAAGAACAATCGATGTGCTGCGGCGGCGGCGGCGGCGTCATCTGCCATCAAGGAGGCCGATCCCCTGCGTTCGCCGTCTTCGGCCTGAAGGTCGATCAGATGAAGGCCAATCGGCGCGAAGTCGGTCTGCATGGTCTGCAGCAACTGCCGCCTCCAGTTCACCGAAGGCGTCGCTCATCACAAGGCTCGACGTCCAGGTCCGCCGGCTGACCGACATGGTCGCCAAGGCCCTGGAGCAATAGGAGGTCCCCATGAGCCCGCGCATCGTCATCGACCCCATCACCCGCATCGAAGGACACCTGCGGATCGAGGCCGGCCTCGACGCGGAGAACACCATCACCGAGGCCTACTCTTCGGGGACCATGGTCCGCGGCATCGAGACCATCCTCAAAGGCCGCGATCCCCGCGACGCCTGGGCCTTCGCCCAGCGCGCCTGCGGCGTCTGCACGACGGTCCACGCCATCACCTCGATCCGCGCGGTCGAGGACGCCCTCGGGATCGAGATCCCCAAGGCGGCCAACCTCGTCCGGAACATGATCATCGCCCAGCAGTACGTCCACGACCACGTCATGCACTTCTACGTCCTGCACGCCCTCGATTTCGTCGACGTCGTCGGGGCGCTCGAAGGCGGACCCGAAGAAGACCTCGCGACATCCAGCAGTCGATCTCGGCCTGGCCGAACTCCTCGCCCGCCTACTTCGCCGACGTCCAGAAGAAGGTCCAGGCCATCGTCGACGAGCGGACAGCTGTCGCTCTTCAGCCAACGGCTACTGGGGGCACCCCGCCTACAAGCTCCCGCCGGAGGTCAACCTGCTGGCCGTCGCCCATTACCTGGAATGCACTCGACTGGCAGTCCCAGGTCACCAAGATCCACACCATCTTCGGCGGCAAGAACCCGCACCCCAACTTCGTCGTCGGCGGCGTGCCCGCTGCCCATCGACATGGACAGCGACCAGGCCCTCAACGCCGAGCAAGCTCTCGGTCATCGCCGACTCCATCAAGCAAGCTCAACGATTTCGTCGACCATGGTCTACATCCCCGATCTGCTGGCCGTCGCGCCCTACTACCTCGATTACGCGGGGCTCGGCGAAGGGCTGGGGAATTTCCTGACCTGGGGCGAGTTCCCCGAGGGGGCGATCGGCGACACGGCCAAGTACGTCGTGCCGCGGGCCGCCATCCTCGGCCGCGACCTGAAGAACCTCGTCGTCCCCGACCCGCGCGATTTCGAGAAGATGAAGGAATACGTCGCCCGCTCCTGGTACTCGCTACAAGGGCGGCGACGGCGCCGGGCCTGCTACCCGTGGCAGGGCGAGACCGTCTTCAACTACACCGGGCCGAAGCCGCCCTACGAGCACCTCGACGTCGACGGGCAAGTACTCCTGGCTCAAGGCGCCGCGCTGGAACGACACGCCCATGGAGGTCGGGCCGCTGGCCCGGGTCCTGGTCATGTACGCTTCCGGGAACAAGGCGACCGTCGGACTGGTCAACGCCGTTCTGGAGACGCTCAAGGCGCCGGCGTCGGCCCTGTTCTCGACGCTCGGCCGGACGGCGGCCCGGGCGATCGAGACCAAGGTCATCGGGGACCTGCTGCCCAAGTTCTACGGGGAGCTCGTCGAGGAGATCAAGGCCGGCCGCACGGACACCTTCGACGGCGAGCAAGTGGGAGCCCCGCACCTGGCCGGGACACGCCGAGGGCTTCGGCTTCGCGGAAGCGCCCGGGGGGCCCTGGGCCATTGGATCGTCATCGACGGGCGGCAAGATCCAGAACTACCAGATGGTCGTCCCGACGACCTGGAACGCCTCGCCGCGGGACCACAAGGACCAGCCGGGGGCCTATGAGGCGGCCCTGGTCGGGACGAAGCTGGCCGTGCCGGACCAGCCGCTGGAGATCCTGAGGACGATCCACTCGTTCGACCCGTGCATGGCCTGCGCCGTCCACATGGTCGACGCGAACGGGAATTCGCTCGGCGAGGTCGGCACCGGCTTCAACGTCGTGGTCAAGCCCTGAGCGGCGGCATGCGGTCCGGCGGCGGATCCCCCGGCGCGGGCGGGGCGCCATGACCGGCGAAGGCCGGAAGGTCGTCCTCGGCCTGGGCAACACGCTCAACAGGGACGAAGGCCTGGGCGTCTGCGCGCTCGAGCCGCTCCGGGCGCTCCTCGGCGGCCGCGGCGAGGTCGAGCTGCTGGACGGCGGGGTGCTCGGCATGAGCCTCCTGCCGCTCGTCGAATCCTGCAGCCACCTGCTGCTCCTCGACGCGGTCGATACCGGCTCGCCGCCCGCGACCGTGACCGAGCTTCGGCGGGAGGAGATCCCGCTTTTCGCCCGGCTCAAGCTCTCCCTGCACCAGCTCGGCTTCCAGGAAGTCCTGCAGTTCGCCGGCGTCAGGGGCAACCTCCCGGAACACCTCGGCCTCGTCGGGGCCCAGCCGGCCGACGTCTCGATCGGCATCGGCCTCAGCCCGGAGATCGAGGCGGTCCTCCCGGAGATCGCCGGCCGGGCCCTGGCCATCCTCGAAGACTGGAGGCTCGTCTGAGATGAGAACGATCCGGCTGCTCGAACTGGGATCGGTCCCGGCCGTCCGTTCCCAAGCCTGCTACCACGCGGCGGCCTACAGCCTGGACGAGGGGACGCCGGACACGGTCATCCTCGTCAGCCCATCGGAGCCCTACGTCTGCGTCGGGTATCACCAGGAAGTCGACCGGGAGGTCGACCGCGCCTACTGCCGAGAGCACGGCCTGCCCGTGTTCCGCCGGGAGGTCGGGGGCGGCGCCGTCTACCTCGACCACGACCAGGTCTTCATCCAGTGGGTCTTCCATCCGGCCTCGCTTCCGTCCAAGGTCGACGAGCGCTACCGCCTCTACGTCGAACCGCTCGTCCGGGCCTATCGCGCGCTCGGCGTCGAGGCCGTCCATCGCCCCGTCAACGACGTGCACGTCCGGGGCAGGAAGATCGGCGGGACGGGCGCGGCCCGGATCGGCCGGGCCGAGGTCGTCGTCGGCAGCCTGATGTTCGACTTCGACCGGGCGACCATGGCCAGGGTTCTCAAGGTCTCCTCGGAAAAGATGAGGGACAAGGTCTTCCAGGGCCTGCAGGACTATATGACGACCCTGCGGGACGAGCTGGGCCGGGCGCCCGACCGAAGCGAGGTCGTCGGGCTCTACCTGAGCGAGCTCGCCGCGGTCCTCGGGGCCGAGATCGTCCCGGGGGAATGGACGGCGGAGGAGGAAGCGCCGGGCCCGGGAGCTCGATCGGACCCTCGGCTCCGAGGAATGGCTCGGGCAGAAGGGGGCCCCCCGGCGCGCGGGCGTCAAGATCCACGAGGACGTCCAGGTCCGGGAAGCGGCCCACAAGGCCCCCGGCGGGCTCCTCCGGGTCACGCTCGCGGGTTCGGTCGCGGCGATTTGACAGGACGTCCCGCCGGGCTTATACTTTTAATGATAATCATTATCAATAATACGAGGAGACCCTCCTGTGCGCGGACCGCGGCGATGGCAGAACCGTCTGGGTGATCAGTGTGCCCGCTGGACCGTCTCCCGTCAGGCCGTGCTGGATCTTCTGAGCGGGAAGCGCGGTCACTGGAGCGCCAAGGACATCCATGCTTCACTTCAGAGCGACGGCCCCGGCATCGGGTTGATGACGGTCTACCGGACCCTGGACCTGCTCGAGCGTACCGGGGTCGTCCACAGGATCGCCCTGGCGGACGGCCAGGCGCGGTATGAGTTCAAGCCGACGGCGAAGAAGGACCATCACCACCATCTGATCTGCACGGGCTGCGGCCGGATCGTCGATTACAGCGATTTCGTGAGCGAGGAACTCGAGCTCGTCCGCAAAACGGAGGACTCGCTGGCCAGGAAACACGGCTTCCGGATCCTCGATCACAACATCGAGTTCCTCGGGCTGTGCGCCAAGTGCCGGAACGGTAAAGAGGACCGCGCCGGCTGAGCCGGCAGGTTATAACCGAAAGGACTGGAGACAACATGAGAATATGCGTACCTACGGAAACCGGCGAGGGCGTCACGGCGATGGCCTACGGCCACTTCGGCAGCGCCCCCCACTTCACCATCGTCGACACCGCCACGGGAGCCGCGGAGATCGTCGCCAACTCCGGCCAGCACCACGCCCACGGGATGTGCCACCCCATGGGCATGCTCGAAGGCCGCAGCATCGATGCCGTGGTCTGCGGCGGGATCGGCGCGAGGGCCTTGCAGAGGCTCAATGAAGGCGGTATAAGGGTTTACCGGACGATCGCCGGGACTGTGGAAGAGGTCGTCGCCAAGCTCGCGAAGGGCGAGCTCGAGGAAATGACCGTCGAGAACGCCTGCGGGCAGCACCGCTGCCACTGAGTTCCGCGGCAGACTCTGTCCGTCGTCCGGGATCGGGAGGACGGCTGGAATGTTCGTCGTCGGCATCGTTTTCGTCTCGGCGCTCATCCGGTCGGCCCTGGGCTTCGGCGACGCGGTCGTGGCCATGCCCCTGCTGGCCATGACCGTGGGGCTCAAGACGGCCTCCCCGCTCGTCGCCTTCATGGGCCCGACGATCTCCCTGATGATCCTGGCCGGGAACTGGCGGCGGATCGAGCTGAGATCGGCCGGGCGGCTCATCGTCGCCTCGCTTCTGGGCATCCCCGTCGGGATCTACGGCCTGGCCCGCGTGCCCGAGGGGCCGCTCAAGGTCCTGCTCGGGCTCCTCATCCTTCTCTACGGGATCGTCGGCCTGGCCAGGCCGAAGGCCCGGATCAGGAGCGAAAAGCCGTGGCTGCCCTGGTCCGTCGGTTGGATCGCGGGAGTTCTCGGCGGAGCATACAACACCAACGGGCCGCCGGTCGTCGTCTACGGGATGCTCAAGGGCTGGCCGCCGGAGGATTTCCGGGCGACCCTGTCGGGCTATTTCCTGCCGACGGGGCTGATGGTCCTCGCCGGTCACGGCCTCGCGGGGATGTGGACGGCGGAGGTGATGTCGTCCTATCTGTGGTCCCTGCCGGCCATCGTCCTCGGCGTCATCCTGGGGGGCCTGCTGAACAAGAGGATCCCCCACACCCTCTTCGCCGGGCTCGTCAACGGCTGTCTCGCCGCGATGGGCGCCCTGCTCCTCCTCCGCACCCTGATCCGGTAGCCCGCTTTGATCTGCTTGGTCCCGGCCGGCATCTGGTCCTGACACGTCCGGAGAAAAAGATAGGGACCAGGTCTTCGCATCTCCAGGGGAAAAATGGCGTTTGCGAAGACCTGGTCCCTTCTCTTTATTGAAGTTCGACGGGGGCGGCGGGACCGTAATAGAGCCCGTTGAACAGGAGCTTGAAGGTGCCGTGGGGCTGGCCCCGGAAGGCGATCTCGGGCCCGAAGAGGAAGACCTTGCCCTTGCCCACGACCGCCTCGGCCACCTGGACGCTCCGGCGCAGATAGCCTTCACCCCAGGCCCAGCCGCTGCGGAGGAGCCGGCCGTCGTCGAACCAGACGACGGGGCTCACGCCCTTGAGCTCGGCATCGGGCAGGAGCGTGAACGCGGGCGTGTTGTCGTAGAAGACGTCGATCGTCTCGGCCAGGCCGTGGGCCAGCGGGTGGCTCGGATCGACCCTGGCCCTCAGGATCGAGCCCGGCACGTAGAACTTCTCGGACCGGAGCGGCGTCTCCTTCCCGTCCTGGGCCTTCTCCACCAGCGCGTTCGCGAGCGGCAGCTTGAAGTGCTCGGCCAGGACGGTGGCCGAGTCCAGGGCCAGGATCGTCCCGCCGGCCTCCACGAACTGCCGGAGGACCGGGACGGTCTTCTCCGCGGAGATCCGGCCGATCCTGTTCTTGTATTCTTCGGGGACGTTGGCCGGCGCCGGCATCTGGAATATCCCGGAAGCCGCCGGAGGGGACCTTCCTGTCCCGGGGCCGGGACGCGGGGGACGGAGCCGCCGACGAGGATGAGCGCGTCGAACCGGGATTCGAGGCCGCCCGCATCGAGCGCCGGCGCGAAGACGAGCTCGTAGGGGAATTCGAACTGCTCGAGGAGCCAGCGGATCCAGCCCGAGGCCATCGAGCCGCCGTACGAATCCCACAGCCCGATGCGCAGCGGCTTCAGCGCGAACGCCCCGCCCTTCGGCGCGGCCGCCGCGGCGGCGACGTTCAACCCCAGCTCCTTCGCCGCTTTCCGGAGGATGTCCGCCGCGCCCGTCGAGGCCGGGACCCAGAATGCGCCGGACTTCAGCCACAGGACCTTCTCGCCGGCCTTGAGGAGCCGGTTGACGGCGATGAACGAATCGTTGACCCGGTGGTCGAGGAGATAGCCGGCCGCGCCCGTCTCCGGCGTCGAAAACGCCCGCCGGCGGCTTGGTCACGCCGGGCACCCGCTCGAACGGCCCGCCGAAGGCGTCGAGGACCCGGTCGAAGGCGACGCCCATCTGGTAGGCCAGCGTCCAGCCGGCCGCGTCGTAGGGCGGATTGGGCGCCCCGCCCGGATAAGGGATGTCGTTCGGGTGGTCCTGGGGCTCGAACATGGTCATCACGTGCGGCCGGAAGGCCTGGGCGGTCCGGACGACGAACGAGTCCTTGGGATATCTCCGGCCCGCGACCTCGAAATCCGCCTTCGCCCGCTCGACGGCGATGCCGCTCTCGAGGAGGGCGTTGACGAACTTGACCGCCGTCGGGAAATCGGCCTGGTCGGAAGGGATGATGTAGCCGCGCGGGTCGCGCTTGGCCTTGTCGAAGATGCCGTCGTAGTACTTCTTGTCCACTCCCCGGGCCCGGCCGAATCCGCCGCCCGGGCCGGCCTGACCCGGGGCTTGCGCCTGCGCCGGGCCGCCGGCGCTCTTGCTGTCCCTCTCGACGGCCGCCCGCACCTCGGCGATCGTCCCGGGCACGACGGTCCACGAATCCTTGCTCCCCAGCTCGATGGCGTGCCTGCCCATGAGATAGCGCCGGTAGAGGAAGTCCTCGCGGTGCTTGGAGGCGACGTCGAGGATGGCCATGTCGGCCGTGATGGCGTATTCGACCGACTGCCGGAAATGCCATTTCTGCGGCGCGACGGGATACGGGTAGTCGTGCTTCGGCAGCAGCCGCTCCGGGATGAAGGGGATGTCGATCGGCGTCGGGTTGCCGATGGCCTCGGTCAGGATGCCGATGACGTTGTGGAAGTAGCCGGTGCTCCGGAGCCCGCCGTTCCACCAGGTCGAATAGCCGGCCCCGGACCTCATCGTCGCCCCGGGCTTGTCCTCGGTGACGAAGCGGTTGTGCATGGAAGCCGAAACGAGGTCGAGCCCGACCGGGATGAGCGGGTCGAAGGCGTAGTTGAACGGGTCGCGGAAGGGCGGCGCGAACAGGACCGTCCCGGCCGGCCCGGTCTGGTGGTGATTGTAGAGGATCTGGGGGTGCCATTCGATGTAGAGCTGCCGGCTCATGGCCTTGGTCTCGGCCTGGGTGTTCATGTAGAAGTCGCGGTTGTTGTCGTGGCCGATGTACTTCTGGTAGAGGACGGGGACGCCGTTCATCGACCGCTTCGACGGCTCCTTCTCGCGCATGTACCAGTCGGCGACGAGGTCGAGCCCGTCGGGGTTGGCGGGAACGGCGAGGAGGACGACGTCGTCGAGGATGCGCCGGGTCTCCGCGTCGTCCCGGCCGACCATCCGCCAGACGAGCTCGACGAGCTGCTGCGAGCCGAGGATCTCGGTCGCGTGGAGCCCGCCGTCGATCCAGACGACGGCCTTGCCCTCGGCGGCGAGCGTGCGGGCGGCCGCGTCGCGTCAAGCCCTCGGCCAGGGCCAGCCGGCGGGCGATGTCCTTGATGCGGGCCAGGCGGGCGTGGTTCGCCGGCGAGGTGACGATGGCCATGAGCATCGTCCGGCCCTCGGCCGTCTTTCCGATCTCGACGAGCTTCATCCGGTCGGACTCGGCGTCGAGCTTTTTCCAATAGGCCGTGAGCTGCTTGTAGTTGACGAGCCGGTAGTCGTCGCCGATCGCGAACCCGAACTGCTCCTTCGGGCTCGTGACCTTGGCCGCGGCCGCGGGCAGGGCGAAGGCCGCGAGAACGGCGAAAAAGCCCATCACGGCGAGCAGGACGCGGGAAACGGTGCGGGGACAGGATTCTCATGGACACGCGACAGCCTCCTGAGGGAAGTCGGAAAGAATTATGACGTCACCAGATGCCCGGACACGAGCCGGAATCGGACCGTCTTGGCGTATTCCTCATACCAGAGGAGGTCCTTCTTCAACATGCGGTCCTCGAGGAAGGTCCGGAGGAGAAGGAGGACGACGGCGGCCGCCTGCGGGAGAAAAGCCCAGTAGGAGCCGAGGACGAGCGGGGTCGCCAGCCCGAAAAGGACCCCGCCGAGGTAGCCGGGATGACGGCAGAACCGGTACGGGCCTTTCCGGCAGACCGTTTGGCCCCTTTCGGTCTGGATGCGGGCGACGCTCGAGAAGAAGGGATTGACCGCCTTGGCCCAGAGGTACAGCCCCTGGCCGACGACGAACGCCGCGACGGCCGGCAGGAAGACGATCCCGGAGAGGTCGTCGCTCCAGTGCTCTGCGCCCGGCATCGAGGCTGGCGAGGATGATCGTCACGAACCAGAACGGGGTCGAGAGCAGGTAATAGCCCTTGTCCCACCACTTCATCCGGCCGCCCGGGCGGGTCCGCTCGGAGATGAGGCCGGGGTTGTTCGCGGATAGTGAGGAACGTCGTCAGCAGAGAGGCCGCCGTCAGGCCGAGAAAGACCCAGCCCTGCCAGTAGTCGAGGCGGCCGGCCGCCAGAAAGATGACCGCGGCCGTGAAGGCGAGGGCACCCAGGCTGCGGAACCAGAATGTGGTCTCGGGCTTCATCCCGGCCTCATTATCGGCCAGGCGTCTGATATATTCAATATCTGGCCGGATATTTCCTTATTTTATATTCGCCTCACCACCCTCGGCCGGAAATTCAATATTTCGGGCCATTTCCCGACAAAAATGAATAGAATGTAAGAGTTCGCGGACAGGAGGTCCCCTCGATGTTCCTCAAACGCCTCTTCAAGCCCGTCCTGGCTCTGACCCTCGCAGCCTTCGTCTTCACGGGCGCGGGATTCGGGCAGACGCGCCAGCACGACGTCTCCGTGTCCTGCGGCTTCCTGTCCATCGATCAGATGGCGGACCTTCTCGGCAACGTCCTGACCGTCGTCCTCACGCTCGGCACGTATCAAAAAGGACAACCTCGAATACTCCGCCGTGCCGTTCCTGACCTATCACTATTCCGCCAATTCCAAATTCGGTTTCGGCGCGGCGATCGGCGGGTACACCTCCTCGGGAGAGCTGCAGGTCTTGGATTCGGTGGTGGGCGATTTCAAGGAACAGAACTACGTCGTGGCCGCCGAGCTCGACTACCACTGGGTCATGCGGCCCGGCTTCCAGCTCTATTCCGGCGCCGGATTCGGCGTCCGCTACCGTCACGGCACCTACCGCGACGCGGATGAGACGGACACGTACAACAAGGTCCTGCCGACGTTCCATCTGAACGCCCTCGGCGTGCGCTTCGGGAACAAGGTCGGCTTCTTCGCCGAGCTCGGGGCCGGATACAAGGGACTCATCAGCGTCGGGCTGAACGCCCAGTTCTGAGATGAACAAGACAACGTGCTGGGGGCTGGCGGTCATCCTGGCCGCCGTCGTGGGCGCGGCGCCGGCCGCCGCCTTTCCCTCGCAGACTTCGAACGAGGCCGGCATCCAGCCCGTCTCCTGGGACGCCTGGCTCGCCGCCAAGGCCAAGGCCGAGAAGCACGACGCCGAGGGCAACCTCGTCGCCGCGCTCCAGTACTACCTCGAGTACGTCCGGCAGGCCAAGGGCCTGAGCAATCCGGTCCGCGACGGCCTGGGGCATGAACAACGCCGCCTACATGATCATCAAGATGCACCGCACGGACCCGACGGTCGACCTGGAGCCGGCGAGGAAGCTCCTCGAGGACGGCCTGGCCATACCCGAGGCGTCCGAGGACTGCCGGAAGATCATGGCCATGAACCTCGAGCACGTCCGCAGCCGCCTCGAGCGGGCGCGCTGAAACCGATCTGATCCTTCGCTTTCGTCCAGGCCTCCCCTTCTCTTCGGCCGAGTGACGGCAACCTCGGGCCTTGTCCCGGAGTATATCCTGGCGTAGGATTACCCCAAGGAGATCCCATGAAGAAAACAGCCCGCCTGCCGTTCGTCGTCGTGGCCGTCGCGGCCGCATTCACGATCCTGGCCCAGGTCCAGGCCGCGGACACGCGCCGCGTGCCCACGGTCGAGGACCTCATGGCCCTGAAGTCCCTGGGCGGTCCGCGCATCTCGCCCGACGGGACCCGCGTCGCCTACACGGTCACCGAGACCGATCTCGAGCAGGACGCCTACGTCACGCAGATCTGGCTGGCCGACGTCGCGTCCGGAGGATCGATCCAGCTGACCCGGGGCAAGAAGTCCTCGTCCGATCCGACCTGGTCGCCCGACGGGCGCTGGATCGCCTTCACTTCGGCGCGGGTCGACGACAAGTCCCAGATCTTCGCCATCCGGCCCGACGGCGGCGAAGCGGTCCAGCTGACCAAGTCCGAGACGGGCGTCGGCGGCTTCGATTGGTCGCCGGACGGCAAGACGATCGCGTTCTCGGCGGGCGATCCGGTGACGGACGAATCGAAGGCGCGCAAGGACTTCTACGGCGACTACGCCGTCGTCCGCGGCGAATACACCCATACCCATCTCTGGACGGTGGACGTGGCCGAGGCGATGCGGGCGCCCCAGCCGGGGAAACGGCGGACGGTCGGGAAGGCCTACACGGTCGGGGGATTCGAATGGTCGCCCGACGGGAAGAAGATCGCCTTCAGCGCAACGGTCGATCCCGACCTCGTCAACGGCGGGACGTCGGACATCTATGTCCTCGACCTGGCGAACGACGCCGTGAAGAAGATCGTCGACCAGCCCGGACCGGACTCCTCTCCCCTGTGGTCGCCGGACGGCGGGTCGATCCTCTTCTCGAGCGCCCTGGGCCGGCCGGACTATTACGCCCGGAACAGCGTCCTGGCCGTCGTGGCCGCGGCGGGCGGCGCGGTGAAGCCGCTGACGAGCGCCTTCGACGAGAATCCCTACGCCGTGGCCTGGAACGCGGACGGGATCTATTTCTCGGCCATGCAGAAGACGGCCGGGCACCTCTTCCGGCTCGACCCGGCGACGCTCGCGATCGAGCGGCTGAGCGGGCCCGACGAGGCCATGGTCTCGGGATTCACGTTCTCGGCCGACGGCCGGCGGGTGACGTTCCAGTCGGCCACGGCCACGGCCCTGCCCGAGATCTGCGTCTCGGAATGGCCGTGGAAACCGCGCCCGCTGACCCGCATGACCGACCAGGTGGCGGGATTCGTCCTGGGGACGCGCGAGCTCGTCGCCTGGAAGAGCAAGGACGGGACGACGATCGAGGGCGTGCTCATCAAGCCGGCCGATTTCGATCCGGCCAGGAAGTACGCCCTGCTGTGCGTCATCCACGGCGGTCCGACGGGCGTCGACCGGCCGGCGCTGCTCTCGGGCGACTCGCGCTATTACCCCTCGGACATCTGGGCCGCCCGGGGCGCCCTCGTCCTCAAGGTCAACTACCGGGGCAGCGCGGGCTACGGCGAGAAGTTCCGCATGCTCAACATCCGCAACCTCGGGGTGGGCGACGCCTGGGACGTCCTGTCGGGAGTCGAGCATCTGGTCAAGAAGGGCTGGGTCGATCCGAGCCGTGTCGGCTGCATGGGCTGGAGCCAGGGCGGCTACATCTCGGCCTTCCTGACGACGTCGTCGCGGGCGTTCAAGGCCATCTCGGTCGGGGCGGGCATCTCCAACTGGGCCACCTACTACTACAACACCGACATCACGCCGTTCACGATCAACTACCTGGGCGACGATCCGGCCGACGATCCGGAGATCTACGCCAAGACCTCGCCCATGACCTACATCAAGAAAGCGGCGACGCCGACCCTGATCCAGCACGGCGAGTTCGACCGGCGCGTGCCCATCCCCAACGCCTACGAGCTGCGCCAGGGACTGGTCGACCGGGGCGTGCCGGTCGAGATGGTCGTCTACAAGGGCTACGGCCACGGCATCACCAAGCCGAAGTCGATGCGGGCGGTCATGGAGCACAACCTGGCCTGGTTCGGCCACTACATCTTCGGCGATGCGAAACCGGACCTGAGCGCGCCGCCGCTTCCCAAGAAGGACGGCGAAAAAACGAAATAGAAACAGAAATCATCCAGGGCGCGACGGAGGTGCTGTGCTACGGCACCGCGGTCGTCGTCGAGCGGAAAGGGGTCAAACCTAAACTTTTCACCTTTTCGCTGTCCGAGACCAGTCATCGAGTAGAGTTGGACTGAAAAGTTGAAAGTTCAGGCTTGACCTCCTTCTTAGATCTTGATGATGATCTTACGCTTGTACAGCCAGTAGCAGATACCCCACAGCACAGCCCAGGCGGCGAGGCTCGTCAATATTTCCGCCGGCAGCTCCCCGATCCAGCCGCCGAAGGCCATCGTGAACGGTCCGACGAGCTTCCTCACCCAGACCGTGCCGCCGCTCTCCTGGAAGAGATAGATGGCCAGCGAATTCATCCCGACGATGTTGAAAAAGACGGCTCCCCGGCGCCATTTCCGGACGTCGACGAGCCAGTAGGATAAGGCCAGGGCCAGGAGGCAGATGCCGCCGGTCGCGATCACGAACGAGCTCGTGGCGATGCGCTTGATCATCGGCGTCACCGCGGTCAGGGCGAAGCCGCCGGCGACGGCGGCCGCGCCGAGGCCGAGGAGCCAGGCGATCTTTTTCTTCGGCGCCGCGGCGCGCATGAGCCATTGACCCGCGAGGACGCCCCAGATCGTGTGGGCCGCCGTCGGGATGGCGTTGAACGCGACCCAGTGGCCCGCCGACAGCTCACCCCCGAGGAGCATGTCCACCCACGATCCAAAGTTGCGGTCCGGGACGAAAGCCTGGTCGTAGCCCGGCACCGCGAACGTCCGGTAGACGATCTCGGTCAGGACGATGAGCGCGAAACTCCAGGCGATCTGGGTCCGGGGCTTCCTCCTCATCAGGAAATAGGCGATGGGATAGGTCACGCCGAGCTGGGCCAGCACGTTCTGAAACCGGAAAGTGATGCGTCCGGGTTCGATGCAGTAGAGGGCCCAGCCGAGCACGAGCAGGACGAGGGACCGGATGACGACGTGCCTGGTGATCTTCGACCGGCTCTCCCCCCGTTCCTCCCGCTTGGCCACGGAGAAGGCCAGGGCCGTCCCGACGATGAACATGAAGAACGGCTGGACGAGGTCCCAGCTGCGCAAGCCCGCCCAGGGATGGTGCTCGAGCTGGGTGCCGATGGCGCCGAGCACGGTCCCGGCGAGGTTCGGATCGCGGAGGTGCTCGTAGAGGAGCGTGCTCTCCCCGATGAGCATGAACATCGTGAGGCCGCGGAAGAAGTCGAGCGAGAGGAGGCGCTCTTTGATGGACGGCGGGGCGGCGGATACGGCCGCCGGGTTCGCATCGGTCATGGCTCACCTCTTGACGGTGCGCGGGACCTCGAGGTCGACGTCGTAGTAGAACGCGGTCATCGGCTTCCCCGATACGGGCTCGACGTTGTCGGCCCGCACGACCGCGTGGTAGGAGCCCTTCTTCAGCCCGGCGGTCGAGACCGTGTTGACGAAGGTCTGCGTCTTTCCGCTTCCCGTGACCTCGACCGAAAGCCACGTCGGGAGCGATCGGGGATCGACGCGCCAGGGCGGGAGGTCTGCGCTCCCCCTGTTCGTCGCCGTGACCGTTCCGGAGAGCTTGGCGGGACGCGTCTCCGTCGCGCGGAGCGACACGAGATAGGTATCGGCCACGACGATGGGCGGCACGGGGAAATCGGGCTTCTTCGACAGGCGCAGGAAGGCCACGTCGTCCGGGCCGACCGAGACGGTGAAGCTCCCGGCGTGCGGCCCGCTCGTCTCGTGCTTCCAGAGGTCGCGGACGTAGAGCTCGTCGGCGGCCTTGAGGCCGAGCTCTTCCCAGGTGATCTTCCTCTCCGCCCGATACTTGCCCTGATAGAGCACGAGCACGGCCAGGCTGCCGTCGAAGAGGGGCTTGCCGGCCCAGAGGCTGACGTTGCCGTCGTTCCAGACGACCCGGCCCTGGACGCCCAGCGGGTCCTGGTCGACGGCGATGGCCTCGAGGTTGGTCAGGATGCCGACCGTCGACGCGCTCATGCCGCGGAGGTCGTTCCCGGCGATGAGGGGGGAGGCCATCATGACACCAGAGGCTGAAGAGGCTGCGGTTCTGGGCCTCGGTCACTCCGGGCATGCCGACGATCATCATGTCCGGGTCGTTCCAGCGCCCGGGCGCCGCGAACCCGGCCAGCTTCTCGTTGGCGAAGGCGATGCGCAGGGCCCGGGCCCAGTCGGCCTTCCCGGGGGCGCAGATGTCGGACGTCGTCCGCCACATGTGGCCGATGGCCCCCGCCCAGGTCCAGGGATAGCCGTCGCCCCAGGAGCAGAGGCTGTGGACGACGGGCCGGCCGGCGGCGCGCTGGGCCTTGCCGAGGATCGAGTACGCATCGACGATGTCCTGGCCCTGGCTGTTGCACCAGTCGATCTTGATGTAGTCGGCCCGCCACTCGGCGAACGACCGCATGTCCTCGAACTCGTATCCTTTCGTCCCGGGCATGGCCCCGCTGCAGGTCTTCGTCCCGGCGTCCGTGTAGAGCGCGTATTTGAGGCCCTGGCGGTGGATGTGATCGCCGAGCCCGCGCAGGCCCGAGGGATAGCGCTCCAGGTTCGTCGTGAGCCGGCCGTCCTTGCCGCGCGAGAAGCAAACGCCCTCGTCCGGGCCGACGTAGGCGTAGCCCGCGTCCTTCATGCCGCTCGCGACGAGCGCGCCGGCGATCTCCCTGATGAGCGCCTCGTTCTGCGGCTCCTCGCCGAACATGTTCCAGGGATACCAGCCCATGGGCGGCGTGAGGGCCAGGCCGTCGACCTCGGCGTGGGCGTTCTGCTGAGGGACTTGCTCTTGCACACCGTGTCGAGCGGAATTCGGTGAGCTCGCGGGTCCCATGGCGGTGCCGACGAGGAGCGCTGCCGCTGCGAGTGCGATCGCGGTTCTTTTACCTGCCATCGCCGTTCCTCCTTCGAGGCGGGCCCGCGAGCTGACCGGCCCCCGCGGCCCGTATCCGTCGGTCCGGATGATAACACAGGAAAAAGCGACCGGACAATGAGTGTCCGGGCGTTTCAGCTCGGTGCCCGGACGTCCGTTGTCTTTAGGGTCCCCCGTATCATATAATCGGGCCGGTCTCCCAGGCCCGAACCAGGCTGCCGGCTCGTGGGAGACAGCGGTGACCTCGCCGATGGCCCGGGTGGCGGAATTGGCATACGCACGACACTTAAAATGTCGCGGCCGTAAGGCCTTGCGGGTTCGAGTCCCGCCCTGGGCACCAACTTCTATTTCTTCTCCAGATACGCCAACGCCTTCTCCATGACCGGGTCCCGGCCGGCCAGGAGGTCCCCGATCGTCGGCGTCACGGGGAACTCCGGCACGATGCCGCGGTCCTTGGGATGATTATCGACGGCCATCGTGTAGAGGACGAGCGGGACGCGGATCTGGATGCGGCTGTTCGGGAGGGTCGCCGTGACCATGAAACCCGACGTGTTGCCGTAGTAGCCGGAGCCGCATTCCTCCCCGAAGAACACGGCCTTCTTGTAGTAGTGGAAGGCGGAGGTCGTCTCCCCCGTCGCCGAGAAGCTGCCGCCGTCGATGAGGATGGCCACCCGCCCGGCGAAACGCGGCTCCGCGGGGATCTGCAGGCCGCGGTTGGGATGGCCCAGGACGTCGAACCAGCCCCGGGCGTTCTTCCGGAGCGGGCTTTTCAGCTCCTCCTTGTCCGCCTCGGTCTCGTTCGTGTACTTGAACAGGTCGTAATCGTCCTTCTTCGCCTCCAGCCCGGCGTAGTACATGAACGGCCGGTCCATGACATGGGCGAAGAGGAGCTTGGCGTATTCGTCCCGGCCGCCGCCGTTGCCGCGCAGGTCGATGACGAGGTTCGCGGTCTTTTTCTCGGCGAGGTCGCGGAAGGCCTCATTCAGGAAGTCCGGAAACCGGGGCCTGGTCTTGTCCGGTTCGTCGCCGAATTGCCTGACCGTCAGCACGGCCGTCGGCCCCCGGAAGCCGAGCTCGTACGTCGGCCGGCGTTCGGTGGCCGCGGGGTATCTCTCCCTGAGGAGCCGGACCGTCTCGGCGGCCGTGACGCCCGGCACGGTGATCTCCTGCGCCGCCCCGCCTTCGACCGGCCGGAACCGGATCCGGCGGGACTCCCGCTCGCCGAATTTCAGGGCCAGCAAGCGGCCGAAGACGGTCGCATTCTCGAGCCGCCGGAGCTTCGAGGTCCGTATCCCCGCGTCGCTCGGAACGAGAGGCAGGAGCGCCGCGACGATGTCCCCGATGGGCGTCCCGTCGATCGACAGCAGCTCCGCCCCGTCGCGGATGCCCGTCTCCGAGCTCAGGTTCCTGAACATGTAGACTCTGTCCCCCAGAAAGCGCAGTCCGAAGGGCAGGAACACCGGCCGTCCCTGGAGATAGGCGGTGGCCGCCGAAGACAGGCTCAGGAGCGTGTGGCCGTCCTTGATCTCCGCGACGAGCGGCAGGAGCCGGGTATAGAAGTCGATCTCGGTCAGCGGACCGGTGAGGCCGTTCGCGGCCGCCTCGAAGCTCTTTCGCAGCGCGCTCGCCGGGGTGTACCGGTCGAATCCGCCGTGCCCTTCTTCGAGAACGTCCCAGAGGATCTTCAGGTCCTCCTTGAGCGCCTCGACCGGGATGGTCTTTTGGGGATCGAAGGCGGCGGGCGCCGGATCGGCCTGGTTCGGCGCGGCGGCGGCGACAAAGATCGGGGCTGAATAGGGCCAGCAGCAAAAGAACGGGCTTGTCGACGGTTGTTCTCATTTCTGCCTTTTTCAGATCCCGGACGGTCTTTTCTATTTAAGCCCCTCCGGGCGGAAAACTCAAGTCATGTTCGCTGAGAAGTTCTCTCGCTCTCGTTCGTCTTCCTCAATAAAGGAGACTGTCGACAGAGGCTGTTGACAAAAAGCGCTTAAGCGATTAATCTACTTTTGAGGAGGACCCCATGGAAACCGCCACGATCCGCATCCCCGAGGAGAAGAAGAACCTCCTCAAGGCCGCCGCCAGCCTGGAGAACCGGAAGATGAACGATATCGTCATCGAGTTGATCGACGAGTACATTGAAAGCCGGAAAGAGACCCTGGAACTGCTGGCTATTCCAGGCTTTTTGAGAAGGATCAGAACCTCCCAGCGAGAATATCGGGAGGGGAAGGGCGTCTCTTTAGAGGATGTCAGAAAAGATCTGGAACGTCAATCTCTTAAGAGCCGCTCTAAAAGCTCCGTCGACAGAATGGAAACAGTCCGTTTACAATACGAATTCTTGACCGCCTGAAACAGCTGGCAGACACTCGAGAATCCGCTCAGACATAAAGACGTCCGTGCGCTCGAGGGAAAGCTCCTGGGCCTCTATCGATTTCGGATCGGCGAATATCGAGTGATCTTCGAACTGGACTCCGACAAAACAGAGATCGTCGTCCACGCTGTCGAGCCCCGCGGAAGAGCCTATTGATATTGTCCGGCTATTTCTCCCGCCCCTCGTTCCAGACGATGTCGCCGCGCTCGAGCGACCAGTCGTTGCCGAACCAGCCGACGGCCCGGACCCCGTCGGTCCCCGAACGAAGCGCCTCCGCCGAGAAGAACAGCAGGTCGGGGAAGCCGGCCCCGCTGATGAAGTACTGGCCCGGCGAGGCCGCGACCCAGCCCGCTTTCCCCGTCCAGGCCACGACACCCACCGAGGCCACATCGCTCCCGGGACGCGGCCTGACGAAATAGGCCGCGTGATCCGCCCCCGTATACCGCTTCTCCCCTATCCTCGCCCATCCGTTCCGGACCTCGACCGGCGAGCCCGCCAGGAGCTTCGCCCAGGCGGCGTTCGTGTCGGCGTTGCCGTAGAGGATGACGCTCCGGTCCCTGTCCTTGGCCGGGTCGAAGGCCGTATCGGGCAGGATCTCGATGCCCGCGTTGCCGCGGACCCAGAACATCTCGGCGTCGAACTTGGCCTTGCCGAAGGCACGGGCGTCCTCCGCGGCGTCGCCGCGCGTGCCGTAGACGAACACGAAGCCGTGCCGGAAGGCGTCCTTGAAGCCTCCCGCGCGGTGCGGGCCCTTCGAACCGAGAGCGGGCTCTCCCGCCCGAACCCAGCCCTTCTCGCCGCGCTCCAGATAGACGGTGCCCGGCCCGGGCCCGAGGGCGATCTCGACGCGAGACCCGTCGAGCTCGATCGCGATCACGTCCCCCGCTTTTCGGCCGGAGGCTTCCTGCGCTTCTCCGCCCGCCGCCCCGCCGGCCTCGCTCTTCGGCGTAGCCGGCAGGATATCGATCGCCAGCCGCTCGACGTTCTCCGTCGTCCCCTTGAACGCTCTCCCCGCTTCGTCCCTTTCGATCACGACCTTGCTCAGCTCGAGCGGCTTCTTCTGGGCCAGGATCCCGACCCAGCGCGAGCCCGCCGAGATCCCCGGATCCGCCGTGACGAATTCGATCCGCTTGACCTCTTCGTCCCCCGGCCGGACCCGCTCCTTCAGGAACTGGAAGAGCGGCGGCCAATCGACGCACTCGTTCCCCCACCAATGGCCGGCGCCCGGCCTCTCGTAATAGGCGAAATCGGGATGGAACTTCCCGAGAAGCGCCCGCATGTCGCGGGCCTGGGTCACGGGCACGTTGTCGTCCATGTCGCCGTGGAGGACGTAGATCCCATAATGGAGGAAATTGCGGGCCAGGCCCATCGTTTCGCTCGGATTGTTCGCCCGGGCCAGCATCGTCTCGACCGGCGTCGGGTCCTTGAAGACCGCCCCGCCGCCGTAGGACGAGAAGCTGTGCCAGCCGGCGCTCGGGGCGATGGCCGCCCACGGACCGGGGACCGTCGCGCCGATCTGCCAGGTGCCGTGGCCGCCCATGGAATGTCCCGTGAGGTAGGTCCGGTCCGGGTCGGTCCCGAAGAGGCGCTGGGCCTCGGCCAGGACCTCGAGCGCGTCGAGCCGGCCCCAATCCTCCCAGTCGAAGCCGTAGGGCCGGCGGTTGGTCGCGGCCGCGATCCAACACCAGTCCTTCGGCTTGTAGGCGCGCGCCTGCCCGATGCCCTCGACGCTCGCACCGTGGAGCGTCAGGACGAGGGCGGGCTTCGTTGGGGCCGTTCCGGCCTTCTCTCCGCCCTCCCCTTTCGCCATCGGCACCACGCCGAAATACTGGACGCTCCCGTCGATCCCGCTGACGAAGGTCCGGGAGTGATGGGCCGAGGGCGAGACGGCCCTGAGCTCGACCGCGAACGGCGGCGTCTCGACCGTCCGCCGTCCGGCGCGGGCCCGGGCCCTGATCTCGATCTTGACCGCCCCTTCCGCGCGGGCGCATCGATCGCCAGCGGCACGGCCAGCTTCTGGGTGAGGAGCGGCGCGACGCTCACGCCGATCGCCGCTTTTTCCTCCCGTCCGCCTGTCCGGTAGAGGACCTCGATCCTCTCGAGCCTCTCCCCCGTCGCGTTGACCAGCCGCAATCCGGCCCAGACCGGCCCCTTCTCGCCGAGGACGAGGTCCGGCAGGGTCATGTCCTTGTCGGTGAAGAACACGTCCGCCGGCGGCTCGTAGAGCCGTCCTTTGAACCGGCCCCGCTCGCCCCGGAACAGAAACACGTTGCGGCCTTTGTTCAGGCGCACGGGGTGTCGGAGATAGTCCGCGCCGTATTTCTCGCCGCCCCGGGGCTCTCCGTTGATCCAGGCGACATAGAACCCGGTCGCGTCGAGGATCATCGTCCTCGGCCTCGCGCTGTCGACGGCCATATAGAGGTAGCCGCCCGAGAGGGCCCGGTTCTCGATCCAGCCTTCTTTCCCGGCCTCGACCGCGGCCCAGGCCACGTCCTCACCTTTGGCGTTCTTGCCGACGACCACGCCTTCCTTCGGCTCGGCCAATCGTCCCCTGCGCCATCTGCCAGGCCAGCAGGTCGGACGCGACCGCCGAGCGTCCGTAAAGGCCGATGAGCCCGACCGCCAGACCCTTCGTCAGCGCGAGCTCCTTGGCGTCGGCCGCCAGCACAATGGCGGGTGCCGCGATATCCTGAGAGGATGGGCTGTTCGCCGTCGGCCGAGCGGCGCCCGACGCCGCGATGACGAGAGCGGCGGCGATCGGCCATATCAGGGTGGGTACGATCCCGGCATATCGGCTTCTCATGGTGCGCTCCCTCCTAGCGAGGTCCCGGCGGATCCAACGGCCGCATGATAGCCGCATTGAAGCGAACCCGTCAATCCGATGAAGAGAGATCTGCTTTTTCTGACTGTACC
>CAWHBV010000022.1:0-100160 GCA_963827635.1 uncultured bacterium
TCCGGCGGACGGCTCTTTGAGAAATCCCCCGGAACGCTTCTCGGAAATGGCTCCAAATTAACCTCCCCAACCCCTCCTAGAATTTTGGGAGGGGCCTTCGAGAGGTTCGCGTTCCGGACACAAAAGCGCCTCTCAAGACTCTGTTTGTATTTCTTAACCCCCCTGCCCCCCTCTGTAATTAGGGGGAAAACTGCAGGACGGCGCTTTTGAGGTAGGTATGGCGGGGCCGACGAGACTCGAACTCGCGACCTCCGGCGTGACAGGCCGGCGTTCCTCTGGACTTCTAACGTTTAAGGTGTGGGATTGCGAGACGCGGAAGCGACTCGTTAGGTTACTTTCGGGAGATCTTGTAGCTCACAACAGTGTAAAGATCATCGAGTTGCTTCTTTGCTGTAAGGTCGATGATCAAAGGATACAGCTTTCCGATCGGGGTGGCAGCATCATAAGAAGACTTCAATGACTGGTCGATCGAGAGATTGGATATACCATCTCCTGATTTCTGAGTGAAATAGAACCCACACTTCAGAAACTGCTTCCAAACTGAAATCCAAAACACTGTTTTCTTCTTACGGTTCATCTTGCAGAGCCATGCCCCACCATCTTTGTAGAACCGCCACTCAGGTGAAATGTCATAGGGAGGTTTTGACAGCGTCTCAGTGAGTGTCTCGTAAATCGAGAACCAACGTCCGAGTTCGTTCTTTAGGTTGCCGGAAGTCAGGTCGAGATCCGGGGAGGTGAGTAGCTTTTCTGGTTCCATTTTTATCTAACGCGAGGTGAGGCACGCCGGGCCGAGGGCGTCCGATTGGAACCGAGACGGCTCCCCGGCGTTGCCTCGACCGCCTTGTTAGGCCACATCATATTCAAGCTCCTGAATAAATCGTTGCATGACCTCAACGCCACCCTCGCCGCAATAGTGTCCTGGAAGCTCGGGCGGAAACTCAGCGCGTAGTCCGGCGCAACGCTCACGAATCGCGTCCAAGCGTGGGTCGCCGATGGTGACCGAAACAAAATCATCAAACTCATGCGGAGTCGCCGTGCCGTCCAAGAACCGCACCAAAACCCCGCGAACGTCCTTGGCTGTCATCTTCCGACGATGGCCGAATAGTGGCATAGCGTGCGAAGTGGCCTAACATCGCCTTTCATTTCTATCGCTTACCTCCATCTTTCACCTCAGAGCTTCCCGGTTTATACAGACTGTATAAGCCGAGTCAAAGCCTATCAACCGGGCTTCGTATGAACTCCCCTGATCAATGTACCACCCCTTGATAGCAGTTTTCAAGCCATTGATCTGCCACTCGTCGCGAAGTTGTGCCAAATTGGAATGCGAACGGGAAATATCAGGGGAAAACTCGGGAAATAAGGTGGCGGGGCCGACGAGACTCGAACTCGCGACCTCCGGCGTGACAGGCCGGCGTTCTAACCAACTGAACTACGACCCCGCGAGGGCCCGCCTATTATAGGGAAACGCCCTCTTATTTTCAAGGGGTTGCGATTATCGGAGGGGAAAGCCGCCTTTTCCCGGAGAGCGGCTACATCTTCTCGAGGGCGGCGATGCGCTCCTCGATCGGCGGGTGGGTGCTGAAGAGCCGGTTCATGCCGCCGCCCCCGCCCTTGAGGTTCTTGAGGGGATTGACGATGTAGAGGTGGGCCGTGGCCTTGTTGGCCGCCTCGAGGGGCTCGGTGTCGGCCGAGATCTTGCGCAGGGCCGAGGCCAGGCCGGCCGGGTAGCGGGTCAGCATGGCCGCGCTCGCGTCGGCCAGGAACTCGCGCTTGCGGGAGACGGACATCTGGATGATCGAGGCGATGAGCGGCGAGAGGACGGCCAGGGCCAGGCCGACGAGGACCAGGATGCCCTCGGCCCCGCCCGAGCCGCCGCGGTCGCGGCTGCGCCGCCGGCCCCCGCCGCCCCACATGAAGCTCCGCATCATCCAGTCGCTGAGGAGGGCCACGACGCCGGCCATGACCACGACCACGGTCTGGAGCCGGACGTCGTAGTTCTTGATGTGGGACATCTCGTGGGCGATGACGCCCTCGAGCTCGACGCGGTTGAGCTTTTCGAGGATGCCGGTCGTGACGCAGATCACGGCCGTCTCCGGCTTGCGGCCCGCGGCGAAGGCGTTGGGCGCCGTGTCGTCGATGACGTAGCACTTGGGCGCGGGCAGGCCGGCGGCCAGGGCCAGCCCCTCGACGACGTTATAGAGATAGGGGAACTCGTCCTTCGTGACGGGGCGGGCCCGGCTGATGGCCAGGACGATCTTGTCGCTCGAGTAGTAGCCGACCGCGGCCGTGCCCATGGCGATGGCCAGGGCGATGACGAGGCCGCCCTTGCCCCAGCCGGTCACGTACTCGAAGAACCAGACCAGGACGAAGATGAAGGCCATGAAGAAGACGACGAGGGCGGCGGATTTCCACTTGTTGCGCGAGATCTGTTCGTACATCGTCGAGCCCTATGCGGCCTGAGGCCGGAAAGATCGGACTCGGGGACACGCCCCGTCGAAACACGGGGCTGCCTGAGAAGGCGTACCGGCGAGGTCCGTGTCCCCCGACGGGATCAGAACTGGACCTTGACCGGGCCCTTGGCCACTTCCTCGTCGATCTGGTAGTACTCGCGCTGCTTGAAGCCGAACATGTTGGCGATGAGGCTCGAGGGGAAGATCTGCTGGCGCATGTTGAACTTCATGACCGTGTCGTTGTAGAACTGCCGGGCGTAGGCGACCTTGCTCTCGGTCCCGGCCAGCTCCTCCTGGAGCATGAGGAAGTTCTGGTTGGCCTTGAGGTCGGGATAGGCCTCGGCGACGGCGAAGAGGGACTTCAGGGCGCCGGTCAGCATGTTGTCGGCCTCGCCCTGGGCCTTGACGCCCTGGGCGTTGACGGCCGCGGACCGGGCCAGGGTCACCTTCTCGAAGACGCCGCTCTCGTGCTTGGCGTAGCCCTTGACGGTCTCGACCAGGTTGGGGATGAGGTCGTAGCGGCGGCGCAGCTGGACGTCGATCTGCGACCAGGCGTTGTCGCAGCGGTTGCGCAGCGTGACCAGGGCGTTGTACATGCCGATGGCGATGAGGGCGATGCCCCCGATGATGACGAGCAGGACGACGAAAGCACCCATGTGTTCCTCCTTCGGACGCGTGGTCCGTTCTTAACAATACGGGCCCGGGGCCGAAATTGCAAGGCCCCGGAGGCCGGCGGCGAGGTATAGCTGCCGCCAGGGAGAAATACGGCGGCGCGGCCGGGGGGTTTAATATGGGGGACACGATACCCATTTCCAATTAATAATTGGGAAATGGGTATCATGTCCCCGATTTTCTCTTGAATTCCCCGGGGCGAACGGGCCATAATCGGCTTCCGCCCATGAGGAGGTCTCCCATGAAGAAGTCGCTTATCGCTGTCGTTCTCTGCCTGGCTCTCGCCGTCGCGCTGGCCGCACCCACGCCCGTCGCGGCCCAGACGGCCGCGAAACCGGCCGCCAAACGGCGGCGTCGCCGGCGCCCGCGCCTCAGCCGCGCCTCAACGCCGAGCTCCTCGCGGGGCTCACATTCCGCAACATCGGCCCGGCCATCATGTCGGGACGGATCAGCGACATCGTCATCCATCCCCTGAAGCGGCACACCTGGTACGTCGCGGTCGGCTCGGGCGGCGTCTGGAAGACGGAGAACGCCGGCACGACCTGGACGCCGGTGTTCGACGCCCAGCCGTCGTACTCGATCGGCTGCGTCACCCTCGATCCGTCGAACCCCGAGATCGTCTGGGTGGGCACGGGCGAGAACGTCAGCGGGCGCCACGTCGGCTTCGGCGACGGCGTCTACCGGAGCCCGAACGGCGGCAAGACCTGGACGAACATGGGGCTCGCGAAGTCCGAGCACATCGGGCGGATCCTGGTCGACCCGCGCGATCCGAACGTCGTCTTCGTCGCGGCCGAGGGGCCGCTCTGGTCGGCGGGCGGCGAGCGCGGCCTCTACAAGACCGCGGACGGCGGCAAGACCTGGGCCCTCGTCCTCGAGATCTCCAAGGACACGGGCGTCACGTCGGTCGAGTTCGACCCCGCGAACCCGGATATCCTCTACGCCGCGGCCTACCAGCGGCGCCGGAGCGTCGCGGCGTTCATGGGCGGCGGGCCCGAGTCGGGCATCCACAAGAGCGAGGACGGCGGCAAGACCTGGCGCAAGCTCACCGTGGGCCTGCCCAAGGGCGACGTCGGCAAGATCGGCCTGGCGGTCTCGCCCATCGACCCGCACGTCGTCTACGCCACGGTCGAGGCCGGGCCGGAGGAGAAGGGCTTCTACCGGTCGGCCGACCGGGGCGAGAGCTGGGAGAAGCGCAGCGACTACATCAGCGGCGGGACGGGGCCCCACTACTATCAGGAGATCTTCGCCGACCCGACGGTCTTCGACCGCGTCTACCAGATGGACCCGGGCCTGCGGGCGACCGACGACGGCGGCAAGACCTGGCGCCGCGTCGACGAGGCCAACAAGCACGGCGACAACCACGCCATGGCCTTCGTCAAGGGCGATCCCGGCTACATCCTCAACGGCAGCGACGGCGGCGTCTACGAGACGCGCGACGGGGGCAAGACCTGGCGCTTCTTCGAGAACCTGCCGGTGACGCAGTTCTACAAGCTGGCCCTCGACAACGCCCTCCCCTTCTACAACGTCCACGGCGGGGCGCAGGACAACGGCAGCCAGCTCGGGCCGTCGCGGACGGCCAACGCGCACGGCATCTCGAACGCCGACTGGACGATCACCTACGGCGCCGACGGGTACGCCACGGCCATCGATCCGACGGACCCGAACACGGTCTACCTCGAGTGGCAGATCGGGAACCTGCTGCGATACGACAAGAAGAGCCACGAGACGGTCTACATCAGCCCGCGGGCGGAGCCGGGCGATCCGCCGCTGCGGTTCAACTGGGACTCGCCGGTCGCGATCAGCCCGTTCACGAACACGCGGCTGTACTACGCCGGGCAGTTCGTGTGGCGGAGCGAGGACCGGGGCGATTCGTGGACGCGGATCTCGCCCGACCTGACGCGGGGGATCTTCCGGCTCGAGCAGAAGATCATGGGCCGGCAGTGGAGCGTCGACGGGCTGTGGGACCACGGGGCCATGTCGCAGTTCGGGACGATCACGAGCCTGAGCGAGTCGCGGTTGGCGGAAGGGCTCATCTACGCCGGGACGGACGACGGCCTCATCCAGGTGACGGAGGACGGGGGCAAGAACTGGCGCAAGATCGACAAGGTGGCCGGTGTCCCCGATTATTTCTTCGTCAACAAGATCATGGCCTCCAAGCACGACAAGGACACGGTCTACGCGGCGATCGACAACCACAAGACGGGCGACTACAAGCCGTACCTGATGATGAGCGCGGACCGCGGCCGGACCTGGACGAACATCGCCGGGGGGCTGCCCCAGCGGACGATCGTCTGGTCGGTCGCGCAGGACCACGTCGCGAAGGACCTGCTCTTCGCCGGGACGGAATTCGGGATCTACGCGACGCTCGACGGGGGCAAGGCGTGGGTGAAGCTGGGCGGCGGGGTGCCGACCATCTCGTTCCGCGATATCGAGGTCCAGGAGCGAGAGGGCGACCTCGTCGGCGCGTCGTTCGGGAGAGGGTTTTTCGTCCTCGACGACTATTCGCCGCTGCGGGAGATGAGCGAGGCGGGATTGGCGGCGGAGGAGGCGGTCCTCTTCCCGGCGAAGAAGGCGTTGCGGTACGTGCCGCTCCGGCCGATCGACTCGGACGCCAAGGGCTGCCTGGGCGACGCCTACTACGTCGCGCCCAACCCGCCGTTCGGGGCGGTCTTCACTTATTATTTGAAGGACGGCGTGAAGTCGGCCGCGGAGGCGCGGCGCGAGGCGGAGGCGAAGCTCGTCAAGGACGGCAAGCCCGTCCCGTTCCCGGGCTGGGACAGCCTGCGGAGCGAGGAGAACGAGGAGAAGCCGGTCGTGGTGCTGACGGTCGCGGACGAGGCCGGCGAGGTCGTGCGGCGCATGACGGTGCCGGCGGCCAAGGGGCTGCACCGAGTCGCCTGGAACCTGCGCTACCCGGCGCGTCGAGCCGACGCGCTCGAGGCCGCGCGGCGCGAGTCGTGGGAGCGGGATCCGGTCGGGCCGATGGTCGTCCCGGGCACGTTCACGGTCACGCTGCAGAAGAAGGTCGACGGCACGCTGACGACGATCGCCGGGCCGCTGGAGCCGGACGTCGTAGTTCTTGATGTGGGACATCTCGTGGGCGATGACGCCCTCGAGCTCGACGCGGTTGAGCTTTTCGAGGATGCCGGTCGTGACGCAGATCACGGCCGTCTCCGGCTTGCGGCCCGCGGCGAAGGCGTTGGGCGCCGTGTCGTCGATGACGTAGCACTTGGGCGCGGGCAGGCCGGCGGCCAGGGCCAGCCCCTCGACGACGTTATAGAGATAGGGGAACTCGTCCTTGGTGACGGGGCGGGCCCGGCTGATGGTCAGGACGATCTTGTCGCTCGAGTAGTAGCCGACCGCGGCCGTGCCCATGGCGATGGCCAGGGCGATGACGAGGCCGCCCTTGCCCCAGCCGGTCACGTACTCGAAGAACCAGACCAGGACGAAGATGAAGGCCATGAAGAAGACGACGAGGGCGGCGGATTTCCACTTGTTGCGCGAGATCTGTTCGTACATCGTCGAGCCCTATCGTGGCCTGAGACCGGGAAGATCGGACCGGGGACACGCCCCGTCGAAACCCGGGGCTGCCTAAGAAGGCCGTACCGGCGAGGTCCGTGTCCCCGAGCGGGATCAGAACTGGACCTTGACCGGGCCCTTGGCCACTTCCTCGTCGATCTGGTAGTACTCGCGCTGCTTGAAGCCGAACATGTTGGCGATGATGCTCGAGGGGAAGATCTGCTGGCGCATGTTGAACTTCATGACCGTGTCGTTGTAGAACTGCCGGGCGTAGGCGACCTTGCTCTCGGTCCCGGCCAGCTCCTCCTGGAGCATGAGGAAGTTCTGGTTGGCCTTGAGGTCGGGATAGGCCTCGGCGACGGCGAAGAGGGACTTCAGGGCGCCGGTCAGCATGTTGTCGGCTTCGCCCTGGGCCTTGACGCCCTGGGCGTTGACGGCCGCGGACCGGGCCAGGGTCACCTTCTCGAAGACGCCGCTCTCGTGCTTGGCGTAGCCCTTGACGGTCTCGACCAGGTTGGGGATGAGGTCGTAGCGGCGGCGCAGCTGGACGTCGATCTGCGACCAGGCGTTGTCGCAGCGGTTGCGCAGCGTGACCAGGGCGTTGTACATGCCGATGGCGATGAGGGCGATGCCCCCGATGATGACGAGCAGGACGACGAAAGCACCCATGTGTTCCTCCTTCGGACGCGTGGACTGTCCTTAACAATACGGGCCCGGGGCCGAAATTGCAAGGCCCCGGAGGCCGGCGGCGAGGTATAGCTGCCGCCAGGGAGAAATACGGCGGCGCGGCCGGGGGGTTTAAATCGGGGACACAATACCAATTTCCGAATTTCAAATCGGAAAATAGTATTGTGTCCCGAATTTCCCCGATTTTCTCTTGAATTCCCCGGGGCGAACGGGCCATAATCGGCTTCCGCCCATGAGGAGGTCTCCCATGAAGAAGTCGCTTATCGCTGTCGTTCTCTGCCTGGCTCTCGCCGGTCGCGCTGGCCGCACCCACGCCCGTCGCGGCCCAGACGGCCGCGAAACCGGCCGCCAAAGCGGCGCCCGCGCCTGCAGCCGCGCCTCAACGCCGAGCTCCTCGCGGGGCTCACATTCCGCAACATCGGCCCGGCCATCATGTCGGGACGGATCAGCGACATCGTCATCCACCCCCTGAAGCGGCACACCTGGTACGTCGCGGTCGGCTCGGGCGGCGTCTGGAAGACGGAGAACGCCGGCACGACCTGGACGCCGGTGTTCGATGCCCAGCCGTCGTACTCGATCGGCTGCGTCACCCTCGACCCGTCGAACCCCGAGATCGTCTGGGTGGGCACGGGCGAGAACGTCAGCGGGCGCCACGTCGGCTTCGGCGACGGCGTCTACCGGAGCCCGAACGGCGGCAAGACCTGGACGAACATGGGGCTCACGAAGTCCGAGCACATCGGGCGGATCCTGGTCGACCCGCGCGATCCGGACGTCGTCTTCGTCGCGGCCGAGGGGCCGCTCTGGTCGGCGGGCGGCGAGCGCGGCCTCTACAAGACCGCGGACGGCGGCAAGACCTGGGCGCTCGTCCTCGAGATCTCCAAGGACACGGGCGTCACGTCGGTCGAGTTCGACCCCGCGAACCCGGATATCCTCTACGCCGCGGCCTACCAGCGGCGCCGGAGCGTCGCGGCGTTCATGGGCGGCGGGCCCGAGTCGGGCATCCACAAGAGCGAGGACGGCGGCAAGACCTGGCGCAAGCTCACCGTGGGCCTGCCCAAGGGCGACGTCGGCAAGATCGGCCTGGCGGTCTCGCCCATCGACCCGCACGTCGTCTACGCCACGGTCGAGGCCGGGCCGGAGGAGAAGGGCTTCTACCGGTCGGCCGACCGGGGCGAGAGCTGGGAGAAGCGCAGCGACTACATCAGCGGCGGGACGGGGCCCCACTACTATCAGGAGATCTTCGCCGACCCGACGGTCTTCGACCGCGTCTACCAGATGGACCCGGGCCTGCGGGCGACGGACGACGGCGGCAAGACCTGGCGCCGCGTCGACGAGGCCAACAAGCACGGCGACAACCACGCCATGGCCTTCGTCAAGGGCGATCCCGGCTACATCCTCAACGGCAGCGACGGCGGCGTCTACGAGACGCGCGACGGGGGCAAGACCTGGCGCTTCTTCGAGAACCTGCCGGTGACGCAGTTCTACAAGCTGGCCCTCGACAACGCCCTCCCCTTCTACAACGTCCACGGCGGGGCGCAGGACAACGGCAGCCAGCTCGGGCCGTCGCGGACGGCCAACGCCCACGGCATCTCGAACGCCGACTGGACGATCACCTACGGCGCCGACGGGTACGCCACGGCCATCGATCCGACGGACCCGAACACGGTCTACCTCGAGTGGCAGATCGGGAACCTGCTGCGATACGACAAGAAGAGCCACGAGACGGTCTACATCAGCCCGAAGCCGGAGCCGGGCGATCCGCCGCTGCGGTTCAACTGGGACTCGCCGGTCGCGATCAGCCCGTTCGCGAACACGCGGCTGTACTACGCCGGGCAGTTCGTGTGGCGGAGCGAGGACCGGGGCGATTCGTGGACGCGGATCTCGCCCGACCTGACGCGGGGGATCTTCCGGCTCGAGCAGAAGATCATGGGCCGGCAGTGGAGCGTCGACGGGCTGTGGGACCACGGGGCCATGTCGCAGTTCGGGACGATCACGAGCCTGAGCGAGTCGCGGTTGGCGGAAGGGCTCATTTACGCCGGGACGGACGACGGCCTCATCCAGGTGACGGAGGACGGGGGCAAGAGCTGGCGCAAGATCGACAAGGTGGCCGGTGTCCCCGATTATTTCTTCGTCAACAAGATCATGGCCTCCAAGCACGACAAGGACACGGTCTACGCGGCGATCGACAACCACAAGACGGGCGACTACAAGCCGTACCTGATGATGAGCGCGGACCGCGGCCGGACCTGGACGAATATCGCCGGGGGGCTGCCCCAGCGGACGATCGTCTGGTCGGTCGCCCAGGACCACGTCGCGAAGGACCTGCTCTTCGCCGGGACGGAATTCGGGATCTACGCGACGCTCGACGGGGGCAAGGCGTGGGTGAAGCTGGGCGGCGGGGTGCCGACCATCTCGTTCCGCGATATCGAGGTCCAGGAGCGAGAGGGCGACCTCGTCGGCGCGTCGTTCGGGAGAGGGTTTTTCGTCCTCGACGACTATTCGCCGCTGCGGGAGATGAGCGAGGCGGGATTGGCGGCGGAGGAGGCGGTCCTCTTCCCGGCGAAGAAGGCGTTGCGGTACGTGCCGCTCCGGCCGATCGACTCGGACGCCAAGGGCTGCCTGGGCGACGCCTACTACGTCGCGCCCAACCCGCCGTTCGGGGCGGTTTTTACTTACTATTTGAAGGACGGCGTGAAGTCGGCCGCGGAGGCGCGGCGCGAGGCGGAGGCGAAGCTCGTCAAGGACGGCAAGCCCGTCCCGTTCCCGGGCTGGGACAGCCTGCGGAGCGAGGAGAACGAGGAGAAGCCGGTCGTGGTGCTGACGGTCGCGGACGAGGCCGGCGAGGTCGTGCGGCGCATGACGGTGCCGGCGGCCAAGGGGCTGCACCGCGTGGCCTGGAACCTGCGCTACCCGGCCGTCGAGCCGACCGCAGCTCGAGGCCGCGCGGCGCGAGTCGTGGGAGCGGGAGTCGGTCGGGCCGATGGTCGTCCCGGGCACGTTCACGGTCACGCTGCAGAAGAAGGTCGACGGCACGCTGACGACGATCGCCGGGCCGCGCGCGTTCGTCGTCGAATCGCTCGAGATGGCCAGCCTGCCGGAGAAGGACAAGGCGGCGCTTCTCGCGTTCCAGAAGAAGGCGGGTGCGCTGCAGCGGGCGATGATGGGCGCGGGAGCGGCGGCGGAGGACGCGTTAGGGAATCTCAAGTACATCCGCAAGGCGCTGCTCGACGCGCCCAAGGCCGACCCGAAGCTGGCCGAGGCCGCGCGGGCGATCGAGAAGCGGATCCAGGACCAGCTCACGGTCCTCGTGGGCGACCGGACGCGGGGCATGCGCTCGGAGCCGACGGAGCCGTCGCTCATGGAGCGGATCTCGGCCCAGCTCGACGCGACGGGGCCGATCACGGCGACGGCCAAGCGCGGCTACGACATCGCGGCCGAGGCGTTCGGGAAGCTCGTCGAGGACATGCGGCAGACGATCGACGTCGACCTGAAGAAGCTCCAGGGCGAGCTCGAGGCCGCCGGCGCCCCCTGGACCCCCGGCCGCGGCGTCCCCGTGTGGAAGAAATAAATAAGGGGACACGATACTATTTTCCGAATTATTAAATTAGGAAACGGGTATCATGTCCCCGAATTAAATCACCACTTGTCGGTGCGGAAGGGCGAGGCGGGCAGGCCTTCGCGGTTGGCCAGGTTGGGGACGGCCAGCTGGTGCCAGCCGAACCGCACGGCCTTGGGCGCCGCGACCCGCGGGCTCCAGACGACGACCGTGTCCCCGGCGATGTCGGCCTCGGCCTTGTAGAAGATCCGGTCCTCGCCGGCGATCTCGAACCACTTCAGCCCCTGCCCGTCGTTCGTGACGAGCCCGCCGCCGACGTGGTCGAAGGAGAGGCGGACGATCCCGCCCTCGACGGTCATGGACTTGTAGAGCGGCCCGGAGAATTCGATCTTCTCGCCGTAGATGTGGGCCCGGGCCCAGAGCGACAGCCGGTAGCCCACGTCGCGCTTGTTGGCCGGGTGGATGTCGTAGAGATCGGTGATGTCCGTCGTGACGGCCATGCCCGTGTTGGGGATGCGCAGGGCGTTCGCCTGGGCCTCCCAGATCAGGGGCAGGCGCAGGAAGTCCGGCACGTCGCCCGCCGGCGTCTCGCGGTTGTAGGCGTAATTGTAGGGCGCGAGCTGGACGTAATAGAAGGGGAAGTCGCCGAGCTGCCAGACGGCCCGCCAGCCCGCGATGAGCGCCTCCATCTTCTTCTCGTAGAAGAGCCCGTCGTTCCGGTTGTTCTCGCCCTGGTACCAGATCGCGCCGCGGATGGCGAAGGGCGTCAGCGCGTGGATCATGCCGTTGTAGAGCGTCGTCGGCGCCTGCGGGCTGTCGTAGGGATTCGCCGGGAGGCGCGGCGCGGGTGCGGGCGGGAGCAACGACTTGGCGGCCAGGGCCTTGCGGCTGTCCTTGATCCAGGTCTCCCACGACGGCAGGGCCTTGGCGAGAGCGTCCCGGTACTCGGCGTATTTCGCCGCCTGCGCCTCGAGCAGAGGCTTGACCTCGGGGACGGAGGCGAACCCGATCGGCGGCGTCCACGGCTCGATGTCCGTCCCGCCCCAGGCCGACATGATCAGGCCGACGGGAACGCCCAGGCGCTTGTGGAGCTCCAGCCCGAAATAGTACCCGACGGCCGAGAACTCCCGCACGACATCGGGCGCGCAGATGTCCCAACGCGCGTCGACGTCGTCCTGGGGCCGGTCCGACGTGCGCCGCGGGAGCTTGAAGAGCCGCATGGTCGGATGGTCCGCCCGCAGGGCGTCGGGCGCGGGGTACGGGAGCCAGGTCATGGACATTTCCATGTTCGACTGGCCCGAGCAGAGCCAGACCTCGCCGACGAGGATGTCCTTGACGACGACGGCCGGGCCTTTCGCGCCGCGGACGGTCATCTCGAGGGCCGCGCCGCCGGCCTTGAGCGGATCGAAGACGACGCGCCACTTGCCGTCCGCGCCGGCCACGGCCTTGCGCTCCTGGCCGTTGAAGGCGACCGTGACGGGCTCGGCCTTCCCGGCCCAGCCCCAGACCGCGACGGGCTTGTCCTGCTGGACGACCATGTGGTCGCCGATGACGGCGGGCAGCCGGACCTGGGCCGCGAGGGCGGCCGGCAGGGCCGGCGACGAGGAGCGCCGCGAGAACGGGCGCCGCGAGCGCGAGCGCTGCGCATCTTTTGGTCGATAGGGCCATGATTCCCTCCCGGATCTTCGATTCGCAAACGTACCATGTCGAAGATATCGCCCCGGCCGCGGCCAAGTCAAGGCGCCGTGAGAACATTGCGCCGTCCCGCACGTCTCTTTTAACGAAGCCGGAAAGCGGCCCGGGCCTCCGATTGACAAGCCGCCGACGTGTAGTAGAATGTAATACAGGAGGCCCCCATGAGAGCCGTTATTTCCGTGAGCTTCCCCGAAGACAAGACTGGACCGCGTCGCCAAGGAGTCGGGCCGCACCAAGAGCGACCTCATCGGGGCCAGCTCACTTCCTGTGGGAGGAGCGGTTCACCTCCCGCTCGCACCCTCACGCGCAAGGCCAAGGCCAGGCGCCTGGTCACCGACGACGACGTCTTCAAGGCGGTCTCGTGAGGGTCGTCTTCGATACGAACGTCCTGGTCGCCGCCTTCGCGGCCGACGGCCTTTGCGCCAAGCTGCTGCGCCGGGCCAACCGCAGGGATTCTCTCGTCCTCTGCCCGGTCATCTTCGAGGAGCTCGAACGGGTCCTGAAAATGAAGATCCGCGCCACGGCGGGAGAGATACGCAACGCTATCGATCTGCTTGCCGAGATCTCTACCGTCGCCGGGAAGATCCAGCGCCCTCGCCGCCCGCCGCCTCGTCCGGGACCCGGACGACGACCTCATCCTGGCTTGCGCCGCGGCCGCGCGGGCGGAGATCCTGGTCACCGGCGACAAGGACCTTCTCGCGATCGGCCGGCACGGACGCACGAGGATCATCGATCCCCGCGCGTTGTCGAGCTTCTCTCCTCAAGCGGTTGAGCTCATGCTATCTGCTTGACATTACTCTTGTAGACATTAGTATCGTGCCGCGATCCTCACTTGTCAGTGATAAGGAGACCGAGCACGATTGGGCGGGGGAGGGAACGCTTCGCGGGTCGAGATCACGGACTATCATGACTGACAAGGAGAAGCCGATGGGCAAGATGCCGAATATCCATCCCGGAGAGATCCTGTCCGAGGAGTTCCTGAAGCCGATGGGCGTCTCGGCCTACCGCCTCTCAAAGGGAACGAACATCGACCAGACGCGGATCAGCGAGATCATCCGGGGCAAGAGGAGCGTCTCGGCGGACTCGGCCCTGCGGTTCTCGCGGTTCTTCGGAAACTCGCCGGAGTTCTGGCTAAATCTCCAGGCCCACTACGACCTGGAGCAGAAGAGGCGGGAGATGGCAAAGGACCTAATGAAGATCAGGCCTTACGTTCCCCACTCCCTCCCGGCCTGAGCGTCGATCCGCGCGTTCGAGCTTCTCTTCCAAGCCGTTGCGGCGCGCGGCTAATGTGCAGAATAGGGCTTCGCGCAACGCCGTTCAGGAGGCCCGCCATGAAGCCGATCGTCCGCATGCTCCACCGCCCGATCGCCCGCGTCGCCGCCGCGCTCGCCCTCGCCTGCGCCTCTTCACCTTCGCGTCGGGCCAGAATCCGGCCGTCGATTGGGACACGGTCGCCAAGATCCGCGAGGAAGGGCTGCAGCGCTCGCAGGTCATGGACATCGTCGGCTACATGACCGACGTCCTCGGCGCGCGCCTGACGCTCTCCGAAGGCATGCGGCGGGCCCAGGCCTGGGCCAAGACGAAGATGGAGGCGCTCGGCCTCGAGAACGTCGCCATCGAGCCGTTCATGGATTACGGCGCCGCCTGGGACAACGAGTACTTCTCGCTCCACATGCTCGAGCCGGAGTACCAGCCCATGATGGGCTTTCCGCTCGCCTACACCTCGGGCACGAAGGGCAAGGTCGCGGCGCCGGCCGTCATCGCCTCCGACATCCAGACCAAAAAGGACCTCGACCGCTACCGGGGCAAGCTCAAGGGCGCCGTGGTCCTCTCGACGCCGCCCCTGGCGCTCGACATGGCCGCCCTGACGCAGGGCGTATCGCGCCTTTCCGACGCCGAGCTGAAGCAAATGGAAGAGGCCGTTCTGCCGCGCCCCCAGCGGACGCCGCCTCCCCCGCCCGTGCCCAACCCCGACCTCCTCAAGGCCGAGGACAGGCTCGAGTTCTTCCGGGCCGAAGGCGCCGTCGCCGTCCTCCAGTGCGAGGGCGGCCAGCCCGGCATGGTCCGCGGCTTCTCCCGGCCCGGCGCCAACGAGGACAAGTGGTCGCGCGAGAAGACGCTCAGGACCCTGCCCCTCATCGCGGTGACGCCCGAACACTACAACCGGATGTACCGCATCCTCAAGCGGGGCATCGCCGTCAAGGTCGAGGTCGAGGTCCGCAACCGCGTCGGCGAGAAGGTCGAGAAGGCCGCGAACGTCGTCGGCGAGATCCCCGGGACCGACCTCCGCGACGAGGTCGTCATGCTCGGCGCCCACTACGACAGCTGGCACGCCGCCTCCGGCGCCAGCGACACCGCCGCGGGCTGCGCCGTCGCGCTCGAGGCCGCGCGCATCCTCAAGGCGATCGGCGCGAAGCCCCGCCGCACGATCCGCGTCGCGTTCTGGGGCGGCGAGGAGCAGGGCCTGCACGGCTCGCGCGAGTACGTCCGCGCCCACTTCGGCGACGCGAACGACCCGAAGATCGGCGCCAAGCCGGCCCACGCGAAATTCTCGGTCTACTTCAACCAGGACTACGGCGCCGGCCAGTTCCGCGGCATCTACCTCCAGAGCAACGAGCGCGTCCGGCGCCTGTTCGCGGCCTGGATGGAGCCGTTCCGCGACTTCGGGATGACGGCCCTCTCGATCCAGAGCGTCGGCAGCACCGACCACGTCTCGTTCGACGAAGCCGGCCTGCCGGGATTCCAGTTCATCCAGGACCGCATCGGCGGCACGGCCGGGCACACCAACATGGACTTCTACGACACGCTCCGGGCCGAGGACCTGATGAAGAACGCCGTGGTCGAGGCGGCCTTCGCCTGGCAGGCCGCCATGGCCGACGAGCTCGTCCCGCGCAAACCGTTGAAATAAAACAGCATAAGACCGCGCGAAGGCGATTGGACCGGTCCAATTTCCGATTGACACCCCGCCGGTCCCATGCTAAGATGAGGCCCCTTGTGGGGTGGTATACACCCTTCAAATACATCACCATAGGAGGTTTGTGAGGCATGTCGACACTGAAAGAGAAATTCTACCTGAAAGTGGGCCCGATGCAGGCCCGGGTCAAGGCCCTGGCCAAGGATCACGGGACGGTCAACGTGTCCAAGGTCGACGTCGGCCAGGTCGTCGGCGGCGCCCGCGACATCATCTCGATGCTCTGGGACGTCTCGCTGCTCGACAAGTTCGAGGGCATCCGGTTCCGCGGCTACTCCATTCCCGAGCTCCGGGACAAGCTGCCCAAGGCCCCCGGCGGCACCGAGCCCCTGCCCGAAGGCATCTTCTATCTGCTCCTGCTCGGCGAGATCCCGACCTACGAGGACTGCGTCGCGATCACCGAGGAGTGGCGGTCGCGGAGCGTCCTGCCCCAGTACCTCATCGACGTCCTGAACGCCGTCCCGAAGGACACGCACCCGATGACCCAGTTCTCGCTGGCCATCCTGCAGCTCCAGAAGGACTCGGAGTTCGCCCGCCGCTACAAGGAAAAGATGCCGAAGACCCAGTACTGGGACGCCATGTTCGAGGACGTGATGAACCTCATCGCCAAGCTCCCGAACATCGCCGCCTACATCTTCCGCCGGACCTACTTCGACGGCAAGCACATCGCCCCCGACCCGAAGCTCGACTGGGGCGGCAACCTGGCCCACATGCTCGGCGTCAGCAACGATCCCGCCTTCATCGAGCTCATGCGGCTCTACCTCTGCATCCACAGCGACCACGAGGGCGGCAACGTGTCGGCCCACACGACCCACCTCGTCGGCTCGGCCCTGTCGGACGCCTACTACTCCCTGTCGGCCGGCATGGGCGGCCTGGCCGGCCCGCTGCACGGCCTGGCCAACCAGGAAGTGCTGGGCTGGATCATGGACCTCATGAAGGAGTTCGGCGGCGTCGTCCCGACCAAGGAGCAGATGGAAAAGTTCATGTGGGACACGCTCAACGGCGGACGGGTCATCCCGGGCTACGGCCACGCCGTCCTGCGCAAGACCGACCCCCGCTACGTCGCCCAGCGCGAGTTCGCCCTCAAGCACCTGCCGGACTACGACCTGTTCAAGATCGTCAGCCTGATCTACGAGGTCGCGCCCGACGTCCTGACCAAGCACGGCAAGACCAAGAACCCGTGGCCGAACGTCGACGCGCACTCCGGCGTCCTGCTCTATTACTACGGCGCCAACCAGTTCGACTTCTACACGGTGTTCTTCGGCGTGTCGCGCGCCCTCGGCGTCCTGGCCCAGCTCATCTGGGACCGCGCCCTCGGCCTGCCGATCGAACGGCCCAAGTCCGTCACGACCGAGTGGCTGGAGAACTTCATCAAGGAGCAGCAGGCCGCTGCCCCGGCCGCCAAGTAAGCGCGGCTTATCGCGAGATCGCACAAGGCCGCCGTCCTCCGGGACGGCGGCCTTTTTTTATTACCGGCGGGCGAGGGAGAAGTACTTGACGATCTCCAGGAAGTCGCCCGAGGTGAAGGCCACCGAACGCTCGCCCGTCCGCTCCATCCCCGGCACCAGGGCGGCCCGGCGGGCCAGGTTCTCGTCGGTGAAGACGATCTCGAGCTTGTAGGGGGCGTTCGGCTTGTAAGGCTTGTAGGCCTTCAGGTTCCGCAGGGCCGCGGCGACGCCCTTCCGGATCAACTCCTGGGCCTTCGTCGGATGGAGCATCGAGGCGGCGGGACCCATGGCGTCCTTGACGGCGACGGTCTCGATCGGCCCGATGATCTCCCGGATCTGCTTGCAGACGGCCGAGTCGCCGGAGAGGAAGACGACCGGGACGTCGAAGTGCCCGGCGATCGCCGCGTTCCAGGCGCCCTCCGGCATGCGCACGCCGTTGAGGATGACGTCGAAGAGCGACAGGCTCATCGTGTGCTTGAGGACCGCGTCGGGCGTCCCCGCCCGGGCGTGGTTGCCGACGAAGACGACCGCGTCGAACGTCCGGTCGATGCCCTCCATCATGCTCAGCGGGCTGTTCCATTCGCGGATGAGCCGGGCCTCGGGACGGAGCAGGTCGGGCAGGATGTTCCGGGCGCTGCCGTGGGCGTCCCGGACGACGATCTCGGCCGCCCCCGCGTCGAGCGCGCCGGCGATGGCCGCGTTGGCCTCTTCCGTCATGAGCCTGCGGAACAGGGAGTAGTCCGCCCCGCCCTCGGACGTCTCGTCCCAGTGGATGAGGCCGCTGATGCCCTCCATGTCGACCGAGATGAACACCTTGAGCTTCTTCGGCGCCGTCTGCCCGGCCGCCGCGACGGCCGCGACCAACAGGACGGCCATCAGGATCGTCAATCGTCTTTTTCATCGGACCTCCTCTCCGGGCTCCGGCGCCCGGCACGATGCGCCCATTCTCGCACCATCAATTCGGGGACACAATAGCAATGTATTCCCGATTTTGCTATCATCCCCTTTTCCACCCGGACCCGAGGAGGACAACCATGGAACACAAACTCGCGCTCATCGGCTGCGGCACCGTCGGCCAGGGGCTTCTCCAGATCCTGCACGACAAGAGAGCCTACCTCCGCGACGCCTTCGGCTTCGAAGCCAGGGTCGTGGCCATCTCCGACAAGCTCAAGGGCTCGCTCCTCGTCCCCGAGGGCATCGACATCCCCGCCGTCCTGGAGCTCCTCGGGCAGGGCAAAAACCTCTCCGCCTACCCCAAGGCCCTCCCCGGGCAGACCGAACCGCTCGACCCGCTGGACATGCTCGAGCGCACGGACGCCGGCATCGTCGCCGAGATGACCTACACGGACATCAAGACCGGCGAGCCCGCGACGGGCTACATCAAGAAGGCCCTCCGGACCGGCAAGCACGTCGTCACCTCGAACAAGGGCCCGGCCGCCCTCCACTACCGCGAGATCCGCGAACTGGCCCGCCAGAACGGGCTCCAGTTCCGGATCGAGGGCACGGTCATGAGCGGCACGCCCGTCTTCCACCTCGCCGAGGCCGGCCTGGCCGGGAACGCGATCCTGGAGTTCAAGGGCATCCTCAACGGGACGACCAACTTCATCCTGAGCAAGATGGAGACCGAGGGCATGGACTACGGCCCCGCCCTGGCCCTGGCCCAGAAGCTGGGCTACGCCGAGGCCGACCCGACCGCCGACGTCGAGGGCTTCGACGCCCTGGCCAAGGTCGTCATCCTGTCCAACGTCCTCCTCGGCGGCTCGCTCAAGACGACCGACGTCCCCTGCAAGGGCATCTCCGCGATCACCAAGGCCGACGTCGAGGCGGCCAAGGCCCAGGGCTTCCGCTACAAGCTCATCGGCCACGCCAAGCTCGACGGCGGCGTCGTCGCGGCCTCCGTCTCGCCCCAGAAGCTGCCCCTGTCCGATCCCCTGGCCGGGGTCATGGGCGCCCAGAACGCCCTGTCCCTCCAGACCGACCTCATGGGCAAGATCACCATCCAGGGGGCCGGCGCCGGCAAGATCGAGACGGGCTTCTCGATCCTCTCGGACATCCTGGCCGTCCACCGCTGCTAGCCGCGGGCCGACCGCGGGCGGCTTGACTCGCCGCCCTTCTTCTTTATATGCTAGGGGCGCAGTTTCGACTGTGTCATGCCGTTTGCCATAAACGATATTTTCCGCTCTCTCTCCCCCGTAACTACGCCTGAACCCCGATTGGAGGACCCATGAGCTCCGCCCCGAACTATTCCCCCGGCGTCATGAAGTACGTCGAGGCCGCCCAGAAGCTCCTGGCCGAGCGCGACGCCGCACTGGCCCGGATGAAGACGATGCGTTTCGACACCGTCGCCGTCCACGGCCTCTACACCGTCGAGGAGGCGCTCAACCGCAACCAGGGGGCCGTCATCGAGCCCCTCTACCTCTCGACCTCCCAGGCCTACGCCGACTCGGACGAGCTCGAGGCCGCCCTGGCCTACCTCGTCCCGACCTGGTGCTACACGCGCATCGCCAACCCGACGACCTACTATCTCGAGTGGGTCCTGGCCCTGCTCGAAGGCTACCGGACGGGATGCGACACCTCCTGCTGCGTCACCGCCTCGGGCATGAGCGCCATCATGTCGGCCGTCGATCCCTTCCTGGTCAAGCAGAAGGACGGCCCGGAGCGGATCAACTTCGTCTCCTGCATCCAGGTCTACGGCGGCACCTTCCAGCATTTCTCCCTCCGCAAGATGAAGGAGCGGGGCATCGAGTGCCGCTGGGTCCGCACCCCTGGGACATCGAGGACTGGAAGTCGCATATCGACGAGGACACCCGCTTCCTCTACATGGAAATGCCCTCGAACCCGCAGCAGTCGTTCGCGGACGTCAAGGCGCTGGCCGACCTGGCCCACTCCTGGGGCATCCCGCTCATCATCGACGCCACCTGCGCGACGCCGGCCCTGATGCGGCCCATCGCCCACGGGGCGGACATCGTCGTCCATTCGCTGACCAAGTCGATCACCTCGGGCGGCTTCGCCATCGGCGGGGCGCTCATCAGCCGCAAGCCCATCACGACGAAGATCGTGAACGACCATCCCCTGTTCAAGGCCAGCTTCGCCGAATACGTCAAGTTCCTGCCCTACCGGGACAACGGGCCGGCCTCCGCGCCGGTCAACGCCATCTTCGCCCTGAACGACCTGCGGACCCTGCGCTCCAAGATGGACGTCGTCAGCGCCAACTGCCAGAAGGTGGCCGAGTGGCTCCAGAAGCACCCGAAGGTCTACCAGGTCGACTACCTCGGCCTGCCGAGCTACCACCTCCACGAGGTCGCCAAGAAGTACATGAAGCTCGTCGACTCCGACGACGGGACGGGCCGCGAGGTCAACCGCTACGGCCACCTGATGAGCTTCCGCGTCGACGGCCCGCCGGAGAACGCCCGCAAGGTCTTCGACGGCTTCAAGATGATCTACCGGGCGACCGACCTCGGCCGCATCAAGAGCGTCGCCACCATCCCGGCCATCTCGACCCACCAGCAGCAGGGCGAGGAGGCCCGCCGGATGGCCGACGTGCCGCCCCAGCTCATCCGCCTCTGCGTCGGCGCCGAGCATCCCGACGACGTCATCGGCGACCTCGAGCAGGCCCTGCGCGCGCTCTGAGCCACGGCCGCGGCGCGAGACGAGCGAAGACCGCCAACCGAACGAGAGGACGACATGCCCGAACACAAAGCCACCGCCGGATTCCGGGGCCGCTGGGCCTGGGTCGACCTGACGAACCGCACGGTCCGCGTCGAACCCGCGGACCCGGGCTACGCCCGCGACTACGTCGGCGGCCGCGGCCTGCAGGCCCGGCTCATCGCCGACCACCTCGAGCGGACGGGACCGCTCCTCGACCCGCTCTCGCCGCGCAACCGGATCGTCATCGGCTCGGCCGCCCTCAACGACACCGCCGTGCCGACCGCCGGCCGCGGCTCCTGCTCCTTCGTCGGGACGATGGCCCGCTCGCCCGAGCCGGCCGCCTGGGTCCCCGGCCACAAGCCCGTCCACGGCCTCCTGACCCATTCGAGCGCCGGGGGCCTCTTCCCCAACATGCTCAAGCGGGCCGGCTTCGACCAGGTCGTCATCGACGGCCGGGCCGACCGCCCCGTGCGCCTCGAGGCCGTCGAGGGCGCCCTGCGCATCGTCGACGCCGAGGACGACCTCTTCGAGACCGTCGCCGGGCGCCGCGTCCCCCGGCGCGCGTCCGAGATCACCGACGCGCTCGCCGCCCGCGTCAAGGGCGGCTCGACCCTCACGGTCGGCCCGGCCGGCTGGAACCTGGTCGACTACGCCTGCCTCACCGCCGACTACCACCGCAATTTCGGCCGCGGCGGGGCGGGGGCCGTCTTCGGCTCCAAGAACCTCGTCGCCGTCACGGCCTACGGCCGCGAGCCCATCGCCTTCGCCGACGCCGAGGCCTTCCGCGGCTTCGGCCAGGAGATCGACAAGCTGGTCAAGGCCAGCGTCGACGACCCGGCCCGGACGGCCTCGTTCCGCCCGACGACCGGCACGACCTGGTGGCTCGACCGCGCCTTCAACGGCCGCTACCTGGGCGTCAAGGGCGGCTACCTGCCCTGGCACAACTTCGACGAGGGCGCCTTCGACGAGGCCGACTACGAGAAGGTCTCGACCGACGCCTTCCTGGCCATCTCCGGCAAGCACAGCGTCTGCAACAAGTGCCGGCACGTCTTCTGCACCCGCGCGGCCGACGTCGCCGCGGGCCCCTACGCCGGGACGGGCGTCCGGCCCGAGTTCGAGACGATCGCCCTGTGGATCAACTGCTGCCTCCTCGACCGCGACGCCATCTTCCACCTCAACCATCTCTGCAACGAGCTCGGCGTCGACACGATGACCTTCGGCAGCGTCATGGCCGGGGCCATGGAGCTTTCGGAAAAGGGCTTCCTCGCCCCCTTCGGCGGCGGCCCCCGCTTCGGCGACGCCGCCGGGATGGTCGCGACGCTGAAGGACATCGCCTACGCCGCCGGACGGACTCGGCCGGCTCCTCGGCCGCCACACCGACCGCGTCCTGGCCGAGGTCGCGGCGGCCGCCCCCGCGTCGGCCCTGGCCGACATCGCCTACTGCGCCACGACCGCCTACGGCGGCCTGGGCTACGCCGGGATCAGCCCCAAGGCCTTCCCGGGCATGTTCACGGCCTACGGCACCTCGAACCGCGGCCGCGGCGACCACACCTACGCCTGGACCGTCCAGGCCGAAGAGGGCGGTCTCAAGGACGCCCGCGACCTGGCCGCCTACGTCGCCGAAGGCCAGGGCGGCAAGGCCCTCGTCGACTCCCTGGGCCTCTGCGACTTCTTCACGGGCGACATCACCGCCGAGCCGTTCCTCTCGCTCTACCGCGCCCTGACCGGGATCGACTACACGCCGGATTCCCTGAAGGCCTGCGGCCGGAGGATCTACGCGCTGGAGCGGCGCGTCAACAATCTCCAGGGCCGGGACCGGACCTACGACGCCTTCGTCCCGCCCAAGCTCAAGGTGCCGCTCAGCCGGGGCGCGCACAGCGGCCGGGCCGTCGACGAGGCGTTCTACAACTCCGTCCTCGACGCCTATTACGAGGCCTGGGGCTGGACGAAGGAAGGCCGGGCGCTCTGATGGGCACCGAAAAGCTCCTCATCCGCGGCGACCGCTCCCTGCGCCTCCGGGGAGAGGTCCGCATGAGCGGGGCCAAGAACGCCGTCCTCCCGGCGATCGCCGCCTCGCTCCTGACGGCCGGCGAGATCCGGCTGACCAACGTCCCGCGCGTCAAGGACGTCGAGACCATCCTGACTCTCATCGCCGACCTCGGCGGTTCCACCGGCGGCTCGGGCGACGCCGTCGCGATCCGCGTCCCGGAGATCCGCTCGGACGAGGCCTCCTACGAGCTCGTCCGGGCCATGCGCGCCTCCATCCTCGTCCTCGGCCCGCTCGTGGCCCGCTTCGGCAAGGCCGTCGTGGCCCTGCCGGGCGGCTGCGCCATCGGGTCCCGCCCGATCGACCTCCACATCGCCGGGCTGCAGAAGCTCGGCGCGACGATCTCCCTCGAGCACGGCTACATCCGGGCCGAGGCCGGCCGCCTCCGCGGCGCCGAGATCGTCTTCGAGAAGAAGACGGTCACCGGAACGGAGAACCTGCTCATGGCCGCCGCCCTGGCCAAGGGCGAGACGGTCCTCGGGAACTGCGCCCGGGAGCCGGAGGTCGTCGACCTGGCCGAGCTCCTCAACAAGATGGGCGCGAAGATCGACTGGATCGACGACGAGACGGCCCGCATCCGCGGCGTGAAAGAGCTCGGCGGGGCGTCCCACGCCATCATCCCCGACCGGATCGAGACGGGCACGTTCCTCGTCGCCGGGGCCCTGACGTCCGGCGACTTCCTCGTCCGCGGCGTCGTCCCCGAGCACGTCCGGAGCGTCGTCGACAAGCTCCGGGCCTCCGGCGCCTACGTCGAGACCGAAGGCGAGGCGGCCCTGCGCGTCGTCGGCGCGGGCGAGGTCCGGGCCCAGGACATCACGACGTCGCCCTACCCCGGCTTCCCCACCGACATGCAGGCCCAGTTCATGGTCCTGCTGACCCAGGCCGCGGGGACCTCCATCATCACCGAGACGATCTTCGACCGGCGCTACTCGCACGTCAACGAGCTCGTCCGGCTCGGCGCGGCGATCGAGGTCCAGGGCGACAAGGCCATCGTCAAGGGCAAGACCCCGCTCTCCGGGGCCGAGGTCGTCGCGACCGATCTCCGGGCCTCGGCCGCCCTGGTCCTGGCCGGGCTCGTCGCCGCCGGCGAGACCACGGTGACCGAGATCGAACACCTCGACCGCGGCTACGAGCGGATCGAGGAGAAGCTCCGGGGCCTCGGGGCCTCGATCGAAAGGATCGCGGCATGAGCGCGACCAGCCCGCCGCCGACTGCCTCTTCTGCCGCATCGTCCGCGGCGAGATCCCGGCCAAGGTCGTGTTCGAGGACGAGCGCCTCTTCGCCTTCGAGGACGTCCGGCCCATGGCCCCGGTCCACTTCCTGATCGTCCCCAAGAGCCACTTCGCCTCGCTCAACGAGGCGCCCGAGGGCGCCGGCGCCCTGCTCGGCGAGATCCTGCTCCGGGCCCGCGAGATCGCCCGCGAGAAGGGGATCGGCGAGACGGGCTACCGGATCGTCCTCAACACGGCCAAGGACGCGGGCCAGACGGTCTTCCACATCCACTTCCACATCCTCGGCGGCCGGCACCTCGAGTGGCCGCCGGGCTGAGCCATGGCCTATCTCATCGACGGCAACAACCTCCTCGGCCGCATCGCGCCGCAGGAGCTGAGGGAGAGGACGGGCCGCGACGGCCTGGTCGTGCGGCTTCTCGCCTTCCAGCGCGTCACCCGGGCCCGCATCCATCTCGTCTTCGACGGCAATCCCGAGGCGACGCCGACGGACGTCCCGGTCAACGCCAAGTTCGTCGTCCACTATCCCGGCGAAGGCCAGAGCGCCGACGACGTCATCCGCGACATGATCGCCCGGCAGACCGACCGGCGCCGGTTCTTCGTCGTCAGCTCGGACCGGGCCATCCGCGAGCTGGCCAAAAAGAGCGGGCTCGAGTCCGTGACCTCCGACGTCTTCGCCCGGGAGCTCAAGTCGACGATCAAGGAGGGGAAGAAGCGGCGCGAGCTCGACAAGAAGACGGAAGTCCCGTCCTCGCTCGAGATCGATCTCTGGGACGAGGTCTTCAAGTCCAAGCCATGAGAAGCTTCACCCTCGTCGGCGCGGGACGGCTGGGGACGGTCCTCGCCGCGGCGCTCGCGCGGCGGGGCTGGACGCCCGAGCTCATCGTCGACACGGACGCCCGCGCGGCGCGCGACGCCCGGCGCGCGATCGGCGCGGGCCGCGCGACGGTCTCCGTCCGCGCGTCGTCGCGCCTCGGCGACATCGTCCTCGTCGCCGTTCCCGACGCGGAGATCGCCCGGGTCGCCGCCGGCCTGGCCGCTTCCGGCGTCCGGTGGGCGGGACGGACGGTCCTGCACACGAGCGGGCTCCAGCCGGCGCGTCTTCTCGCTCCGCTGGCCCGGCACGGGGCCCTCGTCGCCTCGCTCCACCCGGTCCAGTCCTTCGCCCGCAAGGACGCCCCGGCCTCGGTCTTCGCCGGCATCACCTGGGGCGTCGAAGGCGACCCGGCCGCCGTCGCAACGTGCGTGCGGATCGTCCGCGCCCTGCGCGGCCGCGTCCTCCTTCTTTCGGAGCAGGACAAGCCCCTCTACCACGCCGCCTGCAGCCTGGCCTCGAACGCGCTCGTCGCCCTGGAAGCGACGGCGGCCGGGGCGCTCCGGGCGATCGGGATCGGGGGCCCGGAGGCCGAAGCCATGCTCCTGCCCCTCGTTCAAGGAACTTTACAGAACGTAAAAAACCTTGGGCTGGAAAAGGCCCTGACGGGACCGGTCCTCAGGGGGGATGTCGACACGGTCAGGGGGCATCTGAAAGCCCTCGGGGGAGACCCCGAGGCCCGGGAGGTCTATACTGGTCCTGGGCCGGCGGGCCCTCGGGCTCGCGGCGAAACGCGGCCTTCCGGCCGGGCGGGTCAGAGCATTGAAGCGTCTGCTCGGAGGTGGATGACCTCTTCCTCGAGCCGGACGCCGAAGGTCCGATAGACCTTTTCCTTGAGCTCTTCGGCCAGGCGAAGGACGTCGGCCGCCTTGGCGTTCCCCTTGTTGACGATGAAATTGCAGTGGACGTCGGAGACGGCCGCGTCGCCCACGGCGAGGCCGCGGGCCCCGGCCTGCTCCAGGAGCTGACCGGCGGCGACCCGGGCCCCGCTCGCGGAGCAGGAGTTCTTGAAATAGCTCCCGGCGCAGGCCGTGCCGTGGGGCGGGTGCTTGGCCCATCTTTTCCCGAGGATGTCCTTGATCCGGGCCTCCGACTCCCGCCTGTCCCCGGGCGAGCACAGGAGGGTCGCCTTGAGGACGATCCCGGGCTCCCTTTTCAGGGCGGAATCCCGGTAGCCGAAGCCCAGGTTCTCCCTGGCGACGGTCTTCCGCTCTCCGTCGGGCCGGAGGACGGTCGCCCAGCGGAGGACGTCCCCGATGCTCCAGCCGTAGGCCCCGGCGTTGCCGTAGATCGCCCCGCCGACGGTCCCGGGGATGCCCGCCAGGAACTCGAGGCCGGTGAGCCCGGCCGCGACGGCCTCGTTCAGGACGCACGACAGGCTCGTCCCCGAGAGGACGTTCAGGCAGTGGCCCTCCTGACGGACGCCCTCGAGGCGGTTGCGGACGATGAGCCCCCTGTAGCCGGCGTCGTCGAAGAGCAGGTTGTACCCGCCCCCTATGACGTAGAAGGGGTATTTCTCGGCGAAGGCCAGGGAGACGGCCTTGGCCAGCTCCTCCTCGGTCAGGGCCTCGAAAAAGAGGTCGGCCGGGCCGCCGATCCCGAAACTGGACATGGCCGAGAGGGGCACATCCCTCGAGGGCGCGGCGCCCAGACGCTCGAGGAAGGCCGCTTCGAAAGCGCTTTTCCGGTCCATGCGGGGCATTATACCCCAACTCTGGCATAATTTTTGCTTGTATAGAGGGTGGAATGAGATGTTATTGACAAACGAAAGGATGCGGGCTATGATTCCAGAAATTTTGCAAGAGAGGTTGCGCATGAAAAGGACACTCCTCGCGATCGTGACCTTGGGTATCGTTCTCACCGGTCTCGCCGTCGCCCAGAGCGCCGACGAGGAATACCTCAAGGCCATGCAGCTTTCCGATAACTGCCAGAAGGCCAAGGCGCTCGAAGCCTACCTGGGCAAGTACGCCGGCCAGGGCACGACCAACGAACACTGGGCCTACGCCTATTACTGCCTGACGCCCTGCGCTTCGACCGACGCGCAAAAGGCCGCCGAAGCCGGCGAGAAGGCCCTGACCACGGCCGGCCTCGACGGCCAGACGAAGCTCCAGCTCCTGGCCACGATCCCGACCCTGTACAACAAGGCCGGGCAGGGCGACAAGGCCGACGCCGCCGCCCACAAGCTCATCGACTTCGGCAAGGGCCAGAGCGACGCCAAGCTCGCCTCGCAGCTCCAGGCCGGCGGCTACGCCATGATCGGCCAGTTCGCCGAGAAGGCCGGCGATTACGGCAAGGCGGCCGAGAACTACATCAAGGCCTACGGCATCTACAAGGACCCGAGCATCTCCAAGCAGCTCAACGGACTGGCCGCGACCCTCTACAAGGGCGGCAAGTTCGCCGAGGCCGAGCAGGTCTTCCGGCAGTTCTACGCTTCCGACAAGGGCCCCGAGAGCGCCTCGCTTCTCGCCCAGACCCTCTACAAGCAGAACAAGGTCGACGAGGCCCTGGCCATCTATAAGGAAGCCTACGCCGCCAAGAAGACCGGACCGCTGGCCAAGAACATCGCCACGATCCTGAACACCCAGGTCAAGACCGATCCGTCCAAGACGACGGAGGCCGTCAACGCCCTCATCGAAGCGGCCGTCCTCAATCCCAAGGAAACCAAGGCCTACACCGACGCGGCCAAGTTCCTCTTCGTCGGCCAGGACAAGGAGCTCGCCTCGAGCTACGACAAGATCGCCGAGCACAACAAGGCCATCGAGGAGTTCACCAAGACCTACAACGCCAAGATCGAGGGCAAGTCCGAAGAGGACCTGTCCGAGGCCGACAAGAGGGTCATCAAGACGCTCGAGGCCAACATCGAGTCCGAGAAGGCCGCCATCGCCAAGATCCAGGCCGGCCAGAAGAGCGTGCTCGACAAGTTCAACGCCCTGTACGCCCAGGTCAAGACCCGGCTCGGCAAGTAACGGTTTTTTCGGAACGGACCGGGGGCCCCGGGGCCCCGAGAGACAGGAGGGTTGACGTGTCCCCCTCGTCCGCCGGCCGGAAGGAACGCGCCCGGGCCGAGGCGCTGCGCCGCGACATCGTCCGCCACGAGCGGAAATACTACGTCGACAACGATCCCCAGATCTCCGACGCCGAGTTCGACCGCCTCATGGCCGAGCTGCGCGGCCTCGAGACCCGCTTCCCCGAGCTGGTGACGCCCGAGTCGCCGACCCAGCGGGTGGGCGAGAAGCCCGTCGAGGGCTTCGCCTCCGTCGTCCACCGGACGCCGATGCTCAGCATCGACAACGGCTACGACGAGGACGAGATCCGGGAGTTCGAGGGCCGCGTCCGCAAGGTCCTGGGCGACCGCCCGGTCGCCTACACGGCCGAGCTCAAGATCGACGGGCTCGGCATCTCCGTCCTCTACCGGGACGGCAAGTTCGCCCGGGCCGTCACCCGCGGCGACGGCGTCCGCGGCGACGACGTCAGCGCCAACGTCAAGACCGTCCGCTCGCTGCCGCTCGTCATCGCCGAGAAAGGCCGAGGTCGAGGTCCGCGGCGAGATCTACCTGCCCTTCGCCTCCTTCCGCGAGATCAACCGCGGCCGCGAGGAGGCCGGCGAGGCCCTCTTCGCCAATCCCCGGAACGCGGCGGCGGGCTCCATCCGCCTCCTCGATCCGAAGGAGGTGGCCGCCCGGAACCTGGACGTCTTCCTCTACACCCTGTACGTCGACGGCCGGGAGGAGGAGAGCCAGTGGGGCGCCCTGCGCCGGCTCAAGGAGCTCGGCCTCCCGATCAATCCCCACTCGCGCTTCTGCCCGACCCTCGACGAGGCCCTGGCCTATTACCGGGAGTGGAACGGCCGCCGCGACGACCTCGAATACGACGCCGACGGCATCGTCGTCAAGGTCGACTCCGCCGAGGCCCGGCGGGAGCTCGGGACGACGGCCAAATCGCCGCGCTGGGCCGTCTCCTACAAGTTCCCGGCCCGCCAGGCGACGACGCGCGTCGACGACATCGTCGTCCAGGTCGGCCGGACCGGCGCGCTGACGCCCGTGGCCGTCCTGGCGCCGGTCAAGCTGTCGGGGACGACCATCAGCCGCTCGACCCTCCACAACGAGGAGGAGCTGCGGCGGAAGGACGTCCGCGTCGGCGACTTCGTGCTCATCGAGAGGAGCGGCGACGTCATCCCCCGGGTCGTCTCGGTCATGAAGGAGAGGCGGCCGCCGGGCGCCAAACCCTTCGCCTGGCCGGACCGGTGCCCCGTCTGCGGCACGGAGGTCTTCCGGCCCGAAGGGGAGGTCATCTCCCGCTGCGTCAACGCCTCGTGCCCGGCCCGGGTCCGGGAATCGCTCCTCCATTTCGCCTCGCGCCGGGCCATGGACATCGACGGGCTGGGCGAGGCGGTCGTCGACCAGCTCCTCGCCGCGGGGCTCGTCCGCTCGCTCCCCGACCTCTACGGCCTCCGCTACGAGGACCTCGTGAAGCTCGAGCGCCTGGGGCCGAAGAGCGCGCAGAAACCTCCTCGACGCCATCGAGGGCTCGAAGAGCCGCGGCCTGGCCCGCCTCCTCTTCGCGCTGGGCGTCCGCCACGTCGGCGAGCGCCTGGCCCAGACCCTGGCCGGACGCTTCGGGAGCCTCGAAGCCCTCGAGGCCGCCGGCGGCCCCGATCTCGTCGAGGTGGAGGACGTCGGCCCCAAGGTCGCCGAGAGCATCCTGTTCTTTTTCGCCCAGCCGGCCAACCGCGAGCTCATCCGCCGGCTCGCGGAGGCGGGCGTGAGCCTCGGCGCGGCGCGAGGCCGCGGCGGGGCCCAAGCCCCTGGCCGGCCAGGTCTACGTCATCACGGGGACGCTCGACGGCCTGAGCCGGGACGAGGCCCGGGACCTCCTGGAGGCGCGCGGCGCCGAGGTCGGCTCGACCGTGACCAAAAAGACGACCGGGCTCATCGTCGGGGAGTCGCCCGGCTCGAAGCTCGACAAGGCCCGCAAGCTCGGCGTGCGGATCATTGACGGTGAGGAATTCGCGAAGCTCGTCGGCCGCAAGCCGTAGCTATTTCTTCTTCTTCGGGCCGAAGAGATCCAGCCCGAAGATCCCCTTGGAGCTCTTCTTCTTCCCGCCCGTCAGCTCTTCCAGGGCGTCCCGGGCCGCGGCGTGCCCGGGCTCGACCTCGAGGGCCTTTTGCAGCGACTTGATCGCCTTGGTCTGGAGCCCTTCGGCCTTGTAGAGCAGGCCGAGCCCGACGTGGCCTTCGGGGTTCCAGGGCTCGAGCTGGATGGCCTTGAGGAAATCCTGTTCCGCCTTCCGGACGTAGGCCGGGAGCTTGGATTCGCACATGGCCAGGAGCAGGAAGTAGTCGCCCTTGTCCTTGCGCACCCGGACGGCCTCCTCGAGGTAGGCGATGGCCTCGTCGTAGCGGGCCTGGCCGTGGAGGGTCTTGCCCTGGCGGAACTTGATGTCGGCCCTGCGGAAGGAATCCTGGACGTCCTCCTGGGTGGTGGCCTCCCCGGATTTGGCGTCGTAGATCTTCCGGGACTCCTTGTTGCTCAGGACCCGGTAGGCGTTGGTGATGCCGTCGAAGACCTCGTCGATCTGGGCCTTGAACTCGGCCACGATGTGCCGGTCGAAGCGGTCGGGATGGAACTTGCGGGCCATCAGGAAATAGGCCTTCTTGACGTCCTCGTCCGCGGCGGTCCTGGGAATGTCGAGGATCTGGTAGAGGGTCATCGCGGGCAGGGTGTCGCGGAAGGCCATGACCTCGGCGACCTGGGGCGGGACGTCGGGCCGGGAAACGGTCTGGGGCCGCAGGCGGTCCTTGGGGGATGGCGCCTCCGCCGGCGGCTCGCCGGAGAGGTCGACGACGCCGAGGCAGTAGAAGAGATAGAGGCTCTTCCAGAACTGATCGGCCGGAACGGTCAGCGTGCGCAGGACGATCTCGGCCGTGTCGGCGCCGTTGATCTTCTCCAGGATGTCCTTTTCCTCCGCGTCAGGAGGTAGGCGTAGGTCCGCCGCCCCAGGACCGGGGTCCGGCGGGCCAGGAACCCCGCCAGGAGCGGGTTCGGCTGCATCCTCCGGATGCCGTACTCGATGAGCAGGGGCACGCTGACCCTCGACTCGTCGGCCCCGCCGTAGGAGCCCTCGTGGTCCTGGAATTCCATCTCGGCGTCGACGAAGGCGAAGGTGTTGAGGACGCTCTCGCGGATCTGGTGGGCCAGCGCCTCGGCCAGGTCCTCCTCGGAGATGACGCCCCGGCTCTTGAGGACCTCGCCGAGGTTCTTGTTGGGCTCGATGTATTCCTCGATCTTGGCGTGGGCGTCCTTGGGGATGCGCTCGAGCTTGTACAGGATCTCGCCCAGCCGCTCGTCGGGCTGGTTCGTCTTGACCTGGAGGATGGCGCCCTTCTCGAAGAAGAAGTACTTGAGGATGTCGCCGCGGCGGAAGATCAGGCGGCCGGTCTTCTTGTTGAAGAAGATGTCACGCAGGTGCGAGGCGATGTGGTTCATGGCGATCAGTTCTCTCGAGAGGGCCAACTATAACCCTATCGCCCGGATTTTTCAACCGCCGCGGCACTTGGCGCCGTTTGATAACGCCCGGGGAATGTGCTAATTTCGGGGCATGAACATCGCCATCGCCCAGATCGCGCCGAAGCTCGGGGACGTCGCGGCCAACCTCGAGACGCACCTCGACCTCCTGGAGAAGGCCCGGAAGAAGAAAGCCGGCCTGGTCGTCTTTCCCGAGCTCGGGCTGACCGGCTACACCCTCAAGGACCTGGTCGAGGAGGTCGCCCTCGATCCCCGCTCGGACCCGCGCTTCGCCAAGTTCGTCGCCCAAACGAAGGGCCTCTCGGCCGTCGTCGGCTTCGTCGAGGAGAGCCCGGCCGAGAAGGGCCTCTTCTACAACGCGGCCGCCTTCGTCGCCGACGGCCGGATCGTCCACGTCCACCGCAAGGTCTACCTGCCGACGAACGGCCTGTTCGAGGAGGCCAAGTTCTTCGCCCAGGGCCGGGAGTTCCGGACGTTCGACGCCCCCTTCGGCCGCGTCGGGCTGCTCATCTGCCGGGACTTTCCTCCACTACGGGGCGAGCTACGTCCACTACGCGTCGGGCGCCGACATGATCGTCTGCATCTCGGCGGCCCCGGGGCGCGGCGTCGGGGGCGGGGACGCCTTCGAGACGGGGCGGATGTGGGAGCTCATGGGCGAGGCGGTGTCGTACTTCTCCTCCGCCTTCGTCGTCTACGCCAACCGCGTCGGCGTCGAGGACGGCGTGACCTTCGCCGGGGGCTCGTTCGTGTTCGCGCCGGGCGGGCGTCTCGCCGGCCGGGCGGCCGCCGTCGACCCGGACTTCGCCGTCGTCCCGATCGACCTCGCGGCGGTCGGCCGGGCCCGCCGCAACTGGCTCTTCAAGCGGGACGAAAAGCCCGAGGTCATCTGGAGGTCGCTCGAAAGGATCGTCCGTGCCTCCGAAGATTAACCCCCGGTTCGTCGAGAAGGTCCTCGTCGCCTTCATCCGCGAGGAGCTGGGCAAGTGCGGGTGCCGCCGGGGCATCCTGGGCCTCTCGGGCGGGCTCGACTCCGTCCGTGTGCGCCGCCCTGGCCGCCCGGGCGCTCGGGCCGAAGAACGTCCTCGGGCTGATCATGCCCTACGGCGGGGGCTTTCCGGAAGACGTCCGGGACGCCGCGAACCTGGCCCGCCGCCTGGGCATCCGGCAGGCCGTGATCGACATCTCCCCCCAGATCGACCTCTACTTCGCCGCCCACCCGACCGAGAGCCGCGTGCAGCGCGGCAACAAGATGGCCCGCGAGAGGATGGCCATCCTCTACGACTACTCGGCCCGCGAGGGCGTCGTTCATCCTCGGCACGAGCAACAAGACCGAGCTCCTGATCGGCTACGGCACGATCCACGGCGACATGGCCTGCGCCGTCAATCCCATGGGCGACCTCTACAAGACCCAGGTGCGCGAGCTCGCCGCGCACCTGCGCATCCCGGCGGCCATCCGCAAGAAGGCCCCGACGGCCGGGCTGTGGCCGGGGCAGACCGACGAGGGGGAGATCGGGCTCACCTACGAGGAGCTCGACGAGATCCTCTTCGGCCTCGTCGAGGGCCGCCTGAGCCGGAGCGAGGCCGTCGCGGCCGGGCACGCGCCGGCCGCCGTCGACCGCGTCCTGCGGAAGATCAAGGCCTCGGAGTTCAAGCGCAGGATGCCGCCGATCGCCAAGCTCTCGCCGCGGTCCGTCGGCCACGACTTCCTCTATCCCTACGACTGGGGCAAGTAGGCCGTGGCCGGCCGACTCTTCGTCGTCGGGACCCCGGTCGGCAACCTCGAGGACATCACGCTCCGGGCCCTGCGCGTCCTCGGCGAGGTCGCGGCCATCGCCTGCGAAGACACCCGTCAGACGCTCAAGATCCTGAACCGCTACGGGATCCGCAAGCCGCTCCTCAGCTATTTCCAGCCGCAGGAAGGGCGCCGCATCCCCGAGATCGTCCGCCTGCTCCAGGAAGGCAAGGACGTCGCCCTCGTCTCCGACGCCGGGACGCCGGGCATTTCGGACCCCGGTTTCCCGCTCATCCGGGCAGCCCTCAAGGAGGGGATCCCGGTCGTGCCCATCCCGGGCCCCTCGGCCGTCACGACCGCCCTGTCCGCGTCGGGCCTGCCGACCCACCGCTTCCTTTTCGTCGGGTTCCCGCCGCCCAAGGCGACGGGCCTGCGGAAGCTTCTGGAGTCGCTCGCCGCCGAAAAGAGCCACCCTGATCTTCTTCCTGCCCACGCGCAAGATCCCCGAATTCCTGGAGGCGGTCGCCGGGACCCTGGGAGACCGGCGGGTCGTCGTGGCCAGGGAGCTGACCAAGATCCACGAGGAATTCCTCCGGGGCACGGTGTCGGAGCTGGCCGCGGCCATCGGGACAGCGCGTCCTCAAAGGCGAAGCGACGGTCCTCGTCGAAGGGGCCGGATAGGCTCATCTTATCGCTATCTTCAATATTATGAATATATTAGAATGACAAAATATTTTTATCTGAATACTTGACAAATAACCACTAAGATATTATATTGTTATCATCACTAAGATTATTAAACGGAGGTAACCGATGGCTATTATCAGATGGGATCCCTACAGGGACATGGTGACCCTCAGGGAAAGGATGAACCGGCTCTTCGAGGACATGGCCACCCAGAAGGGAGAGGAGAAGGACCTCATGACCCACTACCTGGGCCCCCTCGGTCGACATCTACGAGACCGAGAACGAGGTCGTGCTCAGCGCCGAGATCCCCGGCGTCGACGAGAAAGACGTCGAGATCAAGGTCGAGGACAACAACCTGACCCTTCGCGGCGAGCGCAAGTTCGAGAAGGAGACCAAGGAGGAGAACTACCACCGCATCGAGCGGTCCTACGGCTCCTTCTTCCGGTCCTTCTCGCTGCCGAGCTACATCGACCAGGACATGATCGAGGCCGAGCACGAGAACGGCGTCCTCAAGATCAGGATGCCCAAGCGGGCCGAGCTGAAGCCCCGCAAGGTCAAGATCCTCAAGCCGATCGCGATCCAGGCCGAGAAGCCCAAGAAGTAAGTCGCACCGACCCCTGACCGAGGCGGCCCCGCAAGGGCCGCCTTTTTTTTCTTCAAGAAGGGACCAGGTCTTCACTCCGGAGGGGACCAGGTCTTCGCAAACCTGCCTGTCCGCCTTAATCTGCGAAGACCTGGTCCCTTCCTGAATGGTCCCTCTCAGAGGGCCTGGGCGAGCGTGATCGCCCGGACTTCCTTGGCCCCCGCCGCCATGAGCACGCGGGCGCACTCGCGCAGCGTCGCCCCGGTCGTGGTGACGTCGTCGACCAGGACGAGCGTCTTCCCCCGGATCCGTCCGGGCCGCCTGACGGCATAGGCGCTCCGCACGTTCCTCTCCCGGTCGGCCGCGCGCAGGCCGGCCTGGGCCGGGGCATTCCGGGTCTTGACCAGGCATCCGTCGAGGACCTCGACGTTTCTGAGGCGGGCCAGGTCGCGGGCGAGCAGGCGCGACTGATTGAAGCCTCTCTCGCGCCGGCGGGCCGGGTGGAGAGGGACGGGGACGAGGCCGTCGACCCCCGGCCAGAGCCGGGCGTCGGCGCCCAGGCAGGCCTCGGCGTACCGGGCCAGGGGACGGCCGAGCGGCGCGTAGCGGCGGTACTTGAAGAGCAGGATGACGTCCTTGAGCGTCCCGCCGTAGGCGCCGCAGGACCGGTGGACCGCGTAGGCCGGGGCCTTGGCGAGGCACCGGCCGCACAGGGCGTCTTCCGCCGGCGTTTCGAGGAACCGGCCGCAGCGGGCGCAGCAGGCCCCCGCCCGCGGCGCGAGCCGGGCCAGGCATTCGCCGCAGACGACCCTCTCGCCCGGTTCGTCGAGGGGTTCGCGGCAGAGGCGGCAGAAGGACGGGAAGACGAGGAGTTCGACCAGCTTGGCCAGGGACGAGGCCCCGGCCCGGACGCGCCGGATCACTGCTCTTTCTGTTCTTCCTCGGCCTTTTCCTGGCAGTCGATGCAGTAGGGCGTCCAGGGGATGGCGACGATCCTCTTCCCGCCGATCTCCTTGCCGCAGGTCTGGCAGACGCCGAACTCGGAGTGCTCGAGGCGCTTGAGGGCCTCGTCGATGAGGAGCAGCGTCTCCCTCTCGCCGTCGGTCAGGCTGAGCAGGAATTCCTTGGTGTAGGAGGTCTCGGCCTTGTCGACCAGGTCCTGGGCGACGTTGGACTCCATCTCCTTGCTCTCGGTGATGGTGTCGGTGAGCTTACGGATGATGCTCTCCTTCTTGTCGGCGAGCAGCTTCCGGAATTCGTCTTTTTCCTTCTTGTACATCTTCTTCGGCATGGGACCATCCCTTCATTTGGCGTAGTGCCGGCCCCCGATGATGGTCAGGGCCCGGTAGACCTGCTCGAGCAGGAGAACGCGGGCGAGCTCGTGCGAGAACGTCATCCGCGAGAGCGAAAGTCTCATGTCCGCCCTTTCCGTGATGCGGTCCGCGAGACCGAGGAACCCGCCGACGACGAAGGCCAGCGGCTTCCCGGATTCCCGTCTCCCGGCCGCGGAGAAAGCGGGCGAACTCATCGGACGTCATCTCCTTCCCGCGATCGTCGAGCGTGATCACGTAAGCGCCGTCGAGATGCTTGTCGAAGCCGGCCGCCTCGATCTCCTTGATCCTGCCGGCCAGCTCTTCCCCGAGCCCGCGGGCCGCGCGGGTCTCGACGACCTCGCAGGCCGCGAAGGGCCTGATGCGGGCCTCGTAAAAGCCCAGCAACCCCCGCAACTCGGGACTCTTCGTCCGTCCGGGCCAGAGGAATTTGATCCGCATCGCCGAAAACGCCCTCAAACAATAGCGATTCACCCCCGGCTTGTCAACCCCTTCGAGCCGTTATTTCGAGGGGCCGCGGCCGGGAGCGGGCGGCCCGCCTAGAAGTCGAGCCGCGGGGCGTCGCCCCAGAGCTTCTCGAGGGCGTAGCGCTCGCGGGCCGCCCGGGAAAAGACGTGGACGACGATCGATCCGTAGTCGAGCAGGATCCACTCGGTCGATTCGCGGCCCTCGACGCCCAGGGGCCGGAAGCCGGCCGGCTTGAGCGCCATCTCGACCGCCTCGGCCACGGCGCCGTTCTGGCGCGAGGAGTTGCCGTTCATGACCAGGAAAAAGTCGGTGAACGACGCGAGCTCCCGCAGGTCGAGGACGCAGAGGTCCTCGGCCTTCCGGGCCAGGCAGGCCTCGACGGCCAGCCGGACCGGCTCGGGCAGGCCCTTCTTGGTGAACCGTTTTTTCTTCTCTTCTGTCATGGCTCCTGTCGACCTCGGTAGAGTCTGTGTTCGCGGATATAGGCGGCGACGGCCCGGGGCACGAGCCCCTCGACCGGCTCGCCGCGGCGGACCTTGGCCCGGATCTTCGTCGACGAGACGTCCAGGGCCCGGATGGGCAGCAGGACGACCCGCGTCGGCGGCGGGGCGGTCCCGGAGAGGCTCCCGGGGGACGCGAGCGGCCCGATGTCGTCGCGGAGGCGGCCGTCGAGGACCTCGCGGGCGCGTTCGAGGTCGAACCCCGGCCGCCCCGTCACGATGAAGAAGCATTCCCGGAGGACCTTCTCGTACTCGCGCCAGGTCCCGATGTCGAGGAAGGCGTCGACGCCCAGGATGAAGAACAGCCGGGCCCGGGGGGCCAGGGCGCGGACCTTCCTGAGGGTCAGGATGGAGTAGGACTTTTCGCGGGCCTCCACCTCCAAGGGCGAGGCCTCGAACCCCACCCGCCGGCGGCAGGCCAGCTCGACCATGCGCAGCCGGTCGTCCGGCGAGGCGGCCGTCCCCGGCGTCTTGTGCGGCGGGAGGTAGGACGGGATGAAGAGGATGCGCGCGAGCCGGGTCCGGCGGCGGACCTCGGCGGCGGCCCGCAGGTGCCCGAGGTGGATGGGATCGAACGTCCCGCCGAAGAGACCGATCGTCTCCATCGGGGTCAGGTCTCCGTTCCCTTCACGGGCGGCGCCGCGGCCCCGGCCTCTTCGGCCAGCCGGTCGAGCGCGGCGGCCAGGGCGCCGACGAGGGGCCTGAGCCCTTCGCTCTTGATGGCCGAAATGGCGAAGAACGGCAGCTTCTTCCGGGCGGCCATCCGCTTCAGCCGGACGAGGCGCGATCTGTCGTCCGTGAGGAGGTCGACCTTGTTCGCCACCACGATCTGGGGCCTCGCGGCCACTTCGGGAGAGAAGGCTTCGAGCTCCTTCATGACGACGCGGTAATCCTCGAGCGGGTCCCGCCCGGAATACGGCGAGATGTCGACGATGTGGACCAGGATCTTGGTCCTCTCGATGTGGCGGAGGAAGCGGATGCCCAGCCCCTGGCCGAGGTGGGCGCCCTCGATGAGACCGGGGATGTCGGCGACGACGAAGCTCCGGTATTCCCCGAGGTCGACGACCCCGAGGTTGGGGGCGAGCGTCGTGAACGGGTAGTCGGCGATGACCGGCCGCGCCGCCGAAATGCGGGAGATGAGAGTGGATTTTCCGGCGTTGGGGAAACCCAGCAGGCCGACGTCGGCGATGAGCTTGAGCTCCAGGAAGATCTCGTTCTCCTGGCCGGGGCGGCCGGGCTGCCACTCGCGCGGGGTCTGGTGGGTCGACGTGGCGTACGAGGCGTTGCCGCGTCCGCCCTTGCCGCCCCGGACCGCGATCTCGGTCTGGCCGTGACGGACGAGGTCGAAGAGGACGGCCCCGCCGTCCTTTTCCCGGACCAGGGTGCCCACCGGGACGGTCAGCCGCACGTCGGGGCCGCGTTTGCCCTGGCGGTTTCCGCCCTCTCCGGGCGCGCCGTTCTTGGCTTTCTGGATGGGATAGAAGCGGTACCAGGCGAGGGAGCTGACGTTCTGATCGGCGACGAACCAGATGGAGCCGCCGTCGCCGCCCCGGCCGCCGTCGGGACCGCCCTTCGGCACCCGGGCTTCGCGGCGGAAGCTGACGCAACCGTCACCGCCCCGGCCGGCCTTCAGCGTGACGGTGACCTGATCGACGAACAACGGAGGTCGGGCTCTTCCTCAGACGGGCAGGACGGAGACGACCTTCCCCTTCCGGCCCTTCTCGGCGAATGCGACGGTCCCGGTGACCAGGGCGAAAAGGGTGTCGTCCTTGGCCCGGCCGACGTTGAGGCCGGGCTTGATGGGCGTGCCCCTCTGACGGATGATGATGGTTCCGGCGTTGACCTTCTGGCCGCCATGGCGCTTGACGCCGAGCCTCTTTCCTGCGCTGTCGCGTCCGTTCTTTCCGGCTCCGCCGGATTTCTTATGGGCCATGGCTTACTCCTTGGTCGCTTTCTTCTTCGGGGGGGCCGGCTTCTTCACGGTCTTCGGCTTGGGCGCTTCCTTCTTGACCGGCTTGGCCTTCGCCTTGCCCTTCACGGGCTCTTCGGCCGGGGCCGGGACGACCGGCTTGCGCTTGGGCGCCGGGGCGGGCTTCTCGACCGGGGCCAGCTTTTCCTCGGCCAGGTCGTCGGCCGTGATCGAGGTCCGGTCCGGGGTGATCCGGGTGATGCGGACCTTGGTCAGCTGCTGTCTGTGGCCGTGGGTCCGGCGGTACTGTTTCCGCCTCTTCTTCTTGAAGACGAGGACCTTCTCGTCCTTGTAGTTCTCGAGGACGAGGCCCAGGACCATGGCGTTGTCGAGGAACGGGGCCCCGACCTGGACCGTGGCGCCGTCCTCGATCAGGAGGACGCGGTCGAAATGGGCCTTCCGGCCCGGCTCGAGGTCGAGCTTCTCGATGCCAAAGACATCGCCTTCCTTGACGCGGTATTGCTTGCCGCCTGTCAGGATCACTGCGTACATGGTGGCCTACCCTTCGGAATAGATAAGAAAATGGAACGACAAAGGTAGCATAGCCCCCGCCGGAAGTCAAATTACGGGCCCGGGAGCAAAGCTGACCGGGCCCGTGGAATTCGGGGCGGTGGGAATTCGGGACATGACCCTTTTCTCCGGAAAGGGATCGTGTCCCAGGAATTCCCCTGGCCCCGAATTCCGGAGGCCGGCGCCTTGACAGCCGGAGCGTTTCTCTACCGATCGCCTCCCGGGCGGTTAGCTCAGCGGTAGAGCATCGGTTTTACAAGCCGGGGGTCGCAGGTTCGATCCCTGCACCGCCCATCCCGTAGCGAGCGTAGCGAGCGGAGGAGGCAGAAGTCCGGCGGAGCGTACACGGAGCCGGATTTCTGCGAAATATCGGTATAGATAACTCTGCCTAAAGGCTGCCTAGTATCGGGCGAAGCGGGCGGAGGAGGCGGATTTCCGCTAAATATCTTAATAAATCGCCTTAATGTATACTCCGATGTCGAGCGGAGGAGGCTCTAACGTGATCACCCCGAAAAAGAAGGCCCTCATCCTCCTCGTCGCCTCCATCCTTCTCTCCCTGGCCGGCGTCGGGGCGTTCCTCTGGCTCTTCGGCCGGGATTTCAACATCTACTGGCTCATCCTCTCTCCCGTCATCATCGTGCTCTACCAGCTTCCGGCCGTCTTCGTCTTCCGGCTCTACAGGCGAAGGCTCGCCGCGATCGAAAAGGCCGAAGACCGGCCGGCGGGCGCGCAGGACAAAGACCCGGGCCGGCCTTGATGCCGTCTCGGGGAAAGAGGAGAGGTCAAGCGCCCCCGACGGGATTCGAACCCGTGTTGCCGCCTTGAAAGGGCAGTGTCCTGGGCCTCTAGACGACAGGGGCGAAACACGTGAGCCGTGCTGGATTCGAACCAGCGACACCCGGCTTAAAAGGCCGGTGCTCTACCGCTGAGCTAACGGCCCGAAAAGAGCAATATTATAGTGAAGGCAGGCAAAGAGTCAAATACCGCCGCGCCGCCCGGGCCCCTCAGGAGAGGGGCTCGAACTTGATGATGACCCAGCGGCCGCGGTGCGGGATGTTGTTGACCTCGTCCTTGAGCAGGTACTGCTTCATCTTGAGCTTGTAGTTCTTGGTCGCGCCGGCCCGGTTGGTGACGGAGATCTCGACGTCCTTGGAGTGGACGTCGCCCTTGAGCTCGCGGACGGTCGCGAGTTCACGGGCGCCGAGCGAGAACATCGTCATTTCCTCTTCCGCGGCCGAGGCGGCCTTGGCGGCGTTGTAGACCCGCTTGAACTCCTGCATCTTGCCGTTCTCGATGTCGTACTTGGCCTGGAGCTCGTCGATCTTCCTCTGGGCGGCGGCCTTGCCGGCGGCCGAACGGGACGTGTCCTTCTCGTACTGGGCGTCCTTGAGGAGGGTGTCGGCGTCGATCGTGGGGCCGATCTGCGCGTCCTGGGCCTTCTTGGCCTCGATCTCGGCCGCGTTCAGGGCGGGAAGCGATGCGGGTTCGATCTTTTCTTCGCCGATGCTGACGATCTTCCAGGAGCCGAGCTCGGGCTGGAAGGGCTCGAGGGCGATGCTGGACAGCGTGTCGTTGTCGTTCATCGTGACGGCGTTGAAATACTTCTTCAGCAGGGTCTTTTCCGGCGCCGACGTGCACCCCTGGACGACAAAGAACGCGACGAAAACACCGAGGACGATCAGTGTGTTTTTCCGCATGGTTCCTCCTGTCTGTTTTGTTCCGAGAACGTCTCTCGGGAGAATGATATCTTTTTTCACGGATGAAAATCAAGCCTTTTTATGCTAAACTAACCCGCTCAAAACCTGAGTACGGGGTAGGACCATGAAACACGAGAACGACGTCATCGCCCGGCATCCCAAGGACCCCGCGGCCCTGCTCGACGTCCTGCGCGACGTCCAGGCCCTCTCCGGCCGCGTCACGGACGAGGCCGTCGCGCGCATCGCCGCCCACCTGAAGCTCTCCGAAGCCGAGGTCCGCGGCGCGGCCACGTTCTACCACTTTTTCTCCCTGACGCCCCGCGGGACGTCGACCGTGTACCTGAACGACTCCGTCACCTCGCGGATGAAGGGACGGACGGCCGTGGCCCGGGCTTTCGAGGAGGCCGCCGGCTGCCGGTTCGGCGAGGTCTCGCCGGACGGCCGGATCGGGCTTTTCCCGACCTCCTGCATCGGCATGAACGACCAGGAGCCCTCGGCCATCGTCGACGGCGTCGTCTTCACGGCCCTGACCCCCGAGAAAGCCGGGGCGATCGTCCGCGGCCTCCAGGCGGGGACGCCCGCCGCGGACCTCGTCGACCGGTTCGGGGACGGGGCGAACCAGTCGGAGCTCGTCCGGGCCATGGTCGCCAACAACATCCGGAAGCGGGGCCCCGTCCTCTTCGGCGCCCACGAGTCCGGCGCGGCCGTCCGCAAGGCCGTGACCATGGCGCCGGAGCAGGTCATCGACGAGATCAAGAGATCGGGGCTCCTCGGCCGCGGCGGCGCGGGCTTCCCGACGGGCCTCAAGTGGGAATTCTGCCGGCGGGAGAAGGCCGCCGAGCATTTCGTCGTCTGCAACGCCGACGAGGGCGAGCCCGGGACGTTCAAGGACCGGGTCGTCCTGACCGAGCTGCCGCGGCTCCTCTTCGAAGGCATGACCGTGGCGGGTTACGCCGTCGGGGCCAGGCGCGGCATCCTCTACCTCCGGGCCGAGTACGCCTACCTGAGGGCCCACCTCGAGGCCGCCCTGGCCGCGCTCCGCGAGGAGGGTCTCCTCGGCAAGCGCATCGCCGGGTCGAAGGACTTCGATTTCGACATCGCCATCAAGTCGGGGGCCGGGGCCTACATCTGCGGCGAGGAATCGGCCCTCCTCGAGTCGGCCGAGGGCAAGCGCGGCGAGCCGCGCGACAGGCCGCCCTTCCCCGTCTCGTCGGGCTACCTGAACCTGCCGACGACGGTCAACAACGTCGAGACCCTGGCCACCGCCGCCCGGATCATGGCCCAGGGCGCGGCCTGGTTCAAGGCCATGGGCACCGTCCAATCCGCGGGCACCAAGCTCCTGAGCGTGTCCGGCGACTGCGAGCGGCCCGGCGTCTACGAGGTCGAGTACGGGCTGACGGTCGCCGAGCTCCTGGAGCTGGCCGGGGGCGCGAACGCCAAGGCCGTCCAGGTCGGCGGGCCCTCGGGAAACTGCATCGCCCCGAACGGATTCGGCCGGAAGATCTGCTTCGGCGACCTGGCCACGGGCGGCTCGGTCATCGTCTTCGGCCCGGAGCGCGACATCTTCGAGATCGTCGGGAACTTCATGGACTTCTTCGTCGAGGAGTCCTGCGGCTGGTGCGTCCCCTGCCGGGCCGGGAACGTCCTGCTCAGGAAGAAGTTCGAAAAGGTCGCCCGCGGCCAGGGCACGGAGGGCGACCTCCGCGACCTCGAGGCCTGGGGCAAGATGATCAAGGCCGCGAGCCGCTGCGGGCTCGGCCAGACCTCGCCCAACCCCATCCTGACGACCATGAAGAATTTCCCCGAGCTCTACGAAGCCGTGGTCCGCAAGGGCGAGGACTTCGTCCCCGAGTTCGACCTCGCCGCGGCCATCCAGGACGGCTGCACGGCCGCCAACCGCCAGCCCCTCTGCAAGGAGAGTCTCCATGAGTGAGATCAAGTTCACGATAGACGGCAAGGCCTGCGTCGCCAAGCCGGGCCAGACCATCGTCGAGGCGGCCAAGGACAACGGGATCTACATCCCGGTGCTCTGTCACTACGAGGGGCTCAAGCCGGTCGGCAGCTGCCGCATCTGCACCGTCCGCGTCGCCGGCCGGTACATGGCCGCCTGCACCCAGCCGGTCCAGGAGGGCATGGCCGTCGAGAACGACGTCCCCGACCTCCAGGACATGCGCAAAGCCCTCGTCGAGATGCTCTTCGTCGAGGGCAACCACTTCTGCCCCTCCTGCGAGAAGAGCGGCAACTGCGAGCTCCAGGCCCTCGGCTACCGCTACCGGCTGACCGTCCCCCGCTTCCCCTACCTCTGGCCCGGCCGCGAGCTCGACGCCGCGGCGCCCCTGATCATGCTCGAGCGGAACCGCTGCATCCAGTGCCGGCGCTGCGTCGGGCCGTCAAGGCCAAGGACGGCCGGAAGGTCTTCGCCGCGGTCGGCCGGGGCCCCCGCACGACGATCGAGGCGGACCGGAAGCTGGCCGCGAAGCTCTCCGAGGAGGAGGCCCGCAAGGCCATGGACGTCTGCCCCGTCGGGGCCATCCTGAAGAAGGAGACCGGCTTCGCCGTGCCGATCGGCCGGCGCAAATACGACCACGTCCCGATCGGCGCCGACGTCGAGAAGGGCGCGGGGAGGTAAGCCCGTGAGCAAGCCCGTCATCGCCACCGCGTCGCTGGCCGGATGTTTCGGCTGTCACATGTCCATCCTCGACATCGACGAGCGCATCCTCAAGCTCTTCGAGCTGGTCGAGTTCAACAAGTCGCCGATCGACGACATCAAGACGTTCACCAAGCCCGTCGACGTCGGCCTCATCGAGGGCGGCTGCTGCAACAGCGAGAACGTCGAGGTCCTGCGGTCCTTCCGCAAGAACTGCAAGGTCCTCGTCTCGCTCGGCGAGTGCGCCATCATGGGCGGACTGCCGGCCCTGCGCAACAGCATCCCGCTCAAGGAGTGCCTGGACGAGGCCTACCTCAACGCGCCGACGTCCGATCCCGAGAGACCGGATCATCCCCAACGACGAGGACCTGCCGATCATCCTGGACAAGGTCTATCCCCTCCACGAGATCGTCAAGATCGACCACTTCCTGCCGGGCTGCCCGCCCTCGGCCGACCTCATCTGGGAGGCCGTGACCGCCCTCGTCGAAGGCCGGCCGATCGACCTGACCTACGACCTGATCAAATTCGACTGAAGGATCGACACCCATGGGTCAAAAAATAACGATCGAACCCGTCACCCGCGTCGAGGGCCACGGCAAGGTCACCATCCGGCTGGACGACGCCGGCAAGGTCGTCCAGTCCCGTTTCCACATCGTCGAGTTCCGCGGCTTCGAGCGCTTCGTCCAGGGCCGCCCCTACTGGGAGGCCCCCGTCCTCGTCCAGAGGCTCTGCGGCATCTGCCCGGTCAGCCACCACCTGGCCGCGGCCAAGGCCATGGACGTCGTCGTCGGCGCCGGGCCGGGCCAGCTGCCCCCGACGGCCGAGAAGATGCGCCGCCTGATGCACTACGGCCAGATGCTCCAGTCCCACGCCCTGCACTTCTTCCACCTCTCCTCGCCCGACTTCCTCCTGGGCATGGACGCCGACCCGGCCGTCCGCAACATCATCGGCGTCGCCGCCCTCGACAAGGACCTGGCCGTGCAGGCCGTCCTGCTGCGCAAGTTCGGCCAGGAGATCATCCAGGCCACGGCCGGCAAGAAGATCCACGGCACGGGCGCCGTGCCCGGCGGCATCAACAAGAACCTCTCGCCCGAGGAGCGGGACCGCTTCCTCAAGGGCGCCGCGCCGCTCAACATCGACCAGATGATCGCGTGGGCCCAGGCCGCCGTCGCGCTCTTCAAGGACTACCAGAAGAAGAACAAGGACGTCGTCGACGGCTTCGCCGCGTTCCCGTCGAACCACCTCAGCCTGGTCCGCAAGGACGGCGCCCTCGACTTCTACCACGGCGTCCTCCGGGCCGTCGACGCCGAGGGCCGCAAGGTCCTCGACGACGTCGACTACCGGGACTACCTCGACTACATCGGCGAGGAGACCCGGACCTGGAGCTACATGAAGTTCCCCTACCTCCGCTCGCTCGGCCGGGCGGACGGCTGGTACCGCGTCGGGCCGCTGGCCCGGCTCAACACCTGCGATTACATCCCGTCGCCCCTGGCCCAGAAGGAGTTCGAGATCTACAAGGCCTACACCGACGGCAAGCCCAACAACATGTCCCTCCACTCTCACTGGGCCCGGCTCATCGAGCTCCTCCACTCGGCCGAGGTCATCAAGGAGCTGCTGCTCGACAAGGACCTGCAGGGCACGAAGCTCGTCAAGAAGGGCAAGAGGGTCCCGGAGGGCGTCGGCCTGATCGAGGCGCCGCGGGGCACGCTCTTCCACCACTACCGCGTCAACGCCGACGACCAGATCACGATGGCCAACCTCATCGTCTCGACGACCAACAACAACGAGCCGATGAACCGGGCCGTCCACTGGGTCGCCATGAACGTCCTGTCGGAGAAGCCCGAGATCACGGAGGGCATGCTCAACCGCGTCGAGGTGGCCATCCGGGCCTACGATCCGTGCCTGAGCTGCGCCACCCACGCCGTCGGCCGGATGCCGCTCGACGTCAGCCTCGTCGACGCGGACGGCCAGGTCCTCCAGAGGAAGGTCCGCTGAGCCCGCGAACGACGCGTCCTTCGGTGCTCGTCCTGGGGATCGGCAACCCGGGCCGCCGCGACGACGGCCTGGGCGCCGCCCTCGTCGAGCGCCTCAAAAAGCGCCGCCTCCGGGGCGTCGACTGCGACGCCGACTACCAGCTCAACATCGAGGACGCCCTGGCCTGCGCGGAACACGAGGTCGTCGTCTTCGTCGACGCCGCCCGCGGCCTGAGGAAGCCGTTCTCCTTCTCCAAGGTCGTCCCGGCCGCCGGACTGCCCGCCCTGAGCCACGCCCTGCAGCCCGGGGTGGTCCTGGGCATCGCGGCCGGGCTCTACGGCAAGACGCCCGACGCCCGGCTCCTGGCCGTCCGCGGCCACCGCTTCTCGATCGGCGAAGGGCTCTCGCCCGCGGCCGAGGGCAACCTGGCCCTGGCCCTGGCATTCCTGGTGGATTTCCTGAAAGGGGTCCGGCGATGTCCGTGAAAACGATCTCCGTCGTCCAGGACCTGCTGGCCACGAACCGGCAGGCCGCCGCCGCCATCCGCAAGGAGCTCCGCGCTCGCGGCATCCTCTGCGTCAATCTGCTGAGCTCGCCCGGGTCGGGCAAGACGACGCTGCTCGAGGCCCTGGCCGACCGCTTCCGCGACCGCCGCCGCATGGCCGTCATCGAGGGCGACATCGAGACGGAGCGCGACGCCGAGCGCATCCGGCGGAAGGGCGTGCCGGCCTGGCAGATCACGACCGGCGGCGCCTGCCACCTCGAGGCCCGCATGGTCGGCAAGGTCCTCGGCGAGGTCCCCGCGGAGATCGACTTCCTGTTCATCGAGAACGTCGGCAATCTCGTCTGCCCCGCCTCCTACGACCTGGGGGAGGACATCCGCCTCGTCTTGCTCTCGTCGCCCGAGGGCGACGACAAGCCGGCCAAGTACCCGCAGGCCTTCCTCTCGGCGGACGCCCTCGTCCTGACCAAGGCGGACCTCCTGCCCCATCTGCCGTTCGACCCGGCCAAGGCGGCCGCGGAAGCCCTGTCGATCAAGCCCGGGCTCCGGGTCTTCACCGTCGCGGCGCTCTGCGGCGACGGCGTCGACGCGCTGGCCGCGTACCTCGACGAGGCCCTCGAGCGCCTGAGGTCCGCCCGTGCATGAGCTCTCGCTCGTCGCCTCGGTCTTCGACATCCTCGAAGAGAAGGCCCGCGAGCACGGCGCGGCCCGGGTGACGAAGATCGTCCTCAAGGTCGGCGTCATGTCCGGCGTCGTGCCCGAACTCCTCGAGTCCGCCTTCGACACCTATAAGAAAGGAACGCTGGCGGCGGAGGCCCGGCTGGAGATCGTCCGCGTCCCGGTGAAGCTCCGCTGCCCCGACTGCGGCGGCGAGACGGCCCGCGAGGACACGGACTTCTCCTGCGCCGCCTGCGGCTCGCGCCGGGTCGAGATCGTCGCCGGCCGCGAGCTCGTCGTCGAGACGATCGAACTCGAAACTTGACAAGCGCAAAATCGTTTTGTTATAACTGCCCTCTTGTTGATTCGGTCTTAGGTCTCCTGGCAATGCCGTAAGGAGATTTTTATTTTTATAGACCATAGTCGACCGACCCCGAGGCCGGCAGCGGGCCGAGAGGCCCACCCCGCCTCAGCCTCGCCACTCTCCCGCCCCGCCCCGGCGACGACCGCCGTTCTCCGACGCCCGACCCCGAGGGAAATCCTTGTATCGGAGGGATGATTTGGACATCGACAAGACGAAGATCCGATCGCTCATCGACAAGCACCAGGGCCTCCAAAAGAACCTCATCGCCATCCTTCTCGACATCCAGGAGAATTTCAACTACCTCCCCCCGGAGGCGCTGCGCCAGGTCGCCAAAGCCCTGGGCATGCCCCTCATCGACATCATCGGCGTGGCCACCTTCTACCGGGCCTTCAGCCTCAAGCCGCGGGGCAAGCACATCTGCCTCGTCTGCCTGGGGACGGCCTGCCACGTCCGGGGCGGCCCGAAGATCCTGGAGGAGCTCGAGCGCAAGCTGGATATCCCGGCCGGGGAAACGACGAAGGACGGCCTGTTCACGCTGGAGACGGTCGCCTGCCTCGGCTGCTGCGCCATCGGTCCGGTCGTCGTGATCGACGGCGAGTACCACGGCCATGCGACCATCCGGAAGATCGGGCCGATCCTCAGCAAGTACCAGAAGGCGGAAGCCTCATGACGACGGAAAGGAAGGACATCTGATGGCCGGAAAGCAAAAACTCACCATCCAAGACCTGGCCAAGATCCGGGAAAAGACAAAGTCCCTGATGACCATCCGGGAGGGCGAGGGCCGGGCCCGGGTGACCGTCCACATGGGGACGTGCGGCATCGCGGCCGGCGCCCGGGACATCATGGACGCCCTCCTCGAGGAGATCAGCAAGGCCAACATCCAGGACGTCATCGTGACGACGTCCGGCTGCGCCGGGCTGTGCGGCGCCGAGCCGATGATGACGATCGAGTTCAAGAACCAGCCGCCCGTGAAATACGGCCATCTGACCCCGGAGAAGCTGCGGAAGATCTTCGTCCAGCACATCCTGGGCGGCCAGATGGCCACGGACCTCGTGCTGGCCGTCGGCAGCGAAACCGTGTACTGAGAGGGAGCCGTGAAACAATATCGCGCCCACCTGTTGGTCTGTGCCGGCACAGGTTGCGTCTCCTGCGGGTCCTTCAAGATCAAGGAGGCCCTCGAGGAGGAGATCAAGAAGAGGAACCTCCAGGACGAAGTCCAGGTCGTGGCCACGGGCTGCAACGGCTTCTGCGAGCGGGGCCCGATCGTCCTGGTCCAGCCGGACGGCATCTTCTACCAGCTCCTCACGGTCGAGGACGTGCCTCATCTCGTCGAGGAGCACCTGCTCAAGGGCCGTCCGGTCCAGAAGCTGATGTACGTCCCGCCGGCCGAGAAGCAGCCCGTGCCGAAGATGAAGGACATCGAGTTCTTCAAGCACCAGCGGCTGATCGTCCTGCGCAACCGCGGCCGGATCGACCCGGAGAAGATCGAGGAATACATCGCCTTCGACGGCTACGAGGCCCTGGCCAAGGCCCTCACGGAGATGACGCCCCAGGCGATCATCGACGAGATCCTGACGTCGGGCCTGCGCGGACGCGGCGGCGCCGGATTCCCCACGGGCAAAAAATGGGCGGCCTGCGCCCGGGAGAAGCGGACCCCGAAATATCTCATCTGCAACGGCGACGAGGGCGATCCGGGCGCCTTCATGGACCGGTCCGTCCTCGAGGCCGACCCGCACGCCGTCCTCGAGGGCATGATCATCGGGGCCAGGGCCATCGGGGCGGCCAAGGGATACATCTACATCCGGCACGAATACCCCCTGGCCCTGAAGAGAATGGAGATCGCGATCGCGCAGGCCCGGGAGAACGGCCTCCTCGGCGAGGACATCCTGGGTTCGGGCTTCGACTTCGACCTCGAAGTCGTCGAGGGCGCGGGCGCTTTCGTCTCCGGCGAGGAATCGGCCCTGATCGCCTCGGTCGAGGGCCGGATCGCCATGCCCCGGCAACGGCCGCCCTATCCGGCCCAGAAGGGCCTCTGGGGCAAGCCGACGGTCATCAACAACGTCGAGACCTGGGCCACCGTCCCCAACATCATCCGCCGGGGCGCGGCCTGGTTCTCGGGCCTGGGGACCGAGACGAGCAAGGGCACCAAGATCTTCGCGCTCGTCGGCAAGATCGCCAACACGGGCCTGGTCGAGGTGCCCATGGGGATCACCCTCCGGGAGATCGTCTACGGCATCGGCGGCGGCATCCCCGACAAGCGGGACTTCAAGGCCGTGCAGATCGGCGGCCCGTCGGGCGGCTGCCTGCCGGCCAAGATGCTCGACCTGCCCGTCGACTACGAGAGCCTGACCTCCGCCGGGGCCATGATGGGCTCGGGCGGCATGATCGTCATGGACGACAAGACCTGCATGGTCGACATCGCCAAGTATTTCCTGAACTTCCTCCAGGACGAATCGTGCGGCAAGTGCGTCTCCTGCCGGGAGGGGACGCAGAGGATGTACGAGATCGTCAAGGGCATCACCGAGGGCAAGGGCCAGGAGAGCGACCTGGTCCTGCTCGAGGAGCTGGCCCGGATCACCAAGGACGCCTCGATGTGCGGCCTGGGCCAGACGGCCGGCAACCCCGTCCTGACGACCCTGCGCTACTTCCGCCACGAGTACGAAGCCCACATCCTCGACAAGCGGTGCCCGGCCGGCGTCTGCAAAAGCCTCATCCGCTACGTCGTCCTGGCCGAGAAGTGCACGGGCTGCCAGTCCTGCAAGAAGGCCTGCCAACGACAAGGCCTGCCCGAACGATTGCATCAAGGGCACGCTCAAGGACATCCACCTCATCGACCAGTCCCATTGCATCAAGTGCGGCGCCTGCAAGGAAAGAAAAAAAATCGACCAGTCCCATTGCATCAAGTGCGGCGCCTGCAAGGAGGCCTGCAAGTTCGAGGCCATCGAAGAGCAGCGCGACGAAGCCATTCAGATCGTTTGAGAGGGAACATGATCACCTTTCGCATGAACGGATTGGAAGTCAGGGCGGAGGAAGGATCGACCCTTCTCGAGACGGCCAAGTTCTACGGCCTCGAGATCCCGACCCTCTGCCACCACGAGGGGCTGACGCCGCACGGCGGCTGCCGGCTCTGCCTCGTCGAGATCGGGGAGGGCCTGAAGAGCAAGCTCGTCTCGTCCTGCACCTACCCGGCCGAGGAGGGCCTCGTCGTCCGGACCGACACGACCCGGGTCTGGGCGGCCCGGCGGATGATGATCGAGCTCATGCTGGCCATGGCGCCGGGCTCCAAGGTCCTCCAGGACATGGCCTCCCAGTTCAACGTCACCCAGGTCCGCTTCCCCCTGCGCAACACGGAGTGCGTCCTCTGCGGCCTCTGCACGCGGATCTGCGCCGAGCAGATGGACGCCCGGGCCATCGGCTTCCAGCAGCGGGGCCTCAAGAGGAAGATCTCGACGCCCTTCGACATGCGTTCGGAGGAGTGCCGGCTGTGCGGCGCCTGCATGTACATCTGCCCCGCCTGCCAGCTCCGCTGCCAGGGCCCGAACGCGGACACGGCCCTCTGCAACGGCTGCCTGACGATGGAGCCGAGCTGTCTCGACCATTACGACGATCTCCAGTGCTGGATGTACGACGCGGGCCGCTGCGGCACCTGCGTCCGGGACAAGGTCTGACCGGGTTTGTCCACATGAACCCAAAGAATATGAAAGGATAACGAGGAGGTAATTTCATGCCGAGTCTCACCAAACTCAACCGGAGCGCCGCCACCCTGACCAAGAACAGGACGGAGGGGTCCGTCAGCCCCTTCAGCGGCATGTGCGTGACCTGCGTCGACGGCTGCATCGGGATGTGCGAGATCGGGAAATCCGCCTACCGCGGACACGAGGTCCTCTATCCCCAGCCCTTCGGGATCATCACCGCGGGCTGCGAGAAGGACTATCCCGTCGACCTGTCCCACTTCAGCATCATGGGGACGGCCAAGGGCGCCTGGGGCGTCCCCGCCGACAGCGACAAGGCCACCTTCGAAAAGGTCTCCGTCGAGACCAAGATCGGCCGCAACAAGGACATCAAGCTCAAGGTGCCCTTCGTCATCGCCGGCATGGGCTCGACCAACGTCGCCAAGCAGAACTGGGCCGGCCTCGGCGGCGGGGCGGCCATCTCCGGCGCCATCCTGACGATCGGCGAGAACGTCTGCGGCATGGACGACGAGACCGAGCTCAAGAACGGCCGTGTCGTCCGCTCGCCGGACATGGAGTTCCGCATCAAGTCCTACCGCGATTGGCAGGAAAAGGGCTACGGCGAGGTCGTCGTCCAGGCCAACGTCGAGGACACCCGCCTCGGCGTCCAGGAATACGCCATCGAGAAGCTGGGCATCGAGACCGTCGAGCTGAAGTGGGGCCAGGGGGCCAAGGACATCGGCGGCGAGGTCAAGATCAAGTCGGTCAAGAAGGCCCAGGCCCTCAAGAAGAAGGGCTACATCGTCCTGCCCGACCCCGAGGATCCCAAGATCATCGCGGCCTTCGAGAAGGGCAGCTTCAAGGAATTCGAGCGCCACTCCCGCCTGGGCATGGTCGAGGAGGAGTCGTTCATGGCCCGGGTCGAGGAGCTGCGCAAGGCCGGCGCCAAGCGCATCTTCCTCAAGACGGGCGCCTACCGGCCGGCCGACCTGGCCCGGGCGGTCAAGTACGCCTCCAAGGCCAAGCTCGACCTGCTGACCGTCGACGGCGCCGGCGGCGGCACGGGCATGAGCCCCTGGCGGATGATGAACGAGTGGGGCATCCCGACGGTCGAGATCTGGTCGCTGACCTGGAAGTTCGCCGACCAGCTGGCCAAGCAGGGCGATTACGTGCCCGACCTGGCCTTCGCCGGCGGCATCACCTTCGAGGACCAGATCTTCAAGGCCCTGTCCCTCGGCGCGCCCTACGTCAAGCTCGTCGGCATGGCCCGCTCGCCCCTGGCGGCGGCCATGGTCGGCAAGACGATCGGCGGCCGCATCGCCGACGACCAGATCCCGGTCTACGTCGAGAGGTTCGGCAGACTCGCGCGAGGAGATCTTCGTCACCGCCCCCGAGTTGAAGCACCGCTTCGGGGACCGGTTCAACGACCTGCCGGCCGGGGCCATCGGCGTCTACACCTACTTCGAGCGCCTGAACCAGGGGCTCCGCCAGATGATGGCCGGCGAGCGGAAGTTCACGCTCGACTACATCACCCGCGACGACATCGCCTCCCTGACCAAGGAAGCGGCCGACATCAGCGGCATCCCGTACATCACGGACGTGGACAAGGACGAGGTCCAGAAGATCCTCAAGGCCAAGTAAGCGTTCCGTCAGGCTGAGTTACCTCCGGCCGGCGGAGGAGGGGCCTCCCCCTCTCCTCCGCCGGCTTTGTTTTATTCCTCCTTCGCTATATAATGAGAGGACCGAGCTGATTCCGGCGCGGCGGGAGGCCCCGATGATCGTTCTCAAGGACGTGCTGGCCCTTCTCGACGGCGAGCTCCTGACGCCGGCCACCTCCCCCGAAGCCGCCTTCCGGAAGGTCTTCGCCTCCGATCTCATGAGCGACGTCCTGACCTCCGCCGAGCCCGGCTCCCTCCTGCTGACGGGCCTGGCCAACGCCCACGTCGTCTGCACCTGCTCGGTGGCCGACCTCTCCGGCGTCGTCTTCGTCCAGGGCAAGCGCCCGGTCCCGGCCGTCGTCGACGAGGCCCGGACGAGGGGGATCCCCCTCATGGCCACGAAGATGACCATGTTCGAAGCCTGCTCCCGGATCGCCGGATTGATCGAGGACGGGGGCCATGGCCGACGCTGAGTCCGTCTACCGGAAGGAGTTCCCGGTCAAGGGCGGGGATTTCGCCAAGGCCGGCGCCGTCGCCTGCGAGATCAAGGAGCTCCTCAAGGACCTGGGGCTCGCCGTCGCGACGGTGCGCCGGGCGGCCATCGTCGCCTACGAGGCGGAGATGAACGTCATCATGTACGCCCGCGAGGCCCGGGTGGACCTGAGCGTCTCCCCCGAGGAAGTGCGCCTCACCGTCGACGACCGCGGCCCGGGCATCCCCGACATCGAGCTGGCCCTGACGGAAGGCTATTCGACGGCGACGGCCGAGATGCGGGAGCTCGGGTTCGGCGCCGGCATGGGCCTGCCGAACATCAAGCGGAACGCCGACGTCTTCGCCATCGACTCGGAAGTGGGCCGGGGGACGCGCCTCGACATCACCATCAGGACGAACGGACACGTGACGCCATGAGCGACAGGAACTTCCACTCCATCCACATCACCAAGGACAAGTGCATCGGCTGCGTCCACTGCATGTCCGCCTGCCCGACCCGGGCCATCCGGGTCGAGAACGGCAAGGCCCGCATCATCGACCAGCTCTGCATCGACTGCGCCGAGTGTCTCCGGGTCTGCCCCCACGACGCCGTCCACTCCCACACGACGTCGTTCGCCTCGCTGGAGGCCTTCGACTACAAGGTCGCCATCCCCTCGACGGTGCTCTACGGCCAGTTCGGCCCCACCGTCCTGCCCACCGAGATCCTCTCCGCGCTGCGCCGCGTCGGCTTCGACGAGGTCTACGATCTCAGCTCGATCTGCGAGCTCAACTGCGCGGCGACCGACGAGTACCTCAACGACCATCCCCGGCCCCGGCCCTACATCACCGCGACCTGCCCGGTCGTCGTCCGGATCATCCAGCGACGCTATCCTTCGCTCTGCGGCCAGATCCTGCCGATCGAGCCGCCGCGGGAGATCGCGGCCAAGATCCTGCGGACCATCCTGCCCAAGTCGCTCGGGATCCCGGCCGAGAAGATCGGCATCATCCACATCACGCCCTGCCCGGCCAAGATGGTCTCGATCAACAGCCCGGCCACCCTGGCCAAGTCCTACCTCGACGGGGCCATCTCGATCCGGGACATCTTCCCCCAGATCCTCAAGGCCCTGCGCAAGAGCGATGAGGACTCCCTCATGCGCCACCTCTTCCCGGAGACGCTCTTCAGCGGTCTCGGCATGGGCTGGCCGCTCGCCGGCGGCGAGACGCGCGGGCTCAAGAGGCCACCGGGCCGTGGCCGTCTCGGGCATGCGGGACACCATGCGGGTCCTCGACGAGGTCGAGGGCGGGCTCCTCCAGGACATCGATCTCCTCGAGTGCACGGTCTGTCCCGACGGGTGCGTCGGCGGGCCGCTCGGCGTCGAGAACCGCTTCCTGGCCAAGAGCCGGATCCTGGAGCTCGTGGCCGCGGCCGGCGAGCACGCCGTCGTCGACCAGAAGGACGTCAGCCGTCTGTACCACAGGAATTTCCTCTCGTTCGACCATCCGCTGGAGCCCGTGGAATCGCATCCCCTGGACCGCGATCCGGCCAAGGCCATCCGCATGGCCAAGCGCCGGGACAAGCTCTTCGCCGGCTTGCCGCTCAAGGACTGCGGGATCTGCGGGGCGCCCGACTGCCGGACGCTGGCCGACGACATCGTCCGCGGCTACGCCCGCCTCGAAGCCTGCCCGTTCGTCACGGCGACGAAGCGGGAGCCGGCCAGGGCGGGAAGAAGAAGAAGGAGAAGCGATGACACTCAGCGACCTGGCCGTCCGACTGGAGCTCAGGGTCTTCACGTCCGGCCTTCCCCTCGACCGGCCCGTCCTCGGCGGGTACGCGGGCGACCTGCTCTCGGACGTCATCGGCCACGGGCGCAAGAACGACCTCTGGCTGACCATGCAGGTCCATCCGAACATCGTCGCCGTGGCCGTGCTCAAGGACCTGGCCGGGATCGTCCTCGTCGGCGGCCGGGTGCCCGCGGCGGAGACACTGGCCCAGGCGGAGCGGGAAAAGATCCCCGTCCTCGGGTCCGGCCTGCCGACGTTCGAGCTCGCCGGACGGCTCTACGCCCTCGGCGTCAAGGGGAGTTGATGGCCCTCCGGCGTCTCCGGGCCGACCTCCACATCCACACCTGCCTCTCCCCGTGCGGCGAGCTGACGATGTCGCCGCGCGCCGTCGTCGAGCGGGCCCGGGCGGCCGGGCTCGACATCATCGCCGTCACCGACCACAACACCACCCGCAACGCCGCGGCCGTCGTCGCGGCGGCCGCCGGCACGGGACTCGCCGTTCTGCCCGGCGTCGAGCTGACGACCGCCGAAGAGGTCCACCTCCTGGGGCTCTTCGAAGCCGGGCCGGACCTCGGGCCGTTCCAGGCGGAGATCGACCGGAACCTGCCCGACGTCCCCGCGAAGAGGAAGTTCGTCGCAGACCAGGTCGTCGTCGACGCGGAGGACTTCGTCACCGGCTTCGATCCCCGCTGCCTCTACGGGGCGACCCTCTTCTCCGTCGCCGAGGCCGTCGCGCTCGTCCACGCCCACGGCGGCCTGGCCGTCGCCTGCCACGTCGACCGGGACTCCTTCAGCATCCTGTCCCAGCTCGGCTTCATCCCGCCCGGGCTCGGCCTCGAGGCCGTCGAGGTCTCCCCGCGCCTGACCGTGGCCGAAGCCGAAGCCGCCTTCGGGCCGTTCGCCCCGCTCGCCGTCGTCCGCTTCTCGGACGCCCACCGACCGGAGGAGATCGGGACGACGACGACGGAATTTCTCGTCGCTTCGCCCGGACTCGCGGAGATCCGCCTGGCCCTGGCCGGGCGCGAGGGCCGGAAGGTCTTCCCGTCATGATGGAAGACCTTTCGCTCCACATCCTCGACATCGTCGAGAACGCCGTCGCGGCCGGGGCCACGCGCGTCCTCGTCGCGGTCAACGAGAACGCGGCGCGCGACGTCCTGACCATCCGGGTCACCGACGACGGCCGGGGCATGTCGCGGGAGGAGCGGGCCCGGGCCTTCGATCCGTTCTTCACGACCGGGCGGAAGAGGACGGGGCTCGGCCTGCCGCTTCTCGCCCACACGGCCGAGGCGTGCGGCGGCCGCGTGGTCCTCGAGACGGCGCCGGGACGGGGGACGCGGGTCGTCGCGCGCTTCCGGCTCGGCCACGTCGACAGGCCGCCGCTGACGAGGATGGCCGGGACGATGATGACCCTTTTCTTCGGGCATCCCGAGGTCGATTTCCGCTACACGCACACCCGTAACGGGAACCGTTTCAGCTATTTGCGGAGAGGCCGGAGGGGCGACGCGGCGGTGGCCCCGGCCGAGACTCGCCGCTCTCCGCGAGGCCCTCCGGACCGGTCTCGCGAGGATCGGGGCCGGCTGACCGCCCTCAGCGGGACGCGCCGCCGATCTTCTTCTCCAGGTTCTCGAGCTCGGCCTGCGCCGCGCGTCTCTCGTTCTCCTTCTCGTTCGGGTATCTCTCGAGGTAGATCCTGAACGTCGCCGCCGCGTTCTTGAGGTCGCCGCTCTTCTCGTAGGCCACGGCCAGGTTGAAGAGGCCCGTCGGCGTCGGGGCGATGTCCACGGCCCGGCGCAGGAAGGAGACGGCCCGGTCGAATTCGCCGAGGTAGGAGCGAGGCGATGCCGGCGTACTGGTAGAAAGCCTGCTCCCCGGGGAAATCGGCGATGAGGCTCTCGTAGATCCCGATCGCTTCCTTCAGCGATCCGGTCGAAGCGAGGTTCGCGGCATAGCTCAGGCGCAGGTGCCGGCTCTCCGGCTCGACCGCCAGGGCCCGTTTGTAGAATTCGCGGGCCTCGCCCTTCCGGCCCGTCGCGTCCAGGATGCCCGCCGAAACGGTCAGCGCGTCGAGGCTTTCGGGGTAGAGGACCAGGACCTTCTCCATGGTCTCCAGGGCTTCGCGCGGCTTCCCGCCGACGAGATAGGTGTGACCCAGGCGGACCAGGAGAACGTCGGAATCGGGGATCCGTTCGACGCCTTCCTTCAAGGTCTCGATGGCCCGGTCGAACCCGTTCTGCCTCGCCTGGACGAGGGCCAGGTTGACGTAGCTCTCCGGGGAATCCGGGATCTCCCGGACGACCTCGCGGTAGGCCCGCTCGGCCTCCGCGAATTCCTCCCGGGCTTCGTGGATCTGGGCCTGCTGGATGTTCTTGAGCAGCCCGATCTTGTCCTTGGGATCGGCGGGGGCCGCCTCTCCTTTGGCCGGGGCGAAGTTCACGTAACCCAGGGACCGGAGACGCTCCCGGACCTCGGCGCTGTCGGCCGCCGGTCCGCCGGCGCCGGCCGGCGAGCTCAGACGGACGAGCTCCTGCTCGAGCTTCCGGGCCATCTCGGCGGCCTTGTCGGCCGACGCCGCGGCCAGGTCCCGGCGCTCGCCGGGATCGCGGACGAGGTCGTAGAGCTCGGGCCGGGGCGCCTGGATGTACTTCCAGGGGCCCGAGACCAGGCCGACGAGCTCCGACCAGCCGAAATTCTCCCGCGGGTAGAAGGTCTCGACGAGGGCGTCGAGGTCCCCGTCCTCCTTGCCCCGCATCCAGGGGGTGAGGTCCCGGCCCTGCATGGCGCTTGCTTCGCCGGCCAGGCCGAGCGTCGCCAGGACGGTCGGGGCCACGTCGACCAGCCGGACGGCGCTTCCGACGACCCGGGGGCGGGGGAACGCGCCGGGGTTGCGGACGATGAAGGGCACGCGCACGGTCTCTTCGTAGAGGAAGATGCCGTGGCCGGTCTCGACCTTGTCCCCCAGCCCCTCGCCGTGGTCGCCGGCGACGACGACGAGGGTCCGGCCGGCGACGCCCTTCTCCTCGAGCCGGTCCAGGACGGCGCCGACGAAGCGGTCCATGTAGGCGATCTCGCCGTCGTAGGGCCGGTCGCCGAACTCCTCTTTATACGGCGAGGGCGGATCGTAGGGCAGATGGGGGTCGTAGTAGTGGACCCAGGCGAAGAACCGGCCTTGGGAGGCCCCGTCGAACCAGCGGGAGAACAGGGCGAACGTCTCCTCCGCCCGGCGTTCGGAGTTGGCCCCCTTGAGGGGGGACGCGGCCTGGAAGGTGTCCTCGTAGACGTCGAAGCCGCGGCCGAGGCCGAACCGCGAGTCGACCGAGAACGACGACACGAAGGCCGCCGTGGCGAAGCCGTGCCCCTTCAGGATCTCCGCCAGCGTCCGGAACTTCGGATCGAGCTCGCGGCCGTTGTTGCGGACGCCGTGGGCGGCGGGATAGAGCCCGGACAGGATCGTGGCGTGGGCGGGCAGGGTCAGGGGGGCCGGCGCGTAGGCCCGGGCGAACCGGACGCCCTCGCCGGCCAGGGCGTCGAGACGGGGCGTCTTCGCCCCGGCGTAGCCGTAGCTGCCGAGGCGGTCGGCCCGGGTGGTGTCGAGGGTGATGAGGAGGACGTTGAGCGAGTCCGCGGCGGGCCGCGCCGTCCGGCCGGCTCCCCGGGCGGATCACGAAAAGACGAAGGCGGCCAGAAGGGCCAGAACGGCGAGGCCGGCGGCGAGCGGGACGAAGGCGTTTTTCGGCTCATGGGGACCTTTCCAGAATAGGGGTTTCCCGGGATTAGTCAAGAAAAAAGCCCGCCCCCCTCGCGGGGGGCGGGCCTGAGACGATCCGGTCGGTACCGGCGGCCTCGGTCAGAAGGAGAACTTGAGCCCCAGACGGCCGGACCAGGGACCCATGCGGGTCTCCCAGTCGCCGTAGGCGGCGTGGGCGATCGCCACGGGTCTCGATGATGGACATGTAGTCCGTGGCGAACGTCCCGTCCAGGATCTGCTCGTGGTAGCCGGTGAAGCTGCTGCGGTTGGGCGTGATGATCATGCTCTGGATGGTGTCGGTGTTGGTGATGTTGTTGATCTGGAGGTTGATCGAAGCCCGGGTCCGCCCGCTGAGCTTGAGCGTGTATTCCATGAAGAGATCGGCCCAGACGGTGAAGGGCAGCCGGCCCAGGTCTCCGCGCCCGTTGACGTAGAAATACTTGGAGTTGTAGAGGACCTTGGTCGACAGGGGCAGGCCGCTCCGGCCGTAGCGCGACGGCGCCCACGGTCAGGCCGAAGGGGAACGGATAGGACCCGTAGGTCTTGAAATAGTGGGTCCTGTCCTGCGGCAGGGGCCCGTCGAGGAGGTTGCCCAGGGCGTCGAAGCCCATGAACCAGCGGTCGAAATCCTGCTCGACGCTGGGGCCGAGACGGCCGCCCTCGTCCGACGAGGCCAGGCCGGAATAGTTCCCGTAGACCTGGCTCAGGGTGTAGTTGACCCCGCCCTGCCAGTTGTGGCTGAACCTCTTCTCGAAGGAGATGTTGAGGCCCATGTAGTCGCGGGTCGCCCGGGGGCATTCCCAGTAATAGGGGTCGAACATCGCCGCCGTTGGTGGTCCAGCGGGAAACGCCGTAGCCGGGATTGGTGACCCAGAAGTCCTGATAGACGGTGTCCCCGTCCCGGACGTAGACGCCGACGTCCTCGATCGTCCGGATGAGGTGCTTGCTTGACGAGGCGGACGGACAGGGACAGGTCCTCGAGGAGCTTCTTTTCGGCGCCGAAGGAGATCTCGCTCTGGGAGGTCGGCTTCATGGCCGGATCGACGCGGTCCAGGGACGGCGGCAGGTAATCCATCGAGCCGGCAGTAGGTGTTCGTCCCGTTGGCGGCCTGATCGAGGGCGTCGGAGAGGACGCCGGTCATCGCGATGGCCGTCCAATCCGGGTTGTTGAGGGCGTAGTAGTCCTCGACGCGCTTGGAGCCGCCGAAGGTCAGCTGGCCCATGTACATCTTCATGACGTCGTAGTAGATGCCGAAGCTGCCGAAGATCTTCAGGCTGGAGTCGCCGAAGACATCGTAGACGGCGCCGAGCCGGGGCGCCAGGGTGTCGCCCAGGCCGAACCGGACGGGATTCTGGGTCCAGCCCGGCCATTCCTCGTTATCCGTGAAGGTCGGCATGTACTGGCTCTCGGCCCGGAGCGCCGAAGTTCAGGGTCAGCCGGTTCTTGATCGTCCAGGAATCCTGGGCGTAGACCGACAGGTTGTTGCTCTTGATCTTCCAGACGCTGCCGTAGGCCGAGGTGAACGAGCTCCGGACGATGTAGTAGCCGTAGGCGCCGTAGATGTCGTCGGGATTGGTCTCGGGATCGGCCGCGGGGCCGATGTTGAAGTCCAGGTCGTTGGTCGTCTGGCCCCAATACAGGTAGACGCGGGGATGCGGCGCCCCGGTGAAGCGGTCCTCGTAGATGTAGTTGTAGCCGACGCCGAGCTTGACGGCGTGCTCGCCGCCCGCGTTGAAGTAGAAGGTGCCGTCGATGTTGTTGCCGATCTTGCCGCGCAGGTACTTCGTGGTCTCCTGGTAGAGGGCGCTGTTGGTCCAGCCCGTGGTCTGGATGAGGTCCGGATTGGTGACGTAGAAGGGGTCCGCGCTGTAGATCGAGTTCGAGGTGTTGAACTGATAGGTCGACGAGTCCGGAGGGGCGATCTGCTGGTTGGTGGTGTTCGACTGGTGCCAGCCGCCGCGGTAGCTGAGGAGGACGTTGTTCCCGAGGGAATAGTCCGCGGTCAGCGAGGCGCTCATGTTCGGATAGTCGAAGCCCTCGCGCTCCCACTCGTAGGTCGCAGCTGCTGTTGCCGGTGATGTTCGGGAGGACGCCCCGGTAGTTGGTGAAGTTGTTGATGAAGCTGGCCGCCAGCCGCAGGCCGGCCATGGGGGCGGCCGTGAGGCGGATCGATCCGCCCAGGGCCTGGTTCTTGGCCTTGAAGCTCGTCGTACGGTCCTGCGGTCAGATTGAAGTCCCTCTGGCCGACGGTCTGGTTGTAGCTGGGGTTGAGCGAGCCGAAGAACCAGAGCTTGTCCTTGACGATGTACCCGCCCAGGCTGATGACGCCCTCGTAGCGGTTGTACTTGTCCCGGTTCTTCCCGCCGTCGAAATAGAGGTCGTCGTAGTTCACGTATTCGTAAACGTACCCGGAGGCGTAGGGATCCCGCCGGAGGAAGGTCCGGGAGCTGCCCTGCATCCACTGACGGTTGTTCTCGTAGAAGACCATGACGTCGCCGTGGAATTCGTTGCTGCCGGAGCGGGTGATGACGTTGATGACGCCGCCCATCGAGCCGCCGAACTCGGCGTTGTAGCCCGAGGCCGTGACCTTGACCTCGTCGAGGAGCTCGAGGACGACGTTCTGGCCGCGGTCGCCGTAGTGGAAGTCCCCGATGTCCGCGCCGTCGGCGTACCACATGTTCTCGGCGCCCGAGGCGCCGTCGACCGAGACGCCGGCGGTGATGGACTCGCTCTGGACGCCGGGGATGGTGCTGATGAGCGAATCGAACGACCGGCCCCGCGGCAGGGCGAGGTAGGTCTCCTTGGTCATGACCTGGCCCTTGACCGTGCTCTTGACGTCGATCAGGGGGCTCTGGCCGATGACCGTGACCTGCTCTTCGATGGCGGCCTCTTCCAGGGTGGCGTTGAGGGCCAGCGTCTGGGACAGCTCGAGGCGGACGTTCTGCCGGATCAGGGTCTTGAAGCCCTGGAGGGTGAACGTGATCTCGTAGGTCCCGGACGGGAGCGCCATCAGGCGGTAGACGCCGTCCGCGTCGGTGACCGTGGCGGCCGTGCCGACGAGCTTGGGGCTGGTCGCCTTGACGGCGACGCCCGGGATGGGGCCGCCCTGGGTGTCGACGACCTTTCCGGCGATCCGGCCGGTCGGCGTGAGCTGGGCGAACGCCAGGCCGGCCATCGCCAGGCTCACGATGAGAAGAAGGACCAGTGACTTTTTATTCATTCGATTCGATTCCTCCTCCGAAACGGTCTTTTTCGTTCCTGTGCCCGCGGCGAATCCCCGGGATCCGCCGCACCGCGGACAAGATGCACTGTGGGGTTTTGAATCCATCGTCCTCCTCTGCGCGTGGTGGGTCGGCGGGGAGCCCGGACAAGGGCCGCGCCGGACCGGTGACGAGCGAGACGATCTCTCCTCGATGAGTCTAAGGGTAGAACCTTCGGAGAGGATTTGTCAAGACTCCCGACAGGCGTGCGAATCCTCATTCGAGATCCTGGTCCTTCGGGTCGACGTTGATCGGGTTGTACCGCGGATTGACGGCGGAGGACACCACGACGAAGGTCTCGGCCCGCTCGATCATCTGGACCTTCGAGAGCTTGGCGCTGAAGAACTCCCGGTACTCGTCGATGTCCCGGACGTTGACCTTGATGAGGTAGTCGATCCGGCCGGTGAGGAAATAGATCTCCTCGATCTCCTCGAGCTGCTTGAGGTGCTCCTCGATGCGCTGGTAGGCCTCCTGGCGATGAAGGTGCTTGATCTGCAGGGCGAGAAAGCAGGTCAGGCCCCGGCCGAGCTTCTTCTTGTCGAGGATCGCCTTCTGTCCCTGGATGACGCCGTTCGTCCGGAGCTTCCGGACCCGTTCGAGGGTCGCCGGCGGAGAGAGCTCGATCTTCTGAGCCAGGGTGGAGTTGGAGATCTTGCCGTCTTCGTACAGAATTTTCAAGATCCCCTTATCAAATGCGTCGATCTTCATGTTACAAGGAATATTATGCGGCCCAAAACCTCATTGTCAAGTAAAAAGAGTGATATATCAGCCGACATCTTTAATATTGTTAGGAAAGCATTCCGACCCGGAGGATCGGGCCGGCCAAATCGGATGCGGTCCACGCCCCGGATCGCCGGGGCATCGTTCGGTCCGTGACCGGCGAAGCCTGGATTATTCACGAGCCGAAGCGGCTGCAGATGCGAGGCGTCAAAGGGTGAAGCTGTACTCGGAGTACTGCGAACCCTTTGCAACGAAGCAGATGCGGCCGGATCGGCTTGCCCGAAGGGTCAAAACGCCGGTCTTGGGTCTTGATGTCTTATAGAGAGAACCGGCGTTTTGATGAATAGTCCAGGTCAGCTGATCTCGCCGGTAAGATAGGCCCGGGTCCGGGGGTCCTTCGGCGCGGCGAAGACCTCGGCCGCGGGACCGTGTTCGACGAGCTCGCCGAGGTAGAGAAAGGCGAGGTAGTCGGCGACGCGGCGGGCCTGGCGCAGGATGTGGGTGACGACGACGACGGTGTAGTCGCGCTTGAGCTCGGTCGAGCCGGCGCTCGACGTTCTGGCTCGACTGGGGGTCGAGGGCCGAGGTCGGCTCGTCGCCGAGGATGATCTCCGGCTCGACGGCCAGCCCCCGGGCCAGGCAGAGCCGCTGCTGCTGGCCGACCGAGAGCAGGGAGGCCGGCTCGCGGAGCCGGTCCTTCACTTCCTCCCACAGGCCCGCCATCCGAGGTAGTGTTCGACCCGGCGGTCCAGGTCCGCCTTCGAACCGAAACCGTGGAGGCGCGGGCCGTAGGCCACGTTCTCGTAGATCGACATGGGCAGGACCTGGGGCTTCTGCGACAGCAGGCCCATCTTCTTGCGGACGCGCGTGACCTCGGTCCGGGGATCGTAGATGTTCTCCCCGTCGACGACGACCTGGCCGCTGACGCGGGCGCCGTCGGACTCGTCCAGGAGCCGGTTGAGCGACCGGAGCAGGGTCGTCTTGCCGCAGCCGGACGGCCCGATGATGACGGTGATCTTGCGGGCCGGGATGTCCAGGTCGACGTTCTTGAGGACCCGGAGGTCGCCGTACCAGACGCTGAGGTCCCGGATGCTGATCGGGGTCTCGCCGTTCACGGGCGCGTCCGTCCTTCACTTGACGACATGGCGGGTGGCCTTTCGGCCCATCGCCCGGCCGGCCAGGCTGATGAGCAGGATGATCAGGGTCAGGACCGCGGCCGAGGCGTAGGCCCTCTGCTGGACCTCGGGGAACGGCGTGCCCAGCTGGAAGAAGATGGCCAGGGGCAGCGTCGCCGCCGGGTCGGCGAGCGAGGCCGGGACGCGGTCGGTGAAGCCGGCCGTGAACAGGACCGAGGCGGCGTCGCCGATGCCGCGGCCGAAGGCGAGGAGAACGCCCGTCAGGATGCCCGGGGCCGACTGCCGGACCACGACCTTGAGGGCCGTCTCGAACCGCGTCGCCCCGAGCGAGGCCGAGGCCTCCGTGAGCTCGCGCGGGACGAGGCGCATGACCTCGTCGATCGCCCGGCACATGATCGGGAACTCGAGCAGGGCGACCGTCAGGATGCCGGCCAAGCAGCGAGGCCCGCAGGCCCAGGGCCAGCATGACGACGAAGCCGAAGGCGCCGTAGACGATGGACGGCACGCCCCAGAGGACGTCGAGGAAGAAGCGGGTCCAGACCGCCGTCTTCGAGGCCCTTCCTTTATAAAGGTTGATGTAGAGGGCGAGAGGCAGGCTCAGCAGGAAGGCCAGGACCGTCGCGCCGGCGGCGAGGTAGAGGCTCCCGACGATGGCGTTGAGGATCCCGCCCTCCTTGCCCAGATAGAACCCGCCTTTCGGCGTCCGGGTCAGCATGGCCAGGTCCAGCGCGGGCAGGGATTTCCAGAGGATGGTCCCGAGGATGAGCAGGAGCGAGAGGAGGACGGCGGCGGCGGAGGCGGTGGCCAGGACGCGGAAGAAGAGGTCGGCCCTCTTGCGCCGCGCGAGGCTGCGGCCGGCGGCGCGGCTCACCGGACCCTCCGTTCGACCCGGACGAGGATCTGCCGGGCCAGGACGTTGAAGAACAGCACGATGACCATGAGGACCAGGGCGGCCGCCATGAGCGCGGCGTCGTAGCGGGGCACGGACATCATCTCGCCGTAGTTGTTGGCGATGAGGGCCGGCAGGGGGTAGCCGGGGTCGAAGAGGGACCGGGGCACGGCCGCGACGTTGCCGACGACCATGAGCACGGCCATGGTCTCGCCGAACGCGCGCGAGAAGCCGAGGACGGAGGCGGCCAGGATGCCCTGGGCGCCCTTCCGCAGGACGACGCGGCGGGTGGTCTCCCACTTCGTCGCCCCGAGCGACAGGGAGGCGTCGCGGAGCGCACGGGGCACCGTCGAGAAGACCTCGAGCGTCACATGGATGATCGTCGGGAAGGTCATGATGGCCAGGACGATGCCGCCGGCGAGGATGCTGTAGCCCGACGAATGGACGCCCGCGAGCGGGGCCAGGACTTCCCCGACGAAGGGGACGACCAGGATGACGCCCCAGACGCCGTAGACGACCGAAGGCAGGCCGGCCAGGAGGTCGATGACGGGCTTGGCGACCTCGCGGACCCAGCGCGGGGCGTATTCGGAGAGGTAGATCGCGGCCAGGATCGAGACCGGCACGGCCAGGACGAGCGCCGTCACCGTGACCCAGACCGTTCCGGCGATGAAGGCCAGCAACCCGAACTCGCCCTTGAGCGGGTGCCAGGCCGCGGAGAACAGCAGCCGCGACAGGGGCTCGACGGAGAGGATGGCCTTCGACTTGAGGAAGAGCCCGACGACGATGAGCAGGACGAGGAGGCCGGGCAGGGCGGCGACGAGCCCCGTCGCCCGGCGGGCCAGCGCGTCCTTGAAGAGCCTCATTTCCGCCCCGCGCCTCCGCGGACGAGGGCCAGGCCGGCGGCGATCCGGTCCGGTCCGACGGCGATGTAACCCATCTCGACGACGTAGCGCTGGCCCTCGACGAGGACCCATTCGAGGAATTCCGCGAGGAGCGGACGGCCGGGCTTGCCCTTGACGACGAAGTAGAGCTCCCGGGCGGGCGGCGAAGGGTAGACGCCGGCGGCGATGGCCCGGGTGAGGTCGTCGCGCGTGGCGTAGACGCTCTCGGCCGGCTCGACGGCGCCGCTCGCGTCGAGGTCGATCGGACAGATCGCGAGCCCGGAGATCGGCTCGAGGGACTTGGCGTCGTAGGCGAAGTTGACGTTGTTGAAGCCGATGGCCAGGGGGTCGCGGCGGACGGCTTCGGCCAGTCCCGGGTCGCCGTAGACGCCGACGCCGCCGAGGTCCTCCTGGTGCCCGCCGAGGTAGGCGGCCCAGGTCTCCGCGGCGCCGCAGGCGTCCGACCGGGTGAAGACGTGGATCGGGGTCCGGCCCTTGCGCCCGAGGAGTCGCTTCCCAGGTCGGCGCGGACGTCCCGAGCCAGATCGCGGCGAAGTCCTTCCGCCCGAGGCCGCGGCGGCGGATCTCTTCGAGAAACGGATTCCGGCGATTGAGCGTGACGACGACGGCGTCCTTGGCGACGGGCAGGGCCACGGCGCCCTTCTCCGCTTCGGCCGGATGGATCTCGCGCGAGACCATGCCGATGTCGACGGCCCCGGCCAGCGCGTCCGCGATGCCCTTGCCGGCCCCGCCGGCCTGGACGTCGATGTTGACGCCCGGATGGCTCTTCTGGAATTCCTCCTGCCAGCGGACGGCCAGGGGGTAGAGGGCCCAGGCGCCGGAGAGGGACAGGTTGCCGCGCGGCGCCGCCGGCGCCGAGAGGCCCAGCGAGGAGCACGGCCAGGAGAAGGGTGCCCAACGTCCGTCGCTTCATGACCGCACTTCCTTCTTCTCCGTCGGAGGGGCGCTCTTTTCGACCAGGTCGGCGAAGGTCGTTTTTTCGAGGATCTCGGCGACGGCGTCCCGGACGTCCTTCCAGAGCCAGCGCAGGCCGCACGTCCCCTCCATGGGACAGGCCTCGTGGGCCATGACGCTGACGCAGTCGATGGGGGCGAGGGGGCCGTCCATGACCCGGATGACCTCGGCCACGTTGATCTCGTCGGGCGGCTTGGCCAGGATGTAGCCGCCCATCCGGCCCTTGCGGCTCTTGAGATAGCCGGCCCTCTTAAGAAGGAGGAGGATCTGCTGGAGGAAATGCGGGGGGATCTCCTGGGCTTTGGAGATCTCGCGGCTGTGGATGGCCCCTTCGCGATAGCGCCGGGAGAGTTCCAGCATGGCCCGGCTGGCGTACTCTCCCTTGGTCGAGAGTCTCATGCCGCCTCCGTATCAGTTGACTAAATCAATAGACTTAGTCATTAAACACGGGTAAAGGGGGCCTGTCAAGCTCTTTTTGATGAACTCAGCGGATGAAGGCCTTCCGCCCGGCGTAGAGGGCGTTGGAGCCCAGCTCTTCCTCGATCCGGAGGAGCTGGTTGTACTTCTCGACCCGCTCGCCGCGGCAGGGGGCGCCGGTCTTGAGGTGCCCGGTGCCCATGGCCACGGTCAGGTCGGCGATGAAGCTGTCGACGGTCTCCCCGCTCCGGTGGGAGACCATCGCCCCCCAGCCGGCCTGGCGGGCCATCTCGATCGCGGCGACGGTCTCGGTCAGCGTCCCGATCTGGTTGAGCTTGATGAGCACGGCGTTGGCGGCGTTCTCGTCGATGCCGCGGGCGATGCGCTTGACGTTGGTGACGAAGAGGTCGTCGCCGACGAGCTCGGTCGTCCCGCCGATCGTCCCGTTCAGCAGCTTCCAGCCCGCCCAGTCGTCCTCGGCCAGGCCGTCCTCGATGACGCGGATGGGGTATTTCCGGACCCAGTCCGCGTACATCCCGACCATTTCGTCCGCCTTGACCTTTTTGCCCTCGGTCCTCAGGTTGTAGAGGCCGTCCTCGTAGATGCCGCTCACCGCGCCGTCGATGGCCAGGACGATGTCCTCGCCCGGCTTGTACCCGGCTTTTTCGATGGCCTTGAGGATGGTCTCCACGGCATCGGCGTTCTTTTTGAAGGCCGGGGCGAAGCCGCCCTCGTCGCCGACGCCCGTCGTGAAGCCGCCGCTCTTGAGAACGCCCTTCAGGGCGTGGTAGGTCTCGGCGCCCCAGCGCAGCGCTTCCCGGAAGTTCGGGGCGCCGACGGGGGCGATCATGAACTCCTGGAGGTCCGTGCTCTGCCAGTTGGCGTGGACGCCGCCGTTGAGGATGTTGAACATCGGCACGGGCAGGAGGTTGGCCGCGGGGCCGCCGAGATAGCGGTAGAGCGGCATCCCGGCCGAGGCGGCCGCGGCCCTGGCCACGGCCATGCTGACGCCGAGCACGGCGTTGGCGCCGAGCCGGCTCTTGTATTCGGTCCCGTCCAGGGCGAGCATGGCCCGGTCGACGCCGGCCTGGTCCAGGGCGTCGAGGTCCCTGACGGCCGCGGCGATCTCGCCGTTGACGTGGGCGACGGCCTTGAGGACGCCCTTGCCCAGGTAGCGGCCCTTGTCGCCGTCCCGGAGCTCGAGGGCTTCGTAGACGCCGGTCGAGGCGCCGGACGGAACGGCCGCCCGGGCGAAAGAGCCGTCCGAGAGAAAGACCTCCACCTCGACGGTGGGATTGCCGCGGGAATCGAGGATCTCGCGGGCCTGGACCTTGCGGATGAGTGCGGACATGGTGTTCCTCCTGGCGGATTCGACGGGCCATTCTACCAGAAGGGGGACGCGATTGACAACCTCGCCGGCCGATGTTAAAAAGGGGGGAAAGAGGCGCCATGGACATTCTCGCGACACTTCTCAAGCTCGTCCTGGCCATCGCCCTGGGCGGGATCATCGGCCTGGAACGGGAGGCCAGCCAGAAGCCGGCCGGCTTCCGGACGAACATCCTCGTCTGCGTCGGCTCGACGATGATGATGGCCCTGGCCGTGCTCCTCGTCCAGTCCAAGGGCGGCACGGCCGACACGCTCGTCCGCATGGCCGCCGGCGTCATCACCGGCATGGGCTTCCTCGGCGCGGGGACGATCATGCAGGCGCGGGGGACGATCGCCGGCCTGACCACCGCGTCGACGCTGTGGCTCGTCGCCGGCCTCGGCCTCGTCATCGGGGCGGGCTATTACGTGCCGGCCCTGATCTTCACCGCGTGACGATCGTCACCCTGCTCCTGTTCGGGAAGATCGAGGCCTCCTACCTCCACAAGTCGCAGTTCCACTACCACCTCAAGGCCAAGGCCCGGCCCTACATCCTGTCGAGCCTCCGCAAGCTGTCCCTGCACCACGGCGTCCGGCTCGAGCGGCTGACCATGAAGCAGGAGGGCCCGTCCTATCTCCTGGCCTTCGCCTTCTCGGCCTCCGAGGAGAAGGAGCAGGAGTTCAACCAGGGGCTCCTCGAGCTGGCCGACATCGAAGAGCTGAAGATTGACTGAACGGCGCCTCCTGCTGGCGACGAGCAACCCCGGCAAGCTCCGCGAGATCCGCCGCGCCCTCGAAGACCTGTCCCTCGAGGTGGTCGGCCTCGACGACGTCCTGCCGGGCCCCCCGCCCGCCGAACGGGGCAAGACCTTCTCCGAGAACGCCCGGGCCAAGGGCCTCTATTACGGCCGCCGCTGGGCCGGCCCGGTCCTGGCCGACGACTCCGGGCTCGAGATCGACGCGCTGGACGGCGCGCCCGGCGTCCGCTCGGCCCGCTTCTCGGCCCCCCGCCCGACCGACGCCCGGAACAACCTCAAGGTCCTCCGTCTCCTCGCGTCCGTCCCGCCGAAGTCCCGGGCGGCCCGCTTCGTCTGCGTCATGGTCCTCGTCCGCGGCGGCCGGGTCCTCGGGGAGTTCCGCGGCGAGGTCCGCGGCCGCATCGCGCTCGAGCCGCGCGGCCCCTCGGGCTTCGGCTACGATCCGATCTTCTACTATCCGCCCCTCCGGAAGACGTTCGCCGAGCTCCCGGCGGCGGCCAAGAACGAGGTCAGCCACCGCGGCCGGGCCCTGCGCAAGCTGCGGACCTTTCTCCGGACGAAAGGGAAGGCCCTGTCCGGGGACCTTCCGGACAGGGCCTAGGCCGTCACTTCGGCGCGTTCTCGGCGCCCACCGTGATCAGGTCCTTGATCGACTCGTAGACCTTCTCCCCGATCCCCTGGACCTTCATGATCTCCTCGACCCTCTTGAAGTTCCCGTTCTTGGTCCGGAAATCGACGATCCTCTGGGCGACCTTGGGCCCGATCCGGGGCAGGGTCTCGAGCTCCGGGACGGCCGCGGTGTTGATGTTGACCTTCGCCTTCGGCGCCGCCGACTGGGCGAAGGCCGAGGCGAACGAGATGGCGAGGACGACCGCGACCAGCCCGAGCGCCAGGATCCTGTGCCTTGAATTGATCATGGGTGAAACTCCTTTCGCCCGCCTTAAATGCAAAGTGCATGCCAGCCGCTCGCTCTTCTCTTTTCTATTGTTTGTAGTCGTTTACAAAAGAGCCTCCGGCTTCGCGTCAAGCGATGTGGACAAATCGCGGCTTAGCGGGAAACACCGATTGCCGCAGATGCGCAAGGCCGACGCGACCCGGGCAGGGCTGGGTGTCGTGTAGTGGGCCACCGTCGCGGAGGGGCGGGCCCGGCGGGGAGCGGAGTCCTCGGAACGGACCTGCAGAATCGGGGCGTGAGCACTCGAAGCCGCGATTCTGCGAAATATCTCGGAGAGGGATCTCAAGTCGGCCGGCAGGGACAGTCCCCTAGGACCGGGGGTGGCTCTTCTTGTAAACCGTGAGCAGCTGCTGGAGGTCGACGTGGGTGTACTTCTGGGTCGTGGCCAGGCTGGCGTGCCCCAGGAGCTCCTGGATGACCCGCAGGTCGGCGCCCCGGCCGAGCAGGTGCGACGCGAAGGAATGGCGGAGCGAGTGGGGGCTGATCTTCCGGGCCACGGCCGTCCGGCGGATGTACTTGCGGACCATCCTCTGCACCGACCGCGCGGTCAGCCGTCCGCCGCGGTAGTTCAGGAAGAAGGCCTCGCCGCCCGCCGCACCCGTCGCGAGCTCCGGCCGGGCCCGGCGGTAGGCCTCGAGCGCTTCGCGGGCCTTGTGGCCGAACGGGACGATCCGTTCCTTCTTGCCCTTGCCCCGGACCCGGACGAGCCGTTCCCCGAAGTGGATGTCGGCCGTCTCGATGCCGACGAGCTCGGAGACCCGGATCCCCGTCGCGTAGAAGAGCTCGAGCACGGCCTTGTCGCGGAGGTCCAGGGGAGCGGCCGAGCGGGGCAGGTCGAGGAGCTCGGCCGTCTCGGCCTCGGACAGGAAGGAGGGGACGCGCTTCTCCTGCCGGGGTGTGGCCAGGATCCGGGCCGGGTTCTCGGCGATCCACTTCTTCCGGACGCAGAAATCGTAGAACGAGCGCATGGCGGCGAGCTTGCGGCCGATGGTCGTCTTCCTGCGCTTCTTCTCGTGGAGCTCGGCCAGGAAGCCGCGCAGGACGACGTTGCCGGTCTTGTCCCAGCGGATCTCCCGTTCCTTCAGGTAGGCCGCGACCTGCCGGAGATCGCGCCCGTAGCCGGCCACGGTGTGGGGCGAGGCGTTCTTCTCGTGCCTCAGGAAGTCCAGGAACTCAGCTATTTCCCTGTTCATCGGTGCCGCCGGGCTCGGCCCCGCCGGTCCCGTCCGGGCCGGGCTCGACCGGGGCGGATTCGGGCGTCCCGGGCTCCGGCGCGGCCGGCGCGTTCTCCGCCGCCGCCTGGTCCCAGATCTTCTCCCGGGGCGCCGCTTCCTTGAAGGTGCACTTCTCGTTCTTGCAGTGGATGTACGGTTCGCCTTTGATGAGGTTCTTCCTGTAGAGGATCTTCGCCCCGCACTGCGGGCAGGCCCGGTCGAGGGGCTCGTCCCACGAGGCGAAGGTGCACTTCGGGTAGTGGCTGCAGCCGAAGAAGAGCTTGCCCCGCCGGGTCTTCCGGCGCAGGATCGTGCCGCCGCAGCCGAGCGGGCAGGCGATCTTCGTGTCCTTGACGTCCTTCTTGATGTACTTGCACGCGGGGTAGTTCGAGCAGGCGACGAAGGGGCCGAAGCGGCCGAACTTCTGGGCCAGCTGGGAGCCGCACTCGGGGCACTTCTCGTCGAGGGGCTTGGACTCCTTCTTGTCCAGGCTCTCGCGGAACTTGCACTCGGGGTAGCCCGAACAGGCCTTGAACCGGCCGAAGCGGCCGCCCTTGATGACCAGGGCCGCGCCGCACTTCGGGCACTTCTCGTCGAGGGGGATGCCCGACTGCTTGACGCCCTCGGTCTCCCCGCCCGCCTTGAGGTAGGTCTCGAGCAGGGCGTAGTATTCCCTGAGGCTGTCGAGGCCCTTCTGCCGGCCTTCGGAGATCTCGTCGAGCTCTTCCTCCATGTGGGCGGTGAACTTGTACTCCATGAGCTTGGCGAAGTGCTTGATCAGGAAGTCCGTGACGTACATCCCCAGCTCGGTGGGCCGGAACTTGCCCTCCTCCTTGACGACGTAGGTCCGGGTCTGGATGGTGGAGATCGTCGGCGCGTAGGTGCTCGGCCGGCCGATGCCGCGGGCCTCGAGCTCCTTGACCAGCGTCCCCTCCGTGTAGCGGGGCGGCGGCTCCGTGAACTTCTGCTTGGTCTCGAGCTCGACGAGCTTGAGCGTCTCGCCGGCCTCGGCCTTGGGCAGGGTCTCCTTGTCGCTGCTCCCGTTCGGCCAGGCGGCCTGGAAGCCGTCGAACTTGACCACCTCGCCCTTGGCCTGGAAGAGGAAGCGGCCGGCCGTGATGTCGAAGGCCGTCTCCTCGATCTTGGCCGGCGCCATCTGCGAGGCGATGAACTTCCTCCAGACGAGCTTGTAGAGGTCGTACTCCTCTTTCTTGAGGAAGGGCTTGACCTTCTCCGGCGTGAGCTCGACGTGGGCCGGGCGGATGGCCTCGTGGGCGTCCTGGGTCTTCTTCTTGCTCTTGTACTCGGTCGGCTTGGCCGGGACGTGGGCCGGCGAGAAGGCCTGGGCGATGTGGGCCCGGGCGGCGGTCTGGGCCGACGGCGACACGCGCACCGAATCGGTGCGCATGTAGGTGATGAGGCCGGTCAGTCCGAGCTCGCCGATGGGCATGCCCTCGTAGAGCTTCTGGGCCACGAACATCGTCTTCTTGACCGGGAAGCGCAGGAGCCGGAAGCCGTCCTGCTGGAGGGTGCTCGTGATATAGGGCGGCCCGGGGTGTTTGAGCTTGGGCTTGACCTGGACCTTGTCCAGGACGAAGGCGGCCCGGTCGCATTCCTCCCGGACGATGCGGGCCTCCTCCTCGTTGTGGACCTTGGCCTTCTTGCCGTCGATCTTGGCCAGCGCGGCCTTGAAGGCCGGCGGGTTCGCGGCCTCCAGCCGGGCGGCGATCGACCAGTACTCCTCCTTGACGAAGGCCTTGATCTCGTTCTCCCGGTCGCAGATCAGCCGAGGGCGACCGACTGGACCCGCCCGGCGGACAGGCCCCGGGCGATCTTCTTCCACAGCAGGGGGCTGATGCGGTAGCCGACGAGCCGGTCGAGGACGCGGCGGGTCTGTTGGGCGTCGAGCAGGTTGAGATCGACCTGGCCGAGATGCTCGAACGCGCCCCGGACGCCCTCCTCGGTGATCTCGTGGAAGGTGGCCCGGAAGATCTGCTTGTTGTCGTCCGCGAGGAGCTGGCCGAGGTGCCAGGAGATGGCCTCGCCCTCGCGGTCGGGGTCGGCGGCCAGGATGACCCGATCGCTCTCGCGGGCGGCCTTCCGCAGCTCGGCGACGATCTTCTTCTTGTCCGGGATGACCTCGTAGGTCGCCTGGAAATCGTTATCGACGTCGACCCCCAGCTTCTTCTTGGGCAGGTCGCGGACGTGTCCCATCGAGGCCTTGACCGTGAAGTCCGGGCCGAGATAGTGGTTGACGGTCTTGGCCTTGGCCGGCGATTCGACGATGACGAGTGATTTCCCCAATTACATTCTCCTCTGAAACTCTTTCCCGGGCAGCTGGACGACAGCCCCCTTCAGCTCGAGGCCGAGCAGGAGCGCCAGCAGGACGGAGACGGCGAAGCCCCGTCCTCTCGGCCAGCTCGTCGATGGGCCGGGCGGCGTCGAGGGCGAGCTCGTCCATGAGCCGGCGCTCGTCCCGGCTCAGAGAAGCGCCGATATTCTCCTCTTTCCCGCCCCCGTGCGCAAGGAGATTCTCCCCCCACGGCGACGGCAGGCCCTCGGCCACGTCTTCCCAGGTGGCGACCGGTCTGGCCCCGTCCCGGATGAGGCCGTTCGGCCCGACGCTGAGCTCCGAGGTCACGTTGCCGGGGACGGCCATGACCTCCCGGTCCTGGGTGAGGGCCAGCTGGGCCGTGATGAGCGAGCCGCTCTTCCGGGTGGCCTCGACGACGACCAGGCCGAGGGAGAGGCCGCTGATGATCCGGTTGCGGACGGGGAAGTTCGCCGCGAGCGGAGGCGTCTCCAGCGGGAACTCCGTCACGACGGCCCCCCGCGCGGCGATCTCGCGGGCGAGCGGGCGGTTCTCCCACGGATAGATGACGTCCAATCCCGAACCCAACACGGCCACCGTCCTTCCCTTGCCGAGAGCCCCCCGATGGGCGCAGGCGTCGATGCCGGCGGCCAGCCCGCTCGTGACGACGCAGCCGCGGCCGGCCAGGTCGCCGGCCAGCTTCTCGGCCACGGCCCGCCCGTAAGGGGTGGGCCTTCTCGCGCCGACGACGGCCACCGCGGGATTCCGAAGGACCTCCGGATCGCCCTCGCAGTAGAGGACGAACGGAGGATCGAAGATCTCTCTCAGGCGGCCCGGATATTCCGGGCTCTCCAAGGTCAAGAGAGTATACGCCTTCCCCGCCGCTTTTTCCAATTCCCGGCCGGCCCGGTCGAGGGCCCGCCCCGAGACGATGGCCTCGACGGCCGCCGGCTCCAGGCGCAGGCCGTCGAAGTCGGCCCTCCCCCCGCGGAAGATCTCCGTGACCGAGGGGAAGCGCCCGAGGACCCGGCGGGCCGCGGCGCTCGGCCCCCGGAACAGGAGGCTCAGGGCCAGCCAGCACAGGGTGGGGTCGCTCACGGGACGGTCTCCGTGAACTAAGGACGCCCGGGAGGGCCGGATTTTCCCAACGGCCGGCCGGAATTTTCAGGCTTCGAGCCGGAACTGTTTGAGGGACGAGGAAGCGCCGCGGACGAGCGTCAGCCGGGACGGCGGGACGCCCAGGTGCCCGGCCAGGCGCTCGACGACCTCGCGGTTGGCCCGGCCCTTCTCCGGGACGGCGGTGACGCGGACCCGGTAGGAATCCGGGCCGGTCGCCTCGACGCCCGGCGCCTTGGCGCGCGGCTGGACCTTGACGGTGAGGATGCGGGAGGTCCCCTTCACGCCTAGTCCTTGAGGACGCTCCGGTACTTGTCGAAGAGCTCCTGGAGCTCCTTCCGGGTGATGACGTAGCGGCTGACGTAGACCGACAGCGTCGAGCGGACGGGGTCGTTCGACTTGACCAGGATGTAGTCGCGCTGGACCCCCGTGCGGACCTGCGGCGGGAAGCGCAGCTCGACCTCGCGCGACTCCCCCGCGGGCAGGAAGAACGGGGAGGCCAGGGGCTTGCCGCCGGAGAAGAACTTGACGTTCTCGTGGTCCATCTCGACCTTGAGCTCGCGCTCGCCGGTGCTCTTGACGACGATCTTCGCGGACGGCGTCTCGCCCTCGATGCAGAGCCCCATGTCGACGTTGTAGCGGTCGACGTCGATCCGGCCCGAGGGCGGGACCTCGATGTCGGCGACGAGGGAGAGCTCGCGCCGCGGGGTCTCGCCGTCGTTCGAGACGAGGTAGAGGTAGCGGGCGAGCCGCCCGGAATAGCCGCGGGTGTCGAAGGTCGTCTTGATCCGCCCCTGCTTGCCGGCGGCGACCTTTTTCTCGGTGACGAGCGCGGCCGTGCAGCCGCAGGTCGTCTCGACCTTGTCGACGACGAGGACGGCGTCGCCGGCGTTGGTGAAGACGAACTCGTGGGTCACGACGTCGCCCTGCTTGACCTTGCCGAAGTCGTGGGACGTCTCCTTGAACACGGCCTTGGGCTTCTTCGCCTGGGCCGAGGCCGCGGCGGCGAAGAGCAGGAGGGCGGCGGGGACCAGGACGGCGATCGCGCGTCCGACGGATCTCTTGTTCATGGGGATCTCCTCGAGGTTCCAGAATACTCCAACCCGCTCGTGTCCATCAAGCCCTTGTGCCCGTTCACGAGCCGGTCATTCGACGGTGACGCTCTTGGCCAGGTTGCGAGGCTGGTCGACGTCGAGGCCCTTGGCCGAAGCGGAATGGTAGGCGAAGAGCTGCAGGGGCAGGACGGTCAGGAACGGCGTGAACAGCTCGTGCGTCTCGGGGATGGGGAAGACCTCCTCGGCCGCGGCCCGGGCCCGCTCGTCGCCCTCGAAGGCGACGGCCAGGATGCGGCCGCTCCGCGCCTTCACCTCGGCGATGTTGGACAGCATCTTCTCGTGGACGCGGTCGCGCGGGACGACGGCCAGGGTCGTCATGCCCTCGTCGATGAGGGCGATGGGGCCGTGCTTCATCTCGCCGCCGGCGTAGCCCTCGGCGTGGGTGTAGGAGATCTCCTTGAGCTTCAGGGCCCCTTCCAGGGCGATCGGGAAATTGATCCAGCGCCCGAGGAAGAGGTAGTGCTCGCAGCCGAGGAAGCGGCGGGCGGCCCGCTCGACGGCGGCGGCCCCGCCGAGGACCCGGTCCATCTTGAGGGGCACGCGCTGGAATTCCTGGACGAGGGCCCGGCTCTCCTCCTCGCCGAGGGCGCCGCGGGCCTGGGCGAAGGCCAGGGCGAACAGGCCCAGGGCGGCCATCTGGCCGACGAAGGTCTTGGTCGCGGCGACGCCGATCTCGGGGCCGGCGTGGAGGTCGAGGACGCCGTCCGCGTCCCGGGCCATCGAGGACCGGGTGTTGTTGGTGACGGCCAGGACGGCCCGGGCCTTCTCCCGGGCGAGGCGGAGGGCGGCCAGGGTGTCGGCCGTCTCGCCCGACTGGGAGATGCCGAGGACGAGGGTCCCCCGGTCCATGGCGAAGTCGCGCGAGCGGAGCTCCGAGGCGTATTCGACGTCGACCGGGATGTGGCCGAGCGTCTCCAGGAAATACTTCCCGACCAGGCCGGCGTGGTAGGAGGTGCCGCAGGCGATGAGGACGACGCGCGAGACCTCGCGGAAGACCTCGGGCGCGATGCCGAGGTCGTCGAGGAAGACCCGCCCGGAGTCGAGCGAGACCCGGCTCTTGAGCGTGTCGCGGACGACGTCGGCCTGCTCGAAGATCTCCTTGGCCATGAAGTGCTCGAAGCCGCGCTTCTCGATCATGGCCGGCTCCCAGTCCAGCGTCTCGACGGCCGTCTCGACCGCCGCCCCCGCGAAGGTGGAGACGCGGATCTCCGGCGGCGTCAGGACGGCGATCTCGCCGTCGCCCAGGTAGGCCACGCGCCGCGTGTGGGCGAGGAGCGGCGTGATGTCCGAGGAGACGAAGGTCTCCCCCTCGCCGTACCCGACCACGACCGGCGGGCCGTTGCGCGCGGCGACGATCTTGCCCGGGTCGCGCGACGAGATGCAGGCCACGGCGAAGGCCCCTTCGAGCTCCTTGACGGCGGCGCGCAGGGCCTCCTCGAGGGAGCCCCGGAAATGCTTTTCGACGAGGTGGACGATGACCTCGGTGTCCGTCTCGGTCTTGAAGACGTGGCCTTCGGCCCGCAGCCGCTCCTTGAGCGACCAGTAGTTCTCGACGATGCCGTTGTGGAGGAGGGCGATCGTCCCGCTGCAGTCGGTGTGCGGATGGGCGTTGTCCTCGCTCGGGCGGCCGTGGGTGGCCCAGCGGGTGTGGCCGATGCCGCAGGCCCCCGCGATCGGGTGACGGCGGACCTCCTCGGCCAGGTCGCGGACCTTGCCCTTGACCCGGCGCCGCTCGAGCCCGTCGCCGTTGAGGACGGCGATCCCCGCCGAGTCGTAACCCCGGTATTCGAGCCGCCGCAGGCCCTCGATGAGGCCGGGGACGGTGTCCCTGACGCCGGCGCAGCCGATGATGCCACACATGTTCGGTTTCTCCTGTTTCCTTACTCGAGGTCCGGCTCTTCGTCCTCTTCCCCGCCCTCGTCGGGCGGCGGCGGCGCGATGCCGATGAGGGGCAGGTAGGCGGCCCCCTCGCCCTGGGGATTGAGGGAGGACACGATGCGGACGTCCGGCCGCAGGGCCAGGTCGACGACCTCCCCGGCGTGCTCCGGGGCCAGGACCTCGACCGAGGGCCGGTCGATGTCCATCTCGTTCGTCGCCCGGACGACGCCGACGCGCCCGTCGCTCATCGAGACGAGCGTCCCGACCGGCCAGACGCCGATGAAGGAGAAGAACTTGTCCAGCAGCTGGGGGTCGAAGATCTTGCCCCGTCTCGAGCATCATCAGCTCGTGGATCTTCTCGGGCGGGTAGTCCTTCTTGTAGGACCGCTTGAGGGCCAGCGCGTCGTAGACGTCGCAGATGCTGACCATCATCGAGGCCGGGTGGGGCTTGCGGTGGTAGGGCGACTTCGGGTAGCCGGTGAGGTCGTAGCGGAGGTGGTGCTCGTAGGCGACGACGATGGGCAGGATGCCCAGCGCGTCCTTGTAGCCGTCGAGGATCTTGGCCCCGAGCAGGGGGTGGTGGCGGACCTGCAGGAACTCCTTCTCCGAGAGCTTGCTCTCCTTCTGGATGACCTTGAGGGAGATGTAGAGCTTGCCGACGTCGTGGTAGAGGGCCGCGATGCCCAGGTCGAGGACGTCGTCCTTGGCGAACTGGAGCTTCGAGGCGAAGAACATCGAGAGCAGGGTGACGTTGAGGAGGTGGACGAAGGTCACCAGGTCGCGCCTCTTGACCGAGACCAGGTTGAGCAGCTCCTGGTGGCGGCCCACGAAGTCCTCCATGATGCCGAGGATGTTGAAGCGCAGGTCCAGGTAGTCGACGTCCTCCTTCTCCAGGACGACGTTGAGGGCGCCGGAGACCGTCTGGACGGAGCTCTCGTAGCGGGCCCGCGTCTCGGCGGCCTCGGAGGCGACGTCCGCCCCCTTGACCAGGGTCCGGAGCTTGCCGGCCCGGATGTTCTGGATGCCGTGGAGGGTGAAATACTCCTGCTCGCTGATCTTCTCCTGGCGCTTGATGCGGGTCAGGAAGACGATGAACTCGCGCAGCTCCTCGAAGCGCAGGCCCTGCTGGAAGATGATCCGCTCGACGCCGTTCTTCTCCAGGAAGTCGATGAGCAGGCCGAGCTTGCCGCGGAGGTTGAAGAAGATCTCGTCCTCCCAGGCCGCCTCGCCGCCGATGATGCCCAGGACGAGGTCCTTGCGGTCCTGCAGGATCTCCTGCACGGATTCGTAGAGCCGGTTGAGGTACTCCCTGAACTTGGGGTGGTCGCCGGTGTAGATCTTCCCCGCCTGGATGGCGTTCATCAGGTAGATGAAGCAGATCTTGATCTTATCCCTCACGCCACTTCTCCATGACGCGGCCGGCTTCCTGGCGGACCTTGCGGTTCCAGATGTCCTTCCGTTCCGCCAGCGGGGCGACGTAGGGCGCGGCCTCGCGCAGGCCGTAGCGCTCGACGATGCCGAGGTTGCGGAGGAGCGCCTTGTTGCGGAGGCCGTAGGGCGAGGCCAGGCCGAAGAGCTTCGTGAACGCGACGTGCTTCGTCCGCTCGTGGCGCATGAGCAGGATCAGGGCCTCGGCCTGGATGAGCTCGTTCTTCTTCTCCAGGACGGGGAAGAGGAAGGCCTCGTCGAACTCCTTGATGTTCTGCATGGCCTGGAGGGCCTTGACCTTGACGGCCGCGTCGCCGGCCTCGAAGACCTTTTTCAGGGCCTCCAGGGAGGCGGGCGTGTCGATCAGGCCCAGCCCCTCGGCGATGCGTCCCAGGAGCTCGGAATCCGAGGCCTTTTTCTTCATCCGGGCCTGGAACGACTCCGTCTCTTCGGGAAAGAAGCGGAAGCAGGCGCGCAGGAGCGAGGCGGTGACGATCCTGTCCGTGAACAGCGTCGCCGCATAGGCTTCCCAGTCGTTGAGGCTCCGGCCGAGCCGGTCGATGAACAGGTCGAGCTCGGGCCGGGTCTCGCCGCGCAGGAGGCAGCCCTCGACGTGCTCGGCGATGGCGCGCCGCATGTCCGCGACGGCCGGCTCGCCCTCCCATTCGGGGCCGCGCGTCTCCAGGATGCCGTGGAGGGCCAGGAGGAACTCGAAGTCGCCCTCCCCGACGATCGTCTCCCACTCCTCCGTGACCCGGCCCAGCTCGGCGACGGCCGTCTCCCGCTTCTCCACCTGGGACAGGAGGACGAGCAGGAGGAAGCGGTAGTTCCTCTGGAGGAGCGGCCGGTCCAGGGTGAGCTTGCGCTCGAAGGAGATGTCGTTCAGGAGGTTGGACAGGGTCTGGCGGTAGATCTCGGAGTGGAGCTGGGACGAGACGCCGGAGAGGAGGATGCGGATCTTGGACTCGGTCTCGGCCCGGCGGTTCTGGGGGTTCTCGCTGTGGAAGAGGGCGTGGAGCGAGGTCGAGATCTTCTTGTGGCGATCCTTGTCGATGAGCCGGGAGAAGATGCTGAAGCTCAGCGAGTCGAACTTGTCGTTGCCGATGATCTCCTCCCAGAGCGTCGAGGCCAGGTCCTCCTCGCTCAGGTCGGAGATGAGGAGCTTGAGGTTGTCGAACTTGGCCTCGGTCGGCGTCTTCCGGGCCGAGACGATCGACTTGAGGAGCTGCTTGGCGCAGGTCCGGTGCTTCTCCTCGGAGGTCTCTTTCAGGTAGTGGAAGAACTTGGCGAAGTTCTTGTGCAGCTCCTCGTTCTGGATGAGGTCCTCGGTGTTGAACTTGCCGACGACCTTGCCGAAGGTGCCCGAGAGCTGCTCGAGCTTCTCGTCGTCGTTCTCCTCGACGGCCTCCATGAGCAGGTAGGGCCAGATGTCCTTGATCTCCTCGCCCTCGCCCTGGAGGAGGATGGAGTACTCGAGGGTGTCGACGGCGATGTGGACGATGTTCTCGCGCTTGATGATGGCCGGGGCGCCGCCCTCCTTGATGAACATCTTGACCGGCAGCATGATCTTGGAGGCGAAGCGCATGAACTCGGCGTGGGGGACGCCCGGCCGGATCTCGAGGCGCTTGATCTTGCGGAAGTGGAACAGCTGGGCCAGGTCCATGTAGGTCCGTTCGCCCTCCCAGAAGCGGCCGTCGATGAGCAGGGCGTGGGGCGAGAAGCCGATGACGACGGGATTGACGTGGAGGAAGAGGGCCTCGAGCTTGGCCATGAGCTCGTCGACGCTGCTCTTGAAGGCCGGATGGTCGGCGTTGTACATCGAGGCCATCTTGAAGGCGACGCGCAGGGACCGGGCCATCGACCGGATGAGCTCGTCCTTGTCGGCCGGGATGACGAAGGCCGGCCGCGGCGGGGCGGACGGGCCCGTCTTTCCGGGCGTCGGGCCGGCGTCGTCTACAGGCATGGCTCTCCTCTCGGGATCGGGTCCGGAGACCATTCTCCCCCGCCCCGATGAAAATAGCATGCCCCCGATGGATGATTCAAGGGGTGAGACGAAGGACCCGCGGGGACGACCTCCTCCCTCCTTCAGTGGTCTTGATGCTTTCTCGGAGATGTTAGGCGGCCGGCCCGGTACGCCCGGAAGAAAGTCACCTGGATATTGGCAAAGTTCAGATAATCAGAAGCGGGTATTTATGGTGAAAAGATTAAGCGCTAAATTGACAACCCAACAAGAAACGCAAAGGCCCTCATCCTACGAAGCACATATGGACCCCTGTTTGTATCTTGTAGTCCATGATGATAACGGCCCTCTAAGCTTAAAAAGGCGCCCTGTATTTTTTTCCTGAATCCGACCCCAAAGACAAGGCCATAATCGATCGCTCTGGCATCCTTCGCGAGCACAACGGCCAATTCGCCACCTCCAAGAATATATGGCGAAGTCCCTCGTCGATAATGAAATTTAAAGAGTACCGGGAAGCTAAGTTCATCCGTTCTTATGCGAGTTATGTCTATCACCTCATCACCATACCTAACCTCTACTCGGCTGCCCTTTTGAATATAGAGGGCATCGATTTCCAGTGCGATTCTCGGTGCCAGATCGAACTCAAGTCCGCCACCAAAGATAATTCCCGCTCCATAGACCGGTTTATAATAATAATCAAACACCGGTCCATCTACGGGTTCTGTCGATCTCGAAAGGCTAACCCCGCCAAGGATCTTCAGTTCAGCCGGAAAGGCCCCAGTAGCAATAACCGAGAGGATGAAAAGGAAAAGCAATCTTTTCATGTTCTAACCCTTTCGTTCATAGGGATCGAATCGAAGCCCCTTATATTTGGAGCCAACATTGATTATTCTGAGAGCCTATAATCATGTCAATAATCAAATTTTCTCTTGATTAACAATCCATACTGTCCGATAGTCTATTTGACCATCGTGAGGGGCGTTAGGTCCCAATATATCCGTGCCTATTACGGGGGAGCCATGAAAAAGTCGGCGATTCTTCTCTTCTCGGTCTCATTTATCTCTTGCGCAGTGGTCCTCTTAGTTCGCTCTGGTCCCGTCACGAAGATCCCTGCTCAAGCCATTGATGATTCTCGGGAATTCGCCCCTCACGAGCTATTAGTCAGGCTAAAAGAAGCTTCGGTCGGGGATCTGATCCAAAACCAATGGCTTGTCCGGAATATAATCAGCCAAGTCCAAGGGAGAATTAAGACCTATCTAAATGAGGAGAAAGGCACACTTGATTGGGATCCCTCGGTGTTAACGAATAGATCATTCCATTCCGATCCGTATCTCTTTCATATCCAGATCCCAGAAACGATCGAACTTGACGACGCGATTAGGCGTTTGGAATCGAACCCATATGTTGAATATGTTGAAAAAAACGGCATCGCTCGCCTTGCGACCGATGATCCCTATTTCAGTGAGCAATGGGGGCTCGCAAAGATACACGCAGAGGAGGCGTGGGCAATATCGACTGGAAATTCAGAAGTCATAGTCGCAGTATTAGATACTGGCCTCGATTATGAGCACGAGGACATCCTGGGCAATCTATGGGTGAATCCCAACGAGATTCCAGGTGATGGCCAGGACAACGACCACAATGGCTTTACAGATGATGTTAAAGGCTGGAATTTCTTTTCTGGATATCCTCCTGGGTCCGCGGATCCCATGGATGACCAGACTCATCTGGAAAACACAGAATTTGTCTGCGTTCCAACAGGCAATAACTATCATGGGACTCATACTGCGGGGATTATCGGCGCGGTAGGTAATAACGATAAAGGAATCAGCGGAGTTTGCTGGAACGTTAAGATAATGCCCATCAAAATCGGCAACTACTGCGGGCAGACTTTAGATAACAGAATAATTAACGGGATAGACTATGCGACAAACAATGGTGCTTTTCTAACCAACAACAGTTACAGGCAACTCAGCGATAACTATAGTAACTCTGTCAAGCTCGCGATCGCACGAGCTCAGGAGAAGAGTAGGCTATTTGTCGCATCAGCAGGAAACGATAATAGAAATCTCGATGCCAATCCCAGATATCCGGCTTGTTATCCGAACGAGAATATCATAGCTGTCTTGGCAACGAACGACGATGATACGAAACGGAGCGATTCAAATTATGGGCAGAATTCTGTCGATGTCGGGGCCCCAGGTTCAGAGATCTGGAGCTTAAGGCGTGGAAACGGCTATCAGCAGAAGGGCGGGACTTCTATGGCTGCTCCTCACGTTGCAGGGGCAGCAGCTTTGGCGCTGGGAGTATGCCCTGGACTTACCTACGGTCGGTTGAAAGATCTAATAATCGACGGGGCCGATTATGTAGCTTCGCTTAACAACAAATGCGTAGCCGATGGAAGGCTAAACGCATTTAATGTCCTCAACAGCCTTGGGGGATCTACGCCGCCAAATTCTCCGTCTAATCTGCTCGTGTATCAGATATCGTGGAATATCCTCGGACTCCGTTGGAATGATAATTCGAATAATGAGCTCGGATTCGAGATACAGCGAAAAGACGAATATCGACCGGTCTTCATCCATGAAAACTGTGCTGACATGAGCTCGACTTCATATGCCTACTGCCAAGATCCTATAGATACGTTGAGAACCTTCTACTCCTATCGAGTAAGAGCCGTCAATGGAGCAGGGATCTCCGATTTCTCATCGTGTGATTTTGAGATTCCCCAAGTCGTGCCTGACGCGCCAAGCGATCTAAGCGGACAATCCCCGACCCTCGAACAAAATGTGAATATCTCTTGGTTAAATCAATATAAGAATACTCTCTATAATTATATCGAACGCCGGATTCCAGGACTAACGGGTTGGTCAGTAATCGCGACGGTCGGCTATAACGTCGAATCATATTCGGATGACAGCGCCCAGGCAGGACATACTTATGAATATAGGGTTAGGGCAGGCAACCCAATAGGGTATTCCGCATATTCCAATATTTTGTCTATCGAGGTCATAGAATGGTGAAGGATTGCGATGCAAGAAGCAAGATGATGATGGCATAATAGATCTTTCTGAGTGTCGTTTTTTCTGCGTCGGTGCTATTTCTGATCCCAACGATTGCGTTCGCGGACGGCGATTTTAGCCTCCTGCTCCGGGGAGGCTGGACATATGGGTGGCGACCTCATATGGGGATCCCCCATCCGCCTTATAGGAATCGGCAAGTCCTTGAGGACCTGATGCGATTGTGCTATACTGCGCCGAAAATGGAACGGAGACCGACCCCATTCGCAGAGCAGCACTGGCCCTCGCGGACGGGACCGTCCTCGAGGGCGTAGGATTCGGCGCGAGCGCCGAGGCCGGGGGGGAAGTCGTTTTCAATACCGGGATCGTCGGCTACCCGGAAAGCATCACCGACCCGTCCTACCGCGGCCAGATCCTCTGCCAGACCTACCCGCTCATCGGCAATTACGGCGTCGACCCGGCCCGTTTCGAGTCGGACCGGCCGCAGATCGCCGGCTACGTCGTCTCGGAGTTCTGCGCCCGGCCCTCGCACGCGACCTCCCGCAAGACCCTCGACGACTGGCTCCGGGAGAGCGGCGTTCCGGCGATCGCCGGCGTCGACACCCGGGCCCTGACCAAGCGGCTCCGGGAGGGCGGCGTCACGACCGGACTCCTGGCCGCGGGCGGCCGGCCGCCGAATCCGGCCCGCCTGCGCCGCGAGGCCCGGGCCGTCCCCGACCCCAACGACCGCGACCTCGTCGCCGAGGTCACGACGCCCGAGATCCGCATCTACAACCCGCGGGCCGCCAAGACGGTCGTTCTCATCGACTGCGGGGCCAAGATGGGCATCGTCCGGGCCCTCGTCCGCCGCGGCGTCTCGGTCGTCCGCGTCCCGGCCGACACCGACGCCGGCCGCATCCTGGCCTTCGCGCCGCGGGGCGTCGTCGTCTCCAACGGGCCGGGCGACCCGCGCCGGGCCGGCGCCGCCGTCGCCGCGGTCCGGAAGCTCCTCGCCGAGCGGGTCCCCCTCTTCGGCATCTGCCTGGGGAACCAGGTCCTGGCCCTGGCCGCCGGCGGCACGACCTACAAGCTCAAGTTCGGGCACCGCGGCCAGAACCAGCCCTGCCTCGAAGAGGGCACGAAGCGCTGCTACATCACCAGCCAGAACCACGGCTTCGCCGTCGACACGGCCAGCCTGCCCCGCGGCTGGGCCGGCTGGTTCCGCAACGCCAACGACGGCACCAACGAGGGCATCCGCCACAGGCGCCTGCCCGTCTTCGGGGTCCAGTTCCATCCCGAGGCTTCGCCCGGCCCGACCGATACCGAGTTCCTCTTCGATGCGTTCCTCGAGGCGGCCGGATGAAAAAGCCGCGCAAGGTGCTCCTGCTCGGCAGCGGCGCCCTCAAGATCGGCGAGGCCGGCGAGTTCGACTACTCCGGGAGCCAGGCCATCAAGGCCCTCAAGGAAGAGGGCCTCGAGATCGTCCTGATCAATCCCAACATCGCCACCATCCAGACCTCCGAGGGCATGGCCGACCGGGTCTACTTCCTGCCCGTCACGCCCTATTTCGTGGAGAGGGTCATCGACCGGGAGAAGCCCCAGGGCGTCCTGCTCTCCTTCGGCGGCCAGACGGCCCTCAACTGCGGCCTGGCGCTCTGGAAGCGCGGCGTCATCGGGACGGCGGGCCTGCCCGTGCTCGGCACGCCGATGGAGGCGGTCGAGAAGACCGAGGACCGCAAGCTCTTCAACCGGGCCCTGGCCGAGGCCGGTCTCAAGACGCCCCGCGGCATCGCCGTCCGCACGGTCGAGGCCGGGCTCCGGGCGGCCGCTTCGATCGGCTACCCGGTCATGACCCGGGCCGCCTTCGCCCTCGGCGGCCGCGGGAGCGGCATCGCCTCCACCCCCCGCGAGCTCGGCGAGGCCCTGCGCCGGGCCTTCACCGCGGCGCCGCAGGTCCTCGTCGAGGAGTACCTCGAGGGCTGGAAGGAGATCGAGTACGAGATCGTCCGCGACCGGGCCGACAACTGCATCGCCGTCTGCAACATGGAGAACTTCGACCCCATGGGCATCCACACCGGGGAGAGCATCGTCATCGCCCCGTCGCAGACGCTGACCAACGAGGAGTACCACCGGCTCCGGGCGATCGCCCTCCGGGCCGTCCGCGGCCTGGGCATCGTCGGCGAGTGCAACATCCAGTACGCCCTCAACCCGCGCGACGGCGACTACCGCATCATCGAGGTCAACGCCCGGCTGTCGCGCAGCTCCGCCCTGGCCAGCAAGGCCACGGGCTATCCCCTGGCCTTCGTCGCCGCCAAGCTCGCCCTCGGGCACACGCTGCCGGACCTGCCGAACTCGATCACCAAGGTCACCTCGGCCTGCTTCGAGCCGGCCCTCGACTACCTCGTCGTCAAGATCCCGCGCTGGGACCTCAAGAAATTCGGCCGCGTCTCGAAGAAGATCGGCTCGGAGATGAAGTCGGTCGGCGAGGTCATGGCCGTCGGCCGGTCCTTCGAAGAGGCCATCCAGAAGGCGGCCCGGATGCTCCAGGTCGGGGTCTACGGGCTCGTCGCCAACGAGAACTACTCCTTCCGGAGCCTGGAGAAGGAGCTCCGCCAGCCGACCGACGAGCGGCTCTTCGGCATCGCCGAGGCCCTCAAAAAGGGCTTTTCGGTCGACCGCATCCACGCGCTGACCCGGATCGACCGCTGGTTCCTGGAGAAGATCAAGAGCATCGTCGACTGCGAGGCGAGGCTTCGCGGACGGCGCCTCGACGCCGTCCCGCCCGACCTGCTCGCCGAGGCCAAGCGCAAGGGTTTCTCGGACAAGCAGATCTCGCTCCTGACCGGCTCGTCCGAGCTCGGGGTCCGCCGGCGGAGGAAGAAAGCCGGGCTCCTCCCGGCCGTGAAGCAGATCGACACCCTGGCCGCCGAGTACCCGGCCCGGACCAACTACCTCTACGTCACCTACAACGGCCGCGAGGACGACGTCCCGTTCCGCAACGGCCGGGGCGGGAAGGGCAAGGTCATGGTCCTCGGCTCGGGGTCCTACAGCATCGGCTCGTCGGTCGAGTTCGACTGGTGCTGCGTCAACGCGGCCCTGGCCCTGAAGAAGCTCGGCTACGCCACGGTCATGGTCAACTACAATCCCGAGACCGTCTCGACCGACTACGACATCTGCGACCGGCTCTACTTCGACGAGCTCAGCTTCGAGCGGGTCCTCGACATCTACGAGAAGGAAAAGCCGCTCGGCGTCCTCCTGTCCATGGGCGGGCAGATCCCCAACAACATCGCCCTCCGCTGCCACCGGGCCGGGGTCCGCGTCCTGGGGACGCCGCCCCCGAGCATCGACCGGGCCGAGGACCGCTTCAAGTTCTCCAAGCTCCTCGACGAGATCGGCGTCGACCAGCCCGAATGGCGCGAGCTCCGCAGCGTCGGCGAGGCCCGGCGCTTCGCCCGGTCGATCGGCTACCCCGTCCTCATCCGGCCGTCCTACGTCCTGAGCGGGGCGGCCATGAGCGTCGTCTTCGACGGGGGCTATCTCGACCGCTACCTCCGGAAGGCCTCGCGCGTCTCGCCCGAGTACCCCGTGGTCATCTCCAAGTACATCCTCAACGCCAAGGAGATCGAGCTCGACGCCGTCGCCGACCGCGGCGAGGTCGTCGCCTCGGCCATCGTCGAGCACGTCGAGAACGCCGGCGTCCACTCCGGCGACGCGACCATGGTCCTGCCGCCCCAGAAGATCTACATCGAGACCATCCGGCGCATCCGGGGGATCGGCTGCGAGATCGCCCGGGCCCTGGAGATCACCGGCCCGTTCAACATCCAGTTCATCGCCAAGGACAACGCCATCAAGGTCATCGAGTGCAACCTCCGGGCCTCGCGCTCCTTCCCCTTCGTCAGCAAGGTGGCCCGGACGAACTTCGTCGAGCTGGCCGTGGCCGCGATCATGGGCCAGCCCGTCCGCAACCGGAAGACGACCCTCGACCTCAACTACGTCGGCGTCAAGGCGCCGCAGTTCTCGTTCTCCCGGCTCAAGGGCGCCGACCCGGTGCTCGGGGTCGAGATGGCCTCGACCGGCGAGGTCGCCTGCCTGGGCGAGGACGTCCACGAGGCCTACCTCAAGGCCATCCTGTCGACGGGCTTCACCCTGCCGAAGAAGAACATCCTGCTGACGGTCGGCGGCGAGGAGTCCAAGCACCGCTTCCTCGGCGCGGCCCGGACCCTGGCCGGATTGGGCTACAAGATCTTCGCGACCGAGAAGACCTCGGCTTATTTCAAGGAGAACGGCGTCGCCAACACGCGCCTGTTCAAGGTCCACGAGCGCCGCGGGCCGAACATCCGCGACTATATCGCCTCGCGGAAGATCGATCTCGTCGTCTCCATCCCCGATCCGGCCAAAAGGGTCGAGTTCGACTCGGCCTACAAGCTGAGGCGACTGGCCGTCGATTACTCCATCCCCATCCTGACCAACCTCCAGGCGGCCGACCTCTTCGTCCAGGCCCTGGCCGCCAAGAAGCCCGCCGACCTCGAGATCAAGCACTGGGCCGAGTACGAATAGCCCCCCTGGCGCACGGCGGGGGCCGATCTTGACCCCACATTGACAACTCTTTGACAACTCGGGCCCCTCCGGAGACTACCTTGGGGGCGTCCGGTCGGATCCGGACGAACATCCCAACTCTTAGGAGGGAACCGATGAAAAAGGTCATGGTGATGGTCCTGGCGGTGGGCCTGGTCGTCGCGCTGGGGACCGGGCAGGCGTTCGCCCAGGGGAAGAAGGTCGAGTTCAGCCTGAACCTGGGCGTGATGACGGATCTGGGGCCCGACAGCTCGTTCTCGGAGGCGCTGTTCACGTTCGCCCCGCAGGTCGACATCCATCTCTCTCCGGCTTTGATGCTCAGCCCCGAGATCATGGTCATCACGGACGACGGCTTCAGCTTCGACCCGCTCCTGCTCTACCCCGGCGTTCTCCTGAACTACACGGCCAAGGGCGGGTTCTTCGCCGGCGCCGGCGTCGTGCTTCCGGTCATCTTCTGGGAGGGAGAGTCGGACACCGGGGATCTCCTGCCCAAGATCAACCTCGGCTACCGCGGCAACCACTTCAACCTGACGGCCTACCTGCTCACCGACACCGAGAGCCTGTTCAAGTACAACTTGATCGGCTTGAGCGCCGGGTACAGGTTCTGACGGCCCGGCCGCCGGCCGCGACTTGCGAGCGCACGGGGGCGCCGGCGCCGGGCGTCCCCGTGCGATGCGGCGGGCATCCTTCCCCGCGCTTGTCCGCCCCGGGGGAGTCCGCTATAATCGCCTCAGGGTGAACCCAGCATGCGCACGATCCGAACCGTCTTTCCCATCCTCCTGATCCTCGCCTTCGGCACGGCGCTCCTCGCCGCCCCCGCGGGCGCGCAGGACCGGCCGATGAAGATCAAGATCACGGCCGAGCAGGCCAACCTCCGGGAGAAGCCCGACATCGGCAGCTCCATCGTCCAGCAGATCCCCGAGGGCGTCGTCGTCGAGGCCGACCGGAAGGACGGCGAATGGTACTTCGTCCGCTACACCCTGGAGGACGGCGGCGTCATCGGCGGCTGGATCCACGAGAGCCTGGTCGAGGTCGTCGAGGCCGGGACGATCGCCCGGGTGGAGAGGGAGAAGGAGCAGGAGCCGGAGGCCGCGCCGGCGCGGCGCCGCGGCCGGCCGATCCGGATCGGGAAGATCGAGATGCCCGAGCTGGACACCGGCGGCATCCCGCTGGAATTCGCGTTCTCCGCCGGATTCGGCTCGGTCGCGCCCCGGGACCTCAACCGGGGGACGCGGGGGTACGCCGACGCCAGCGCCGCCGATCACGGCATCGCGGCCCCGCCGGCCGCCGGCGTCCTGCGCTTCGCCTACCTGTTCGGCTTCGAGGTGACCTACCGGCTGACGCCCCGGCTGGCCGTGGGCCTCGGCGCGGACTACATGCGGGCCGCCAACAAGGATACGACCGCATACGAGGACCCGGCCTTCACGGAGACCCTCGTGACCAGGCCCGCGGCCCGGACGGTCCCGTTCAAGATCCTCGCGCGCTATTACCCCGGCGCGGGCTTCTACGTCCGCGGCGGCCTCGGCATCTACTCCGTCAAGGCGAGCTACCTCTACCGGCACGAGCTCCCGGAATCCTCGGACTGGCGGCAGCTGAAGGGCGAAGCGTCGGGGACCGGCCTCGGCGGCGAGGCCGCGTTCGGAGGGGAATGGGAGATCGCGCCGAGGACGGAGTTCTTCGCCGAAGCGGGCGTCCGCCTGGCCCGGTTCGGCAAGCTGACCGGCACGAACACCACCACGCACCTGACCGGCCAGGTCGCCACGGAGCCCGGCACCCTCTTCTACGTCACCAGGCTCGCCGAAGACGGGAACGCCTATCCCCTCGTCTATGTCGCGGCCAGCGCGCCGGACGACGCGGTCGATTCCCGGCGGGCCGTCGTCGACCTGTCGGGGACGTCGTTGAGGGCGGGTGTCCGTTACCGGTTCTGAGCCCCGGACTCACATCCTGACGACGCGCAGGGCCTTGTCGATGTAGTCCTCGGGCAGACCGCATTCCCTGGCGCCGTCGAGGACGACCTTCTCGTAATCGGGATGCGGCTTGCCGAGCGGCCGGCCGGTCCGGAAGTAGGTCATGGCCCGGTGGAGGTTGCCGTCGCGGTCGCGGACCTCGACCTCCTTGCGCTCGTAGCTCCGCGGATAGCCCTCGAAGGCGTCCAGGGTCAGCTTGTCGCGCTCGGTGATCTCGTAGAGGGCCCCCCAGACGCTCTCCGACGCGGACGCGACGATGTTGCCGACGGCCCCGTCCCAGGGCACCGAGAACCCGTCGTAGACGAAGCGGTGTCCCGCGAGCTCGGCGGTCTTGAAAAAGCGGCTCCCCGGACACCACCGCTTCATCTGCGCCTGGTTCATGTTCGAGGCGTAGGCGAAATACATCATCGGCCCGATTATAAGAGGTTCCCGGTCCCGGGGCAAGCGGGCCGGCCGGGCCCGGGCTTGACGGGGGCGGCCCCGGCGGCTATTCTGGAGCAGGAGATGCCCATGCCGATCAGCGCTTCGCTCCTGGCCATCCTGGCCTGCCCCCAGTGCAAGGCCGACGTCAAGCTCACGGCCGACGAGAAGGGCCTGAAGTGCGTCTCCTGCCACCGCGTCTATCCCATCCGGGACGACATCCCGGTCATGATCGTCGACGAAGCCGTGGTCGAGCCCGGCCGGGCCGTCAAGGCCTGACCATGTGCGGCGTCATCGGCCTCTGGGGCAACGGCCCCATCATCCGGGACCTCTACCAGGGCTTGCTGGCCATCCAGCACCGCGGCCAGGACTCGGCCGGGATCATCACCTTCGACGGCCGCTTCCACACCAAGAAGGGCAACGGCCTCGTCCACGACATCTTCACGCCCGAGGCCGTCGAGAACCTCCGCGGCCCGATCGGCGTCGGCCACACCCGCTACCCGACGATCGGCGGCGGGGGCGACGAGGACGCCCAGCCCTTCCAGATCAACTCGCCCTTCGGCATCATCATGGCCCACAACGGCAACGTCGCCAATTACCGGGAGCTCCGCGACGAGCTCTACGAGGACCAGCACCGGCTCCTCAACTCCGACTGCGACCTCGAGATCATCCTCAACCTCTTCGCCGAATCCCTGGCCCGCGAGCAGACCAAGGCCCTGGCCCCCGAGCACATCTTCCGGGCCGTCGAGGCCGTGACCCGGAAGGTCCACGGCAGCTATTCCGTCGTCGCCTACATCGCCGGCCAGGGCCTGGTGGCCTTCCGCGATCCCTACGGCATCAAGCCCCTGGTCTACGGGATCCGGCGCGACGGCCTCCTGCCCTCCTACGCCTTCGCCTCGGAGACGGTCAGCCTCAACATCATGAACTTCGGCGAGATCCGGGACGTCGAGGCCGGCGAGGCGATCTTCATCGACAAGGCCAGGACGCTCCACAGGAAGAGGGTCCGCCGCGGCTGCCCTTCGCCGTGCCTGTTCGAGTGGGTCTATTTCGCCCGCCCCGACACGTTCATCGACAAGGTCAACGTCTACCGGTGCCGGGTCAACCTCGGCCGGTCCCTGGCCCTCGAGATCAAGCGGCGGAAGCTGGCCATCGACGTCGTCGTGCCCGTCCCCGACTCGGCCCGCGACGCGGCCATCGAGATCGCCCGCAAGCTCGGCCTGAAGTACAGCGAGGCCCTGGTCAAGAACCGCTACATCGGCCGGACCTTCATCATGCCGGCCGACAAGGAGCGCAAGAGCTCGGTCCGCCAGAAGCTCAATCCCATCGCCTCGGAGATCAAGGGCAAGAAGGTCCTCCTCGTCGACGACAGCATCGTCCGCGGCAACACCTCCAAGGCCATCGTCGAGATGCTCCGCGAGGCCGGGGCGAAAAAGGTCTATTTCGCCTCCTACTCGCCGCCGCTGCGCCACCCCTGCGTCTACGGCATCGACATGCAGACCAAGACCGAGTTCGTCGCCCAGGACGCGGACGAGGCCGCCGTGGCCCGCAAGATCGGCGCCGACAAGGTCATCTACCAGTCCCTCGCCGATCTGAAGAAGGCGGTCCAGCTGGAGAACCCCAAGATCAAGAATTTCTGCGCCGCCTGCTTCGACGGCATCTACCCGACGGGCGACATCACCCCGGAGCTGCTCGCGGACATCGAGGCCGACCGCAAGACCGCCCACGACGGCCAGCTCGAGCTCCCCGTCTGAGCCGGGAGGAATACCCTCCGGTCAGAGCGAGCGGGCCCGGACCTTCCGCCACCTGGACTTGTGGGCCGCGTACCAGCGCACCGTCTTCGCCAGCCCCTCGGCGAACGGCGTCTCCGGCGCCCAGCCCAGGGCCCGCATGAGGCTCGAGTCCATGGCGTAGCGGCGGTCGTGCCCGGGGCGGTCGGCGACGAACTGGATGAGCTCGCGGGGCGCCTCGACGGCGTCCAGGATGCGCCGGGCGACCTCGAGATTGGCGAGTTCCGTCCCTCCCCCGACGTTGTAGACGCTGCCGCTCCGGCCCCGCAGGAGGGCCGTCTCGACGGCCCGGCAGTGGTCGTCGACGTAGAGCCATTCCCGGATATGCGTCCCGTCCCCGAAGACCGGCAGGCTCTTGCCCTCGAGGGCGTTGGTCAGGAAGAGCGGGATGAGCTTCTCGGGGAACTGGGCGGGCCCGTAGGTGTTCGACGGCCGGAGGATGACGGTCGGCAGGCCGTAGGTCACGTGGTAGGCCCGGGCCAGATGGTCGCCGGCCGCCTTGCTGGCCGCGTAGGGCGACGACGGCGCGAGGGGGTCGGATTCGCGGGCGGCGCGCCCGGTCCGGCTGCCGTAGACCTCGTCGGTCGAGATGTGGACGAAGAGCTCGATCGCCGGGCAGGCCCGCAGGGCGTCGAGCAGGGTGTAGGTGCCGTGGACGTTGGTCTCGACGAACTCGCCGGCGGCGTAGATCGAGCGGTCGACGTGGGTCTCGGCGGCGAAGTGGACGACCGCCTGGACCCGGGCGAAGAGGCCGCGCACCAGGGCCCTGTCCCGGATGTCGCCGAGGACGAACTCGTGGCGCGGATCGTCGCGGACGTCCTCGAGGTTGTCGAGGTTCCCGGCGTAGGTCAGCTTGTCCAGGTTGACGACCTTCGTCCGCTTATGGCTGCGGAGGATGTGAGCGGATGAAATGGCTGCCGATGAAGCCCGCCCCGCCCGTGACCAGGACGGTCTTGCCGTCGAGGGTCCGATCCGTGCTCATGGCCGTCCTTCCTTCCTCAGAACCCGAACCCGCCCAGGAAATCGAGCGTCCGGCCGATCGCGCCGAGGCCCAGCGAGAAGCGGACCTGGACGTCCGGCGGATCGCGGTAATAGTAGGAGCGGACGTCGACCAGGAAGTCGACGCACTGGTAGTGGTAGGTCAGCCGCGCGCCCGTGTAGAGGAGCTTCTTCTCCTCGACGTTGTAGTCGGCCTCGGCCTCGAGGTCGAGCGCGAGGCGGGGCAGGCGCAGGCCGGCGAAGGCCCCGACCTGGTCCCGGCTGTACAGGGCGATGAGCGCCGGGTCGATCCCGGTCGTCCAGGAATTCCGGCTGGTGAACCAGTTGACCGTCAGGAAGTTCCCCTCCGCCTTGGCCCCGACCGTGCCGCTGAGCCGCAGGCTCGACAGGTTGTCGTAATAGGGGTTGTAGGCGGCCGAGGCGTCGAAGCTGAGCTTGGCCCGGGGGTAGAACCGGAGCGTCCCGGTGACCTCCGAGAAGCGGGGCGCGACGCCGTCGACGGGGAAGCGCGAGAGGGGCCCGTCCTCCGGCGAGAAATAATACGTCTGCCCGAGCCCGAGCGAGAAGACCTCGACCGCCCGGTCCTCGTCCTTGAACAGGAACCGGGTGGTGAAGCCGTAGCTCACCTGGTGGTAGCGGAAGAACCCGTAATTGGTCACGACGCGGTCGGAGTTCCGGGTCGGGCTGTCGTAGGAGTAATTGACGTAGGGCTCGACGATGTTCTTGAGCCGGGCCTGGCCGTCCCGGCCGTAGAAGACCCGGTAGAAGACGGGCCCGACGATCTCCACGGCCGCGAGGACGTTCCGGGTGAAGAGGGGCTCGTCGACGAGGGCCCCGCTCTCCGGGTCGAGGCTCTGGGCGTAATAATTGAGGTTGGCCGCGACCGAGGTCGTGGCCGTGAGCCAGGGGATCGAGGAGAACGGCAGGCTCAGGGTCGGGCTCGCCGAGAGGCGCGTCGACCGCCGCTCCGTCCCGGCCTCGTAATCGGACTTCCAGCCGTACTGCCAGCGGTTGAGGGACGCGGCCATCGAGAAGTAGACCGGGGCGAAGAGCCGGGTCTTGAAGACGTTGAAGGTGATCTGGGGCAGCGAGGTCGACACGTTGGCGTCGTCGATCTCCGAGAAGTAGGTCTCGAAGCGGGAGGCCCGGGCGCTCAGGTTGAACCGCTTCCAGGACCGGGACAGGTAGACCTGGGAGGTGCGGTTGTAGACGAGGGCCCGCTGGAAGTCGTTGTCGTACTCGCGGAGGAAGCTGTAGGAGGTCTGGTAGTCGACGTTGGCGACCAGGGTGAAGCCGAAGGGCAGGGCCTGGGTGTGGTCGAGGCGGACGAGGGAGGAGTTGCCGGGCTTCGTGCCGTCGGCCTGCCTCTTGTAGGCGAAGTAATAGAGGTTGACGTCGCCCTTCGTGCCGCCCGGGAACATGTACCGGAACTCGAGCCCGGCCCCGGTGCCGCGGGCGAGATAGAAGTCGACGCCGGCCGTGGCGTCCATGTTCGGGGCCATGGCCCAGTAGAAGCTCTGGGAGACGGACAGCCCCTTCGAGCCGCCGAAGCCGAACCGGGGCATGAGGAAGCCCGTGGCCCGGTCCTTCAGGGGGTAGCGCAGGTAGGGCAGGTAGAGGACGGGGACGCTCTTGATGCGGAGGACGGCGTTCCAGATCTCGAGGCGGTCGTCCGTCACGACGTTGGCCCGCGAGAGGCCGAAGCTCCAGCGGGGATTGGGCTGGGTGCAGGGCGTGAGCCAGCCCCTTTTCAGGGAGTAGGTGTCCGCCTGCGTCCGTTCCAGCCGCTCCGCCTCGAACAGGATGGTCGGACGGATGAGGCCGGAGGCGTTCTCGATCGTGCCCCGGCCGGACTCGAGGTTGAAGCGGATGCGGTCGGCGCGGACGACCTCGCCGTTCGTCTGGGCGACGACGTTGCCCTCGGCCAGGCCGTCCTTCGTCGCGAGGTCGTATTCGAGGCGGTCGGCGAAAAGAAGGAACTCCCCGTGATGGACCTCGACGTCGCCCGACGCGAAGATGCGGTCGCCCGTCCGCTCCTGGTTCCTGGCCAGGATCCTGACCTCGGCCGGGGCGACGGGACGGGTTTGGGCGGCGGTCCCGGTCGTCGGGGCGGTCTGGCCGGCGGCCGCGCCGGAACCGAACCAGGCGGCCAGACAGACAACGGGGACGAATCGCCGCAAGACCGGCCGGAAAAGACGAAACTCCATCGCCCGATTTGTAGCACAGCGGTTGGGGAGAAGCAAACGGGGGATCAGGCGTCCGGCGGCTCGTCGTCCTTCCACTGTTTTCTGATGGCCCGGAACAGGCTGAGCAGGCCGGAGGCGATGCCGAGCACGGTGAAGATGAGCAGCAGCCAGGGCTCGGTCCCGAGGCGGCGGTCGAGGAAGTAGCCGAAAAAGAGCCCGACCGCGATCGAGGCCGGCAGGATGAGGGCGATCGAGCTCAGCTCGGCCAGCCGCGCGAGGTCCGGAAGACGCGACTTGGGGCTCATCGGGCCGGCATCCCCGCGGCGCCGCCGTCCGCCTCGCCCGTTGCCTCGGGCTTGGCCGCCCAGGCCCCGCCTTCGTTGATGAGGGCGTTCCAGCCGAAGCCGAACCCGAAGGCGAGCGAAAAGAGCTTGAAGAGGGCCTCGAACGTGCGCCCTTCGGCGCCGCCGTCGAAGCGGGGGAACAGGACCAGGGTGAAGATCAGGCCGATCCCCAGCGAGGCCAGCGCCGAATAGAGATAGCGGCGGTCGAAGCCCCGGACCCGGCCCTCCCTGACCTTCCTCAGCCAGGGCAGGACCGTCCGGGCCAGGATGCCCAGAAAGAGGCCGAAGAACCTGACCAGGAATTCCGTGGACATGACGTTTCTCCTCCCGGGAGCGGGTCCGCCGCCGGCCCTATTCTCGGAGAGGAGCCGGGCGATGTCAAGAAAGCGGGCCCGCCGCCCATTCCTTATATACGCGTTCTACCGGCGATCGGCGGGACATGTTATAATTCCGGTGCCATGCCGACCGAGGACCCGAACACCTTCGACGAAGGATTCCTGAGGCGGATCCCCCTCGAGATCGCCGGCCTTTCGGCCGTCCTGGCCGTGGCGGCGGCCCTCCTCTTCGATCTCCCGACCGGGCTCTTCTTCCTCGCCGGCGGGCTGTTCTCGGCCCTCGGCTTCACCTGGCTCAAGCAGTCCCTGACCCGCCTCCTGTCGAAGGGCGTCCGGGGGGCGCGGCGGTCCGGCATCCTCCTCTACGCCCTCCGCCTCGTGTTGATTTGCGCCGTCTTTTTCCTTATAATCCTCCTCTATCCGAAGAAGATATTCGCCTTCGTCGCGGGCTTCTCCACGGTCGTTCCGGTGTCCCTGGCCGAGGCCGTCCGCGGTCTTCTTCAACTGAGAAAATGGAAGGTTTAGAGCACAGCCTTTGGATCGTCGACGCGTTCAACCGCGTCTTCGGCCGGCCTATCGCCGCCGTTCTCGGCCTCGTCGGGGTCGAAGTCCCGGATCCCCTCCACGCCGTCCCCGACTACCTGGTCATGGTGCTCATCGTGGCCCTGACCGTCCCCCTGCTCCTGAGGCTCGTCGCCCGCCGGCCGGCCCTCGTCCCGACCCGCCGCCAGACGGTCGCCGAGACGATCGTCCAGATGTTCGAAGGGCTCATCGTCGACGCCGTCGGCCCCAAAGGCCGGAAGTACCTGCCGGTCATCGGCACGGTCGGCATCTTCATCTTCGCCTGCAACCTGATCGGGCTCATCCCCGGGTTCATGTCGCCGACGAGCAAGCTCAACGTCACCGTCGGCTGCGCCCTGGTCGTCTTCTTCTACTACCACGCCCAGGGCGTCAAGGACCAGGGGCTCAAGTACTTCAAGCACTTCCTGGGCCCCATCCCGGCCCTGGCCCCGCTGATGCTCCCGATCGAGCTCATCAGCCACTTCTCCCGGCCGGTCTCCCTGTCCATGCGGCTCTTCTGCAACATCTTCGCCGAGGAGCTGCTCATCGTCATCATGGCCTCGATCGTCCCCTTCTTCCTGCCCCTGCCGTTCATGGCCCTGTCCATCTTCACGGCCCTCATCCAGTCGTACGTCTTCGTCCTGCTGACCTGCATCTACATCGCGGGCGCCGTCGCCCATGAAGAAGAGCACTCAACGTAAAAGGAGTTCCGTCATGTCCCAAAGACTCAAAGCCCTCTGCCTGATGGCCTTCGGCATCGCTCTCATGGCGCTCCCCGCGCTCGCCCAGGAAGCGGGCCCGGCCGGCGAGCTGGCCAAGCCCCGCGCCGATCTCTTCAAGCTGTCGCTCATCGTCGGCGGCGCCGTCATCAGCCTGGCCGTCATCGCCGGCGCGTTCTGCCAGTCCCGGGCCATCTGCTCGGCCTGCGAGGGCATCTCCCGCAACCCGGCCGGCGCGCCCGCCATCCGCGGCCTGCTCATCCTGGGCCTGGTCCTCATCGAGACCCTGGTCATCTACGCCCTGCTCATCACGATCATCATCCTGATGGTCCAGTGGGGGAAATACGTCTAACCTGAGCCCGGCCGGGTCCCGGAGAGGATGACGCCCAAGACGCTCAAGCTCGTCGCCGCGTCGTTCGCGCGGTTCAACGGGGACAGGTGTTGGACCTCGGCCATCGTCATCTCCTACTTCGCCCTGCTCTGCAGCGTCCCCCTGATCGCCCTGTTCTTCGCCATCGCGGGCCGCTTCCTGGGCGACACGGAGATGGCCCTGCGGAGCCTCAACATCTTCACCGACGAGTTCTTCTCCCGGCTCGAGCCGGGCTTTTTCAAGGGCCTGGGCGACCTGGCCACCGGGGTGGGCGACCTGGGCTGGTTCGGCGTCGTCGGCTCGCTCGTCTCGGCGAGCTTCCTCTTCTCGACCCTGGTCACGACGATCAACCAGATCTTCCGGACGAAGTACCACCGGTCCTTCGTCTACAACCGGCTCATCGAGTTCCTGATGATGTTCGTCGTCGGGATCTTCATGTTCTTCTCGCTGGCCATGACGGCGGTGTGGACGGGCCTGGGACGGACGATCCAGGCCAGCGAGCTCGTCCAGACCACCCTCAATCCCGAGGCCGTCGCGGTGATCAACAACTTCTTCCTGAAATACCTCCTCCCCTACGTCCTCGACGTGGCGATGTTCTACATCCTCTACAAGTACATCCCGGAGGCCAAGGTCCACACCCGGGCCGGGCTCATCCCGGCCGCCGTCGCCGCCCTGCTCTTCGAGGTCTTCAAGCGGGCCTTCGCCTTCTACGTCGTCCACTTCTCGGCGGTCGGCATCGTCCTCAGCCGGATCCTCCAGGGGACGCTGACCTCGGTCCTGTTCTTCCTGCTGTGGATCACGTCCTCGATGGTCATCATGCTCTGGGGGGCGGAGCTGGCCGCGGTGCTGAACGAGCATTACGACGCGGACGGCCGCGGCCGGGGACGCCGGCCGCGGTCAAGTGAGGCGGGCGAGGTATTCCTGGACGGAGAGGGCGGCGTGGACGCCCGTGCCCACGGCCGTGGCGACCTGCTTGGGGCAGGCGTCGGAGACGTCGCCGGCGGCGAAAACGCCCGGGACCGACGACCGCATGTCGCCGTCGACCTTGATCTGCTCCCACGCGTCGAGCTCGAGGAGGCCTTTGACGAATTCCGTCCGGGGCCGGGTCCCGATCGAGACGAAAAGCCCCGCGACGGGGAGGGTCGAAGAGGTGTCGTCCTTGACGTTGCGGAGGGTCAGGGATTCGACCTTGGCCTGGCCTTCGACGGCGCAGACGACGGTCTCGAGAAGGACGCGGACCTTGCCGTTGGCGGCGATCCGCTCCTGGTAGATCCGCTCGCCGCGAAACTCCGCCCGCCGGTGGATGAGCGTCACGCTCGCGGCGAAGCGGGTCAGGTAGAGGGCTTCCTTCAAGGCGTTGTCGCCGCCGCCGACGACGGCGATGTCCCGGCCGGCGAAGAAAGAGCCGTCGCAGACGGCGCAATACGAGACGCCGGCCCCCGTCAGCCGTTCTTCGCCGGGGACACCCAGCCGCCTGTAGGACGATCCCGTGGCCACGATGACGGCCCGGGCGGAGTATTCGCCGTTATGTCCCCGGATGACGAACGCGCCCGTCCGATCCCGCGATCGACAGGGCCTCGTCGGAGACGATCTCGGCCCCGAACGTCTCCGCCTGTTTGCGGAAGGCCTGCATCAGGTCGAAGGGCGCGATGCCGGTCGGAAAGCCGGGGTAGTTCTCGACCCAGTCGGTGAGGAGGATCTGTCCGCCGGGCATCCCCTTCTCCAGGACGACCGTCGAGAGCCGGCCCCGGCCGGTATAGATGGCCGCCGCCAGGCCGGCCGGCCCGGCCCCGACGATGGCGACGTCCCGGGGTTCGCCCATGGGCGGATCAGACGTGCTTGGCGATGCGTCTCGAGGAGCTTGGCCTTGGACTCGAAGCCGACGACCTTCTCCACGGGCTGGCCGCCCTTGAACACGATCAGGGTCGGGATGCCCATGATGCCGTAGGTCTGGGGCGTCTGGCCGATTCTCGTCGACGTTCATCTTGACCACCTTGAGCTTGCCCTTGTGGGACTCGGCGATCTCCTCGACGATCGGGGCGATCATCTGGCAGGGCCCGCACCAGGGGGCCCAGAAATCCACGAGAACGGGCAGCTCGGACTTGAGGACGTCGGCGTCGAAAGCGGCGTCGGTGCCGGTGAGAATGGCGTCGGACATGTCAGATCTCCATTTCCTAGTGTTTTTGTAGTGTATCGGCGAGTCCCCATGATAGCGTCTGGCCGGAGGCTTGTCAAACGCGTTCCTATCCGGCC
>CAWHBV010000023.1:0-216241 GCA_963827635.1 uncultured bacterium
CCCTTCTCTTGCCTTGCTTTTCGCCGTCCCGGATCTCGAGGGCCTTAAGGGAGTAGCGCCAGACTCCCGCTCCGGAGAGATCGTCGACGAACGCGATGCGGCGGCGCCAGTTGTTGAACGGGAGAAGCGACTCGGGCTGTTCCTCCTGGCAGGGGACCTCGCGGCCGTCGGCGCGGAAGAGCCGCATGCGCCATTTGCCCTTCCAGAAGGGCCGGTGGTCGGCCATGCACTCGAATTCGACCGGGACGCGGCGGAGGGAGGGGTTGGCATGGAAGACGGTCACCGGCAGCGACGGCGCGTTCCGGCTGCCGCGGTTCAGGGCGGCGAGCGACTCGAGAGCGATGTTCCGGCCCAGGTCCTCGGCCCGGCCGTACTGGGCGAGCGCGTCCCTCTCGGCGGGCTCGATGCAGGTGCCGGTCAGGGTGTCGTGGAAGTCGTTGAATAGGTGGATCTTCCAGGCTTGACGCAAGTCCGCTTCCGGCCAGGCGAGTCCGGCTCGCCACCAGGCGGCCGCCGCGGCGGCTTCGGTCCGGAGGAGCCCGCCCAAACTTGCGACCGCCTGCCTCTTGAGCCGCGAAAGCGAGGTGTAGCAGCCGGTGAAGACGCGCTGGAGGTCGCCATCGTGGACGGGCGCGACGGCCGCCGCGTCTGCGACCGCCTCGAAGAACCGGTCGGGCGTGCTGTGGACGATCCGGACGCGCGTCTCGCGGGCGATGAAGGCGTCGATCGCGGCGAGGTCGCGGCGGGTCGCTCCCCCGCCGTGGTTGCCGAGGCCCCAGAAGACGGGGACGTCGCGGCCGAGCGCGAGGGCCAGCGCGACACCCGCGCGCAGGCGCTCCTCGATGTTGTCGTGCTCGGTGTGGTAGAGGCCGACGGCGATGCGGTAGGCCGGGATCGTCGTGCCGTCGACGCCGCGCCAGCGGTAGAGGTCGGCCGGGAGCGCGAGCTCGCCGGCCTGGGGCCGCATGTGGATGTACATGTCGTAGCCGGCGAGGCGCAGGATCTGGGGCAGGCCGCCGCTGTGGCCGAACGAGTCGAAATTGTAGGCGACGCGCGGCGCGGCGCCGAACTTTCCCGAAAATATCGCCGGCCCTCGGCGATCGTCCGGACGAGCGATTCCGTGCCGGGCAGGTTGACGTCGGGCTGGATGAACCAGCCGCCCGAGATCGCCCAACGCCCGGCCTCGACGTGGCGGCGGATGGCGGCGAAGAGCGCCGGGATCGAGGCGCTCGGCCCATTGGTAGAGGACGGCCTCGTTGTGGCAGAAGACGAGCGACGGGTGCTCGTCGAGGATGTCGACCGCGTTGCGGAAGGTCGCCAGCGCCTCCGACGCCCCCTCGTCCCACCGCCACTGCCAGACCGGGTCGAGGTGCGCGTTACAAATGAGATGGACTGGTGGGTATCATGTCCCCGATTTAGACTCAAATCTCGTCCTTCGCCGGCAGGTTCTTGTACCAGGTGAAGTACAGGACGACCGCGATCGCGGCCGCGGCCCCCGCCCACAATCCCAGCTGCTTCCAGTTGCGCATGAACAGGTAGAACGGCAGGATGGCCAGGGAGAACTGGAAGACGGCCGTGACCAATCCGTTGAGCGATGTCGATCCTCGGCATCTTGTCGTGCGCCGGCACCAGCCCCCGCTTCACGCACTCCCTCCGCACCGGGCCCCAGAACCCGAACGGCCGCACTTTCGCGTAGAACTTGACCAGGACCTCCATGTCGGCGGGCTTCGTCAGCACGGCCGCGACAAGAGTCGTCACGAGGCCCAGTCCCACATCGATGGCCAGCGAAGCCGAAGCGTGGAGGCCCTTCACGAAGATCAGGCGCAGGGAGATGAGGACGGCCGAGACGCCCATGCTCCAGACGAAGGCCTTGGCCCCGAACCGCCAGTAGTGCCACCTCAAGGTCGCCGGCACCAGGATGACCGTGACCACGACGAAGACCATCATCTCCCAGGCCGTGACGATGTTGGTGAAGGAGAGCGAAAAGGCGAACCCGACGAGGACGGCCGCGACCGAGGCGATCTGCCCCAGCCGCACGAGCTGCTTCTGGGTCAGGTTCCTGGCGACGTAGCGCTTGACGAAATCGTTGATGACGACCGAGCTCGTCACGTTGATCATGGCGCTGATCGTCGACATCAGGGCCGCCAGCAGCACGGCCATGAACAGGCCGCGCAGCCCGACCGGCATCTTCAGCAGGACCAGCGGCATGATCTTCTCGGCGTCGAAGCCCGCCTGGTTCCCCAGGTAGAAGATGCCCAGGACCATGAAGCTCACGCCCAGGACCCAGCGCAGGTTGTAGCCGACCGTCCACATCCCGGCGGCCAACTGGGCGTCGCGCGGCGAACGCGTCGTCAGGAAGAACTGGAAGTCCCAGACGTTCGGGCCGCTGAGGACGCGGAAGATCATCCAGAAGAAGCCCGCCGCCATGAGCGGGCCGAACAGGCCGAAATGCTGGTAGGCCGGCGGCGTCTCCGCCCCGAATCCCGACCACAGCGTCCAGGTCGGCTTGAGCGCGAACCAGGCCGGCGCCTTCTGGATGAAGGTCGCCGCCGCCGGCTTGGCGAAGACCATGACGGCCATGATGACCGCGCCGGCGCCGATGAGCAGCGTTTGGAAGATGTCGGTCAGGATGACGCCGAAGAAGCCGCCCAACGTCACGTACACGCCCGACGACGGCGAGCACGATGAGCGTCGCCTCCCATCTCGGCAGGGGCAGGAACTCCTCGGCGAACTTGCCCGTGCCCACGCTGATGAACATCAGGTTGCAGATCATCAGCACCAGCAGGAAGATCGCCGCCGTCAGCCGGGCCGCCTCGGCGTCCTTCCCCGTCCCGAAACGCGTCTCGTTCCACTCGGCGAAGGTCATGACCCCGGAGCGACGGATGTACTTGGCCTGGAAGGCCATGTAGAACGCGATGATGAACCAGCCCCAGAAGATGTGGGTCGCCCACATCGACTTGAGCCCGACGTAGAAGATGAGCCCGATCATGGACATCGTCCCGCCGATGTCGATGTAGCTCGAGCAACCCGACAGCCCCAGCATCCACCAGGGGATGTTGCGGTCGGCCAGGTAGAACGAATCGAGCTTCTTCGTCGCCCGCTTGCGGATGACGACGCCGACCATGGCCACGCCGAGGAGATAGACGGCGATGATGACGAGGTCCAGGGGGTGGAGGTTCATAGCCCTTTCTATACCACCGCCTGCGGCGGAAAGGAAGGGGGGAACAGAGGGGGACATGCCCCCGGCCGGAAAGCCCTACCGCAACGGGCCGATTCGTGATAAAATAACTCTTCAAAAAGGATGGAGAATTATGCCTCAGACTAAGAATAGACCGATGAAGAGCCTGTTCTTCTGGATCGCCGCCGGGATCGTCATCATCACCCTCTGGAGCCTCCTCCAGTCCCCGGCCCTGGCCAAGAAGGACGTCACTTTCTCGCAGTTCATGACCGAGGTCGAGCAGAGCAAGGTCGAAGAGGTCACGATCCAGGAGAACCAGATCCGCGGCCGGTTCACCGACGGCCAGACCTTCAAGACCATCCTGCCCGCGGGTTACGCCGACCTGATCAAGATCCTCCGCGAGAACAAGGTCAACATCATCGTCAAGGACAGCGCCCGGAGCCCGTTCTTCACGATCCTCATCAGCTGGTTCCCGATCCTCCTGATGATCCTCTTCTGGGTCTTCATGATGCGGCAGATGCAGTCGGGCGGCAACAAGGCCATGTCCTTCGGCAAGAGCCGGGCCAAGCTCTTCTCCGGCCAGCAGAAGAAGCTGACCTTCAAGGACGTCGCCGGCGTCGAGGAGGCCGAGGCGGAGCTCGGCGAGATCATCGAGTTCCTCAAGGAGCCGCGCAAGTTCCAGCGCCTCGGCGGCCGCATCCCCAAGGGCGTCCTGCTCGTCGGCCCCCCGGGCACGGGCAAGACCCTGCTGGCCCGGGCCGTGGCCGGCGAGGCCGACGTGCCCTTCTTCTCCATCAGCGGCTCCGACTTCGTCGAGATGTTCGTCGGCGTCGGCGCCTCGCGCGTCCGCGACCTCTTCGACCAGGGCAAGAAGCACGCCCCCTGCCTCATCTTCATCGACGAGATCGACGCGGTCGGCCGCCAGCGCGGCGCCGGCCTCGGCGGCGGCCACGACGAGCGCGAGCAGACCCTCAACCAGCTCCTGGTCGAGATGGACGGCTTCGACTCGAACGAGGGCGTCATCCTCATCGCCGCGACCAACCGGCCCGACATCCTCGACAGCGCCCTCCTCCGGCCCGGCCGGTTCGACCGGCGCATCGTCGTCAACATGCCCGACGTCAAGGGCCGCGAGGACATCCTCGGCGTCCACGTCCGCAAGATCCCCCTGGCCGAGGACGTCGACCTCAAGGTCCTGGCCCGCTCGACCCCCGGCTTCGCCGGCGCCGACCTGGCCAACCTGGTCAACGAGGGAGCGCTCATCGCCGCCCGCCTCGGCCAGAACAACGTCATGATGAAGGACATGGAATACGCCAAGGACAAGGTCCTCATGGGCGTCGAGCGCAAGAGCATGATCATCAGCGACGAGGAAAAGAGGAACACGGCCTACCACGAGGCCGGCCACGCCCTGACCGCCGCGCTCATCCCGGAGGCCGACCCCATCCACAAGGTCACGATCATCCCGAGGGGCCTGGCCCTGGGCCTGACCCAGCAGCTGCCCCTCGACGACCGCTACACCTACACGAAGGACTATCTCGAGGCCCAGCTCTCCGTGCTCATGGCCGGACGCGTGGCCGAGATGATGTTCCTGAACAAGACGACGACCGGCTCGGCCAACGACTTCGAGAAGGCCTCCGAGATCGCCCGCAAGATGGTCTGCCGGTGGGGCATGTCCGAGCTCGGGCCGCTGACCTTCGGCGAACAGGACGACCTCATCTTCCTCGGCCGCGACCTGGCCGTGAACAAGAACTTCAGCGAGAAGACCGCCGAGCACATCGACGAGGAAGTCAAGAAGATCATCATGCGCTGCTACGACCGGACCCGCGAGCTGATCGAGAAGAACAAGGACAAGCTGGTCCGGATCGCCGAGCTCCTCCTCGAGAAGGAGGCCATCGGCTCCGAGGAGGTCAACGCCATCGCCGGCGTCACGAAGGCGGAGCCCGCGGCTCCCGTCCCACACGCGGCCCCCGCTCCGCCCGCGCCCTCCGTCGAAGGACCCAAGGAAAGCTGAGCCCGGAAAGAGCGAGGACCATGAATCGAGAGACGCGCCGCCTGGAGATCCGGGGCCGTCGTTTCGACCTCGGTCCGCGCGCCTGGCTCATGGGCGTCCTCAACGTCACACCCGACTCCTTCTCCGACGGCGGGCTCTACGCCGACCCCGGACGGGCGGTCGAACGCGGGCTCGCGCTCGTCGCCGAGGGCGCGGACGTCGTCGACGTCGGCGGCGAGAGCACCCGCCCCGGCTCCCTCCCGGTCCCCGAGGCCGAGGAGCTCCGGCGCGTCGTCCCGGTCGTCGAAGCCCTGCGCAGGCAGACGCCCGCCCTGATCTCCGTCGACACGACCAAGTCCGCCGTCGCCCGGGCCGCCCTCGACGCCGGGGCCGACATCGTCAACGACACGAGCGCCCTCCGCTTCGACCCGGCCATGGCCGGCGTCGTGGCCCGGTCCGGCGCGGCCGTCGTCCTCATGCACATGAAGGGCACGCCGCTGACGATGCAGGACGCCCCCGCCTACGACGACGTCGCGGGCGAGATCGCCGCCTTCCTCGACGACCGGATCCGCGTCGCCGAGGCCGCCGGCATCCCGCGCGGGCGCGTCGTCGTCGACCCGGGCATCGGCTTCGGCAAGTCGTTCGAACACAACCTCGAGCTGCTGCGCCGCCAGGCGGTCTTCCACGCGCTCGGCCGGCCGCTCCTCGTGGGCTTTTCGCGCAAGGCGTTCCTCGGCCGCATCCTCGACCGGCCCCCGGACGAGAGGCTCGAGGGGACGATCGCCGCGGCCGTCCTCTCGGTCGAGCGCGGCGCCCACATCCTGCGGGTCCACGACGTCGGACCGGTCGCCCGGGCCGTCCGCGCGGCCGAGGCGATCCTCTTCGCCCCTGCCGGCGGCGCCCCCGCGGACGAAGGGAGGGCCGGCGATGTTCGCTGAGATCTGGACGATCTTCCGTCAGATCACGGTGCTCGACGTCGCCGACATCCTCCTCGTCGCCTTCATGATCTATTACATCATCGTCCTCATCCGGGACACAAAAGCCTACCAGGCGGCCGCCGGGCTGGCCCTGATCGGCGCCCTCTACCTCCTGACGGTGTGGGGGCACTTGGGCGTCTCGAACCGGATCATCCGGTCGTTCATCAACTACGTCATCATCGCCATCATCGTGCTCTTCCAGGCCGAGATCCGGAGGTTCCTGACCGAGATCGGCTCGCGGACGTTCCGCAAGCCCCTGGCCCTGCGCTCCTTCCAGGAGAAGATCGACGACCTCTTCCGGGCCATCGATTTCCTGTCCCAGAAGAAGATCGGGGCCCTGATCGCCATCGAGAAGGAGATCTCGCTGTCGACCTACGCCGACCGCGGCGCCGAGATCGACGCCGTCCTGTCCAAGAACCTGCTGGTCTCGATCTTCTTTCCGCACTCCCCCCTCCACGACGGAGCCGCCATCGTCAAGGGCGACCGGATCGTCGCGGCGGCCTGCCTGCTGCCCCTGCCGGCCGCGCACCGCCTGAGGAGCCCGTTCCAGACAAGGACGCGGCACCTGGCCGCCATCGGACTCTCGGAGGAGACGGACGCGGCGGTCATCGTCATCTCCGAGGAGACCGGGACCGTCTCCCTGGCCATCAAGGGCCAGCTGGAGAGGTTCGAAGACAAGGACGCCATGGAAAAACGCCTGCTCGGCTACCTGAAGGACCGATGAGACATTACGTCCGCAGCCTGCTTGTCCGCGACTGGCAGCTGAAGCTCGTCTCGCTGGGCCTGGCCCTCGGGGTCTGGCTCCTCCTCGTCCCGGCCGAGAAGAAGTTCTCGGAAAAATCCCTGACCATCCCGCTCGAGACGCGCAACGTCCCGGCCGGGCTGGAGATCGTCGAGCGGCCGGCGGGGACGATCGACATCACGCTGCGGGCCCCCAACCGCCTCCTCGACGAGATCGGGCCCTCGGGCCTCGTCGCCCGGATCGACCTCGATCGGGCCACCGTCCTCCAGCAGGAGTATCCGTTGAACACGTCGATGATCGCCGTCCCGCCTGGCGCCGAGGTCGTCAAGATCTCTCCCGGCAAGGTGACCATCAAGCTGGAGCGGACGGCCGAGGCCACGGTCGACGTCCACCCCACCCTGCGCGGCCGGCCCGCCCCGGGTTTCCGCGTCGCCCGGACCGAGATCGAGCCCGCAAGCGCCGTCGTCCGGGGGCCGGAGAGCCGGGTCAAAGCCAACGAAGCCGCGACGACGGCCCCTGTCGACATCTCGGGTCTGACCGAATCGACCGTGTTCGAGGCCGATATCATCCTGCCCCGGCCGGAGCTCCGGCTCGTCTCCATGCCGACGAGCGCCCGGGTCACGATCCATCTCGAGCCGGACAAGGCCGCGGCCAAGAAAGCCGCGGTCAGGAAGAAATGAGCGCCAAGAAGAAGCTCTTCGGCACCGACGGCGTGCGGGCCGTGGCCGGGACGTTCCCGCTCGATCCGCCGACCATCGCCCGGCTCGGCACGGCCCTGGTCGAGCTCCTGGAGCGCAAAGGACTGGGTTCGAGGATCCTCATCGGCCGCGACACCCGCGAATCCGGGCCGTGGATGGAGCGGGCCCTGGCCCGCGGCGTGCGCACCGCCGGCGGCGACGTCGTGTCGGCCGGCGTCATCCCGACCTCGGCCGTCTCCTACCTGACGAAGACGCACGGCTTCGCGGCCGGGGCGGTCATCTCGGCCTCCCACAATCCCTTCCGGGACAACGGCATCAAGGTCTTCTCGCCGCAGGGGATCAAGATCCCCGACGAGTGGGAGCTCGAAATGGAAGCCGCCGTCCTCGAAGGGCGCGGCCGGCTGCCCGGCCACGAATCGGAGGTCGGGCTCGACGCGAAGCTGACCGGCGACTACGTCGACTACCTCGTGAGCCGCGTCCGGCTGACGCGGCCCCCGGCCGGCCTCCGGGTCGTCGTCGACTGCGCCAACGGCGCCAGCTCGGCGGTCGCGCCGCGCCTGCTGGCCGGGCTCGGCTTCGAGGTCGAGGCGCTCAACGCGGCGCCCGACGGCACGAACATCAACGCCGGCTGCGGCTCCCTCCACCCCGAGGGGCTGGCCGCGCGCGTCCGGGAGACCGGGGCGTCGATCGGGATCGCCTACGACGGGGACGCCGACCGGGCCCTCTGGGTGGACGAGGACGGCCGCCTGCTCAGCGGCGACCATACCCTGTTCGTCCAGGCCCTCCACATGAAAGAAGCGGGACGGCTCCGGACGGGCGAGGTCGTGGCCACGACCATGAGCAACATGGGCCTCGAACGGGCCCTCGAAGAGAACGGCATCGGGCTCGTCCGGACCAAGGTCGGCGACAAGTACGTCCACGAGGAGATGGTCGCCCGCGGGGCCAACCTGGGCGGGGAGCAGTCGGGACACACGATCTTCCTCGACGATTTCCCGACCGGTGACGGCCTGCTGACCTCGCTGCGGATGCTCGAGGTCCTGGCGGACCGGGGCGGGACGATGGCGGAGCTCGTCGCCGGGATGACCGAATTCCCGCAGACGCTGGTCAACGTCCGGGTCCGCAAGAAACCGGATTTCGCGGGCTACCCCGAGATCATGGCGGCGCTCGAGGTCGTCAAGGCCAACGTCGGCCGCGACGGCCGGATCGACCTCCGCTATTCGGGCACCGAGCCGCTGGCCCGGGTCATGGTCGAGGCGCGCGACCGGGCGACCGTCGATTCCTGCGCGATGCTGGTCGCCGACGCCGTCCGCCGGCACCTCGGCGAAAAAAACTAGACGCGTTCGGAGGACCCCATGAGACTGGCCGTCAACATCGACCATTTCGCGACGCTGCGGGAGGCCCGGAAGGCCGGCGAGCCCGAGCCGGTGCTGGTCGCCCTGCTCGCCGAGCAGGCCGGGGCCCACGGCATCGTCTGTCACATCCGGAGCGACCGGCGCCACATCAAGGAACGGGACCTCCGGCTCCTGCGGGCCGCCGTCAAGACCAAGCTCAACGTGGAGATGGCCGCGACGGAGGAGATGAAGGCCGTCGCCCTCGACATCAAGCCCGACGTCGTCTCGCTCGTCCCCGAACGGCCGGAGGAGCTGACGACCGAGGGCGGGCTGAAGGTCGTCGCCAACCGCAAGGCGCTCGGCCCCCACGTCAAGGCCTTGAAGAAGGCGGGCATCCGGACGAGCATCTTCATCGACACGAGCCTCGAGGAGATCGGCGCGGCCCGGGAGATCGGCGTCGACCTGGTCGAGATCAACACGGGGAAATACGCCGACCTCCGGGAGGGCCCGGAGCGGGACAAGGCGCTTGCGGCGGTCCGCAAGGCGGCGGAATACGGGCACAAGATCGGGCTCGAGGTCCACGGCGGGCACGGCCTCGACTACCGGAACGTCGGGCCGATCGTCGCCATCCCCGAGATCGCCGAGCTCAGCATCGGCTTCTCCATCGTCGCCCGGGCGGCCGTCGTCGGCATCGAACGCGCGGTCGAGGACATGCTCGCCCTGCTTTGGTAGCGCCTATTGGGGACATGATACCCTGTCCCTTTCGCGCGAAATGGGGACAGGGTATCATGTCCCCGATTGTATGTCCCCGATTGGGAGGTTGACCATGAACCTGCTGATCAACATCGACCGCCTGAGGGCCGACCTCGAGGAGCTCGGCCGGATCGGCCGGGACGCGCACGGCGGGGTCAGCCGGCCTTCGTTCAGCCCGGCCGACCTCGAGGCCCGGCGCTGGCTCCGGAAGAAGATCGAGGACGCCGGATTGTGCTACCGCCAGGACGGCGCGGGCAACCAGTTCGGACGCCTCGAATGCGCCGCGAAAACGGTCATGGCCGGCTCCCACATCGACACGGTCCCGGGCGGCGGCATGTTCGACGGCGCGGCCGGCGTGCTGGCGGCGCTCGAGGCCGCGCGCCGGATCGTCGAAGAGAAGGTCCCGCTCGCGAAGGCCCTCGAGGTCGCGTCGTTCACGGACGAGGAAGGGAATCTCGTCGGCGATTTCCTGGGCAGCCGGGCCTTCCTGGGCCGGCTCGACGAGAACGAGGTCCGGACCGGAAAGACCTCGTTCGGCATGCCCTTCGCGGAGGTCCTGAAGAAGACGGAATTCACGGCCGAGAGCATCCTCGCCGCCCACAAGGACCGGCCCGATCTCGACGCCTATCTCGAGCTCCACATCGAGCAGGGGCCCGTGCTCGAGGACGAGGGCGTCCCGATCGGCATCGTCGAGAGGATCTCCGGAAAGCACTACCGGCAGTGCGCCTTCGTCGGCGAGTCGGGCCACGCCGGGACGACGCCCCTCGAGCTCCGCCACGACGCCTTCCTCGGGCTGGCCGACTTCGCCCTCAAGGCGACACAGCACGTCGCGACGAAGCACTACGGCAGCATGCTGACCGTCGGCCGGGCCGCGCTGCACCCCGGTTCCTTCAGCGTCATCCCCGGACGGGCCGATTTCACCCTGGATTTCCGCAGCGCCGCGCCGGACGACCTGGCGGCGATCGAGAGGGAGGTCTTCGCGCTGGCCGAGGACATCGCTTCGACGCGGGGCCTGACGTTCGTGTCGCGCGTCGTCGACGCGACGACCCCCGTCGCCGTCGCGCCGCGCCTGCTGGGCCTTCTGGAAGAGGAGTGCCGGAGCCTCGGCTACGGATCGATGCGGATCACGAGCGGCGCCGGCCACGACGCCCAGATCCTCGCCGGCGCCTGCGATTCCGGGATGATCTTCATTCCCTCGCCCGACGGCGTCAGCCATTCGCCGGCCGAGCGGGTGGACTGGGACGACCTCGAGAAGGGCGCCAACCTGCTCCTGCGGGCGCTGCTGAAGCTCGCCGCTTAGCAAAGAAGGTACCAGGTCTTCGCATTTCCGCCTGGGAAGAGGCGTCTGCGAAGACCTGGTACCTTCTTTCAGCGGACGCCGCGGCCGAAGATCACGATCTTCCGCTCGCCGATGAGCGGCCAGCCGTTCTTCCAGTCGTACTCCTCGTATCCCTCGGGCATCGGGTTGATCCGGATGACGCAGGCCCCGCGGGCACCCGCGCCGGCGTTGTGGTCGATCCGGTCGGAATAGTCCCAGCCGTCGTCGTAGGTCTTGGCGTTGACGGACCGGTCCGGCCGGCCGGGCCGCCGGCGGTCGCCCATGACTTGCCGCTGGGGCTGGGCCAGCCGGTACGGACCCTCGCCGACGAGCCTGCCGGTCGCCTTCTCGTAAGCGGAAGGTTCCAGGGGCCTCCCCTCCCGCTCGTAGGCCAGGATGAGCCAGAGCGGGCCGGGGATGCGATGCCCGTTGGCGACCCCCGGCGGGACCGACTCCGGCTTCTCCAGGAGTGCTTTCTCGTCATCGCCGAAGACGAGCGGGGCGTCGTAATAGAACCCCTGCGGGAACGGGGCCGCGACGTCCTGGAGGCTGTGGTCGGTGCTGTATCCGTCCGGGGCGAAGACGGTGATGCCCGTGACTCCGGTCAAATCGACCTTCGCGGCCGAAAGGAGGTCGAGGACCCGGACGCCCTTGTAGGTCGCGTACTCGTCGCGCCGCTGCTGCGTCTTGTTCATGAGCATGAACTGGGTGTGGACGGGGAGCCCGCGGATCTCGTCCCAGCCGAGGACGACCGTGGGGGCCTGGGGCAGGCCGGGACGGCTGGCCGGATCGCCGGGATTGCGGAGGTCGGCGACTTCGATCCCGTTGGGCTTGCCGTCGCCGTCGGAATCGAGCCCGTCGATGGCCGCGAACGACCCGAACGCCCGGCCGGCCTTCTTGTAGTCGAGGCCGTAGGCGTTGAGCGTGGCCTCGTAGTCTCCCGGGACGCCTGTCTTGTATTTCGCGTTGGGAAAGACGATGAGGTGGCAATAGCTGCAGGGGCTGACCTCACGCTCCGTGTCGGTGCCGCGGACGCCGCCGCGGTGGCAGGTCTGGCAGTCGTCGAGGCGCGACCCGGCCGTCGCCGGATAGTGCCGGACGAAACCCCGCATGTCCGCGTCGTTCTCGTGGCCGACATAGGCCCGCGACGCCACGGTATCCTGGCCGGCCCGGGCGGCCAGCCACCCGCCGAAGCCGAGGACGAACGCGGCGAGAAGGACCATTCCCGCCGTCTTGAGCATGTTCTTCATGGCTTCCCTCCGAAGGGAGGCATAGTACCATAAAACTCCGGGCCTCCGGTGTGGTACAATCGGAGGGGTGATTCCGATGATCCGACGATCCGGCTTTCGTTCTCTTCCGGCGGTCTTTCTGTGTGCCTGTCTGGCCCAATTCGCGATGGCGCAAAAACCGGCCGTCCGGAGCCGGGAGGCCGCCGCGGCGGTCAAGGCCGACGGCGCGATCGGCGACTGGGCCGGGGCCGCGACCGTTCTCGATCCCCGATCGGGCATCGAGTTCTCCTTCCAGAACGACGGGCGCAAGCTCTGGATCCTCGCCGTCGTCAAGGACCCGGGAACGCTCGAATCCCTCGAATCCACGGGCATGACCGTCCTCGCCGGTCCGGCCAAGGGCAAGAAGCCGGCCCGGGGCGTCCTGTTCCTGGTCCGGCGGATCCCGGCCGAAAGCTACATCTACTGGCGCGAAAGCCAGGGCAAGCTCCTGTCCGACGCGGAAAAAGAGAAGATCCGGAAAGCCGGCCCCCAGGACGACACCTTCGCCTTCGCGGTGGGAGCGCGCGGCAGCACGCAGGGACCTCTCCGCAACAGTCGCGAGGGGACCCCGCCGGAATTCGGATTCTCCGGCGGCCCGGGCGGGGCGGTCTACGAGTTCGAGATCCCGCTCGATCGCCCCCGACCTCGTCCCCGGCGGCCTGGGCGCCCGGCCCGGCGAGAGCCTCCGGCTCGCCTTCGCCTGGGGCGGCGCCGCGAAGAAGATCCTCGGCACCAAGTCCGCCCGGGTGACGCCGCCCGCCGAACAGGGCGGCTTGTCCGGCGTCGCGACCCCGGCCCAGGATTTCCTCAACAACTTCGACTCTCTGTCCCGGCCCTTCCGGGGCACGCGGAAGTTCGCCTTCGCCGTCGAGCTGAAGCTGGCGGACGCGCGTTAGATGCCGCTCCGGATCGGCACGATCTCCATCGATTTCCCGGTCGGCCTCGGGGCCCTGGCCGGGTACAGCGACCTCCCCTACCGGCTCGTCTGCCGCTCGCTCGGCGCGCCGTACGCCATCACCGAGGCCATGCTCGACCGGCAGGTCCTGCTCGAAGGGAAGCTCCGCAAGCGGCTCATCCGCCTCGACCCGGCCGACCATCCGGTCGCGGGGCAGATCATGGGCATCGAGCCGGAGACGATGGCCGAGGCCGCCCGCTCGCTCGACGCCATGGGCTTCGACATCGTCGACCTGAACTTCGCCTGTCCGGTCCGCAAGGTCGTCTCCCACAAGCGCGGCGGCGCGCTGATGGACGACCCCGGGCGGGCCCTGGAGACCGTCCGGGCCGTCGTCGCCGCCGTCCCGGGCCGGCCGGTGACGCTGAAGCTGAGGCGCGCGTTCCGGGACGCCGACACCGCCCACGACGCCTTCTGGAAGATCGCCCGGGGCGCGTTCGAGGCCGGGGCCGCGGGGATCGCCGTCCACGCCCGGTCGGTCGAGCAGAAATACACCGGCCGGGCCGACTGGGGCTTCCTCGCCGCCGTCAAGCGCGAGTTCAGCGACCGGACCGTGCTGGGCTCGGGCGACGTCACTTCGCCCGCCGAGGCCCTGCGCATGCTGGCCGAGACCGGCGTCGACGGCGTCCTGGCCGCCCGCGGCGCCATCGGCAATCCCTGGTTCTTCGCCCAGGCCCGGGACCTCGCCGCCGGGCGACCGGCCCGGATGCCCGGCCTCGACGAGCAGCGCGAGGTCATCTACCGCCACTTCGCCCTGGCCGCGGAGGCCTACGGACCGTCGAGGGGGCTCAAGATGCTCCGCCACTTCAGCCTCCAGTACGCCAAGATGCACCCCCGCCGGACCGAACTCCGCAACGCCCTCGTCGCCGTGCGGACCGAGGACGAGTGGCGGGCCGTCATCGACCGCTTCTACGCCGCTGATCCCGCCCGCGCCTTTACACGCCTCTCCCGTTGTGGTATCAAATCGGGTGCTCCGAGCCCGAGGCGCTACAGCCCTAAAGGCCAGGCCCTCCGGCCGTCAGGGAGGAGCGGGAAACGGCTCCTCCTTCCGGATTGAAAAGGAGATCCCGTGAGGCGTTTTCCCCGCCGGCCCAGGCCGATCATTGGAATCGCGTCACTGTTGCTCCCGGTCCTCATGGGGACTCTCGCCGGCATTCCCCTTCCGCCCAGCGGAGTCGCTGATGCTGGCGACGACGACGAGCGTCGACGCCACGGGCCTGCTCGACGTCCTGGCCGACGCCTTCGCCGCGGACACGGGCATCACCCTGCGCTGGATCGCCGTCGGAACGGGAGCGGCCCTGAAGCAGGCCCGCGACGGCAACGCCGACGTCGTCATCGTCCACGCCAAAAAGCTCGAGGACGAGTTCGTCCGGGCCGGTTTCGGCGTCAACCGCCGGGTCTTCGCCCGGAACTATTTCATCGTCGTCGGCCCCGCGGACGATCCCGCCCGCATCGCCGGCGCGTCGTCGGCCGCCGACGCCTTCGGCCGCGTCAAGTCGGCCGGCCTGCCCTTCGTCAGCCGGGGCGACAACTCCGGCACCCACACCCGCGAGCTCGACCTCTGGTCCCGCGCCGGCGGAAAGCCCGCGGCCGCCTACCTCGAGACGGGCCAGGGCATGGCCGAAACTCTGCGCGTGGCCGCCGAGCGCCGCGCCTACACGCTGACCGACACCGCGACCTTCCGGGCTCTCAAGGGCCTCGCCGGGCTCGTTCCCCTCTTCGAGAGCGCGCCGGACCTCGAGAACGTCTACGCCGTCATCGCCGTGGACCCGGCCCGCGTCCCCTCGGCCCGCTACGGCGAGGCCATGGCCTTCGTCGCCTTCCTGACCTCGCCGCGCGGCCAGAAGCTCATCGGCGACTTCAAAGGCAAGGGCGGCCGGCCCCTCTTCGAGCCGCTGGCCGGGACGCCCGGGGTGGACCTCCTCAAATGATCTTCCGCGAGCTCGCTCTGGCCGTGTGGATCTCGCTCAAAACGAGCGGGCTCGCCGCCCTCATCGCCAGCGCCGTCGCCGTCCCGGCCGCGCTCTACCTCGCCGGGCACGAGTTCCGCGGCAAGAAATTCGTCCTGCTCGTCAACCAGACCTGGATGGCCGCGCCGACCGTGGTCATCGGCCTTCTCTTCTATTCCCTGCTGAGCCGGAGCGGTCCCCTGGGCCGCTTCGGCCTCCTCTACACCCAGGCGGCCATGACCGTCGGCCAGGTCTTCCTGGTCCTGCCGCTCATCGTCGGCTTCTCGTACACGGCCCTGCGGCAGGTCGACCGGCGGGCCCGACCGACCGCCCTGACCCTCGGCGCGAGCCCGCGCCAGGCCGGCTGGATCGTTCTGCGCGAGGCCCGCTTCCCGCTTCTCGTGGCCGTCCTGGCCGGCTTCGCCCGGGCCGTCTCCGAGGTCGGGATCGCCATGATGCTCGGCGGCAACATCCGCAACGCCACCCGCAACATCACGACCTCGATCGCCCTCGAGACGGCCAAGGGCGAGTTCCGCAACGGCGTCGTTCTCGGCGTCCTCCTCCTCGTCATCACCCTGGGCATCAACATCCTCGTCCAGTCGGGACTGCGCGGCAACGACAAGGGAACCTGAGATGGGCGACACGGTCTACCGGCTCGAAGGCGTCGGCTTTTCCCATCCCGGGTCCCGGTTCTCGCTCGAGCTCGACGCGCTGAGCGTCCGGGCCGGGGAGATCCTGGCCCTCGTGGGCCCGAACGGCGCCGGCAAGTCGACCCTCCTCTCGCTTCTCGCCTTCCTGCTCCGGCCGGACAAGGGCCGGCTCCTGTTCCTCGGCCGCGACCCCTGGGCGGCGGGCGGCGACGCCGTCGAGGCCCGCCGCGAGGCCGTGCTCCTGACCCATCATCCCTATCTCTTCAAGGGGACTGTCGGCGACAACGTCGGCTTCGGCCTCAAGCTGCGGAAGTTCGCGCCCGGCGAGCGCGCCGGCCGCGTCCGGGCCGCGCTCGCCCTCGTCGAGCTCGACGGCTGGGAGGCCAGGTCCGTCTCCGGCCTCAGCGCCGGGCAGGCCCAACGCGTGGCCCTGGCCCGGGCCCTCGCTCTGCGCCCGAGGGTCCTCCTCCTCGACGAGCCGACGGCCAACATCGACGCCGGGCTCGGGCTTCGCACGGAGGCCCTTCTCCGCGAGGCCGGCCCGGAGTGGGGAACGACGGTCGTCTTCTCCACGCACAACTTTTCCCAGGCCTCGCGGCTCGCCGACGGCATCCTCTATCTCTCGGAGGGCCGCCGGGTCGAGTTCAGCCACGAGAACTGCTTCAGCGGCACGGCGGCGACGGACGGCCGGACGAGCTGGATCGAACCGAAGCCCGGTGTCCGGATCGTCTTCCCCGGCGCGACCGCGGGCCACGCGACCTGCGTCATCGATCCCGCCGACATCCGTATCCTCCCGGCTTCGGACGGACAGGCCCCGGCCGCCGGCCCGAACGTCTTCCGCGGCCGGGTGACCCGGATGGAGACGACCGACGCGGCGACGGCCCTCGTCCGGGTGAGCGGCGACCTCGTCTTCCGGGCCACCCTCCCCGTCCGCGAGCTCGAAGCCCGGGGCGTTTCTCTTTCCGGCGAGGTTCTGCTAAGATTTGAGCCGGAGTCCGTCGAGGTCGTTTCCGAACGGCCGGCGGGCGCCGGAAAGCTCCCATGATCGAATATTCAGACGCGAGGTCGCTCGTCCTCTCCGCGGCACACGCGCTTCCCTCCGAATCCGTCCCCCTGGCCGCGGCGCTGGGCCGGACCCTGGCCCGGGACGTCGAGGCCCGGGAGGACATCCCGCCCTTCACCAAGGCGACCATGGACGGTTATGCCGTCCGGGCCGCCGACACGCGCCCGTCCGCGAAGGGGACCGGGGGGACCGTCGAGCTCGAGGTCCTGGAAGACCTGCCCGCGGGGCGGCGCTCGCGCAAGACCGTCGGCGCCGGACAGGCCGTCCGCATCATGACCGGCGCGCCCCTCCCTGCGGGCGCCGATGCCGTGGTCATGGTCGAGCACAGCGAGAAGCGGGGGGACCGCGTCGTCCTCCGGCGCGAGGTCCGTCCCGGCGACAACATCGGGCCGGCCGGCGAAGACCTGAAGAAGGGCGAGACCGCCCTCGAACGGGGCACGCTCGTGGGCCCGGCCGAGATCGGGATGCTGGCCGCGGCCGGCCTGGCCCGCGTCGCGGTGGCCCGGCGGCCGAGACTGGCCGTCATCGCCACGGGCGACGAGATCGTCGAGCCCGGCGAGCGGAAGCGCCCCGGCCAGATCCGCAACGCCAACGGACCGGCACTCACCGCCATGGCCGCGGAGGCGGGCGCCGAGGCGGTCTACCTGGGTATCGCCCGCGACCGCCAGTCGTTCCTCGCCGCGAAGCTCCGCCGGGCGAAGGCGGCCGACATCCTCGTTCTCTCCGGCGGCGTCTCCGTCGGCGATTACGATCTGGTCAAGGGTGAGCTCGAGGCGTCGGGGGTCAGACCGGTCTTCTGGCAGGTCCGCATCAAGCCGGGCAAGCCCGTCTTCTTCGGCGTCCGCGGCCGGCAGCTCGTCTTCGGCCTGCCGGGGAATCCGACGAGCGCCATGGTGACGTTCCTGCTGTTCGTCCGCCCGGCCGTCGACCGGATGCTCGGCCGGGCCGTTCCCGGACCGGCCGCGGGACGGGCCGTTCTCGCCTCGGACATCGTCCTCAAGCCGGGACGGACGCAGTTCCTGCGCGGCGTGCTCGTGCGCGAAGGCCCGGGTTGGAAAGTCGCGCCCTACACCGACCAGAAAAGCGGCGTGCTCCGGTCCATGGTCCACAGCCGCGTCCTCATCGTCGTCCCGGCCGACGTCTCGGCGGATCGAGGCCGGGCGCGAAGTCGAGATCCTCTTCATGGACGGACGGTGACGCCATGGCCAAGCTCAGTCACATCGACAGCGAAGGCAAGGCGAAGATGGTGGACATCGGGGCCAAGGCCGTCACCCGGCGGGAGGCGGCGGCGTCGGCCTTCGTCAAGCTCGGCCCGGCCACCCTGCGCCTCGTCCGGGCCAACCGGATCGCCAAGGGCGATGTCCTGAACACGGCCCGCCTGGCCGGCATCCAGGCGGCGAAAAGGGTCCCCGAGCTCATCCCCCTCGCCCACCCCATTCCCCTCGAGAACGTGGCCGTCGAGTGCGAGATCCTGAAGACGGGCATCCGCATCCGCTGCCGCGTCGGCGCCGAGGCCAAGACCGGGGCCGAGATGGAGGCCCTGACCGGCGCGGCCGTCGCCGCCCTGACCGTCTACGACATGGTCAAGGCCGTGGAGCGGGGGGCCGAGATCGACCGCCTGCGCCTCGACTTCAAGTGCGGCGGGAAAAGCGGGGTCTTCCGGAGACGGGCGTGACCGCGGCCGCCGCGGGGACGGCGGGCACCGTCGTCTCCGTCAACACGAGCGCCAAGAAGGGCCAGATCAAGAAGCCCGTCGCGTCCGCCGAGCTCGCGGCGGGACCGCGGCATCGACGGCGACGCCCACAAGGGATTTCGCCCACCGCCAGGTCTCGCTCCTGATGATCGAGGACATCGAGGCCCAGCGGGAACGGCTCGGCGGCGGCGAAGCGGCCGCCGCCATCCGACCCGGCGCCTACGCCGAGAACCTGACGACGCGCGGCATCGACCTCGGAGCGCTCGCGCTCGGCGACGAGCTCGCCGTCGGGGACGAGGTCCGGCTCAGGGTCAGCCAGATCGGCAAGGAATGCCACACCCGCTGCGCCGTCTATCGCATCACCGGCGACTGCATCATGCCCGTCCGGGGCATCTTCTGCGAGGTCGTGAGCGGCGGCGCCGTCCGGCCCGGAGACCGCGTTGAAAAACGGTAAGGTCCTGCGCATCTCGGTGACGGACCGGTGCGACCTGAGGTGCATCTACTGCATGCCCGAATCGGGGGTGACGCTCGTCCCGATGGCCGGCATGCTGAGCTACGAGGAGATCGCGACGGTGGCCCGGGCGGCCATGGCCGCCGGCGTCCGGCGCTTCCGGCTGACCGGGGGCGAGCCGCTGGCCCGGCGGGGCATCGCCGCCCTCGTCCGGCTGCTGGCCGGGCTCGGACCCGACGACCTGGCCCTGACGACGAACGGCCTGCACCTGGCGGACGTCGCCCGGGACCTGAAGGCGGCCGGTCTGGCGCGGGTGACGGTCAGCCTGGACACGCTGAGGGCGGACCGCTTCGAAAAGATCACCCGCCGGAAGGGCCTCGACCGCATCTTCGCCGGCCTCGACGCGGCCCGCGCGGCCGGGCTCGCGCCGCTCAAGGTCAACACCGTCGTCATCCGCGGCGTCAACGACGACGAGATCCCCGACTTCGTCCGCTTCGCCGAACGGGAGGGCGTCGAGCTGCGCTTCATCGAGCTCATGCCGACGAGCGGCCTCAGCCCCGAATGCAAGGAGCTCGGCGCCTGGCGCCCGTCGCTCTTCGTCAAGGGCGAGGAGGTCCGGGCCCGCATCGCCGGCGGCGTTCGGGCCGCTCGAACGGCTTCCGGACGATGGCGGCGTCGCTTCGGTCTATCTTCTCGGCGGGAAGACGCGGCTGGGATTCATCTCCCCTGTCTCGGACCCGTTCTGCCGGGGCTGCGAGCGCCTGCGGCTCGGACCCGACGGCCGGCTGAAGGTCTGCCTCTTCGACCGGGGCGGCCTCGACCTTCGCCGGGTCCTCCGCGAGGGTCAAGGCGGGCCGGCCGCGATCGAGGCCCTGCTCCGGGACGCGTTCGAGTCCAAGAAGACCTGGGAGCGCGGCGCGATCGAGGGCCTGACGAGCGACATGTTCAGGATCGGAGGGTGACGATGAAGGCCGGCATACTGACCGTGAGCGACAAGGGATCGCGGGGCGAACGCGAGGACCGGAGCGGCCCGGCCGATCCGCGAGATGATCGAGGCCGCGGGAGGCGAGGTCGTCCGGACGAAGATCGTCCCCGACGAGCCGGACGAGATCCGGGCGGTCCTCATCGCCTGGTCGGACGAGGGCCTCGACCTCGTCCTGACGACGGGCGGGACCGGCTTCAGCCCGCGCGACCGGACGCCCGAGGCGACGAAAAGCGTCATCGAGCGCGAGGCCCCGGGCCTCGCCGAAGCCATGCGCCGGGCGGGGGCCGAGCGGACCCCGACGGCCATCCTCAGCCGGGCGGCCGCCGGCATCCGGAAGGCCACCCTCATCGTCAATCTGCCGGGGAGCGAGAAGGCGGCGAGGGAGAGCCTGGCCGCCGTCATGCCCGTCCTGCCCCACGGCATCGACATCCTCAAGGGCACGGCCTCGGAGTGCGCCAAGCCGCATCGCGGCTGAACGCGGAAAGGAGCGATCCATGAACGGTCAAGCCGTCCGTATCGCCGTCGTCGTCCTGGTCCTCGCGGCCGCCGCGGGCCTCGCCGCCCAGGAAATCCAGCACGAAACAGGGACCCTCAACATCGAGATCCCCGTCCGGGTCTTCAAGGGGGACGCGTTCGTCGACGGCGTGACCATCGCCGACTTCGAGGTCTACGAGGACGGCAAGCTCCAGACCGTCGACGCCGTCTATCTCGTCAAGAAGTCCTTCGTCCAGCGGAAGGAGGAGAACACGGCCTTCGCGCCCGACACGGGGCGCCATTTCTACCTCTATTTCGAGCTGACGGAATACGACCCCAAGATCCGCGAGGCCCTGGACTATTTCGTCCGGGAGGTGCTGGCCGACGGCGACGAGCTCGTCGTCGTGACGCCGCTCAAGACCTACCGGATGAAGAGCGACATTCTCCGGGACGCCGGCCGGGAGGCCGTGTTCGAGAAGCTGATGGGCATCCTGCGGCGCGACATCCTCGTCGGCAATTCCGAGTATCAGGACATCCTCCACGAGATGACGGGCCTGGCCTCGACCATCGCCAGCGCCGTCAACGTCAACACCTCCGGCGCGACGACGCAGGCCCTCGGCGATCCCTTCGGCTTCTCGGATTCGATCTTCGAGCTGAGAACGTCGATGGAGGAGCAGCTGCAGCTCTACGCCGCCAGCCTGAGCCGGCTCGAGAACCTGCGGAGGCTCGACCTCTCCCGGGTCAACCTGCTGGCCAACCATCTCAAGGACCAGACCGGGCAGAAGGAGATCTTCCTCTTCTACCAGCGCGAGTTCATCCCCAAGATCGACCCGGGGGCCCTGACCGTCCTCATGAGCGCCTACAACCAGCGGCCCGACGTCATCGAGACGATCATGACGGTCTTCGAGTTCTTCCGCCGGGAGGAGCCGGTCGACATCGAGCCGATCAAGCGGACCTACGCGGACTGCGGCGCCTCCGTCCATTTCCTGTTCCTGACCCGGCCTGCGCCCCGGGTCCGGGGAGTGGCCATGGAGGAGCAGTCCGAGGACATCTTCGGACCCTTCCGGGAGATGAGCCGGGCGACCGGGGGATACATCGCCTCGACGGCCAACATCGGCGCGGCCATGAAGTCGGCCGTCGCCGCTTCCGAGAACTATTACCTGCTCTATTACACGCCCAAAGACTACAAGGCGGACGGCGGCTACCGCAAGCTGACGGTCAAGGTCAAGGGGGGCGACTACCGGCTCAGCCACCGGCAGGGGTACATCGCCGACTGAGCCGGGCCGGGCTCACTCGTCGAGCGGGCCGGGCTTGAAGGAACGGCCCTTTTTGATCACCGAGACGTGGCGCTTGTCGGCCAGGACCTTCTCCTTGGCCCTCTTCGAGCGCTTCCGCTTCTGGCGCCGGATCTTGGCGATCCGCCGCTCCTCCTCGCTCTGCTTGCCCATCACGGCCGCTTCGATCTTGTCGGTCAGGATCCGGCGGGCCAGATACCGGTTGAGGGACTGGAAGCGCTCCTGCTGGCACTTGACCTCGGTGCCGGTCGGGAGGTGCTTGAGGTAGACGCAGGTCGCGACCTTGTTGACGTTCTGTCCGCCGTGGCCGCCCGAGCGGATGAACTTCTCGACGATGTCCTCCTCGCGGATGCCGAGCGCCGCCATGCGGTCCGCCAGGGCCTGTTCCTTATCGGGGCTCACGCCGAATGTCGCCATGCCTCTATCCTAGCCTAATTCGGGGACCGGCTGGAAGACGGACTGAGAAACCGGTCCTGCCCCGAGCGTCTCAAGATCGGATGGCAACTCCTTGACAATACACATAATTTGTGTATTATATGTGTATACTCAAGGAGCGATGAGATGCAAGTGAGACATAACATTACAATTGACGAAGACGTGTCCCAGGAGCTCGAAAGCGTGGCCGCGGAGCTCGGCGAGAAGAAGAGCGCTATCATCGAAAAAGCCCTCGAGACCTATTTCGACCTCTTGGACCTGAAGGTGGCCAAGAAGCGCCTGGCCGACCTCGATAAGGGCCGCGACCGGGTCCACGACTCCGAAGACGTCTGGAAAAAGCTCGGGATATAGATTTGTATCGGATCCGCTTCCTCGGCCGGGCCGTCGACGACCTCGCGGGTATCGGCCTCCCCCATCGAAGGCTCATCAAAGAAAAGCTCCTCATCCTGGCCGAGAATCCCGAAGCTCTCAAGAACAACATCAAGAGACTCGCGGGAGATCTCGACGGTCTCTATCGGCTGAGGGTGGGCAGCTACCGGGTCATATTCAAAAAGGACGGGAAGGAACTGATCATCCTCATCGTCCGCATCGGCCACCGGAAAGAAGTCTACCTTTAGCGATTTATTGCGACCCTGGTTTTATTGGAATAAACTGCCGGTTCCGGCGTCCAAAGCTACGGAGGTGCTCATGAAACCGACGACCCGAGCCCTGATCGCCCTGGCCGTTCTCGCGGCCGCGCTCCCCGTTCTCGCGCAAACCCCTCCGCCCGGCGGCTCCCAGGCCCCGCCGCAGGCCCCCCGCACCCCCATCAAGCCCCCCGCCGTGGCCCCGGTCCCGCCTCCGCCCCCGGCGCCGGCTTCGGGCCCCCGGACGACCGCCGAGGCGACCGACTACGCCGCGACGTCGACCTACTGCCGACGTCCTCGCCTTCATCCGCGAGCTCCAGAGGCTCTCGCCCCTCGTCCGCGTCGAGACGATCTGCACGACGACCGAGGGCCGGGACGTCCCCCTGCTCGTCGTCGGCAAGCCCCTGCCCCGGGACCCGCTGGCCCTGCGCTACGACAAGCGCGCCGTCGTCTACGTCCAGGCCAACATCCACGCCGGCGAGGTCGAGGGCAAGGAAGCCGCCCTCATGCTCGTCCGGGACATCGTCCTCGACCCCAAGCTGCCTTACCTCGACAAGGTCGTCCTGCTCGTCGCGCCCGTCTTCAACGCCGACGGCAACGACAAGATGGACCCCCGCAACCGCATGGGCCAGGTCGGCCCGGAGAAGGGCTCCGGCGTCCGCCACAACGGCCAGAACCTCGACCTCAACCGGGACTCCATGAAGCTCGAGAGCCCGGAGATGCGGGGCCTCGTCCGCAACGTCCTCCTGCGCTGGGACCCGCTCCTGCTCGTCGACTGCCACACGACCGACGGCTCGTTCCACCAGGAGCCGGTGACCTACTCGTGGCCGCTCTGCCCGAACGGCGACCCGGCGGTCCTCAAGTACGCGCGCGACAAGATGCTGCCGGCGATCGACGCGACGCTCGAGAAGAAGTACGGCACGCTCTCCGTCCCCTACGGCGATCCCATGGATTTCCGGGACATGGAGAAGGGCTGGCGGACCTTCGGGCACCAGCCGCGCTACATGACCAACTACATCGGCCTCCGCAACCGCCTCTCCATCCTCGACGAGAACTACAACTACGCCGACTTCCGGACCCGCGTCGCCGGCAATTACCACCTGCTCAAGGCCATCCTCGACTACTGCGCCGCCAACGCCGCCGAGCTCCAGAAGCTCGTCGCCGACGCCGACGCCCGCACCGTCCAGGCCGGGCTCGCGCCCGCCGCGACCGACACCTTCGGCCTCGACATCGACGTCCAGCCGCTCCCCGGCAAGCTCTCCGTCCTCGGCTACGAGATGGAGGCCCCGTCCGAGCCCGCGCCCGGCGGCCAGGGCGCCCCGCCCTTCCCCCGGCTGCAGCCGACCGACAAGACCAAGACCTACGTCATGCCCTATTACGCCGATTTCGTCCCGAAGCGCTCCGTCCGGCTGCCCTTCGCCTACCTCGTCCCGCTCGCCGGGACCGAGGTCCTCGAGAAGCTCCGCCAGCACGGCCTCTCCGTCGAGCGCCTGACCGAGGCCGCGACGCTCGAGGTCGAGGCCTTCCGCCTCAAGGAGATCAAGGGGGCCGAGCGCCTCTACCAGGGGCACCGGACCAACACGGTCAAGGGCGAGTACGCCGTCGAGAAGCGGGAGTTCCCCAAGGGCACGCTCGTCGTCCGGACGGCCCAGCCCCTGGGGCGCCTGGCCGCCTACCTTCTCGAGCCGGAGAGCGACGACGGCCTGCTCGTCTGGAATTTTTTCGACCGGGACATCGTCAGCCAGTGGGGCCGCGGGGCGCAGACCTACCCGGCCTACAAGCTGTTGATCCCCGTGAACCTGGCCGCCGCCGGTGTCGATTGACTGCGGAGGCTTACTTCTTTTTCTTTTTGGCCGAGACCAGGTACTTGCCGCAGTTCTCGCAGACGTAGATGTCGTTGGAGTCTTCCATGGCCGAATACATCTGGGTCGAGATGTTGATGTTGCAGCCCTGGCAGACCCCGTCGATCGCGTCCGCGACGGCGAAGCCGTAGCGCTCCATCAGCCGGTCGAACCGGGTGAGGAGGTCGCGGTCGAGCTCCTCCCGGATCATGGCCGCCTGCTTCTGGAATTCCTTCTGCTGGTCCTTCGTCCCCTTCTTCTTCCGGAGCTCGAGCTCCTGGAGCTTCTTGAGCAGGCGGGCCCGGCTGACGATCTTCTCCTCGTGGACGAACCTGAACTCGATCGCGGAGAGGAGCTCGTAGAGCTCGGCCTTGTCCTTGGCCGTCTGGATGCGGCCGCGGTTCTCGGCCCGGATGAGGAAGCGGGCCAGCCCGGCGAAGAGGTGGTTGAACAGGCCGGGCAGCGTCGGGTTCCAGACCACGAGGATGATCAGGTGGACCTTCTGGCCGTCGTGGGCGTCGAAGTCGATGCCCTTGTCCGACCGGCCGACGGCGACGGCGATCTCGCCTCCGGCGTCGACGCGGGCGTGCGGCAGGGCGACGCCCGAGCCGATGGCCGTGGACACGAGGTTCTCGCGGTCGATGATGCGGGTCAGCAGGAGCTTCTTGTTCTCGATGAGCTTCTGCTTGGCCAGGACGTCCAGGAGTTCCTCGATGGCCTCGACCTTGTCCTTGCTCTTGAGGTCGAAGACGACCTGGGCGGGGGTGAGATAATCCGAAAAGCGGGAATGACGAGGAGCGGGTTTGATCTCCATTACCGCCGGAGTCTAACACACTCCCCGAAAAAATCCAAGGCTCAGGGCGACCGCTTGAACGAGCTCGTCGGGACGAACTGGGGCAGGTCCGCGCGCTCCTGGAGCAGGGCGACGATCTCCACGGCCCAGCCGGTGAGCTGGAGCGTCCCCCGCAGGTCCCAGTCGGGCTGGATCTCGTCGGTCACCTTGTGGTATTTGGTCGCCCGGTAGTCCTCGAATTTCCTCTGGACGAGGCCCTTGTCGGCGCCCCGGGAGACGATCCCCTGACTGAGCCAGGCCGCGGGGATGCCGGCCCGGGCGAACGAGATCTGGTCCGAGCGGTAGAAGAAGCCGAGCTCGCCGTTGCGCTCCGCCGTGTAGCGCAGGCCCAGCTTCGCGGCCGCCTCCGCGGCGATCGCGTCGAGGTCGGAGTGCCGGGCCCCGATGGCGTAGACGTCCTCGGTCTCGCCCCAGACGTTGGTCATCTCGTAGTTGATGTTGGCGACCGCCGCGTCCTTGGGGAACGGCAGGTGCCGGGCGAAATAGGCCGAGCCGAGGACGAGCTGTTCCTCGGCGGTCACGGCGACGAAGCACAGATCGTTCTTGAGCTTGTCCGGGCGCTGGGCGAAATAGCCCGCGGTGGCCAGCAGGGCGGCCGAGGCCGAGCAGTTGTCGACCGCGCCGTTGTAGATCTGATCGCCCTGGAGCGTCTCGTCCTTGCCGAAATGATCGTAATGGGCGGAGAAGACGATCGTCCGCTTCGTCGCTTCGGGGTGTCCGGCCCGGAGGATGCCGGCGACGTTGACGCCGTCGACCGTCCGGTAGACCCGGTGCTGGCGGACGGTCGCCGTGAGGCCGAGCGGGACGGGGGCGAATTCCGGCGTTTCGGCCCGGTCGCGGAGGACCTTGCGGTCGAGCTTGGCGGCGGCCAGGATGCGGTCGGCCGTCTCGCCGCCGATCCAGCCCTCGAAGAGGAGCCGGGGGTTCCGGTCGGGATCGAAGAAGCTCTCGTTCGCCCAGGACGCCCGAAGGACGTCCCAGCCGTAGGCCGCGCCCTTGGTGTCGTGGATGATGAGGACGCCGGCGGCGCCGAGCTCGGTCGCCTTCTCGTACTTGTAGGGCCAGCGGCCGTAGTAGGTCATGTCCTCGCCGTCGAAGACGCCGCCCGGGCGGTTGCCCGGCTCGTTGACCTCGACGAGCAGGACCTTGCCCGCGACGTCCATCCCCTTGAGGTCGTCCCACTGCCGTTCGGGCGCCTGGACGAGGTAGCCGCAGTAGACGAGCTCGCCCGTCGCTTCGGGCGGGCAGTCCTCCCGCTCGGTCCGGAGGACGACCTCGTCCCAGAGCGCCGGCGCGAGCGAGACGCCCGGGCCCGCGATCTCGAGCGACGCCTGCGGATCGGGCCGCGAGCCCTTCAGCGGGAACGTCTGGCGGTAGCTCGTCCCGAACGCGGGCTGGAGGCCCATCCTGCGGAAATAGTCCTCGTGATATTGGGCGGCCAGCTCGATCCCCCGCGTGCCCACGGCCCGGCCTTCCAGCTGGTCGCTCGAGAGGTAGCGGATGTGGGCCGCGAGCTCGTCGACCGTGATGGCCTCCATCCGGTCGCGGGAGCCCTGGCACGACCCAACGGCCAGAAGCGCGGCCGCTCCGGCGAGGCAGGCGATGCGGGCGGAATTGATCTTCATCGGTCCCTCCAAGCGAGGAATGATGTCCGGCCGGGAATATACCATAAAAACCGGTCCGGCTCCCGATCCGGGATGTCCGGAAGGTTGACCGGGGCGCTCCTTTGGCCTAACATGGGTTCTCGCGGCCGGAAAGGCCGGAGAAAGGAGCCGTCCATGTCGCATCTTCATAGATCCGCCGCGGTCCTCGCCGCCGCCGTCCTCGTCCTCCTCCCCGTCACGCTCACGAGCCAGACCCCGGAAGCCAAGGCCGAACTCCCCGTCCTGGTCACGTCCTGCGGACAGAGCATCGGACCGACGACGATCAAGGTCGTCCTGCAGCGGCTCAAGCTGGCGTACGAGATCGACCCGCTGGCGACGCCGGAAACCCTCCAGGCCAAGGCCAAGGCGGGCACGCCCTACAAGTCGCTCATCATCACCATGGGGGCGAGCCTCAAGGGCATGGGCGCGGCCGGCATCGAGATCGACGACGAGCTGGCCCGGGCGACCGCCCTCATCGCCGAGGCCAAGAAGCAGGGGATCAAGGTCATCGGCGCCCACATCGAGGGCATGAAGCGGCGCTCCCAGGGCGCCGCGGCCGGCGACACGACCGACGAGCAGTCGATCGACGCCGTGGCCCCCCACTCGGCCATCCTCCTCGTCCTGAAGGACGGGAATTCCGACGGCCGCTTCACCGTCATCTCCGAAGCCAAGAAGATCCCCCTCGTCGAATTCGAAAAGACGGTGGATCTCATCCCCGCCCTGGAGAAGCTGTTCGCGAAGTAGCCGCCTATTTCTTCTTGACGGTGACGAGGCCGACCTTCTCCTGGACGCCCACCCATGTCTCGACCTCGAGGAGGTCGAGCGGCTCGAACTCGGCCGAGGCCGCGTCGCGGATGTCGAGGATCGAGCGCTTCCCGTCGATGAAGTTCCGGAGCTCCATCTCGGCCATCTGGATGGACGGAGGCGCCTGGTAGCCGAGCTTCCGGAACTCCTCGCGCAGGCCCCACATCGCCATCATGCCTCCCATCTTCTCCGTCCGGACGGGCACGAGCCCGGCCAGCCGGATCTCGTCCTTGGTCGGCGCCGGCTTCGCCGGCCGGAACGCCCAGGCTCCGGCAGCGCGCGGCGTAGAGATCGTCGATCGTCCTGAGGTGACTGGCCCGGACGGCGTCGAGATCGGCCAGGCGGCCGGCCAGGATCCGTTCGGCGGCGGCGTCCTTGCCGACGAAGAAGCGGACCGAGGCCAGGGTCTCCTTCTCCCGGACGAAGCCCTGTTCGACGATGACGCGGGCGTCCCTGTAAGCGGCTGAAACGGTCCCGGCGTCGGATCCCGACACCAGCCGCTCGGCCCGGGCCCGGTCGGCGCCGAGCCGGCCGCCCTGGCGGGCGGAGATCTCGGCCATCATCCGCACGGCCTCGTCCGGCCCGGCGTTGGCCAGGAACTCGGCGGCGGCCGCGGAGATGGTCACGATCCTCTTGAACTGCGTCGCGTCGGACTTGTCGGGCGTGTCGCCGCTCGAGTGGTACCACTGGTCGGGCCAGACGATCATCAGGACGGCCGGGATGCGGACGCTGCCGTCGACGAAGACGTCGTGATCGCTCCCGCCGGAGTAGCGCTCGACCAGGAAGTAGAAGGGATCGCGCGAGCCGGTCGGCGCCAGCACGCCGCCCGACCGCCAGCCCGTCTCCTGGGCGTCCCGCTGCGAATCGCCCATCCACTCGTAGTAGGAGGCCATGACGTCGTTGAGGTAGGTCGGCAGCGACCACGGGGTCTGGTTGAGGCGGTTGAAGCTCCGGTTCATGATCAGGCCCTCGCCGACCATGTCCAGGTTGATGTTGGCGAAGATCTTCTTCCGGATGTCCGGGTTGAGGCCGAGGTAGGCCGCCGTCCCCGAGATCTCGGGCACGAACAGGAAGCGGACGGACCGCTTGAGCGGCGGGATCCGGCCTTCGGCGACGAGCTTCCGCAGCACCCGGGCGGTCTCCAGGATGGCCGTGCAGCCGGAGGCGTTGTCGTTGGCCCCCTGCTTGGCCCAGCCCTCGTAGAGGTGGGCGGTGAAGACGAGCTCCTCGTCGGGACGCTCGGTCCCCTTGATCAGGGCGACCGTCAGCTGGTCCTTGTAGTCCGCGACGGTCTGGGTCTTGACGACGGCCCGGACGACGATCTTGCGGCCGCGCTCCAGGGCGTCCCGGAGGTCCTGGCCCTGCCGTTGCGATACCGTGAAGCCGAACGTCGCCCGGTCCCCCGGCCCGAGGCGCAGGCCGTTCCAGCCGACCTCGTCCCGGTCGAACTCGGGATGGCTCGAGGCCCAGCCCACGAGGCCCGCGGCGCCGTATTTCTGCACGCCCAGCCGCCGGGCCCTCTCGGGCGCTCCGTTGACCAGCAGGATCTTGCCCTCGACGTCCCTGTCCTTGTAGAACTCCTCGCGGTCGCCCGGCCCGACGTAGACGAGCTCGGCCGTCGTGTCCGTCGTCGCGCTGCCCGAGCAGAGCGAGGCCGGCACGTCGTCGAGGTCGGCGATCTTGGCGAGCTCCGGTTCGACGGTCCACAGCTCGGCCGATTCCGCGTCCCAGGTCGTCCCGCCCTCGACGGGGAGGTCGAGGGTGAAGGAGTCCTCGAGCCCGTATTCGCGGAGCTTTTCGAGGATGAACGCGGACTCGAAATACCCGCTCCGGTATTCGTCGGCCTTGCGGTTCCGGTTGACCCCGGTGAGATGGATCTCGTTCTGGAGGGCCCGCTCGCCGGAGGCCTCGTTGACGATGGCCCGCAGGACCTCCGGAGAGCTCGGCGCCGGCCGGGGCGGGGTGTCCTGGACGACGGCGGGGACGAGCCCGGCCAGGACGAGGATGAGGACGGCGAGGTGCGGGATGCGCTTCATGAGGGCCTCCTGGAACGCGATGAGGGACGCATTATACCCCCTCCGGGCGCCGTTGTGCTACAATACCGCCACGCTACGGGAAGGAGGTCCGGCCATGATCGCCACGGAAACCGCCAAGACGGTCCTGCTCGTCCTGTTCGGTCTCTGCATCCTCTGGATCGTCGTCATCATCGTCAAGAACGACATGCAGACGATCGTCCGCGCCCTCATCGTCGCGGCCCTCGTGGGCCTGGGGCTCTACTACGTCGACCAGACCAAGCTCGAGACCCTGTCCTTCACGGCCGTCAAGGAGGAGCTCTTCCCGGTCAAGGCCCGGGCCTACACCTTCGACAAGCGCGAGAGCTTCGTCGCCGGGACCTCGACCACGGCCTACATCTTCGACGATCCCGGGCCGCCGCTCTCCCTGGCCATGACCGACGGCGGCAAGTACATGACCATCAAGGACGTCCGGTCGGTCAACGTCGTCCTGGAATACCTCGGGCTGCCGCCGGTCGCGGAAGGCGTGGCCGAGCTGGCCTCCCTCACCGGCCGGACCATCGACGCCGACAAATTCCGCTGGGACGACTACGAGAGGGGCGTGCTCCTGCTCGAGCGGGGCATCTGCCGCGACATGACCTCGGCCCAGACGTTCACGTGCATCGCCCGGATCACCGTCATGGCCCGTTGAGGGCGGCGCGGGGCCTTGCAAAATCCGCGGGCTTGTCCTAGAGTATCGCTTCACCTTCGAAAGGAGCCCCGAACGCATGAGCGCGACGACAGCGGCCACCCTGGTCCTGGCCGTCATGGTCGCCGCCTTCATCGTCGCCAAGCTCCTCAAGGTCTCGACCGAGCTGTCGCTCTTCGCGGCCGCCCTGGCCGGCTCGCTCGCCGGGGGCACCGGCATCCCGGCCCGGCACATCGTCGAGGGGGCCTTCACCTACTTCGACATCGTCCTCATCTTCGTCACGGCCACGCTGTTCATGAACCTGCTCAAGGAATCGGGGGCGGCCGCGTTCGCCGTCCGGGCCATCGTCCGCCGCTTCCACCGGCACAAGGCCCCGCTCTTCGTCCTGCTGGCCCTGCTCCTCCTCGTGCCCGGGGCGCTGACCGGGGCCGGCAGCGTGACCGTCCTCATCATGGGCGGCATGGCCGCCACGATCCTGGGCACCATGGACATCCCCGGGCCCAAGATCGCGGCCATCATCTTCGTCATCGCCGGGCTGAGCGCCGCCGCCCCGCCCGTCAACCTCTGGGCCATGCTGACGGCCGCGGGCGTCAACATGCCCTACGTCGGGTTCTTCCTGCCGCTCCTCGTCCCGTGCGTCCTCCTCGCCCTCCTGACGATCTTCATCCTGGGGGCCCGCGCGAAGCCGGTCGACCTGGCCAAGGCCATGGCCGAGCTGCCCGAGGCGCCGGCGAAGATGAGCTGGCTCCGCGTGGCGGTCCCCTTCGTCGTCTTCTTCCTCCTCGTCGTCGCCGGCCGGGCCTTCCCCTTCGACGTGCCCGTGCTCGGCCTGCCGCTGATGTTCGCCGCGGCCGCGGCGGCCGCGTGGGCCCTGTCGCCCGTCCGCCTCGACGTCCTCAAGGTCTCCCGGGAGACCGTCCGCCAGCTCCTGCCCCTCATCGGGACGCTGACCTGCGCCGGGATCCTCGTCCAGATCATGGCCCTGACCGGCGTCCGCGGCCTCATCGCCATCACCACGGTGACCCTGCCCGTGACGGTCGTCTTCCTGACGCTCTTCGTGACGCTGCCCGTGTCCGAGGCCGTGCTGATGTGGGGCGCGGCGCCCGTGCTGGGCGTGCCGCTCGTCCTTCTCTTCAACACGATCGGCCTCGACCCGGTCGTGGCCCTGGCCGGGATGAGCGTCATCTGGCCGCTCGGCGACGCCATTCCGCCGACGGCCATCATCGGCCGTCTGACCACGGCCACCGTGGGCCTGAAGGAGCCGTACGGGAAATTCCTGAGATACTGTCTCGTGCCGGCGGTCCTCATCGCCGTCGTCGGGACGCTGATGGTCGTCTTCAGCAAGAAACTGTCGTTCCTGACGGTGTTTTGACATGGCGACCGTCGTGACCCTGTTCTACTATCTGCTGACCGCTTACGTCGCCTTCCTGCTGGTCGGGAATTTCCTGAAGCGGAAGAACTGGCAGGAGGAGGCGCTCACGATCATCGTGCTCCTCCCGTTCCTCCTGCGCCTGCTGAGGCTGAAATGATCCGCAAGACCGTCGTCGCGGGCCTCGGCGTCGTCCTGGCCGTGCTGGCCGGGTCGAGCTTCTACCGCAGCCGGCACCTGGCCGAGCCCGTCGTGGCCGGGCCGGGGGTCGCGCGCGTGGCCACGCTCGGCGATTATTTCGAGCCGGTGAAAGGCACGATCAACGACGCCAACGTCTACGTCCTCGAAGGCCGGGAGCCGGGCGGGACCGTCCTCCTCCTCGGCGGCACCCACCCCGAGGAGCCGGCCGGGCGCCTCGCCTCCTGGATCTTCGCCGAGAACGCCGAGCTCGCCCAGGGCCGCCTCTTCATCGTCCTGACGGCCAACCGGAGCGGCTCGACCGCGACCCGGCTCGGCGGGGCCTATCCGCCCGACTACACCATCCCCACGTCCTGGGGCGGCCAGAAGTTCCGCATGGGCGACCGCTGGTCGAACCCCCTCGACCAGTGGCCCGATCCCGAGGTCTACCTCCACTACCCGACCCGCCAGGAGCTGGCCTACGTCGACATCCGCAACCTCAACCGGGCCTTCCCGGGCCGGCCGAACGGCACGCTGACCGAGCGGACCTGTTACGCCATCGTCGAGCTCATCCGCCGCGAGAAGGTCGACATCGCCATCGACTTCCACGAGGCCGAGCTCCAGTATCCGGTCATCAGCACCATCGTCGCCCACGAGAAGGGCGCCGACCTGGCCGCGGCGGCCTCGATGTTCATCAGCAGCGTCGAGGGCTTCGCGATCGGCGTCGAGAACTCGCCCAAGGCCCTGCACGGGCTGTCCCACCGCGAGATCGGCGACGCCACCGACGCCATCTCGCTCCTGCTCGAAGCCCCGGAGCCCTTCCTCGACGCGACGCGCGGGCGGACGGACCGGGCGCTTCTGCTCACGGGCAAGGACGAGTTCGTCGTCCGGGCGGGAAAGAGGGGCCTGCTCTTCGAGAAGATCGACGAGACCGGCTGGCCCATCGACATCCGGGTCGGCCGGCACACCTCGACCGTCCTCCAGATCCTGGAGAATTGGTCGGCCGACAAGCCGGACAGGGCCGTCGTCGTCTCAGGCGTCCCCCGCTACACCGAGGTCGTCGCCAAAGGGACGGGGGCCTTCCTCAAGGACCCCGGGACGGCCCCGGCCGGGAAGCTATTCCACGAGTAGGCGGCCGGCGGACCGGAGAAACCCGGTCAGGCCGCCGTCTTCCGGCCCCGCAGGAACCCGACGAGGGCCAGGATGACGGCCAATCCCAGCAGGATGCCCAGGATCAGGGTCGTCGACTTCTTGCTGGCGACGGTCTTGTCCAGCTGGGCCGTCAGGGAATTCTTGTCGGCGGTCAGGGCGGCCAGCTTGTTGCTCTGCTCCTCGGCCGCGGCCTTGAGCGAGGCCTCGGTCTGCTGCAGCGCGGCGATCTCCGCTTCCTTGGCCGTGATCAGGGTCTCCATCTCGGCCACCTTCGTTTTCAGGTTGCCGATGGCGCCGTTGAGCGACCGGACCTTCTTCTGATAGGAAGCTTCGGTCTCCTTGCCCGCGGCCAGGGCCTTGTCGAGCTCGGTCTTCTGGCCTTCGAGCGCCGCCAGCTGGTCCTTGAGCGAAGCGGCGGTCGACGCGAGCTGCTTGTTCTCGCTCTGAGCGCCGGAGAGGGCGCTCTGGGTGTCCGCCAGGCCCTTGTCCAGGGTTTCGTTCTTCTTGGTGAGATCGTCGATGCGCGCGTTGGCCTGGGCCATCTGCTGGGCGTTCTCCTGTTCGACCCTCTCCAGACGTTTCTTGGAAACGCAGGCGGTCGACGACAGCAGGAAGACCACGGCGATCGCGAGGCTCAGGACGGCGAGCGTTTTCTTGGACATGACTCCTCCCTCTCCTTCGGAATTTTATCGCGCCATGCGAAATAGGGACGAGTCAGGTGATCCGGGTTTGCCGGACAGGACCATTATCGGGCGAATTCCCCGCCCGTGTCAATCAAAGAAAATTGGGGCGGGCGAAGCCCAGCAGGGCCACGATCGCCAGGATGTAGGCGACGGTGAGGGCGACGAAGGGGAGCGAACCGGACGAGGCACGGCGGTAGACGGGAGCCGTTGCCGCCGGGGGCCGGCAGGGGCCGGGGGTCCCAAGGCAGGCCGTAGCGCTCGCACAGGCCCTTGACGTTCAACAGATGGATGACCGGAACGCCCGCGGCGGCCATGGCCTGGAGGACGCCGCGCTCGGGCGGGGGCGGGACGAAGACGCCTTCCGCAAGCCCCGGCCGGAGCTCGAGCACCCGGGCGTTCGTGCCGATATTGGCCGTGGAGCCGCCGATGTTGACGAACGCCGCGATCCGCCTCGCACCGGCGCGTTCCTTGTAGATCGCCATCCGCCGGGCGACGTTCCGCGCGAGGTCCGGTTCCGCGAGGAACGGGACGTCCCCGGCGCGGAGCCGCGCTTCCAGGGCGGCCCGGCCGGCCGGTTCCATGTCCCGCCCGACGTCCCCCTCGCCGCCGACGGCGCGGGCGACGGGCGCAAAGCCCGGGAACGGACCGGAGCGCAGGCATTCCTCCATGTCGAGTCCCATGAAGCCGGGAACGTTCGCGCCCCACTGCGACGCGCCGAGCGAGGAGACGACGAGAGGCTCGACCTCCATCGCCGCGGCGGCGGAGAGCGTGGCGACGATGAGCGCCGGGAAGGAGCTCGAGGCGCCGACGGCCACGGCATCGCCTTTCCCGACGCCCGCTTCGCGGAGGAGCGACACGACCAGGGCCGCGAAGTCCGGGTTCGTCGTCGTCCGCTTGGCCTCGAGCTGTCCCGAGGAGGTCGTGATCTCCGAACCCTCCACGCCGATGAGGCCCGTTCCGTTGGGGTCGGCCGCGCGGTCGAGGACGATCCCGCGGGCCGCCCGGCACTCCCGGAGGGCCGCGGTCGCCCGGGCCATCAGCCGCGAGGCCTCGATCATCTCCGCCCGCGCGGCGGGGGCGGGCCCCGGCAGGACCCGGAGGAGGGCGAGGTAGACGAGGCTCAGGGCCGCGGCCGCGAAGACGGCGCGGCGGGAACCGTTCGCTCTCCTGATCCTCACAGCAGCGCCGCCAGCTTGACCACGGCGAAGGTCAGGGTCGAAACCGCGGCGAGCGAGGCCAGGGTCGGCAGGGGCTTCTGGCGGGCCAGGCTCGAGGCCAGGATGCCGGGCACGATCCAGCCGATGACGCGGAGCTCGACCGGGGCCTCGAAGAGCTTCGGCAGGGCGAGAAGCCAGGCCTGCGAGAGGACGGCGCCGACGAGGACCGTCAGCACGAAGCGCCGGCGGCCGAAGATGACGAGATGGCGGGACAGGGCCTTGACGGCCGCCCAGGCCAGCAGGGCGACGGCGAGGGTCGCCGCGACGCGCAGGGGCCGGTCGAGGTAAAGGGCGAAATAGCCGGCGACGACGATGCCGCCGGGCGAGACGTCGGTGAGCTCGGCCCAGACGAGGGCGATGACGAGTCCGACGACGAGCGTTTCAACGATCATGGGGTGTCCCCTCGCGTTCCCAGTGACGGACGAGCGATTCGCCCGGGCCGACGAAATTGCCGAGCCCGACGACGACAGGCTCGCCCGCGACGGCGGCCATGACGCGATCCATGACGGCTTCGGGCGAGCCCCCGGCGGCCGCGGAAAAAACGGTCGTCGCCCGGCGGCTTCGCGCGGCGGAGCCGCCGCAGGGCCGGCCGGGCCGGCGGCCCGACGAGGACGACGGCCGCGAATTCCCGGAAGAAGCCGTCGCCCGCGGCGCGCACCCATTGGAGCGTCCGGTCGCCCCGGTCCTCCCTCAACGCGAGAAGCCCGACGAGCGGCCGGCCGGCCCGGGGCAGGCGGCCGAGGACTTCGGCCAGGGCGGCGGCCGACGACTCCGGCTCGTTGGCGGCGAAGAGGCTGACGCAGGTCGCCGGGCGCGGCGGACGGCCGAAGAGGCCGCGCCGGATCCGCAGGCTTCCGGCGTCCGGGGCCGCGCCGGCCATGCCTCTATCCGCAGCCGTCCGGTCGACACCCAGGGCGCCGAGGACGGCCCGGGCCAGGCGGATATTGGGCTCGAATTCCCCGAGCGGCGACCGCCCGGGGATTCCCTCGCCCATTCCCTCTCCCGACTCTTCGCGCCCGACTCGATGGAGCCTCGCCCCGGCGCTCCGGGCCGCATCCGCGAACGCCTCGTGGACCTCCTCCTCCGGGACGAACACGTCGGCCCCGTCCGGGACGGCCGAGGCCAGGGTCCGCGCGATCGCGGCCCTGTCCCGGCCCATGTCGTCGAGGTGGTCGAGCCGGACGTTGGTCACGACAAGCGTCCCGGGCCGGAGAATGCGGCGGGATTCGGCGCGCAGGCACTCCGGGCCGATGCTCATCATCTCGGCGACCAGGGTGTCGGCGCCGAGCTCCGCGGCCAGGGCGACGAGGCGGACCTGCTCGCGGATCGAGGCCCCGCCCGCCCGCGCGATCACCCGCTCGGAGCCGTCCGGGAGGATGAGCACGGGCTTCGAGCCGGTCGTTTTGGCCAGGACCCGGGCGCCCGACGCCCTCAGTCCGGCGGCGACGAGCCGGGTGACGCCGGATTTGCCCCTGGTCCCGGTGACGGCGATCCGCCGCGGCACGCGGCGCCGGGCCCGTTCGAGGCGGACGCGTTCGCGGAGGAGATAGAGAAGGAAGGCGCCGAGCGAAGCCGTGAAGACGATGAGCGCGCGCGTGGCCGGTCTCTCCGCGGGATCCCGGGACGGCTATTTCTTCTTGCCGAGGCCGGCCAGGTCCTGCTTGTACTGTTCGAGCTCGGCGACGCCGTAGACGTGACCTCGCGGCTGTGGGCCTCGAGCCCGGCGAGATAGCGGTTCCCCGACCCCTGGATGATCTTCCACTGGTAGGGCTGGACGAAGACGAAGGTGTACTGGACGAAGTATTTATCGAAAGGATAGACCCAGACCTCGGCCCGGTTGGCGGCGACGTCCTCGTTGGTCCGGTCGGTCGCCGGGCGCATCTCGCCGGGCATCACACGGGTGCCCCAGCTGGCGTTCTGATCGACGTCGATCGAGGCGGGGCTGCCGTTGAGGAGGAAGATCCGGGAGCGATCGGTGTTCCACGGCTGCTGGTTGTTCTCTTTCCAGAAGTTCTTCTTGACGTATTCCAGCCGCTCGGCGAAGGTGGCCCGGGCGTCGGCCGTCCGGACGGCCCAGAAAAGCTCCTGGAAGGCCTTCCGCCCTTCCTCGCTGAGCTTGCGGTAGGCCTTCTTCTCGAAATCCTGCATGATGACGTAGTGCTGGCTGTACCAGGCGTCCTTCTTCGGGATGGCGGCGGAGGCGCGGCCGGCGAAGGCCAGGACGGAGATCAGGATCGCGCCCAGGGCGCAGGATGTCCGAAGGATCTTGTGGGATTTGCACGATCGGCCTCCCCGTGAAAAGCGTTCCACGTTCAGTATAGGGCACGGGCCCGGGGCCGTCAACACGCGCGCCCGGGCAGCGGCGACGGCGGCTTGACAAACCCGGACGCGGGGCGGACAATGACTGCGGAAAGGGTGAGGGAATAGATTCCGTCCGGGAGGACCGATGTCGCATCGCCGCTCTTTCCAAGAAAAGGCCGCTCTCGGCGCGGCCGCCTTCCTTCTCGCTGCCGGCCTCTTCGGGCCGACGGCCCTCGCCTCCCCGTCGGCTCCACAATCCGGACCGGCGGACACGCAGCAAGCCCTGACCAAAAAGCCCCAGCACGAAGTCTCCGTCGTTCTCAAGCTCATCCAGGTCTACGTCACGGACAAGAAGGGCCGGCCGGTCGACGATCTGGCCCTGGGCGATTTCGCGGCCACGGACAACGGGCAACCGGTCGTCCTGACGGAGTTCGAGAGACACGCGCTCGCGGATGTCCCGGCCGGGGAAGGGCTTCCGGGCGAGGAGGCACCGGCCCCGCAGCGGCCCGGCTCCCCCGACCGGAGAACGGACCCGGCCGCAACCCGCAAGTTCTTCCTTTTCTTCGATTGCGCCTTCAACAACGCCCGCGGCCTGGTCAAGGCCAAGACGGCCGCCCTGCACTTCCTGGACACGAAAGTATCCCCGGGCGACGAGATCGGCGTTCTCACCTACACGATGCTGAAGGGCGTTCGGGTCCACGAGTACCTGACCCGCGACCTGGCCAAGATCCGCGAAGTGGTCGAGGCCATCGGCAGCAAGGACATCGCCGGCCGGGCCGCGGACCTCGAGCTCCAGTACTGGACCATGGCCCAGGAGCCGTTGCCCGGGGCCGGGGCGACGAACGCGGACATGGTCGCCGCGAACGCGGGGCGGCCGGTCGTCGACCCGCTCAGGAACTCGCGGCAGGAGGCCAAGCGCCAGGCCCAGAACTTCATCCTGCGGCTGACCGATCTGGCCAAGTCCCTCCGCCTGGTCCCGGGACAGAAGCACTTCCTCTTCTTCTCGACCGGCGTGCCCGCCTCGCTCGTCTACGGCGGCCAGTCCGGCAATCCGTCCTCGGGCCGGGACCGGGCCTCCTTCGACCCCGGCGACCGCGTCCTCCGGACCCAGAACGAGGACATGTTCCGCGAGTTCGGCTCCTCCGGATGCGCCTTCTACGCCTTCGACACGCGGGCCTCGGCCAAGGACACGGACCTTTTCGCTTACGACTCCGCGACCTTCGAGTCGGGCAGGCGCGGCTGGCGACGAACAGGGCGTGTTCCAGGACTCCACGAACGTCTTCCAGGACGAGAAGACGACGGGTCTCAACTCGCTGAAGCGGCTCACCGACATCACCGGCGGCCGGTACTACGCCAACATCAACATGTACGAGAAGAACCTCGAACAGGTCCGGACGCTGACCGGCACCTACTACGTGCTCGGCTATTCGTCGAACGAGCGCGAGGACGGCGGCTTCCACGAGGTCAAAGTGACGGTCACGCGGCCGGACTGCGAGGTCCGGGCCCAGTCCGGCTATTTCGATCCCAAGCCGTTCGCCGAGATGTCCAGGATGGAGAAGGAGCTCCACCTCTACGACCTGGCGCTCAACGAGCGGTCCCTCTCGCGGCTGCCGGTCACGTTCCCGATGGCCGCGCTGGCTTTCCCGTCGGGGGATGGGCTGGGCCTCGAGGTCGTGGCCGGTCTCCCGGCCGAGGTCACGGGCCGGTTCGCCGGGGCGAAGGTCGAGTTCGTTTCGCTCGTCTTCGACACGAAGAACGACGTCCGCGACGTCCGCCGGGTCGAGATCGATCCGCGGACGCGCCGCGGCCGGGCCCTGACCTTCCTCACGGGCGTCGTCCTCGAACCGGGCGACTACACGTGCCGGCTGGTCGTCCGGGACATGGACACGGGCTCGAGCGCGGTGAGCTCGGTCCGGGCCTCGGTGCGGGAACCGCAGTCGGCGACGGGTTTGAGGCTGGGGACTCCCCTTCTTCTCGACGCGGCGGCCGGGGGGACATTCCTCGAAGCCGGCGCGCCCAAGGGCCGGGCCGTCCTCGCCTGGCGGGAGGCCTACGATTTCGACCGGAGCTTCCTTGCGCCCGTGGCCGGGACGGTCCCGAGGCTGACGCAGCGGCTCGAGGTCCTCGTGCCCTACGCCGTGCCGGGCACGGCCGAGCCCGAGGTCGTGCTGACCGCCCGGCTCATCGACGCGGCCAGCGGACAGGCCGTGCCCGTGGGCACGGCCCTCGTCGGCAGGTCCGCGCACGCGGCGACGGAAACGCTGACCATCGACCTGCCGCTCGCCGGGCTCGCGCCCGGCACCTACCACCTCTACATCAACGCCGAGGACCGGGTCTCCAAGACCATGGCCGGGACCCGGACGACGGTGACGATCGCCGGGGACTGAACAGGGGGGCAACATGTGACCGGAACTCACAGGGGAAGGGAAGGGAAGGGAAGGGAAAAGTTAGTTTGATGCGTCGCGTCATATCGTATTTTTTCGCGGCGGCTGTCATCTTCGGCGCGGCCGTCTGGGGCTCGACGGGGCCGGCCGCTCCCTCGCGAGGCCAGGACGCCGGCAAGCCCATCCAGCACGAAGTCTCCGTCACGGTGAGGCTTGTCCAGGTCTACGTCAGCGACAAATCGGGGAATGCGATACCTGGACCTGAATAAAGAGGATTTCGTCGTCTACGACGACGGAGTGCCGGTGGCTGTGACCGAGTTCGAGCGGCACGTCTCGGGCTCGCCCGCCGTCGCAGAAAGTCCGGAGGCGAGAGTCGCGATCGAGCCCGAAGTCAAGGGCCTTCTCCCACGCAAATACTTCATTTTCTTCGACTTCGCCTTCAACAGCCCGATCGGCGCCATGGCCGCGGTCAAGGCGGCCCAACACTTCATCGACACCGAGGCCGCTCCCGGCGACGAAGTGGCCGTGCTGTCCTATTCGGCGGCGAAGGGCCTCAAGGTCCACGAGTTCCTCACCAACGATCTGGCCAAAGCGCGCCAGGCCGTGGCCGGGATCAGCGCCAAGGAGATCTCCGGGCGGGCGGAAGAGATCGAGCGGGAGTACTGGGACCTGCGGGGATATACCTCTTCCGACACTCAGGATCCCTTCCTCAAAGGCGAGAGTCCTGAGGACCGAGGCCGGCCGGCGGCAATCGAAGTACCAGGCCCAGGACTACCTGTCCACTCTGAGTCGCTCTGGCCAAGGCCATGCGGCTGGTCCCCGGGAGCAAGAGCTTCCTTCTTTTCTCGACGGGGATCCCGACCACTCTCGTTCAAGGCAATCCCGCGATCGCCCAGGGAACCGGGATGGGCCGAGGCAATGAGTCCCAACCGAGCCAATTCTCCTACGACATGGGCGACCGGACCCTTCAGCCCCTCTGGGAGGACCTGCTCAAGGAATTCAGCGCTTCCGACTGCCCTTTCTTCGCTTTGGACACGCGGGAGGCGGCCAAGGACACCTCTCTCTTCGGGGCCGATAAAATGGTCGGTGCGGGCTCCACGACGTCGACCGGCTTCAAATCGGGGCTGCTCGGCACCGACACCACCAATCCGTTCGCCGACGACAAGGTCACCGGCATCGACACGCTCCGGGCGCTTTCGAAAAGGACGGGCGGAAAATACTATTCCAACATCGGCTCTTATGAAAAGAACCTGGCCGCCGTCGGGGACCTCACCGGCGCTTTCTACGTCCTCGGCTACTATCCGGCCTCGGCGGAGGACGGCAAGTTCCACCGCGTCAAGGTCGAGGTCAAGCGGAAGGGGGCCCGGGTCATGGCCCCCTCGGGCTTCTACGATCCGAAACCCTTCGCAGCGTACACCAAGCTCGAAAAGGACCTCCACCTCTTCGACCTGGCCCTCAACGAGCGGGCCGTCTCGCGCCTGCCGCTCGGCCTGCCGGTGACCGCGCTCGTCTCCGGGACGGCGGACAGCCCGGGACTCAGGGTCCTGGCCCGGGTCCCGGGCGAGGTCACGGCCCGGTTCACGGGGGAGAAGATCGAGTACGTGGCCATCGTGTTCGACGACAAGGGCGACATCCGGGACATCCGCCGCGGCGAAGCCGACGCGCGCAGCGGCCGGGGCCGGGCCGTCGTCTTCGGGGCTTCGGCCGGGCTCGGGCCGGGCGATTACACCTGCCGCGTCGTCGTCAGGGACATGGACACGGGCCTGAGCGCCGTGGGCTCGACGAAGGCCGCCGTCCGGGCCGCCCGCGGCCCAGGGCCTGCGGCTCTGGACGCCGCTCCTTCTCGCCGAGGAGACCGGGACCGCCCGGGTCGAAGCCGCGGCAGGGAAGAAAACCAGTCCGCTGCCGTGGGACGAGATCTACGCCTACGACCGGACCGGATTCTCTCCGGCGGCCGGCGAATTCTCCAGGCTCGCCCCGCGGCTCCTGGTGGTCGTCCCCTACTCGGTTCCAGGCGCCGCCGAGACGGACCTCGCGCTGTCCGCGCGGTTCATCGACGCCGCGAACGGCCGGGCCTTTCCGGCGATCCCGATCCTCGTCGAAAAGAGCGCCCATCCGGTGGCGTCCTCCATGCTCTTGGAGCTCCCGCTCGCCGGGCTCGCGCCCGGCACCTACCACCTCTACATCAACGCCGAGGACCGGGTCTCCAAGACCATGGCCGGGACCCGGACGACGGTGACGATCGCCGGGGACTGAAACTCCCTCAACGGCCCCGGCGCGAGGCCTCGGCAAGGCCTTCTCCCGCGCAAGACCCGGGCCCTGCCGGCCGGCCCCGGAAAATGCCAAAAAATCAGCCTGAATCCAATATTTTGGATTAGTCCAAAATGCCGAAGATTCCCCGGTCCATGCTCCGACCATAACTCACACATAATAAACACATTTAAAGTGACCGCACATTGGCATGATAATTGCTAATTAAAGAGGCTTGATCGACATGAAAAACCATAATATTTTTTCCAAACGAGGAGGTGAGACAGGAAGGACGTTTCCGCATGAGCTATGGGAGGGCGGCGATTTCGCCGCTCTGGGTTTAGGTTTTCAATTTCTAGGAGGAATTATTTTATGAGTAAGAAATTCGTGATTGCGATCCTCGCGCTGTTCATCGCCGGGACCGCTTTCGGCCAACAGGTCTCGACCTCCAAGATGGAGGGCAAGGTCCTGGACAGCACGGGCGCCCCGCTGCCCGGCGTCTCGGTCGAAGCGACGAGCCCGAAGATGGTCGGCAAGGCGACCGCCGTGACGGACGGGGACGGCGTCTACCGCCTGTTCTCCCTGCCTTCCGGCACGTATGAGGTCATCTTCTCCCTGCAGGGATTCAAGACCCTCATCCGCCAGAACATCATCGTCCAGATGTCCACCACGGTCAGCCTGAACGTGACCCTGGACCAGGCGGCCATCGAAGAGCAGGTCACGGTCATCGGGCAGAGCCCGCTGATCGACGTCAAGAGCACGGTCAAGGGCCAGACCATGACCAAGGAAGTGTTCATGGCCCTGCCCCGCACCCGGAACTTCGACGGCCTGCTGAGCACGGTTCCCGGCGTCCAGAATGAGTCCAACACCGGCGGCCTCTCGGTCGACGGCGCGACGGGCACCGAGAACATGTGGTACATGGACGGCACCGACATCACGGGCGGCCACATCGGCACCCGCAACCAGAGCGCCGTCATGGAGATGGTCGAAGAGGTCAAGGTCACCGCGTCGGGCTACAGCGCCGAATTCGGCGGCTCGATGGGCGGCGTCGTCAACGTCATCACCCGCTCCGGCGGCAATGCGTTCCACGGCGACATCATGGCCTACTACAACGACAACGACATCCTGATGCAGGGCAAGTCCCGCGAGTACTTCCGCTGGAGCCCCTACGACGACGACCTGGGCGAGTACGTCAACGACGACGACCTGTACTGGTCCGGCGGCAAGAACCGCGACGACTACAAGCGGTTCGAGGGCGTCTTCAACCTGGGCGGCTACATCCTCAAGGACCGCCTGTGGTTCTTCGGCTCCTTCAACCCCCAGTATTCCCGGACCATCGCCGACCGGTGGTTCCTGGTCGACGGCACCTACGACACGGCCCCCCGCTACAACTTCTACCAGAAGAACTTCACCTGGAACGGCCAGATGAAGCTGACCGCGGCCCCGTTCAAGGGCATGCGCATGTCGGCTTCGTTCGTCAACAACTGGTCCAACTACCGCGGCGAGATCCCGAGCATCAGCGGCACCAGCAGCAAGACCTACGGCGGCTGGGGTCTCGATGCCTGGAAGCAGGCCGGCTACGACTATCCCAACCTGAGCGCGGCCCTCATGTTCGACTACAGCGCCAGCAACAACTTCCTCGTCAGCGCCCGCGCCGGCTACGCCATGTCGAACACGACCAACCAGCAGATCGGCAACGACTTCCGCACGATCTACAACAACACCAGCAGCTACGTGTACGAAGGCATCATCGACGACGATCTGCTCTACTACGCCGGCGCCGTCAACTACTCCGGCAGCCGGACGGTCCTCCAGCGCCAGAAGCTGGAAAAGCTCTCCGCCAACCTCGACCTGTCCTACTACGTCAGCCTGGGCGGCGAACACGCCTGGAAGGCCGGCGCCCAGCTCATCCGGGACCAGGAAGACTACGCCAACTCGGCGGCCTACCCGATGGTCAACCTGTACTGGGATCAGTCCTGCTCGGCCCTGTCGGCCTACGGCACTCCCACGTTCCGCGGCGAATACGGCTACTACTACATCCGCGGCTCCTGGACCTCCCCCTACGGCTACCAGTGGGACATCGCCCGCAACAGCTACGCCCTCTATCTCCAGGATTCCTGGACGATCGGCGGGCGGCTCACCCTTAACGCCGGCGTCCGGACGGAATCCGAGTACATCCCGTCCTTCAACCCCGATTTCCCCGGCAAGCCCATCAATTTCGGATTCGACGACAAGCTCGCCCCCCGGCTGGGCGTCGTCTACGACGTCTTCGGGGATTCCACCCTCAAGGTCTTCGGCAGCTTCGGCATCTACTACGACGTCATGAAGCTCTACCTGGCCGAAGGCTCCTACGGCGGCTTCAAGTGGATCAGCGACTACTACAAGCTCGACAACCCCAACTTCTGGGAGATCGGCGACGAGTACATCGCCGGTGACACCAGCGACGCGGCCAAGGCCGACCAGGCCGCCGGCGGCGAGTACATGGGCTCGATCAACTACCGCGTTCCCTCGTTCGACACCACCCAGCCCGACATGAAGCCCGTGTCCCAGCGCGAGATCTCCCTCGGCGCCGAGAAGAAGCTCACCGAGGACCTGTCCCTGTCCGTCCGCCTCGTCAACAAGCACCTCATCAACACGATCGAAGACATCGGCGTCGAAGGCCTCGGCGGCGAACAGTACTTCAACGGCAATCCCGGCAGCGCCTGGATCCAGGACAGATTCGACGAGATGCTCAGCAACGCCGGCCCCGACGGCATCGAAGGAACCGCTGACGACCAGGGTTCCGATGCTTATTGGGCCCAGCCCAGTGCCAAGAGAGAGTATTACGGCATGAACCTGTCCCTCGAAAAGCGGTTCAGCCACAACTGGCAGGGCGGCATCAACTACACCCTGAGCAGCGTCAAGGGCAACTACAGCGGCCTGTCCTCCTCCGACGAGAACGGGCGCAATTCCCCGAACGTCGAGCGCTTCTTCGACATGTGGTTCATGATGTACCGGCTCGACGGCCAGCTCCTCGACGGACCGCTCCCCCAGGACCGGACCCACTACTTCAAGGCCTACGGCTCCTATGCCTTCCCGTTCGGCCTCACGGTCGGCGTGGTCGGCTACGGCCGCAGCGGCCTGCCCGTCAGCACCCAGCTGAGCGTCCGCAATAGCTACATCTATCCCAACGGCTACGGCGACCTCGGCCGGCTGCCCTTCACGGTCTGGGGCGACATCTTCGTCGAGTACGCCCTCAAGATCGCCGGCAAGTACAACGTCGCGCTGAACCTCCAGGTCAACAACTTCACCAACACCAAGACCTGGCAGGCCAAGACGATCGCCCCCAACCGGTCCACGATGGGTATCGAGGACTGGGAGTTCCTGGCCGGCGACTTCGACTGGGAATCGGCTCTCAACTCCCCCGGCGACCCCTACTGGAAGAACACCAACTTCAACAACTTCACCTCCCGCTACGGAACCTGGACCGCCCGCCTCGGCGCCCGGTTCTCCTTCTAAGCAGTAGCAGCAGCACACGCAGAAGCTCGCCCGCCCCGGCGCAAGCCGGGGCGGGCTTTTTTTTTGCGAAAACAGGGAAAACTTCCCCCGAGCAGGCCGGCGAAGACGGTCCTTCTGGGAAAACCCGGGGGGCCGGCGGGGAATGACGTTCGGGGGGATTACTTCTTGATGGCGTCGAGGATGGCCTTGGCCTGGGCGGTCCGCTCCGTCTCGGGCTCGAGCTTGATGAACTTCTCGAGGTTCTCGGCCGCCTTGACGTTGTCGCCCTTGTTGAGGTAGGCGAAGGCCACGCGGAGGTAGGGATCGGCCCAATCCGGCTTGATCTGGATGGCCATCTCGAAGTAGCGGATGGCGTCGTCGATCTGCTGGTTGGAGAAGTAGATCTCGGCGACGTTGTAGGGCAGGTTCTCGTCCTGGGGGGCCATCTCGATCGACTTCTTGAAGTAGTCCTGGGACTCGGCCAGCTTGTCCTGCTTCAGGTAGCACAGCCCGATGGCCGCCAGGCCCTTGGCGCCGATGGTCTTGCCCATGGCCGTGTCGGCGGCGGCCTGTTCGATGAGCAGGTTGTACTTCTGGATGGCCGTCTCGTACTCGCCCTTCTCGCGGTAGCAGTCGCCGATGTTCAGGAGGACCTGGTAGGCGCCGGGGTTCTTGGTCAGGAATTCCTCGTACATCATCAGGGCCGTGTCGTACTTGCCGTCCTTGAAGAAGGCGTTGCCCTCCTCGAGGGTCTGGAAGGTCGCCTCGTCCTGGACGATGCCCGAGCCGGCGGCCTGCTTCTCCAGCTTGAGGACGATCTTGGGGTTCTTGCTGAGCTGGGAGATCTGCGCGCCCGTGGAGACCGGCAGGAAGCCGGGGGCGCTGGCCGTGATGATCCAGCTCCCGGTCCCGACGCCCATGATGCCCCATTCGCCCTTCTTGTCGGTCGTCGCCTCGAAGGTGCTGCCGCCCGGCTGGTCGAAGACCGCCGTGATCTTGGCCCCGGCGACGGGCTTGCCGTCCTTGTCGACGACCGAGCCGCCCATGCGGGCGACGCCGCGGCCCGCCTGGGCCAGGGCCAGGCCGCTCGAAATGAGAAGTATCGCGGCGCCGGCCGCGAACTTCGCGGATAACCGATGATTCATGATTGCCTCCTGCGAATGATAGAACCGTATCTATTATCCATTCAAGGCGGTTTTTTTTCAAGACCGCGGGCCCGGAGCCGGTCCGGCGGGCTCAGAGCCGCCAGAGGTAGGAGGCCTTGAAGAAGAGGCCGTGCTTCATCCCGAGGAAGCGGCCGGAGTCCCGGTATTCCCCGTCGACCCACTCGGTCCGGTCGAAGATCGAGCCGTAACCGAGCTGGATGACGGTCCCGGGAATGTAGGTGAACGAGGCCAGGAGGTCGGTCAGCATCTGCCGGCGGAAGGAGTTGTACTCGACGACGCCGCGGAAGAAGAGGAACTTGTTCGCCTGATAGGTCAGGCGGCCCCGTCCGATGGCGTAGTCGTATTCCTTTTCGCCCGTCTCCTTCCGGAAGAAGTCGGCGTAGGTCAGGCTGGCGGTCAGATCGAGCTTCTCCGAGGGCTTGTAGGTCAGTCCGGCGGTCGCGCGGCTGCCGTAGCCCTGGTAGGGGTCGGCGAGGTAACGGATGGAATCGCCGCGGAAGTAGAGGCCCCGGAGATAGAGCTTTTTCGTGACGTAGCTCAGCACCTGGATCAGCCCGCCGCCCGTGTCGAAGCGCCGGCCGAGGAAGACCTCCGTCGAATAGCGTCCGAGGAGCTGGACGGTCGTGTTCCCGGCCAGCAGGAGCGTCACGCCGAGCGCGTCGTCCGTTTCGTAGAGACCGCTCGGCAGGTCCTTGACCGCGGCCACGGAGATGTTCGGTGTGATCTTTCTCAACAAGCCGCTCTTGGGATAAAAGCGCGGCGTAGACGGAGGCGGCCAGACCGGCCACGCCCTGCCGCGTCAGGTAGCCGGCGTCGGTTTGGAAGTCCGTGGATATATCGTAGAATGAGATAGTTATGCCGAGATCGCGGGTGTCGTAGAGGTAGCCTGCGCCCAGGGCGAGCCCGGCGTCCGGGCCCGTCTCCCCGCCGGCCCGCGTCCACGAGCCGAGGGCGTGGAAGGCCAGCTGGCTCGATTTCGTCAGCCGCAGCTGACCGTCGGCACCGGCGACCTGATTGGCCCCGCCGCCGTACTCGCGGCCCGTGTAGAGCGCGCCGAGGTAGCCGTCGCTGCCGACCGCCCGCTTGTAGCGGAAGACGGCGAAGCCCGCCGAACGGTCGTCCCCGGGCTCGTAGAGGGGATCGCCCCGGGGCGACTCGTCGAGGGCCAGGATGGAGGCCACCGTGTCCTTCTTCCCGATCTTCCCGGACAGCTTGAAGCCGACGAGCGGATCGATGATCGTCCGGGTGTGGACCGCGGCCGCGAGCGGGCCGGTGCCCGACGCCGCCAGGTTGAACATCTCGCTGCCCTCCAGGAAGAACGGCCGCTTCTCCGGAAAGTAGAGATCGTAACGCAGGTTGATGTCGACCTGCCCGGCGTCGGCCTCGACCTGGCTGAAGTCGGGATTGACGGTCCCATCCAGGATGAGCTGGGAGGTGAGGCCGACCTTCGCGGTCAGATGGCCGTCGTGGGCCCCGCGCCCGCCGACGAGCTCCCCTTCGACCCGTTCGGCCCCGTCCCGATAGGTGTAGGCCGGCAGGACCTCGAGCAGGGTGTACCTCCGGATGTCCGCCAGCTCGAGCGGCATCATCTGGGTCAGGAAGAAGTAGCCCCGGGCCGGATCGAGGGCCGGGTAGGAGCTGTGCTCCGAGCGGCGGGCGATGCGGCGCTCGAAGAAGATGGACATCTCGACCCGCGCCTTCCCGGCATAGCGGATGCTCTTGAAGGGCACGGCCAGCTCGACCGTATAGCCGTCGGGATCGAGCCGGCCGGCGCTCGACCAGACGAAATCGACGCTGAAGTCCTCGGTGTTGCTGGCGAAGCGGCTGTCGGTCTGGATGCCGAGCGGGTTGACGTAGAAGGCGTAGAGGGACTGCCGGTCGTTGAAGCTGTCGAGGTTGATGCAGATGAAGTCGTCGGAGCGGATGGTGTCGCGGTCGGCCACGGAGGCCTTGATCTTGTCCGGCTCCCGGTCGTAGCACTTGAAGGCGAAGTAGAGGTTCTCGGCGTCGTAGGCCATGAAGGCCACGGTCCGCTCGCTCGGCTCCCGGCCGAAATCGGGGATGAAGGTCTTGGCCAGCTCGACCGAGGGGGCGTCGCGCCAAGCCGGCTCGTCGAGGCGGCCGTCGATCGCGGGCGGTTGGGCCAAACGGAGCGGCCGGAAGAACTCCCCGTCGGGCGGAACAGCCGGTGCGGCCCCGGCGGATACGGCGAGGCCGATGAGGAGGAGTCCGAGGCTGAGAGCGCGCATGGGAGAGACTCTACGGGAAACGGGAGCGGGAGTCAACGCTTCGCCGCGCGGATCGATTCTGCTAGAATGATTCCCATCCGGAGGTGCCTCATGACGCGCAGAACCCATCTCGCCCGCGCGGCCGTCCTCGCCGCCGTCCTCGCCGCGTTCGTCGCGTCCGCCTGCTCCCGCCCCGGATCCGAGCCTCCTCCCCCTCTGGCGATCGCGACGGCCGCGGACCTCGATCTCAAGGAGACGACCGTCCGCAACGTCACGGGCCGCACCGTCACCTATCGGATCTATCCGATCGCGAATCCCGCGGCGATCGAGACCCGCGAGCTCGCGGCCGGCGCCATCGACCGCTTCCGGACGTCCGAGGCGCTCGAGGTCGAGTTCGCAACGGGCGAGAAGGACGCCGTCTATTCGCTCGATCCGGGCAGCCCGTATTCCTTCCGCTACGACGAAGGCGAGACGATCGACCTCTTCCTCGGCTCCCACGGCCGGGACGACGCCGTCGATCTCGCCCCCTGGGTCCCGACGCCCGCGCCGGTCGTGGACCGGATGCTCGAGCTCGCCGCCGTGACCGGCCGCGACATCCTGTACGACATCGGCTGCGGGGACGGCCGCATCGTCATCACGGCGGCCCGCCGCTACGGGGCCCGGGGCGTCGGCATCGACATCGACAAGGCCATGATCGAGGAATCGGAGCGCAACGCCGCGGCCGCCGGGGTCGCGGACAAGGTCCGTTTCCTCGGCATGGACGCCACCAAGGCCGACATCACCGAGGCGACGGTCGTCAGCCTCTACCTGCTCCCGGAATCGAACGCCCTCATGCGCCCCATCCTCGAGGCCCAGCTCCGGCCGAAAAGCCGGGTCGTCTGCCACAACTACGCCATGCCGGGCTGGGAGGCGAAGCAGGTCCGGGTCGAGACGGTCGAGGACGAGGAAGGCGGGACCCACTACGTCTATCTGTACATCCGCTGAGGGCGGAGGCGCCCTCGATGTCACGGGGTGAGCGGCCGGCTCAGAACGCGATGCCGATGCTGGCCGACCAGACGCCGTTCTTGAAGTCCGGTTCGACGTCGCCCTCGAACGTGGAGATGACCTTCTGCAGGCCCAGGCTGTAGCGGACGTCGACCATGAAATTCCGCCCCACGTTCAGTCCGGCCCCGAAGATGGCGCCGTAGTCGTTGTTCTTCAGGATGGACTCCCCGAGCGGGATCTCCTCGCCGTTGGACTCCCACTTCTCCTTGAGCTTGAAGCCCACGGTCGGGCCGGCGAAGACGAAGGGCTGGACGACCGGCGTGGGGATCCTCAGCTTGAGGAGCAGGGGGATCTCGATGTAGTCGGCGTAGAGCTTGTCGGTGTAGGTGTCGTCGAGGGCCTCGTAGGTGGCGCCCTTCATGGTGTACAGGACCTCGGACTGGATGGTGACGACGCGGCCGAAGTTGAAGGCCAGGAAGATGCCGCCCGTGAAGCCGACTTTGGACTTCAGGGTCGCCAGCGGGTCCTGGGCGTCGGCGCCGGTGGGCTTGGCCATGTTGGCGCCGGCCTTGATCCCGAACTGGACGGCGGCGTCGGCCGGCTGGGGCAGGGCCAGGAGCCCGGCGCAGGCCGCGATCAGGAGCAGTGTCGTGAATCTCTTCATGATTCCTCCTCGGAATGCGCGAAAATCCGGACGCGGGTCCGGGGACACGCATCCTTATGCCAGTATGAGGCCGGCGTCCCCCCCCGGCAATCCCCCGAAGAGGGGAATTCACCGGGCAGAGGCCCCCCTCTCGGGGGGTGACGGGAAACCGGCTTTCTCATCCCCGGGCGGACGGCCCGGGAGGCTAGAGCTTGATCAGCTCGACCTTGGCCTTGTCCTTGAGCGCCTGGACGGTGTCCTGGACCAGGGTCCCCTGCTTGGCCTGCTGGAGCCGCGATTCGATCTCGGCCCGGGCCTCCTCGAAGGTGCGGGACTCCTTCTTGCGCTCGACGACCTTGATGATGTGATACCCGAACGACGTTTCGACGAGGCCGCTCAGCCCGCCGACGGGCAGGGAGAAAGAGGCGTCTTCGAAGGGCTTGACCATCTGCCCGCGGGGGAAGTTCTCGTAGAGGCCGCCGTTGTCCTTGGAGCCGGGGTCCTCGGTATACTGCTTGACCAGCTCGACGAAATCCTCACCGGCCTGGGCCTTGGCCAGGACGCCCTCGGCCTTGGTGCGGATCTCGGCCTTCTCGGCGTCGGTCTTGCCCTGGGTCATGAAGAGGATGTGGCGGACCGACGCGGTCTGGTCGGTCTGCGCCGCCTCGTCGTAGGCCTTGCGGACGTCCGCTTCGGCCACCTTGGCCCCGCCTTCGACGATGCCCTTGAGGTAGGCGTTGATGAGGAGCGTTTCCCCGATGCTCGTCTTGACGTGGTCGATCGAGATGTCGGCCTTCTTGATCTCCTCGAGGAAGGTCTGCTCTCCGCCGGCCTGGCCGTATTCGGACTGGAGGGCCTTTTCGAGATCGCCGTCCGGGACGACCGCCTTGGCCGCCTTCGCGGCGGCCAGGAGCAGCTTGCGCTCGGCCAGGGTGTTCGCGCCCTGCTCGAGGATCTGCTTCAGCTGACCGGCGTCGACCTGCTTGAGCCCGTCGGTCCGCGTGCCCAGGTTGTCCCGGATGGCCTGGATGACCTCGGCGGACGTGATGGTGAAGCCCTTGGCCTTGACCATGACGGTCGTCTTGTCGGGGCCGAGGGCGGGGATGATCGCGGCCAGGTCCTTGGCCAACGCGAAGGCGGGGGTGCCTTCCTTGAGGGCGAATTCTTCGGCTTTCGAGGCGCAGGCCGAGGCGACCAGGGCCCCGGCCAGGATGATCGCGAGTGCTTGTTTCATCTCATTCTCCTTGGGTTCTCCGGAAAGACCCCTTAGTTAACCACAATCGGCCGGGCCGACGCAAAGGAATTCTGGGCCGGCGGGGCGTTCAGGCGGGGACGATGCGGTGGACCTTCTTCTTGCCGGCCTTGAGGATGATGTCGCCGCCGGGGCCCAGGTCTTTGACCGAGACGAGGCGCTCGACGGAGTCGACGCGCTCGTCGTTGACGTAGAGCCCGCCCTGCTCGATCATCCTCTTGGCCTCCTTGCGGGAGGGCGTCAGGCCGACCTCGGTGAACAGGCCGGCCGGCGAGATGCCCTCCTCGAGGCGCGAGCGCGGCACGGCCGTCGTGGGCAGCAGGGCGACGTTATCGCCCGAACTTCCGGATCCCGCATGATCGACCTTCGAGAACGCCGCGGCCGCGGCCGTCCGGGCCTTCTCCGCCTCGAGCTCGCCGTGGGTGATCTTGGTCGCCTCGAAGGCCAGGACCCTCTTCGCTTCGTTGATCCTGCTGTCCTTGAGGGCTTCGAGGCGCGCGATCTCGTCGAGCGGCAGGAGGGTGAAGATGCGGAGGAAGCGGCCGACGTCCCGGTCGTCGCAGTTGACCCAGTACTGGAAGAATTCGAAGGGACTGAACTTGTCCTTGTCGAGCCACACGGCGCCCTGGGCCGTCTTGCCCATCTTGGCCCCCGAGGCGGTGGTCAGCAGGGGGAAGGTCAGCGCCTCGGCCGTGCCGCCTTCGACCCGGCGGATGAGGTCGACGCCGGCCAGGATGTTGCCCCACTGGTCGTCCCCGCCCATCTGCAGGGTGCAGTTGTATTTCCGGTAGAGGGTCAGGAAGTCGTAGGCCTGGAGGAGCTGGTAGTTGAACTCGATGAAGGACAGCCCCTTCTCCAGGCGGAGCTTGTAGGCCTCGGCGGCCAGCATGCGGTTGACGCTGAAGTGCCGCCCGATGTCCCGGAGGAAGCCGATGTAGGGAAGCGGCAGGAGCCAGTCGGCGTTGTCCACGGCGATGGCGTTGGTCCCGTCGAAGCGGAGGTAGCGGGAGAGCTGGATGTGGATGGCCTGGCCCTGGGCCCGGATGACCGATTCTTCGAGTATCGGACGCATCTCGGTCTTGCCGCTGGGGTCGCCGACCATGGTCGTGCCGCTGCCGACGACGGCGATGGCCCGGTGGCCGGCCCGCCGGAGGTGGACCATGGCCATGATCGGGACGAGGCTGCCGGCGTGGAGGCTGAAGGCCGTGCTGTCGAACCCGACGTAGAACGTGACCGCGTTCCCGCCGAGCATCCGGCGGACGGCCGCCTCGTCCGAGACCTGGGCGACGAAACCGCGTTCTTTCAGCTCGTCGTAGACGTTGCCGTTCATGGGCGATTTATACCACGGCCCGCGGGCCTAGTCCAATCCCCTCTTCTTGAGCAGGGCCTCGATCTTCGGCTCCCGGCCGCGGAAGCGGGTGTAGAGGACCATGGGGTCCTCGGTGCCGCCGCGCTCCAGGATGTTCTTCCGGAAGGACTCGGCCGTGGCCCGGTCGAAGAGGGACGTCTCCTTGAAGGCCTGGAAGGCGTCCGCATCCAGGACCTCGGCCCAGATGTAGCTGTAGTAGCCGGCCGAGTAGCCGCCGCTGAAGATGTGGGTGAAATAGGGGCTCCTGTAGCGGCTGACGATCTCGGGGATGAGGCCGATCCGGGCCATGGACTCCGCCTCGAACTTCGCCGTCTCGGGCTCGACGGCCGCGGCGAGCGTGTGCCAGTCCATGTCCAGGAAGGAGGCGGCCAGGTACTCGACCGTATCGAAGCCCTGGTTGAAGAACCGGCTCTCCCGCATCTTCTCGAGGAGCTCGTCCGGGATGGGCTCGCCCGTCTTGAAGTGCCGGGCGTACATCTTCAGGACCTCGGGATCGGCGGCCCAGTTCTCCATGATCTGGGAGCCGAGCTCGACGAAATCGCGGGGCACGTTGGTGCCCGAGAGGCTCTCGTACTTCGAGCGGGCCAGGATGCCGTGGAGGGCGTGGCCGAACTCGTGGAACAGGGTCAGGGCCTCCTCGTAGCTGATGAGGGCCGGCTCGCCGGCCGTCGGCTTCGAGAAGTTGCCGTTGTTGACGATGACCGGACGGATGTCCTTGCCGTCGCGGATCGACTGTTCGCGGAAGTTGCTCATCCAGGCCCCGCCCTGCTTGGAGGCGCGGGGGTAGTAATCGACGTACAGGACGGCCAGATGGGAGCCGTCGGCGTCCTTGACCTCGTAGACCCGGACGTCCTCGTGGTATTTGGGGATGTCGGAGCGCTCGGCGAAGGTGATCCCGTAGAGCTTGCCGGCGACCGTGAAGGCGCCGTCGCGGACGTTCTCCAGCTGGAAATAGGGCCGCAGGGCCGTATCGTCGAGGTCGTACCGGGCCTTCTTGACCTTCTCCGCGTAATACCACCAGTCCCAGGGCGCGAGCTCGAAGCCGCCGCCTTCCGCCCGGATCATCTCCTGCATGTCGGCCGCTTCGGCCTTGGCCCGGGCCAGGGACGGCGTCCAGAGCCGGTTCAGAAAATCGTAAACGGCCTGGGGCGTCTTGGCCATGTTCTTTTCGAGGACGTAGTCGGCGTGGGTCTTGTAGCCCAGGAGGTTGGCCCGTTCGACCCTCAGGACCGCCATCTTCGAGGCCATGGCCCGGTTGTCGAGCTCGTTGCCGTTGGCGCCCCGGCCGACGTAGGCCTTGAACATCCTCTCCCGCAGCTCGCGCTTCCCGGAGAACTGCAGGAACGGGATGAGGCTCGGCTTGTGCAGGGTGAAGACCCACCGGCCCGGCTTGCCGCGTTCGCGGGCGGCGTCGGCCGCGCCGGCCACGACGGCCGGGGGAAGTCCCGCCAGGTCCGCCTCGGCGTCGATGACGAGCTCGAAGGCGTTGTTCTCCTTGAGCACGTTCTCGCCGAACTGGACCGAGAGGACCGACAGCTCCTCGTTGATCTGCCTCAGCCGGGCCTGCTTGTCGGCCGGAAGCGCGGCGCCGCCGCGGACGAAGTCCTTGTAGGTCTCGTCGAGGAGCCGGGCCTCTTCGGGCGAGAGCGCCAGGGCGCCCTTGCCGTCGTAGACGGCCTTGACCCGGGCGAAGAGGGCCGCGTCCAGGGCGATGTCGTCGCCGTGCTGGGCCAGCCGGGGGGCCATGTCCTTGTCGATCTGCTGGAGCGCCTCGTTCGTGTGCGAGGAGGTCATGTTGCCGAACACGCCGGACACCCTGGCCAGGAGGGCGCCGCTCCGCTCGAGGGCTTCGACGGTGTTGGCGAAGGTCGGCGCCTCGGCGCTCGCCGTGATCGCCGCGATCTCCTTCTTCTGCTCGGCCATGCCGCGCTCGAAGGCCGGCACGTAGTGCTCCGGCAGGATCGCGTCGAACGGCGGCACGCCGAACGGCGTCGCGAATTCCGAGAAAAAGGGATTGTCCATGACGGGTTTCTCCGCGGGCTTCCGGCCGCAGGCGGCGGCGGCGAGGAGCGCGAGACCGAGGACGAGGATCGTTCTCTTCATGGCGGAAGCTCCGGTCACTTCTGGAGGGTGAGCTCGATCGTGTCCGAATTGCCGTCGGGATCGAACCAGAGCCCCTTGAGGACGTCGTTCTCGAGGGCGAGCTCGAACCGGATCAGGGTCGCGGTCCCGCCCATGTCCAGGTCGAACTCGCAGCCGACCTTGCCGTCCTTGAAGACGATCTCCCGCAGCGGCGATTCGGGGACCATGCCGGAGGCGTCGCTGAGCTTGCCCGCGTAGCCGGTCTCGCTCTTGACGAAGACGACGGTGATGTCGAGACGGGCGCCGTCGGCCATGGCGAAACCGGTCCACGTGCCGGCGATGTCGGGCTTTTTCGCGGTCTGGGCGGAAAGCGTGAGGGCCAGGGCGGCCAGGGCCAGGACGGAGAGGACGGTGACGAGCGGGGATCTCTTCATGACGGGACTCCTTTCGGGAATGACGGCGGGGCAAAATGTACCAGATACCGGGCTGGTCCTGTCCAGCCTCAGCGGGAGGGACGGCGCGGCGGCTTGACGCCCGCGCGCGGCTCCGCTAGATTGAAAAGACCGGAGGGACACGCATGAGCCGAAAGCCGCAGGACCGCAGGACTTTTCTCAAGACGATGGCCGCGGGCGCGGTCGCCTCGGGTTCGGCCCTCGCCGGGATGCTGGGCGCCGGCCAGAAGGTCCCCGGCCGGATCGTGCGGGACGGCATGGCCTATCGCCGCCTCGGGCGGACGGATCTGCTCGTCTCCGAGATCTCGCTCGGCAGCAGTCCCCTGCCCGATCCGGACCTCCTCAGGGCCATCGTCGACCGGGGGGTCAACTACATCGACACCTCCCACAATTACGAGAACGGCAACGCCGAGAGGCGGATCGGCCGGCTCCTCAAGGACGTCGGGCGGGACAAGCTCCTCGTCGCGACCAAGTTCCACGTCGCGCCGCGGGACACCCCGGAAACCATCGCCGCATCCGTCCACGGGAGCCTCCGCCGTCTGGACGTCGCGACGATCGACGTCCTCATGATCCACGGCGCGGAATCGGCCGGCGTCCTCGACGACGGGCGCGTCCTCGAGGCCTATGACCGGCTGAAACGCGAAGGCGCGTACCGGTTCCGCGGCCTGTCCTGCCACGCCAACCAGGACGAGGTCGTCCGCAAGGCCGTGTCCTGCGGGCTCTACGACATGGTCCAGGTCGGCTACAACGTGTTCGACATCCAGGAGCCCGACCGCGAGGTCGAGACTTATCCCGACTATCTCGCGGCGAGCGGCATCGGGGCCCTGGTCGGGCTCGCGCACTCCCGGGACGTCGGCGTCATCGCCATGAAGACGCTCAAGGTCGGCGGCCGGCGCCAGGACCTCGGGAAATACCGGACAGCTTCGGCCTCCGTCTATCAGGCCATGCTGAAGTGGGTCCTCGACGACACGCGGGTGACGTCGGCCCTGACCGAGATCCTCAACCGCGGGCAGATGGAGGAGGACCTGGGAGCGGCCGGGGCGAAGCTGGCTGCGGAGGATCGGACCGCGCTCGCCCGCTTCGTCCGCGAGAACGGGGCCGATTACTGCCACGGCTGTGCCCGGTGCGGCCGGGCCTGCCCGGCCGGCGTGGCCACGGCGACGATCCTCCGCGCCCTCGCCTATGCGGAAAGCTACGGGAAGGCCGATCGGGCCCGGAGCGTCTACGCTTCGCTCGAGAGCGGAGAAACGGCCGCGGCCTGCCGCGACTGCGGGGCCTGCGAAAAGGCCTGCCCCTACGGCGTGGCCGTGCGCCGACGGATCAGGGAAGCCGGGCGGCTCCTGGCCTGACCGCCCCGGCGCGCCCGCTCAGATCTGCCAGGCGTAGCCGATCTTCAGGAAGAAGGTCCGGTCGGTCCGGGCGAGGCCGATCCGGTCCGGTCCGAGCCAGCTGTCGAAGATGCCCCCCATCGAGTTGTCCGAATAGCCCAGGAAGAGCACCGTCCGCGGGTTGAGCTTGTAGGAGAACAGAAACTGGGTGAACAGGCCGCGGTTCTTCGAGTCGACCGGGAACGTGTAGGCGGCGGGATTCTGCTCCTGATCGCTGTACTGGAGGATGGCCCGGACGAAGGACCGGACGCTGAAGTTCCAGACGAGCTTGAGCTGGCTGAGGTTGGCGATGTAGATGGTGTCGCCGTGGAAGGACAGCCGCTCGTAGGCGTGCGAGACCACGAGGTTGAGCCGGCGGAAGACGTTGAGCGAGAGATTGGGCCCGACCGACAGCCCCTGGGCCAGTCGTGAGTTGGCGTAGTCGATGGTCTGGCCGGCCATGGCCTGGACGCCGACCTCGGCCCCGCTGAAGGGGCGGATGCGGCCGATGGCTTGGCCGAAGGCGGTGTCGAAATACTGCCCGTCGTAGAAGGTCCGCAGAAAATTGGCGTGGAGGTTGACCAGGGACTCCAGGTTCCCCTGGTAGGCCAGGCCGAGGGTCAGGCCGCGGTCGGTCAGGGTGCCGGCGTGGTCCCAGACGGCCTCCCCCATGACCCCGAGCCGGATGAGGTTGAACCAGCCCTTTGGGCTTGCCCCAGAACTGGCGGAAGACGGTCGCCGTGGCCGTCCGCGTGTCGACGCGCGGCACGAAGCCGTAGTCGGCCCGGAAGCCCGGGGACAGGTCTTCGTACATCGCGTTGACGATCCAATACCGGGAGAAGTGCTGGAACTGGAGACTGACGGCGTTGCCGCCGAAGCGGCCCTCGCTCTGGCCGTAGTCCGAGGCGATCTCGCCGGGATAGTTCGTCTCCGAATGGAGGAACTGGACGATGACGGAGTTTTTCTGGTCGAGCCGGAAGAAGCCGTCCGCACCGGCGACATGGTTGCCGTAGTCGTTCCCCATCCGCCCGGTGTAGAGGACGCCGAGCGTCGACATCCGGCCGATGTCCTGGCGGAGCCGGAATACGCCGCCGGTGGTCGACTGGTCGAGCGAGCCCTGCATCGAGCCCTGGTTCGACGGGAAGATGAGGTTGGTCATCTCGTCCTGGGCGGCAAAGACGCCCATGGCCGTGCGGCCGGACTTGCCGGTCAGCTTGGTCCCCCAGAGCGGATCGGCGACCGTCCGGGTGAAGACCGCCTGGAGCGGCGTCAGGAAGAAATCCCCGCCCTCCAGGAAGAAGGGCCGCTTTTCGGGGTAGAACAGGGCGAAACGGCGGTTGATCTGGAGCTGGGCGACGTCGGCCTCGACCTGCGAGAAATCGGGATTGACCGTGCCGTTGAGGATGAGGTTGGGCGTGATGCCCCACTTGGCCGTCAGGCCGTAGTCGTCCTTGATGCCTCCGCGCTCGAGCGGGGCGTCCGGGATAGCCTTGGCCAGGGCATCGCGTCGGTCCGGACCGCCGTGACGGTCGGCGTCAGCTCGATGTTCTGGCCGGGCGTGATCCCGTCGAAACCGGTGAGCTTGTTGAACTGGCAGATGATGCAGTTGACGTTCCGGGAGCGGACGTGGGACGTCATCCGATGGCGGGCGTCGCGGGGCCAGGACCGCTCGGCCGAGAGGCCCCAGGTCTGGGGCCCGTCGGACTTGCGGAAACGGAGCTGGCCGAGCGGGATGGCCACCTCGACGGCCCAGCCCCAGTCCGTGATCTTCGCGGCCGCCTTCCAGATGGCGTCCCAGGAGAAGTCCTCGTAGCCCTCGAGCTCGCTGAAGTTGGCGTCGGCCTGGACGCCCATGGGATTGACCCGGAACTGGAAGCCCCGGCGCTCGTCGTTGAAGGAGTCGATCATGAAGCTGACGTGGTCGTCCATGATGAGCGTGTCGGTGTCGTCCCGGTCCATGAGATGGGCCCGGATCTTCTTCGGCTCGGGGTCGAAACAGCGGAACCCGATGTAGAGGTTATGGAGGTCGTAGGTGACGCGGCAATCGGTATCGACGGGCGCGGGGACGTTGTCCCCGGGCTGCCATTCGAAGGGCAAGGGGATCTTCGGGGCGGCGGCCCAGGCTTCCTCGTCGAGGACGCCGTCGATCCGGATGGGAGCGGCGGCCTTGGGGATGTCGAACCGGGCCGACTCGACCTGCGCCGGCTTGGCCGGGGCCTGGTCCTGGGGGGACGAGGCGGAAGCGGCGGGGACGAAGACCGAGAGCGCGGCGAGGGCACAGGGCCAGGACGGTCCGGGGGAAGCGGTTCATGGAAAACTCCTTGCGGTTCCTTCCTTAAGGAATACTCCGGCAGGCGGCGAAAGGTTGGCGCGCCACCCGTCAAACGCGGGTCCGCGTGATCTTGGCCACGAGCGCCGAGGTCGGGTCGGGGCAGCGGACATACTCCGTCGTCACCCCGTCCGGATCGATGACCTTCTCGTAGGGCGTGCCCTCGTAGCGCCACGTCAGGGTGACGCCGTTCTCGAGGAGGCGGACGAACTCGTTGAGGCTGGCCCGGAGCCAGGGGCAGAGCTTGCCCCAGTCGGCCGGATAGGCGAACGTATCGCCCTTCTTGTGGCACCAGGTGTCCTCGCGGGCCTCGAAGATCTCGATGTCGATGCGGTACCTCTTGCGCGACGGAAGAGGAGGAGGCGGCGGCGGCGGGGCGGCTTGGGAGACCTTCTTCTCCTGTCCGCCGCCCAGCTCTCCGGCCGCGAGGAGGGCCGCGGCGGCGCAGCCGGCTTTGCCCATGAAGTCCCTTCGGTCCATGCGTACGGACTCCTTTCCTGCTGAGATACCCTCATTATTGCATGGAACATGCCAGCCGGCCCAGCCTGAGGGCTTTCCCGGGGCGGCAAAGAACATTACAATGACGTCAACGGGCTTTACCTTAGGCAGCCGCTAAACGCCCGGCCCGGGCCGGGCGAATTCTCGGATGAGAGGAGCCCGGGGGTGAGGGCCGGCCGGCGCCGGCGGAGGTGTGCCGATGTCGCGACGCTGCGGAATCGCTCTCTGGCTCGGTCTCTCGATGCTGGCTTCCGCCTGCTCGTCCGTGGGGACGAGGACCGCCCCCGGCCGTCCGGCCGTCGACTGGCTGGCCCGCCTCGCCGAAGCCGATGCGCTCGCTGCGACCGGACATTACGCCGGATTGCGGGAGGCCCGGCGGATCTACGGTGAAGCCATGGATGCATCGCTCGGCCGGGCCGGCGTCGCCGAGAAATTCGTCCGCGCGACGATCGCCCTCGGGCTTCGCGAAAAAGAGCTGGGCATCCTCGCCCCCGACCCGGACCTCGACCTCGACGGGTTCGCGGCCTCCGAACCGTCGCTTTCCCGCTACGCGTCCTGGCTCGAGCTCCTCTGCGGGCTTCCCAACAAGATCAAGGGCAGCCCGGGGATCGACCGGATCGGCGGCCGGAGCCTCGACGCCCAGCTCGACTGGATCAACGCCCGCGTCACGGCGATCGACGGGGAGCTCGAACGGGAGGCCGGGGCCGACGACCTCGCGGCCGCCCTCCGGCTGGCCTTGCGGACGGCGTTCACCTACAAGTTTCCCGGCCCGCTCGACACCAAGGCCGTCCTCGCCCCGCATCCGGACTCCCGGCTGGCCGCGTTCCAGGCGGCCGTTTCTCCGGCCTTCGAGCTCGAGGGACTCGAGGCGCTGCTCTCCCGCGACCCGGGCTTCGCGGAAGTCCATTATTACCTCGGCGAGGCCGCGCTCCTCGGCGGAAAGCTCCTGACCGCGGAGAAGCACTACCTCGCCGCCCGGGACAAGATCCCGGAGTCGCTGTCGGTCCTCATCTCGCTGGCCAAGGTCGCCTTCCAGATGGAGGAGACGGAGCTCTGCCTCGAATGGAACGAGACGGCGCTGGCCGTTCTGCCGACCTACCGCGACGCGCTCCTCGGCAAGGGCCTCGCCCTCGGCTATCTCGGCCGGAACGAAGAGGCGCTGGCCGTCCTCGGCCGGCTCCTCGAGCTCGGCACGTACTACATGGGCGAGGGCCATTACTGGACGGCCTGGAACCTCCACGAGCTCGGCCGCCTCGAGGAGGCGCGCCGGTCGATCGAGTCGGCCAAGGTCTTCCTCGTGGGCGTGAGCGACGTCGCGGCGCTCTCCGGGATCGTCGCCTACAAGCAGGGACGCTTCGACGACGCCGAGCGGGACCTCCGCCAGGCCCTGGACCTCGATCCCGCCTCGAGCGACGCCGCCTTCCACCTGGGCCGGCTCTATGCGGACCGCAAGGACTGGCTGAACTCGGCGATCTACTTCGCCGGCGCGGCCTCGGCGCTCGAGGACAAGGAGCAGGGCCTGGAGAAGAGGATCGAGGAGATCGAGGCCTCGGAGATGGCGCCGGAGCGGCGGACGCGCTTGGTCATCAGGAAGCGGGTCCAGATCCTGGCCGTCCAGGCGACCAAGGCCACGAGCCAGTACAACGGCGCCGCCGGCTACCACAACGCGGGAAGCTACGAGCGGGCCCTCGACCTGGCCCGCCTCGCCGCCGGCCACCCCGCCTTCGCCGACAGGGCCGCCGAGCTCATCAAGCTCATCCTCGAGCGCTGACAGCCGGGCGGGGATGAATATCCCCCTCCCCCCGCCGGACCGACCTGTTGTATAATATCGCCTTGAGATTGAAGGGAGCCGCCATGTCCGACGCCGAAGTGACCACTCTCAGCCGTCTTTTCCTCCGTTCCTGCCGGACTTACAAAAAGCCCGACCGGATGGTGTTCAAGCGGGCGGGGATCTGGGAGAAGATCTCCACGGACGAGGTCGAAACGGCCGTCCGGCGCCTGTCCCTCGGTTTCCGGGAGCTCGGCCTGAAGGCCGGCGACCGGGTCGCCATCATCTCCGAGAACAGGCCCGAGTGGGTCATGGCCGACTTCGCGGCGCTCTGCGCCGGCGCCGTCACCGTCCCCATCTACACGTCGCTCATGCCCGACCAGATCCGCTACATCCTCGAGGACTCGGGGGCCAAGATCGTCGTCGTCTCGGACCTCGACCTCTACGCCAAGATCGAGGCCGTCCGGAGCGTGCTCCCGGCCCTCGAGCGGGTCATCGTCGTCGAGGGCGATCCTCCGGCCGGGACGCACGCCCTGTCGGACATCGTGGAGATGGGCCGCCGCGCCGAGGCCGGCGATCCCGGGTGGTTCGAGAGGTCGGTCGAGGCGGTCCGGCCCGGGGACCTCGCCTCCATCATCTACACCTCGGGGACGACGGGGCTGCCCAAGGGCGTCATGCTCAGCCACATCAATTTCGTCAGCAACGTCCGGTCCCTCACCGAGTTCATCGATTTCTGCGAGACCGACACCGGCCTGTCGTTCCTGCCCCTGTCCCACGTCCTCGAACGCACGGCCACGTTCCTCCTCTTCGACGTCGGGTCGGCCATGGCCTACGCCGAGAGCGTCGAGGCCCTGGCTGCGAACATGGTCGAGGTCCGGCCGACCATCGTCGTCAGCGTCCCCCGCGTCTTCGAGAAGATCTATGCCCGGGTCATGGACCAGGTTTTGGCCGGCTCGCGCCTCAAGCGGGCGATCTTCGTCTGGGGCCTGGCGACGGGGAAGAAGTATGTGGCGAGAAAGATCGCCGGCGAGCCCGTCCCGGCCCACCTGGCTTTCAAGCACGCCTTGGCGAAGAAGCTCGTCTTCTCCAAGATCACCGCCAAGACCGGCGGCCGGATCCGGTACTTCATCTGCGGCGGGGCCCCCCTCTCGAGGGACATCGCCGAGTTCTTCCACGCCGTGGGCCTCAAGGTCATGCCGGGATACGGGCTGACGGAGACCTCCCCCGTCCTCACGGGCAGTGCCGTGGGCAAGGTCCGCTTCGGGACCGCGGGCAAGCTCATTCCCCGGGTCGAGCTCCGCATCGCCGAGGACGGCGAGATCCTGGCCCGCGGCCCCAACGTCATGATGGGGTACTACAAGAACGAGGCCGACACCCGGGAGGCCCTGAAGGACGGCTGGCTCCACACGGGCGACATCGGCCGGTTCGACGAGGACGGGTTCCTGATCATCACCGACCGCAAGAAGGACATCATCGTCACGTCGGGCGGCAAGAACGTCGCCCCCCAACCCATCGAGAGCCTCATCCTGGCCAGCCCCTACATCGCCGGCGCGGTCGTGGTGGGCAGCAGCCGCAAGTTCATCTCGGCCCTGGTCGTGCCGGATCACGAAAAGCTCGAGAAGCTCGCCCGGGCCAAGGGCTGGAGAGTTCGAGGACCGGACCGGCCTCAGCCGCAGTCCCGAGGCGGCCGCGTTCCTGCTCGACGAGGTCAACCGGATGACGCCCGACCTGGCCTCCTACGAACGGATCAAGAAGATCGCCGTCCTCGACCGCGATTTCGAGATCGACGCGGGCGAGGTCACGCCGACCCTCAAGATCAAACGGAACATCGTCGAGAAGAAGTACGCCGCTCTCATCGACTCCCTGTACCGGGACTGACGGCGGCGGGAGCGCGCGCGTCTTTTCCGGCCGTTCGCCGGCCGAGGGCGGCCCGGTTGCTATCTCCGGCCGTCTGGGTTAAACCATAGAAGAGTTCGCCGCTTGGGAGGAGTACGCCCATGAGACATCGAACGATGACCTGGTCCACGACGGTCTTTCTGGCCACGGTCCTCTTGGCCCCGCGGCCCATTCCGGGGGCGTCACAGGACATGCTCGAAAAGCTCGTTCGTGTCTCCGGGCCGGTCCCGGCGGCAGCGGCCGGTCCGGCTGCGGTCGAACACCGGGGCCGGTTCAGCGGCTACACCAACTTCTGGCAGACGAGCGCCTGGAGCTGGCACCAGCACGGCAACCTCTTCCTCATCGGCCAGCCGGACGTCGCGCAGGCCATCGCCCAGAACAAGGCCGACATCGCCGAGGAGCTCGGCCTGCCGGGGCTCGTCCTCGACGAGGGGTTTCTCGAAGCCTGGCTCCGTTCCGATCCGGCGGAGATCATGGATCCGGATGCCGGAATCTTGAGCGCCGCGCTCGAACGGGGCGACGTCCTGGTCTGGCTCGAAGCGGGAAGCCCGCTCGGCCGGAAGCTCCTGGAAAAGGCCCCCGGGCTTCTCGAGGATCGGGCCGCCTTCGGCAGCCATCAGTCCCGGGGCGTCGATTTCCGCGAGCTGGCCGCGTTCGCGCTCGCGGCGGGCGATCGCCGCCTCTTCGCGGTCGTCTCCGACGGCGCCGGAGGCCGGAGCCGATTCGAAGAGCTCCTCGCGGGGGTCCGGGACACCGTCCGCCGCTACGACCTCCACCGCGGCTGGTTCGGCACCGGGACGCTGCTCCACAGCGTCACCTGCCATCCCGGCCATCCGCTCGAGGTCATCGGGCAAGGGCTCGGCCAGGGCAACGACTGGTTCACGTTCGGCGGCTACATGGACTTCATGATGCGGGAACAGCTGCCGGCCTGGCTGGAGAAGGTGGGGCTCGGCGACGTCGCGGTCGACGTCGGCACGGGCAAGGCCTCGCACAGCCTGGGCTCCGTGGCCTACGGCCTGCGGAGCTACGACGGATTGAAGATCCAGGACATGCCGACCGAAGAGGAGTGGATCCGCTTCGTCAAGGACCGCGGGGGCCACGTCTTCAGGCCGGTCTACGCGCCGGAGTGCGACAAATTCGCCTACGACGGGCAGATCGCGATCGACGGCAACAAGAAGCAGATCGACACGGAGGACGTGCCCTTCATCCTTCCGACCGGCCTCATCAAGGAAGAGCCGCCGGCGGCGATGGTCCTCTTCGCGGAGAAGGGACGGCGGTTCGGCAGGGATGAAATGTGGCGGGCCATCCTCGACCGGCGGGCCGTCGGGATCCTGCCTCCCGGCCGGATGATGGGCCCGGCGCCCTACCGCAGCGTTCTGCAGATGCTACTTCTCGACCGCGTCTTCCTGGAGAACCTCTTCGGGGACAGGGTCCGGCTCGAAGCGACGGTCGAAGGCTATGACCTCCGGGTCCGTCTGGCCAACTTCGGTGCGGCGGCCCTCGAAGGTCAGATCGTGGTCCGGCCCGCGCCCGGGGTCTCAGTCGGGACGAAGGCCGCCGAGGTCAGGCTGCCGCCGGGGACCGAGCAGGCTTTCTCGTTCGCCCTCACGCCTTCGGCCGCGGCCATGGGCGCGGTCGCAGCCCGTCCTCGTCGAGGCCCGCTGGAAGGACGGCCGGAAAAGGACGCTCGCCGTCCTCGATCTGCCGCCGGCCGTGTCCGTGCACAAGCTCCTCTACGGGACGGCTCCGGAGGTCATCTATCCCGTTTCTATCCACAACTTTACGAAGTCGTCGCGCTATCCGGTCGAGGTCAGGGTCTACGCCAAGGACCGGCCGGCGGAGCCGGTGCTCGCGACGGCTCTGACGGGCGGGGCCGCGACGGGCGGACACCAGTCCCTCGAGTTCCGCCTGCCCGCTCCGGCCCGGCTCCTATACGGTCAGGACCACCGCATTGGGGATCTCGAGCGAGACCCAGCTCGGCGTCGGCGAGGCGGCCGGGAAGGTCACGGTGACCCCGGTCGACATCGACGGCGACGGGCTCCTGGAATACCGGCTGGAGAACGACAAGGTCAAGAGTCACGCTGCTCGCGATCGGGGCCCGGGTCATCGAGTACGTCGTCAAAGAGAGGAACGACAACGTCCTGTTCAAGCTCTGGCCGGAGAAGGAGCATAGCGACCGGCGGCCCTTCCGCGAGCGCGGTTTCTATCCCTACGGCGGTTTCGAGGATTTCCTCGGCCAGGCCTCGATCGAGACCCACAAGATCTATGCCGCCGAGGTCGTCCGGGACGGCGGGACGTCGGCCTCGGTCCGGATGACGGCGGATTATTACGGCAACCGGATGGAGAAGATCTTCACGCTCGACGGCGACTCCCCTCTCCTCGAGGTCCGCTTCGCGCTCGAGTTCCGCAATCCCGAGCTGAACATGCTCGGGCCGCAGCCCATCCTCGCCCTCGGCGAGGAACACGGACCGGAGGACGTGTTCGTCGTCCCGGCGAAGTCGGGGCGCCGCGAGGTCCGGATGAGGCCGGAGGAATATTTCGGCGAGGTCTTCCATCTCTCGAAAGAGGGTTGGAACGCGGGGCGCGACACCGCCGCCGACGTCTCGTTCGTCGGGGCCTTCCCGGTGAGCGAGCCGGAGTTCCTCCACATGTGGATGAACCACCCGTCCAACGGCGAGTCGGCCCACTACTACGCCGAGTTCCAGCCCTGGGTGCCCATCTTCCGGAAAACGGTCCGCTACTTCTCGTACTATCTCTGGGGCGCCGCCGGCCCCTGGGAAAAGGGACTGGACGAGCTGCGGCGGCGGAACCTCGTCACAACGGCGAAGTGATCTCGAAGAGGCCCGGGATCAACCCCTGGCCTTCTTGATCTTCTTCGAGGCCGCCTTGAGCTGGGGCAGCTTGGCGACCTGGCCGGGCTTGAAGGGATTCCAGATCGTGCAGAGGTGGCCGAGGACCTTGTCCGACGGCACGGCGAGCGACTGGTCGATGAACCGGTTCACGGCCTCGACGTTCCGGAAGCTCGTCGGAAGCACCCGGAAGCCCTTCTCGACGAAGATCGCCGGCGAGGGGAAGGTCGACTTGGGCGTCGGTCTGGAGGGGGTATTTCGGCTCGTAGTGCCAATCGCACATGATGATGTCCTTGGGGATCATGTCGATGGCCTTGTCGGTGCCGTTCATGGACGCCTCCCAGAGGCCGTAGCCGGTGGCCTTCCCGTCGAGGAGCCGGTCGGCCCACATCATCATCTCCTTGCCGCGCTTGCGCACGATGTGGTCGTGGGCGTCGTTGACGGCCCGGGCGAAGAGCTCGGCCGTGGGCTTCCCGGCGCAGCGGGGGCAGTCGGCGTCGGCGATGATGAAGACCTCGTCCATGCCGATGTGGAGGGCGTCGGCCTCGAAGACGTCGAGAAGCTCGTCGTAGAGATCGTTGACGATCGGCAGGAGGTCGGGGTGGAGCGGGCACCAGCTCCGGCAGTAGAATTCCGTGCCCCAGGGATCGGTGCCCTTGTTGCCGGGGTATTTATTCGGCGTCTCGTCGAGCTGGGGGTACTTGACGAGAAGCGGGAAGGTCTTCTCGGCCCAGGATTGGTGGCCGAGGCTCTGGAACTGCGGCACGAGGCGGATCCCCCGCGAGCGGCACGCCGCGAGGAGCGCCTTGACGGTCTCCTTCCGGATCGGATTCTCCATCTTCAGCTCGGGGTGAGAGGCGTAATCGTACCAGTAATCGACCTCCGCGATGAGGAGGTTGACGCCGCGTTTCGCCAGGGCCGGGACCTCGCCGATGAGGACCCGGGCGTCGGCGTCCGTCTCCATGATGGCGTGCATGCCGAGAACGAGAGGGCGTTTCGCGGCGGGGACGACGGCCGCCGGCTTCGGCGCGCAGGAAGAGAGGGCGACGGCCAGGGCCAAGAGGATCGGGACGGCTCGGCGGACGCAACGGTTCATCGAAGGACCTCCTCCATCGGAATTGACCTCAAGGATAGTATGGGAGCCGGCTCTTGGCAAGCGCGGGAGCCGAGGGACAGGCACCCGGGGCACAGAGCCTTCGGGCAGTCCCGGACTTTGAGGGGCGTGTCCCCGTGTCCCCGTATTTTTCTGGCGACGGCGGGCAGGAAACTGATACACTGGGGCGAACAGAGCCTTCGGAAAGGAGTTCGCCCATGCGCCTGAAGCCCAGTCTCGTTGTTGTCATCGCCATAGCCATCGTCAGCGTCTTTGCCTGCCGGCAGGCCGAAAAACCTGCAGCGCCGGCCCCGGCCGCTCCGGAGCCCGCCTGGACCGACCTCTTCGCCGCCGACCTCTCGAACGCCGAATTCCCGGCCGGGATCTGGACGGTCGCCGACGGCGTCATGACCGCCTCCGAGGACCAGGCCATCTGGACCAATAGGGACTACGAGAACTTCGTCCTCGACCTCGACTTCATGACCGCGCCGGGGACGAACAGCGGCGTCATCGTCTATTGCTCGGACATGGCCGACTGGATCCCGAATTCCGTCGAGATCCAGATCGCCGACGACTTCGCCGAGGAGTGGGCCAAGGAGCCGGCCACCTGGCACTGCGGCGCGATCTTCGGCCACCTGGCCCCGACGAAGAGCGCCGTCAAGCCGGCCGGGGAATGGAACCACTTCACGATCACCTGCGCCGGGAAGAGGATCACCGTCGTCCTCAACGGGGAGACGGTCACGGACATGGACATGGCCTTCTGGACGTCGGCCAAGACCAATCCCGACGGGAGCGAGATCCCGTCCTGGCTGAGCCGGCCCTTCGCGGAGCTCGCGACGAAGGGCCGGATCGGCTTCCAGGGCAAGCACGCCGGCGCCCCGATCTATTTCCGGAACATCCGGATCAGACCGGCGAGCTGAGGGGTATTTGGCTCTTAGGCTTCATCTTCGTTTTTGACGGCAAAAACAGCGGTTTTGGCCCCCTGGAGGCCAAAATATCAGGCCTAAGTTGTTGATTTAAAAATTGATTTCTGTGGTCCGACCCCGAAGAGCCGGGCCCGGAGGCTACGCCTCGTCCCCGAGCAGGTCCTTGAGGAATCTCTTCGCGGCGCGGGAGCGTCCGGCCGCGCCCGCGCCCGGCTCCCACCGGTAGCGCTTCAGATCGATCCTCCCGTCCCGGCCGACCGCGATCCCCTCGGCCGCGAGGCGTTTCTTCTGCTCTTCGAATCCCCGGCCCCGGCGAAGGGAGATCCTCCCCTCGCCGCCGATCACCCGGTGCCAGGGCAGGCCGCCCGCTTCGGACGAGGAATGGAGGATCCAGGCGACGCCGCGGGCCGCCCGTTCGCGGCCGGCCAGGGCGGCGATCTGACCGTAGGTCGCCACCCGGCCGCGCGGAATGCGGCGAAGGACCGCCTTGACCTGACGGGTGAAAGGCGTTTCGGGGAGCTTGCCCATGTCCGTTCGCGCCTATCTTAGGCCAGCTCCCTGAAAAAGGGAACGGGGATCGGATGACCGGTCCCCGTCAGAAGCCGTCGATACAGTTACAGGCGCCTATTTCGTCAGGGAGATCGAGCCGTTGGTGGTGTGGAGCTCGATCAGCGGCCCGCCCTGGCCGATCTTGGCCTCGACGTGGCGCTTCGACTGGCGCAGGGCCTTGAGCGTCACCGGGAAATCCACGGTGATGTGGCCGTTGGTGGTGCTGGCGTCGAGATCGGCGTTGACGGTCTCGGGGGAGACGAAGACGAGCGTGATGGAGCCGTTCGTCGTATCGGCCTCGAGCCCGTCCTTGAACACCACGTCCTCGATCCGGATGTTGCCGTTGGTCGTGTCCGCCGCGATCCGGCCGTCGAACCGGCGGATCCGGACGTCCCCGTTCGTGGTCGAGGCTTCGAGCTCGCCCGAGCCGCCCTCGACGGTGATGGTGCCGTTGGTCGAGCCCAGTTCGGCCCGGACGAAACGGCCGCTGACGTCGATCCCTCCGTTGGTGGTCTCGACCTCGTCGAGGACGACGCCCTCGGGGACCCTGATCTCGAAGTCGACGCGGACGTTGGCCCGGCGGGGGAATTTGGGCCAGATGGCCTTGACCGAGACCGCTCCGGAGGATTCCTCGACGCGGATCTCGACCTTGTCCAGGTCCGCCTCGCTGCGGCGGGCGGTCTTGACGGCCTTGATCTCGACCTTGTCCTCCCGCCACGTCGTCACGGCGACATCGCCGTTGACGTTGTCGAGGGAGAACCGGTCGCCGGCCTTGAGGGGCAGGGTCTTGGCGAAATCTTCCTTGTAGTCCGCCATGGCGAACGTGCAGGAGACGGCCAAAAGAAGGACGGTCAGGCACAGAAAGACGAGGATTTTGACTTTTGACACGGAAACCTCCTGGAAATCGACGCTCATGGGAGAAGACGAAGGGAGAAGCGAAAAGGTTCCCCGTTTCGTGACAGATCATCAGGACGGCTGACGAAACGGGACTGCCCGGATCGGGGTTGCCCAATCCGGGGCTGTCTCGGGGTCCGGGCTGCCCTACAGGAGGCCCATGAGCTTCTTGGCCCCGTCGAGGGTCTCGCGGGCGACCGAACGGGCCCGCCCGGCCCCCTGCCGCAGGACCTCCCGGACGCGCTCGGGCTCGCGGGCCAGGGCCTGCCGGCGCTCGCGGATGGGATCGAGGACCTTCATCAGGTTCCGGTGGAAGATCTTCTTGCAGTCGATGCAGCCGATGGTCGCCCCGGTGCAGCCGGCGACGATCTCCTTGATCTCCTCTTCGGGCGTGACCAGCTTGTGGTAGCTGAAGATGTTGCAGCGGGCCGGATCGCCCGGGTCGCTCCGGCGCTTGCGGGCCTCGTCGGTCTTGGCCGGCCGGAGCTTCTCCCAGATCGCGGCCGGCTCCTCGCCGATGCCGATGAAGTTGTCCAGGGACTTGCTCATCTTGGAGGCGCCGTCGAGCCCCATGACCCGGGCGCCGCGGCCGATGAGGACCCCCGGCTCCGGGAAATAGGCGCCGAACCGGCCGTTGAAGCGGCGGGCGACCTCGCGGGTGAATTCGAGGTGCTGGATCTGGTCCTCCCCCACGGGCACGGCGTCGGCCTTGTAGAGGAGGATGTCGGCGGCCATGAGGATGGGGTAGTTGAGCAGGCCGGCCGTGACGTTCTCCCGCTCCCGCTCCGACTTCTCCTTGAACTGGGTCATCCGGCTGAGCTCGCCGAGAGGGGTGACGCAGGTGAGGAGCCAGCAGAGCTCGGTGTGCTCGGGGACGTGGCTCTGGACGAAGATGGTGCACTTGGCCGGGTCGAGTCCCGCGGCCATGTTGTCGAGGGCGGCGTCCCAGATCCGCTGGGGCAGCCGGGCCGCCTCGTAGTCGACGGTGATGGCGTGGAGGTCGACGATGGCGAAGAAGCAGTCGTATTCGTCCGTCAGCCGGACCCAGTTCTCGACGGCCCCGAAGTAGTTGCCGATGTGGATGGTGCCGCTCGGCTGGATGCCGCTCAGGATGCGTTTGCGCGTGTTCATGGCCGGTCCTCGTTCGGATATCGGGGGTATTCTATCACAACAGGGCCAGGAATTCGGCCAGCACCATGGCCGTCGCCCCCCAGATCTTGTGCCCCTCGAACTCGTAGAACGGGACCTCGACGTCCCGGCCGCCGTAGCGCCAGACCTCCCTCCGGACCGCGGCGGGATCGGCCAGGCGGTCGACGGGGACCTCGATGAGCTCGTCCACCTCCTCGGGCTGGAGCCGGAACGCGAGCGTCCCGGGCACGAAGGCGACCGTCGGGTAGATGCAGTAGTTGCTCGGCGGGATGTAGAGGGGCGTCAGCCGGCCGAGGACGCGGACCGCCCCGAGGTCCGGCCCCAGCTCCTCCGCGGTCTCCCGGAGGGCGGTGGCCTCGACGGACTCGCCGGGGTGCTGCTCCCCGCCGGGAAGGGAGATCTGGCCGCGGTGATGGAGGACGCGTTCCGTGCGCCGGGTCAGGAGGAGCGAGAGGCGCCCGTCCTTGACGTGAAGGAGGATGAGGACGCCGGCCTTGCGGCTGGTGGCTTCGACCTCGAAGTAGGCCTTGTGGCCCTGGCGCGGTTCGGGGGCCATGGTGAGCTGCGCCGCGACTCCGGGGAGAGCCGCGGCCAGGCCCTTTTCGATCCGGCCGAGGAGGTCGAGCGGTTCCATGGGCGGAGGAGCCGCTCCCGGTCAGCGGCCCCGGCCGGCCAGGAGCTTTTCGATCTCGTCGATCTCCTTGGGCACGTCCTTGGTCAGGACCTCGCACCCGGTCGCGGTGATGAGAACGGTGTCCTCGATCCGGATGCCGAACCCCTTTTCGGGATAGTAGAGGCCCGGCTCGATGGCGAAGACCATGCCTTCCTTGAGGACGCCGCCGAGAGGGACGTCGTGGACGCACAGGCCGACGCCGTGCCCGAAGCCGCCCTCGAGCCCGCGGGGGTCGATGCCCTTGGCCTTCATCGCCGCGGCGACGTGGTCGCGGACGTCCTTGGGCGTGGCGCCGGGCTTGTAAGCCTCGATGCAAGCCTTCTGGACCTCGAGGGCGACCCGGTAGGCCTCCCTCTGCTCGGGCGTGAACCGGCCCGACACCGGCCAGGTCCGGGTGATGTCCATGGCCAGATGGTCGAGCTCGGCGCCGAAGTCCATGAGGACGACCTCGCCCGGCCCGACGCGGCGGGTGTTCTGGTCGTAGTGGAGGATGCAGGAATTGGGGCCCGAGCCGACGATGGGCGCGTAGGCGGCGCCCCGGGCCCCGCCCTTGAGGACGACGGCCATGGCCGCGGCCTCGAGCTCGTATTCGAAGACGCCGGGGCGGGTCGCCAGCATGGCCTGGCGGACGCCTTCGGCCGAGAGCTTGCCGTTGCGCCGGAGGATCTCGATCTCGCCGGCCGTCTTGACCGCCCGCAGGGCGTCGAGGACCGGAGTGACGTCCCGGAACTCCATCTGGGGATAGCGCTCCCGGAGCTTGACGATGCGGTAGCGGTCGGCCGAGAGCTGATCGTAGTAGTGGCTGCGGGCGCGGCGCCCTTCCATCAGGCCGGTCTCGGAGCGGGCCTCGTCGAGGCTGTCCCTCTGCGAGAGCCGCAGGTGGAACACGCCGCCGGGCCGGGCCGACCAGCGGGACAGGAACTCGTCGAGATAGCTCGAGGGGTAGACGTCCGTGTAGCCGCCCTTGGCTTTGGCCTCGGGGTCGTCGAGGAGGTTGGGCCCGTCGTACTGCTTCTCCCGGGCCGTCAGCTGAGGCAGAAAAAGGTACGCGCCCTTGGTCGGCGGCACGAGGACCAGGATGGCGCCGAGGTCGTCGCAGCCCGTGAGATAGAAGAGGTCGTTGTCCTGGCGGAAGTGGGACCCGGGGGGCGCCGCGGCGTCGCCGAAGAGGATGACGGCCCCGCCCTCGATCCGGTCCATGAGCGCGGCGCGCCGCTGAGGGAACTCGTCGGGGCCGTAGCCGGTCCGCTGGGCCAGGAGCACGGTCCCGGCGAGCGCGGCCAGGAGGGCGGCGGCGAGGGCGAAACGCAGACGTGCGGGTCTCATCAGGCTTTCCCCAGCACCATGGCCAGGAGGGCCATCCGGACGTAGAGGCCGTACTCCATCTGACGGAAGTAGGCGGCCCGCGGATCGCCGTCGAAATCCGTGCTGATCTCGGTGACCCGGGGCAGCGGGTGCATGACGATCATCTTGTCCTTCGCGCCGGCCATGACGCGCTTGTCGACGACGAAGGCGCCCTTGACCGAATCGTAGACCTCTTCGCTCTCGAACCGCTCCCGCTGGACGCGGGTGACGTACAGCACGTCGGTCTCCGGCAGGGGCCCGTCGAGCGTCGGGCACTCCGTCTGGCGCATCCCCTTGGCTTCGAGCTCGGCGATGATCTCGGGGGGCATGCGCAGGATGTCGGGCGAGACGTAGTTGAGCTTGGCGTTGTAGAGAGAGAGCAGGCGGGACAGGGAATGCACCGTGCGCCCGTATTTGAGGTCGCCGAGCATGGTCACCGTCAGGTCGTCCATCCGCCCCAGCTCCTCGTGGATGGTGAACGCGTCGAGGAGGGCCTGGGTGGGGTGCTCGCCGACGCCGTCCCCGGCGTTGATGACCGGCTTGTGGGCGGCCTCGGCCGCCTTGGCCGCCGAGCCGAGCTCGGGATGGCGGATGACGATGACGTCGGCGTAGCACTCGAGGGTGCGGATGGTGTCGGGCAGGCTCTCGCCCTTGGCCACCGACGAGTAGCGGACCTCGTTGATGTTGATGACGTTGCCGCCGAGCCGCTCCATGGCCGCGATGAACGAGGAGGACGTCCGGGTCGAGGGCTCGTAGAAGATCGAGGCCAGGATCTTGCCTTTGAGCAGGTCGAACGTGCCGACCCGCTCGACCATGACCCTCATTTCGTGGGCCACGCCGAAGACGTACTCCAGGTCGGAGCGGCTGAACTGCTTGACCGAGATGATGTCCTTGCCGTACCAGGGCGCGGTGCGCTGGTCGCCGAAGGGCAGGTGGGGGCTTTTCGCGGGGCTGGGCATGGCGGCTCTCCTCGTTTTTTTTCCGCCTCATGCTACACCAGCGCCGGAGGGGAGTCAACGGAGGGAGGGCGGGGCCGGTTAGGCCGGGATCGAGCGAAAAAAGAGAGTGAGGGGTGCCCCCGCGGCACCCCTCGCTCCGGAACAAAGAAGGAGGGTTATGGAAGGGTATCGGGAACGCTTGGTTGGTTGCCGGTCTCGGATCGTTTCACGCCGGAACTAGGCTGCAATTTTTATGCCAGATCCCCTGCCTGAAGGGACCCGAAAAACGGCCGGAAAACGTAAATTTTCTTGGCGCTCAGGCCTTGTGCCCGAGAAGCGTCCGGGCCCCCTCGACGACCATGTCGACCTCCCGGGTCGAGATGTAGATGGGCGTCGAGACCCGGATGCCGAAGGTCCCGGCCTTCGGATTGCCGGTCGTGCGGACGACCAGGTTGTACTTCTCCCGGAGGTAGTCGACGAGCCTGGCTTCGTGGGACCCGCCCATCGAGAAGGCGGTCAGCCCGGCGCTGAGGTAGGGGTCGAGGGGCGTGTGGACCTTGACGCCCGGGACCTTGGCCAGCTCCTGCTTGAGCCGGGCGGCCAGGACCTTGATCCGGCGTTCGATGCGGGTCTTTCCGATCCGGTTGTTGAAGTTGAGGGCCTCGTCGAGGGCATAGAGCATCGCGTCGGACCGCTGCCCGGAGGGGTCGAGCTTGGAGGCCTTGGCATTGCTCTCCCACCCGGTGGAGACGACGGTCGGGTGGACCTTGTCGATCGCCTCTTTCCGGACGTAGAGCAGGCCCACCCCGGTCGGCGCGCCGAGCCATTTGTAGGGGCTCGAAGCGAAGAAATCGATGCCGAGGGCCTTCATGTCGAGATCGAGCATGCCGATGCCGTGGGCGCTGTCGGCCAGGATGAGGAGCCCCTTGTCGTGGGCGAGCCGGCTCAGCTCCTTGAGCGGCATGATCAGCCCGGTGATGAAGACGGTGTGGCTGATGCTGATGACGCGCGTCCGGGGCGTGATCGCGGCGGCGAAGGCGCCGACGATCTCGTCGACCGACCGGGCCGTCGGGCTGAGGGGGACTTCCTTGATCCTGATGCCGGCCCGCTTCTCCTTGAGCTTCCAGGGACCGACGTGCCCGGGGTGCTCCAGGTCGGACATCAGGACCTCGTCGCCCGCCTCGAGATCCAGGCCGTTGATGACGAAATTGAGGCCCTCGGTGGTGTTGCTGGTGATGGCCACCTCGTCGGGCGAAGCGTTGACGAAGGCGGCGAGCTTCGTCCGGACGGACTCCCGGATGGCCGGCAGATAATTGTAGCCGTCGTAGGGATTGGTCGCCTGGACCCGGAAATAGCGGGTGAGGGTGTTGAAGACGGTCCGGGGCATCGGGCCCAGGGTGCCGTTGTTCATCATGATGAAGCGGTCCTCGAAATCGTAGAGCTTGCGGATCTCCTCCCAGTAGACGCCGTCGGGCGCTTCGTCCTCGAGGAATTTCTGGTTGAGCTCGGTGACCTTCTGGTAGATGCCGGCGTTGGCCTTGTCCAGGGCGGCCAGGGAGACGGCCGAACCGGCCAGAAGATATCTGGCGAAATCCCGGCGCGACAGACCCGAAGGATGATGCATGAGGAAACCTCCTGAGATGGCTTGCGCCGTGATTATAAGCGCAAGCGGAGGAGGGGGTCAAACCCGATCGGTTCGACCGCTTTTCAGGCGGACGCCGGCAGGGGGTCTTTCGGCTGGAGGACCCGGTCGATCGACGCGTTGAGGACGTCGAGGTCGAGCGGCTTGACGAAGAAATGGCTGATGTTGAACCGGCCCATGTCCGCGAGCTGGACGTCGTCCGGATGGGCGGTGATGAGCATGGCCTCCCCTTCGTACCCCTTCTCCCGGAGCTTTTTGATGAGCTCCACGCCGCTGAAGTAGGGCAGCTTGAAATCGGCGATGAGGAGGTCGGGCTGCGATCCGTTGACCTTGGCCAGGGCCTGTTTCGGGTCCTTGAAGGTCTCGACCCTGTATTTTTTGCCGAGGAGCAGGGCGAAGGTCTTGCGGACCGTTTCGTCGTCGTCGACAAGGGCGATCTTTTTCGTTGTCATGTTGAGCCTCTTGTCTTCTTTCACCCCTGTAAATTGCACCTTTCGTGCCAACTCCGCGACCGTCTCCAACAGGGGGAAAGCGGCGCCGCCCCGGGTCCGCACCGGCCCGGAGGACAAGTTCTTTTACAGCCGGAGGGCCGGGGGCGCCGGGCTCAGACCGTCTCCCCCAGCTCGAGGCCGTACTCCTTGATCTTCTTGTCCAGGGTGGGACGGCTGATCTGGAGGATCTGGCTGGCCCGGGTCTTGCTCCCCCGGACCGCGGTGAGGACGTGCTGGATGTACTTCTTCTCGACCTCTTCGAGCGGCACGAGCTCGTCGGAGAAGGTCCGGTGCTCGTCCGGCTCGAGGGGCAGGTTCTCCTTGAGCAGGACGTCCCCCTTGGCCAGGATGGCGGCCCGGGTCAGGGCGTTCTCGAGCTCCCGGACGTTGCCGCGCCAGGGCATGTCGACGAGGACCTTCATCACCTCGGGAGGCACCTTGCGGACGTTGCGGCGCAGCTCCCGGTTGATCTTCTCCAGCAGGTAGGCCACCAGGTCCGGGATGTCCTCGCGGCGTTCCCGCAGGGCCGGCAGGACGATCTCGACGACCTTGAGGCGGTAGAAGAGGTCCTCCCGGAACCGGCCCTTGTCGATCAGGGCCTTGAGGTTCTGGTTGGTCGCGGCGATGATCCGCGCCTCCGTCTTGAGCACCTTCTCCCCGCCGACCTTCATGAAATCGCGCGACTCGATGACCCGCAGGAGCTTGCTCTGGAGGTTGGGCGAGACGTCGCCGACCTCGTCCAGGAAGAGCGTGCCCTTGCCGGCGATCTCGAACTTGCCCTTCGTCTCGCTGACCGCGTCGGTGAAGGCGCCCTTGACGTGGCCGAACAGCTCCGACTCGAGCAGGGTGTCCTGGATGGCCGAGCAGTTGATGACGATGAAGGGCTCGTCCCGGAACGGGCTGTTGTAGTGGATGGCCTTGGCGACGAGCTCCTTGCCGGTGCCGCTCTCGCCCTGGATGAGGATGTTGGCCCGGGTGTTGGCCACGGAGCCGATGAGCTTGAAGACGCTGCGCATCCCGGCCGAGTGGCCGATGATGTTGTCGATGGTGTATTCCTTCTGCCTCTCTTCGACCAGGTAGCTGACCTTCTCCTCGAGGCCCCGGACCTGGAAGGCTTTTTCGATGGCCAGATCGAGCTCGGCCGTGTTGAGCGGCTTCACCAGGTACTCGAAGGCCCCGAGCTTGATCGCCTCGACGGTCGTCTTCATGTCGTCGAAGGCGGTCATGACCAGGATGACCGCCCGCCGGCTCCGCTCGCGGATCCGCCGCAGGACCTCCAGCCCGTCGATGTCGGGCAGGCGGACGTCGAGGAGGACGATGTCGGTCGCGCTCTCGCCGTACATCCGGACGCCGTCCTCGCCCGTCTCGGCGACGCTGACCTCGAAGCCCTTCTTCGCCAGCTGGGACGCCAGCGTCTTGCGGACGAGCGGATCGTCCTCGACGATCAGGATGGATCTCATGTCGCCTCCTCGGCCGGGATGAGTATGACGAACGCGCTCCCCCGCCCCCGTTTTTTGCCGATGGCGATCGTCCCGTTGTGCTGCTCGACGATCTTGCGGGCGTTGGCCAGGCCGAGCCCGAAGCCGGAGGGCTTGGTCGTGAAGAACGGTTCGAAGATGTTCGGGCGGTCCTTCTCCGGGATGCCCGGTCCGTTGTCGGTGATGCGGACCCGGACCATCGTCCGCCCCCCCTCCGCGACCGCGTCGCAGGAGACGCCGATCTTGCCGCCCGGCCCCAGGGCTTCGTGGGCGTTGCGGAGGACGTTGAGGAAGACCTGGCGCATCTTGTCGGCGTCGGCCAGGACGGCGGGCAGGCCGTCGGTGCAGGCCTTTTCGACGACGATCTTCTTCTGGGCCAGGACGTCCCGGACCACCTTGAGCGATTCGTCCACGATCTGGTCGATCTGCCACCTCTCCAGGCTGAGCTCCTGGACGCGGGTGAAGTTGAGCAGCTCCTTGATGAAGCGCTCGATCTGGTCGATGCCCTCGAGCGACAGGTCGAGGTGGGCCCTGACCGTCTCCGCGAAGGCCTCCTCCTCGGCGATCTTCTGGATGTTCAGCTTGACCGAGGTCAGGGGATTGCGGATCTCGTGGGCGATCGTGGCGGCCATGCGCCCGATGGAGGCCAGCTTCTCGTGCTGGACGAGCTTCCGGTTGGCCTCCTCCGTCTGCTCCCGGGCGCGGAGGAGCTGGGCCGTCATCCCGTTGAAGCTCCGGGCCAGCTCGCCGACCTCGTCCTGGCCCGAGGGCAGGGCGATGGTGTGGCTGAAGTCCCCCTTGGCGATGCGGACCGTGGCCTCGACGAGGCGGTGGAGAGGCCGGGTGATGCGGCGGGCCAGGATCGCCGCGCCGAGGATGCCCAGGACGAACCCGGCGGCGCCGATGAGCAGAAGGACCTTCTGGATCTCCCGCGCCCGGGCGTACATGGGCTCGAGGGACAGCCCGATCTTGACCGAGCCCCAGCGGCTGGCCCCCTGGGCGAAGGCGGGCACCTCGATCTCGAGGATCCGGACGGGCGCCTCGCGGAGCTGGAGCCTCTTCTCTTCGGAAGCGCTCTCGTCCTCCGCCGCGTCCTCGGCGAGAAGGGTCGTCGCCAGGACGTCGCCGTGCGCGCGGATGGCCTCGTTCGCCGCCCGCGGTTCGCCCGGAGCGATCGTAGACGACGATGTAGGCCAGGTCCCCGGCGATGTGGGCGTCGACGTATTCCTGGACCGCGTCCCAGTCCTGCCGGACGAGGGACTGCAGGTTGGCGTCGGCGACGTAGCGGGCCTGGAGCAGCGCCCGCGCCCCGGTCGCGTCCCGGAGGATCGCGGCCTCGCGCATCTGGATGACGAAGAGGACGGCCCCGAAGAGCAGGAGGACGAGCAAGGTGATCCAGAAGACGAGGCGCGTGTAGATCGTGATCTTGAGCTTCACCGTGTCCTTCTCAGTCCTCCAGCCAGATGGACTTGACGTCGAGAGAGATGAAACCCATGGCCGGGACCTTCACGCCCCGGACCTCGGGCCGGAGGGCGATGCGCACGCGTTCCGAGAACAGGGGGATGGCCGGCGTCTCCTGGAACAGGAGCTGCTCGGCTTTCCGGAAGAGGTCGGCCCTCTTCTCCCAGCTCGGCTCGACCTCGCACAGCTCGAGGAGGCCGTCGAGCCGGGCGTTGGCGTAGCGGGAGTTGCGCCCGTTGACGACGGACCGGGAGTGGAACAGGGGGACGACGATGTTCTCGGGATCGGGGAAATCCATGTTGTAGTCGAGGAAGCTCAGGTAGGGCGTGCGGATCCCGAGGACGTCCTCGGGCTTCCGCAGGTACTTGACGCCGAGGCCGATCCCCAGCGCCGCGAGCTGGCGTTCGAGCTCGCGGGCGAAGCGCGCCGTGGCGTCGGTCCGCGGCGTCGCGAAGACGAGCTCGAGGACGAGCCCCTCGGGGCCGCTCCCGGCGAGGAGCCGGTCGAGGAGGAGCTTGGCCGCCGCGGGATCGGCGGCCGGTCCGCCGGCCCGCGGGAAGAATCCGGGCAGGAGGGGCGGAATGAAGTTCTCCAGGGGAAGATGGACGTTCGAGGGCGTATCGAAGGCCCCGGCCAGGCCGGCCTTGTCGAGCCCGAGGGCGAGAGCCTTGCGGACCTCCGGCCTGTCGAGGGGAGGGATATCGCAGCTCAGGGCCAGGAAATAGGTCCTCAGCGTGTCGCTCTCCAGGACGGGGTAGCGCCGGCGCAGCAGGCGCTCCGACGTCACCGTGACCAGGTGCACGCTGCCCTCTTCGAACTGGTCGTCGGTGAAGTGGGGGCTGTACTCGATGGCCGAAACGTAGGGCTTGCGGTCTCCGTAGTACGCGGCGTTCCGCTCGAGCCGGACGCCCAGGATCTCCAGGCGCGGGCTGCGGATCCACTCGTCGAACTTGAACGGCCCCGTCCCCACGGGCTTGTGGAAGAAGTTCCGGCCCTGGCTTTCGAGAAGGTCCTTGGGCAGGATCTTGCAGTAGTGCATCCCCAGGAGGTAGAGGCCGACCGAGCCGAAGGGCCGGGTCCAGAGGATCTCGAACGTGCCCGGATCGACGACGCGGAACCCCGAGACCTCCTCGGCCTGGCCCTGCCAGTACGCTTCGGCCCCGGTGACCTTGCGGGTGAAATTCTGGTAGAAGGTGTTGTCCGGCCGGTTCTTGACCAGCCTTTCGAGGGAATACTTGACGTCCTCGGCCGTGAGCTCGCGGCCGTTGTGGAAGCGGACGCCCTTGCGGAGCTTGAAGGTGATCCGCGAGCCGCCGTCCGAGATCTTCCAGTACTCGGCCAGGGCGGGCACGGGATTGTAATGGGCGTCGAACTTGACCAGGCCGTCGAAGAGCTGCTCGGTGATGAAGTAGTGGGACGGCCGGGCGGGATCGAAGACCTGGTTGAAGGGCAGCCAGTTGCCCTTGATGCGGAAGGTCCCGTTGTAGCGCGGGACGGCCGCGCTCTGGCCGGGAGGCAGGGCCGGCGAAGCGGCGTCTCCGAAGCCGGCGAGCAGGACGAGGAGCGGCAGGAGAAAGCGGCGCTCGCGGCGGGAGGTGGTCATCGATTTTCTCTCATCATAACGGAAAAGGGCCTGAAATGCACATCCGCGTCCGTTCCAGGCAAGGAGCAAGGTTCATGCCACACGGGACAAGGCCTAACTTCAACCTCAATAACGAATTACAGCCGGGAGGCGGCGGGGCGCGTAAATTTGCTTTACACTATTTTCCGGCCACCGCCATGGCCTTCTCGAAAACGCGGAAGAAGTTGCCGCCCCAGATCTTCCCGATCTCCCGGTCGGTGTAGCCGCGGCGGATGAGCTCCTCGGTGACGTGGATCATGCCGCTGACGTCGTCGCAGCCGACCACCCCGCCGCCGCCGTCGAAGTCGGTGCCGATGCCGACGAAGTCGATGCCGACGACCTTCCGGACGTGGTCGATGTGGTCGACGAGGTCCTGGACGGTCGCCCGGGCCTGGGGGTACTTCTGGTTGATCGCGTCGCGCTCGGCCATGGCCTTCTCCCGGAGCGATTCGTCGCGGAGGTCGCGCAGGCTGCCGTACTTGGCCTCCATCTCCTTGATGGCCTGTTCCCGTTCGGGGATGACGGCCGGCGTCTTGACGTAGGCGCCGAGGAAGCAGATCTGGATGACGCCGCCCTTCGCGGCCAGGGCCCGGAGCTGGTCGTCGGTGAGGTTGCGCGGATTGTCGCAGACGGCCCGCGCGCTCGAATGGGACGCGAAGATGGGGGCCCGGCTCGCGGCCAGGACGTCGAAGAACGACTTGTCCGAGGCGTGGGACACGTCGACGAGCATGCCCAGGCGGTTGCATTCGGCCACGACCTCGCGCCCGAAATCGCTCAGCCCCTTGTCCTCGGGGTTGCGGCGGTCGGTCGAGGAGTCGCAGATGTCGTTGTCGGAGGAATGGCAGAGCGTGATGTAGCGGACGCCCAGGTCGTAGAAGGTCCCGACGAGCGACAGGTCCCGGCCGATGGGATAGCCGTTCTCCAGGCCGATGAAGGCCGTGAGCCGGCCCTCTTTCTTGAGGCGCCGGGCGCCGGCCGGGTCGACGGCCAGTCCGATCAGCGGGGCGTACGTTTCCGTCATTTGCCGGACGGCCGCGACGGCCTTGAGCGCACTGTCCTTGGCTTTGGCGTAGCCCTCGGGGGTCCGGGGGCCCTGGCCGACGAACGCGGCGAAGAACTCGGCGTCGAGGCCGCCTTCCTTCATCCGGGGCAGGTCGATCTTGCCGGAGGCGCGCAGCGCCGGGTCGTGGCGCTCGCCGATCTTCCAGTCCTTCCGGAGCAGGCTGAAGGCCGTGTCGCAGTGGGTGTCGACGGTCAGGATCTTCCTGTGGAGCTCCCGGGCTTTCGCTTCGACGGTCGGCGGCGTTTGGGCCGCGGTGCAGGAAGCGAGGACGAGGATGAGGGCGAGCAGGACGGGAACGGCGATCCCGGTCATCGGTTTCTTCATGTTCTCTCCGGAGTGAGGCGTTGAAGATTTTCAAAGTCGTTTATTATAGCAAATCCCAACTAGAGTTCGAGCGGCTGTCGATCGTAAACGTACCGAGGTGTTCCGACCGACGGGCGGCGTGCGCTCATCGGGCCGGGAAGCGGTCCGCGAGAGAACGTAGTGGTTGGCGGGCGCGCCCGGACCGGCCTTGAGGAAATCGACGACCCGGTAGCCCCGGCCGAAGAGGGCCCGGAGAACCTCCCGCGTGGCCAGCCTCCAGTCGACGGGGATGCGCCGGACCTCCTCCGTTTCCACGTCCGTTTCCTGGAGCATCCGGTAGAAATCGAGCGGGATGCGGACGAGCAGGACCTCCCCCGCGGCGCCCGGATCGATCCCTTCCACGACCTCGAGCTCGAGCTCTCCGCCCTTCCCGGCGACGCGCCGTGTCCCGGCCCGGACGGTCTGCGGGGCGTTCCGAAAGGCCTCGGGATCCCCGGCCGGCCGGCCGCCGGTCCTCCGGAGGTCCCAGGACATCAGGAAGCGGTCCGTGGGAACGTCGGACCGGTTGAGCAGGCCGCCGTACTCGCCGTACTTGTCCACGCGGTATTCCAGGACGTCCATGCCGAAGTGATGGACGTTGCGGTTGGCGTTGACCCCGGTCAGGGGATCGTAGGTGCAGATGATGGTCGAGACGCCCATGAGACCGAGGACCGTCTCCCGCTGGAACTCCTTGAGGAGGATGCCCAGCCCGTAGCTCTGGAAAGGCTTGCGGACCCCGGCGAACTGGGAGTAGAAGCGGAGGTTGGCGACGTCGCGGAAGCCGATCTCCTTGTCGGCGACGCCGACGAAACCGTAGCAGAACCCGACCAGGCCCGACGCGTCGACCGCGAAACCGCCCCCGGGCGCCTCGGCGAAGGCGCCGATGAAGAGGCTGGCGCCCTCGTGCCAGACGTTCTCGCACATCATGTTGCGGGCGCTCGACATGTGGTCTTCGGCGAAACGCCAGATCTCCTCGCGCAGGTCTTCGTACTTCCGGTAATCCCCGGGCTCCTCCGAGGTCTCGACGCGCAGGAGGAAGCGCCGGTCCCGGACGGTCACGGTCCGCTCGAGAGGTCCCATGGCGTTCACCCGGGTCATTCTAGCCGAACGGACGGGCGCGTTCAATGACGGCGGCCGTGTTTTGACAGCCCGTCCCTCGCCCTTATACAATAAGAGGGCCCGCACGGCGCAGGGACCAAAACAGACATGGCGAAAAAGATCAAGGACCTCAGGACCGCCACCCTGATCAATCCCCGGGCGGCCAATTCCAGGTGGACGCGGCGGAAGCTCCTCCGGGCCTACCTCCAGAAGAAGCTCCCCGGGGACATCTACGACGGGCTCGGCGACATGAAGACGACCCTGGAAAAGGCGGCCGTCGCCTGCAAGGATGCGGACGTCATCGTGGCCATGGGCGGCGACGGGACGATCGCCGACACGCTCCAGGGCATCTTCGACGCCGGCCGGCAGAACGACGTCCTTTTCGGGGTCATCCCTTTCGGCAGCGGCAACGCCTTCCGCAAATCGTTCGACATCCCCAAGAACCCTCTCCGGGCCATCGACCGCCTGGCCGAGGGCGTGGCCCGGCCGATCGACCTGATGGAGGTCGAGGGACGCGTGGCCGCGTTCGCCAGCATCGGCGCCACGGCCCGGGTGACCGGCGAGAAGCTCCGGGGCAAGATCCACGGCCTCTGGGGCCACGTCCTGGCCGGGCGGCGGCTCTTCGACACGCCCGCGGGCGAGAAGACGGTCGAGCTCACCGACGGCTTCGACCGGTCGGGGCCTTTCGAGAGGAAGACGGTCACGTCGCGTTTCTTCGACTGCATCGTCGCCAAGACGAACCACTTCGGCTACAGCTGGAACATCGCCCCGCAGGCGATCGTGGACGACGGCTACATCGACGTCACCCTGTTCGAGATCGGGCCCCTCAAATACGCCTTCTTCTTTCCGCTGATCTACCTGGGCCTCTACCAGCGCCGCTTCCGGCACTTCAAGGCCAAAAAGGTCGTCATCAGCGGCCGCGATATGCCCATCCAGTTCAACGGCGAGTTCCTCGGCGACCGGGACCGCATCGAGTTCCGGGTCCTGCCGCTGGCCATCCGGATGGTCATCCCCCCGACCCGCCGGGCCGCGCGGCGCTTCCGAAAAAATCGTCCTGATCCCGGAGGAGGTCCCATGAGAAGAGCCGTCGCTCTGCTGCCCGTCCTTTTCGCCGTCCTGGCGGCCTGTTCGCCGCAGATCCGCATCGACCTGCTCGGCGAAGACAAGCTCCAGGAAGTGGTCCTCGTCGGAAGCCCGGCCCGGGAGAAGATCCTGGTGATCGACGTCGACGGGACGATCTCCTCGGCCCTCGAGACGGGCTTCCTCGCCCGCGAGAAGAGCGTCGTCGCGCGGGTCTTCGAGCGGCTCGAACGGGCCTCCCGCGATCCCCTGGTCAAAGCGGTCGTCCTGCGCCTCGACACGCCGGGCGGAGAGGTCACGGCGAGCGACATCGTCTACCACGAGGTCCTCCGCTTCAAGGAGCGGACGGGCCTGCCGGTCGTCGGGCTGATGATGAGCGTCGCCGCCTCGGGCGGCTACTACATCGCCGCGGCCTGCGACGCCATCGTCGCCCACCCGTCGACGCTGACCGGCAGCATCGGCGTCATCTCCGTCTTCCCCAGCGTCGAGGGATTGATGTCCAAGGTCGGGGTCAAGGTCACCGTGGTCAAGTCCGGACCGTCCAAGGACTCGGGCTCGCCCTTCCGCGACATGACGGAGGAGGACCGGAAGGTCTTCCAGGGCATCATCGACGAGTACTACGAGGGGTTCCTGGCCGTCGTGGCCCGCGGCCGGGGAGACCGGATCCCGGCCGGCCGGCTCCGGGAGATCGCCGACGGCCGCGTCTACACGGCCCCCCAGGCCCTCAAGCTCGGTCTCATCGACGCGGTCGGCTACTCCGAAGACGCCTTCGGCCAGGCCCGGACCCTGGCCAAGGTCCGGGACGCGAAGATCGTCTCCTACACCTATTTCCCCAAGACGAAAAGCAGCATCTACGCCGGGCTTCCGGGCGAGGTTCCGCTCACGGACGCGAAAGCCCTCGAATCCGTACTGGGGGCGCTGAAGACCGGCTTCTACTATCTCTGGCTGCCGCAGACGAAGTGACCGGGACGCGCGCCGCCCGCTAGGGCCGGACGACGACCTCGAACTGCGGGGCCCTCAGGATGTGGGCCTTGACCGTGCAGTGGTCGACGGCCTTGGACAGCGCGAAGCGGTACTTCTCCGGAAATCCCGCCGGCGGATCGACGAAGATCGAGATCTTGTCGATCATCTTGGACACCTCTCCCCGCTCGGTCGTCATGGTCACGGCCAGGCCTTCGGTCGGGATCTTGCGTTCCTTGCAGAAAGCCAGCGCGTAGTAGCCGGCGCAGGCCGCGAGCGATACGAGGAAAAGATCGAACGGCGAAGGGGCCGTGCCGTCGCCGCCGTCCCGGACCGGCTGGTCCGTCTTGACGGTAAAGCCTTTGTACGCGACGTCGATCCTGTAGTTGTCTCCGTAAACGATCTTCAGTTCCTGGGGGTTCATGGTTTCTCCTTGTGCGTCTTTTCGCCCGTCGTCCGCCGGGGCCGGGGCTCCCGGGGGCCTTCGAGGGCCTTGCGGAACATGGCCAGGATGACGTCCCGGTCCTTGGCCGTCAGGGCCATGCGGAAGAAGATGTCCTGCATCTTTTCGGTGATGAAGGCCCGGTTGGTGTCGTGCATGAAGCCGAAGCTGTCGAGCATGTCGCGGAAGCGGCGCCCGGCCTCGGCCTGTTCGCCGTGGGAGAGCAGCAGCTCCCGGCGCGCGGCCGGGAGCCCGCCGGCCCCGAAGACGAGGGCGTGGAGCGTCAGGGTCACCGCGACGCCGAGATTGTAGGACGGCTGGCGGGCCGCCTGGGGGATGTGGAAGCGGACGTTGGTCCGGCCGAGTTCCTCCTGGGTCAAGCCCGTCCTCTCGTTGCCGAAGACGAGCCCGACCCGGGTCCCGGCCGGATACTCGCCGACGCGTCCGACCGCTTCGGAGAGGGAGACCAGAGGGAAGTCGTGGCGCACTCGGGCCGTCGAGCCCAGGACCAGGTGGAGGTCCGCGACCGCTTCTTCCAGAGATCCGAAGAACCGGGCCCCTTCGAGGATGGCCTCCGCGTGGATGGCCGTCCGCCAGGCCGGCGGCTCGAGCCTGTCGACGCCGACGAACCGGAGTTCGGCGACGCCCGCGTTGGCCATGCCCCGGGCGGCCAGGCCGATGTTCTCGGGGCTGTCCGGGCGGACCAGGACGACCGCGAAACGGGATGCGCCGGTTCTCTCGCTCATGGGCCCGATTATAGCGGAGGACGTCCCGCGGCGGAAGACCCGGCGCGGTTCGCGATGCGTTGACAGCCGCGGAAGGTCGGTGTTATAACCCGACCGGACCGGCTCCCGAGGCCGGCCAGGAGGTCGAACGATGTCCCCAGCGAAGCGAAACCCCGACAAGATCGCGGCCCCCAAGCCCCGGACCGGACGGCCGGGACCGAAGGCCCTCGAAGGCTTTTTCGTCGAGCGCGGCTTCACGGACTTCCGCTGGCTCGATCCCCGGGAGATCGTCGTCGCCGAATGGGTCCGGATGAAATGCCTCTACGGCTGTGCGGAGTACGGCAAGAACGCCGCCTGCCCGCCTAACGCGCCCCCGGTCGACGCCTGCGCGCGGTTCTTCCGGGAGTACAGGCGGGCCGTCGTCTTCCATTTCGCGAAGACCGTGGAGAAACCCGAGGACCGCCACGCCTGGAGCCGCAAGATCAACTTGGGTCTCCTGAAGCTCGAAGGCGAGGTGTTCAAGGCCGGATTCGTCAAGGCTTTCCTGCTGCCCATGGACAGCTGCAATTACTGCGCGGACTGCCCGGGGGTCCGAACGGCCTGCAAGGAGCCCAAGCTCTCGCGGCCGACGCCCGACGCCATGGCCATGGATGTCTACAGCACGGTGCGCAAGGTCGGTTACCCCATCGAGGTCCTGTCCGCCTACGGCCAGGAGATGAATCGCTACGCCTTCCTGCTCGTCGACTAGAGGAAGGGAAGGAGCCCCGACATGTGGTGGGACGGAAAGATCCAGAGGGCTTTTCGCTGCCGGCTGGAGCAGAAACCCGGCAGTCTCGGCCGGCTGCTCTCGGCCATCGGCGAGGCGGGCGGGCTCATCGGCGAGATCCGGACCGTCCACATGGGCGGCTCGGCGGTCGACCGCGACATCACGGTCTACGCCGACGACCTCCGGCATCTCGACCGGCTCATCGCCACCGTCGAGGCAACCGAGGGGGCCCAGCTCATCGAGGTCCGGGACGAGGTCCTGGAGATGCACCAGGGCGGCAAGATCGCCATCCGCAGCCGTTACGACATTTCCTCGCTGAGCACGCTCCGGCTCGTCTACACCCCGGGCGTCGCCGAGGTCAGCCTCAAGATCCGGGACGATCCGTCCTTGGCCCGACGCTACACCTCCATCCGCCACCTCGTCGCCATCGTCACGGACGGCACCGCCGTCCTCGGCCTGGGCGACATCGGGCCCAAGGCGGCCATGCCCGTCATGGAGGGCAAGGCCAGCCTGCTCGAGACCCTGACCGGACTGTCGGGCATGCCCATCCTCCTCGACACCAAGGACCCCGACGAGATCGTCGAAACGGTCGTCCACATCGCCCCGACTTTCGCCGCGATCCAGCTCGAGGACATCTCGGCCCCCCGCTGTTTCGCCATCGAGGAGCGCATCCAGGCCCGGCTCGACATCCCGGTCATGCACGACGACCAGCACGGGACGGCCGTCGTCGTCACGGCCACGCTCCTCAACGCCGCCAAGGCGACCGGCATCGACCTCACCGGGAGCTCCATCGGCGTCATCGGACTGGGCGCGGCCGGGTTCGCCCTGGCCAGGATGCTGATGTTCCGCTTCAAGCGCCCGGTCTTCGGCGCCGACATCGCCCCCGACGCCCTGACCCGGCTGAAGGACGCCGGCGGCCGGCCCTCCGACCTCGCGAGGATCATGGCCGAATGCGACGTCGTCATCGCCACGACCGGCGTCCCCGGCCTGATCAAGAAGGAGACGGTCCGCCGCGGCCAGATCGTGCTGGCCCTGTCCAATCCCAACCCCGAGATCGACCCGGAGCAGGCCCTCGCGGCGGGGGCGGCCTTCGCCGCCGACGGGAGGACGGTCAACAACGTCCTCGGCTTCCCGGGCATCTTCCGCGGCGCGGTCGACGCCGACGTGCCGCGCATCACCCGGGAGATGCTGATGGCCGCGGCCGACGCCATCGCCGCCGCCGCCCCTCCGGGGGAGATGGTGCCCAACCCCCTCGACAAGGCCCTCCACAAATCGGTCGCCCGGGCGGTGGCCCGGGTCGCCCTCGAGCAGGGGCTCAACCGGGACGACCTGACCGGGTATTTCGATTGACAACGGGCCGCGGCTCGGCTATATAGAGACCACGCCGGCAGGGGAAACCGGCCAACAGAAGATCCGAAGGAGAAACGCCCATGATCACCGTTAAGGACATCCTCGACGAGAAGGGCCACACGGCCTGGACGATCGGGCCGGACGCCAAGGTATTGGAGGCCCTCGAGCTCATGGCCAAGAAGGGGCTCGGGGCCCTGGTCGTCCTCGAGAACGACGAAGTCGTCGGCATCATGTCCGAGCGCGACTACGCCCGGAAGATCATGCTCATGGGCCGCCAGTCCCAGGACACCCCGGTCAAGGACATCATGACCCGCGAGGTCTACGGGGTCCACGACGACACGACGGCCGAGGAGTGCATGGCCCTGATGACCGACAAGCACATCCGGCACCTGCCCGTATGCAAGGAGGGCAAGCTCGCGGGGATCATCTCCATCGGCGACGTCGTCAAGGCCGTCATCACCGATCAGAAGGTCAAGATCGAGAACCTCGAGAACTACATCATGGGGAAGTATCAATAAAGCCCTCGCGAGGGCGCTTCGGATTTCAGAATTCCATTAGGTGCATGGCGCGGAGGGCGAGGTAGGCCGCGCCGAGGACTCCGGCCGAATCCCCCAGGACGGCTTTCAGGATGGGGATCTCCCGGCCGGGGACGCCGAAGAGCGCCTTGTTCATGACCGGCGGGACCTCGCCGTACCACAGCGGGATGTTCGAGACGCCGCCGCCGAGGACGATGGCCTCGAGGTCGAGGGCGTTGACGCAGTTGGCGAAGAGCTCGCCCATGATGCGGACGGACTCCTCGAAGACGCGCCGGGCGTGAGGGTCGCCCGCCTCGAAGCGCTCGAAGATCTTTTCGGGAGGAAGGGGGGCGCCGGCCAGCTCGGCGTAACGGCGGCCGAGGCTCGGCCCGGAGAGGTAGGCCTCGCCGCAGCCCCTGCGGCCGCATTCGCAAAGACGCCCGTCGATGGCGATCGAGGTGTGCCCGATCTCGCCGGCGTTGCCGTGGGGACCGCGGTGGAGCCGGTTCCCGAGAATGAGCCCCGAGCCCATGCCCGTGCCCAGGATGACGGCCATGACCGTCGCGTAGCGCCCGTGGCACTGGGCGAAGAACTCCGCGAGCGCGAGGCAGTTGGCGTCGTTCTCGACGACGAGCGGAACGGCGAGCCGGGACCGGAGCAGGCTGACGAGTCCCGGCTTCTCGTAGAGCGGCGTGTGGGGGGCGCCGTACATGATGTCGGTCGCGGCGCTGTAGGTGCCGGGCGTGCCCAGTCCGACGGCCTCGTACGGGGAGCCGCCGGCCGTCTCCGCGACGAGCTCCAGGATGTTGGAGACGACGCGCTCCCGGCCGAGGCCGGGCTCGGAAGGCCGGCGTTTGCGGACCAGTATCCCGCGTGTCCTCGTCGACGAGGCAGGCTTCGACCTTCGTCCCGCCCAGGTCGATCCCCACGGCATAACGGCTCATGTCGGTGGCTCCGCGGCTATTTTATGCCCATCGGCCGGAGAGAGCAACGGCGGGGGCCCGGCATCATTGGCGTTGCCCGCACCATCTGTTATCATGGGGGCCGCCGCGCGGCGTACCAAGATGCCTGAGAACAAGGTCCCCTTCGGATACAGATCGGTCGGCGCCGCGGAGAAGAAGCGGCTCGTCCACGACCAGTTCACGCCGATCGCCGGGACCTACGACCGGGCCGACGCCGTGCTCAGCCTCGGCCTGCATTTCCTCTGGAAGCGGGCGACCGTCCGGCGGCTGGGCCTCGGGCCCGGCGACAGGCTCATCGACGTCTGCGGCGGGACGGCCGACCTGGCCCTCCTCGCGGGGAAGCGGATCGGACCGTCCGGGCTGGCGGCCGTCTGCGACTTCAACCAGCCCATGATGGAAGCCGGACGGTCCAAGGCCGCCCGGACCCGCCGGGGCGGTCCCGTCTGTTTCGTCCGGGGGGACGCCGAGCTCCTGCCGTTCTCCGGATCCTCGTTCGACGCGGCGACGGTCGGCTTCGGCCTGCGCAACCTCGTCGATCCCGACCGCGGGCTCGGCGAGATCCGCCGCGTCCTCAAGCCCGGGGGACGGCTGTCCATACTCGAGTTCTCCCTGCCGCGGCACCGCTCTCTGCGGGCCCTCTACGCGTTCTACTCCGACCGCGTCATGGTCCCGGGCGCGCGGCTCATCACCGGCACGGACGGACCGTTCCGCTATCTCGCCGAATCCATCCGGGTCTTCGAAACGCCCGAGGACGTCGCCCGCCGTCTCGGCCGGGCCGGATTCGTCGACGTCGCCTTCCGGCGCCTCTCCCTCGGTATCGCCGTCGTCTATTCCGGGCGCAAGCCCCAGGAGGTCGTCCATGCCGCGGATCGACGCTGACGTCCTGGCCACGGCGGCCCAATGCCGTCATTACGCCATGTGCAAGATCGACTATCTCGGGAACGGGCTCTGCGCGTCGGGCCCCGAGCGCGGTTTCGTCACTTTTTACCCTCAGGGCCGCATGGACCTCTATCGGGGCCTGGCCGAAGGACGGATCCCGGTCACGGAAGCGCTTCTGGAAAGCGCCGACACCTGCACGCTCTGCGGCATCTGCGACCCCCAGTGCCATTTCGTCACGGGCATGCAGCCGACCGCGGTCATGCGGGCGCTCAAGGACTACGTCGCCGAATACCGGCGCGAAGGCGGCGAGGTGCTCCGGCCCGCAGCGGACGAGGCCCTGCGGAAGCTCCGGGAGATCGTCGGTCCGGAATGGGCCTCGAACGACCCGGCCGTCCTCTGGACCTATGCCGACGACCCCTTTCCGCTGGCCGGCCCGCAGATGCCGCGCTGTGTCGTCCTCCCGGGTTCGCGCGACGAGGTCGCGGCGGTCGTCCGCCTGGCCGGCGCCCTCGGCCTGCCCTTCGCGATCCGGGGCAACGGCGGCAGCGTCTTCGGCTTCGTCTTCACGGACGGCATCGTCCTCGACATGAACCGGATGCGCCGGATCGATTGGGATGCCGGCAACTGGACGGCCGCCGTCGAAGCGGGCGTGACGTCGTTCGAACTCCAGCGGGAGGCGCAGCGGCGCGGCTTCCGCGTCAACGCCGCCGAACCGGCGGCCACGGTCTGCGGCAACCTCGTCTGCACGGGCACGTTCTCGACCTGGTCCAACGTCTACGGCACGGCCGCGGACAACTTCGTCGACATGGAATTCGTCGGCCGGGACGGCCGGGTCTTCCGGCTCAACGACAAGCGGGGCCCGAACCATTTCGCCTTCGAACACGGGGTCCTGCCCTCCCCCGGCGTCTGCACCCGGGCCTTCGTCAAGCTCCACCCCGCGACGGACGACGAGGAGGGGCTTCTCGTGCCGTTCGAAGGCCTCGACGAGGCCGTCCGCTTCGCCCGCGAGCTGGGACAGCAGGAGGATCGGGCTGGCCGTGGCCGTCCTCGGCGCCCATTACGTCGCCGGATTCCTGTCGCCGGACGAGGGCCTGGCCGGCAGGCTCAAGACGGCCCTCCCCGACGCGCTCGGCGTGAACTACATGGTCTTCGCGGTCGCCGACCGGTACGCCCGGGACGCCATCCGGACCATGGCCCCGGCCGTCATCGATTCTTCGCTGCTGCGGCTCCTGATGCTCGGCCTGCCGCGGCTTCTCGAGCCGCGCTGGCTCGACCTCGTCCGGGAATACGCGGGGAGCGAGCGGCCCTACGAGCTGCTCTGCCGGCCGGAAATGCGCCCCCTCGTCGAAGCCGTCCTCCAGCCCTCGCCCGAGACGATCGCCGAGGCCGTTCCCGAAACCCTCCGCCCCTTCTACCGGGAGCTCTACGCCCGCCCGGAAATGACGGACATGGTCTGGCTCAACATGCACCGGATCGTCAGCGCGCGCATGTCGCGGCGCAAGCACATGTTCGCCTTCCTGGTCTACCTCCCGCCGGACCGGCTCGACGTCCTCCACGAGATCCTGGACGGTTTCGCCCGCGTCGCCGGCGCCCACGGCATCGACCACGACTTCGGCTTCCTGACGCCCATGGACCTCGGGAAGCGGGCCATCCTCGAGTACGATTACTACATCGACCACACGGATCCGGCCGAACGGGCGAAGATCGGCGCGGCCATGCCCGAGCTCGATCCCTGGCTGGACGCCCTCGCCGCCCGAGTCCCGGGCGTCCTGTCCCTGAAATACGTCTTCTCCCAGGGCTGTTCCCGCAAGGAGAACTTCCTCTATCGCGTCTGATGGCGGAAGCGGGGTCATGAGGATCGAATCCGGCCGGCTCCGGGAAAAAAGGGCGGACCGGACGAGCCGCATCCTGGTCACGGGAGCGACCGGTTTTCTCGGCAGTCACTTCGCCTTCGCCCTGCTGAAAGCGGGCTATCGCGTCACGGTCCTGGCCCGGTCGTCGAAGAGCCTCCCAGCCCGCGACCGGATCGCCCGCCTGGCCGATTGGCACGGCCTCGAAGCGGGACCGCGGGGGCGGCTCGAGGTCCTCGAAGGCGACATCCTGGATCCCGGCTGGGCGGCGGAGGCCGCGGAGCTTGGCGGCCCAGGCCGGTTCGACGAGATCGTCCACTGCGCTTCGAGCACGGCGTTCGCCGAGCGCAAAAGGGCCGAGATCGAAGCGGCGAACATCGGGGGGCTCCGGAACGTTCTCGACTTCGCCGTCCGCTCCGGCTGCCTCTTCTTCCACCATGTCAGCACGGCTTACGCCGCGGGGCGGAGAGCGGGACGATGCCCGGAGGACTGGGTCGAGGCGGGCCCCTTCACGAACGTCTACGAGGAGACCAAGGCCCGCGGGGAGATCCTGGCCCGGGACGTCTGCCGGCGCGAGGGCATCCGGCTCAACGTCTACCGGCCGTCGATCGTCACCGGCGATTCCCGGACGGGCCGGACCCTGCGCTTCAACGCCCTCTACTTCCCGGTCAAGGCGGCCGTCTTCCTGCGCGACATCTATCTCGCCGACATCCGGGAGCGCGGCGGGAAGAGGGCGTCCGGGCTGGGCGTCCGCCTGGAAGAGGACGGGACCGTGTTCATGCCTCTCCGCATCGAGGCCGGCCGGGAGGGCGGCATCAACCTGGTCCCGATCGACCATTGCGTGAACGTCTTCATGGCCGTCCTGGAGGGCGGCCTCGACGGCGGCATCTATCACATCGTCAACCCCCGGTCGACCGGGATCGGGGAACTCGTCGCCTACGCCAAGCGGTTCTTCCGGATCGGGGGGCTCGAGGCGTGCGGACCGGAGGACTTCGCGGCGCGGCCCAGGAACGCCCTGGAGATCCTCTACGATTCCTACCTCGAGGCCTACCGGCCCTACATGCAGGACCTCCGGACTTTCGACGTCGCGAACACGGCGGCCATCCTGGGAGCGCACGGCCCGGCCTGCCCCGAGTTCGACTACGACGTCTTCGCCCGCTGCATGGGCTACGCCGTCGCAGCGGACTGGGGCGCGAAGCTCTTCGCCGCCTGAGTCCGCCCGGCGAGCGGACCGGGGCGCGTTCGGGTACAATAGGCCGCATGGACATCGTCCTCGCTTCGGCTTCGCCCCGGCGCCGGGAGCTCATGGCCCGGGTCGCGCCGGAGTTCCGCGTCTTCCCGACCGGCGTCGACGAGGCCGCGATCGCCGAAAAAGATCCCCTGAAGTTCGCGATCGCCGCCGCCGTCCTGAAGGCCAGGCGCGGGGCCGAGTCCTTCCCCGACGCGGCCGTCATCGGCGCGGACACCGTCGTCGCCCTGGGCCTGCGCATCCTCGGCAAACCGGCCGGCCGGGAGGACGCGCGGGACATGCTCCGGTCGCTCTCGGGGCACCGGCACCGCGTCATCACGGGACTCGCCTTCTACCGCAAGGCCGGCGACCGCCTCCTCACCGGATACGACCTGACCTACGTGACCTTCCGCACGCTGACGGACGAGATGATCGAGGCTTATCTCGACCGGGACAGCTTCCTCGACAAGGCGGGCGCCTACGCCGTCCAGGAGATCGGCGACTCGTTCGTCGCCCGGCTCAAGGGCTCCTACGACAACGTCGTCGGCTTCCCCGTGGACAAGGTCCGCCGGCTGCTCGACCGCTTCCTCGCGCCGGATCTCGCCGTGGAGATCGAAGGCGTCGACTTTCCCGGGAGCTCCGGAACGGCGACGGCGGAGGGGCACAAGGTCCTCGTCCCCGGCGCCGTCCCCGGCGAGACCGTCCGGGTCCAGATCGTCGGCGAGCGCGGCGCCGCCCGCGTCGCCGAGATCATCCGCGTCGAACGGCCGTCGCCGCGGCGGGCCGAACCGCGCTGCCGCCACTTCGGGGCCTGCGGCGGCTGCCTCTTCCAGCACTTCGATTACCCGACCCAGCTCGAGCTCAAGGAGCGGCACCTCAGGCGGATCTTCGAAGAAGGAGGGCTCGGCGACGCGGCCTCCGCCCTCAAACCGGTTGCGCCGTCGCCCGACCTCTACGGCTACCGGAACAAGATGGAATTCGCCTTCGGGGAAAAGCACGGCGCCCTCGCCCTCGGCCTCCGGGAAAAGGCCACGGGCCGCAAAAGGCAGACCTACCGCCGGACGCTGCCGCTCGAGGAGTGTCCGATCTTCTCCCCCGTCGTCGGGCGCGTCTTCCCCGTCCTGCTCGAGTTCGCCCGGGCGCACGGCCTCGAGGGCTTCGAGCCGGCGACCCGCAAGGGCCAGCTCCGCCACCTCGTCCTCCGGGAGGCCAAGCGGACGGGCGAGCTCATGGTCCTCCTCGTGACGACGCCTCTCCCGGAGATCGATCTCGCCCCGCTCGCCGGACGTCTCCGGGAGGCCGCCCCGGAGATGAGGAGCTTCGTCCACGTCGTCAACAGCCGCGGCGCCGATACCATCGAGCACGAGACCGTCCGGACCGTCGCCGGGGCCCCGTTCATCGAGGAGCGCCTCTCCGGATTGACGTACCGGATCTACCCGCAGACGTTCTTCCAGACCAACACGGCCGCCGCGGAGCTCCTCTACCGCGGGATCCGCGAAGCGGCCCCGCTCGGCCCGGACAGCCGCGTCCTGGGGCTCTACTGCGGCAGCGGGGCGATCGAGCTTTCGCTCGCCGGGGCCGTCGGCCGGGTGACGGGGATCGATTCCTCGCCCGCCAACATCGCCGCGGCCGTCGAGAACGCCCTCGTCAACCGCATCGAGAACGCCGAGTTCGTGCCCGGGACGGTCGAGGCCCTCGCCGGCGGGCCGCTCCGCGAACCGGCGGATGTCGTCATCGTCGACCCGCCCCGGGTCGGGCTGACCGGGCAAGGCGCTCAAGCAGACCGTCCTCGCCGGCGCGCCCGTTCTCGTCTACGTCTCCTGCAATCCGGACTCGCTCGTCCGCGACCTCCGGTCGCTCCTCGACGCGGGATACCGCATCTCGTCCCTCGCCCCGTTCGACCTCTTCCCCCACACGCCGCATCTCGAGACCCTGGCCGTGCTCGAAAGATAACGGGCTGCCCCTATCGCCCGGCCGGACTCTTTACTTTCATCGCGGTCCATAGTAAAACCCCGCCCGAGGAGGAAAAAGACCATGACCGATCCCAAATCCGCCCCTTCGTTCGGAACACCTCCCCGCTGCTGCCCCTGCGGGCAGGGACAAGCTCCGCTCGAGTCCTCGCTTTCGAGGCGGGATTTTCTCAAGGGTGCCGGCATGACCGCGCTCGGGAGCGTCGCCGCGGGCGGCCTCGCCTGGCCGCTTCTCGCGGGCAGCGCCACGCCCGTCGATGAGATCTGGCGGCCGGCGCCGCTCAAGGTCAAGCCCATCCTGGTCCACGAGATCCCCCAGCGCCGTCCCCAGACGAGCTGGCGTTCGTGGGGCGGGATCGCGACGGAAGCGGACGCCCGCGCCGAAGCCGCCCGCATCCAGGGCGAGCTCGCGGCCCTGTCGCAAAGGGCGGAGTTCCCGGTCGAATTCCTGCCGGTCTCCCCGATCCGCCAGGCCGCGGACGTCGCCGGCCTCCGGGACATCGCCGAGGCCCAGGTCCTCCTCGTCTACGCCGCCGGGGGCTGGATGGACGTCTTCGACGCCCTGGACAAGACCGGGCAAGGACCGGATCTTCTTCTGCCGCCACAAGTCCGGGCCGGTCTACCTGTGGTACGAGATCATCAGCCCCCGCTACCTCCGGCAGCACACCGACGCGCTGGCCGTCAAGGGGGTCGACGAGGACGACGTCGTCATCGACAGCCAGGACGAGATCCTTTGGCGCCTCCGGGCCCTGGCCGGCCTCCACAACACCCTGGGCACGAAGATCCTGGCGATCGGCGGGCCGGACGCCTGGGCCCAACCGGCCGGCGTCGTGCCGAAGCTCGTCACCGACAAGTGGAAGTTCGATATCGTCACCGTGTCCTACGACGACCTCGGGCGGCTCATCCGCCAGGCCCGCGCCGACGCCGCGACCGTGCGGCGGGCGAAGACGAGGGCCGACGCCTACCTCCGCCAGGCCGGGACGAGCCTCGAGACGGAGAGGTCCTTCGTCGAGAACGGGCTCGTCCTCGACGAGGTCTTCCGGGCCCTCCTGAAAGAGGCCGGTTGCCGCGCCCTGACCATCAACGGCTGCATGGGCACGATCATGCCCCTGGCCGAGACGTCGGCCTGCCTGACGCTGAGCACGCTCAACGACGCCGGCTACCTGGCCTTCTGCGAGTCCGACTTCGTGGTCATCCCGTCCGGCATCCTGCTCTCCCACATCGCGGGCCGGCCGGTCTTCCTCAACGATCCGACCTATCCGCACGACGGCATCATCACCCTGGCCCACTGCACGGCGCCGCGGAAGATGGACGGCCGGAGGCTCGAGCCGGCCCGCATCCTGACCCACTTCGAATCGGACTACGGCGCCGCGCCCAAGGTCGAGATGGCCAAGGGACAGCTCCTGACCAATATCGCCCCGGACTTCGCCTCCAAGCGCTGGCTGGGCCTCCTCGGCGAGATCGTCGAGGCGCCTTTCCTGCCGATCTGCCGCTCCCAGATCGATATCCGCTTCAAGTGCGACGACCGGACGCTGGCCAAGCGCATGCCGGGCTTCCACTGGATGAGCGCCTACGGGGATTTCACGAAGGAGCTGCCGTACGCCCTGAGGCGCGTCGGCATCGAGTGGGACTTCTTAGGTTGACAAAAATTACAAGAAGGGGTCAAACCTACTTTTCATCACTTTCAGCAAAATCCGTCCGTCAATCCCGCAATATTTGTCGAAAGTGACGAAAAGTAGGTTGACCCCATCTTGCGTGCGGGTGGCGACGACGTCGACGCCCGTGCCGAGGACGTCGGCGATGAGGACCTGGCCGCGGCGGACGGGGGCTTCCGGCCTGAGCTTGGCGATCTCGGCCAGGATGGGGAAGATCATCTCCCTCGGCACGGGGCCGCTCAGCCGGACCGAGACCATCCGGTCCGTCGTGCCCCGGACCGGAACGGAAGTGGCCAGGTTGCGTTTCGGGCGGAGGACCTCTTCGACGGCGAAGGGAACGCCCTTTTCGCACTGATTCCCCCGGACATCCAAGCCGCCGGCGGCGTTCTTCGCGACCTCGAGCTCGCAGCCGACCGGGCAGAGGACGCAGGTCAGCCGGTCGACGGCGGGGAGATCACTCATCGACGCCCACCTCGAGGTCCTCGGCGACGGCCGTCCGGACCTTGATCTTCTGCAGCTCCGACGGGAGGATGCGGCCGTATTTCTTCCGGGCGTAGACCTTCCCCGACGACCGGCCCTTGACCGCGATCCGAACGTCGCGGAGGGGCCGCGTGACGCGGAAGCTCCACTCGACGCCGGACGCCCCGAGCGAGACGGTCTGCGGCAGGGCGTACCGGACGTCCGGGCCCGCCGAAACGCGGGCCGACCTCCCCGCTCCCGTCCTCCCCGCCGCGAAGCGGGCCGCGTTCTCGCCGGCCGCGAAGCCTTCGAAGGAAGCCCAATCGGCGACGTCGTGGATGTGGAGGACGTTGCCGCAGGAGAAGACGCCCGGAACGGAGGTCATCAGCGCTCTCGTCGACGACCGCCCCGCCGGTGAGCGGAGAAAGCTCCACCCCGGCCCGCTTCGAGAGCTCGTTCTCGGGAATGAGTCCGACCGAGAGGAGCAGCGTGTCGCAGGGGATGACGCGCTCGGTCCCGGGGATGGGGGTCAGCCCGTCGTCGACCCCGGCCACGACCACGCTCTCGACCCGGTCCCGGCCGCGGATGTCCACGACGGTCGAGCGCAGGACGAGCGGGATGCCGAAGTCCGTCAGGCACTGCCGGACGTTGCGCTCGAGCCCGCTGGCCCAGGGCAGGATCTCGAAGACGCCCTTGACCTTGACGCCCTCGAAGACGAGCCGGCGGGCCATGATCAGCCCGACGTCGCCCGAACCCAGGATGACGGCCTCGTTGCCGACGCGCAGGTTCTGGAGGTTGACCAGGTGTTGGGCCGAGCCGGCCGTGAGGACGCCCGCCGGCCGCGTCCCGGGGATCCCGATCATGTCCCGCGTCCGCTCGCGGCAGCCCATGGCCAGGACGACCGCTCCGGCCTTGACGAGCCTGTAGCCCGCCCGGGAGTTGATCCGCAGGACGCGGTCCGGCGCGAGGTCGAGGACCATGGCCCCCGTTTCGACCTCGATCCGCTCGCGGACGACGTCCTCGGCCAGGCGCTCGGCGTACTCGGGCCCGCTGATCGTCTCCTTGTAGAGAAAGAGCCCGAAGCCGTCGTGGACGCACTGGTTGAGGATCCCGCCGAGCCGGGGCTCGCGCTCGAGGACGAGGACGCTCCCCGCTCCGGCCCGCCGGGCGCCCAGGGCCGCGGCCAGGCCGGCCGGGCCGCCGCCGATGACGACGACGTCGCGGGTTTCGGGCGATTCGACCATGGCTCAGCCCTTCAGCCTTCCGTAAAATAGCCGCGATCCGCCGCCCCGCTTGGTGATCCCGTCGACGGGGACCCCCTCGTCCCGGAGGATATCGACGAGGCGCGGCCCGCAGAAGCCGCCCTGGCAGCGGCCCATGCCGCAGCGGGTCCGGCGCTTGACGGCGTCGAGCGTCCGGGCCCCGAAGGGGTTCTTCAGGGCGGCGACGACCTCGGCGCGGGTGACGTGCTCGCAGCGGCAGACCATCTCTCCCCAGTCGGCGTCGGCCGAGACCCGGGCTTCGCGCGCGGCGTCGTCCAGGACCGCGAATCGCCGTTCGACGGGCCGGCCCGGCTCGAAGTCCGGCTTCGGCCGGAGGTCCAGGCCCGCCCCGATCATCCCGGCCACCATCACGGCGATGGCCGGGGCCGCGGTCAGGCCCGGCGATTCGATGCCGACGAGGTCGATCCAGCCGGGCCGGGCGGCGCTCTCTGCGACGACGAAATCTCCGAATCCGCCCGCCCCGCCCGGATCGACGAGCTTGGGCCGGATCCCGGTGTAGCTGTGGATGAAGGAGACCCGGGCGAGCCCGGGCATGAGCCGGACCGCTTCGGCCTTGAGCCGGGCGGCGACCTCGCGGGTCGAAGCCAGGTCGCGCTTGTCCCCGACCGGTTCGGCGCTCGGCCCGAGGATGACGTGCCCCTCGAGGGTCGGCGTGATGTGGATGCCGAGGCCCGGGTCGTCGCGAGGCGGAACGGGGTAGACGGGCATGGCCAGCCCGAGTCCGCAATCCTTGTCGGTGATCAGGTATTCGCCCCGATACGGGAAGATCCGGTACTCGCCGCTCCCGGCCAGGCGGGCGACCTCGTCGGAGAAGAGCCCGGCGCTGTTGACGACCCGCCGGGCGGCGAAGGTCCCCTTGGGCGTCGAGAGCCGGAAGAGGCCCTCCGCGAAGCCGACCGCCTCGACCGGCGCCTCGAGCATGACCGTCGCGCCGTTCCTCCAGGCGGATTCGGCCAGGGCGTAGGTGAATTCGTAGGGCGAGATGATGCCGGTCTGCGGGGAGTGGAGGGCCCAGCGGCCGCGGGCCAGGGGTTCGAGACGGCCGATGGCGGCCGCGTCGACGATCTCGAGGCCGGGGACGCCGCTCTTTTCCCCCTCGGCCAGGAGCTCCTCGAGGCGGGACCGGCCCTCGTCCTCGAGGGCGACGACGAGCTTTCCTGTCTTTTTGTGGGGAACGCCGAGCTCCGCGGCCAAAGCGTAGATCAGGCCCAGCCCGGCGACGTTGGTCTTCGCCTTGAGCGACCCCGCCGGCACGTTGAAGCCGGCGTGGATGACGCCGCTGTTGCCCTTGCTGACGCCCTCGGCGAGGTCCGACTCTCTCTCGACGAGGAGGAGCTTCAGGTCGTAGCGGGAAAGCTCGCGGAGGACCGCGCAGCCGACGACGCCCCCGCCGATGACGGCGACGTCGTAGACCGCGCTCTCGCTCTCGCTCATGGCCCGCCCGGCCCGCTATCATATCAAATCGGGCCCCGGCCGCCAAAGAACGGCTTGCCCGGGCGGAGCGGCTCCCCTGCCGCGCGGGAGCCGCTTCAGGCGCCGTAGGTTTCGCCCAAGCGTTCGAGGAGCCGATGGAACTCTTCGTGCCGGCCCTCCCCGACGATGTTCTTCTCGACCTCGGCGAAACGGGCTTCGAGCTCCCGCTGCTGTTCGGCCGAGAACCGGGCGTCGGCCATCGGGTAGAGGACGCGGTCTTCCTTTATGATGTGCTGCGTGAGCAGGGCGCCGTAGCGCCGGGCCGCCTCGGCAAACGCCCGGGCCGCCGATCCCTCTCCCGCGCTGAGGCCGGCCAAGGTCCCGGCCATGGCGGCGACGTGCTTCCGGCCCTCGACGTGTTCCGCGAGCATGACGCCGATGGGACCGCCCTCGCGCGCCACGCCGACCTTTTCCATCTCCGGGAAGAGATAGTCCTCTTCCTTGGCGTGATGGCACTTGTCGGCGAAGACGCGCAGGAATTCCACGCACCGGGCCGGGTCTTCCGGCGGAACGGTGCCGCCGGCTTCCAGGCGTTCGGCGATCTTCCCCAGGATCCCGATCATCTTCATGATGGCCAGATGTTCGTGTTGAGCTCTTCCGTCGGTTTCATAGATCTTCTCCTTATTGTCCGAGAACGGCCGAGGCGGCGGGGCCGGTCAGAAGATCCGGCAGAAGGCCCAGGAGGAGCAGGGCGGCCGCCGCGACGGCCAGGAAGACGGTGACCAAAAGGGACACGCGCCCGGCGGACGGCGCCGTGCCGGGAGGCGCCTCCTCCAGGAACATGGCCCGGCCGATGCGGAAGTAGTAAAAGAGGGACAGGACCGAGTTCAGGGCGCCGGCTGCCGCGAGCGGGACCAGGCCCTGGCCGACCGCCGCGTCGAACAGGAAATACTTGCCCATGAAGCCGGCCGTCGGCGGGATGCCGGCGAGGGCCAGGAGGACGACGAGGACGCTCACCGCCGCGACCGGGGCCCTGCGGACGAGCCCCCGCAGACCGTCGACGGTCTCGTCGAAGCCCCGTCCCCCGTCGACGAGGAGGATGAGCCCGAAGGCCGCGGCGTTCATGACGACGTAGACGGCGAGATAGAACAGGACGGCCGTCCGTCCGGTCTCGCCCCAGGCCGCGAGGCCGATGGCCACGTAGCCCGCCTGGGCGATCGCCGAGTAGGCCAGCATCCGCTTGACGCTCTTCTGGGTCATCGCGGCCAGGTTGCCCCAGAACATGGTGGCCACGGACACGACCTGAAGGACCGCGCTCCAGGCCGGGGCCTGGCCGCCGAAGAGAGAGGTCATGACCCTGACCAGCACGGCGACGACGGCGACCTTCGGCGCGGTCGAGAGGAAGACGGCGAGCGGCGTCGCCGCCCCCTCGTAGACGTCGGGGGCCCACATGTGGAAAGGAACGAGCGAGGCCTTGAAGAACAGCCCGGCGAAGACGAGGGACATCGCCACCAGGACCGCCGGGCCGGCGAGGCCGGCCAGGGCCGGTCCGGCCTCGGCGTAGGCCGTCGATCCGGAGAGCCCGAAGACGAACGCCAGGCCGAGGAGCATGATCGCCGAGCTCAGGGTGCCCAGAAAGAAGTATTTGATCCCCGCCTCCGCCGACCGCCTGTTCCTTCTTGAAGATCCCGGCCAGAACGTATGAAGGGATGGCGAACAGCTCGAAGGAAACATAGGTCGTGACGATATCCGTGGCCGAAACGGCCGCCATCATGCCGACCATGGCCAGGAGAGCGAGGGGTAGACCTCGCCGGGCTCGCCGCGCTCGACGTCGAAGAAACGGAAGGCCAGGACGAGGGCCAGCCCGCCGGCCAGGAGGATCGCCGCCTTGACGTAGAGAGCGAAGGCGTCGACGGCGAGGTGCCCGCCGAAGAGGGCGGCGGCCGAGGGCGGCGTCAGAGCGAGGGCGGCGCCGGCCGCGGCGATCCCGGCCAGAGAAACGTATCCCGCCGCCCGACGGCCTCCCCTCTCGACGAAGAGATGGACGGCCAGGGCCGCGATCGCCGCCGCGAGCAGGACGATCTCGGGGGCGAGGGGCCCGAGCGCGTATCCGGCCGGTACGGTCATCGCGGCGCCTCGAAGTGCGCGGGATTGACGATGCGCACGATCTTCTCGACGGGCTTGTCGATGATGTCGAGGAACGGCTTGGGGAAGATCCCGATCCAGAAGACGAGGACGACGAGCGGCAGGAAGGTCGCGAGCTCGCGCACGGTCAGGTCCCGGAGCGTTTCGTTGGCCGGATTTTCGAGCTTGCCGAACATCACCCGCTGGTAGAGCCAGAGCATGTAGGCGGCCCCCAGGACGATGCCCGTCGCCGCGACGGCCGTCCAGACCCAGCTGACCGGGAACACGCCCATGAGGATCATGAACTCGCCGACGAAGCCGTTGAGGCCGGGCAGCCCGATCGAGGACATGGCGATGATCAGGAAGACCGCCGCGTAGACGGGCATCCGCGCGGCCAGGCCGCCGAACTCGGCGATGAGCCGGGTGTGCCGGCGCTCGTAGAGGACGCCGACGAGGAGGAACAGCGCGCCCGTCGACAGGCCGTGGTTGACCATCTGGAGGACCGCCCCCTTGGCCGCCAGCGGGGTCAGGGCGAAGAGACCGAGCATGACGAAGCCCATGTGGGAGACCGAGGAGTAGGCGATGAGCTTCTTCATGTCCTTCTGCATGAGGGAGACGAGGGCGCCGTAGACGATGGCGACGAGGGCCAGGCCGACGAGGACCGGGGCGAAGCGGCGGGAGGCGTCGGGCAGGAGCGGCAGGGAGAAACGGAGAAAGCCGTAGGCGCCCATCTTCAGCAGGACCCCGGCCAGGATGACCGAACCGGCCGTGGGCGCCTCGACGTGGGCGTCGGGCAGCCAGGTGTGGAACGGGACCATCGGCACCTTGATGGCGAAGCCGAGGAAGAAGGCCAGGAAGATCCAGCCTTGGAGGGCGACGGGAACGACCGGCCCGGCCGCGACCATGGCCGTCCAATCGAAGGACTGGTGGGCCCCCCGCAGGACCAGGATGCCGACGAGCATCGCCACCGAGCCGAACAGGGTGTAGAGAAAGAACTTGATGGCCGCGTAGAGGCGCCGCTCCCCGCCCCAGACGCCGATGAGGAAGTACATCGGCACGAGGACGACCTCCCAGAAGACGTAGAACAGGATGAGGTCCAGGGCCAGGAAGACCCCGATCATGCCCGTCTCGAGCAGGAGCAGGAAGACGTAGTACTCCTTGAGCCGGGTCTTGACGGCGCCCCAGGACGAGAGCGTGGCGACGAAGGTCAGGAGGGAGGTCAGGAGGACGAGGAGGAGCGAGATGCCGTCGAGGCCGAGAAGATACTGGGCCCCGATGGCCTTGATCCAGGGCAGGCGCTCGACGAACTGCATATCGCCCGATGCGGCGTCGAAACGGACGAGGAGGAGGAGGGTCGCGAGGAACACGAGGCCCGCGAAGACGTTGGCCGCGATCTTGATCGCCCTGGTCCGCGACCCGGGCAGGAGGAGGACGACGAACATCCCGGCCGCCGGGAGGAAGGTGACGAAGGTCAGGATCGGGATACCGAGCACGTTCATGGCCTCATCTCCTCCATGGCTTAAAAGACTGTGACGGCGATGGTGATGACGAGCACGACGCCCAGCACGACGGCCAGGGCGTAGTTGTAGATGCGGCCGGTCTGCAGGCGGCGCAGGCCGGACGAGACGGCGAGGTGGGCTTTTCCGACGCCGTCGACGGCGCCGTCGACGACCCCCTCGTCGAAGGCGATGGCCCCGCGCGAGATCCCGCGAACCGCGCGTGCGACGCCGTCGACCGCTCCGTCGACGATCCGCCGGTCGATCCAGTCCGCGATGCGGCCGAGCGCGAGGACGCCGCCCACGAAGATCTTTCCGTAGGCCTCGTCGACGCCGTATTTCCTGGAAACGAGTCCGTAGAGGGCGGGGAACCTGGCGGCGAAGCGGCGGGCCGGCTCGCCCTTCCGCTTGACGTAGACCGCCCGGGCGGCGGCGATCCCGGCGACGGCGATGCCGGCCGCGAGGGCCATGAGGAGGACCTCCGTCCCCGCGGAGAGGTGAAGCTCGTGGCGTCCCACGCTCGGCTCGAGGAAGCGGCCGAACCAGGCCCCGCCGCCGAGGATGTGGGGCAGGCCGACATACCCGCCGGCGACGGCCAGGACGGCCAGGATCTCGAGCGGAACGAGCATCACCGGCGGCGATTCGTGGACGTGGCGCGCGGTCTCGCCCGAAGACCGCGCCTCCCCCTCGAAGGTCAGGGAGATCAGCCGGAACATGTAGAAAGCGGTCATGGCCGCGCCGGCCAGGCCCAGCGCCCAGACGAGATAGCTCCCCGAGGCGAAGGCCGAGGCCAGGATCTCGTCCTTGGAGAAGAAGCCGGAGAGCCCCGGGATGCCGGAGATGGCCAGGGCGCCGACGAGGAAGACGCGATAGGTCCGGGGGATGCGCCGTGCGCAGTCCGCCCATTCTCCGCATGTCCTGCTCTCCGGACAGGGCGTGGATGACGCTTCCGGCCGCCAGGAAGAGCAGGCTCTTGAAAAAGGCGTGGGTCATCAGGTGGAAGATCCCGGCGGCGTAGGCCCCGACGCCGAGGCCGATGAACATGAACCCGATCTGGGAGATCGTGGAGTAGGCCAGGACGCGCTTGATGTCGGTCTGGACGAGGCCCATGGTCGCGGCGTAGACGGCCGTGAAGGCGCCGGTCAGGGCGACGACCGTGAGGGCCGTTCCGGAGAAGGAGAACAGGGTATGGAGGCGGGCGACCATGTAGACGCCGGCCGTGACCATGGTCGCGGCGTGGATGAGGGCGGAGACGGGGGTCGGGCCTTCCATGGCGTCGGGCAGCCACGTGTAGAGCGGGATCTGGGCGGATTTGCCCGTGGCCCCCAGGAACAGGAGCAGGGCCGCGGCCGTGGCCGTGCCCTTGGCGAGCGCGCCCGCCTCGACGGCCGCCGCGATGCCTCCGATGTCGAGCGTCCCCAGGGCGTAAACGAGGAGGCCCGTGCCGAGCAGGAAACCGAAGTCGCCGACCCGGTTGGTGATGAAGGCCTTCCGGCCGGCGTTCGCGGCCGAGTCCTTGGAGAACCAGAAGCCGATGAGGAGATAGGAGCAAAGCCCCACGCCCTCCCAGCCGATGAACATGACGCCCAGGTTGGCCCCGAGGACGAGAACGAGCATGGCGGCGGTGAAGAGGTTGAGATAGGAGAAGAAACGGGCGTAGCTCCTGTCGTGCGCCATGTAGCCCAGGGAATAGACGTGGATCAGGAGGCCCACCCCGGTGACGACGAGCGTCATGACCGCGGCCAGGGAGTCGTAGCGGAAGGCCAGATCGAGCCGCAGCGAGGCGAGTCCCCCGGAGGCGGTCCGGACGAGGCTCGCCGGGATCCAGGTGAAGAGCGTCCGGACGGAGACCGGATCGGCCGCGCGCAGCAACCCGGCGAAGGAGGCGACCGCCGCGGCGAAGCCGAGCCCCGCGGCCCCGACGGCCACCGCCCCGACCGCCCGCCGCGAAAAGAAGCGGACGCCGAGGAGCCCGTTCACGGCCGCGCCGACGAGCGGGAAGAGCGGGATGAGGACGAACATCGGCTATCCTTTGAGGTCGTCGAGAGCGTCGACGTCGTAGCTTTTCTTCTGCCGGAAATAGGCCAGGACCAGGGCGAACCCGACGGCCGCCTCCGACACGGCCATGATGATGACGAACAGGGCCAGGATCGCCCCCCGGGGCGAGCCCCAGTGGCGCCCGAGGCCGACCAGGATGACGTTGGCGCCGTTGAGGAGCAGCTCGAGCGACATGAGCATGACCACCAGGTTCTTGCGGACGACGACCCCGACGAAGCCGATCGCGAAGAGGAGCAGGCCCAGGACGACGACGGCTTCAATCGGGATCATGGAGGTTCTTCTTTCGCGCGACGACGATGGCCCCGACGAGAACGGCCAGGAGCAGGACCGAGGCCAGCTCGAAGGGCAGGAGGTAGGAGCCGAACAGGGTCTCGGCCAGGACCCGGAAACCCGGCCCTCCGCCCGGCCGGGCTTCGACCGGAAACCCTTTCGCGAGAAGGAGATAGGCGACTTCGATGCCCGTTCCCACGGGCACGGCGACCAGGACGATCTTGGCCAGAAGGGGCCGGCGCTCCGGCACGATCTCCGTGAGGTTGACGATGACGATGACGAAGATGTACAGGACGACGATGCCGCCCGCGTAGACGAGGATCTGGATGGCCCCCAGGTATTCGGCCCCCAGGGTGAAGAAGAGCCCGGCCGTGGACAGGACGGCGAACGCCAGGTAGAGCACGCTGTGCATGGCGTTCTTCTGGACGACCACGAGGACGGCCGCCGCGAGGGCCAGGACGGCGAAGAAGACGAAGACGGCGAGGGTGATCACGCGGCCCTCCGGCAGCCGCCGCAGAGGTGTTCCTGGAGGTCGTCCCCGGTGAGGTACATCTCGTCCCGGTGGAACAGGAGCCCGTCCTTGCGGACGCCGGTCAGGCGGAACTCCCGCGAGAAGCGGATGGCGCTCGTCGGGCAGACCTCGACGCAAAAGCCGCAGAAGCTGCAGCGATCGAGCTTCCAGTCGAACTTCACCGGCCGCATGAACTTGGCCCCCTCCTCCTTCCGGCCCTCGATGTCGAAGCAGTTCGTGCCGCAGGCCCGCTGGCAGGCCTTGCAGGCGATGCAGAGCGGCTCGCCCGCCTCGTCCCTGTGGAGCCGGAGGAGGCCGCGGAAGCGCTCGGCCGGCTCATCGACCTCCTCCGGGTACTCGACGGTCACCTTCCGGCTGAAGTAGAGCCTGAGGGTCACCAGGAGCCCTCTCAGCCATGTCGACCAGGAAGAACGATCGGAGGAACCGCGCGAGCCGGCTCATCGGAGGTACCTCACCAGCGCGACGACCAGGAAATTGAGGAGCGCGAGCGGGATGAGCCATTTCCAGACCAGGCGGATGAGCGAGTCGAAGCGGTAGCGCGGGAAGGTCGCCCGGATCCAGACATAGAGGTAGAGGAAGAACATGATCTTCACGAGGTACCAGACGAACCCGGGCACGACCTCGAGAAAATCCAGGGCCGGGACGCTCGGGAAGGGCGCGAGCCAGCCGCCGAAGAAGAGGTTGACGACGAGCGAGGAGACCAGGACCATGTGGGCGTATTCGGCCATGTAGAAGTAGGCGAACTTCATCCCCGAGTATTCGGTGTGGTAGCCGGCGACGAGCTCGGATTCGGCCTCGGGCAGGTCGAAGGGGGCCCGGTTCGTCTCGGCCACGGCCGAGATCCAGAAGACGACGAAGGAGACGGGCATCAGGAAGCCGTACCAGACGCCCGACGATTCCTGGCGGCGGACGATCTCGACGAGGTCCATGGACCGGGCCGCGAAGGCGACCGTCAGAACGGTCAGGCCGAGCGGGATCTCGTAGCTCAGGACCTGGACGACCGAGCGCAGGGCCCCCATGAGCGGGTACTTGGAGTTGGCGGCCCAGCCGCCGAAGATGACGCCGAAGACGGAGATCGACGACAGGCCCAGGACGATGAGGAGGCCGACGGGGCTCTCGGCGATCCAGAGCGTCAGCGTGTAGGCGCCGATGCGGACAGGCTCGCCGAGGGGCATGAACGCGAACGCCAGGAGCGACGTGAACATGACCAGGACGGGCGCGATGTCGAACAGCAGCCGGTCCGCCTGCCGCGGCCGGATGTCCTCCTTGAAAAAGAGCTTGACGGCGTCGGCGACGGGCTGGGCCAGGCCCTGGAAGCCGACGCGGTTGGGCCCGAGCCGCAGCTGCATCAGGGCCACGACGCGGCGCTCGAGCCAGATCATGACCACGACCATGATCATGGGATAGAGGATGACGGCGACGATCTTCCCGACCGGGATGAGGACATCGGCCACGAAGGGCGTCACTTGTCGATCTCCCCGAGGACGATGTCGAGCGAGCCGAGGATGCCGATGACGTCCGAGAACATGTAACCCCGGCACATGGCGTCGAGCGCCTGGAGGTTGACGAACGAGGGCGATCTCATCTTGACCCGCTCGGGCCGGTCCGTGCCGTTCGACCGGACGGTGAAGCCGAGGACGCCCTTGGGCGCCTCGATGGTGTGGAAGGCCTCGCCGGGGGCGATCTTGAGGACGCGCGGCACCTTGGCCGCGAACTCGCCCTCCGGCAGCCCGTCCAGGGCCTGGCGGACGATGCGGATGCTCTGGCCGATCTCCCCGAGGCGGACGAGATAGCGGTCGTAGACGTCGCCGTTCGCGCCGAGCGGGACCTCGAAATCGAAATCGTCGTAGGACGAATAGGGAATGTCCTTGCGCATGTCCCAGGGGACGCCGCTCGCCCGGAGGGCCGGCCCGGTCAGGCCATGGGCGACGGCGTCGGCCCCCGAGAGGCGGCCGACGCCGACGGTCCGCTCCTTCCAGATCCTGTTCTCGTCGAGCAGCGCCCTGACGTCGTCGATCCGGCCGGGGACCTTCCCGAGGACGGCCCGGATGCGGGCGACGAGCGGGGCGTCGAGGTCGCGGACGGCCCCGCCGATCCGGATGCCGTGGAGGGTCAGCCGGGCGCCGCAGTACTCCTCGAAGATGTCGAGGACGTCCTCCCGGGCCTCGAAGGCGTAGAGGAGGACGGACATGGCCCCGATGTCGTTGGCCATGAAGCCGACCCAGGCCAGGTGGGAGGCCAGGCGCTGGAGCTCGGCCAGGACGACGCGGATGTAGCGGGCCCGCCCGGGGACCTCGATCCCGGCCAGCTTCTCGACGGTCAGGCAGTAGCCGAGATTGTTCGACAGGGAGGCGAGGTAGTCGAGGCGATCGGTCAGGGGAACGACCTGGTGGTAGGTCAGGCTCTCCCAGAGCTTTTCCATGCCCCGATGGAGATAGCCCAGAACGGGCTCGACGCCGAGAACGACCTCGTTGTCGACGGCGAGCTTCAGGCGGAGCACGCCGTGCGTGCTGGGGTGCTGGGGCCCCATGTTCAGATCGTATTCCCTAAGCTCCACCGTTCCTCCCGGCCAGCGGAAAGTCCTTGCGCAGGGGATGTCCCTCGAAATCGTCGGGCATGTAGATGCGGCGCAGGTCGGGGTGCCCGTCGAAGAGGACGCCGAACATGTCGAAGGCCTCGCGCTCGGCCCAGTCGGCGGAGCGATAGACGGGGACGGCCGACGGCAGGCTGTCCGCCCTCCGCGACGTCCGCGGCCAGTCGCAGCCGGAGGGCGCCGGGAAAGCGGCAGAGCCGGTAGACCACGGTGAAGCGCCCGCCGTCGCCGCCGGCCGCACCGAGGTTGTCGAAGACGGCGATGTCCTCGAGCGCGTTGAAACCCGCTTCGTCCTTGAGGAAGCGCAGGACGGAGGCCAGGGACTCTTTCGCGAGGCGGACCGAGAGCTCGTTCCGCTCGACGGCGCCGGCCAGGACGGCGCCGGCAAAGCGCCCGGTGAGGGCCTCCAGGACCCCGCCGAGCCCGGGCCGGTCAGCTGCGTCTTCGGGCATCGGGATCGAGTATCTCCTTGGTCGGATGGCTGCGGGCGATCTTTTCCTGGAGCGTCATCAAGCCGTGGATGAGCCCCTGCGGCGTCGGCGGGCAGCCGGCGACGTAGACGTCGACCGGGATGATCCGGTCGACCCCCTGGAGCACCGAATAGGTCGGGAACGGGCCGCCGCCGATGGCGCAGTTGCCCATGGCCATGGCCCACTTGGGGTCGGGCATCTGGTCCCAGAGACGGCGGAGGACCGGGGCCATCTTGTTCGTCACCGTGCCGGCGACGATGAACAGGTCGGCCTGCCGCGGCGAAGCCCGGAAGAGCTCCATGCCGAAGCGGGCGATATCGTAGCGGGCGGCGGCCGTGGCGATCATCTCGATGGCGCAGCAGGCGAGGCCCGAGCCGAACGGCCAGAGCGAGTTCTTCTGGGCCCAGGTGATGAACACATCGGCCTTCGTCAGGAGGAACGGGGATGCTCTCGAGGGCCTCACTCATCGCGCCTCCGGAACTCCAGCGCCCCGGCCCGCCAGGCGTAGACGTACCCGACGAGCAGGATGGCCAGGAAGAGGACGACCTCGACGAAGCCGAAAAGGCCGAGCGCGTCGTGGACGACGGCCCAGGGAAAGAGGAAGAAGGTCTCGACCTCGAAGACGATGAACACGAGGGTCAGGAGGTAGAACCGGATCGAGGTCGTCTGCCGGGCCGTCGGCGTGGCCGGATCGACGCCGCACTCGTAGGGCTCGCACTTGTCGCCGCCCGGACGGCGGCGGTAGCGGACGAGGGCGATGAAGCCGAGCAGGCCGACGGAGAAGACGATCGAGACGACGAAGAAGAGGAAGAAGTACCAGTACTGCCTCATCACGGCCGACAGGCCCTCCTCGAGCGGCGCGATACCCGGTGAAAGGAGCCCTATCTTAAACGAGTCCCGGGCCCTTTTCAAGCGGACTCGCCCTCGGAGGCCGCACCCGGCCGATTGACAGGACGGCCCGGACGGGGTAATACAAAGAGACCCCGACGACGGGGGGAAAGGAACGCGACATGCTCGTCAAGGTCCTCGTCATCGGCGCTTACGCCGTGCTGACGCTCTCCGTCGGCTGGCTCGGACTGAAGAAGGCCCGGACCTTCACCGACTTCTTCCTCGGCGGCAGGAGCGTCGGGCCGCTGATGTCCGCCTTCACCTACGCGGCGGCCTATTTTTCGGCCGTCCTCTTCATCGGCTTCGCCGGCAAGGTCGGCTGGGGCTTCGGCCTGTCGGGCCTCTGGATCGCCCTGGCCAACGCGCTGGTCGGCGTGCTCGGCGTCTGGGCCCTGCTCGGGAACCGCATCCGGAAGATGTCGGTCGAGCTCCAGGTGTCGACCATGCCCGAGTTCCTGGAAAAGCGCTACGGCAGCCCGTTCCTGAAGCTCATCGCCTCGCTGGCCGTCTTTCTCTTCCTCGTCCCCTACTCGGCGGCCGTCTTCATCGGACTGTCCTACCTGTTCAAGGCCAATTTCGGCATCGGCTTCGTCTCCGCGCTCCTCGTCATGGGATCGTTCACGGCCTTCTACCTCGTCCTCGGCGGCTACAAGTCGATGACGATGATCGACGTCGTCTTCGGCCTGATCATGTGCCTCGGCTCGGCCGTGCTCATCGCCAGCACGGTCGGTAAGGCCGGCGGTTTCGGCAAGCTCGTTTCGGGCCTCGCGGCGGTCGATCCGCGGCTCACGGCCGCCGTCGGCCCGGGCGGGGCCTGGCCGCTTTTCGCCCTCGTCTTCCTGACGAGCGTCGCCCCGTTCGCCATGCCCCAGCTCGTCCAGAAGTTCTACGCCATCCGGGACGAGAGAGCCGTCCGCCGGGGCATGATCGCCTCGACGGCCTTCGCCCTGCTCATCGCCGGAGCGGCCTATTTCACCGGGGCGGCGGCCCGGCTGTTCCTGACCCCCGAAAACGCCCCGGGGGCCTTCGCCGGCGGCAAGCCCGTTTTCGACGTCCTGATGCCCGAGTTTCTGGCCAAGGTCGTCCCGCCGTCGCTCTCCGTGCTGATGATGCTCCTCATCCTGTCCGCGTCCATGTCGACACTGGCCGCGCTCGTCCTCATCTCGAGCTCATCGGTCGTCAAGGACCTCTACGCCGGTTTCGTCAACCGGGCCGTCACCGACCGGACCCTGACCCGGCTGATGCGCGGCGTCTCGGCCGCCTTCGTCCTCCTCTCCGTCGTCCTGGCCTATTTCCGGCCGGCGAGCATCGTCGCCATCCTGTCGGTGTCCTGGGGCGCGATCGGCTCGTTCTTCCTCGGGCCGTTCGTCTGGGGGCTCATCAGCCGGAAGGTGACCAAGTTCGGCGCCATCGGGTCGGCCGTCCTGGGCCTGGGGACGTGCCTGGGCCTTTCCCTTTCGGGCCTGGGACCGGCGGAGGCGGGATCGATCGGGATGATCGTCTCGTTCGCGTCCAACTCCTCTTGCTAAGCCTTATTGGCAGCCATCGTCTTCAGGCGGTAGGGCCTGAGACCCGTGAGGGCTGCCGCGCACGGCGGGACTGTCCCTCTGTCAAGTAGCGGAAGATCATCTCAAACTGCGAGCCAGTTGTAGCTCGACGCGCCGGGCAGGTAGAAGCTCCCGGGAGTGAAGTGCTCCCAGATGAACCGCCCGGTGAGGTATTTGCTGACCTTGTAGTTGAGGCGGCCCCTGAGGAGCGTGCCCCGATAGCGCCCGGTCCCTCCGGGGAAATCCCCGACCTGAGCTTGGCCGGCCCCCATCGGCATGACCATGAGGTGGCCGTCCGAACGGGCCCCGAGATCGAAGGCGAGCTGGGCGTAGACCGACGACAGGTTGCTCCAGTAGGAAGGCCGGCTCTCGCGCGTGTACGTGTAGATGTAGCTTTCGCTCCACTTCGGCCAGCGGCTGAAGATGGGGTCCCAGCCTTCCATCCGGGCCGTGGCCGGATCGTCGCCGCTGAGAAGGATCGCGCCGATGACGGCCGACTTGAGCCAGGGCAGGGTCCCCTTGAGGTCGTAATCGAGGTGGGCGATGGCCCCGGCGGCCGCGCGGCCGGCCTCGCCGTAACTTCCCCGTTTGAAGGGCCGCCTCGGCGGTGAGCGAGAGAGGCTTGGACAGGGACGCCACGGCCCGGGCCCCGAAGGTCTCGGTCCGCGTCGCGATCGGCCAGGCCTCGTTCGCGTCGGTCGTCTTGCGGACGGCGTAGGCGTCGAGCCTGGTCTTGCCGAACGTCCCGGCGTAATAGAGGGCCAGAGCGGATTCGGGCTGTTCGGCCAAGGCCTGGGGCTTCGGGTGGACGACCGGCAGGTACCGGTCCGTCGCTTTCGTGGCGTGGGCGAAGGCGGTCAGGGTGTGGCCCTCGGCCAGCCCGGCGTCGACGCGCAGGGCGTTGAAGTAGTACGAGCGCGAGCCGTCGCCCGGCGTGCCGTCGGCGATGACGAATCCCTCGCCGAAATTGAGGTCCTGGCGCCCGGCCGTGACGGTGAGGGGCACGCGGCCCGGGGCCGTCCACTTGACGTAGAGGTTGTCGACGAAGAGCTCGTGCCAGCCGAAGGCCCGGTCCTTGGGAGCCAGGTAGACGCGGAACTCGTTGGTGACCTTGCCCAGGACCTCGAAGTTCTTGAGCGGCTTCCAGTCGAGGCCCAGGGTCGTCCGGTTGCGGGTGTAGGCGGACGCGTCGGCGGCGGTCTCGTCGAGGCTGACGGCGTTGTCCCAGGCCTCGAAACGGAAGCGTTCGACGAAGATGAGCTTCAGGCGGGGCTCGGCCCCCTCCGTCTTGTCCTGGGCCGCGGCCGGAAGGACGGCCAGGGCGGCATAGACGCCAGAAAGAGGGCGCCGATCGTCGTGCGATGTCCTCAGACGGGATTCCGTCTCTTAGGCATGTCCTCGGGAACCGTATCCGGGACAGTCTCACCACAAGGACGACGCACGGGAGAACCCGGTCAGTAGAGGCCGGTCGAGCCGAAGCCGCCCTCGCCGCGCGAGGTGTCGTCCAACGCGTCCGATTCGACCACGGTCACGGAGGTCACGGGCTGGACGAGCATCTGGGCGATCTTCATGCCTTTCCTGATCGCGAAGGGCGTCCCGCCCAGGTTGATCATGACGACTTGGATCTCGCCCCGGTAGCCGGCGTCGATGACGCCCGCCAGCCGGTGGACGCCTTTGAGGGAAATGCCGCTCTTGTCCCAGACCAGGCCGACGTGGCCGGGCGGCACGGCCACCTGGATCGCCCGTGGGCACGGCGAATACCTCGCCCGGGCGAGGTCGCGGTCGGCGACGGCGAAGAGGTCCAGGCCGGCGTCGCCGGGATGGCCGTAGACGGGCAGCTTGGCGTCGGGGTGGATGCGCTTGACCTTGAGCTCCATCGGCGTCTCCCCTCTCAATCAAGACCCTCGACCCGGACCTCGCCGAAGTAGGGACGGGCCGAGGCCGCGATGGCCTCGAGCTCGGACCTGCCGAACGGCTTGATCTCCAGGAAGGCGGGATCGATCGTCGTCTGGGGCACGAACTGCTGGACGGTGTAGCTCGCGGCCCCGTCGAGCCATTCGCCGATCTGGACGACGTCGTCCATGCCGACGAAACCCGGGACGACCGTCGTCCGGAACACGTAGGGGATGCCGGAGTTCCGGACGAGATCGATGCTCCGGACGATCTTCTCGAGGTCGATCGCCGACCGCGTGACCTCGCGGTAGCGCTCGAGCGGGGCCTTGACGTCCATGGCCACGCGGTCGAGGAGGCCGAGGGCCAGGAGCGCCTCGAGCCGGTCGGGGAAGGAGCCGTTGGTGTCGAGCTTGACCAGGAGGCCGCGCTCCCGGACGACGCGGATGATCTCCTCGATGTCCTCGTGCAGGAGCGGCTCCCCGCCGGTGAGGCAGACGGCCTCGAGCCAGCCCTTCCGGCCGTCGAGATAGGACAGGAAATAATCGGCGGCCATGCTTTGGATCGTCTCCGGCTCGAGAACGAGCTGGGAGTTGTGGCAGTAGGGACAGCGGAAGGTGCAGCCGCCGAAAAACACCGTGGAGGAGATGTGGCCGGGGAAGTCGCGGCTGGAGAACTTCTCTATGCCTTTGATCTCGACCAAGCCTCGAACTCCTCCGCCGTGTTGATGACGGCCCGGACGATCCCCTGGGTGTGGGCGATGAGCGTGGGCAGCTTGATGGCCCCGGTCTCGTCCCGCTTGATGACGTTGATGAACTCGCGGATCTTGGCCTTGCCCTGGGTCTGGGTCAGGCCGTACTCGGTGTAGGCCGTCCCGGCCTCGGCCAGCTTCTTCTTGAGCGCCTCGCACTTGAGGCAGTTGGGATAGGTAAAAAGCAGGTAATCCATGTCGTCACATCCTCGCTCGCGATATGCCCGGTCTCAGGCGATCTTGTTGTAGGTGGTCCGGTCCTCGAACTCCTGCTGCTTGCCGTCGTTCCAGGTCCGCACCGGCCGCATGTAGCCGACGATCCGGCTGTAGACCTCGGTCTCGTCGCCGCACTCCGGGCACGCGGCGTGCCGGCCGCGGAGGTAGCCGTGGTTCATGCAGACGCTGAAGGTCGGGGTGATGGAGAAGTAGGGCAGCTTGGTCTGGGCGATCCGCTGGACGAGCTTCTTGCAGGTCTCGCCGTCGATGGCTTCGGGCAGGAAGGCGTGGAAGATCGTGCCGCCGGTGTAGAGCGGCTGGATCTCGCCCTGGTGCTGGATGGCCTCGAAGATGTCCCGGGTGGCGTCGACGTTGAGCTGGGTCGAGTTGGTGAGGTAGGGGTGCTTCTCCGTGCCCGAGGTGTAGATCCGGGGGTATTTCTGCCGGTCCAGCCGGGCCAGGCGGTAGGCCGTGGATTCGGCCGGGGTGGCCTCGAGGTTGTAGAGGTGGCCGGTCTCCTCCTGGAACTCGCGCAGGACGCCGCGCATGTGCTCGAGCGTCTCCTTGGCGAAGTCGCGGCCCTCGGGCGTGCCGATGCCCTGCTTGAGGAAGTTCATCGCGGCCTCGTGCATGCCGCAGACGCCGATCGTCGAGAAGTGGTTGTCGAAGTGGCCGAGGTAGACCTTGGTGTAGGGCATCATGCCCTTCTCGAGCATGCTGTTGACGATCTCGCGCTTGGCCTCGAGCGTGTCCTTGGCGACGGTCATGAGCTCTTTCAGCCGGGCGAAGAAGTCCTCCTTGGAGGAGGCCTCGAAGGCGGCCCGGTTGAGGTTGATGGTGACGACGCCGATGGAGCCCGTCGAGTCGCCGGGCCCCCACATGCTCCCGGGCCGGCGCATGAGCTCGCGCTGGTCGAGGTTGAGCCGGCAGCACATGGCCCGGATGTCGCCGGGGTTCATGTTCGTGCCGATGTAGTTCTGGAAGTACGGGATGCCGTACTTGGCCGTGGCGTCGAAGAGGAGCTTGGCCTGGGGCGAATCCCAGTCGAAGTCCTTGCTGAGGTTGTAGGTCGGGATGGGGAAGGTGAAGACCCGGCCCTTGAGGTCGCCCTCGATCATGATCTCGAGGAAGGCCCGGTTGATCCAGTCGACCTCCTTCTGGTAGTCGCCGTAGCAGGTGTCGAGCTCCTGGCCGCCGACGACGGCCCTCTTGTTCTTCATGTCCTCGGGGATGGTCCAGTCGAAGGTCAGGTTGGAGAAGGGCGTCTGCCAGCCCCAGCGGCAGGGGACGTTGAGCCCGAAGATGAGCTTCTGCATGTCCTGCTTGACGGCCTCGTAGCTGAGGTTGTCCTGGCGGACGAAGGGGGCGAGCAGGGTGTCGACGCTGGAGAAGGCCTGGGCGCCGGCGAACTCGGCCTGCATGGTCCCGATGTAGTTGACCATGTGCAGGGTCAGGGTGTCGAGGTGCTTGGCGGGATTCGAGTGGACCTGGTTGGGGACGTGGCCGAAGCCCTTGCGGATGAGGTTCTCGAGGGACCAGCCGGCGCAGTAGCCGACGATGGGGTAGCTCAGGTCGTGGATGTGGAACTCGCCCGTCTCGTGGGCCTTCTTGGCCCGCTCGGTGTAGATGTGGTTGAGGGCGAAGTTCGACAGGACCTCGCCGGAGACGCGGGCGTTGAGGCCGGCGAAGCTCTGGACGCCTTCGTTCGAGTTCTCGCGGATCTTCCAGTCGGCGTTGCCGAGATAATCCTTGACCAGCCGCTCGAGGTTGATGCCGATCTTCTTGGCTTCGCGGATGCCCTTGTGCTTCTCGCGGTAGAGGATGTAGTTCTTGGCCACGTCGTGGTAGCCCTGCTTCATCAGGACCATCTCGACGATGTCCTGGATCTGCTCGACCGAGGGGATGGTGTAGCCGCCGAACTTCTCCTCGATCATGAAGCAGACGATGTCGGAAGCGGTCTTGGCGATGGCCGGGTCCTTGATGCCCTCGGACTGCATGGCCTTGGAGATGGCGCTGGTGATCTTGTCCTGGTTGAAATCCGCAATCGTCCCGTCCCGCTTCTTGATCCGTCCGACCGCACTGACCATCGATCCCTCCTCCGTCCCCGTGCGAATCACAAGCCTGGGAATTGGGCAGGCGACGTGCTAAAATCAACCCTTCCCGATACCATGGACAAAATAATAAGCCTTTCGGCCTTATCCCATATCTTGTGTGGCTATTGCACGGAAAACACCAAATCTTGTATTTTCCGAGGAGACTCTACACCTCGCTTCGGAGCCTTGTCAAGGACTTTCGAGAGATTTTTTTAAGTTATTGAGGGAACGATGAATACCATCGAGATCAGGACCAGGGCGCGGGAGGAGTTCGTCGACATCACGGCCGAGATCTCCCGGTTGGCGGAGGCTTCGGGGGTCGGCCGGGGCCTGTGCGTCGTCACCGTGCCCCACACCACGGCCGGCATCACCGTCAACGAGAACGCCGACCCCGACGTCCGGGCCGACCTGGCCGCGAGCCTGCGCCGGATCGTGCCCGACGCTCTCCCCTACGCGCACGCGGAGGGCAACGCGCCGGCCCACGTCAAGGCCGCGCTCGTCGGGTCGTCGGTGACGCTCGTCGTCGAGGGCGGCCGGCTCCGGCTGGGCACGTGGCAGGGGGTCTTCTTCTGCGAGTTCGACGGCCCCGGACGCGCCAGGCCTGGGTCCAGTTCGTCGGTTAAAACGGGGAAAATAGGGGGACTTGATACCCATTTCCCATTTTTGGAAAAGAGGAAATGGGTATCATGTCCCCGATTTAGAAGCGGAGGCCGAGCTTCCGGAGCTCCGCCTCCAGGTCCGTCTCCGGCAGATAGTGGATACCCGGCGAAGCCCGCGGCGACGGCGCCGGCGACGTTCTCCTCCATGTCGTCGATGAAGACGCACTCGTCCGGGCGGCTGCCCGCCCGGTCCGCCGCGACCCGGTAGATGGCCGGGTCCGGCTTCAGGAGCTTGAGCTCGTAGGACAGGACGAAGTCGTCGAAGAGCCCGACCTCCGGGAAGCGGCGCCGGACGAAGCCGAACCGCTCCGGGTCGGTGTTGGAGAGGAGCAGGGTCCCGTAGCCCGCGGCCCTGATCCGGGCCAGGACGTCGAGGACCGGGGCGTTCGGGGTGAAGATGTCGTTGTACATCGCGAAGAATTCGTCGTGGCGACCGTCGCGCCGACGGCCGAGGTCACCCGCTGGTGGAACCCGGCCGGGGTCACGGTCCCGCCGTCGAAGTTGCGAAGGAGCCCGAGGTCGCCGTGGACCGTCTCCCGGACGGCCTCGAAAGGCCGGCCCGCCCGTTCGGCGAGCTTGCGCAGGAAGATGCCGTTGTCGAACCAGAGGACGACGCGGCCCAGGTCGGAGACGACGGTGCGGATCATGGAGGACCTTTATAGCAGAAAGGCGGAGGCCGGGCAAACGGCGGGCCGATTCCGGTTGACATCGGGTTTGGCCTTGATTAGACTGAAACCGTCAGAAGCGATTGCCGATGCGGCATTCATCAAAGGGTCTCTAGTCCGAATTAAATCTTCCCAAGGAGGACGCATGCCTACCAAGAGGACCACTCACCGCAGCTCGAAGGGGACCAAGCTCTACGCCGTGCGCGACGCCAAGGGGCGCTTCGTCGACATCCAGACCTACAAGCGCGCCCACGCCGCGGACATGAGGCGGAAGAGCAAGGCGGAGATCGCCAAGAAGCCCTGACGACCTAATTCTTTAATCGGACAACGACCCGGACGGGCCCGCCTCCGTCGGAGGCGGCGTTCCGCCCGGGTTTATTATTTCCCCGGGTTTCAGCCCCTGGCCTTCTGCGGCGCTTCGAGCACGCCGCCCTCGCGCCGATCGGCCCGCTTCAGCAGGAGCGCGAACGCCAGGCCGACGAGGCCCAGGCTGGCGAACATGACCTGGCTCGCGACGTAATCCCCCGTCCTGTCCCTGAGCATGCCGTTGAGGAGCGGGAAGAGCCCCAGGCCGATGTTCTGGATGGCCGTCATCAGCCCGAAGGCCGTCCCCACCCGGTTGGACTTGACGATGAGCGGCACGGACGGCCACAGGGCCGCCGGGACGAGGACGAAGGCGAAGCCGAGGAGGATCATCGGGTAGGCCGGGTAGATCTTCGTCAGGCCCATGGCCAGGTGGCAGGGGATGAGGAGAAGCGATCCGGCGATCATGAAGGTCGTCCGCTTCCCCACCCGGTCGATGAGGCGCCCGGCGAACGGCGCCAGGATCATCGAGGAGAAGATGATGATGCTGGTGACGCCTCCCGCCGTGCCGAAGATGTGGAGGAAGTTGTTGAAGACCTGGGCCAGGAAGCTCCCCGCGGCCTCGACCGACCGGACGATCCCCCACTTGGTGTGGAAGAAGTCCGTCGACAGGCTCTGGAAGGGGAAGATGGCCGCGTAGAAGGTGAAGCAGAGGCCCGTGACGAACCAGAAGGTCGGCTTGAACTCCCTGACGTCCTTGAAGACGATCTTGTCGCCGGCGCTCTCGTCGCGGAGGTTGAGGGCCTTCTCGCCGCGCTTGTCCATGAGGATGTAGAAGAGGTTCCCGACGAGCGACAGGACGCACGCGGCGGCCGCGGCCAGGAGGGCGTTGCGGAAGCTGCCGAAATATTTCGTGATGAGCTCGCCGTTGTTGAGGGCGAAGAGGGAACCGAGGCGGCTCACGGTCAGGGCCACGCCGAAGGACAGCGCCAGCTCCTTGTTCTTGAACCAGCGGGCCAGCATGGCGCTCTGGGCGACGACCAGCGGTTCGGCGCCGGCCCCGAAGATGAAGCGTCCGACGAACATCAGGGGGATGCTCCGGGCCTGCCAGACGAGGACCGCGCCGGCGAGGACGAGGACCGAGAAGATGAGGCTGGCCTTGCGCGTCCCCAGCCGGTCGATGAGGACCCCGGCGAAGAGCAGGACCAGGATGGCGGCCACGCTGTACATCGTGTTGAACGCCCCGACGGTGGCCCGGCTGGCGTTGAGGCCCTCGATGAGCGACGGCGCGATGGCCCCGATGATGTCGTAGGCGAAATAGCTCCCGAAGGTCAGGGAGGAGATGAAGAGCAGGTTGACGAACCGGTAGATCGGCCGGGTCGGGTGGAAGAACCCGACGGGAGGGGCGGTTGCGGCTTCGGTCATGGGCTTGGCCTCCGGGTGCGCGATGGTCCGCTCGGGGACGGCCTCTATCTTCCGGAATCCGGCCGAAATAATCAAGCGCCTTTATCCCGTCCCCGGGGTGCTGTTATAATCCCCCCCGTCGGAGAGGGAGACATCCATGGATCTTTCGAGCGGCAAGATCGAGATCGTCAATCCGGGGCGCCTGGCCGCCGGGCTCGCGGCGAGCCTCCGCGGCCTCGACGAGGGCGCCGTCGTCCGACGCATCTGGGAGAGGGACCCGTCGGTCTGGAAGCCCGACGGCCGGGAGATCTCCGACCGCCTCGGCTGGCTGGACGCCCCCGCCGCAGCCGGGGCCGGCATCCCGGACATGGAGGCCTTCGCGGCCTCCGTCCGCGGCGAAGGGTTCGTCCGGGCCGTCGTCCTGGGCATGGGCGGCTCGAGCCTGGCCCCCGAGGTCTTCGCCCGCTCGTTCCCCACGGCGGCAGGCGGCCTCGAGCTCGAGATCCTCGACACGACCGAACCCGGCGCCGTGGCCGATGCGGCGGCCCGGCTGGATCTTCGCCGGACGCTCTTCCTCGTTTCCTCGAAATCGGGCTCGACCGCCGAGCTGGTCGCGCTCCTCTCCTTCTTCTACGAGCGGACCGTCCGGGCCCTCGGCGAAGCCGCCGCCGGGAGACCGGTTCGTCGCCATCACCGACCCGGCCAGCCCTCTCGAGACGCTGGCCGCGTCGCTCCGGTTCCGCCGGATCTTCCACGGCCGGTCCGACATCGGCGGACGCTTCTCCGCCCTTTCGGCCTTCGGACTCCTGCCGGCGGCCCTCAAGGGCATCGACCTCGGACGCCTGCTCTCGTCCGCAAGCGCAGCGGCCGCCGCGTGCCGGGTCGAGACCGCCGCGGAAAATCCCGGCGCCCTTCTCGGCGCGGTCCTGGGTTCGGCGGCGCTCCGGGGCGCGGACAAGCTGACCTTCCTCGTCCCGCCGCGGCTCCGTCCGTTCGCGGCCTGGCTCGAACAGCTCATCGCCGAAAGCACGGGCAAGGACGGCCGGGGCATCGTCCCGGTCATCGCCCCGGGCTCCGATGATGTGCCGCTTCCTGGCGAGGACCGGCTCTTCGTCGATCTTCCGGACTCCCCTGCCGCAGGCCCCGACGTCCGGGTCCGGGCGGTCGTCGACCGGGGCGAACCCGTCGTCCGCGTCCCGCTCGACGAGCCGTACGCCCTCGGCGGTCATTTTTTCCTCTGGGAGTTCGCCACGGCCGTCGCCGGCCATCTGCTGGGGATCAATCCCTTCGATCAGCCCGACGTCGAGTCGACCAAAAAGAAAACGCGCCAGCTCCTGGCCGCCGCGGGCGGCAGCCCCGCCGCCGAAGCCCCGCGTTCAGCCGGATACGCAGGCCGCGGGATACGCCCGCCGAAACGCTGGCCGCGTTCCTTGCCGGCCGGCGCGACGGGGACTATCTCGCCATTCTGGCCTTCCTGCCGAGGAGGCCGGGGATCGAGACAGCGCTCTCCGGACTGGCCGGGCGGCTGGGCCGCAGCACCCGGCTTCCGGTCACAGTCGGATTCGGACCGCGGTACCTCCACTCGACCGGACAGCTGCACAAGGGCGACGGGAACAAGGGGCTCTTTCTCATGCTCCTCGCCGCCGACCTGCCGGAAGTCGCCATCCCCGAGGTCCCGGGGATCGTCCGGCCCGCGCCGGGCTTCGCCGGCTTGTTCAGGGCCCAGGCCCGGGGGGACGGATTGGCCCTGGCGGAGAAAGGGAGGCGGGTCCTGACGGTCGAGCTCACCGAACCGCTCGAAGCGGCGATCGCCGCGCTTGAGCCGCCCCCGGCATAAAAAAAAGGGACGGCCGCGAAGCCGTCCCTGATCGATCGGTCTTATCGACTCAGTAGAGGCCGACGCCCACGACGTCGGCGTGGAAGATCTCCTTGGACCGGGTCCGGGTCTTCGCGTCGACGCTGTCCTTGACGTTGAGATAGAACCAGAACTCGTCGAACAGCCTCAGCTTCTGGATGTAGTAGTTCGAGTAGGTGCTGACGGAATCGACGATGATCTTGGCCATGTCCTTGCCCTTGTCGTCGGCGAGGACGATGTAATTGACGTCGCCCTTCACGAGCTTGCCGTAGACCTTGGCGGTGCCCTTGCCTTCCCATTCGTCGGCCTTGGCGACTCCGGTGATCTTCAGGGCGGGAACGCCTTCGCGGACCTTCATCTCGACGAAGTCCTCGGCCTGGAATTCCTGGTTGCGGGTGTACGCGCTGACGCCGGGGGAGGTCTCGACGGAGTCGGCCAGGAAGACCGGCGGATGGTCGAGAAGCAGGTTGCCCTTGACCTTGACCGTCTTGCCGGCGAGGGTCGCGGCGTCGAAGCCGGGCAGGACGATGTCGAAGCCCGAGGCCGTCGACAGATACATGTAACGGCCGAGGGCCGCCCGGACCGTGCCTTCGAACTCGGTCACCGCCGTCTGGACTTCGGCAGCCGGCGGTCTCGGCCTTCTTCTGGCAGGCCACGGTGCCGGCGAAGGCGACCAGGACGGCCAGGCTAAGGATCAGGATGCCGTTTCTCTTGGTGGAACGCATTGGATCTACCTCCATGTGTCGAAAAGAACGCCCGGGTCACTCTTTCCCGAACGCGGAGTAGTTTATACCACCGCGCCCGCAAAAAGTAAAGGGAAAAAAGGGACCGGGGGGAGGCCCCCCGGTCTATCGGAGAGGAGGTATCGGAGACCCGCGGAAGATCAGCCTTTCCTCTTCGCGCTCCCGGACTTCGACGAGGAACCGGAGGACCGGGAAGAGGAGGAGCCGGACCGCCCGGACGAGGACGACCGGCCCGAAGACCCGCTCGAGCGGGGCGCACTGACCGACCGTCCCGAAGAAGAGCCCGAGGAACGAGGGGCACTGTAGGACCGCCCCGACGAGGCGCTCGACCGGGGCGCGCTATAGGACCTGCCCGAGGATGAGCTCGAGGACCGGGGTGCGCTGACCGACCGCCCGGAGGAAGAGCTCGACCGGGGTGTGGCTGACGGATCGTCCCGAGGAGCTGCTCGACCGGGGAGCGCTGTAGGTCCGGCTCGAAGAGGAGCTCGACCGGGACGGCGCGGAATAGGTGCTCCGGGCCCGGGACGCGGACCGCGTGGTCGCGGAGGACGGTGTGCTCAGCCGCGATGACGGGCTCGAGACGCCGGAGCGGGAGGAGTAGGTGCGACTTTGAGACCTCCCGGCCGAAGATTCGGACGACCGGCCCGTGTCCGAGCGGACCGTCCGTGACGGGGTCGAGGTGCGCTCCCGCCCGGCCGTCGATCCGGAACGGGAGGTCGAAGGATAGCTCCTGACGGTCTCGCTCTTGCGGGTCACCGCGCTATCGGAGGAACGTTTTTCGGTCGTGCGTGTCCCCTGGGAATCCCGGCCGACCGTCGACCGGGGAGTCTCGGACGTCCGGCCCTGGGACCGGGAGACCCGGGCGGCATCGCTGCCGCTTTCGGTGGAAGACCTGCGGGCGGGCGAAGCGAGGGCGCTGCGGCGATCGCCGGAGACGCCGCCCGCATCGCGGTTGCCCGCGGTCCGCTGGCTCGGATAGGTCCGGATGGACCGGCCGTCGGTCCCGGAATTCCGGCCGGAAGGCCGGGCGACCGCGCCGCGGTTGGCATCGGAGAGCGCGTCTTCGCGTCCTCTCGACCGGACCGCGGAGCCGTCCGTGCCCTGCCTCAGCCGCGAGGGGGACAGGGAGCTCGAAGGCGCGACCGAACGGACCGCGCTGCGGCTGCCGGAGCGGACGCTCAGGGCGCGCTGGGCGGCCCGGGCGTCGGGCCCGGACCTGTCGATGGCCGGGCGGATCGTGGGCTGCTCGGCCCGCAGCGACACCCGGTCGATGCGGTCGAGATCGGCGCGGCCGACTTGGCGGCGGCCGATGTCGCGGGCCTGGAGGTGGTCGCGGCGGACGACGGTCATGGCCCGGTTGTGGGCGGAGAACCAGCGGTCGCCGTGACGGTCGTAGAAGCGGTTGTCGACGAGATAGCCGGGCCGGTTGTACCAGGTCAGGGGGCACCAGCCGATGTAATCGCGGTCGTGCCACCAGTGCACCCAAGCCGGGCCCCAGTGGCGCTGGGGGATCCAGTACCAGCCGAGGCCGAAGCGCCAGTTCCAGCGGCCGTAGTGGTAGACCGGCCAGCCCCAGGATTCGGAGGAGACCCAGGTCCAGCCGATGATGGGATACCAGACCCAGCGGCCGTAGTAGTAGGGCCGCCAATCGTCGTAATGGGACACGTTCGGGACCCAGACGTTGCCGTAGGACCCTTCGTAGACCCATTGGCCGTTCTGGTCGAGCTCTTCTTCGTATTCCCCCATCTCGGACGGGAGGTACTGCTGTTCGCTCCGGGCGGAGAGCTGGGCGTCGCGGGAACCGTTCCAATCGTCGAAGCCGTCCTCACGCGAGCCGGCGAATTGCGGATCGCCGAGGAGCCGGCCGTCGGCGGCCGTCACGGACTCTTGGCCGCGGACGAGGGTGGAGCCGTCCTCGGCGGCGGCTTCCAGGCTGCCCTCGCGGACGAAGGCCCGGGTGTCCCGGTCGAGCGCGACGTCGAACCGGTACAGGCCCTCTTCGAGAACGTAGAACGACGCGTCGGGCGTGTGGATCTCGACGCCCTTGTCCAGGGCGAGCTGGCTCACCCGGATGTAGGCGCTGCCTTCGGTGAGATGGATCTTGATGAGCTCGTTGCCCTTCCGTGGGCAGGACGGCGAACTCGACCTTGGTGTTGTCGGAGAGACGCAGGTAGTTCCGGCGGCCGAAGTGGATCTCGGCCTGGCCGGCTTCGGTCCCCAGCTTGTCGCCCCGGACGAGGGCGAGGTTGACCTCGCCCTTCTCGTAGCCCAGGTCCCCCGTCCTCTGGACGTAGACCGAGCCGTTGACATAGCTCAGGCGGGCGTACGAATAGGGGTAGAATCCCTCATCCTGGGCCGCGAGGCCGAGGGGGATCCAAACGATGAGAGCGGCCGCCAGAAGCGCCGCTTTGGTCATTATCTTGTTCATCGTCTTTCTCCTTCCGACCCCTTATAAAGCAACTATCGTGCCAGCCTGTTCCCCAGGGGAAAGTACGGCATGCGTCCTCCAGGGAGGACAATAGGGACGGGATACGGGAAAAAGGGACAGGCCGCAGAGGGCCGCCCGCCCTAGCGGTGGCGGAGGCGGTCCAGGGTGACGGCGACGATGATGATCGCGCCGATGATGATCTCCTGGATGTAGTTCGGCCAGCCCATCATCGTGCACCCGTTGCGGAGGAAGGACATGATCAGGACGCCGACCATGGTCCCGAGGATGCTGCCCTCGCCGCCGCTCAGGCTGCCGCCGCCGATGACGACGGCGGCGATGATGTCGAGCTCGAGGCCGACGGCCACGGTCGGGTCGCCGACGGTCAGCCGCGAGAACTCCATGACGCCGCTCAGGCCGCAGAAGAGCCCCGCGATCGCGTAGATCAGCATCTTGGCCCGGTCGGTCCGGACGCCGCAGAGCCGGGCCGTCGCTTCGTTCGAGCCGACGGCGAAGACGTGGCGGCCGAAGACGGTGTATTTCAGGAGCACGGCCATGGCCACGGCGAAGAGGATGACGATCCAGATGCCCGGCGCCAGGAGGAGCCACGAAGGCCGGGGGCTCTTGGCCATGAGCTCGTTGATCCAGGTCATGGGGGCGTCGATCTTCTGGTTGCCGGCGATCCACTTGGCCGCCCCCCGGGCGATGCCCATCATGCCCATGGTCACGATGAAGGGGACGAGCCGGAGCCGCGTCACCAATCCCCCGTTGACGAGGCCGACCAGGCCGCCGGTCAGGACGCCGAGCAGGACGGCCACGAGGGGGGCCGCGCCGGCGTTGACGGCATAGGCGGTGATGACGCTCGCCAGGGCGATGTTGGAGGCCGCGGAGAGGTCGATGCCGCCGGCGATGATGACGAGGGTCATGCCGAGCGCGCCCAGGGCCACGATGACCGACTGGGTGGCGACGCTCTTGAAGTTGGCCGCCCTCAGGAACCGGCCCTGGACCTCGGGGATCAGGGAGAACAGGGCGATGACGAGGAGCAACCCGATGAACGGGCCGAAGATGTTGAGGGCCTTGCCGATCCGGGCGCGATGGTGACGGCTCATTCCGCGTTCCTTTGCTCGATCGGGATTTCCTGCGCGGCCCGGCCCACCGTGGCCGCGGCCATCAGCCCCGCCGCGTCCCACGCCGACGCCGGCCGGGATGCGACGAGGGCTCCCCGGTGGAAGACGGCGATCCGGTCGCAGATGCCGAGGAGCTCGGGGAGATAGGAGCTGACGAAGAGGACGGCCTTGCCCTCGCGGGCGAGCCCGCCGATCCACTCGTAGATCTGGCTCTTGCTGACGACGTCGATGCCGCGCGTCGGCTCGTCGAGAAGGAGGACCGCGGCCTTCTGATGGAGGAGCCGGGCCAGCGCGACCTTCTGCTGGTTGCCGCCCGAAAGGTCGAGGATTTTCTGCGAGGGGCCCTTGGCCTTGATCTTCAGCTTCCCGATCCAATCGGCGACAGCTTGGCGCTGGCGCCGGAGTCCGAGCAGTCCCCGCCGCCGGAAGGGGGCGAGATCGCTCAGGGTCATGTTGTCGGCCACCGACAGGCCCAGGGCCAGGCCCTCGCCCTGCCGGTCCTCGCTGAGGAGGCCGAGGCCGTTCCGGATCCGGGTCCAGGGCCGCTTCCCGGCGAGCTCGGTTCCGGAGACGACGGCCGTCCCGCCCTCGACCGCGTCGAGCCCGAAGACCGTCCGCAGCAGCTCGGTCCGGCCCGAACCGATGAGGCCGGCGATGCCGAGGATCTCGCCCCGGGAGAGGGACATCCCGACCGGCGAGGCCATCCCCCGCCCTTTCAATCCGTCGAGGACCAGCACGGGAGCCCCGACGGCATGCTCGACCCGCGGGAAGAGCTCGGTGAACTTCTGGCCGACCATCAGCTGGATGAGGTCCTCGAGGCGGGCGTCGGCCATTCGGCCGGAGCCGACGCTCCGGCCGTCGCGCAGGACCGTGTACGTGTCGGCCACGCGCTGGACCTCTTCGAGGAAATGGCTGATGTAGACGACGCTGACGTCCTGGCCCTGGAGCCCGCGGATGATCTCGAACAGGCGCAGGCTGTCCTCCTGGGAGAGCGAGCTCGTCGGCTCGTCCATGACCAGGATGCGGGCCTTTCCGAGCAGGGCCCGGGCGATCTCGACGAGCTGCCGCGCGCCCACGCTCAGCCGGCCGACGGGCACTCCGGGCGAGATCTCGGGATGGCGGACGAGCTCGAGGACCTCGCGGACCTGCCGCTTCATCGTCCCGCGGTCGAGCCAGCCGGCCGCGTGGACCTCGCGGCCGAGCATGATGTTCTCCTCGACGGTGAGGTGCGGGGCCAGGTTGAGCTCCTGGTAGATCATGGAGACGCCGCTCCTGAGGCCGTCGCCGGGTCCGGCCGGGGCGTAAGGCCGGCCGTCGATCTCCATCCTCCCCGCGTCGGGGGGGATCGCCCCGCTGAGGATCTTCATCATCGTGCTCTTGCCGGCGCCGTTCTCGCCGATGAGGGCGTGGACTTCGCCCCGGCCGAGCTCGAAGGTGACGTCGTCGAGGGCCCGGGTCGCGCCGAAGCTCTTGCTCACTCCGGCCATGCGGAGAACGGGCGGGGCGGCGGACGCGACGCTCATCAGTCGTCGATGAGGGAGAGGTCGGGCGTGAGCAGGGCCCGGATCTCGGGGGTATCCATGTTGTCCCGGGTGGCCAGGACGACGCCCGTGTCGACGACCTTCTCGACCGGTTCGCCGCGGAGATGGGCCACGATGGTCTTGACCCCGAGGTAGCCCATCTGGACCGGGTTCTGGATGACGAGCCCCTGGATGTCCCCGTCGCGGAGGCCCTGGACGAGCTTCGGCGAGCTGTCGAAGCCGACGAAGACGATCTTGCCGGCCAGGCGCGATTCCTGGAGGGCCCGCAGCGTCCCGAAGGTGCTCGACTCGTTCGGCGCGAAGACGCCTTCGACGTCGGGGAAGCGGCTGATGAGGTTCTCGGCCAGCTGGTAGGCGGTCTCGGTCGTCGCCCCGGCGTACTGGTCCTGGACGAGCAGGACGAGGCCGGGGAACTCCTTGGTCACCGTGTCGAGGAAGCCGGCCTCGCGCTGCTCGGTGCTGGCCGAGCCTTCCTGATAGCGGATGAGGAAGATCCGGCCCTTGCCGTCGAGGAGACCGCCGAGGCGGCGGGCGGCCAGGACGCCGCCCTTGTAGTTGTCGGTGGCGACGTAGCTCGCGTAGTCGCTGCCCTGCAGGCCGGAGTCGATGACGACGACCGGGATCCCCTCCCGGACGGCGTCCGCGACCGGCCGCACGAGCGCCCGGTCGTCGAGGGGCGCCAGCACGATGCCGTCGACGCCGCGGCTGATGAAATCCTCGACCACGGTGATCTGCTGGGCCCGGTCGTCCTCTTTCTGGGGGCCTTTCCAGATGATCTCGACGCCGGCTTCGCGGGCGGCCCGGGCCGCACCGGCGTGGATGGACTTCCAGAACTCGTGCGTCGTCCCCTTGGGGATGACGGCGATCTGCAGGGTCTTGGAGCCCTGGGGCGCCGGAGGCGTCCGGGGACTTCCGGCCGCAGGCCGGAAAGGCCAGGGCGAGAAAGAGACACGCGATCAGGACCTTGATGGGGAAGGCTCTCATGGCCTCAGTATACCTTGGAAGGATTCGGCCCGTCAAAGAGGTCCCGGAAAGAACAGGGGGGGAACCGCCTTCGGGGAGATCCGCTTCCGCGAAGGTGGTCCCCCGTCCTGGCCGGGAACCGGGGCTCCCGGCGACGTCCGCCCGGAAGAAGAGGCTTACTTCTTCTTCAGGATGGGCATACCGGTCTTGGTCGTCTCCTGGACGATGTAGCCGGCGGGGACGGCATCCAGAGCGCCGGGCCGCTCGTCGCGGGCGAAGAAGTAGATCATCTGCTTCCGGCCGCCCTTGAGGAGAACTTCCTTGGAGTGCAGGATGTAGTTGACCCCGCGTGAATTCTTGAATACGTACGCCATGTCCGTTACCTCCGATAAAGATTTTTATGTGTCGTCAGAACTTGTAACCCAGATCGATGCCGAAAAGATGGGCCTGCGTCTTGAACGTCCCCTGGAAGATGTCGGGCCTCTCGCTCGTCCGTTCGTGGAAGTTCTCGAACTGGTAGGCGAAGTCGAGGGTCAGCTTGCCGAGCTTGTAGCCGAACCCGCAGGTCAGGGTGGTCCGGTCGGCGTCCGGCAGGCTCGTATCCATGGTCGAGGCCGGCTGGGGGCTCTTGTCGAAGGCGAACCCGGCCCGCAGGGCCAGGCGGTCGGTGGCCATGTATTCCAGTCCCGTGCGGGCGATGTACGAGTTCTTCCACAGCGTCGGCACGGTGAGGTCCTCGGTCAAGGCCAGGTCCGGGACCTCGAAATGGAACGTGTAGGAATCGTAGGTGCTCCAGAAGAAGTAGTGGAAGTCGACCGCCCAGACGAGCTTGGGGGACAGGTCGAAGGACACCCCCAGCGTCACGAGGTCGGGGAAGTCGAAGCTGGTCTCACCCGTTCCGGCGAAAGGGGTCTCGTAGACGGGGATGTCCAGAGAGACGGTGCCCTTGTAGTCCAGGGTGAAGCGGCTGCGGTAATTGAGCCCGACGCGGTACCCGTTGCCCTTGTAGAGGAGCCCGGCGTTGAAGCCGAACGCGGTGCCGTCGACGTCGACATCGGCCGGGACGTCGAGGCCCGACTCCCCCATCATCATGTATTGGGTGATGGATTGGGTCAGCTTCGAATAGATGAACGACACGCCCAGCCCGAGGGAGAAACGGTCGGTGAGCTTGAACGCGACGGCCGGGTTGACGCAGAACGTGATCATGTCGCTCTTGGTCCCGAGATAGCGCCAGGGGAAGGTCTCGGGCTCGGGCCACTCGATGCCCAATCCGTAGGGAGAGGTGACGCCGAGGCCGATGACGGTCTTGTCCGAGAGCTGATGGGAGATGTAGAAATTGGGCGGATAGAAGATCTTGTGGACCTGGTCGTAGGACGGGGATCCGGGGTAATCGGGGAACTCGACCGAACCCGAGGGGAAGATGAACGTGGCCCCGCCCATGATCTGCGTCCCCTCGAGAAAGGCCAGGCCGGCGGGATTGTGCCAGAGGGCGGACGGGTCCTTGGCCAGGCTGGTGAAGGCCCCGGCCATGGCCATGGCGGCGGCGCCGTGCTCGTAGATCAGGAAGCCGGAGCCGCGGACCGCAGGCGCGAGCACGAGGAGCATCACCGCCAGAAGCGCGAACGATCTCTTCCTGCTCATCTATGCCTCCTCCCGACGACTCTTTCCTGATGGACCTTTGCCGAGCGATGAAAAGCTCCGTGAGATGCTTAGGCTCCTGTCCGTCTGGTTCAACTAATATAGAAAAACCCGCCTGATGTCAAGCCGCGACAGGGGAAAAGAGGGCGCGGCGTCACTGGATGAAATCGACCGGCGGCGGCATGTCCGAAGGGATGATGGTCCCGTAGGCGTCCTCGTAGTGCTTGATGTTCGCCTGCAGCGCCTCGAGGAAGCGCTTGGCGTGGGCCGGGCTGACGATGATGCGGGAGACGAGCTTGCCGAAGGGCCCGTCGGGGAAGAGGAAGGCGAAATCGAACAGGAACTCCTCGCGCGAATGGCGGATGGCGGCGAGGCTGGCGTACTGGCCGAGAGCGACCGACTCGTCGACCTTGATCTCGACCTTCTTCGGGTCCGTTTTCTGGTCCATGATCCCTCCACGGTCCGGATGTCCCCCTCCATTGTGGGCCGAAGCAGAAAGGAAAATCAAAAAAAATAAAAATATCGCTTTACAAACGGATCCGAAGGTGCTATACTGAACATGGCTTTCTTGGGCGGGCTGGGGAAAGCCCCCACCTTTTTGGTTCCCATCATCAACCCCCCTTTTGCTGACAACAGCCCGCACTTCCCCCCCGGGGGTCTTTTACATCGGATAAGAAATATCACGGGCGGGAGTCCGGGCTTTTTTCCGGAGCGCGGGCGCGCTCGCCGGGCCGGGCCCTTCTTCAGACGGGCCTGACGATCCGGCCGGCGGTTTCCTTGAAGATCTTGAAGGCGGCCGCGGCGGTGATCCCCGAAGGGTCCCGCGCAGGATTCAGCTCGACGATGTCCAACCCGACGATGCTCCCCTTGAGCGCCTGGATGATCTGGACGGCCTGGCGCGTCGAGAGCCCTCCCGGTTCGTGGTGGGACACGCCCGGGGCGAAGGCCGGATCGAGCGCGTCCATGTCGAAGGAGATGTAGACGGGATTGGCGAAGCGGAGATGGAGGGGTTCCAGGATGTCCTTCATCTCGATCATGCGGACGCCGTGTTTGAGGGCCCTGGCCCGGTGGGCGGCCGTGACGGCGCGAACGCCGACCTGCACGACGCTCGCCGCCAGGCCGTCCTCGAGGATCCGGGCGAAGGGGCAGGCGTGCGACAGCCGGTCGCCGTAGAGGTCGTCGTAGAGGTCCGGGTGGGCGTCGAAGTGGAGGACGTCCAGGGGCTTGAAACGGCGGGCGAAGGCCTTGAGCACGGGATACGTGATGGAGTGGTCGCCGCCGAGGACGATGGGGACGGCGCCCTTGTCCAGGATCGCCGCGACGGCCTTCTCCGTCAGGGCGAAGGACTTGTCCATGTCGCCCGAGGTGTCGACGTCGCCGACGTCGACCATGACGGTGTCCTCCTCGAGGTTGACCCCGAGCTCGGTCCAGCCGCAGTAGCACTTGCCGGTGGAGACGGCCCGGACGGCCGCCGGGCCGCCCGCGGCGCCCCGGAGGTAGCTCGACTTCTCGTCGAACGGCACGCCCAGGATGGCGATCCTGTAGTCGGGATTCTCGGAAAGCGGCTTCACGGCCCCGCCGAAATCGGACATCGTCGACCTCCTCGCCGGATGCTCCTCCGATTATACCCGAATCAAGACTCGTCCCCAAGGAGGACGAGGGGGAAAAAAGACGGGAGAGAGATCCTCCCTCTCCCTTTTCGAAAACCTTGGCGCCGCCTCTCGCGAGGCAGCCGCGGCGGTATGACCGCGACCGGGGCCAGCATCTCACGCGCCGTTCCGGGGGACAATCGCCGGGCGGGGTGATTCGGGCGATGAGAAAGCGCCCCGCCCCTCGCCGCCGGGGACTAGTCCTCGAGAACGGCCGCAGGATCGAGGGCCTCGCCTGAGCCCGCACGATTGACATTCCGCCGCCCTTCCATAGAATAGGGGCGATGTCAGACGCGATCCGGATCCGGGACCTCCGGAAGAAATTCAGGCTCGGGTTCATCCCCAAGACCCGCCCGGTCCTCAAGGGCATCACCTTCTCCGTCCGCGAGGGCGAGATCTTCGGCTACCTGGGCCCGAACGGGGCCGGGAAGACGACGACCATCAAGTGCCTCCTCGGCCTCATCCGCCCGGACGCCGGTACCGTCGACATCTTCGGCCGCTCCTCCCTCTCGCCGCGCTCCCGCGAGACCCTCGGCTTCCTGCCCGAGAACCCCTATTTCTACGACTACCTGACGGCCCGCGAGTTCCTGGCCTTCACCGCCGACCTCTTCGGCCTGGCCCGCCGGGACAAGGCGGAGCGCATCGCCCGCCTGCTCAAGCTCGTGGGCCTCGAAAGGGCGGCCGACCTGCCGCTGCGGAAGTATTCCCGGGGCATGCTCCAGCGGGCCGGACTGGCCCAGGCCCTCATCAACGACCCGAAGCTGGTCATTCTGGACGAGCCCCTGGGCGGCATGGACCCCCTCGGCCGCAAGGAGATCCGCGACATCATCGTCCGCTTCAAGGACGAGGGCAAGACCGTCTTCTTCACCTCGCACATCCTCCAGGACATCGAGATGATCTGCGACCGCGTGGCCATCATCGTCGGCGGCCGCATCGTCCGGGAGGGCGCCCTGCGCGACCTCGTCTCCGAGAAGGTCCTGTTCACCGAGGTCACGGTCTCCGGCATCGCCGCGGAGGCCTTCGGGGGCCTCGGCGAGAGCATCTCGGTCCAGGGCGACCGCGTCCTGCTCAAGGTGTTCGAGGAGGCCAAGGTCGACGAGGTCCTCGACCTCGTCCGCGACCGCCGGGGCCGGCTCGTCTCGCTCAGCCCCCGGACCGAGACGCTCGAGGACATCTTCGTCGAAACGGTGACACGGACATGAAGATCGCGGCCATCGCCGGCATCACCTTCAAGGAAGCCAAGCGCGACCGGGTCCTGTACCTGCTCTTCTTCTTCGCCGCGCTCGGCATCGTCGCCGCCCGCGTCCTGGCCGTCCTCACGGTCGGCGACCGGATCAAGATCATCAAGGACGTCGGCCTGGCCTCGATCTCCCTCTTCGGCGTCCTCATGGCCATCCTGATCGGGACGGGACTCGTCTACAAGGAGATCGACAAGAAGACGATCTTCACCCTGCTCGCCAAGCCCCTCCACCGGGCCGAGTTCATCCTGGGCAAGTTCCTCGGGCTCGTCCTGACCCTCTGCGTCATGACCCTGGCCATGACCCTGATCTTCCTGGCCATCGTCTACGCCCACACGCTCCGGATCGAGACGACGCTCCTCGTCGCCGTCGGCTTCATCTTCCTCGAGCTCGTCCTGATCACCGCCGTCGCGGTCCTCTTCTCCTGCTTCTCGACGCCCATCCTGAGCTCGCTCTTCACCCTGGCCTTCTACCTCATCGGGCACCTGTCCTGGGGCCTCGAGCTCATCATCCGGAAGATGCGGCCGGGCGCGGGGCGGACCCTGGTCCGGGGCCTCTACGCCTTCCTGCCGGACCTCGAGAACTTCAACTTCAAGACGGAGGTCGTCCACGGCCTGCCCATCCCGGCGGGCATCTATCTCTCGTCGTTCCTCTACGGCGTCTGCTACACGGCCTTCATCCTCGGGCTGGCTGTGCTCGTCTTCCGGCGCCGGGACTTCATCTGAGCATTCATGAAAACGCCCGCTATTTCGCGGAAGGGATGCCGGCGGCGGTTCCCCTTCGTCCGGCTCGTCGCGTTCCTGCTGGCCTCGGCGGGGGCGTTCATGGCCCTCAAGGCCGCGACCGACCGGATCGTCCGCGGCAAGCAGCCCGGCGCGTCCATCATCTACGTGCCTTCGGGCAAGTTCCTGAAATACGCGACCTTCGGCTACCGGGCCCTGGCCGCCGACCTCCTCTACCTCTGGGCCATCCAGTACTACAGCACGCCGACGATCGACGACCGCTTCGACCACCTCGACCACATCTTCGCCATCATCAACGAGCTCGACCCGCGCTTCCAGGACCCCTACGAGGTCGGCGCGCTCATCGCCGTCCAGGAGGCCCGCGACCTGCGGGCCGCGTTCGCCATCCTCGACCGGGGCGCCGCGAACAACCCCGACCAGTGGGTCTACCCGTTCAACGCCGGGCACGTCGCCCTGATGACCGTCAAGGACTATCCCCTGGCCGAGAAGTACTTCGAGCAGACCATGAAGATCCCCGGCGCCCCGGACTTCGTCGAGCGGCTGCGGGCCAACGCCATGTTCAAGAAGGGCGACCTCGAGACCTCCTGGCGGACCTGGCTCGACATCTACCAGCGGGCCCCCGACGAGAGGACGAAGAGGATCGCCTCGAACCACCTCTACAACGTCAAGGCGACGATCGACGGGACGGCGCTCGAGGCCGCCGCGGCGAAGTACCGCGACCGCTTCGGACGCTTCCCGGCCGACCTGGCGACCCTCGTCCGGACGGGGTTCGCCGCGGAGCTGCCCAAGGACCTCGACGGCAACGACTACCTCTACGACCCGGCGACGGGAAAGGTGAAGACGGTGACCAGCCCATGGAAGCGCTGACGGTCTTCTTCGTCGCCGTGGCCGGGCTCGTCCTCGGCAGCTTCTTCAACGTCGTCATCTACCGCCTGCCGCGCGGCCTCAACCTGTCCAAGCCCCCCTCGTCGTGCCCGGGCTGCGGCGGCCGGATCAAGCCCTACGACAACGTCCCCGTCCTGTCCTACCTCCTCCTCCGCGGCCGCTGCCGCCGGTGCGGGAAGAAGATCTCGCCCGTCTACCCGGCCGTCGAGGCCCTGACCGCGGCCGGCTTCGTCCTCGTCTATTTCTTCGGCGCCGGTCGGACGCTCGGGGCGGAGTTCTTCGCCGGCTGCCTCTTCGCGAGCGCCCTCATCGTGCTCGGCTTCATCGACTACTATCACCAGGTCCTGCCGGACGCGGTCACCATGCCCGGCCTGGTCCTGGCCCTCGCCTACGCCTTCTTCCGCGACGACCTGACCTTCCGCGGCGCGCTCCTCGGGGCCGTCCTGGGGTCCGGGTTCCTCCTCCTCGTCTACGGGGCCTATTACCTCGTCCGGAAGAAGGAGGGATTGGGCATGGGCGACGTGACCATGATGCTCATGGTCGGGGCCTTCCTGGGCCCGCTGCGGACGCTCCTCGTCCTCATCCTGGCCTCGTTCGTCGGCGCCGCCGTCGGCCTCTATCTCGTCCGCCGCCGGGGCAAGGATTTCCAGTTCGCCCTGCCCTTCGGGACGTTCATCGCCCCCGCGGCCTTCGTGGCCCTGCTCTGGGGCGAGCGGATCGTCCGGGCCTACCTCGCGCTCTACAAGCGCTAGCGGCCGGCGTCCCCGCCCCGGCGAGCCCGGCTCTTTACCAACCGGATCGTGAAGACCTCGCGCGTCGCGGCGGTGATCTTGTACCGTTCGCCGACCGGGAGGCCGGGCGCCCAGACGATCCCGCCCCGCGACAGGACGACCGGCAGGCGGTCGCGGTCCGCCGCCGGGACGCCCTTGGCCCGGAGGATCTCCTTGAGCTTCTTCCGGCCCGGCGCGCCGAGCGGGCGGTAGAGATCGCCCGGCCGGCGGTTCCGGACGACGAGCGGGAACTCGAGCCTGTCCGCATCGAGGGCCGCGCCCGCCCGGTCGTCCCCCTTGTGCGTCCGGCCGCCCGCCGCGGGCTGGCCGAAAGATCCCCGGAGCACGGCCCCCGCCCCGGGCAGGGCGAGCTCGGTCCGGCCGTCCCAGAGCGCCTCGAAGGCGCGCGCCGCCGGCGCCCGTTTCTTGAGGGCCACCCGGCCCGCCTCGCGCCGGAGGACGAGGTCCTTGCGGATCGGCAGGTCCCGGCCGTCCCGGAGCGCGAGGAGCGCCTCGATGTCGTCGAAGGAGATGTCGCGGAGGTCTCCGGCGATCTCGCGCACGAATTCGCGGGCCACGCGCCGGGCCAGGGCGGGGAAAAGCGCCGGCAGGGTCTTCAGGTCGAGGGAGACGTCGCGGCCCCGCCGCAGGATGAACTCGTCGGCGAGCTCGCGGACGAAGCCGTCGAGCAGCTCCTCGTCCTCCCGGGCCATCGCCGCCAGCCGGGCCAGGTGGACGACGATCTGCGGCTCGTAGCGGCGCTCGAGCTCCGGCAGGAGCCCGGACCGGATGCGGTTGCGGAGGAACCGGAGGTCGCGGTTGGACGCGTCCTCCCGGAACGGGAGGCCCTCGGCCGCGAGCCAGGCGCGGAGGTCCGGCCCGGCGAGACCGAGGAGCGGCCGGACGACCGGGCACGGCTCCCCGGCGGCGACCGGGGCGATGCCGGCCAGTCCCAGGAGCCCCGTCCCGCGCATCAGGCGCATGAGGACGGTCTCGGCCTGATCGGTCATGGTGTGGCCGGTGGCGATCTTGGTCGCGCCCGCCGCCGCGGCGGCCCGGCGCAGGAAGCGGTAGCGCAGGTCGCGTCCGGCCTCCTCGAGGTTGAGCTTCTTCTTCGAGGCGTGCGAACGGACGTCGGCCGAACCCGCGTCGAGCGGCAGGACCCAGCGCCGGGCGAGCTCTTCGACGAAGCCGGCGTCCTCGCCGGATTCCTCCCGCAGCCGGTGGTCGAAGTGGGCCAGCCGGATCTCGAGGGGCATCTCTTCGCGGAGCTTCAGGAGCAGGGCGGCCAGGGCGACCGAGTCGGGCCCGCCCGACACGGCCGCGAGGACGCGGTCGCCGGGGACGATCATGCCGCCGAGGGCCGTTCGCCTGAACGTCCGGAAGACGCGGTCCTGGGTTTTCGGGGCTGGCATGGTCGCGTTCAGGTCATGGGCTCGGGATCCGGAGAAAATGGCGGCGGAGGGATTTGAACCCCCGACACTGCGGATATGAGCCGCATGCTCTGACCAACTGAGCTACGCCGCCAAGGTGGAGGAATTCTAGCCGAATCCCCGGTCGAAGTCAAAACGGAGGAAGCCGCCGGGGCGGCTCACTGGTAGAGGGGCGTCGGGGATTCCTTCTTGAAGGAGAACCGCCGCTCGCGGAACACTTTGAGGCAGGCGTCGACGACCCGGGTGTCGTAGCGGATGGCCCGGCCCTTGCGGATCTCCTCGAGGCCCTTCTCGAGGCCGAGGGCCGGCCGGTAGGGCCGGAGCGAGCAGAGGGCCTCGACGACGTCGGCCACGGCCAGGATGCGGGCCTCGATCAGGATGGCGTCGCCGACGAGGCCGTCGGGATAGCCCGATCCGTCCATCCGCTCGTGGTGCTGGAGGATGATGTGGGCCACGGGCCAGGGGAAGGAGATGTCCTTGATCATCTCGTAGCCGACCCGGGGATGGTCCTTGATGAGCTGGAACTCCGACTTGGTCAGCCGGCAGGGCTTGGCCATGATCTCGACCGGCGCCGAGATCTTGCCGATGTCGTGGATGATGCCGGCGAAGCGGAGCCCCTCGATCTTCTCCCAGGAAAGGTTCATCTCCTGGGCGATGGCCACGGCCAGGCTCGAGACGCGGTTCTGGTGCCCGGCCATGTAGGGGTCCCGCAGCTCGAGCGTCATGGCCATGGCCCGGAAGGTCCCCTCGAGCGAGCCCTCCAGCCGGTCGAGCGTGCTCTGGAGGTAATCCTCGGAGCGGCGCGTCTCCAGGACCTTGCCGTGGAGCTCGTCGTTGGCCCGGGAGAGCGCCTCGGTCCGCTTGTCGACGAATTGGTCGATCTCGATCCGGGCCAGCCGGAGCTCCTTCTCGATGCGGACGCGTTCGGCGGCGTCCTTCTCGAGCTGGCGGCCTTCTTCCCCGCCTCGTCCTCGAGGACGCGGACGCGGCCCTCGAGGTCCCGGCAGGTCTTCTCCAGTCCGTCGAGCATGGCGTTGAAGGTCCGGGCCAGGACGCCGGCCTCGTCGCGCCCGTAGACGCGGGCGCGCTGCTTCAGGTCGCCGCCGGCCACCTTCTCCGCCGTCCTCGTCATCTGGATGAGCGGCCGCGTGATCTGGCGGCCCAAAAGGAAGGCGAAGACGGCGCCCGTGACGAGGGCCGCCAGGCTGACGGCGACGACGGCCCCGTGGCGGCCGTAGAGGATGTGGGACAGACCGATGGTGCCGGCCATCAGCAGGCCGAAGAGGACGAAGATCCTCGTCCGGACGGTGCGCGGCCCGATCTTCGCGAGCAGGCCCGGGCCGGCGCCGGGAAGGCTGGGATCGTCCTGATAGGTACGGCTCATCGATACATCCGGTCCTTGGTCTTCGTTCGCCGTCAGGATACAACAGCCGTCAGGGGGGACAATACCCTTTGGGGGTGATTTTGGGTGGTGACGCCTCACCGCCGGAGGGGGGAAGGGGTGAGGAGGGCGCGAAAACGGCCGGCCGCTCACCAGCGCTTGGCTTTGGCGGGCTCCATGCGGCGGAGGTCGAGGCCGCGCTCGACGGCCCCGATGCGGTAGAGACAGATCTCGCGCAGGGAGGACGGGTGGTGGAGCACCTCGGAGAGCGACTGGGCGCCGACGGCCCAGACGCCCCCGCCCCTGACCACGACGATCTTGTAGTCGTGGAGCCCGCGGACGATCTCTTCGGTCCCGGCATCGGGGGGCAGGACGGGGATGACGAGGTAGAGGAACGACCCTTCGGCGTCGATGGGGATGATGCGGTCGGCCGGGGCCGATTCGCCGGGATAGACGTAATGGGCCGACGCCTCCGCTTCCGCGACGTGGCAGTGCATGACGGTCTGGAAATCGCTGGCCGCGTAGATGGCCTTGTGGAGCGCCGTCTCCGCGTCGTCGGCCGGGTCCGGCGCGAGCGGGACGCTGAGCAGGGGGCCGCCCACGTCGCGCGGCATCGAGGCCTTGGGCGCGAAGAGCATGGCATCGACGCCGCGGACCGACATCGAGCCCGTGTGGAAGGGCGAGAGCCGGGATTCGAAGACGCGGTGGCCGGCCTTGACGAATTCCCTGAGGATCTCCTCCTCGTCCCGGAAATCCGAGCGGTCGTCGTCGTCGACGCTGTAGGCCGGGGGCGGCGCGGCGAAGGCGCGGCCGGGATCGGCGGCGACGGCGCGGCGCACCGCGGCCACGTCGACGCGGAGCTTCTCCATCGCCCGGACGACCGATCCGGCGTAGTTGCCCACGCACAGGCGGTGGAAGGCCTCCCGCAGGCTCCGGCCCTTGGCCATCGCGCCGTGGCCGAAGATGATGGTCAGGGGATGCCCGGCCAGGCGTTCGGGGATCGTCCGGGCCAGCTCGGGCGAGCCGCTCGGCACGGCGAACCAGTCGACCGGAAGGGCGGGGCCGAGGGCGTGATAGGCGAGCGGATCGACGGGGGCGAAGTCCGGGGGTTTGGCCGGCTTGGGGGCGTCGTCGAGCGTCGCCAGGATGAGGTCCTTGAGGTGGGCGTGCATGGAGGCCCGGACGCCCGGCAGGCCGAGGATGCGGGCGTGGATGTCCGTCTCGGACGACGCCTTGTAGTAGCCGTAGTCGGTCTCGGTGGCCGAAAGGAAGCAGATCTGGCTCGGCTCGAGGTCGCCCTTCTGCGAGCCCGTGGCCGTGATGACGATCTCGTCCTCGCCGCGCTCGTTCCGCCGGCGGACGGCCATGTTGCCGCTGTGGCTGTCCTGGAGGTCGGCCAGGAGCGAGGCCCGGCCGAGGGCCTGGAACTCGCGGAAGAGATCGGCGGTCGCCTGCCACTTCGGAGAGCTCATCGCCCGGCCTCCCCGATCCGCAGCGAGCGGAGGAGCTCCGGCGTCGGGCGGCCGGCCGCGTCCCAGCCCCGGATCCGGTAGTAATCCCGCCTCATGCGCTCCTGGTCCCCGCGCGAGACGGTCCGCTCCTTGCCTTCGACGACGATGGGGACGTCGGCGAAGCGGTCGGGCAGGGCGTCGTCCTCCGCCGTGACCCCCGCTTCGACGTTGAAGAGCCGTTCGAGCGCGGCGATCCGGTTCTCGATCTCGTCGAGCCGGGCGACGGAGAGAGTCGCGGCCGGTCACGCCGCTGATCATCCGGGCCCAGGGGTCGGCCGCGAAGGCGTAGCCGGTGAAGCGGCAGACGCCGAGGCTGTCCTGGAGGATGCCCGTGTTCTGCATGTTGCGGATGGCGATGGGCGACTGCAGCAGGCTGAACCGCGGGATCTCCTTGGCCCCGCCGAAGAAGGCCAGGGAGACGGCGTAGCCGCCCCGGAGGTGGCAGGCGCCGCTCGGCGAGGTCATGTAGCCGAGCGCCTGGGTGAACGAGGCCCGCGGATCGTAGGCCGGGATCTCGAGCTTCTTGACCGTCATGGCCGATCCGGGCCGGCCGCGGCCGGCGGCCAGGCGGAAGGCGCCCTCGGCCAGCTCGGCGCCGAGCCCTTCCCGGCGCGCCGTCATCGTCACCAGCGCTTCGAGGGCCTCCGCGTTGCCGAAGGCGAGATCGAGGCCGCCGGTCTCTTCGCGGCGGATGAGCCCCCGCCCGGCGAGCTCCATGGCGCAGGCGACCGTCCCGCCGTAGCTCATCGTGTCGAGCCCGAGCTCGTTGGCCCGGTAATTGGCCCGGGTGATGGCGGCCAGGTCGTAGATGCCGCAGAGCGGTCCCATGAGGACCGTCGTCTCGTATTCCGGGCCCTCGCCGCGCTCCTCCCGGCCGTCGCGGCCGGCGACGCGCGTGTGCCGCTGGCAGCCGATCGGGCAGAGATAGCAGGAGCCCGCCTTCTCCAGGAGGGTCTTGGCCAGCGTCTCGCCCGAGATCTTCTCGACGTCCTCGTCGCGGTGGGTGCAGTCCCGGAAGTTCTCGCGCGGGAGCATGGAGATGAGGTTGATCAGCTCGACGAGGCCGGCCGTGCCCAGGTCCCGCATCAGGCGCTTGGTCACGGGCGCCTGCTTCATCAGATAGACGGCCTGATCGAGGCCGGAGCGGTATTTCCCCTCGTCGGCGATCGTGATCTTCTCCCGGCCCCTGACCCGGACGGCCTTGAGCTTCTTGCTGCCCCAGACGGCCCCCGGCCCGCAGCGGCCGTAGACCCGGTTGCGGTCGTTGGCGACCGCGGCGTAGCGGACGAGGTTCTCCCCCGCCGGCCCGATGCAGAGCACCCGGGCGGGGTTCCCCGGCTCGGAGACGGCGGCGAGCTCGTCGTTGGTCTCGTGGGTCGTCTTGCCCCAGAGCCGGTCGGCGGGCAGGAGCTCGGCCTTGCCCGGAGAGACGTCGAGCATCACCGGCGTCGCCGAGGCGCCCTTGACGACGAGGACGTCGTAGCCGGCCGACTTGAAGGCCGCGCCCCACGTCCCGCCGGAATTGGACGTCCCGAGGACGCCCGTCAGGGGCGATTTGAAGACCATGTGGCCGCGGCCGGCCGTCGGCGCGTTGGAGCCGACGAGCGGCGAGGCCGCGATGACGAAGGCGTTGTCGGGCCCGAGCGGATCGCAGGCGGGATCGATCGTGTCGTACAGGATGCGCGTGGCCAGGCCGCGGCCGCCGATGTAGTCGAGGGCGGTCGCGGGATCGAGCGGCACGGTCCGGACCTCGCCCCGGGTGAGGTCGGCGACGAGGACGCGGCCGTGATATCCGGAGATCGGGAAGTCGCTCATGGGCGTCGTTTAAGATATCAGAACGCCGCAGGGGCCGCAATGCCTCCCGGGGCTCACCCGCCGCCGAGCATCGGGAAGACGGCCAGGGTGTCGCCGGGAGAAAGCGGCGTCGCCAGCCCGCTCCGCGCGTCGACGGGCGCGCCGTTGACCATGACGACGAGGTGGGGCTTGAGCCCGTCGCCGGCGAAGATCTCGCCGCGTCGCGCGGGCGTGTCGCAGAGGGCGGCCAGGGCGTCCCCGACCGTGGCCCCGGCGGCGAGGGCGAGCTCCCGCCCGCGGCCGCCGAAGAGGTCGCGGAAGTAGGCGAAGAAGCGCACGTGGACGGTCATCGGGTCAGGCCGTTCCGAACAGGGCTTCGTCCAGGCGCTCCCGGACGCCGGGATCGCGGATATCGAAGACGACGGGCACGGCCGGGGCGAGGGCGGCGACGAGGTCCGGCACGATCTCCTCCCGCGCGACGAGGAGCAGCTTCCCCTGCGCCCGTAGGGCCGCGACCCGGACGTCCGGCCAGAGGCCTCCCCCTCCGAGCTCCAGCGGACCGACCTCGTCGACGACGAGGAGCCCGTCCGTTCCGGCGCCGCGGACGATCGACCGGGCCAGGGCGAGCGTCTCCGGGACGAGGGCGAACGGCCCGATCCGCTCGGCGCCGGGCGCGCCTTCGCGGCGCAGGTAGGGATGGCGGCGTCCCGTTGCGAGCTCGAAGAGGTCGTAGACCCGGGCGCCGGCGGCGTCCTCCGCGGCGAGGCTGAGGAAGCCGCGGCAGGAGAGGCCGCGCGCCGCCCATTGCGGCAGGGCCTTTTCGAGGAAGGTCGTCTTGCCCCCGCGGACGGGCCCGGCGAGGACGAGGACCATGGGGCCTAGCGGATGTTGACGCTGGCCTCGCCCGTCTGCAGCAGGATGGCCTGGCCCATCGGGCCGCCGGCCGTCGCGCTGGTGAAGCCCAGGGACGCCTGGCCCTGCCCCACGGACGTGAAGACGAGGACGGCCACGGTGCCGCGGCCCTTGAAGCCGCGGCCCCCGGGCGGGCTGGAGAAGCCGATGGTGCACGTCCCGCCGCTGATGTACTTGGAGAAAGGCGCCTTGTCGCCCATCTGTCTCAGGCTGCTGCCCTCGAGGACGTCCTTGAGCTTGAGGATCCGGGGGTCGAAGCTCAGGACGAGCGAGGCGTTGCCGATCTCGGCGTCGCTCGAGAGCTCGACGTTCATCCGGAATTCGCGGTCCCGGGGCGCCTCGAAGCTGGCCGGCGAGAGGAACACGGTGCTGGCCCCCGTGTCCTCGGGCTCGGCCGGCTCGTCGGTCGCGGCCGCGTCCTCGCGCGCTTCCATGGGCCGCCCCGGCCGCGCCCGAGCCGGTCACGCCGGAGAGGTTGTCGGGATCGACCCAGAGGGGCTTGCCGTCCTCTTCGCTGATCTCGACGGGCCGGATGATGTGGGGCGTGATGGTCATGACGAGGTCGGTCTGCTCGATCTGCTTCTTGGTCGCGGAGAAGAGGTTGCCCAGGAGAGGGATGTCCTTGAGGAAGGTGATGCCGCCGACCGACCGGCGCTCCTCGTCGCGGAGGAGGCCGGCCAGCAGGTTCGTCTCTCCGTCCTTGAGCCGGACGGTGTTCTTGACCGACCGGTTGGCGATGATGGGGATGCCGGCCGTCCCTTCGCCCGCGATCGACGAGACCTCGAGCTCGATCTCCAGCGTCACTTCGCCCTCGAGGTGGATCCGGGGCGTCATCTTGATGGTGATGCCGATGTCCTGGAGGGTGTAGTTGACGATGGGCTGGGTCGAGAGCCCGCCGGCGGCGATGGCGGCGAATGTCGAATTGACGATGGGCACTTTCTGGCCGACGATGTATTCCATCTTCTCCCCGCCCAGGCCGCGGATCTTGGGCTGGGCGATGATCTTGGTGTCCGAATCGGCCGATAGGACCTTGGCGATGGCCGAGGGGACGGTCATCTGGTAGTTGGCCAGGTCCCCGAAGTCGAAGCCCTGGATCGGGAAGAAGCCGTCGGAATTCATCGAACCGTCCGCGGGGACCAGCGCGATGCCGAGCGCCCCGTTGCTGAGGTCGATGCCGAGGTTCCTCTCCCGGATCCGGTCGACCTCCATGATCTCGATGTCGATGAGCACCTCGCCCTTGGACTTGTCCCACTGGCGGAGGAGCTTCTCGGCCAGGGCCACGGCCTGCGGCGTGTCCCGGATGGTGACCGAATTGAGGTTCTTGTCGACCTGGATGGCCGGGACCTTGTACTGGGTCTTGACCATCTGGGTGAGGCGCATCTGGACGTCGCTGACGTCGATGTTGGACAGGTAGAAGGTCTTGATGGCGTTGAGCTCGTACTGCATCCGCTTCTGGATGTTGTCGGGGACGATGATGACCGTCCGCTCGTCGATGACGCGGGAGAAGTTCTTGCTGGCGACGCAGAGGAAGTTGACGGCCTGCTGGAGCTCCTTGCCGGTCAGGTCGATGGCCAGGTTGGTGTCGCGGAAGGTGTCGTCGTAGAGGAAATTGACGCCGGCCAGGCGGCCGAGCGTCTGGAAGATCGAGCGCAGGGAGACCTCGTTGCGGAAGCTCAGGTTGAGCGGCTCGCCGGAGCCCTTGAGCCGGACCGGGCCCTCGAGCTTTTCCCCGTTCTTTTCCTTCGCGACGGGCGGCGCGAGCAGCGCCTGGAGCTCACGGGAGGCCATGAAGTTCTGGGGATCGAAGAGGAGGGCCTTCCGGTAGTTGACCTCGGCCTCCTTCTTCTTGTTCTGGGCGACGAGCTGCCTGGCCGACTGGAGGAAATACAGCGTGGCCGAGGCCCGGGCCCGGAAGAGGGCCAGGCGATAGGCGGAGTCGTTCGGGTGCGACAGGGCCGCCTTCTGGTAGTACTGGATGGCCTCGTCGTAGTTCCGGTTCATCTCGGCCTTGACGCCCTGATGGTAGTCGGGGCTGATCGTTTGGCAGGCTCCGGCCGCGAAGGCCAGGGCCAGGATCAGGGCGATTTTCTTCATGGCCGGTCTCCTTGTTTCGTGAACGTTTTTCTCTCTCCGTTCGGCCCCTGGACGACGATCGCCTCGGCCGTGACCCCGACGACCCTGTAGCCCGGCGCGATCTCGTCCCCTTCGCCGACGTCCAGGGTCTGGCCGCCGCGGAGGACGAGGCCGATGATGCGGCCGCCGGACTTGATCGACCCGAGGTAGGTGATGCTCAGGGTGAAGGCCGCCGGCGCGGCCGGGGCGGGGCCGTCGGCGGGAGGCCGGACGACGGGACCGCCGGGGCGGACGGCGGGCGCGGCGACCCCGGACGTGCGGGGCCGGAAGATGTCCCGGACCGGCGGCGGGGTCGACGCCGCTGCCCAGGACGAGCAGGTCCTTGCGGACGAGAGGCTTCGGGGCCGGGGCGTCCTGGGCCGCGAAGAGCGGGAACCCGCCCGCGACGAGAACGGCCGCCGCGAAGACCTTCCTCTTATATCCCATAGTAACCCGCCAGCGTCAGCTTGGCGCTCAGGCGCTCGCCGCCCGAGCCCGTCCTGGGGAAATCGACGGCCTCGATGACCAGGAATTTGGGGAAGGCCTCGAGGACGGCCAGGAGCCTCTTCAAGCCCGCGTACGTGCCCGAGTAGGTGAACGTGACCAGCGTTTTCCGGACCTGTTCCCTCTCCAGATCGGAATAGCCGTAGTTGAGGTCGGTGATGGCCGTCCCGGCCTGGGCGAAGATCTTCTGGATGTCCTGACGCAGGACCTGGACGCCCTCCGACTCGTCGTAGAAATAGCCCGTCCGGAGCTCGGCCAGGTCGCGGCCGGCCTCCTCCCAGCGCTTCCATTCGGCCCGGGCCGCGTCGCGCGCCTTGACGGCCCGCTGGGCGGCCTCCTGCGAATGGACCGAGGCCCTGCGCTCCCTCTCCAGGCCGCCCTTGAGCCGGGCGAAGAGGAGCAGGAAGGCGACCAGGACGATGAGCGCCGCCGCGCCCAGCCGCAGGAGCGTCCGGCGCTCGCCGTCGTCGAAGAGTTCAAAGAGCGCGTTCATAGGTCAGGGACATCTCCGTGAGGATCCGGCCGTCCTCGCTTCTCCGGTCGCCGAAGACCTGGATGTTCTTGAAGCCGCGGGCGGTCAGGTTGTTGATGAAGGCGAGCACGTCCTCCAGGCTGCGCGAGGTCACCCGCATGTTCATGGTCACCCCGCCGGACGCGGTGAAGTCCGGGCTGAGGGACGTGATGAAGCTCGGCCCGGGGAGCGCGTTCTCGAGCTCCGTGAGAAGCCCGGTCCAGGAGAACGTCTTGCGCAGGATGATGCCGTTGACGAGGTCGACCCGGGCCTGGCTCGTCCGCTCGGCCTGCTTGATGTCGGCGGTCAGGCGCTTGACCTCCAGGTCCGCCTCGCTCTGCAAACGGGCGTTCCCGGTCCGCGTCGCCTTGAGCCGCGACGCCTCGCCGCCGTACTTGAGGAGGACGTAGACGCGTCAGGCCGGCCAGGACGACGAGGAGCCCGGCGAGGAGCCGGACGGCCGTCCCGTAGAGGCGCCGGTTGCGGAGCGGCCTGGTGGCCAGGTTCAGGTTGAGGACGGGGGCGTTGTTCATAGGACCTGTCCCATGAGGGGGGCGAGCACGGCCTTGTGGGCCTCCGTCCACACCTCGGGCGCATCGTAGGCGACCGGCTCGATCGGCAGGGCGATCCTCTCCTTCAAGCGCTCCAGCAACGCCGGCCGTTCCGCGGCGATGGACGTGCGGAGCCAGATCCTCCCGATCCCCGCGTTCTCCTTGTCCTCGAGGAAGCGGAGGGTGTTCTCCGCCTCCCGGACGATGTTGTCGGCCCGCTCCTCGATCCCGTTCTCGCCGGGCGAGCCGACGTCCTTCTGGCGGTAGAGGGTCCAGCCGGGATCGGCCGTGGCCAGCAGGGTCAGGCTCTCGTCCTCGAGGTTGAGGAGGAGGCCGGCCCCCGGCCCTTTCCGCCGGACCACGTTGACCAGGGTCAGGGTGGGCACGGAGACGATGACCGGCTTGAGCCCCGCTTTTTCGAAGAGGGCCTCGTATTCCCAGACGACCACCTGCCGGGCCATGGCCACGATGACCTTCCGGGCGCCCCGTCCCGGCGTCGCGGCGTAGTCGATCCGCGCGTCGTCGGGGATGAGGGGCATCAGCTTGCCGATGCGCCAGCGGATGAAGGCGTCCCGCTCCTTTCCGGAGCCCGGGAACGAGTCCACGCCCAGGACGAAGACCCGGACCGACGGCTCGGGGATGAGCAGGGCGGCCGAACCGGCGGACGAGGCGGAGGCTCTTCTTGGCCTGGGCGATGGCGTCCTCGAGCGCCGCCGGATCGGTCACGTTGGGCCGGTCGAAGGACGGGAAGACCGGCCGCTCGCGGAACGGCAGGACGAAGCCGGCCTTGACCGAGCCGTCGCCGCGGGCCACGCGGATGGCGCTGAGGTGGCCCGGGGCGATCTGGAAGACCGCGTCGGGCAGGAGCCTCTCCGTGAAGTGGGTTTGGATCCGTTCTGCGAGATTCACCGGTCACTCCACGAAGGTCACTTTGTTCAGGTCCTTGAGGCCGGTCATCCCGGCCAGGACCTTGTCCATGCCGACCTGCCGCAGGAACACCATGCCTTCGGCCTTGGCCCGCTTCTTGACCTCGGACAGGGGCCGCTTTTCCAGGATGAGCTCCCGGATGGGGTCGGACAGCTCGAGGATCTCGGCGATGGCCGTCCGGCCCTGATAGCCGGAGAAGTTGCAGTCGGCGCAGCCCTTGGGCTCGTAGAAGACCGTCTCGGCGTGGCGGGCGGGATCGAGCCCCGACTCGGCCAGCGCCGCGGCGCCGTAGCGGACCGGGACCTTGCAGCGGGGGCAGAGCACCCGGACCAGGCGCTGGGCCAGGATGCAGTTGAGGGCCGAGATGAAGCTGTAGGGATCGACCTGCATGTGGAGGAAGCGGCCGATGACGTCGAAGACGTTGTTGGCGTGGACGGTGGTGAAGACGAGGTGGCCGGTCAGGGCGGACTGGATGGCGATCTGGGCCGTCTCCGGGTCGCGGATCTCGCCGACCATGATCTTGTCCGGGTCGTGGCGGAGGATGGACCGCAGGCCCCGGGCGAAGGTCAGCCCCTTCTTCTCGTTGACCGGGATCTGGGTGATGCCGTCGACCTGGTATTCGACGGGGTCCTCGATGGTGACGATCTTGTCCTCGGGCGACCGGATCTCCGTCAGGGCGGCGTAGAGGCTCGTCGTCTTGCCGCTCCCGGTCGGGCCCGTGACCAGGACCATGCCGTAGGGCTGGGCGATGTACTTGCGGAACTTCTTCAGGATCTCGTCGGAGAAGCCCAGGACGTCGAGCCGGAGCTCGCGGATGGTCTGGGTGATCATCTCCTTGTCGAGGATGCGGATGACCGCGTCCTCGCCGTAGATGCAGGGCATGATGGAGACGCGGAAGTCGATGGTCTTGTCCTTGATCTTGAGGCGGAAGCGGCCGTCCTGGGGGACGCGCCGCTCGGCGATGTCGAGGTCCGACATGACCTTGATGCGGGAGATGATCGGCGACTGGAACTTCTTGTCGATGGCCTCCATGGCCTCGCCGAGGACGCCGTCGATGCGGAACTTGATCCGGACGTCCTCGTCCTTGGATTCGATGTGGACGTCGCTGGCCCGCTTCTGGACGGCGGTGAAGACGATCGTGTTGACGAGCTTGATGATCGAGTCGTCCTGGTCGGCCAGCTTCTCGATCGAGATGACGTCCTCCTCCTCGCCGCTCTCGCGCTCGACGACCTGGGTGACGAAACCCTCGGTCGCGTCCCGGAGGACCTGCATGGCCGTCTCGCTCTTCCTCAGGGCCTCGAGGATGGCCCGCCTGCTCGCGGCGAAGACCCGGACCTTGCGGCCGAGGAAGGCCTCGATGGCGTCGATGGAGGCGATGTCGGAGGGGTCCGCGACGGCGATCTTCATGACGCCGTTGTCCTCGCCGAGGGGGACGAACGAGAGCCGGTGGATGAACTCGGCGGGGATGGACTGGATGAGGTCCCGGTCGAGGCGCTCGGCTTCGAGGTCGATGTAGGGGACGCGGTAGCGCTCGGCCAGGGCGCGGACGTCCCTGTCCTCGCCGCCGACGGCCGCCGTTCTATCCTTGCTCACGTTCTGCGCCTCCCGGGCCCGTCACTGGTTGATCCGGATGATGTTGAAGATCGGAATATACACCGACAGGAGCATCGCCGCCACCACCAGCCCCATGACGATGATGACCACCGGTTCGACCAGGGTGACCAGTGTGTCGATTCTACCACGAACCCGCTCGTCGTAGAAGTCGGCCATGTCGCCGAGCATGCCCGGGAGATTGGCCGAGCTCTCGCCGATGCGGACCATGTCCAGGGCCATGTCCGGCAGCGTGCCGGCCCGGGCCAGGGATTCGGACAGGCCCTCGCCGTTCCGGATGTGGTCGGGGACGTCCTGCATGTGCCGGACCATCCAGGCGTTGGGCACGGCCTGGATGGCGATGCCGATCGCCGCGAGCAGCGATATCCCCGCTTCGAGCAGGAGGCCGAGGGTCCGGCTGAACAGGCTGATCCCCGACTCGCGCCAGATCGTCTTGCCGAAGGGGACGCGGAGCTTGAACCGGTCCACCTGATAGCGGAAATCCGGCCGGCTCCGGAACCGCAGGAACGCGACGACCGCCGCGGCGAAGAGGCCGAGGAAGACGAACCAGTAGCGGCTCAGGGCGGTCGCCAGGCCCATGATGACCAGGGTGATCCGGGGCATCTCGGCCTCGTAGCTCTGGTAGAACTCGGCGAACTTGGGGATGACGAAATTGACCAGGATGCCGACGAGGATGAAGGAGAAGACGATGAGGACGGTCGGGTAGGTCATGGCCGACTTGATGCGGGAGCGGGTCTGGGTGACCATCTTGGCGTACTGGATGTATCTTCCGATCGACGCCGGCAGGTTGCCGCCCTTCTCGCCGGCCATGAGGCTGGCCGTATAGACGGGCGAGAACAGCTTCTCGTAGGGCAGGAAGGCCTCCGACAGGGCCTTGCCTTTCTTGACCTCGCCGGCGACGTCGAGGAGGATCTCCCTCAAATGGACGTTCTTGACCCGGGAGGTGATGGATTCGAGGCTCTTGAGGATGGGGTAGCCCGCCTTGATCATGGCGACGAGCTCCTGATTGAACAGGATGATGTCCCGGTCCTTGACCTTCCGGCCCAGCTTGAAACCCAGGTTGCCGAGCTTGTTCCAATCGCGGCGGACGGACAGGACGAGGACGCCCTCGTTCTCGAACGTCTTCCGGCACTCGGCCGCCGATTGGGCCAGGACGGACCGGCTTTCAACTCGCCCGTTCTCCCCGGCGGTCCGACAGAGATAGTACGGCATATTGGCAAATTTCCGCTAGATTTAGTCGTCCCTAATCTAATCCAGGGCGCAATTATTGTCAATGAAGGCGGGACTGCCCGAAACGGGACTGCCCCGCAAGGCGGGACTGCCGAGCCTGTATTGACAAACCCGGACAAATGAATAACTAATAGAGTCGTGACCAACACGAGGAAGGCCTTTTCGGGAGCCCTGGCCGGGGCGGTCTTCGTCCTCCTCGTCGGAGTCGCTCCGGCCGATCCCGTTCCCCAGACGGGCGCCCAGGAGGCTCCGCCGCAGGAAGTCCAGAAGCCCAGCTTCGACTACATGGACAACTTCCTCTCCCGGAGCACCAATCCGCTGGGGATCAAAGAGGACCCGGCCGCGAGAAAGATGCTCGGCCAGGGTTCGGTCCCGTGGGCCATCCGGGCCGGGTCGCGCCACGTTCTCGACTAGGGAATTTTTTTTATGATCCGGATTCAATTTTTTGGATGGCGATGAAGAGAACCTACGCCCTCGTCCTTCTGCCCGTCCTGATCATCCTCGCCCTGGGATCGGCGAACGTCTACCGCAAGGCGGTGTGGCGGGACGTCACGGACGGCATCGCCTGGAAGGCGACCGGGAGCGGCCTGCGGGCCATCCGGGTCGATCCGGAGAGCGAGGCCTTCCTGCGCGCGGGCCTGCGCAAGGGCGACATCCTGACGGCGATCAACAAGGTCCCGGTCGCGACGCAGATCGACGTCCTCAAGAGCCTCTGGCAGGCCGCGGCGACCGACCAGAGCGTCACCTACCATATCAGCAAGGAAGGGATGCAGATCTATCCCACCTTCTATCCCCAGAAGCGGCCCGTCAATCCCATCTATTATTATCTCGTCCTCGTCGGCCTGATGACCCTGGCCCTCGCGCTCATCGTCCTCTTCAATTCGCGGGGACAGATGTCCCTGCCCTACGTCTTCTTCTACCTGCTGGCCTTCGCTTTCGCCGGGTTCATGATCTTCTCGCCGACCGGCGAGATGGGCGGCCTCGACGCGGCTTTCTACGGATTGGACAAGCTGGGCTTCCTGGCCTTCCCGCCGCTCCTGCTCCACTTCTTCATGATCTTCCCCCTGCGCAAGCCCTTCCTCAAGAAGCGCTCCGAGGTCCTCCCCCTTCTCTACGCCCCCGCCGCGTTCCTGCTCCTGGCCCGGGTCCGCCTCCACGTCCCGCTGCCCACCCCGTGGAGCGAGGCGACCATCCTGCGCACACACGACGGTCTCGAGCGGCTCGAGCTCCTCCACTTCGCGCTCTTCGCCCTCGTCACGCTGGTCATCCTGGCCCACAGCACCCGCCGGGCCCCGAACATCCTGGTCAAGAAGCAGCTCCGCATCATCGTCTACGGGCTGGCGTTCGGCGTCGTCCCCTCGACCGCCTTCTACATCGTCCCCTTCGTCCTCGGCGGGCGGCCCTCGACGGGCGCCGAGCTGACGGTCCTCCTCCAGGCCCTCATCCCGCTCGTGTTCTCCTACTCCATCTCCCGCTACCGCCTGGTCGACATCGAGGTGTTCCTGAAGAAGGCGGCGACCCTGACCTTCTCCTTCTTCGTCCTCGCCTCCGTCTACCTGTTCGTCAGCTCCCGGACGCGCCTCTTCTCGGAGAACCGGCTCAACGCCGTCATCCTCGGCGCCGTGGCCATCGTCCTCGGCGCGACGCTCTTCACGCCGCTGAAAAGGCTCTTCCAGGGCCTCCTCGACCGGGCCATCTACAAGAGAAGCTACGAGTACCGGAAGACCCTGCTGTCGATCACCCGCGACCTCACCCGCGAACGGAACCTGGAGAAGCTGGCCGGGTCCCTCCTCGAGGCCATCGCCAACGCCCTCAGCCTGAAGAGCCTGGCCCTGCTCCTGGCCGACGAGAGCGACCGGCGGGCCTTCCGGGTCCTCCAGGCGAGGGGCGACGGCCCGGCGCTTCCCGACCGCATCGCGCTCGACGACTGGCTGGCCGGGGCGATCCAGCACCGGGACACGCTGGCCTACGTCACGGCGTCCGAATCGGAGCCGGCCCGGGCGGCCTGGGAGCGGCTGGCGGACCTCGGCTTCTTCCACGTCCTGCCGCTCAAGGTCGAGGACAAGGTCATCGGCTGCCTGGTCATGGGCAAGAAACAGGACGGATCGTACTTTTCCCGGGAGGACTGGGAGCTGCTGACGACGATCTCCGGCTCCGCGGCCCTGGCCCTGGAGAACGCCGATCTCTACGGCCGGGAGAGCGTCCGGGCCCTGGAGATGCAGCGGCTCAAGGACTACAGCGAGAACATCATCGAGAGCCTGACCGTCGGCGTGTCCGTCGTCGACGAGGCGGGCACCGTCACCGGCTGGAACCGGGTCCTCGAGGACCAGGTGGCGGTCCGCCGGGGGAACGCGCTCGGGCGCAAGCTCCAGGACGTCCTGGGCCCGGCCACCTACGACGCCGTGTTCCGGCGGGAAGGCCCGCAGGACTTCCGCCTCCTCAGCGAGATCGCGATCGAGGTCGACGGCGCGCAGAAGATCTTCGACATCGCCCGGACGCCGCTCCTCGACAACGCCCTGCGGCCCTACGGCACCATCATCGTCTTCGAGGACGTCACCGACAAGATCCGTCTCCAGCAGCAGCTCCTGACCTCGGAGAAGCTGGCCAGCATCGGCCTGCTCTCGGCCGGCGTGGCCCACGAGATCAACACCCCCCTGACGGGGATCTCGAGCTACGTCCAGATGCTCCAGAAGAAGCTCACCGACTCCCACTACGCCCAGATCCTGGAGAAGGTCGAGGCCCAGACGGACCGCGTCGCCAAGATCATCAAGAACCTCCTGACCTTCGCCCGCAGCCCGTCCGACGATTCGTTCCAGCGCGTCGACCTGAAGCAGAGCCTGGAGGAGATCCTCTCCCTCATCGACTACAAGCTGAAGAACATGAACGTCCGCCTGGTCCTGGAGCTCCTGCCCGTCCCCGGGATCTACGCCCAGGGCGAGAGGCTCCAGCAGGTCTTCATCAACATCATCCTCAACGCCCTCGACGCCATGCCCGAGGGCGGCGAGCTCGCGATCCGCCTGGCTCCGGAGAACGGGGCGGCCGTCGTCCGCATCTCCGACACGGGGACGGGCATCCGGCCGGAGCTTCTGTCCCGCATCTTCGATCCCTTTTTCACGACCAAGGGCGTCGGCAAGGGGACCGGGCTGGGCCTGTCCATCAGCTACGCCATCGTCAAGGAGCACGACGGCCGCATCGAGGTCCGCAGCGAGGTCGGCCGGGGCTCGACCTTCACCATCACCCTGCCGGCCGGCCGGGACGGCGCGCGGGGACCGGGGGCTCCGGCCCCGAGGACGTGACGCATGAACAGCAAGGGCATCATCCACATCATCGACGACGAACCGGTCATCCGGGACGTCCTGTCCCAGCTCCTGACGTCGGAAGGCTACGAGGTCGAGATCTCGGCCTCGGGCGAGGAGGCCCTGGAGAAATTCCCCTCGCCGTCCTTCGACGCCATCCTCCTCGACCTGCTCATGCCGGGGCTGGACGGGATCGAGGTCCTGCGGCGCATCAAGAGGATCGATCCCCTGGCCCCGGTCATCATCATCACCGCCTACGGCTCGGTCGAGTCGGCCATCTCGGCCATGAAGATCGGCGCCCTGGACTACGTCCAGAAGCCCTTCAAGCACGACGACCTGCTCCTGGTCATCGAAAAGGCCGTCGAGCGCAAGCGCCTCCAGGACGAGAACGTCCGGCTCAAGGGCGAGCTCCGCCAGCGCTTCGGCTTCGACAACATCATCGGCAAGAGCGAGGCCATGAAGAAGGTCTTCGACCTGGTCCGGGCGGCCGCCCCGACGCGGAGCACGATCCTCCTCCAGGGCGAGAGCGGCACCGGCAAGGAGCTCGTCGCCCGGGCCATCCACATGAACTCGAACCGGGCCGACGCCCCGTTCGTGACCGTCAACAGCGGCTCCCTCCCGCCCGACCTGCTCGAGAGCCACCTGTTCGGGCACGTCAAGGGGGCCTTCACCGGGGCGGTGGCCCTGAAGAAAGGCCTGTTCGAGGCGGCCGACAAGGGGACCATCTTCTTCGACGAGATCTCCTCCATCAGCCTCGAGACGCAGGCCAAGCTGCTGCGGGTCATGCAGGAGAAGGAGTTCATGCGGCTCGGCGGGACCCAGACGATCAAGGTGGACGTCCGCATCCTCGCGGCCACCAATACCGACATCGAGGAGCTCATCGAGCAGAAGGCCTTCCGCAAGGACCTCTTCTACCGCCTCAACGTCATCAAGATCGTGATCCCGCCCCTGCGCGAGCGCAAGGAGGACATCCCCCAGCTCGTCCGCCACTTCGTCGGGATCTACGCCCGCGAGAACCGCAAGGAGATCGAGGGCGTGAGCGAGGACGTCTTCGAGATCCTCGACGCCCACGCCTGGCCGGGCAACGTCCGCGAGCTCGAGAACCTGGTCGAGCGGGCGGTCGTCCTGTCCCCCTCCAAGGCCATCACCCGCGAATCCCTGCCCCCGTTCCTGCTCCGCGGCGACGCCGTCGACGACGAGGCGCTGATCGCCGCCGAGGAATCCCTGGACCTCCGCGACCGGACCCAGGCCTTCCAGAAGAAGATCATCCTGGCCGCGCTCAAGAAGACGAAGGGGGTCCAGAACAAGGCCGCCCATCTCCTCGGGGTCAAGCCGACGACGCTCAACGAGATGATCAAGCGGCTGAAGATCGATACGGGCGCCTTCCCGGCCTAGGAGAACTTGCCCGGCACGGCCCGGTCGGGATTGACCGCGATCCGGTCGGGCTTGCGCGGCACGGTGACGGAGAAGCGCTCGACCGTCTCGTCGACGACGACCATGGTCCGGCGCGTCTCGCCGGACCGCGTCGTCTCGATCCAGAGCGGGAAGACGAAGGGGCCCGAGGCCTGGGTCACGCGGAAGTCGATGCGGGTCCCCTCGGGGACGGCCGTCTCGGTCCAGGTCGTCCTGACCTGGGGCAGCTCCCACGAGGCGAACCAGCCGTGGAAGAAGGGCTTCAGGTCCCGGCCCGAGGCGGCCTCCATGGCCGCGATGAACTCCCCCGTCCGGGCCGCGGTGAACTTCTTCTTGGCGAAGAACGCCTTGAGCCCGTCTTCGAAGGTCTCCCGGCCGAGGAGGTCCTGGAGCATGAACAGGGCCAGGGCGGCCTTGTCGTAGACGATGGTCTGGTAGGCCTCGAAATCGAAGTAGCTCAGGCGCGAGCCCATGAGGATCGGGCCGCGGTGCGATTTCTTGGCGGTCCAGCGGGAGAATTTTTTGAGGATGGCGGCGTAGGCGGACTCCCCGTACCGGGACCGCAGGTAGGAGGCCGCCGCGAACTGGGCCAGGCCTTCGCTCAGCCACTGGTCCTTGTAGGAATCGAACGAAACGCCCTGGCCCCACCACTGGTGGGCGATCTCGTGGGCCAGGAAGTACTCGTCCCAGTTGGACAGGTCGACGGGCGTGTCGACGGGCGTGGGGAAGCCCGAAGTCGCCGAACCAGGGGGGCTCGTTGAGGACGATGAACGAGGCCGGGCTGTGCCCCCCGAAGACCGGCCAGAGCCTGAGGACGACGCCCAGCTTCTCGTAGGGGTAGGGACCGAAGGCGCGGCCGTAGAAATCGAGGATGTCGGCGGCCTGGTCGAGCAGGGCCGGACGCGAATCCATGACCTCGGAGGAGACGAAGGCGGCGAGGGGCACGGGACCGGGCCGGTCCTTCTGGGCGGCGAATTTCCCGATGATGAACGACATGTACTTCAGGGGCGCGCGGGAGACGAAGGTGAAGACGGAGCTGCCCGCCTTCTCGATCGCCACGGCGTCGTCCATGTCCTCCCGCCGGCCCCGGGCCACCAGCTCCCCGTTGGCGACGCACCCGTATCCGGGCGGGACGACGAGGGTCAGGCGGGCCAGGAAGTAGTCCTCCTCGACCGGGCCCGGGTACCAGAAACCGGCGTGGGAATAGAAGTAGGTCTCGTAGCGGGGCCGGACGCGGATGTTGGCGCCGCCCGAGCCGGTCTGGGAGACGACGTCCGTCGTCGGGGCCACGGGCTTCATCGAACCGCGGTAGAAGACCTCGATCGCGGTCGGCTCCCTTCCGACCGGGGGCTCGACGAAATGGACGTAGAGGGTGTTGCGGGCCCGGTCCTGGGTGTAGAACAGCTCCCGGTCCAGCGGGTCCGTGATCTTGAGGATCTCGAAATCGGGATTGAAGCGGAACTTGAGCGTCTCGAGGAGGTCGACCCGGGGGACGACCTCGATGCGGGCCCGGGCCGAGATGTAGGAATTGGCCGGGGCGTAGCTCAGGTCGAGCGAGTACGCGCTGACGTCGAACTTCTCCTCGAACGAGATGAACATCCTCTTCTGCGGGGGCGCGGCGTCCGGGGCCGGGCTGTAGAGGCAGACGACCCGTTCCTTGCCGTGGTCGTAGAGGCTGACCTCGTCGCCGGAGAACGGGGAGAAGATGTAGGCCATCTCCCCGGCCTTGCGGGCCTTGAACTCCAGCCCGACCTCGTCGCCCTGGGGCATGAAGGACAGGAGCTTCCCGTCGAGGGAACTCTCGATGGTGAAGGCGCGGGGATAGTTCCGGGCGAAGACCGCTTCGGCCTTGGCCCGCTCGGCCGGCCTGATCTCCGCCGGACCCTCCGCCTCCTCGATGCGGACGTTCGTGGCGAAGAAGCTCGGCGAGCAGCGGATGTAGAGGGACTCGACCTCGTCCTCGATCCGCTCCCGCTTGTAGAGGAGCTCCAGCTGGTGCTTCTCGTTGGGGTCGCCGGGAGTGAAAGCGACCCGGCCCCGGCCGACGACGACCAGGGCCGTTTCGAGGTCGGGGATGTTGTCGTAGAAGACGGCCGCGTCCTCGAAGACGAGGCGGATGTCCGCGTGGCTGACCTCGACCCGCCGGGCCCGCGCGGCCCGCGCGTCGGGGATGCGGATCTTGAAGAGACGGGTCGTGTTCCCGGTGATCTCCTGGCGGACGACGGTCCAGGCCTCGCTCCGCCGCTCGAGGGAGAGCGTCCAGCCTTCGATGAGGGCGGCGTAGTCGTTCTCGAAGAAGGCCTGCACGAACGCACGGGCCGCCGCGGCGCCGTCGATCCGGACCCCGGCCGTGCGCAGCTTCACCCCGGTCATGTCGAACTCGTCGAAATACGCGGCCAGGCGGGACTCTTCGGCCGGCCGGAGCTCGGGGGAAAAGGCCGCGAGGTACGACGCCCGGTCCCCGGCCTGGAGCGACGCGCGGGCGCGCTCGACGAAGGCCGCGGCGGTTTCGGGATTCGTCGCTTGGGCCTCCTGGGCCGCGGACGAACCGGTGAATCCGACGATCGAGAAGCAGGAACCCTATGACCGCTTTATTCACGGCTATCCTTATTATAGCATCAGCGCCGGTCTTTCAATGTCCGTTAAAGCCGATTTCATGCCAAGGACGGAAGGGGGTTTTCCCGAGAGGACGGGCCGGCCGCCCGTCCGGGCCGGCCGAAGGGCGGTGGAGGGGCGTAAACTTGCTTTACGCGTGGGGACTATGTCTTGAGGGGACGGCCCAGGATGTTCTCGACGTCGCGGACTTTGCCTTCGATGCGCCCGGTCGCTTTCGGCCGGTCGTCGATCGCGATGTGCGTCAGGACCCGGACGGAACCTTCGCCCATGGTCTCGTGGCACCGCCGGACGAGGCCGAGGACCTCGTCCCACTCCCCCTCGACGATGGTCCCCATGGCCGTCAGCCGGTAGGGCAGGCCGGACCTGTCGACGATGTCGAGGATCCTGGCGACGGGGCCGGCCAGCTCCTCGCCCCGGCCGACGGGCACGACGCTGAATTCGACGATCATGACCGCCCGCTAATCCTTGTCCCTGTCCTTGTCGCGGTCCCTCTTCGGAGTCGGCTTGCGCAGCCGCTCTTCCCAGGTGATGAAGCTGTGGTAGAAGACGGCGTCGCCCTCGTCGATGCCGCGCGTGATCTCGGTGATATGGGACGTCTCGGCACCGAATTCCTCGACGGCGTAGATGACCGCCTTGTCGGGCTTGGTGGTGGCCCCGCAGGTGTAGATGTCCAGGGCGGCGTAGCCCATTTCGGGCCAGGTGTGGGTCGAGATGTGCGATTCGGAGATGACCACGACCCCGCTGACCCCGGCCGGGGGGAACTTGCTGAAGGAGATCGACCAGACGTGGGCGCCGGCGATCTCGGCCGCGCGGACGAGGATCTGCTGGACCTTCTCGACGCTCCCGATGATCTTCGGGTCGCAGCCGGAGGCCTCGACGATGTAGTGACGGCCGACGGGGGAATGGGTTGCCTTGACCATCGCCTTCTCCTTGCCGGAATGAAAGTCGATTATGGCACAACCGGCGGATCTGTCAAGGACGCGCCGGGGCCCCGGGCCGGCGGGCGGCCCTACACCGGGATCCGGGGCTCCTCCTTGACCACGTTGAGGACGAGATGGGTGACCGTGCGGTCGACGTGGGGGATGGCCAGGAGGCCCTTGACGAAGCCGTTGAGGTCCTCGCGGCCGCTGAAGCGGCCGACGATGAAGCAGTCCCAGTCCCCGGTGACGTCGTAGACGGCGGCGACGTGCGGGTCCTGGGCGATCCGCAGCTGGGTCTCGATGAGCTTGCCCTTGGAGATGCGGACGGCGACGACGGCCGCGAGGCCGATGCCGAAATAGTCCGGATCGACGACGGGGACGTAGCCCTTGATGGCCCCGGCCGCCTCGAGCTTCTTGACGGTGTGGATGACCGCCGTGGCCGAGGTCCCCACCTCCTTGGCGATCTCCCGGAAGCTCTTGCGGGCGTTGGCGTTGAGGACGCGGATGATCTTCCTGTCCAGCTCGTCGATCATGGGCGGCACCTCCAATCATCTGCTTATTTATCATATATGCGCGCATATGTAAATATTTTTATTTAATATATTGACATTCGTTTCGTATTGTTCTTTATTTAATGACATTGAACCGAGCCCGGACGGCCGGGCGGGAAAGGAGACAGGTCATGGCCCGAGCGGCGCACCCCCCGACGATCAAGGTCTTTCGGAACGAGGGACGAGAAGGACGTCCTGGCGGTCCTGCGGGACCCGGCGAACGACGTCCAGTTCATCCGGTTCTTCTTCCCCGACATCCTGGGGCGGCAGATGGACTTCACCATCCCCGCCTCCGAGCTTCCGGCCGCCTTCCGGGAGGGCAAGGGCTTCGACGGCTCGTCGATCGCCGGCTTCGTCCGCATCGAGGAGTCCGACCTGGTCATCAAGCCCGATCCCCGCACCTTCCGCCTTCTCCCCTGGACTTACACCGGTTTCGACGGGAGCATCCGCTGGCGCGAGGCGGTCATGTTCGGGGACATCCTGACGCCCGACGGCCAGCCGTACGAAGGGGACAGCCGCGGCGCCCTCAAGCGCGTCCTGGGCCGGGCCCGCAAGGAGATCGGGATCGACGACTTCAAGTGCGGGCCCGAGCTCGAGTTCTTCATCTTCCCCTCGGCCGAAGAGGCCGCGCCGACCGACGGCGGCGGCTACTTCTTCGGCGGCCAGCACGGCGGACTGCGCAAGGAGGTGCAGCTCCTCCTCCACCGCATGGGCATCGCCACGGAATACGACCACCACGAGGCCGCCCCCAACCAGCACGAGGTCGACCTCCGCTACCTCGACGCCGTCGACATGGCCGACACGGCCATGCTCTTCCGCTACATGGTCCGGAAGGTCTGCCGCATGCACGGCCTGCACGCGACCTTCATGCCCAAGCCGGTCAACGGCCAGAACGGCAGCGGCATGCACGTCCACCAGTCGCTCTGGCGCGACGGCCGGAACCTCTTCTTCGACAAGAACGGGCCCTATCACCTGTCCCTCATGGCCCAGCGCTACATGGCCGGCCTGATGGCCCACGCCCGCGACATCTCGGCCGTCCTCAGCCAATGGGTCAACTCCTACAAGCGCCTCATCGAGGGTTACGAAGCGCCGGTCTACATCGCCTGGGGCCAGAGGAACCGGTCGGCCTACATCCGGGTCCCCGAATACCAGCCCGGCAAGGAGGGCGCGACGCGGATCGAGCTCCGGGCGGCCGACCCCGCCTGCAACATCTACCTCGCTTTCGCCGTCATGCTGGCCGCCGGGGCCGAGGGCATCCGGGAGAAGACCGAGCTCGTCGACCCGGTCGAGGAGAACATCTATCACATGAGCGGCGCGCGTCAGAAGATGTCCGGGATCCGGGTCCTGCCCCGCGACCTCGACGAGGCCGTCCGGCTCATGGAGAAGAGCGCCGTGGTCAAGTCCGCCCTGGGCGACCACATCTTCGCCAAGCTGGTCGCCAACAAGCGCAAGGAGGTCGAAGACTACGGCCGGAACGTCTCCGGCGAGTTCGACAAGCAGGTCAGCGACTACGAGATCCGCCGCTACCTCCCGGTGCTCTGACCGCGGGACCCGCCTTGCGCGGGCCTCGCCGTCCGCATATAATGCCGCCGTGCGCCCGTCGAAAAGCGAACTCGAAGCCCTGACCGAAAAGGCCAAGGGTCGGAAACGGGCGCTCATCCAGGTCCTCCAGGACGTCCAGGACCGCTTCCACTGGCTGCCTCCCGAAGCCCTCGAACACGTCGCCGACGCGCTCGGGGTCCCGCTCGTCCAGGTCTACGGCGTGGCCACCTTCTACAGGTCCTTCAGCCTCGAGCCCCGCGGCCGGCACGTCTGCACGGTCTGCCTGGGGACCGCCTGCCACGTCCGCGGCGGCACGGCCGTCCTCGAACAGTTCGAGCGCACGCTCGGCATCGCCGCCGGCGCGACGACACCGGACGGGAAGTACACCCTGGAGCGGGTCAACTGCCTGGGCGCCTGCGCCCTGGCCCCCCTGGCCGTCGTCGACGGCCGCACCCACGGCCGGATGACCGGGGCCAAGGCCGAGGCCGTGCTCGCGGCGATCGAAAAGGACGAAGGCGCTTGACGGCCGTCCGGACCCACCTCCTCGTCTGCGCCGGCACGGGCTGCGTTTCGTGCGGCGCCTTCGCGATCCGCGAGGGGCTCGAGGCCGAGGTCCGGCGCCGGGGGCTCGACGGCGAGGTCCGGGTCGTCGCCACCGGCTGCAACGGGTTCTGCGAGCGGGGACCGATCGTCCTCGTCCAGCCGGACGGCATCTTCTACCAGAAGCTCGCGCCGGCCGACATCCCGGAGCTCGTCGAAGAGCACCTGGTCAAGGGCCGGCCCGTCCGGAGGCTCATGTACGTCCCGCCGGAGGGACAGGAGCCCGTCCCCCGGATGAAGGACATCGAGTTCTTCAAACACCAGCGGCTCATCGTCCTGCGCAACCGCGGCCGGATCGACCCGGAGAGGATCGAGGAGTACATCGCCACCGAAGGCTACGCGGGCGCGGCCAAGGCGCTGGGGGAGATGACCCCGGAGGGGATCGTCGCCGAGATCGGCGCTTCGGGCCTGCGCGGCCGCGGCGGCGCGGGCTTCCCCACCGGCCTGAAGTGGGCGGCCGCGCGCCGGGCCGAAGGCGAACCCAAGTACCTGGTCTGCAACGGCGACGAGGGCGATCCGGGCGCCTTCATGGACCGCTCGGTCCTCGAGGCCGACCCGCACGCCGTCATCGAGGGCATGATCATCGGGGCCCGGGCCGTCGGGGCCTCCATCGGCTTCCTCTATATCCGGAACGAGTACCCGCTGGCGACCGAGCGCATCGGCAAGGCCATCGAACAGGCCCGGGAGTACGGGCTTCTCGGAAAGGACATCCTGGGCACCGGCTTCGACTTCGACCTCGAGGTCGTCCGCGGCGCGGGCGCCTTCGTCTCCGGCGAGGAGACGGCCCTGCTGGCCTCCATCGAGGGCGGCCGGGCCTATCCCCGCCAGCGCCCGCCCTACCCCGCCCAACGGGGCCTCTGGGGCAAGCCCACCGTGATCAACAACGTCGAGACCTGGGCCAACGTCCCCTCGATCATCCGCCGCGGCGCCGCCTGGTTCGCCGGCCTCGGAACGGCGGGGAGCAAGGGCACGAAGGTCTTCTCGCTCGTCGGCAAGATCGCCAACACCGGCCTGGTCGAGGTGCCCATGGGCATCAGCCTCCGGGAGATCGTCTACGCCATCGGCGGCGGCATCCCCGGCGGCCGGGATTTCAAGGCGGTCCAGATCGGCGGCCCTTCGGGAGGCTGCATCCCCAAGGCCCTGCTCGACCTGCCCGTCGATTACGAGAGCCTGAAGTCGGCCGGGAGCATGATGGGCTCGGGCGGCATGATCGTCATGGACGAAGACACCTGCATGGTGGACATCGCCCTCTACTTCCTGAGGTTCGCGGAGGAGGAGTCCTGCGGCAAGTGCTCCCCCTGCCGGGTCGGAACGGGCGAGATGGCCCGGCTCCTGGCCAAGATCACCGCGGGGCAGGGCGAGGCGGCCGACATCGCCCGGCTCGAGGACCTGGCCGCGACGGTCCGGCGGGCCTCGCTCTGCGGACTCGGCCAGACCGCCCCGAACCCCGTCCTGACGACGCTCCGCTATTTCCGCGACGAATACGAGGCCCACGTCTTCGACAAGCGCTGCCCGGCGCTCGTCTGCAAGAGCCTCATCTCGTTCGCCATCGACCCGGAGAAATGCGTCGGCTGCCTCCTCTGCAAGAAGGCCTGCCCGGCCGGGGCCATCGCCGGGGAGCTCAAGAAGGTCCACGTCATCGACCCGGCCGCCTGCATCAAGTGCGGCCTCTGTCTCGGCGTCTGCCCGGCCAAGGATCCGCGCCGTGGTCAAGACGACTCCCCGGCTTCCGCCGGGGCTGCCGGGCTAACGACGGTATCAGGCCGGGCTGCGCCCTCGAAGCCGACGGGAGAGGGACGATGAAGCTGACGATCGACGGGCGCGAGGTCGTCTGCCGGGAAGGCCAGACCATCCTCGAGGCCGCGCGGGGCGCCGGGATCGGCATCCCCTCCCTCTGCAACCACCGCGACCTCGTGCCGTTCGCCGGCTGCCGCATCTGTCTCGTCGAGATCGACGGGCGCAGGGACTTCGCTCCCTCCTGCGCGACGCCGGCCGAGGAGGGACTGGTCGTCCACACCCGGACCCCCGCCGTCCTCGAGCTGCGGAAGAAGGTCCTCGAGTTCATCCTGGCCGCGCACCCCTATGCCTGCCTCGTCTGCACCGAGAAGACGTCCTGCGACGACCTCAAGTCGACGATCCGCAAGGTCGGCGAGGTCACCGGCTGCGTCCTCTGCCCGGAGAACGGCGGCTGCGAGCTCCAGAAGGTCGTCGAGGAGGTCGGGCTCGACAGGGTCGACATGCCGGCCGTCTACAGGAACCGGGACGTGCGGCGGTCCGATCCCTTCTTCGACCGCGACGACAACCTCTGCATCCTCTGCGGCCGCTGCATCCGGGTCTGCGAGGAGGTCCGCGGCGCCTCGGTCCTGTCCTTCGTCCGGCGCGGCGGCCGCACCGAGGTCGGCACGGCCTTCGACCGGACGCTCCTCGATTCCGGCTGCCGTTTCTGCGGGGCGTGCGTCGACGTCTGCCCCACCGCGGCCCTGGTCGAGCGGGCCGCCCGGCCGCAGCCGCGGCCCGACCGCACGGCGGCCATCGTCTGCCCGTTCTGCGCCCAGGGCTGCCGCCTCGATCTCGGGATCCGGGAGGACCGGGTCCTCCACGCCCGGCCGGCCGATGCGCCCCCCAACCACGGCCAGGCCTGCGTCAAGGGCCGTTTCCTCGTCCGCGGCGCGCTCGACGGCCCCGGACGCATCCTGGAGCCCCGCGTCCGCAGGGACGGGCGTCTCGTCCCCGCGACCTTCGACGAGGCCCTCGACGCCGCGGCCGCCGGACTCGCCGCGGCCGCCGAAGGGCGGCGGGCGCTCGTCTATCCCGCGCAGGTCCCGCTCGAGGACGCCTTCGTCTTCCTCGAATTCGGGCGGGCGGTCTTCCGGGCGGGTGCGGTCGCCGCGTCGCCCGAGCCGTCGCTGGAGCTGACGCTCGACGCCTTCGCCGCGAAGAACGGCGGCCGCGTCCCGGCGGCCCGCGACCTCGCGGAGATCGGGACGTGCGGCTCCATTCTGGCCTGGGACATCGACCTCGCGACCGATCATCCGATCGCCTGGGTCGAGGTCGTCCGGGCCGTGCGCCGCGGCGCCGGATTCGTCGTCGCGGGCCGGGCCCCGGCCGGTCCCGTCGGCCTGTCGGCGGTCGAGCTGGATCTCGGCCCGGGAGCCGTGACGGCCGCCGCCGACCTCGCCGCGGCCTTGCTCCGCGGACACGCCGCGCCGCCTGCGGAAGCCGCCGGCTTCGACGAATTCAAGAAGACGCTCGGCCGGCGCCCGGGCGGGACCCGTGCCGCCAAGGGCGCCTTCGCGGCGGCGGCCGCCCTGCTCGCTTCGCGAAAGCCGGCCGTCGTCCTCTTCGACGCCGGCTCCGTCGCGGGCCCGGCGGGGCTCGAAACGCTGGGCTGGCTCTGGAACATCGCCCTGCTCACCGGAGGCCGCCTCGTCGCCCTCGGCCGCGGCGCGAACGAGCGCGGCGTCCACGAGCTCGAGCGGGCCCTCGGTCCCGCGGCGTCCCGGAAAGAGCCTGAAGGACGTCCACGACGGGCTCGGGGAATTCACGGCCGATGCGCTCTACCTGGCCGGGCCCGCCCCGGACCTCGGGGACCGGAAGCCGTCGTTCCTCGTCTGCCAGGACACGCACTGGAGCCGGAACGCCGAGCGGGCCGACGTCGTCCTGCCGTCCGCCGCCTTCGCCGAATGCGGCGGGACCTGGATCAACACGGAGGGGCGCGTGAGGACCTATCCCGCCGCCTGCCCCCCGCCCGGCGCGGCCAGGCCCGACCGGGAGATCCTCATCGCCCTCGCCGGACGCATGGGCCGGACGGACCTCGCCGGGCGGGACCCGGCCGGGATCCTGGCCGAGATCGTCGCGCGCGTCCCGCTCCTTTCCGGCTACGATCCGGCGGAACCCGATCGGGCGTTCTTCCTCCGCGAAGAGCCCGTCCGGGGAGCCCCGCTTCGCCGCGGTCGCCCCCGCCCCGGCCCGGACCCGCTGCGCCGCGGCCGGACCGGCCGCGGCGCCCGCGCCCCGCTCCGAGGTCCTCCGCGGCTACGATCCGGTCGCGGCCAACCGCGGTTACGCCCGGCTCAGGAGGAACGGATAATGCCCCGCGTCGTCCGCCGGGAACGCCTCGTCCCCAACATCCACCTGCTCGAGGTCGAAGCCCCGGAGGTCGCCCGCAAGTGCCGGCCGGGCCAGTTCGTCATCGTCATGCCGGACGCCCGCGGCGAGCGGATCCCGTCTGACCATCGCGGACTGGGACCGGGAGCGCGGCACGGTCACCGTCGTGTTCATGACCGTCGGGACGTCGACGCGCAAGCTCGCCCTGCTCGGGAGCGGCGACACGGTCCCCATCTTCGCCGGGCCCCTCGGCCGTCCGTCCGACATCGGGAGCGTCGGGACCGTCCTTCTCGTGGGCGGCTGCTACGGCATCGCCTCCATCCATCCCCTCGCCCGCGCCTACCGGGAGGCCGGCAACCGCGTCGTCGTCATCGTCGACGTCAAGGCCGATTACCTCCTGTACTGGCGGGACAAGCTGAAAGCGGTCGCCGACGAATTCGTCGTCTCCACCCGGGACGGCCTCTACGGGGACACCGGCTACGTCCCCCGGCAGGTCCGGGCGGTCCTCGAGCGGGAGAAGGTCGACCGCGTCGTCGCCGTCGGGTGCACCTACCTCATGTCGAGCGTCGCCGAAGCGACGCGGCCCGGCGGCATCAAGACGGTCGTCAGCCTCAATCCGGTCATGGTGGACGGCACCGGGATGTGCGGGGCCTGCCGCCTGACCGTGGACGGCCGGACGAAGTTCGCCTGCGTCGACGGCCCGGACTTCGACGGCCACCTCGTCGACTGGAACGAGCTCTACCTGCGGCGCAAGGCCTACTTCGACGACGAGGTCCGGTCCCTGTGCGCCTGGGAGGAGGAGCGGTTCCCGTGAGCGACAAGCCGCCGATCGCCCCCTCCCTCGCCGCCGAGATACTGGCCGAATTCGAGAAGGAATGGCGGAAGGAGCTCCGCCGCTCCATCCCGGTCAAGGACCGGATGAAGATCGGCCGGCAGCCCATGCCCCAAAGGCCCGCCGCGGAGCGGAACCGGGATTTCGACGAGGTCAACAGCGGGCTCGGACCCGAGGAGGCCGTGGCCGAGGCCCGCCGCTGCCTCGACTGCGCCAAGCCGGCCTGCGTCACCGGCTGCCCGGTGCGCATCGACATCCCGAGCTTCGTCAAGCTCGTCGAGAAGGGCGAGTTCGCCGCGGCCGCGGCCAAGATCCGCGAGGCCAACAGCCTGCCGGCGGTCTGCGGGCGGGTCTGCCCGCAGGAGACGCAATGCGAGGAGGTCTGCCACCTCAAGCGGGCGACGGGCGTCTCGGTGGCCATCGGCAACCTGGAGCGGTTCGCCTCCGATTTCGAGCGGTGCGAGGGGAGCTCCGTCTTCCCCGCCTGCGCCCCGCCGTCCGGACACAAGGCCGCCGTCGTCGGCGCGGGACCGGCCGGCCTGACCGTGGCCGGCGAGCTGGCCCGGCGCGGACACCGGGTGACGGTCTTCGAGGCCCTCCACGAGGCCGGCGGCGTTCTCGTCTACGGCATCCCCGAGTTCCGCCTGCCCAAGAGCATCCTCGTCGCCGAGGTGGCCTACCTCGAGCGGCTGGGCGTCGAGTTCCGGATGAACTTCATCGTCGGCAAGACGGCGACGGTGGACGAGCTCATGGCGGAGGGCTACGAAGCCGTCTTCATCGGGACCGGGGCCGGCCTGCCCAACTTCATGGTCATCCCCGGCGAGAACCTGGTCGGCGTCTACTCGGCCAACGAGTATCTGACCCGGGTCAACCTGATGCGGGCCTACGACTTCCCGCGCCACGACACGCCCGTGTCCCCCGGGCGGCGGGCCGCGGTCGTCGGCGGCGGCAACGTGGCCATGGATTCGGTCCGCACGGCCAAGCGCCTGGGGGCCGAGGAGGCCATGATCGTCTACCGGCGCTCCCGGGCCGAGATGCCGGCCCGGATCGAAGAGGTCCACCACGCCGAAGAGGAAGGCGTCGCGTTCCACTTCCTGACGGTGCCGACCCGCTACATCGGCGACGACCGGGGCCGGGTCCGGGCCATGGAGTGCCTGCGCATGGAGCTCGGCGAACCCGACGCGTCGGGCCGGCGGCGGCCCGTGCCCGTGCCGGGCTCGGAGTTCACGACCGAGGTCGACCTCGTCGTCGTGGCCATCGGCCAGAGCCCGAACCCGCTCATCCCGCAGACGACCCCCGGGCTCAAGGTCGGGAAGTGGGGCACGATCGACGTCGACTGGGAGACCATGGCCACGTCCCTGCCGGGCGTCTACTCCGGAGGGGACATCGTCAGGGGCGGCGCCACGGTCATCCTGGCCATGGGCGACGCCCGGACCGCCGCGGCGGCGATGGACCGCCGGCTGAGAGAAGGCCCGGCCGGGAAGGCCGGGACCTGATCGGAGACCAGGCCCATGAACGAGCGTTTTCCCGCCGGGCTCATACCCGTCCTCGCCGCCCTCGTCGCCTCGTCCTGCGCCGGCGGGCCGCCGGCCGAGCGGGCCGACCTCATCCTGACCAACGGCCGGATCCATACGATGTCGGCCTCGCGGCCCCGGGCGGAAGCCCTGGCCGTGGCCGGGGGCCGGATCGTCCGGATCGGACGAGGCCGCGGAGGTCATGCGGGCGAGGGACGAAGCGACCCGCGTCGTCGACCTCGGCGGCCGGATGGTCCTGCCGGCTTTCCAGGACTCCCACATCCATCTGGTCATGGGCGGGGTCGAGCTGCTGGCCTGCAACCTGGCCGGGCTCGAGACGAAGGAAGCGGTCTTCGCCAGGATCCGCGAATACGCCGCCGGCCCACCCGGACCTGCCCTGGGTGACCGGGGGCGGCTGGGACCTGCCGCTCTTCCCCCGGGCCGATCCGCGCAAGGAGGACCTCGACGCCCTCGTCCCCGACCGGCCCGCCTTCATGGACTCGGCCGACGGCCACTCCGCCTGGGTCAACTCCCGGGCCCTGGCCCTCGCCGGCGTGACCGCGGACACGCCCGACCCGGAGGGCGGCCGGATCGAGCGCGACCCGGAGACGGGCCAACCGACCGGCACCCTGAGAGAGAGCGCCGCGGGACTCGTCGAAAGGTTCGTGCCCGAGCTTTCCCCGCAGGACTATATAAAAGGATTGAAGGCGGGGCTCGCGCTGGCCAACCGCTTCGGCATCGCCTCGATCGTCGAGGCCAGCGCCGACGTGCCCATCCTGGACGCCTACGACGCCCTCGACCGGGACGGCGAGCTCACCGTCCGGGTGCTCGCCTCGCTCTACGTCGATACGCGCAGGGGCGTGTCGGAGGCGGCGCGGCTCGCCGGCCTCCGCCGGCGCTACGCGGGCCGGCGGCTCCGGTCGACCGCGGCCAAGATCTTCGCCGACGGCGTCATGGAACCCCGCACGGCCGCGCTCCTCGAACCCTACGTCGACCGCCCGGGCGACCGGGGCACGCCGCTCCTCGAACCCGAGGCCTTCGACGCCCTGGCCGTGGCGCTCGACCGGGCCGGCTTCCAGATCCACGTCCACGCCATCGGCGACCGGGCCATCCGCATGTCGCTCGACGCCGTCGCGGCCGCCGGACGGGCCAACGGCTTCCGGGACATGCGCCACCACATCGCCCACCTCGAGCTCGTCGATCCCGCCGACATCCCCCGCTTCGGGCGGCTGGGAGTCGCGGCCAACTTCCAGGCGCTCTGGGCCTACGCCGACACCTACATCACCGATCTGACCCTGCCGCTTCTCGGACCGGCCCGCTCGCGCTGGCTCTATCCGATCGGCAGCGTCGCCGCGACCGGGGCCGTGATCGCCGGCGGGAGCGACTGGTCCGTCTCCTCCATGAACCCTCTCGAGGCCATCCAGGTCGCGCTGACCCGGAGGGGCCCCGACGCCCCTCCCGGCGAGCCATGGATACCCGAAGAAACGGTGGGCCTCGAGACCATGCTCCGGGCCTACACCGTGAACGGGGCCTGGCTCGGTCACGACGAGAAGACGCGCGGCTCCCTCGAGCCCGGCAAGGCGGCCGACCTCGTCGTCCTCGACCGGGACCTCTTCGCCATCCCGCCCTCCCAGATCGCCCGGGCCCGGGTCCTGCTGACCCTCCTCGAAGGCCGGGAGGTCTTCCGCGATCCCTCCCTCGGGAACTGAGGGAGGTTGACTCGCGGGGCCGGCGGGCTTATTGTATCCCCAGGGTCGGAAAGAGGCCGGATTCGATGAAGATCGGGGTGGGACGCCGGACGGGATTTCATCATCCCCCGCCCGGCGGCGAGCAAAAAAGCAACGTTCCGAAGAGGGGGGAGCCATGTACGCGCGCGTCACGACGCTGTCGTTCAAGATCGAAAAGGCCGAGGAGGGCATCCGGCTCTTCGAAGAGAGCGTCGTGCCCGCCGCCCGGGCCCAGAGGGGCTTCCGGGGCATCACCCTGCTCGCCGACCGCGAGGCCGGCCGCTGCGTCGCCCTGACCTACTGGGACGACGAGGCCGCGGCCGCGGCCAACGAGGCCAATCTCTACTACCAGGAACAGCTGGTCAAGTTCCTGCCCCTCTACACGACGCCGCCCGTCCGCGAGGGCTTCCGGGTCGAGCTCGAATTCCGCTGAGACCGGGACCGTCCCCGCGGGGACCGTCCCGATCGCTCCGGTCTGTTTACGGCGGCCCCGTTCTGTGCTATAAAAGATGTTCTTTTAAACCATGGATATCCGTCTCATACTCGTCCAAGCGTTCGCCATCTTCTTTGCCATCACCGTCCACGAGGCGGCCCACGCCTGGACGGCCAACCGTCTCGGCGACCCGACGGCGGCCGCCCTCGGCCGGGCCTCCCTCAATCCCCTCGTCCACATCGACCTGTTCGGCACGATCATCTTCCCTCTCCTCCTCATCATCTTCAGGCAACCTGTGTTCGGGTGGGCCAAGCCCGTCCCTTACAACCCCCGCAACCTGCGCAATCCGCGGAAAGGCGGCCTCTGGATCTCGTTCGCCGGCCCGATCGCCAATATCGCGACCGCGGCGGCCGCCGTTCTGATCTTCAGGGTCCTCAAGCTCTTCGGGGCCCGCATCACCGACATGTCCGCGCTCTCCCGGCCGCTCGAAGGGCTCGGCATCATCCTGCTCTTCACGGCCCTGATCAATATCTCGCTCGCCGTCTTCAACCTCATCCCCATCCCGCCTCTCGACGGCAGCGGCATCCTGGCCGGGCTCCTGTCGGAGAGGGGCGCCGCCCAGTACGAGCAGCTCAGGCCGTACGGGTTCCTCATCCTCATCGCCCTGATGTACACCCGGGCCCTGACGCTCGTCTTCGCACCCGTCCAGAACCTCGTCCTCAGGCTCTTCTCCTAGCATGCCCGAGACCGCCGCCGAAGCCCTGCCCCTCGAGGACGCCTCCGTCCCGGCCCCGGCCGCCGAGGCCGTCCCCGACGGCTACCAGGTCCGCCTGGACGTCTTCGAAGGCCCGCTCGACCTCCTCCTCTTCCTCATCCGCAAGAAGAAGATCGACATCCACGACATCCCCATCGCCGCCATCACCCGCGACTACCTCGAATACCTCGAGCGCAAGACCGAGATCAACCTCGACCGCGAGGCCGAGTTCCTGTTCATCGCGGCCCTCCTGATCTACATCAAGTCGCAGATGCTCCTGCCGCGCGAGACCGACCTGGCCGAGCACGAGGACCCGCGCCGGGTCCTGATCGACCGCCTCGTCGAGTACGAGAAGGTCAAGGCCGCCTGCTCCCTGCTCCGGGAGCGGGAGGACGTCCAGATCCTCCAGTGGAAGCGCGATTTCATCCCGCCGCTTCCCGGCGAGAGCGAGCTCGAGCCGGTGGAGCTGTCGCTCTTCGACCTGGCCGAGTCCTTCTTCCTGATGATGAAGCGCCGGGCCGCCGACGACACCCGCGTCATCCGCGGCCGGGACGTCTCGATCGAGGTCAAGATGAAGGAGCTCGTGTCGCTCCTCCACGACCGGCAGATGATCGACTTCCTTCCGTACTTCGAAGCCCACGCCTCGCTCGAGGAGGCCCTGGTCTCCTTCTTCTGCATCCTCGAGCTGGTCAAGTCCCGGGTGGCCGTGGCCGTCCAGGACGAGCTCTTCCAGACGATCCGGGTCTGGCTCCGCAAGGACGCGCGCAGGACGGGTACCCATGAATGACCTCAAGAACCTCGTCGAAGCCCTCATCTTCGTCTCCCAGGAGCCGGTGACCCCGGAGCGGCTGGAGTCCGTGCTCGAGGGCGTCCCCGCGGCCGACATCCGGGCCGCCGTCGACGCGCTCGCCGCGGACTACGCCGCGGACGGGCGGGGCATCCAGATCATCCGCACCGGCGGGGGCTGGCTCTTCGCGACCAAGCCCGCCCACGACCGCGAGGTCCGCCGGCTCCTCCAGATCGAGCGCAAGAACCGGCTCTCGTCGGCCGGCCTCGAGACGCTGGCCGCCATCGCCTACCGCCAGCCGGTGACCCAGTCCGAGGTCTCGGCCATCCGCGGCGTCGACTCGACCGGGGCCCTGAAGACCCTGCTCGAGAAGAAGCTCGTCAAGATCGTCGGGCGGAAGAAGGCCCCCGGCAACCCGCTCGTCTACCGGACCTCCGAGGAGTTCCTGCTCTACCTCGGGCTCGACAGCCTCGACGAGCTGCCGTCCGAGACGGAGATCGCCAAGATCCTCGAGGAGGAGAAGGCCGTCGACGCCTGACCTCTAAGTGTAGACGAGGCCTCGACTTAGAGTTGACACGAAGGAGTTTCTCGTATAGTATGACACATCTTTTCCGGGCCCTCGATGGAGGGACGCCGCAGAATATCCCGTTCAGGAGCATTGCGCCATGACCGAGCCGACCAAACAGCCCGACCGCGACGACGCCAAGATGTCGTCGGAGGACTACGAGCACCTGCTCGACAGCTACGAGTACAGCACGAAAGAGATCTCGATGGGGAAGGTCCTCAAGGGCCGCGTCATCAAGCGGACCCCGACCCACGTCCTCGTCGACATCGGCTTCAAGGCCGAAGGCGTCATCCCCAACGAGGAGTTCACGGACCCCGAGGCCCTCGAAGCGCTGGAGCCCGGCAGCGAGATCGAGACCATGCTCGAGACGACCGACATCAAGGACGGCTACGTCGTCCTGTCCAAGAAGCGCGCCGACGGCGTCCGGGCCATCGAGGACCTGGACAAGGCCTTCGCCAGCGGCGCAACGGTCACGGGCCGGATCGTCGAGAGGACCCGGGGCGGCTTCAACGTCGACGTCGGACTGCCGGCCTTCCTGCCCGAGTCGCACGCCGACATCCGCCAGGTCCGGGATCCCGCCGGGCTCGTCGGCCAGACCCTGACGTTCCGGGTCATCAAGTTCGACCGCAAGACCGAGAACGCCGTCCTGTCGCGCAAGCTCGTGCTCCAGGACGAGCGGGAGAAGAAGAAGAAGCACGTCTTCGGCGGCCTGGCCAAGGGGGCCCGGGTCACGGGGCACGTCAAGTCGCTGACCAATTTCGGCGCCTTCGTCGACCTCGGCGGCATCGAGGGCCTCCTCCACGTCTCGGACATCTCCTGGGGCAAGAGCGTCCACCCCTCCGAGCACCTGACCGTCGGCCAGGAGGTCGAGGTCGTGGTCCTCGACTTCAACGAGAGGGACGAGAAGATCTCGCTCGGCCTGAAGCAGCTCCAGCCCGACCCCTGGGCCAACATCGCCGAGAAGTACCAGGCCGGCCAGAAGATCGGCGGCAAGGTCACCAGCCTGACCGATTTCGGCGCCTTCGTCGAGCTCGAGAAGGGCGTCGAGGGTCTCGTCCACATCTCCGACCTGACCTGGTCCCGGAAGCTCATCCACCCGAAGAAGGTCCTCAGCGCGGGCCAGGAGGTCGTCGTCACCATCCTCGACGTCAACCCGACGACCAAGCGCATCTCCCTCGGCCTCAAGCAGGCCTCCGCCCACCCGCTCGAGACCTTCCGCCAGAAGCACGGCGTCGGCGCCCGGGTCACGGGCACCGTCACCAGCCTGACCGACTTCGGCGCCTTCGTCGAGGTCGAGAAGGGCATCGAGGGGCTCGTCCACATCTCCGACATCAGCTGGGAGAAGGTCAAGCACCCGTCCGAGAAGCTCCAGGTCGGCCAGGAGGTCGAGACGCTCGTCCTCAACATCGACGTCGACAAGCAGAAGGTCTCCCTGGGCATGAAGCAGCTCGAGGGCGACATCTGGGAGGAGTTCTTCACCCGCCAGAAGACCGGCGACGTCGTCAAGGTCAAGATCGTCCGGCTGACCGACTTCGGCGCCTTCGTCGAGATCATCCCGGGCATCGAGGGCGTCGTCTTCACGGCCGAGCTCGACGAGAAGAAGCTCGAGAAGCCCTCCGACGCCTTCGCCGTCGGCGACGAGCGCAACGCCAAGATCATCAAGATGAACCCCAAGGCCAAGAAGATCTCCCTGAGCTTCAAGCAGGCCGTCTACGACATGGAGAAGCAGGACTTCCAGCGCTTCATGGAGTCGCAGAACGACCGGATGACCCTCGGCGACATCATGAAAGACCAGCTGAAGGGCTTCAAGGCCCCCAAGAAGGGAACCAAAAAGGAGGACCCCCGTGATTAAAGCCGACCTGATCAACAAGATCTCCCAGGAGCTGAGCATCCCGAAGCAGGAAGCCGAGGAAGGCGTGAACCTGTTCTTCGAGACCATCCGCGAGGCCATCCTCCGGGGCGAGGAGATCGAGATCCGCGGCTTCGGCAGCTTCCGCTTCCGCAAGCGGACCTCGCGGGCCGGGCGCAACCCCCGGACCGGCGAACCGGTCAAGGTCCCGCCGAAGAAGGTCCTCTACTTCAAGCCGAGCAAGCTCCTCAAGGAGCTGATCAACAAGTAATGCGCTACATCGCCGCTCCCTGGAGGGCCGACTACGTCCGCCGGGGCGTCGCCGCGAAGAGCTGCGTCTTCTGCGAGGCCCGGAAGGGCCGGGACGACCGCGGCGCGGGCGTCCTCTTCCGCGGCCGGCACCACATCGTCATGCTCAACAAGTATCCCTACACGCCGGGCCACCTGATGATCGCCCCCCGGCGGCACGTCGCGGACTTCGTCGAGGCCCGGCCCGCCGAGCGGGCCGAGCTGGCCGATCTCCTCCAGGTCGCCCTGCGCGTCCTCGGCGCGGCCTACGGGCCCCAGGGTTTCAACACCGGGATGAACCTCGGCGCGAGCGCCGGCGCGGGCGTCGCCGGCCACTACCATCTCCACGTCGTCCCCCGCTGGACGGGAGACTGCGAACTTCATGCCCCTCGTCGGGGCGACCCGGGTCTTCATCGAGGACCTGGACACGACCTACAAGAGACTGCGTCCCCTTTTCGACGAAGAGCGGCGACGCCGTTCGAGGTGAACCCATGCTGAAATCCATGAGACGCAACGTCAAGTCGCTCAAGCCCGTCCTCTGGCTCATCGTCATCACGTTCGTCGCCGCGATCTTCACCATCTGGGGCGGCGCCGGCCGCCTCGGCGAGGAGAACCGGTCCGACACCCTGGCCACGATCGGCGGCGACCGGATCGCCTCCGACGAGTACTACCAGGCCCTCCGGGTCCGGCTCGAGTCCATCCAGAAGCAGTTCGGCGGCGAGCTCAACGCCAACCTCATCCAGCAGCTCGGCGTGCCCCAGCAGACCCTGGAGCAGCTGGTCCAGCAGCGGCTCCTGGTCAAGATCGCCAAGGACATGGGGCTGCGCGCGACCGACGCCGAAGTCCGGGCCAAGATCGTCGCCTACCCGGCCTTCCAGCAGGACGGCCGGTTCGTCGGCTTCGAGGACTACAAGCGGGTCCTGGACTACAACCACATCCCCCTGGCGGAGTTCGAGAACGGCCTGCGGCAGGACGTCGTCATCGGCAAGGTCGTCCGGGTGCTGACGGCCGGGCTCTTCGTCACCGACGAGGAGGTCTGGGACGGCTACCGGAAGCAGAACGACACGGCCAAGATCGAGTACCTCGTCGCCGAGACGGCCAAGGTCGAGATCGCGGAGAAACCGTCCGAAGCCGAGCTCCGGGCCCGCTTCGACAAGGAACGCCTCGAGCTACAAGATCCCCGAGAGAAGGACGGCCGATTACGTCGTCCTGAAGACCGAGGACCTCAAGAAAGAGGTCACGGTCAAGGACGCCGAGATCGAGAAGTACTACCGGGACAATCAGGCCCAGTTCCAGGAGCCCGACAAGGTCCGGGCCAGCCGGATCTGGCTGCCCTACACGGCCGCCGACAAGGACGCCGTCCTGGCGGAGGCCCGCGACGTCCAGAAGAGGGCCGCCGGCGGCGAGGACTTCGCCGCCCTGGCCCGGGAGCGCTCCAAGGACGACAAGGCCGCCACGGGCGGCGACTGGGGCCTGTTCGACTGGAGGTCCCTCACGGCGGCGGAGACCGAGGCGGTCGGCAGTCTCGACAAGGACGGCGTCTCGGACGTCGTCGAGACCGAGACGGGGGCGGCCGTGTTCAAGGTCACCGAGAAGGCCCCGGCCGAGGTCAAGCCCCTGGCCGAGGTCGGCGCCACGATCAAGAACCTGCTCACGGACGAGAAGGCCCGGGCCCTGGTCGGCCGAGAGGATCCAGCGCCTGGAGAAGCTGGCCCGCAAGGAAAAGAGCCTCGACGTCGCGGCCCAGAAGGAAGGGCTCAAGCCGGCCTCGACCGGCGCGCTCAAGAGGGGCGATCCCCTGGGCGACGTCGACTCGGCCGGCGCCATCAGCGAGGCCCTCTTCGGCCTCAAGGAGAAGGAGGTCTCCGCCCCCATCTTCACCTACGCCGGCGAAGCCCTGGCCGAGCTCAAGACCGTCGAGCCGGAGCGGCCGGCCACGTTCGAGGAGGTCCGGGCCGAGGTGGAGAAGGACGCGCTCGAGGCGCTGAAGCAGGACAAGGCCCGGGCCCGGCTCCGGGAGGTCACGGCGACCCTCAAGGACGATTGGGCCGCCGAGGCGTCCCGGCTCGGCCTCGAATACAAGCTGGTCGACGCCCACAAGAAGGAACAGTATCTGAGCCTCGTCGGGGAAAGGCCCGAGATCGACGGACTCGTCTTCGGCCTGCCGCTCAAGCAGGCGAGCGAGCCGCTGGCCGTCGACGAGGGCTACGCCGTCTTCCGCGTCCTGGAGAGGAAGGAAGTCACCCGGGACGAGTTCGCCGCGGTCAAGGCGACGGAGCGGGACAGCCTGCTCGAGCAGAAGCAGAACAAGTTCCTGAACTCCTACATGGCCAAGGCCCGCGAGGAGAAGAAGGTCCGGATCAACTACGACACCTTCGTCCGCCTCAACAACGACATCCTGGCGAGGTACGCGCAGAACAACTGAGTCTCCGAGCCCGAGTTCCGTCCGATAAGAACCGAACGAGAAAGGAGACCGCCATGGAGCCGTCCCGGACCACCCTGCCGCCCGAGGCCTACCAGGAACTCCCCCCCGGCCAAGCCTACAAGCCCTACGTCCCGGCCGACGCCGTCGTCCCGGAGGTCACGGTCCGCTCCGTCCTCTGGGGCCTGTTCATGTCCCTGTTCTTCACCTTCTCCATCGCCTACCTGGGGCTGAAGGTGGGCACGGTGCCCGAGGCCGCCATCCCCGTGGCCATCCTGGCCGTCGGCATCGGCTACACGTACAAGCGCAAGAGCACGATCCTGGAGAACGTCATCCTCCAGTCGATCGGCGCCGCCTCCGGCGCGCTCGTGGCCGGGGCCATCTTCACCATCCCGGCGCTCTACATCCTCGGCCTGCCCACGGACATCGTCAAGATCTTCCTGTCGACCTTCCTCGGCGGGTGCCTCGGCATCCTCTTCCTCACCCCGCTCCGGCGCTACTTCTGCGTCGAGCAGCACGGCAAGCTGCCCTTCCCCGAGGCCACGGCCACGACCGAGATCCTCGTCTCCGGCGAATCCGGGGGCAAGCAGGCCGTGGCCCTGATCCTCGGCGTGGTCGTCAGCGGCGTCTACGAGTTCCTGACGATCGGCGTCCGGCTCTGGAACGAGCTCATCGACTTCCGCTTCCTGCCCTTCATGGACAACCTGGCCGTCAAGACCAAGATGGTCCTCAAGCTCGACGCCCTGTCGGCCTTCCTCGGCCTCGGCTACGTCATCGGCCTGCGCTACAACGCGGTCATCGTCGCCGGCGGGCTGCTCTCGCACTTCGCCTTCATCCCGGCCGTCTGGTTCCTCGGCCAGCACGTCCCGGGAGCGGTCTATCCGGGCACCGTGCCCATCCTCCAGATGAGCGAGACCCAGATCTTCAGCACCTACGTCCGCAACATCGGCATCGGGGCCATCTTCATGGCCGGCGTCCTGGGCATCATCAAGTCCATGCCGGTCATGGTCAAGTCGTTCTCCCTCGGCTTCCGCGAGATCTTCAAGGGCAAGAAGGCCGGCGCGGCCGCGGCGCCGAGGACCGACCGCGACCTCAATATGAAGACCGTCATCCTCGGCCTGCTGGCCACGTCCGCGGGCCTGTTCCTCTATTTCCTCTGGATCTCGAACGTCAAGCTGGCCGTCATCGGCGTCCTCGTCTGCCTGCTCCTGTCGTTCCTGTTCACGACGGTCGCCGCCAACGCCATCGCCATCGTCGGGACGAACCCCGTCTCGGGCATGACCCTGATCACGATCATCCTGTCGAGCGTCCTGCTGCTCGGCGCGGGCCTGGCCGGGGAGGAGGGCATGGCCGTGGCCCTGCTCATCGGCGCGGTCGTCTGCACGGCCCTGTCGATCTCGGGCAGCTTCGTCACCGACCTCAAGATCGGCTACTGGCTCGGGGCCACGCCGCGCAACCAGGAGCGGTTCAAGTTCGCCGGCGTCCTCGTCTCGGCCCTGACCGTGGGCGTCGCCATCTACATCCTCGACAGGGCCTTCTCCTTCCAGAGCGGGGCCCTGGCCGCCCCCCAGGCCAATCTGATGGCCACGGTCATCAAGTCGATGATGTCGCGCGAGCCCGTCACCTGGCTCCTGTACGCCATGGGGGCCTCGGTGGCCCTGGTCGCCGAGCTGGCCAAGGTGCCGCCGCTGGCCTTCGCCCTGGGCATGTACCTGCCGCTGCCCCTGACGACGCCGCTTCTCGTCGGCGGCTTCATCTCGCACCTGGTCAAGAGATCGACCAAGGACAAGGAGCTGGCCGAGCGGCGCAACAACCGCGGGACGCTCATCTCGTCCGGGTTCATCGCCGGCGGGGCCCTCATGGGCATCCTCCTGGCCGTCCTCAAGCTGGCCGGTCTCGACCGTCACATCAGCCTGGGGATCTCGATGGTCCTGGAGAACGGGCGCTGGGTCGACGGCGCCCCCGCGGCCTGGTTCACGAGCTTCGGCCAGATCGGCAGCCTCATCGCCTTCACGCTGCTCTGCGCGTTCGTCTACTGGGACGCGCGGCGGACGAAATAGGGACAACGGAGAACGGAGGGGAATCATGAAAGCGAACAAGCTCTACGCGGCGGCCGACCGGGCCGTCAATCAGGCGCTCCGGCTCAAGCCGGGCGAGAAATACCTGCTCGTCACCGACACCCCGAAGCTCGAGATCGCCGAGGCCCTGGCCTTCCACGCCAAGCGGGCCGGCGCCGAGGTGACGACCTACTTCATGACCGAGACCCTGCGGCCGATCACGGAGCCGACCCGGCAGTTCCGGGAGCTCATCCGCGGCGCTTCGGCCACGACCTACCTCCTCGAAGGCCGCTTCCCCGAGAAGCCTTTCCGCGGCTTCATGGTCGCGGAGGGCTCGAAGAACGGCCGCATCTGCATGATGCCCGGCATCACCCGGGACATGATGGAGCGGCTGGTCGCCATCGACCTCTCGGAGATGGCCGCCTTCACCAAGAAGGTCGTGCGGGCGGTCAAGGACGCCGGCGAGATCGTCGTCGAGAACGCGGCCGGGACCCACATCGCCTTCAGCGTCAAGGGCCGGGCCTGGCACGAGGACGTCGGCGACATCTCCAAGAAGGGCGTCCACGGCAACCTGCCGGCCGGCGAGTGCTTCACGGCCCCGGTCGAGGAGACGTTCACGGGGAAGATCGCGATCGGCCTCATCGACGACAAGCTCGGCCGGGGCACGATGACGTTCGAGAAAGGGAAGCTCGTCGGGTTCACGGGCGAGGGCATCGCCGAGGTCATCGAGACGGTCGGCGACGACCCGACGGCCCGCATCATCGGCGAGTTCGGGATCGGCACCAACAAGGGCGCCCGGATCTGCCCCAACATGCTCGAGGCCGAGAAGGCCTTCGGCACGGTCCACTTCGCCATCGGCGACTCCTACGGCATCGGGAAGAACAAGAGCAAGTTCCACTTCGACGCCCTGGTCGACAAGGTCACGATCACGGCCAAGGGCAAGACGATCGCCCGGAACGGCAAGTTCCTCATTTAATGGGTATCATGTCCCCATTTGACAAGATCGTCGACCGGACGGGGACCGAGTCCATGAAGTGGGTCCACCCCCGCCGGGACCTGGGCGTCGCGGACGCCATCCCGATGTGGGTCGCCGACATGGACTTCGAGGCCCCCCCGGCCGTCGTCGAGGCTCTCGCGCGGCGGGTCGCGCACGGCGTCTTCGGCTACCCGGAGACCCCGCCGTCGTTCTTCGAGGCCGCGGCGGGCTGGCTGCGCCGGCGGCACGGCTGGCCCGTCGAACCGGGCTGGCTGTCCATGACGCCGGGCCTGGTGCCGGCCCTGAACTTCATCGTCCGGGCCTTCACCAAGCCGGGTGACCCGGTCATCCTCCAGACGCCCGTCTATCATCCCTTCTATTACGCCGTCGAGAACAACGGCCGCCGCGTGGTCCGCAACCCGCTCAGGTTCGACGGCCGGCGCTACACGATGGACTTCGACGACCTGCGGACGAAGATCGACGCCGCCGGCCGGCTGCTCATCCTCTGCTCCCCCCACAACCCCGTCGGCCGGGTCTGGGACCGCGAGGAGCTCGAGGTCCTCGGCCGCATCGCCGTCGAGCGCGACCTCCTGGTCGTGTCCGACGAGATCCACCACGACCTCGTCTACCGCGGCCGCCGCCACCACGTCTTCGCCGGGCTCGCGCCGGAGCTGGCCCAGCAGACGATCACCTGCCTCGCGCCGAGCAAGACCTTCAACATCGCCGGGCTGAGCACGGCCGTCGTGGCCGTCCCCAACCCCGATCTCCTGAAGAGGTTCGAGGACGAGAAGGAGCGGTCGGGCTTCGACCTGGGCAACGCCCTCGGCATCGTCGCCTTCGAGGCCGCCTACCGGCACGGCGAGGCCTGGCTCGATGAGCTGCTGCCCTACCTCGAGGCCAACGTCGACCTCATCGAGGCCTTCCTCGCCGACCGGCTTCCGGAGATCAAGCTCATCCGGCCGGAGGGGACCTACCTGGCCCTCCTCGACTGCCGCGCCCTCGGCCTCGCGCCCGACGCCCTCAACGACTTCTTCCTGCGCCGGGCCGGGGTCTATTTCAGCGACGGGCGGATGTTCGGCGACGAGGCGGCCGGCTTCGTCCGCATCAATTTCGGCTGTCCCCGGTCCGTCCTCCGCGAAGCCCTGGAGCGGATCGAACGCGCGGTCCGGAGGATATAGCCGGTGGAACAGCCGGAAAAGGAGACCTCATGGACATTGGCGCTCACTCCGCCACCCGCGCGGCGGACCCGCTCCCCTGAGTTCGCGGGCATCCTGAAAAGGGGATAACGGGATGAGATCGAGGATATTCCGTTCGGACTCCCGTCTCAGATCAAGACCTGAGTTGACAACCTCCGGACTTAAATTATGATATGCTGAAAATCCCGAACAGCATGGATCAATTTGGAGCCACCCTATGAGCCAAAAGAAGATCGTCTATCCCTATATTCCCAATTCCGTGCCGGCCACGAAGGAGGCCATGCTGAAGGCGGTGAACGCCACAAGCGTGGAGGATTTCTACGCGGACATTCCCGACTCCATCCGCTTGAAACGCAAGCTGAAGCTGCCGGAGCCGCTTCTCTCGGAAGCCGCGCTGGTGCGCCACGTGGAAGGATTGCTCTCGAAGAACACGTCCACCCGCGAGATGCTGAGCTTCCTCGGCGCGGGCTGCGCGCAGCATCATGTCCCCGCGGTCTGTGACGAGGTCAACTCGCGCAGCGAGTTCCTCACGGCGTATGCGGGCGAGCCCTACGAAGATCACGGACGCTTCCAGGCGTTGTTCGAATATGAGAGCATGATGGCTGAATTGCTGAACATGGATGTGGTCAATGTGCCTGTCTATGATGGTTTTCAGGCGACGGGGACGGCCCTCCGCATGGCGGGACGGATCACCGGCAGGAACGTGGCCCTCCTTCCGGCGACGGTGATGCCCGATAAGCTCTCGATGGTCCGCGACTACATCAAGCCCGATATGGAAGTGGAACTGGTTCCCTTCGACCCATCCACCGGCTTGATGGACCTGAACGCGCTGCGCAAGCAGATCAGCGCCCAGACGGCGGCGGTCTTCATCGAGAACCCGTCCTATCTGGGTTTTCTTGAAACGCAGGCGGAGGAGATCGGCAGGATCGCCCACGAGAACGGCGCGCTATTCGTCGTCGGTGTCGACCCGATCTCGCTCGGGGTCATCAACCCGCCCGCCGAGTACGGCGGCGATATCGTGTGCGGCGATATCCAGTCCCTGGGCATCCACATGAATTACGGCGGAGGCCACGCCGGCTTCATCGCCTCACGTGATGAAGAGAGATTCGTGATGGAGTTCCCGTCACGTTTGTTCGGCGTGGCGACCACCTGCGTCGAAGGCGAGTACGGATTCGGCGACGTGGCGTACGAGCGGACCTCGTTCGCGGTGCGCGAGGAAGGCAAGGAGTGGGTGGGCACCGCCGCCGCGTTGTGGGGCATCACGGCGGGCGTCTACCTGGCCCTGATGGGCCCGCAGGGCATGGTGGAGATCGGACGGGGGATCATGCAGCGGGTCCGATACGCGATCAACAAGCTCAATCAGGTGCCGGGGGTGAAGACGCATTTTCTCGCCACGCCGCATTTCAAGGAGTTCGTCGTCAATTTCGACAAGACGGGCAAGACCGTCGGACAGATCAATCAGGCCTTGCACGAAAAGGGCATCTTCGGCGGCAAGGACCTGAGCGCGGACTTCCCGTCCTTGGGACAGAGCGCGTTGTATTGCGTGACCGAAGTCCACACGCAGGCGGATATCGACAGGCTCGTGAATGCCATCCAGGAGGCCGCGAGATGACACACCCAAGCCCAAAGAAGCTCGGCGCGCCGAAGGCCGTCGCGCCCAAGCCCGCGTTGCGGCGCTTCCATCAGGCCCGTTGGGATGAGCCGGTGATCTTCGAGTTGAGCTCGCCGGGTCAGCGCGGCGTGCTGCCGCCCGAACCCGAAGCCGCGATCGTCCAGGCCGCCGGCGATGTCTTCGACAACCTGCCCGCGAGCCTGAAGCGCAAGACCGCGCCCGCCCTGCCTGAGATGTCGCAGGTGCATGTGCTGCGACACTACCTGCGCCTCTCGCAGGAGAACCTGGGCGTGGACTTGAACATCGACGTCGGCCAGGGAACCTGCACCATGAAGTACAGCCCGAAGGTCAACGACCAATTGGCGCGTTCGCACAAGTTGAGCGAACTGCATCCGCTCCAGCCCGCTTTCGACCGTGCAGGGCATCCTCGAAGTGATGTACCGCCTCGAGGAAATGCTCAAGGAAATTTCCGGTCATGGACCGCGTCACCCTCCAGCCCGGCGCCGGGTCGGCGGCGATCTATGCCAACATCGCGATGATCCGCGCCTTTCACGAATCCCGCGGCGAAGGCCGAACGCGCAGCGAGGTCATCACATCCATCGTTCTCGCATCCTTCGAATGCCGCGGCGGCGAAGGTCGCGGGATACAAGATCATCACGCTGCCTCCGGATGCCGATGGCTATCCCGATCTCGAAGCGTTGAAAGCCGCCGTCTCGGAGCAGGACCGCCGCGCTGCTCATCACCAATCCGGAGGACACGGGCATCTTCAATCCGCGCATCGTGGAATTCGTCGACCTCGTCCACGCGGGCCGGCGGCCTCTGCTCGTATGACCAGGCCAACGCGAACGGTCTCCTGGGGATCACGCGGGCGCGCGAGGCGGGCTTCGATCTCTGCCACTTCAATCTGCACAAGACCTTTTCCACGCCTCACGGCTGCGGCGGACCGGCCGCCGGCGCGTGCTGTGTCACACAGGAGATGGCCCCCTTCCTGCCCGTCCCGACCGTGGAGTTCGACGGGACTTCGTATTATCTCGATTTCAACCGCCCCCAGAGCATCGGCAAGATCCGTTCCTGGTACGGCGTGACAGGGAACATGCTCAAGGCCTACGCGTGGATCATGAGCCTTGGCGCGGATGGTTTGCGCGAAGTGGCTGAGATCGCGGTCCTCAACAACAACTACCTGCTCAACAAGGTGCTCGAGATCCGCGGCGCGAGCGCGCCTTACGCAAAGGGCAAGCGCCGCATCGAGCAGGTGCGTTACTCGTGGGAAGGCCTGGCCGATGATACGGGCGTCCATTCGGAGGAGATCGGCTTCCGCGCGGCTGATTTCGGCACACACTACTGGACGAGCCATCACCCGTTCGTGGTGCCCGAACCGATGACCCTCGAACCCACCGAGTCCTATTCAAGGCAAGACCTCGACGAATACGTCACCATCCTCAAGCACATTGCGAACGAGGCCTATACGGATCCCGAGATCGTCCACACCGCGCCGCACAACAGCACCGTCCACAAGATCGACCAGGAATCGTTCGATGATCCCGACGCGTGGGCGGTCACGTGGCGGGCCTATCAGAGGAAGTTGAAGAAGGACAGGTGAGCGATCTCCTCATCCGCCGGGGATGGCGATGTCGAGCGCGGTCTCGACGGTCCGTCCCGACCAGCGGGCGTTCTCGCGGTGAGGCGGGACGGCCATGAACCGCATCGGACTGATCGTCAACCCTCTCGCCGGGATCGGCGGACGCGTGGGACTCAAAGGCAGTGATGGGATCGAGACTCAACGCCGTGCGCTGCGAACTGGGAGCGATCCCGGAGTCCCTTCATCGCGCGACCGTCAGCCTGATCCCCCTGCTGGACCTCCGGGGCACGCTGGAAGTGGTCACGTTCCCCGCGAGATGGGTGAGACGTCCGCGCGCGACGCGGGCTTCACGCCCCAGGTCATCGGCGAGATCCACTCCGGGTCGACGACCGCCGAGGATACGCGGCGCGCCGTGAATACCATGTCCGCGCTGGACGTCGATCTGATCCTCTTTGCGGGCGGCGACGGCACCGCGCGTGACGTTTGTTCGGCCATGCCCTCCCAGTTCCCCTGCCTGGGGATCCCCGCGGGCGTGAAGATCCATTCGGCGGTCTATGCCACCAATCCCCAAGCACGCGGGCGAGCTGGCGGGGATGTACCTCAAAGGCCGGGCGCGCCTTCGCGAAGCGGAGGTCCTGGACCTGGATGAGGACGCCTATCGCGCCGGCAGGATCAGCACGCGTTTGTATGGGACTCTGCACGTGCCGTACCGTCCGCTGTGGAGGCAAAATCAAAAAGCGCCAAGCCCCGCAGCGGAGGCGCGTCAGGCGGAGGCCATCGCGGCGGATATCGTCGAGCAGATGCAGGCGGGCGTGGCGTATATTCTGGGTCCCGGCACGACAACACGTGCCATCGCCCAGGCCCTGACCGTGGAGAAGACCCTGGTCGGCGTCGATGTCGTCCGCGATGGACAGCTCGTCGCGAAGGATGTGACGCAGGCGCAACTGCTGAGCTTGACTCGAGACCATGCCGGCCAGGATCATCGTCACGCCGATCGGCGGGCAGGGATTCCTGTTCGGGCGCGGCAACCAGCAGATCGGTCCCGAAGTGATCCGCCGGGTCGGGCGCGAGAATATCATCGTGGTCAGCACGCCCGACAAGCTGCGCGCCCTGCGCCTCCAGCCCCTCCTCGTGGACACGGGCGACGCCGTCGTGGATGCGCTGCTCGCGGGCTATTTCAGCGTCGTTACGGGCTACAAGGAACGGATGGTGTATAAAGTCGTTTCTTGAAGGGAGATCTTCATGAAGGGTTTGAATGGCAAGCGTGTCTTGATCACCGGCGGCGCCGGCGGAATCGGCACCGCGACCGCCAAGCGGTTTGCTCGAAGAAGGGGCGCATGTTCATGTCTTCGACCGGGACGAAGCGGCCTGTCAGCGCTTGAAGAAGGACATGCCGGATCTGGCAGGGTACATCCTTGTCGATGTCGCCGACCCCGATTCCGTCGCCCGCGCCTTTGTCGAGCTGGACAAACGGGCGGGCGGACTGGATATCCTCATCAACAACGCCGGGATCAGCATCCGTCACTCGTTCATGGACATCACGCCGCAGGAATGGCGCACGGTGCTGGACATCAACCTCAACGGTGTTTTTTATGTCGCGCAGCAATCCGCGCGGCGGATGCTGGCTCAAGGCGGCGGGGTGATCGTCAACATGGGATCCTCCAACGGGTTGATGGGCTATCACTACTACGCCGATTACAACGCAAGCAAGGCGGGCGTGATCGAGCTGTCGCGCTCGATGGCGCTCGAGCTCGCGACCGACCATCCGCGTCAACGCGGTCTGTCCCGGGTTCATCATGACGCCGATGCAGGAAGCCGAGTACACCCCCGACATGCGGAGGGCTTTTGAAAAGAAGCTGCCCTTGAACAGACTGGGCAAGCCCGAGGATGTGGCGGCCCTGTTCGTCTTTCTCGCTTCGGACGAGGCGGGATTCATCACGGGACAATATTTCGTCATCGACGGCGGCGAGATCGCGGGCGGTCTGGCCAGCCAGGCGTAGCCGCGGGCGGATCATCATGGCGAAGGTCCTGCGCGGAGGCGATGGGGCCATCCAGGACGATGAGCCGGAGATGGCTTCGCCGCGAAAAACGCGCCCCGCAACGACACGTCGAGACAAGGAGGCCTCATGGGTAAACTGGATCACAAATGCGCCATTGTCACAGGCGGGGCGTCGGGGATCGGACTCGCCACCGCGCGGCTGTTCGCCGAAGAAGGGGCGTCCGTCGTGATCGCGGATATCAATGCCGAACAGGGGAAGCAGGCGGAACAGAGCATCACCGCCGGCGGCGGACGCGCGGTCTTTGTTCCGTGCGATGTGACGCTCGCGGCCGATTGTCGGCGCGCCGTGAAGGTCGCCGTTGAACTATTCGGCAGGCTTGATATCGTCTTCAATAACGCGGGCATCGTCCGCCGTGCCGATGTGATCGGCACCACCGAAGATGAATGGGACAGGGTGATGGACGTCAACGTCAAGTCCATTTTTTTAATGAGCAAATATGCCGTGCCCGAGATCGTCAAACAGGGCGGCGGCTCGATCGTCAACACGGGATCGGGCTGGGGGGTCAAGGGCGGACGAAACGCGGTTTCCTATTGCGCTTCGAAGGGAGCGGTGGTCAACATGACCCGGGCCATGGCCATCGACCACGGTCCGCAAAACATCCGCGTCAACTGCATTTGTCCCGGAGATACCGATACGCCCATGCTTCGCGACGAAGCCAAGCAGCTCGGTCAGGCGGAAGACAATATTCATGGCGGAAGCCGCGGAGCGTCCGCTCAACCGCTATGCCCAGCCCATCGAGATCGCGCAGTCGGTCCTGTATCTCGTCAGCGACGCAGCGAGTTATGTCACAGGGGCGGTCCTTGCGGTGGATGGCGGCGGCACGGCGTAAGCTCCATCTTCCCCCGAGTGTTTCTCCATTATTCCGTCGCTCTGCATCGCGGAAGCCGACGCCGACCTCTTCACGTCCGCCCTCGACGCGGTCCTGGACGAGGATCCCGTCCGGATCGACTGAGGTCCGGGCGCCTAATCCCTGGAGAGGGAGTACGCGGCGAGGGCTATCAGGCCCAGCGCTCCGGCGACGGCGACGGCCGCGATCGTCAGGACGGTGTTGGGCTTCTTATAGGTGACCAGGCGCACTTCCGAGAGCGGGATGGCGATCTGGAGCCTGGCCGAGTATCGCTCCTGGACGACCAGCAGGTTCGGCTCCTCCCTCAGAACGTTCTGAACGAAATGGACCTTCCCCTTCGAGTCGGTCACTTCGGCGATCGTCCCGTCGGCCCGCCGCTCGATCTGAGGGAACGGCCCCTCGATCTCGGTCTTCTCGTTGACCAGGACCCTGGCCGTGCCGCGGATCTCGTCCCCCAGGACCAGCCCGGGGTCCGTCTTGCTGAACTCGACGACCTCGCCGTTGGTCTTGACCACGGTCAGGACGCGCCTGTTCTGGGAGGGATAGTCGGACTCCGTCCGGATCTCCCGCGTGGGCCACATGCTGCAGGACGCTGTGAAGAGGGCGAAGGCCGCGACCGTGAAGAGGGCCGTGATCTTGGGGGACATGGACGACCTCCTTGAGTCGCTAGAAGTGATAGCCGAGGACGAATCCGACGGACCCGTTGCTGAGCCCCATCGTCTGGCCGGCCAGGCCGTTGTCGGGCAAGGCCGGGACGTCGACCGCGGGGATGAGCGTGTAATCGGCGGCCAGGCCGATCGAAAGCACCCGGGTCAGAGGGAATTGCAGGGCGCCGAAGACCACGCCGCTCAAGAGGGTCTTGCGGACCTCGGCGGTCCCGTAGAACGTCGAACCTCCGCCGGTACCGTCCGGGACCGTCGTCCAGGCCGTCCTGAGGAGACGGACCGCCGCGATCCCGGCTCCGAGGCCTGCGCTCAGCGAGATCCTCCCCGCGCGTCCGCCGCCGGCCAGCTCGAAGGCGCCGACGCCGTGGACGGCCGTCGCCCGGACCTCCTGCTGGGCCGCGCCGGTCATGAAGCCCGTGTCCGGATCGGACCGGTAGTAGTAGTCGAAGGCCGGCTCGGAGGGGAAGGACAGTCTCAATCCGGCCCGAAGCCGGGGTTTGACCGAGACGCCGAGCTCCAATCCCCGCATGGCGCTGAAGGTGCTGAGATATTGCCAGGTGCTCTCGGTGTAGCCGGAGGCATCCATAAAGTCCCTGAAATGTGCGGAAGACCCGGGGATGAGTGATCCGCCCTGGATGAGAAAATGGACCCGGGCGGGAGGGGGCTCGCCCGCAAGAAACCGGATGAAACGCTCCCGGGCCTCGAGGGCCGGGCCGGCCTCGGCGGGGAATTCGAAAGAGTACCGGCCGCCGCCCGAGGCCGCGATCCAGCCCGCTCCGGCGCCGACGGCCGCGAAGAAGGCTTCGCCGACCAGGAGCCAGCCTGATGCCAGATCGCTCGAATCGATGTGCTGGAGGTAGAATCCCGGCTCGCCCGGCGCCCAGACGAGCACTCCGTTGCCGATATAGAGGCCCATCGCGATGCCCGGCGCCACGCCTTCCGACGGCCGCGCCTCCGTCTTGATGAGGACCTTGCGGAGGTCCGGGAGGGCAAAGACCCTGTCTTCGCCGCTCTGACGGACGACGATCGAGTCCTTGGTGGCCCCGACGAGCCGGCCCCGGACGATCGTGCCGTCGTGCAGGGAAACGGTGATGTCGCGGTAGGACAGGCGGGACGACAGGGGGATGTCCTGGGCCGGGGCTTGGGCCGCCAAGGTCAGGAGAATGGCAAGGATGGCGATAGGGGCTCTGTCGCTCATGGCGATGACCTCCTTCCTAGGCACAGGATACTTTCTTTAGGGACCCGAGTTGTCAACAATTTGTCAAGAATCCGTAAAGACGGGGCCAAGCTCCTCCCCCTTGTAAATCCGCCCGGCCTGAATAGAATGGGCTGGAAGGGAGAGGCGCCCCATGTCCATCAAGGCGAAGCTGACCACCTTCGACGCGACGATGATCGTCGTCAGCCTGATCATCGGCATCGGCATCTTCCGGACCCCGGCCATGGTCGCCGCGGCGGCCAGGACGCCCGCGCTCTTCTACGCCGCCTGGGCCCTGGGCGGCGTCATCAGCTTCATCGGCGCGCTGACTTTCGCCGAGATCGGCGGCCGCTTCGCCAAGCCCGGAAGCTACTACAAAGTCGTGGCCGAGAACTACGGCTCCGGCCTGGCCTTCATGCTCAACTGGACCAACGTCGTCATCCTCAACGGGGCCGGCGCGGCCGGCGTCGCTCTGATCGGGGCCGAATACCTGACGCCCCTGTTCTTCCCGGGCATGACGCCGACCGCGGCGACCGTCCAGGTCACGGCCGTCATGCTCATCCTGGCCCTGCTCGTCGTCAACTATCTGGGCATCAAGACCGGCGCCTGGGTCCAGAACGTTCTGAGCGTTCTCAAGGTCGGCATGATCGGTCTGCTGGCCGCGGCCGCGTTCCTGTCGAAGAAGGTCCCCGAAGGCCCGGCCGCCCTGCCGCTCGACCGGCCCTGGCTCTTCGCCCTCGGCGTCGCGTTCATCTACGTCTTCTACGCCTACGGCGGCTACCAGAACACGATCAACTTCGGAGCCGACGTCCACGACGCCCGCCGCAACGTGCCGCGCGCCGTGTTCTTCGGCATCCTCATCGTCCTGGCCTGCTACCTGACCATCAACGCCGCCTACGTCAAGGTGCTCGGCGTCCCCGGCATCGCCGGGGCCAAGCTGGTCGCCGCCGAGACGGCTCGCGTCACGCTGGGCGAGACAGGCAAGCTCGTCGTCTCCCTGGCCATCTTTCTTTCGGCCATGGGCTTCCTCAACGTCACCCTGATGCAGATCCCCCGCGTCTACTACTCCATGGCCGAAGACCGGACCCTGCCGGCGGTCTTCCAGAAGGTCAATCCGAAGACGCAGGCCCAGGAGTTCGGGCTGCTCTTCCTCGGCGCCATCATCCTCGTCTCGATCTTCCTGCTGCGGAAATTCGAGAACATCGTCAACTACGTCATGTTCCTCGACACGATCACCCTGGCCATCGTGTCGTCCTCGCTCTTCTTCCTCCGGCGCAAAGCCCGGCGGGCCGGCGAGGCCTACTCGGGCTACCGCGTCCCCCTCTATCCCGTCCTGCCGCTCATCTTCATCGCGGCGATGCTGGCCGTGGCCGGGAACGTCCTGGCCACCCAGACGCGCGAGGCCCTCTACGGCGCGATCTTCTTCGCCGTGGGCCTGCCGGTCTTCCTGCTGATGCGGCGCGTCAGCCGGAAGGGCGGCCGCGGCAAAGAAACGGTGACACACAGCTAAATACACTTATCTTCCGGCCCCACCCGGTTGCTTCCTGTCCCTCGAAATCTTGGGAACGAGCGACCCGGCGAGAATTAAGTGAGTTGAGTTGTCTGTCACCGAAATTGGCGGGGCCGCGTCTCCCCCGGCGGCCTCGCCATTCCTTGCCGCTTGTCGTCGATCTTCCCGTGGTAGAATGGAGGCACGGGAGGCCGAGATGGAAAAAACCCGCAAGATCAGAAAGGTCCTCGTCAGCCAACCCACGCTCGAAGGCGCGGGCGTCCACCTGCGCCGCGGCTTCGGCTTCCGCGAGGTGCCTCTGTTCGACCCCTTCCTCATGTTCGACGATTTCCGCCAGGACGACCCGGCCAAGTACCTGCCCGGCTTCCCCTGGCACCCCCATCGCGGCATCGAGACCATCACCTACATGATCCGCGGCGCGGCCGAGCACGGCGACAGCATGGGCAATAAGGGCGTCATCGGGCCCGGCGACGTCCAGTGGATGACGGCCGGCAGCGGCATCGTCCACCAGGAGATGCCCAAGGGCGCCAAGGACGGTCGCATGGGCGGCTTTCAGCTCTGGGCCAACCTGCCGGCCGCCCAGAAGATGATGGACCCGCGCTACCGGGACGTGAAGAGATCCGACATCCCCGAGGTCGCCCTGCCCGGCGGGGTCACCGCCCGGGTCATCTGCGGCGCGGTCGGCAAGACCCGCGGCCCGGTCCGGGACATCGTCATCGACCCGGAGTATCTCGATATCGCCATGCCCCGGGGGGCCGAGTTCGTCCACCCGACCGAGCCCGGCCACACGGTCATCGCCTACGTCTTCGAGGGCGAGGGCTGCTTCTCCGGCGAGGCCCGGCCGTCGTCCTACGACGTCGAACCGGCCAGCTATTTCGATCTCGAGCGCAAGCCGGTCCAGGGCGACCACGCGGTCATCCTTTTCGCCGACGGCAGCCGGGTCCGGGTGGCGACCACGGATTCGCCCGTCCGCTTCCTTCTCATCTCGGGCCGTCCCCTCGGCCAGCCCGTGGCCTGGCAGGGCCCCATCGTCATGAACACCCAGGAGGAATTGCGGACGGCCTTCCGCGAATACAAGAACGGGACGTTCGTCAAGCACGCCTGATTGCAAACGCGGCCCGAAATCGGTAATCTTGGTGAACCGAGGAGGCCCGCCATGTCGATGACCAGCCGCGAACGTCTTGCCGCCGCTCTCTCCCACCGCCAGCCCGACCGCATCCCCGTCGATTTCAACGGCACGGCCGTCACCGGCATGCACGTCAAGTGCGTCATCGGACTGCGCGACCATTTCGGCCTGGAAAAGCGCCTGGTCAAGGTCCACGAGCCCTACCAGATGCTGGGCTGGATCGACGACGACCTCCAGATCGCGCTCGGCATCGACGTCGAGGGCGTCTACGGGCCCGACACGATGTTCGGCTACCGCAACGAGAACTGGACCCCCTGGCGCATGGACGACGGGACCGAGGTCCTGATGTCCGGGAATTTCCAGACCACCAAGGCCGAGAACGGCGACACCCTCGTCTTTCCCGGCGGAGACCGGACCGTGCCGCCCTCCGGCCGCCTGCCCAAGAACGGCTTCTTCTTCGACACCATCATCCGCCAGGACCCGATCGACGATGACAAGCTCGATCCGGAGGACAACCTCCAGGAGTTCGGTCCCTTGGCCCAGGCCACCCTCGACCACTTCGAGAAGGAGAGCCGCCGGGCCGGGGCGACCGGGCGGGGCGTCATCGCCAGCTTCGGCGGCACCGCCCTGGGCGACATCGCCCTCGTCCCCGGCCCCAACCTCAAGCATCCGAAGGGCATCCGGGACGTCGAGGAGTGGTACGTCTCGACCCTGACCCGCCGCCCCTACGTCCACAAGGTCTTCGAGCGGCAGACCGGGATCGCCCTGGCCAACCTGGAGAAGATCTTCGCCCGGGTCGGCAACGAGGTCCAGGCCGTCTTCCTCTGCGGCACGGACTTCGGCACCCAGCAGTCGACCTTCTGCTCGGTGGCCGCCTTCCGCGAGCTCTATCAGCCCTATTACCGCCGCATCAACGACTGGGTCCACGCCCACACGGCCTGGAAGACCTTCAAGCACTCCTGCGGCGCCGTTTCCAGCCTCCTCCCGGCCTTCATCGAGAGCGGCTTCGACATCCTCAATCCGGTCCAGATCTCGGCCGCGGGCATGGACGCCCGCGCGCTCAAGCAGGAATTCGGCCGGGATATCGTCTTCTGGGGCGGCGGCGTCGACACGCAGAAGACGCTGGCCTTCGGGACGCCGGCGGAGGTCCGGGCCCAGGTCCTCGAGCGCTGCGAGATCCTCGGGCGCGACGGCGGGTTCGTCTTCAACACCGTCCACAACATCCAGGCCAACGTGCCGCTGGCCAACATCGTGGCCATGTTCGAAGCGCTGGGCGAGTTCAACGCATGAAAAAAGCCGCGCTGTACGTCCTCTCGGTCACTTTGGTCGCCGCCATCGGCGGCCTCATCTTCGGCTTCGACACGGCCATCGTCGCCGGGGCGACCCGCTACATGAAGGAGCAGTTCTCGCTCAACTCGCTCCAGGAGGGCTGGGCCGTCAGCGTCGTCCTCATCGGCTGCATGTTCGGGTCCGGCCTGGCCGGCCGCATCAGCGACCGGATCGGCCGGCGGCGGCTCATGCTCGTCTCGGCCGTCCTATTCCTCGTCTCGGCCGTCGGCTGCGCCCTGCCGCGGACGATCACCGAATTCGTCATCTTCCGGTTCATCGGCGGCCTGGGCATCGGCTCGGCGGCCGTCCTCTCGCCGCTCTACATCGCCGAGATCGCGCCGGCCCGGGTCCGGGGCGCCCTCGTCTCGGTCAACCAGCTGGCCATCGTCACCGGCATCATGCTGGCCTACTTCGTCAACTGGATCTTCGCCGGGTCCGGCCCGGCCAATTGGCGCTGGATGTTCGGCATGGGCGCCATCCCCTCGGTCTTCTTCTTCCTGCTCGTCCTGCGCGTCCCGGAGAGCCCCCGCTGGCTGGTCAAGAACGGCCGCGAGGACGAGGCCCTGACCGTGCTGACCCGGGCCGACAGCGCCGAGGCCGCGGCCGCCGGCATCCGCGATATCAAGGACACCCTGGCCCTCGAAGAGGGCTCGTTCCGCCAGCTCTTCCGTCCGGCCTTCCGCCGGCCCCTCCTCATCGCCATCGTCCTGGCCGTCTTCCAGCAGATCACCGGCATCAACGCCATCCTCTACTACGCCCCGCGCATCTTCGAAGGGCGCCGGCTTCGCCCGGATGTCGGCCATCGGCCAGTCGGCCATCGTCGGCCTGTGCAACATGCTCTTCACACTCGTGGCCATCGTCCTCGCCGACAAGGTCGGGCGGCGGCCGCTCCTGCTCGTGGCCACGGGCGGCATGGGCGTCTCGCTCGTCCTCCTCGGCGCGGCCTTCAAGTTCCCGCTCCTGCCGGCCTCGACGCTGCTCTTCATCATCCTCCTCTACATCGCCTTCTTCTCCTCGGCCATGGGGCCGCTCGTCTGGGTGGTCATGGCCGAGATCTTCCCCATCAAGGTCCGGGGCAGCGCCATGGGCCTGGCCACCCTCGATCCTTTGGTTCGCCGACTTCGTCGTCACCCTGACCTTCCCGGTCATCTCGGACCGGTTCCACCCCTCCGCCGCCTTCTGGCTCTACGCGGGCATGTGCGTCCTGGACCTGGCCTTCATGTGGTTCTTCCTGCCCGAGACCAAGGGCAAGACCCTCGAGGAGATCGAACGAGGGTGGCTGAAAGCGGCGTAGAGCCGATCCGGACGAGATCGGGATCCGACGGCTCCGGACGTTCTCCCGGGAGGAGGCCGAGAGCGGTCAAAGCGATCCCGGATCCCCTATTTCGCGGCCAGGGCCTCGGCCAGCTTGCGGACGGCGACGTCGAGCTCGTCGACGAGGATCCCCGACAACACGGCCGGCAGGTACTGGACCTTGCGGGTGCCGAGCTGAACCCGCTTGTCGAACGAGTGCCGGACGATGGTCTGGCCCGACTTGAAATCCAGGAACTCCAGGTCCATGGCCAGCCGGCCGAACCAGACCTTGGGATTGTCGATCTCCTCGATCAGCCGGACGTTCGTGCGCAGGGCGATGACCGGCTCGCCCTGGAGGATATCGATCTGGACCCGGGGAAAGCCCTCCTTGCGAAGGAGGTAATCGCTGATGGCCTCGCGAAAGAGGGCGTCGGGCTTCTTGGCCCAGAAGACGGTGGAATAGTACCTTAGCTCGTAGGGCGAGACCCGGTAGATGACCCGGTAATCATCGTATAGGGGGTCCACCCGGACCGGCTCGACATAGAGCGTCCGGCCGATCTTGGGGTGGTACTCGGCATCCTTGTCCATGGGCACGATCTGGAAGTAATGCTTGCCCGGCGAGGACAGGCAGGCGGCCAGCAGGAGAACAGCCGCGAGCGGCAGGACGAGCTTCCTCATCATTTCTTGTCCTTTCGTGTCCGGAGGATGACCGACGGCTCGTCGGCGATCTCCCGGGAGAAGCGGGCCAGGTTGTCGACGGTGATGCTGAGATTGGAGAACGTCCGCTGGAGCTCCGCCTGCTGCTCGAGGAGGATGCTCTCGAGCCTCTTCAGGCTGAGCGAGGCCGTCGCCAGGAAGTCCCGCACGTCTTTGATGACCATGCCCATCTCGTCGGCCGAGAAGCGCTCGGAGATGTTGCCCAGGGTCTTCTCCGAGTTCGCCTCGACCGTTTTGATGAGCCGGTCGAGGTCCTCGGTCATGGGCACCAGGCTCTTGGTGGCCTGGGCGAAATCGGCCGTGGCCCTCTCCACGCTGATCAGCGTGTTCTCGAGGGAGGACCGGCGCGAGTCGAGGACGCCGGAGACGGCGGCCGAGCCCTTCTCGACGTTGGTCAGGAAGGCGTCGATCTTGGCCATGTTCTCGGGCGACAGGACCTCGGTGATCCGCTTGGCCGTCGTCTCGATGTTGTTGATGATGTCGTCGGCCTTCTCTCCGAGGCCCCGGCCCGAGGGGATCTCGCCGTGCGCCTTCAGGTTCGGGGAGTCCATCTTGCCCCCGCTCAGCTCGATGTACTTCTGCCCGGTCAGGCCGACGTAGACCAGCGTGGCCTGCATGTCGACCTTCATGGTCAGCCCCGGACGGATCTTGACCTCGACAAGGACGCAGTCCAGGTCGGTCGGGCTGACCTCGATGGAGACGACCCGGCCGACTTCGACGCCGCGATACTTCACCAGCGAGCCGGTGATGAGCCCATGGACGGACGTATCGCGGAACTTGATGAAGTAGATGTCGCCGGGATCGCGCAGCTTGGGCAGGAGGAAAAAGGCCGCCACGGCCACGAAGATGACCGTCGCCAGGGACAGGAAGATCCCCAGCCGGTTCTTTTGCTCATGCGTCATCATGGTGGTCCTTCCTGAGGAAGAATGTCCGGATGAATCCGTCTTCCGATTCGCCCAAGCCGGCCGCCGCCCCGGCGAAATGGAGACGCCCGTCATTGAGGACGAGGACGCGGTCGGCCACCCGCTCGATCGAGCGCAGCTCGTGGGTGACAACGACCAGCGTCATCCCGAACGTCTCCTTGAGCCGGAGCAGGAGATCGTCGAGGCGCGACGAGGTGATCGGGTCGAGACCGGAGGACGGCTCGTCGCAGAAGACGAGGGCGGGATCGAGGACGAGGGCCCGGGCCAGGGCCCCCCGCTTGCGCATGCCGCCCGACAGCTCGGACGGGAACTTGTCGGCGCCCGCGGCCATTTCGACCTGGGCCAGCCCGGCATGGACCATGTCCCGGACCATGTCCTCGGGCATCTCCGGGTAGTGCATGCGGACGGGCAGGGCCACGTTCTCGAACAGGGTCAGGCCGTTGAGGAGGGCCCCGCCCTGATAGAGGACGCCGATCTTTTCGTAGAGGGCGTTGAGCGAGCGCTCGGAGGAGTAGTCGACCGTGGCGCCGGCGAACGAGAACGTCCCCGCGAGGGGCGGCAGCAGTCCGGCCAGGGTCTTGAGCAGGGTCGACTTGCCCGAGCCGCTGACGCCCAGGATGACCGTGATCAGCCCTTCGGGGATGCCGAAGCTGACGTCGCGGAGGATGGTCTCGTCCCCGTAGCCGACGGCGAGGGCGTTCGCGGTGATGATATCCATGTCAGTACAGCACGAAGGCGAAGATGCAGTCGATAATGATGATCGAGGTGACCGAGAGGACGACGGATTCCGTCGTCGCCCGGCCGACCTCCTCGGCGCTCCGGCCGACCGACAGGCCCTTGAATCCCGCGCCGACGACGACGGCCCAGCCGAAGACGACGGTCTTGACGAGGCCCCAGGCGAAACTGGTCCAGTCCACCGTATTGACCATCTCCTTGAGGAAGGCCGAGAACGGCATCCCGAAAGTGAGCCGGGCGACGACCATGCCGCCGAAGACGCCGGCGACGTCGGCCAGGGCCACGAGGAGCGGAACGACCAGCGTGATGGCCAGGAGCCGGGGGACCATGAGGAACTTCTCCGGCACGAGGCCCATCGTTCGCAGGGCGTCGACCTCCTCAAGGACGGACATGCTGGCCAGCTCGGCCGTGACCGCGGCCCCGACCTTGCCGGCCAGGATGACCCCGGTCATGAGCGGCACGAGCTCGCGGAGCATGGCGTAGCCGACGAGATCGGCGATGTACATCTCGGCGCCGAAGAGCCTCATCTGGTCGGCCGAGGTGATGGAGATGGTCACGCCCACGAGGAAGAGCAGCAGGCAGACGATCGGGAAGGACCCGTAGCCCATGAAGAACATCTGGTTCCAGGTTTCCCCGGGGTAGACGCCGCGGCGCCTCTTGAGGTAATGGCCGATGTGATAGAGCTCGTCGCCGAGCATGGCCATAAAATCCCTGAGGAGACGGACCCGGCGGAGGAAGCGGTCGGCCAGGCTCTGAAAGAGCCGGCCCCGGCGGGTGGCCGACGTCTCGGCTGCCTGTTTTTCGGGCCAGCAGGTGCCCTCCGGACTCCTGGCGAACTTGGCTTCGGCCCGGGTCAGGGCCTCGGGGACATTCACGGCGGCGACGCCCGGCTGGCCCGCCGCGAGATGGGCCAGAAAGGCCAGAGTCGAGCTGTCGAACTCCACGACCGCCCGGAAATCGACGGTCAGGGCGCCATCGGCGTTCTTCCGGCGGATCTCCTCGAGGGCGGAGACGACCTCGGAGGCCCGGAGGCGCTTCGGCAGAAGGATGGTCTCGCTCATTTCTCCGCCGGGAGAACGATCACGGTCTGGTTCAGGGCCGGGGCCGTGACCGGGAAGCGGGCTGTCCCGCCGTCGGCCCGGACCTCGACGTAGTATTCGATATCGCCCGAGGGCGGCAGCAGGGTGCCCGCGAACACGCCCCGGGCCTTGTGCTCCAACGGGACCTTGGAGAAGGCGCCCCGGCCCATCGGCCGCCAGAAGAGGTCGGCGCGGCCGGGCCTGGCCTTGGACAGAACGAGGACCTCGAGCGCGAGGGGCTCGCCGGGCTCGAGCGAGGTCCGCACGGCCGGGACGACGACCCGCGGCGGGCCGTCATAGGTCCGCGGCAGGACGCAATCGGCCGGCACGCCGGCGCCGAGCATCTTGACCAGCTCGGCTTCGGGCCGCTCCCAGGCGCCGGGCAGGAGGTGCTGTTCCCAGTTGGCGATCGTGCCCAGCTCGCCGGTCGTGCTGACGGTAGCCAGGAGCGACCCGAAGATCGTCCTCAAGGCTGCCGCCATCTCCGTCCGGACCGGAAGGGCCTCGGCCGTGAGGACACGGCGAGTCGCGGCCTCGGACCCAGCCGCTTGGGCCTTTTCGACGGCCTTGTTATAGACGGCCCAAAGACAGTTGAACCGGGCCACGTCGCGCATGTACCGGAAATTCGAAAGCCAGTAACCGAACCTGTCCTTGTTCCCCGGGCCCTCGATCCGCGGCCCGAGAGCGGCCAGGTCGTCCGCGAACGCGTAGGACGGCTCGACCTCGGCCCAGGCCCGGGGATCGGGCTGGATGTTGCCGGGCCCGCCGATCCAGGTCACGGGGACCGGATGGCGGCCGTCGATGCGGGCGAAGACGGCCGCGATCTCGGCCGCCGCCTCGGGCCCGAACTGGGCCCCGGCCCAGTCGCGGTAGAGATCGAGGGCATCGAGGTGGCGTTCCGTCTCGGGCCAATCCGCCTCGTAATCGAGGACGGCCGGCCCGCCGCAGTTGATCTTCTTGACGAAGCCCGGGCCCTCGACGACAAGACCGGCCAGGGCCGGATAGTGGATGCGGTCGGCGAAGTCAATGACCAGGTTGCCGTCGGCGACCTCGATATCTCCGAAGGTCAGATCGAGGGCCTTGGAACGCCCGACGCGGGCGAAGATGTCGACGTTTTCGGCGGCCTTCCGGCCCTGGATGATGACGTCGAAGACGCGGCCGCGGGGCCGGTCGAGGGCGCCCTCCACGAGCTGGAGGGTCACGGTGTAGGTCCCGTTCGGGACCTTCAGGTGATAGGCGAAGACGCGGTCGCGGACATCCCGGTAGACGGCGGCCCGGGCTCCCGCGCCCGCGATCGGTTTGCCCTCGAAGCTGAGGTACTGCCCGGTGACGGGACCGATGTCGTCGGCGACCCGCCGGGGCAGGGTGTTCCAGCTCTGGTCCCAGGCCGCCCGGGCCAGGGAGAGGACGTTGGCCGAGAGGATGCGCGTCCGCCAATGGATGCCGAGCAGCCCGTCGCATCCGTAGCGAAGGGCGTCGGCGGCGTCCCGGCGCATCCGGCCGGCCCAGAGCTGCGGCGAGGTCAGGGCCGGGTCGTCCTCCATCCAGGGAATGGCCCAGAGCGAGCGGCCGCGGACGCGCGAGAAGCCCGGGTCCACGGGCGCCTTGCCGACCTCCCGGTTGATCGTGCTCATGGCCACGTCCTTGGGCAGGACCTGGTCGAAAAGCGTCCGGTTCGAGGGCGGGCCGAGCACCCAGCCGCAGGTGGCCAGCCGGAAGGGCGGGGCCGCCTCCCTCCAAGCTTGGACGGCCATGTCCAGGTCCGTGGTCACGGTCTTGATCGCTTCAGGAGAGGCGTCGTCCCAGGTCCAGCCCTCGTTCGTCCAGAACCAGTAGTAATCGACGGGATAGGCCGCGGCGATGCGCGCGAACATGGCCTTGTAGAGGCCTTTGACGACGGCCGGGTCCTTGGGATCCCGGCCGGAGGCGGTCAGGCGCGCCTTGACCTGGTCGGGGACGGTCAGGGCCGTCTCCGTCCCGACGCAGGTCCGGACGCCGAGGCGCCGGGCCAGGCTGAAGGCGTTGCGGAAGACGGCCGCGGCCCGGTCGAAGACCTCGTTCGAGGCCTCGGGGGTGGTCGGGTCGGGGCTGAAGCCGTCCATGACATCGTTGCCGAAATCGTCGCGCTCGAAGAGCAGGCTCGCCCCGAAGTGGAAATCGCCGGTCTTCTTGGTCTCATAGCCCCAGTTGCCGCGGGCCGTGTTCTGATAGCTCGACGGGTAGCTCGCGGCGACCGTCCCGTCGGGCCGGAAATCCCCGTCGCGGCCGATCCAGACCGTCGGCTCGGCGTTGGGGGTGGCCCCGTGCTCCCGGCTGGGATTCTCGGGATAGGTGTGGAGGCCGAAAAAGTTCAGGCGCAGCTTGGGCAGCTGGCTGAGGACGGCCTTGTAGTTCTCGAGCGTCCACCAGTCCGGGCCCTCGGGGAAATCGTGGAAGGGCTGGATGCCCCGGACGGCGAAGAGCGGGCGGCCGGTGTCGTCGAGATCGAGCCGGGGCATGGCGGCCGGGACGTCGGGGACGACGTCGCCTTCGAGGCCGAACCGGACGCCGAGCCTCTCGGCCAGCTGGTAGGCGCCGTAGAGGACGCCGGAACCGCCGCCGCCCGCCACGAGGACGATCCGCTTGGAGCCTGACGAAAGGGTCTTGAGCCAGTAGTCCTCGGGACCGAGGGCGGCGATCCTGGCGGCCGCGTCGCCGTTCTCGAGACCGCGGACGAGCGAGCCGTCACTCCGGACGATGGCCACGGCGCCGTCGGGGACGCGGGCGAAGGACCCGATCTTCCGGAGCGCCGGGAGCTCCCCTGTCCTCAGGTAGATGTAGCGCCGGACCTCGGCCGCGGCGACCCGCTCATGCCAGGAGGCGTCGGCGGCGACGACGACGGCGGGGACCGCGCTCTTCCGGGCGCAGCCCCAAGCCAGAAGGGCCACGAGGCCCAACAGGACAAGGAGAATCCGGTCCCTCGAGCGCATGTTCATGCTGATCGCCTGGATCGTCGTGGAATCCATTCTAGTACAGGCAGTCCCTCTTTTCAACGCATACCGGGGCGAGAATACCCGCGGTTCCTCTCGTCTCTGTATTGGGATGAAAATTCGTGATATCATGACGACGCTCAGGCAGGATGGCTGGCACCAGGTTATCCAAAGAGGGAGTCACCGCCAGTTCAAGCACCCGGTCAAGAAAGGTCGCGTGACGATCGCGGGCCACAGGAATGATGACCTGGCTCCGGGGACACTGAACAGCATCCTCGAACAAGCCGGCCTTAAGGAGAGTGATTAGGCGATGATCAGGTATCTCATCATCATCGAAAAAGCCCAGGGGAACTACTCGGCGTTCTCGCCTGATCTTCCAGGCTGTGTGGCAACGGGGAGGACGCGGGCGACGGCGGAAAAAAATATGAGAAAGGCTATCGAAATGCACGTCCGGGGCCTCAGGCACGATAATCAGCCCCTCCCCGAACCTCGATCGATCGCCGAATACGTGAACGTCCGTTGACCACCCGAGAACGATTCAACAGGGTCTTCCGCTGGGAGAAGCCGGACCGCGTCCCCGACATGGAGTTCGGCTATTGGGACAAGACGATCGCCGTCTGGCACGATCAGGGCCTGCCGCGCGGGTGCCGGACCAACGAGGACGTCGAACGGCACCTCGGGCTCGAGGGCATTTCCATCATCCCCGAGGTGCCCATCCGCAAGGGACTCCACCCCGAGTTCGAGGAGAAGGCCCTCGAGCGCCGGGGCGAGCACCGCATCGTCCAGACAAGAGACGGGGCGCTCGCGGAAATGCTCGACTACGACTCCTCGATGCCCCATTTCATCAAGTTTGCCGTCGAGACCCGGGCCGACTGGGAGAAGCTGCGGGACGAGCGGCTCGACCCGGACGCGCCCGGCCGGGTCGGCGACGTCAGGGCGGCCGTCGAGGCGGCCCACGCCGCGGACATGCCCATCCTTTTTCACTGCGGCTCGCTCTACGGCTGGCTCCGGGACTGGATGGGGCTCGAGAACCTGTCCATCGCCCTGATGACCGACCGGGACTGGGTCGAGGAGATGATGGAGCACATCACCCGGATGGACCTCGGGCTCATCGAGCGTCACATCCCCGGAGGCGGGGCGGTCGACGTGGCCTGGTGGTGGGAGGACATGTGCTACAACCACGGCCCGCTCATGTCGCCCAAGCTCTTCGAGGAGCTCATGGTGCCCCGCTACACGCGCATCACCGACGCCCTCAGGGCGAAGGGCATCTCGGTCAACGTCCTCGACTGCGACGGGCGGATCTACGAGCTCGTGCCGGGGTGGCTGCGGGGCGGCATCAATTGCATGTTCCCGATCGAGGCCGCCCACACGGATCCCTGGAAGCTGCGCGAGGATTACGGGGACGGGCGTGCTCCTGCTCGGCGGCGTCGACAAGCTGGCCCTGATCGCCGGGAAGGATGCCATTGACAGGGAACTCGAGAAGCTCCATCCGCTCGTCGAGCGCGGCGGCTTCCTACCCTGCGTTGACCACCGCGTCCCGCCGGACGTCACCTACGAGAATTACCTCTATTACCTCGAGAAGAAAAAGGCGATCCTCTGACCTCCCGAAGCGCCTAGCGGAGCTCGGGGGGGACGGGACGGGCGGCCGTCACGAGCTCGTTGGTCGCGCCGGCGATAAGCCAGCGGCCGTCGCGCCGGACGAGCAGCCAGCTGTCGATCCCCTGTTGCGGCGGCGTGGGGAGGCCCGTGATCTGGGCCTCATAGAGAATGAGGACGTGGGCCATGTCCCCGAACTCCCAGGCCTTCATCCGGACGACCTTCTCGGTGAAACCGCTCTCTTTGGGGACGAGCGTGACCTCCCCGCGCTTGAAGGGCCGCTCGTAGAAATCGACGAAATCCTTGATGAAGCCGTCCAGGTCGAACGCCGTCAGCGTGGTCCGGCTCGTCCGCAGGACGATGACGGCCTCTTTTAAAAAGAGGGCCCGGACCTTGTCCCAGTCCGGAAGCCGGCCCCCGGACGAGCTGACGAGCCCGTAGAGCCCGGCGACGACTTCGCCGACGGGCGGAGCGGCGGGTGCCGCGGGCTCCTGCGCCACGGCCGGGACGAAGGCGAGTTCGATGAGCAGGGTCGCGGCGGCAGGCCACCAAACGCGTCGTCTCTTCATGCGAGTCCTCCTTGCGCTCATTTCAAGATGAGCTTGAGCCAGCCTTTGATCGAGGCCAGACTGGTGGCCGCGGGGAAGACGACCGGCGTCGACCAGTCGGGAGCCATGGGCGATTCGAGCCGGACGAGCCATTCGTCCGTCCCGAACTTCGACTGGCGGATCTGGAACTCGAATCCCTCGTATCGGTAAAGGGCCGCCTGTTGCGCTTCGCCTGCGTCCCGCCCCTCTTTCATCAGGGCCTCGGCCTTCTTGGCGTCCCAGCGAATCTCGTTGGCGTACCAGTCCGACGTCGCTCCCCAGATGAACGACGGACCTTCGCCGGCGCCGGCGGCGCCGCCGAGGGCACGCTCGCCGAGCTGGGCCGAAACGTGAAGCTGGTGGACCGTCTTTTCGTCGGGCGAGATGAAGAGGTCGACGACGGAGAGGGTGAAGGGGGAATACTTCAGGCCGAGGAAGACGAAGCCGGCGTTCTTCTTGACGAGGAGCTGGAGATCCGGACGGATCTGGATCTTCAAGGCGTCGTCCCATTCGCCCGGCGAAAAGATGCCATCGGTCAGGATGGGCCGGCCATTCCCTTCGGGAACGCGGACCGCCGTCGGAGGCGTTTGGCCGGGGAGTCCTGCGGAGGCCAAGATCACGCCGGCTAAGAGCAACATCGCCAAGGACAGGATTGATCGGACCATCACTGCCTCCTTTAAGAGCCGTCCATGGCTCTACGGGCGGCCTGCCGCCGCTTCGATGCTAGGCCTTGGCCACCCGCTCCAGCCGCTTCATGATGGAGAAGATGAACGCGGCGGACAGGACGCAGGCGCCGGCCAGGATGGCCCACACCGACCGAGAGCGGCAGGCGCTCCCAGAAGAAGGCGGTCACCCCGACGAGCGAGTTGCCGACGGCCGTGGCCGCGAACCAGCCGCCCTGCATCAGGCCCTTGTACTTGGGCGGGGCGACCTTGGAGACGAACGAGATGCCGATCGGGCTGAGGAAGAGCTCGGCGATGGTGAGCATGAAGTAGGTCGAGATGAGCCACCAGACGGTGACTTGGGAATCGAGCGGCGCAACCTGGCCGCCGAGGGCCTTGGGGCTCAGCAGGCCGATCGAGCCGACGATCAGGATGGCGTAGGCCGCGGCCGTCGTCAGCATGCCGAAGCCGATCTTGCGCGGCGCCGAGGGCTCCTGGCCCTTGCGGTTGAGCCGGGCGAAGAGGGCAACGACGAGGGGCGTCAGGACGACGATGAAGAACGGGTTGAAGTGCTGGAACATCTGGGGCTGGAAGGGGTTCGACGCGGCGTAGCCGCCGAAGCGGAGGTAGGTCAGGACGCCAAAGCCGGCGAATGAGGCCCCGCCCAGGAGGCGGGCCAGGCTGCTCGAGCCCTTTTTCACCAGGAAGACGAGACCGAGCAAAGACAGGAAAGCCGGCAGCATCCCGATCATGTCGAAGAGCAGGAATGTCGCCTTCCCGACGCTGGGCACGGTGTAGTCCCGGGCGAAATAGGTCAGGGTCACGGCGCTCTGGTGGAAGGCCATCCAGAAGAAGATGACGACGAAGAAGACGAGGCCGAGGCAGATCAGGCGCTCGCGGGTCTGCTCGCGGGTGAGCTCGACGACCTGGGACTTGAGGGTCTCGGACTTGGCCTTCTGGCGCTCGGTCAGAGCGGCCGTCTTGTAGTGCTTGCGGAAGCCCCAGAAGATGGCCATGGAGATGATCAGGCTGACGCAGGCGACGCCGAAGCCGAGGTGGTAGGACTTGCTCAGGGTATTGATGTAGCGTGTGGCGAAGGCGCCCAGAGTATCCAACGTGACCGAGCCGTCCTGCCCCTGGGCCAGGGCCAGGAACGACGAGGCGTCGGCCAGCTTGCCCTTGAGGAACTCGTTGGCCAGGGCCGGGATGCGGGCGCTATAGGTGAGCCCGGCCTGGCCCATGATCCAATTGGTCATGGCCATGGACGCCGACGGGGCGAACATGGCCCCGATGTTGATGCCCATGTAGAAGATGTTGAAAGCCCGGTCGCGCGTGGGCGCGTACTTGGGATCGTCGTAGAGGTTGCCGACGACGGCCTGCAGGTTGCCCTTGAACAGGCCCGTCCCCAGGGCGACGATGATCAAGGCGACAACGACGAGCGCGAACCCGGTGTTCATCATCGTCGGCAGGGCCAGCAGGACATAGCCGATGAACATGACGATGAGGCCCAGGCTGATGGTCCGGCCGTAGCCGAGGAAGCGGTCGGCCAGGAAACCGCCGAGCAGGGGGAAGGTGTAGACGCCGACCAGGAAGGTCGCGTACATGGAGCCCGCGGCGGCGGGGGACATGCCGTACTTCGCCTGCATGAACAGGACGAAGATGCTGATCATCGTGTAGAAGCCGAACCGTTCGCCCATGTTGGCGAAGAAGGCGACGAACAGGCCTTTCGGATGTCCTTTGAACATGGTTCACCGTCCTCGGAGGGGATTAGGAAAGAGCGTGCGGGCTCTCAAGGCGGGGGGGATTATAGCAAAAGACGGGGTCCGACGAAAATCTCTCCGCATTTTTTTTCGGATATTTCGCAGAATGTCCGCTCCGAGTCGCTCCGCGGCCATTCTGCAGGTCCGCTTTGGGGACTCCGCTCCCCGCCGTAGGTTTGACCCCGTTTTATTTGCCGCCAAGGATCGAGCCCAGGACGCCGCGGAGGATCTGACGGCCGAGGCTGCTGCCGACCGAACGGGCCGCGCTCTTGGCCATCGCCTCCATCAAGGTGTCCCGGGAGCGCCCGGCCGGCCGCCGCGGCGGGACCGGATAGTCGGGATACGGCCTGGGCGACCGGCCCGGGGGCGGCGGATAGCCATAGGGCGTTCGCCGCGCCTGGGCTTCAGCTTCAGCCTGCGCTTGAGCCTGGGCTTGCGCCGCCGCCGCCTGCTGGGCCCGGGCCTTGAGCAGCTCGTAGGCGGATTCGCGGTCGACGGCCCTCTCGTAGTGGCCGAAGACGAGCGAGCCCTGGATGACCGCCTGGCGCTCCGGCGGCGCGATCGGCCCGATGCGGCCGTGCGGCGGCAGGACATAGGCCCGTTCGACGATCCCGGGCTGACCCTTCTCGTCGAGGAACGACACCAGGGCCTCGCCGGTGCCGAGCTGGGTGATGGCCGTCTCGACGTCGATCTTGGGATTCTGCCGGAAGGTCTCCGCCGCCGACCTGACCGCCTTCTGGTCCCGGGGCGTGAAGGCCCGCAGGGCGTGCTGGACGCGGTTGCCCAGCTGGCCGAGGATGACGTCAGGGATGTCAAGCGGGTTCTGGGTCACGAAATAGATCCCGACACCCTTGGAGCGGATGAGCCGGACGACCTGCTCGATCTTTTCCAGCAGGACCTGAGGCGCGTCGGCGAACAGCAGGTGGGCTTCGTCGAAGAAGAAGACGAGCCGCGGCTTGTCCTGGTCGCCGACCTCGGGCAGGCGCTCGAACAGCTCCGACATGAGCCAGAGCAGGAAGGTCGAATAGGCCCGGGGCGTCAGCATCAGCTTGTCGGCCGCGAGGATGTTGATCTGGCCCCGGCCGGCGGGGTCCGTCTGCATGAGGTCCTCGAGCTCCAGGGAGGGCTCGCCGAAGAACAGGTCGGCGTTCTGATCGTCAAGGGTCATGAGGCCGCGTTGGATGGTCCCGATGCTGGCCGTGGAGATCCGGCCGTATTCCGTCTCGAATTCGCCGGCGTGGTCGCCGGCGTACTGGGCCATGGCCCGGAGGTCCTTGAAATCGAGCAGGTGAAGACCGCTGTCGTCGGCGATGCGGAAGACGAGGGTCAGGACGCCGCTCTGGACGTCGTTGAGATTGAGCAGGCGCGAGAGGAGCAGCGGGCCCAGGTCCGAGACGGTCGTCCGCACGGGATGCCCCTGCTCGCCGAAGATGTCCCAGAAGGTCACGGGGCTCCCTTCGAAGGGATGGTCGACGATCTTGAGCAGGCCGAGGCGCTCCTGGATCTTGGGCGAGGCCGTGCCCGGCTGGCTGATCCCGGCCAGGTCGCCCTTGACGTCGGCCATGAAGACCGGGACGCCGATCCGGCTGAAGTGCTCGGCCATGACCTGCAGGGTGACGGTCTTCCCCGTGCCCGTGGCGCCGGCCACGAGCCCGTGGCGGTTGGCCATGCGCGGCAGCAGGAAGAGGTCCTTCTCACCTCTGGCGATGAACAGGCCTTCGAGTCCCATCGGTCCCTCCTTGGCGAAGCGGCGGCCTACCAGCTCAGGCTCTCACGGAGCAGGCCCGTGACGGTCCGCTGGAGTGCCGCCCGGAAGGCCTCGACGGTCGAAACCTCCTCGCCGGTCCAGTAATCCTTGATGTAAAGCGGCGGGCCGACGTTCACTTTGATCGTCGCCGGCACCGGCCACATGATGTGCGTGCCGAAGATGGACAGGGGCGTCACGGGGACGGCCAGTCCTTCCTCTTTGTAGAGGTTGTAGGCCATGATGGACACCCCGCGCCGGAATTCTTTGACGTAGGGATTCGGGTCCCTGGGATGGACGCGGCCGCGTCCCTGCAGGGCGATGACGGCCCGACGCTTCATCAAGTAGCCCTGACACCTCACGATCGAGTCCCGCTTGCTGCCGTAGAGGTCGACGGGGATGGTCCCGATCCTGGCGATGTGGCCCGAGACGAAGTCGACCATATAGGAGTAGAACGGGATGAGGAGGAGATGGACGAAGCCGCCGAACTTCCCCATGTGACGGTGGAGGTGGCGCAGGACGAGCTCGCTGGCCTCCTGCCTGTTGAAGAACATCCTGTTGCCGGCGAAAAAGATCATCCGGGGCACCGTGCGCAAGAGGACGGACACGTCCTTGGCGGCCCCGATGTGGTTCCCGACGATGATGGCCGGGCCTTCCCGGACGAAGTTCTCGGCGCCGCGGAGGTCGATCTTCTTAGGGAACAGGAGCAGGCGCGTGATCCGGTCGACGGACTTCCGGATGGCCTCGAATTCCTCTTCGTAGGTACGCATGACCGCGGGCTTATTCTACCCAATCCGCCGCCTGATTTCAAAACACCCGGCCCGCCGGGACCGCTTGCGAAGGGCGGACAGGCGTGCTAATTTAGGGCCCGTCACCCGTCCAAGGAGGCGCCCATGATGACCCTGATTCGCGGCGGGGAGGTGTTCGCGCCGGAGCCGCTCGGACGGAAGGACATCCTCGTCGCGGGCGGCGTCATCGAAGCGGTGGTCGAGCCGGGGCGCGGGGCGGCCGGCGGGTTCGAGATGGAGGTCGTCGAGGCCGGCGGGGGGCGCGTCGTCCCGGGGCTCGTCGACCCCCACGTCCATATCCTCGGCGGGGGCGGCGAAGGCGGCCCCGCCACCCGCGCCCCGGAGATCCGGATCGAGGACATCGTCGCGAGCGGGGTCACGACCGTCATCGGCTGCCTGGGCACCGACGGCGTCACCCGCCACATGACGTCGCTGCTGGCCAAGGCCCGGGCCCTCGAGGCCGAGGGCGTCTCGACGTTCATCTTTTCGGGATCCTACGAGGTCCCGGTCCGGACCCTGACCGGCAGCGTCCGCTCCGACCTCGTCCTCGTCGACAAGGTCATCGGGGCGGGCGAGATCGCCGTGAGCGACCACCGCTCCTCGCAGCCGACCTTCGACGAGATCGCCCGGCTCGCGGCCGAGTGCCGGGTCGGCGGGATGCTCGGCGGCAAGGCCGGCGTCCTTCACCTCCACCTCGGCGACGGCCGGCGCGGGCTCGAGGTCCTCTTCCGGCTCGTCCGCGAGACCGAGATCCCGGTGACCCAGGTCATCCCCACCCACATCACGCGCAACCGGAGGCTGTTCGAGCAGGGGCTCGACTGGGTCGCGGCGGGCGGGTCGGTCGACGTCACCGTCGGGCCCGACCCCGCTTCCGGCGACCCCGACGTCACGTTCGAGGAGCTCGTCGCCGCCTTCAAGGCGCGGGGCCTGCCGCTGACGCGCGCGACGGCCAGCTCGGACGGCAACGGCAGCATGCCCGTTTTCGACGCCGACGGACGGCTCGTCCGGCTGACCATCGCCACGGAGACGGACCTCCTGCGGAAGCTCCGGGAGGTCGTGCGCCGGGGCCTCCTACCGCTGGAGACCGCGCTCCGGATCTTCTCGACCAACGCGGCCGATTTCTACCAGCTCGGCCGGAAGGGCCGGATCGAGCCGGGCCGCGACGCCGACCTTCTGGTGCTCGACGGCGACCTCGGCCTGGTCGACGTCCTCGCCCGGGGGACGCGCCTGATGGCCGGCGGCCGGCTCCTGGCCAAGGGAACGTTCAGCGCCTAAGGAAGTTCCGGAAAGGGACGGTCCCCGCAGGGGCCTGTCCCTCTTAAGGGCAAGATCGGGGCTGTCCCTCTTGCCAGAATAAGGAGATCGTTGATGGCCGAAGCGCCCTCCCCCGCACCCGTCTCGGGCCGCCCGCCGAAATTCGGCGTCGCGCTCATCCCCCTCGTCGCCATGGCCCTCCTCCTCGGCGTCGGCTACGGCGTCTACAAGATCAAGGCCCAGGTCCTCCTCGTCGCCGCGGCCTCCCTCACCGCGGTGCTCGGCCTCGCCCTCGGCTTCAGGTGGAAGGACATGGAGCGGGGCATCGTCGACAGCATCCACAGGGCCATGCCGGCCATCCTGATCATGCTCTCGGTCGGCATCCTGGTCGGCTCCTGGATGGCCAGCGGCACCATCCCCATGGTCATCTACTACGGCCTCAAGCTCATCTCGCCCAAGTTCTTCCTGGCCACGGCCTGCCTGGTCTGCTCGGTCGTGGCCGTCGCCTCGGGGACATCCTGGGGGACGATCGGCACCGTCGGCGTCGCCTTCATCGGCATCGCCATGGGGCTCGGCATCCCGCTCGGCCCGGCGGCCGGGGCCGTCGTCGCCGGCGCCTATTTCGGCGACAAGATGTCGCCCCTCTCGGACATCCCCAACCTGGCCACGGTCATCTCCGGCTCGAACCTGTTCGACCACATCAAGCACATGATGTGGTCGGCCGTGCCCGCCTGGCTGGCCGGGCTGGTCCTCTACGTCATCGTCGGATGGAAGTACGGGACGGCCTCGGTCCGCTCGGAAACGCTGGACCTCATCCTGACCACTCTCCGGGCGAACTTCCGCTTCAACCTGCTCCTGCTCCTGCCCATGGCCGTCATCTTCTATTTCGCGGCGGCCAAGAAGCCGACCATCCCGGCCATGGTCCTGTCGTCGGCCGTCGCGGCGGTGCTGGCCGTCCTCGTCCAGAAGCTGCCCTTCACCCTGGTGGCCACGGCCATGAACGCGGGTCTCCCGGCACGGACGGGGGTCGAGCTCGTCGACAAGCTCCTGGCCAAGGGCGGCATGATGAGCATGATGGAGACCCAGCTCATCGCCTTCACGGCTTTCGCCTACGGCGGGATCATGCAGAAGACCGGGTGTCTCGCCGTCATCCTGGACAAGGTGATGCGGTTCACGAGGCACATCTGGAGCCTGGTGCTGACGACGATCGGGGCGGCCATCCTCTCGGCCATGATCACCGGCAGCTCCTACCTGTCGATGATCCTCCCCGCCGACCTCCTGGCGCCCATCTATAAAAAAAGGGAGCTGGCGGCCAAGAATCTGTCCCGGATCATCGAGGAGAGCGGCGGCATCATCGTGCCGCTCATCCCCTGGAGCATGGCCGGGGTCTACATCACCGGGACCCTGGGCGTCTCGACCTTCGCCTACCTGCCCTGGGCCTTCATGAACTACCTGTCGGTCGCGATGCTGGCGCTGTTCGGGTTCACGAAGTGGACGATGGCCCCGCGGGTGCGGGAGGACGAGACCCAGGCCGGCAGCTAGCTTTCTTCTTCACCTTCGCCCTGTTCGGCCTTTTCGAGGGCCTTTTTGAAAAGCTCGTCGGCCTGGGAGTGCTTCTCGCGCTGGAGCTCGAAGGTGGCATCGAACTTGCGGTCGAACTCGCCCTGCCGCTTGTGCTCCTTGACCAGCAGGTCGTCGAGCGAGCCCTTGGCCTTCTTGGCCTTCTCGGAGCGCAGGACGGACTTCGTCTCGCCGTCGAGCCAGATCGTCGCCCCGCAGCAGGGACAGACGACCGAAAAGACGCGGCTGTCATCATTGGTTTCGGCCATGTCCCGAATGTAGCACAAGCCGCCCAAGGGATAAAGAGCGGTCCCTGGGTTGGATTCGCGTCCGAAGTAGCGTACAATGCGCGCCTCGTGGACACCCTGCTCGCCATTTTCGTCCGGGTGATCGTCCCGGTCATGATCACCGTGGGTGTCGGCTACCTCGCCGCCCGCTTCCTCGTCTTCGACCTCAAGATGCTGGCCCGTCTGGGACTGTACGTCCTGGTCCCCTGCCTGACCTTCACGGCCATGGCCCGGACGACGCTCGCGGCCGGCGAATTCGGCCGGATCGTCGCCTTCACCCTGATCTCCGTCCCCCTGCTCTGGGGCCTGTCTTCGGTCGCCGCCCGGCTTCTCAAGCTTCCGGCGGCCGAGGCCGGGGCCTTCCACATCTCGATCCTGTTCACCAACGCCGTCAATTTCGGTTTCCCCGTCCTGCTCCTCGCCTACGGCCCGGCGGCCCTGGAGCGGGGCATCGTCTACGCCATGACCGCGCAGATCGTCATGCAGAGCCTGGGGGTGTACCTGGCGGCCCGCGGGCGGGCGGACTTCAGATCGGCGATGAAGCGGACGTGGTCGATGCCCGGTCTCTATGCCCTGATCGCCGGGATCCTGGTCAAGGCGCTGGCGATCCCCGTCCCCGCCCCCCTCTTCGATCCGTTGAAGCTCATCGGCGATTCCCTCGTGCCGTTCCTCCTTCTGGTCATGGGGATGCAGCTGGCCGCGGTCAACCTGCGGGGAAGCTGGAAGGCCGCGTCGGTCGCCGCGGTCCTCCGCCTCGTCGTCGCGGCCGGCCTCTCGTTCGGCCTGGCCCGGGGACTCGGCCTGACGGGGCTGACCCGCCAAGCCATGATCCTCGAGAACAGCATGCCCAGCGCCATCCTCGGCGTCGCCCTGGCCCAGGAATTCGGCACGGCCCCGGAGCTCATCACGAAGATCATCTTCCTGACGACCCTGGCCGGCTTATTCACGCTGACGCTGCTGCTGACGCTGGTCTAGGAAGACGAGAGGGACAGTCCCGGCCGTGACTGTCTCTAAGGACCGGCGACCGGCCTGGCCTCTATACCGTGCTTTTTCAACAACTTGAAAAGCCCCTGGCGGGTCAGCCCGACCTCGGCCGCTGTCCGCGTCCGGTGGTAGCGGCAACGGACCAGCGCCTCGCGGAGGAACCGCCTTTCGAAATCGGCCTTGGCCTCGGCGAAGCGGTGCGTCGCGCTCGAGTACGTCAGTCCGGCCGGATTGATCTTGGGCGAGAGGTGCTCCTCGAGGATGAGCGGACCGCCGCCGGCCATGACCAGCGAGCGCTGGATCTCGTTCTGAAGCTCGCGGACATTGCCCGGCCAAGGGTAATGAAGGAGCATTTCGAGCGCGACCGGGGCGACGAAGGGCCGGGCCCGCCCCATGGACCGGGAGAACGCGTCCAGGAAATGATCGAGGAGCAGCCGCGCGTCCTCCGGCCGCTCGCGCAGCGGCGGCAGCTCGATCGAGATGATCTTCAGCCGGTAATAGAGGTCCTGGCGGAAACGGCCCCGCTCGACCTCGAGGTCGAGGTCCTTGTTCGTGGCGCTGACGAAACGGACGTCCACGGCCCGCGGCCTCGTCTCGCCGACCCGCCGGATCTTCTTCTCCTCGAGCACGCGGAGGAGCTTCGATTGGAGGGCCAGCGGCAGGTCGCCGATCTCGTCGAGGAAGAACGTGCCGCCCGAGGCCTCCTCGACGAGCCCGGCCTTGTCCCGGACCGCCCCGGTGAAGGAGCCGCGGGCGTGGCCGAAGAGCTCGCTTTCGAGAAGCGCGTCCGGAATGGCGGCGCAATTGACGGCGACGAACGGACCGCCCCGGCGCCGGCCCGTCTCGTGGACGGTCTTCGCGGCCAGCTCCTTGCCCGTGCCGCTCTCGCCGGCGATGAAGACCGGCGCGTCGGTGTCGCGGACCCGCTCGATCATGGCCCGCACGCGGCGGACCGAGGGCGCATCGCCCAGGAAGGCCGCCGCGGCCGACGGGTCGGCGGGCTTCGGCGGGACCGCCTCCGCCGGGATGCCGCCGCCGTTATTCCTCAGGAGATAGATGACCGGGGCCAGGGCCAGGGTCAGGAATTCCATGTTGTCCGTGTCGAAGGGCCGGCCCTCGCCGTTCCTGGCCAGGAGGACGATCCCGGCCGGCCGGCCGCGCAGCGTCCAGGGATAGGAGAGCACGCTTCGGGGGCGATGCCCGTTCGCGTCGAGCTCGAGGTCGGCGAAGAGAGGTTCGTGACGGAGGTCGCGGACGAGGACGGGCCGGCCGATCTCGAGGCCCCGGCCGACCAGGGCTTCGTCGTCCTCCCTCGCCGGCCCGGTCCGTTCGGGCCGTCCGCGGCCTTCCCTCGCCGCCTCGAAGACCGGGTTCCCTTTCGCGTCGAAGACCCGGAAGACGGCCAGGTCCGCGGCGATGTGGTCGAAGACGACCTCGGCCATCCGGGCGAGAAGCTGTTGGGTCATGGTCTCATCTTAGCGACGACCGGAGGGCCGGGATTTTCTCATTGCGCCCCGGCATTGACAGTCCCGGACGACGGGGATACCCTTGGGACCATCCGTCGAAGAGAGGTCCGACCATGAGAATCCGTCCCCTCGCCGCCGCCGGCCTGTGTCTTCTCGCCCTGGGCCTCGCCGCCCAGTCCGCGCCGTCCCCCGGACCGGCTCAGGCCCAGGCCCCCGACCGCCTGCAGTGGTTCCGCGACGCCAAGTTCGGGCTGTTCATCCACTGGGGCGTCTACTCCATGATCGGCCGCGAGGAGTGGGCCCGCCAGCTCCTCCAGATCCCGCTCGCGCAGTACCAGCACTACGCCGACAATTTCGATCCGGTCGGCTTCAACCCCGACGAATGGGCCGCGCTGGCCAAGGAGGCGGGCGTCAAGTACGTCGTCATCACTTCGAAGCACCACGACGGCTTCGCCATCTTCGACAGCGCCTACACCGACTACGACATCATGCACGCCAAGTACGGCCAGGATATCCTCGGCCCGCTCTCGGTTTCGATGAAGAAGGCCGGCATCCCGCTCGGGTTCTACTACTCCATCATGGACTGGCACCACCCCGATTACCTGCCGCGCCGGCCCTGGGAGAAGGACCGGACGGCCCAGGGCGCCGACTTCGGCCGCTATATGGACTTCGCCGTGAGCCAGATCAAGGAGCTGGTGGCGAAGTACGATCCCGCCGTGCTCTGGTTCGACGGCGAATGGGAGCACTCGAACGAGGAGCAGCGGGCCTTCGCCATCGGCAAGATGCTGCTCGAGATGAAGCCGACGCTCCTCATCAACGACCGGCTGTGGCGGCGCGAGCCCGGCTTCGGCGACTTCGGCACGCCCGAGAACTACGTCCCGGCCACGGGCGTCCGGAACCCGGACGGCTCGCCCCGCCTCTGGGAAGCCTGCACCACAATGAATTGGAACGGCTGGGGCTACAACCGCTACGAAACGGAATTCCACAGCGCGACCCAGCTCATCCGCCAGCTCATCGAGATCGTCAGCAAGGGCGGGAATCTCCTGCTCAACATCGGCCCTCAGCCCGACGGCCGCATTCAGGCCGAATTCGTCGCCCGGCTCCGGGAGATGGGCGCCTGGCTGAAGACCAACGGCGAGGCCGTCTACGGCACGACGGCCAGCGTCTTCGAGCGCCTGCCGTTCTTCGGCCGCTGCACGGTCAAAGGCACGACGCTCTACGTCCACGTCATGGGCTGGCCCGCGGACGGCCGGATCGTCCTGCCGGGACTCCGGACGGAGGTGAAAAAGGCCGCCCTCCTGACGGGCCCCGGCCGGCCCCTGACGGTCAAGCGCTCAGGCCAGGACGTCGTCATCACGCTGCCGGACCGGGAGCGGGATCCCGCCGCGACGGTCGTCGTCGTCGAGCTGCAGGGCCCCCCTGTCGTCGAGCCCTGGACGATCGGCGCCGGCAAGGACGGCCGGATCGACCTCCCGGTCTATCTCGCCGACATCCAGTCCGAGATGGGACAGCGGGCCTACCTCGATTACTTCTACCGGACGACCATGCTGACCAACTGGCAGAACGTCAACGACTATCCCGAATGGACCTTCACGACGGACAAGCCGGGGACCTTCGAGGTCCTGGCCACTTATGCCAGCATGTGGGGCGGCCAGGCCGCCTACGAGGTCGAGATCGACAGCCGGAAGCTGGCCGCCAAGACGGAGTCGTCCCCGAGCCTCTACTTTCCGGCCACGTTCCCCGTCGGCCAGGTCCTGTTGCCGGTGGGCCCGCACAAGCTGCGGGTCCGGATCACGTCGATCGCCAACAACCACGCCATGAACCTGGAAAAGATCGCCCTCGTGCCCGTCCGGCGATAAGAAAGCCTGAGACGAGGCCATGAAGAACGGGACCCTCAGGCTGTTGGGCCTCCTGCTCCTGGGGACTTTCCTCCCCGGGCATATCGGCTCCGCCCAAGTCCCGGCCCGGCGGGGCTGGGTCGATACGTTCGCGGTCGACAAGAAGGACTTCGTCTCCGTCGGCGCGAACGCCTTTTTTCGGCTCGAGCCGGGCTACCGGCTGAAGCTCGAGGGCCGGGAGGGGAGCGGCCAGGTCGCGCTGATCATCACCGTCCTCGAAGAGACGCGGGCGGTCGACGGCGTCGAAACCCGGATCGTCGAAGAGAGGGAATCGAAGGACGGCCGGCTGGTCGAGGTTTCGCGGAACTTCTTCGCCTTCAATACGGCGGACCGCGGGATCTATTATTTCGGCGAGGAGGTCGACATCTACAAGGACGGCCGGATCGTCGGCCACGAGGGGGCCTGGGAATCGGGCCGGGAGGGGGCCCGCTTCGGGCTGATGATGCCCGACCGGCCGGCCGTCGGGGCGAGGTTCTACCAGGAAGTCGCGCCCGGCTTGGCCATGGACCGGGCCGAGATCGTCGGGCTCGACGCCAAGCTCAAGACGCCGGCGGGGGAATTCAGCGGCTGCCTCAAGGTCGCCGAAACGACACCTCTCGAGCACGGCCAGGAATACAAGCTCTATGCGCCCGGGATCGGCCTCATCCAGGACAGCTCCCTGCTCCTGACCGAATACGGCCCAGCCAAGAAACGACGTCCA
>CAWHBV010000024.1:0-109133 GCA_963827635.1 uncultured bacterium
AAGGAGGCCGCAAGCGCAGCCCCAACCGTAACGGTCTGGGTGGCGACGTTGATCTGTGCCGTTCGTAACGGTCAGTGTGACCGTTTTGGAGCCGGCCGTAGCGTACAAATGAATGGGATGACGCGCCGTGCTGGCCATGCCGTCGCCGAAGTTCCACAACCAAGCGGTTGGGGACCCGGTCGAAGTATCGGTGAAATTGGGATCGATTGATTGGCTATGGGGATGGAAGGTAAAATAGCTGAAGGAAGCAGTCAGCACCGACATCGCCGTGACGGTGATCGATTGGGTGCCCCGTTTCGTGCCGGAGCTGGTGCCCGACACCAGGGTTACCGCGTATGTCCCCGCCCTGCTATAGGCGTAGCTAGGATTCTTGACGGAACTCGTTCCGCCATCGCCGAAATCCCACTGCCATGAGGTTGGACTTCCCGGAGTCGTATCCGCGAACTGTACGGTCTGTCCCGGACCCGGAGTCGTCGGGCTGAACACGAATGTGGCGCTCGCTGTATCGGGCAGAATGGTTACAGCCCGGCTCACTTTCTTGCTGTTTGAGATGGTCGAGACGGTGAGCGTGACTTTACGGAAGCCGGGGGCCGAATAGATATGGGAGGGATTCCTTTCCGTGCTGCTGGTTCCGTCGCCGAAGTCCCATGTCCAAGAGGCGGGATTCCCCGAGGAGGATTCCAAAAACTGGACGGCCTGACCTTGTTTGGGGAACTTGGGGCTGAAGGAGAATGATGCTTTCAGACCGCTCTCCCTTTGCGAGGTCAGGCGGGAGAGGAGGCTGCTCGGGCTTTTCGATTGGGCGGATGCATCAACCGATACGAGATGACTAATAAAGATAACCGCCAGGAGGAGCGAAAGCGACCTCCGCGTATTCCCATTCCGGTTTCTCGATTCAATGGCCATCTGATGCCTCCGAAGAATTATCCCGGCTCCGTCAATCGGCGGGCAAGGACCATTATCTTCGGGGGGGACAGGAGTCTGATTATCTCGAAAAGGGGATAACAAAGGGGATATAGCCGAACATCTGGCTAGCCGCTCGTTCCAGCCATAAAAAACCGGATTTATCCTGCCCGGAGGGGTTGCCGTTTTCCTCTGAGCGGCAGGTTCCGGGTCAGCTTAAGGCTATCCACCCACATTGTGAAAAAACCTTTTACTCCTTGGAGGCGCAGCGGAGCCCGAGGTCCCTAGAAGTTGACGTAAATGAACTGAGGGACTATGGCCGATTTCGTGCCACTAATTTGCTCCACATGAAGACGATGATCCAGAATATCTCGAATGTGAGGACGATCAACTTGCCGTTTTCCTTGAGCCAACGAGATATCCGAATATTCATCTCGGGGCGGATTATATCACGGGCACGATCGCTTTGTGAATCGCGACCGCATTCTTTGGGGAGCCGGCTGGCGGAGGCTGTCGGTTCCATCCATCCGTAACGAGGGCGGGAAATGCCTCAGGTGTTCCGTGGTCTGGAACTTGCTCGCAAAGTCCCGGAACGCCCCTTGATCTGGTCCTCTCCCAGTCCCATCACCCGCGCGATCTCGGCCAGATCGACCTTGTTCTCCCAGGCGTAGAGCAGGAGGTCGAGCACCTTGAAGGGCATGCGGAAGAACCATTCCTCGTCCGTGACCGGAGCGCTGTAGGTGTCCGGGCACGGCGCCCGGCCGATGATCTCCGGGATGACGCCCAGATGCCCGGCCATCTGGAAGACCTGGTCCTTGTAGAGATGGGCGATCGGCTCGATGTCCACGCCGCCGTCGCCGTACTTGACGAACAGTCCCTGGACGGCCTCGCTCCTGTTGGTCGTCCCGCAGACGAGGTCGTTGAGCTTCTCGGCGTAATAGTACTGGGCCATCATGCGGGTCCTGTGCTTGGTGCACGTCGCCGCGATGATGCCCTGGGCCTGGTCGTTGTTGAGCGGGTCGTTTTGGCGCTGGCCCAGGGGGTCGATCGTCGTCAACGTGAAAAAGTTATAACCGTCCCTGTTCAGGATATCCGCGGGCAGTGTGATCTTCAGCTTGTGGCCTTCGCCGAACTCGGGATCGATCGCCTTGGCGACGGCGTCCCGTTTCTCGTATGTCCCGAAGGCCTCCAAGACCGGAGTGATGTCGACGGTGATGGCCTCGATGCCGAGCGGCTGCGGCCTGCTTCGTGGCGAATTCGGCGCTTTGCGGGCTCGATTCCTTGTCCGGGAGTATACAGGGCCAGGACCTTGTCCTTGCCGACGGCCTCGACGGACAGGGCCGCGGACAGCGCGGAATCCACGCCGCCGCTCAAGCCGATGACGATTCCCTTGCCGGTGCATCGACCGGACCTGCTCGCGGATGAAGGCGACTGATCCTCCGGCTTCGGCCGCGCAGTCGATCTTGAGGACATCTTTGGAAAAGGCCACGATCCGCCTCCTGGTGAGATACCCCTTTTCGGTCGAGGGATTCCAAAGTGATAGCATTGCCCCCGGGACAAGTCAAGGGCGTGGCCGGACTCATGCCCCGGAGCGGCTTAGCTCTAATGAGATGCGGACGCTCGGACCGACTGGACTGCCGTGGGATCGAGACCGGACGCTTGATCTGTCCGCTGATTTTTGGTATGATAGGCGTCCGATGGAAACGATCGGCACGATACCCCGTGAGCTTACGACGCCGACGGAGATCTCCGCGCGCCTGCGGTTCGATCCGGTGCGGGCGGGATTCGACAGCCTTGGACGAACTGATCGGCCTCGCCCAGGGGCTCATCGGCCGCGGGCCATTTACGACGTTGCCTACATCGGGGCGAAAGGGGAGGGGACGGTCGAGGTCGCTGGCGTAACCTTTCAAAGCGCCGTCTTGAGGGCCAACCTCGATGGGGTCAACAAGGTCTTCCCGTACATCATCACGGTCGGGCCGGAGCTCGAACGCGCGGCCGCCGCTCAGGGCGATCTCCTGAAGCAGTACTACCTCGAGGAGATGGCCAATCTACGCCCTCGAACAGGCGGCCGACTGGCTCAGCGGGCAGCTGGAGGCGCGCTACAGTCTTGGGCCGCTCTCCAACATGAGCCCCGGCTCGCTCGAGGACTGGCCCATCACCGAGCAGACCAAGCTCTTCTCGATCTTCGGAGATACGGAGCGCCTCGTCGGCGTGCGCCTGACCGATAGCATGCTCATGCTCCCGCGTAAGTCGATCTCGGGCATTCTCTTCCCGTCCGAGGAGGGATTCGTCTCCTGCCAGCTCTGCGACCGGGAGCGCTGCCCCGGCCGCAAAGCCCCTTATTCCGGGGTCGGACCAGATCAACACTAAGAAAACAAACGAATTAAGACCGAAATGTGTGAAATAAAGCGGCGATTTTCGATGTTTTTAGGCCCAAAAACAGAAAATCGAGTTGGCAGGGAGGTCGCAATGAAAAGAACACACCTCGCATTAGGTTTGATCTTGATGCTTTCGATCTGTTTTGCCTTGGCCGCAGACCAGCAAAAAGCCGGCCTGAAGATCTATATCTCCGTCGACATGGAGGGCATCTCGGGCATCGTCCACAGCGATCAAGTCTCGTCCGGCACGGCGGAGTATGCCGACGGCCGGAAATGGATGGCCCAGGACGTCAACGCCGCGGTCGAAGGCGCCCTCGCCGCCGGGGCCACGGAAGTCGTCGTCAACGATTCCCATGGCTCCATGCGCAACATCGATCCCGACGACCTCCATCCTCGAGCCATCCTCATCAGCGGCTCGCCCAAGCCGCTGTCGATGATGCAGGGCATCGACTCGTCCTTCGCGGCCTGCCTTTTCATCGGCTACCACGCCAAGGCGGGGACGGAGAACGCCATCCTCGACCACACCATCTCGAGCTCCGTCGTCCGTTCCGTCAAGGTCAACGGCATCGAGATGCCCGAGCTCGGACTCAACGCCGCGATCGCGGGCTATTACGGGGTGCCGGTCGTTCTCGTCAGCGGCGACACGGCCGTGTGCCGGCAGGCCGGGGAGATCCTGGGCAAGGATGTCGTGACGGTGGCCGTCAAGGAGGCCCAAGGCCGGCTGGCGGCCAAGCTCGTGCCCATGGACGAGGCCCGCCGGCTGATCACGGCCGGGGTCAAAGAGGCGCTCGGCAAGCTGCCTCGCATCAAGCCCTACAAGCTCGCCTCTCCGTACGATTTCGAGCTCACCTATCACGTCTCCGCCCAGGCCGACATGGGCGCGATGATCCCGGGAGCGAAGAGGATCGACGCCAGGACGCTGGCCTTCACCGCCGCCGACTACATCGAAGGGTTCCGGGCGCTCCGGGCGATGATCAATATCGCCCCGGCCAGATAGGCGCCGGATCGGTCAGAACGGCTGGTTTTCTTTACGCGCTTCAGGCCAGAAAGCCGCCTGGAGCACCTCATCCGCCTATTTCATCAGGTTGAACGGGCTCTTCTCCCGCATCAGCTTCTCGATGTCCGCGACCTCTTTGGGGACGCGGCCCGATAGGATCTCGTTCCCCGTGCCGGTGATCAACACGTCGTCCTCGATGCGGACGCCGATCCCCGCGTACTTCTTGTAGACGGGGCCGACCTTCTCCCGGAAAGCCGCGATCTCGGCCTCGGGAACCTTGCCCTTCAAGCCGCCTCAGGAACGCCTCGAAGCCTTCCCTCGGGGAAATACAGACCCGGCTCCATGGTCATGACCATCCCCTGGGCCATGACGACCTTGTCGAGGCGGGGACTGTGCCAGTTCCAAACGTCGTGGACGTCGAGGCCGATGCCGTGGCCGAAGCCGTGCTGGATGTAGAGGCGCCGTTGCCAGGCGCTCTTGATGTCTGTGACCAGCCCGAGCTTCTCGAGCCCGGCCATGAGGACGTCCTCGGCCGCGGTCTGGGCGGCCTTGAACGTGGCGCCGGGGACGAGCCGGCGGATGCCTTCCTTCTCGGCTTCGAGCACCAGCGCGTAGATCTCCCGCTGCTCCCTCGTGAAGCGGCCCGAGGCGGGAATCGTCCGGCTGATGTCCGATGTATAGCCGCGGACCCAGCAGCCGACATCGAAGACGACGAGGTCGCCGGCCGCGAGCGGCCGGGAGGTCGCCCCGAAGTGGACGTTGGTCGAGTTCGGCCCGGACGCGGCCTGGAGGAACGAGTCTTCGGTTTCGCGCCTGTCGAAAGCGTAGCGGAGGATCGCGGCCAGATCGACCTCGCGCATCTTCGGCTCGGCGGCCCGGAAGGCCTCGTTCAGGGCCTCGGCCGTGAGGTCGACGGCTTCGCGCAGGGCGGCGATCTCGTCGGCATCCTTGGTGAGGCGCAGCTCGGAGAGGGTCGGATCGACGTTGACGAGCGAATCGGATTGGGCCAGAAGGGACTGACGGCACCCATCGTGCTGAACGTCCGGGTCAAGAAATCGAAGTCGGAGAAGGGGAGATAGACGCGTTCGGCGCGGCCGGACCGGACGAGACCGAGAAGCGTGGTCGAGAGCTGGGTGTTCGGCTTCTCGACGATCCCCGGGTCGGGGGCGGCGGGCTCCTGGCCGGGGCTGGACCGGCCGCGGCCTGGCTCACCGGGGCCAGCCCTTCGGGATCGCCCGATCTGCCGGCCAAGCCCGTCGTCCCGCGCACTCCGGAGGGCCTCCGGCCGCATGCGCCGGAAGATGGTTTCGCGTGGGCTGCCGCCGGGATCGAGGACGAGCGTCGCGTCGGGCCTCTTGAGCCCGGTGAGGTAGACGAAGTTGAGATTGTCGGTCATGGCGCCGTTGCGGCCCTTGAATTGCGACGGGATGACGATGACGCCGTCCTTGTGGATATCCATGAGCTTGGCCCGCCGTGCGGCGAAGAGCCGGAGCTTTGGCCGTGTCGATCGATGAGCCGGCCCAGCCGGGCATGTCCTGAGCGGGGAGCGGGACGGACAGAAAGATGGCCGCGATCAGGGCGAATGAGAACAACGTTTTGATCTTCATCATGACAGTCCTCTCAATTCATGAGATCTTCTCGACGATGCGGCCGGTGGCCTTGTCCTTGAGGATGCGTTTGACGCGGCCGTCGGGAAGGCGCTCGGTCTTGATCACTGCGACATTCCGGCCCCAGCAGACGGCCTTTTCGCGGCCCGCCCTGGCCGACCCCCTGTATCCACCCTGGTTTTCCCCTCCTGGGGCCTCCCAGGGGCCTTAAACGCGGCCTTCACCGGCTCCCAGCGGCCCGATTTCATCGATCTATAGCAGGCATCGACGATGGCGTTGACGATGTATCCGTCGTAGAAGGTCTCCATGGGCGCCCGCCCGGACTTCCCGCGCGTCCAGCATATCCTGGAACATGTGGACGTAGCCGAGCTCGTGGGCCTCGTCGCCGACCGGAAAGAGCCAACCCGTCTGTCCCTCGGCCTTCTCGGCGACATAACCGCCTTCGCCCGCGGCCGTGAACATCTCGAAGCCGGTGCGCAGGAAGTGATCGAGGCGGATCGTTCCTTCCGTCCCGCTGACCTCGTCGCGCAGATCCATGCCGCCCCGAAACGTCCAGCTCACTTCGAACTGGCTGACCGCGCCCCCCTCGTACTCGACGAGCCCGATGGCGTGGTCCTCGGCCTCGATCGGATGGACCTGGGTCGCGCCCCAGCAGAAGACCCGGAGCGGCCGCTTGTCCTTGCCGATGAAATTGCGTCCGATCTCGATGCAGTGACAGCCCATGTCGATGATCGCGCCGCCGCCCGACTGCTCCGGGTCCCAGAACCAGGCGCTGTGCGGCCCGGGGTGGGTTTCGCGCGAGCGCGTCCAGAGAATGCGACCCATCGCGCCCTTTCTCGTCGAGGCGAGGGCTTTGAGCGTCTTCGGCGTATAGACGAGGTCCTCGAGGTAGCCGGCGAAGACCCCGGCCTTCTCCACGGCCCGGAGCATCTTCAGGGCTTCCGCGGCAGTCCGGCCGAGCGGCTTGGTGCAGAGGATGGCTTTCCCGGCCTTGGCCGCGAGCTCGACGGCCTCGCGATGGACGTTATTCGGCAGCCCCACGACGACTATCTCCGATTCCGGATCGCGCACGGCTTCCCGCAGATCCGACGACCAGCGCGGGATCCCATGCTCCGCCGCGAACACCCGCGCCCTCTCCGCCGACCGCGAGTAGACATTGACCACCCGGTCGCGGCTCCTCAGCCCATGCAGCGTCTGCGTGTAGAACGTCCCGATGAGTCCTGTCCCGAGCATCGTGATAGAAGCCATTTTTTATCTCCAAAAAAGGTCTATCTGTGGAAACCCACTCATTTATATTCCGTTAGAATGCGATTCTCAAGAGGTAACGCATCGAGCGAAATTAGCCTAAAGAATCCCCTGGACATTCCGTTCCTCGGGACCTATTATTTAAGTAACATCAGCAGGATCGGAAAGAAGGGAATTCCTTCCGGTAGCAAATGTATCTATCTTTAAGAAAGGGGTGAAAATCGTGAAAAATCTCGAACCTCTTGTCCGGCGGGTCTTCTTCTATGGGGCCTTCGCCATTCTGGTCGTCGCAGCGATCGAAAAGATCGCCAATCTCCTCGGATCGAGCTTAATTAAACCCTATACTCCCCAGGACCTCCTCGAATGGGCCGTCGTCGCGCTCGTCTTCTCGATCGCGATGCAGTTGCACCAGATCCGCCTCCTGTTGGAAGGAAAACAGGCCGAGGGCAAAAAGTAGCTGTATTTCAGCGGGCATCCTTGCTGAACTCGATCCCCGCCGCTCTTCCCACGCTGACCGTGAAGCCGGTCACCGCTCCGTTCCTCCCGCGCACGAATTCGACGTTCATGCCGTAACCCGGGACCGTGAACTTGTCCGGGGCCATCGGCCTGAGCTCGGCCCGGGCGACGGCGCGGGTCTTGAGCACGAGGCCGCCCTCCTCAACGCTCAGCCTGTACTTGGCATCGAGCAGCTCCTCGCTGACATAGGTCCCCGCGCAGGCCGCCAGATCGGCCGCCCACAGCGCCTTGACCTCGGCCGCCTTCGTCGAAACGGAACTCCTGGCTTTGGCCCACGGTCATGTGCGCCGTCGCCGGCCTGCCCTTCTCCGCTCCCGCGAATTCGATCGCGATCCCCGCCGCGTTCCCCGGCACCACATATTTCCCCGGCCCCACCGGCGCCAGGATGTATTTCCTGCCGTTCAGCCCCGCGTAGAGCTTTTCGTCCTGGAACGTCACAGTCAGCCACAGGCCGAACCGGTCGTCCTGCCAGTTGCCGACGAGGGCCTTCATCTCCGCCTTCGTGACGGTGATCGCCGCGCCCTCCGCCCCGGCCTGCGCCCCCTCCTGCGCCTCCCCCTGCGCCGCGCTCCCGCCCCGCCCTCCGCCGCGCCAACCCCCGTCTTCCCCGCCTCCTCCTTCGCCGGCTCCTTCATCTGTCCCGCTAAATAGATATCCGCCACTTTGAAAGCCAGCCCGGCCGGGTCCATCGCGTCCAGATTGGCCAGCACGATCGCCGAAAACCTCTGTTCCGGAAACCTCACCAGCGCCGCCCTGAATCCCACCCACGCCCCGCCGTGCTCGACGACCTTGAGACCCTTGTACTCGGTGACGACGAGGCCCCAGGCATAGTCGATCTTCTTCCCCGAATTGAGCGTGCCCGTCGTCTGCATCATCTCCACCAGGTCCTTCCCCAGCGCCGCGCCCGTATAGAACGCCTGGTCCCATTTGGCCAGGTCCCGCACGGTCGTGTAGACGTTGCCGTCGCCCGTCTCGTCCCAGTTGCTCATGGAGATGGCGAAGCCCTTCTCGCCCCGCGTGTATCCCGTCGCCCGGTCCCCGATGATCTGGGTGTGGTCGTCCTGGATGAGCGTCTGCGACATCCCCAGCGGCCCGAAGATCCTCTCCCGGGCGAAGGCGTTGAGCGACATCCCGCTCGCCCGCTCGACGATCTGGCTCAACAGGAAGTAGCCCGTGTTCGTGTACGAGTACTCCTCGCCGGGAGCGTAGTTGAGCTTTTTCTGCCGCCGCACGATCTCGAGCGATTCCTCGACGGTGGGGGAGTCCGACTCGGGCCTGAACCCGGCCAGGCTGAGGAGGGCGTTGTAGTCGCGAAGCCCGCTCGTGTGGTGAAGCAGGTGGCGCACCGTCACCGGTTTCCCGTAGGCGGGCATCTCCGGCAGGTACTTGCGGATGTCGTCGTCGAGCCCGACCTTGCCTTCGCGCACGAGAAAAGCCACGCACGCCGCCGTGAACTGCTTCGAGACCGAGCCGATGTCGAAGACCTTGTCCGGCGTGTTGACGATGCCGTCCTCGATCTTGGCCATGCCGTAGCCGCGCTCGTAGACGATCTCGTCCGTCCTTGATGACCGCCAGCGCCGCGCCCGGGCTCGTCGTCTTGTCCCACGCCGCGAACAGCTTGTCGACCCTGTCGGTCTTCTCGTCGGCCGCCGCCGCGACCGGGCCGACTATCGCGAGGATCAGCCCTGCGGCCACGACGGTCTTGATGGCGGGAAGAGCGCGTCTCCCGAACGGTGCTTTCATGGGACCTCCTGGCGTGCGGGCTCGAAATATTTCCCGGCCGGCCCGCGATCCCCCCATATATAACCTCCCCGTCCTCAAACCGCAAGCCCTTGACAAACCCCTTTTTTATGACTAAGTTATGATCAGGCAACAGCAAAAGCCGTATCTCCCCCTCAGGGGAAGTTCGATGACTGCGCGCGAAGTTCTCCAATCCTGGAAGGACATCTCTGCCTACCTCGGCCGGGACGTGCGCACCTGCCGCCGCTGGGAGGAGCATCTCGGCCTCCCGGTCCATCGCCTCAACGGTTCTCCCAAGGCCCGCGTCATGGCCTACAAGGACGAGATCGACCGCTGGCTGGAGATGAAGCTCCACGAGCGCGACGGCGAGAACGCGCCCGCCCATGACCCCACTCCCGCCGCCCCGGCGCTCCCCCCGCCCGCTCCGCTGCCGCTTCATCAGGCCCGCGTCCCGGTCTTCTCGACACTCTTCGCTCCCTCCGCCTCCCGCCCTCGCTCGAGTTCCTCCGCCGCTGGTACGTCGCCGCGACCCTGGTCGCCTTCCTCACCATCGGCGTCCTCGGTTGGCGCACGCTCAGTACAACGGCCGCCCCCACTATGTCCCGACCGGCAGCCTTCCCGCCGTCGCGGTCCTGCCCTTCGTCAACGGGACGGGCGACGACGGCCTGAACTATCTCCGCGAGGCCATCCCCGACCACCTCATCCGCGATCTCCAGCGGAGCCACGAGCACCTGACCGTGTTCAGCTTCGACGTCGTCGCCGACGCCGTGCGCAAGCTCGGACTCGAGCCGGGGGCGCCGCTCACGCCCGACGACCTGGCCTCCGTCTCCGCGCGGACCGGCGCCGGCTGGCTCCTCGTCGGCTACGTCACCCGGGCCGGCCCGAAGCTCCGCCTCGACTACGAGCTCCGCCAGGCCGGGGCGCCGGCTTCGGCCGCACCGCTCCGGACGGACCACATCCCGGGGACGGAGGCCGAGTTGCCCGTGATGGAGGACCGGCTGGCCGACGGCGTCCGCCGCGCTTTCGGCGTCCCGACCTCGTCCGGTCCCGACGCGCTCATGGCCTGCTCGGTCCAGGCGACGCGCTTCTACGAGTCGGCCCGGGCCATCGAGAGGAAATACGTCTTGAGCCTGGCGCCGGCCGACCTCGAGAAGGTCATCGGCCTGTTCGATCAGGCGCGCGAAGCCGATCCCGGATGCGCCCTGGCCTACCTCGGGCTCGGCGACGCCTACCAGATGCGGTTCGTCTACGAGGGCCGGGACCCGGAGACGCTGCGGCTGATGAACGAGAACTACGAGCGCGCCTACGAGATCGCCCCGGACCGGGCCGAGACCAACGTCGGCGTCGCCTGGGCCCAGTTCTTCAAGCAGGACAACGACCAGGCTTACGCCTACCTCAAGAAGGCCGTCGAGATCGACCCGGCCAGCCTCTACGTCCTGACCGACGTCGGGGCGTTCCTGCAGAGCATCGGCGTCCTGGAGCGGAGCGTCGAGTATTTCACCCGGGTCATCAAGGCGGGCGGGGCGACGGCCGACGTGTTCTGGTTCCGGGCCTGGTCCTACGAGCAGATGGGATTCTACGAATCGGCGCTGGCCGACTACGACAAGATGATCGAGCTCGAGCCGACCGACTTCCGTTCGCGCTGCCACCGGGCCCGCGTTCTCACCTTGATGCGGCGGAACGACGCCGCGGCCGCCGAGCTGGCCATGGCCGAGACCTTCGCGCCGGGGAACGTCCTGGTCGGGACGGTCCGGGCCCTGCTCGCGGCGGGGAGAGGGGACCGGAAGGCCGCCCTGGAGGCCCTCGCGCCGGTCCGGGCCAAGGGCCTCGCGGTCCGGGGGACCTTCTACGCCTCGCGCGTCTACGCGGCGCTGGGCATGAAGGACGAGGCCATCGACGACATCGAGTACGCCATCGGCCACGCCTTCGACGAGGTCCACGACTACGCCTATTTCTTCCCGTACCTCAACAACAGGCGCGACTATTTCTACGACAAGCTGAGGGGAGAGTCCCGCTTCGCCGAGATCCTGCGGCGCGAGGAGCACAAGTACGCGGAGAGGCTGGAGAAGTACGCCGGGCTGTGAAGGGGACAAATACTAATTTCCGAATTTCGGGGCACGCTGGTCCGATTAATTCGGAAATTAGTATTGTGTCCCCGATTTGGATATGGGAAGGTTTTCGCCTTCTCGCCGTCTAAACGGCTAGGGAGGAACAGACGGTGAAACTTCAACTCGATCCCAAGAAGGTCCTGGCCGTCGCCGTGACCGCCCTGGTCCTCCTCTTCGCCCTCTGGCTCGTGTCGCCCTATTTCCGCATCGACGCCAGGGACGCGGGCGCCGGCAAGATCACGAGCTACCGGCTCTTCCTCGGGCTGATGATCATGATCGGCTTCATCGGGAAGACGCTCTGGGACGTGCTCGCGCCCCAGGGATTGGCCAAGAAGGTCTCGAGCGCCAAGGCCTTCGCCCTCATCGCGCTGGCCATCCTGCTCACGGTCTTCGTCGTCTTCACCGTGGCCCGGGCCACCGCCTACTACCTGGATTCCTCGATCGCCGCCGACGACGCGAACTACTGAAAATGGGGGACATGATACCGTTTCCCATTATTCCTTCGCAGGCCCGGAAAAATAGGAAATAGGTATCATGTCCCCCATTATTCTGGATTGACTTGCCCCCGGCCTTTTGCTACTGATAGGGCGCCGATTTTCAGCGGGAGAAGGAAGGGTAACGCATGCCGGGGTTCGTCGTCCCCCTCTCGAGCCGCAGGGCCCGTGATGCGCGCATCGCCGGGGGGAAGGGGGCCGGCCTGGCCCGCCTCCTGAAGTCCGGATTCCCTGTCCCGGCCGGGTTCGTCATCACGACGGCGGCCTTCCGCGAGCCCTTGTCGCAGGCCGCCGCGCGGGCCGGCTCCCCCGATCTTGTTCTCGGCCCCGACTCTCGATCCCGATCCGGCCGCCCTCGAAGCGGCCCGCCGCGCCTGCCTCGGCTGGACGATGCCCGACCGCCTGCGCCGCTCCGTCCTCGCCGCCTACCGCCGCCTCGGCGCGGGTCCCGTCGCCGTGCGCTCTTCGCTCGTCGGCGAGGACTCCGGCGCGGCCTCCTTCGCCGGCCAGCTCGACACCGTTCTCGGCGTCGACGGCGAGCCCGCCCTCATCGACGCCGTCCGGCGCGTCCTGGCTTCGGCTTATGGCGACCGCCTCTGGGCCTACATGAGGCAAACCCGGCCGGCCTCCAGGCCCCGCCCGTCTCCATCCGTCCGCCCCGCTGTCCGCCCTGTCGCTCGCCGTCGTCGTCCAGTCCATGGTCCGCTCCGAGGTTTCGGGCGTCGCCTTCAGCGCCGACCCCCTCACCGGCCAGAACGATGTCGTCGTCGAGGCCGTCGCCGGCCTGGGCGAGGACCTCGTCCGGGGCCGCGTCCGGCCGGACCGCTATCGTCTCGATGCGCGCGGCGACCTCGCCGAGGTCGATCCCGCGCTCCCGTCCGGCCCGCTTCTCGCCGAGGCCGATGTCCGCGCCCTGGCGAAGCTCGTCCGGGCCATCGCCGCGACGTCCGCTTCCCCCCAGGACATCGAGTGGTCCCGGGACGCGGACGGCTTCCGGATCCTCCAATCCCGGCCGATCGCATCGCTCGCGGGGCGCCGCGTCTACTCGCGCCGGCTCGTCTCCGAGATGGCCCCGGGGCTCGTCCGGCCGCTCGTCTGGTCCACGAAATACCGCAGCATGGTCAAGAACGTCCTGGCCCCGGCCTTCGCCGGCGTCCTCAAGGCCCGCGACCTCGATCACACCCGGCTCATCGTCAGGATCCATTCGCGGGCCTACACCGACATGACCCTGGTCGGGGAGTCCTTCGCCAGGATCGGTTTTCCCGTCAATTACTTCGAGACGCTCTCCCGCGACGAGACGGCCGAGCGGAAGCGGATCCCGCTGCGGCCCCGGATGGTCCCCGCTTTCCTCCGCCTCGTCCGGTCTGGCCCTGCGGATCCTGCGGATGGCCCGCGGGGTGGAGCCGTTCATTGTCGCCCAGGACCGGAAGATGGATGAGTTCCGGAGGAAGGATTGGGCCGCCGAGAGCGCGGACGGGCTTCTCGGGACGCTCGACCGCCTGAACGCGCTCCACGCCGATTCGCAGCGGACGATCATCTCCGTCTCGATGAACATGGCCATCCGGAACCGGCTCCTCGGGCGGATGATCGCCAACGGGCGGCCCCGGGGCCCGCTCCGGCGACGCCGTCAAGGGCTACGGGAAAAGCAGCGGGCTGGCCCCCTTCCTGGCGATGCGGGAGCTCGCCGCGACGGCCCGGGCGGTCGATCCTTCGCTCCTCGCGAAGGCTTGCGGAGGAAGGCGCCTCCGCCCGGCCGCCGACCTGGCCGGGTCCGAACCGGGCCGGCGGCTTCTCGCCGGGTTCGACCGGTTCATGGACCGCTTCGGCTACCTGAGCGCCAACGGCAGCGATTTCTCCGAGGTGCCCTGGATCGAGGATCCGCGGCTCGTCTGGAAGACCGTGGCCCGGCTGGCCTCGGCCCCCGAGGCGCCGGCGGCGAACGCCGCCGAGGTCCACCGCGACGAGGTCCTCGGTCTCGTCCGCTCCGGGCTCGGTCCTCTCGGGCGCCGCGTCTTCGACCGCCTCCACCGGTCGACGGTCCGTTTCATCGACTGGCGCGAGCGGGTCAGCCTGCTGATGAGCGAATGCTCCTACCTGATGAGGCGCTGCGCCCTCGCGTTGGGCCGGAAGCTCGTCGACCGGGGCGTCTTCGAGCGCCCGGACGACGTCTTCTACCTCTATGCGGACGAGCTCCGGGAGGTCGTCTCGGAGCCCGCGCGAGCCGCCGCGGCCGCGGCGGCCGCCGCCGCCAAGATCGCGGAGCGCAGGGCCGAGCTCGCCGCCGACGCCGCGATCGATCCGCCCGAGACGGTCTGCGGCGACATCCGGAGCGGCCCGCTCCGGCGCCCGCCGTCGACGGCCGCGGGCCTCGCCTCGCTCCCCGGGATATGCGGCAGCGCGGGCGTCTTCCGCGGCCGGGCCCGGATCGTCCGCGACCCGGCCTGCGACGGCCGCCCGCTCACGCGCGAGGACGTCCTCGTCGTTCCGTTCACGGACATCGGCTGGACGCCCGTGCTGGCCGGCGCGGGCGGCATCGTCGCCGAGACGGGCGGCCAGCTGTCGCACACGTCGATCATCGCCCGGGAGTTCGGCATCCCGGCCGTCGTCAGCGTCCGGGACGCGACGCGCCTCATCCGCGAGGGGCAGACCGTCACGGTCGACGGCGCGGCCGGCCGGGTCTTCCTGCATCCCGAAGAAGGCCTATAAGGAGGCGCGCATGGATCCGCTCATCGTATCGGCGCTCGCCGCGGCCGGATATCTCGTCGGCTCCGTCTCGATGGCCCGGCTCGTCACCCGCCTCGTCGCGCCGGGGACGAAGATCACCGACACGTTCGAGGTCGGCCTGGAGGGAAGCGACAAGAAGCTCGCCCTGGGCACGGTCAGCGCCTCCTGGGTCTCCCACCACCTCGGGTCCAAATGGGGCTTCCTGACCTACGTCCTGGACATGCTCAAGATCGTCGTCCCGGCGGTCGTCCTCAGGAAGATCTGGCCGGCCGAGCCCTATTTCCTGGTCGCGGCGGCGGCCGGGGTCGCCGGGCACATCTGGCCCGTCTACCACCGCTTCAAGGGCGGGCGCGGCATCTCGGCCATCTACGGCGGGCTGCTCGTCATCGACTGGATCGGGGTGCTGGTCTGCTCGATCGGCGGGATGCTGCTCGGGCTCGTCGTCCTGAGGGACGTCCTCGCCGCGTACATGGCCGGGGTGCTGCTCATCATCCCCTGGGTCTTCCTGCGGACGCACAACTGGGCCTACGTGATCTACGCCGTCGTCGTCAACGTCCTCTTCGTCATCGCCATGCTTCCGGAGATCCGGAATTACGAGAGGATCAAGCGCGAGGAGAAGTGGGACGACCCGGCCGCCGTCATCGAGCTTTCGGGCATGGGCCGCGGCCTGCTCAAGATGGGCCGCAAGCTCGGGCTGATCAAGAAAAAGGGCGGGGGACCGGCGGATGCCCTCTGATCCCGTCGTCGTCGTCCCCGGCTTCCTGCTGACCCCAGGGCGCTTCCGGGAGATGCACCGGACCCTGCGGTCGCTGGGGAACGAAACCGTGCGCGTCGTCCCGGTGACGGTCGGGGACTGGGGGATGAGCGTCTTCGCCTCGGGCTGGGCGCGCATCCTGGCCAAGATCGAACGGACGGTCGAGAGCGTCCTCGAGACGACGGGCGCGGAGAAGGTCGTTCTCGTCGGCCACAGCTCCGGCGGGATGCTGGGCCGGCTCTACCTGGCGCCGGATCCCTTCCGGCGGCACGTCTACGACGGCAAACGCCGCGTCCGCGGCCTGATCACGCTCGGGAGCCCGCACCAGGCCAGGCGGGGCTCGCCGATGAGGCGCCGCGTCCAGGCGCTCTACCCCGGCGCTTGCTTTGCGCCCGAAGTGACATACCTCTCGGTCGCCGGCAAGGCCGTCCGGGGCGACCCGGGCGGTTCGGCCCGGGAGCGGGCCTCCCACAGCGGATACAAGGCCCTCTGCGGCGACGGCGGCCTTTGGGGCGACGGCACGGTGCCGGTCGAATCGGCCCTCCTCGAGGGATCGCATCCCCTCGTTCTCGAGGGCGTCCATCACTACTGCCTGGGAGGGAACCGCCGCTGGTACGGCAGCGCCGACGTCGTCGCCGCGTGGTGGCAGGCCTGGCTCACGCTGTCTTCAGCGGAGTGAGGCCTTGGTGAAGACGTGGTCGGGGATGGCGGCGTCGAACTCGATCGATTCGAGGACGAACTCGGTCCCCCCGCCCTCTTTCAGGGCGTCCTTGAAGACGATGCGCGTCGGGACGTAGCGCCCGCCCTGCCGCTCGACGCTCCCGACCTCGGTCGTCTTGAGCAGCTTGCCGCTCTTGGCGAAGCGCTCCTCCCGCAGGACGACGAAGCGCTCGCTGTCGACCCAGATCTTGCGCCGGAAATAGGCGATCTCCTCGCCGCGCGAGGCGAGGTCGAGGACCCAGCACGGCCGCCCCTCGTAGTCCTCCCGGCCGGCGATCGTCGCCGTGTAGAGCACGGCGAGGCGCGGGTCCTCCATCATGTCCTCGTAGGACAGGTCCGAGCCCATGACCGGCTGGCGGAGCATGTGGCCGGAGATGAGGATGGTCCGGTCCGACGACGGCGAGTAGGTCCAGAGCTGGCCCTCGAGCTTGAGCATCTTGGTGCCCTTCTCGCGGGGCGGATCGAGGTACTCGGTGAAGGACTGGGTCCGGCCCCTGATCCACGACTTCGACCGGACGCTGCGCGAGCCGCGCCGGCCGTGGATGGTCATCGTGCTCGTCGTGATCTTGTTGTCCGAGCCCATGTTCTCGTCGACCCGGCGCAGGATGGCCTCGCCGTCCGGCTCCTGGGCGGGGAGAAAGGCCGGGCCGATCGCGGCGAGCGCCAATAGCAGCAACACGATGCGTTTCTTCATGCTTCGAACTCCTTGGCCAGCCGGGAGGTCTGCCGTTTGTAGATCCCGAGGCCCGACACGGCCTTGCCGAGGAAGGTCGCGGCGAGGCCCGGCACGAACCCGATGAGGTAGCTCGTCGTCGTCACCCGGGCCCTCAGGACGTCGGTGATCATCATCGAGGCGTTCTTGAGCATCGCGCCGATATTGAGGCCCTTGGCCTGGAGATAGTAGGACACGGCGAGCCCGAGGGCCGTCCCGACGGCCGATCCGAGGAGGCCGACGATCGCCCCCTCGGCGATGAGCGACCGGTAGAGCCGGCCGTGGTCCTCGCCGAGGGCCAGGCGGATGCCGAACTCGCCGTAGCGGCGCAGGCTGGCCATGAGCCCGGCGTTCCACAGGACGATGGACATGACCAGGATGAAAAGAACGAGCATGAGCGTGTAGACGGCCGAGGCGAAATCGAGGGTCTGGCCCAGCCCGGACTGCTCGTGGAGCGTGACCATCACCGGGGCGAATTCGCCGGCGTTCGCGTCCTCGGGCCGGTCCCCGCGGCGGTCCGTGCGGCGATCCGCGTTGAACGCGGCGGCCAGGGCGGCGGCCTCCTTCTTCCGGTAGAGGGCGTCCCGGTAGAAGCCCAGCACCTCGCCGGCCGCGTCCTCCATGTCGAGGGCGTCGCGGACGTCGGCGATGTCGGCCAGCACGGCGCCCCGGTCCATGGCCGCGATGCCGAAGCGCAGGGTGCCGGAGACGGTGAAGTTGCGGACGGCCATGCCGCCGTACATGGTCGCGCCGATGAAGGTCGCCGTCGAGCCCGGACCGATGCCGAGGCGCGCGGCGAAGGCGTCGCTGACGAGGATCTCGCCGGGGTGTTCGGGCAGGCGGCCGCGGACGACGGCCTTGTCCAGGTTGAGGAGCCGGCGCTCCGGGCTTTCGGGCGAGCGCAGGTCGACGGCCAGGCCCGCGGCCGGTCCCTGGGCCCGGGTCTCGCCCTTGTCGTCGGGGATGTCGATGAGCCCGCCGAACCTGATGCGCGGCGTCCAGACGAGCGCGGGGCGGTCGCGGCGGAGTTCCGCGAGAAGCGACGCGATGCCGTCGAGGGCCAGGTCGTTGGGGGCCTGATCGGCCTCGTCGGCGTAGGCCCGGGACATGACCTTGACGTGGCCGGCCGAGAAGTTGGCGCTGGCCTCGACGATGGTCGAGATGGTCCCGTTGAGCCAGCTGAAGCCGACGACGGTCAGCATCGAGCCCAGGACGACCGTGGCGAACGGCAGGAGGCTCCGGGAGCGGTCGCGGAGCAGGCCTTTGAGGAGGAAGCGGATCATGTCAGGCGCCCCCTCAGCGCGTCGGTCGGCTTGAGCTTGGCGATCCGGCGCGTCGGCAGGAACGAGACGACAGTGGTCGTCAGCAGGACGAGGAGCGTCGTCCCGGCGACGAGGGCCAGGCTGTAGGAGGGGAAGAGCCTCTCGCCGATGGCGAAGCCGTAGCTGTCGGTGTTGCCGGGCAGGGCCCAGCCGGTGCGGGCCATCCAGGAGAGGAGCGGGATGCCGTAGGCGGCCGCGACGAGCGCGGCCAGGACGCCGTTGAGCATGCCCTCGAGGGTGAAGAGCCCGATGACCTTCGTCCGGGTGAAGCCCAGGGCCATGAGCGTGCCCATCTCGCGGCGCCGGTGGAAGATCGACAGGACCTGGGTGTCGAAGATGGCCAGCATGGCCAGGGCCAGGAAGATGGCGTAGAGGATGGAGCTGCCGGCGGTCTTCGATTCGACCATGGCCCGGATGTCGGCCAGGAAGTCGTCCTGGGTGCGGAGGACCCAGCCGCCGGCTTCGGCAGCGGAGGGGAGCGATGCGGCGGGCGCGAGGCGGAGGCGCCCTGCGCCAGGACGGCGAACGTCGCCTCGCCGGGAAGGCCGGTCATGTCGCGGAGCCGGGCGAGCGGCACCCAGATCTGGCCCGAGTCGATCGTCTGGACCGAGGTCTTCATGATCTCGACGACGGTCGCGTCGCGGGCGTCGAAGGTGCCGCGGGCGTCGCGCCACTGGAGCGTGAACGTGTCGCCTTTGGCGAGGCCCGTCATCTTGGCCATGCGCTCGCCGATGAGGACGGGGATCTCGTCGCCGGCGAGGGGGGCGGCGAGGACGGACGTCGGGAGGTTGACCGCGGTCTGGCCCGGATCGATGCCCTTGACGCGGACCGTGAACAGCCGGCCGCCGGGATAGATCGTGCCCTGGACGACGAGGACCGGCGCGGCCTTGCCGGAGGCGGCCAGGGCCGCGAGGGGCGCCGGGACGGGGCCGTGGGCGTCGGTGAGGGTCAGCGGGTCGTACGGGTCGTAGGCCGGGTGCTGGAGATGGCCGCCGCCGATCTCGGAGGCGATCATGGCCTCCTCGGCCTGCTTGTTCATCCCTTCGAGCAGGCCCTGGCTGAAGATGATGAGGACGAACGAGAGGGACAGGACGAAGACGTTGAGCCAGGTGCGGAGGCCTGCGCCGAGAAGGTTCTTGAGGGCGAGTTTGAGGATGGTCACGGGCGGCCTCCCGTTCGTTCGTCGGAGGCGACGCGGCCGTCGACGAGCGTGATCTTGCGGCGGAGGTACTGCATGACCTTGGGATCGTGGGTGGCGAAGAGGAAGGTCGTGCCGAGGTCGCGGTTGAGGCGCTCCATCGTCTGGAGGACGTTGTGCGAGTTCTCGGCGTCGAGGTTGGCCGTGGGCTCGTCGGCGAGAACGATGTCGGGCTCCTTGACGACGGCCCGGGCGATGGCCACGCGCTGCGACTGGCCGCCGGAGAGCTGGGCCGGCTTGGACTTGGCCCGGTCGGCCAGGCGGACCCAGTCGAGGGCGGCCATGACCTTGCGGCGGCGGACGGCGGGCGGGTCGCCGACGAGGAGCAGGGCGAACTCGACGTTCTCGTAGACGGTGTAGACGGGCAGGAGGTTGAAGGTCTGGAAGATGAAGCCGATGTGGCGGTTGCGCAGGCGGGCGGCTTCCTTGTGGGTGAGGGTCTCGATGGCCCGGCCCATGACCACGGCGCTGCCTTCGGAGGGGGTGTCGAGCGAGCCGAGGATGTTGAGCAGGGTCGTCTTGCCGGAGCCGCTCGGGCCGACGAGACCGGCGAACTCGCCCCGGTCGAAGGAGAGCGTGATGCCGGCCAGGGCCTCGAGCCGGTGCGGGCCCATGGCGTAGATCTTCTTCAGGTCTTTCGTGACGATGAGCGGTTCGTTCGTCATGGGGCCTCGCTGTCGGTCCTAGAAGTAATAGCCGAGGAGGAGCTGGAAGCCCTTCCCCGCGAAGGAGGACGTGCCGGGCTGTCCCGGGAAGATCCGGAGCTCCTCGGGGTTCCAGAAGAGGCTGGCGCTGAACGAGAGGGCGTTGGAGGTCCGTTTCCAGGTCAGGAAGCGGTAGACGGCGCGGTTCTTCCAGTCGTAGTAGAAGATCCCGTCGAGCTCGTCGAGGAGGCCGAGGGGATAGCGGAGGAGGAGGCCGGAAAAGCTCAAGGACGTGCCGCGGGCGAGGGCCCGGGCGCTCGATTCGAGCTTGAAGTGCTCGGCCAGGACCGTCAGCCCGTTGCCCAGGCCGAAGGTGTAGTCGAGGCCCGTGTTGAGGGCGAGCTGATAGGGCAGGGGGAGGAGCGGGGTCCGCTGGTGGACGAGGGTGCCCTCGAGCCAGAAGCCGACGCCGAGGTCCCACTTGCCGTCGAGGCCGAAGCGGTCCTCGGGCACGGGCGGGACGGGGAGAGGCGAGGCCGGGTCCATGACGGGGACGAGAGCGTCGACCGCGGCCTTGCGGCGATGGTAGGTCGCGGCGAGCTCGCCCTTGAAGAAGGGGACCTGGACGCGGCCGCCGAACTCGGGGGAGCGCTTGTCGGGCGGGGCCAGGTCGAAGCCGCGCGGATCGTCGTTGCCGCAGCATGGCCCAGGCCCAGAAGTTGGCGTTGCCGCGGGTGTAGTAGCGCAGGAGCAGGGCGTAGACGCCGTCGGTGAGCTGGAGCGGGTCGCGCGGGTCGATGGTGTCGAACCACATCATCGGCCGGAAGAGCGTGGCCGAGCCGAAGCTGACCTTCTGGAGCCCGGCGCGGGCCTCGAAGCGCGAGGTCGAGAGGCGGATCCAGCCGCGGTAGGGCTTGATGTGGCCGGAGGTCGCGGCGGGGGCGTCGATGAGGAAATCGGCGGAACCGGAGGCGCTGACGGAGGCTTCGGCGTCGAGGGTGAGGCCGCGGCCGAGGGAGAGCGAAAATTGGAGTTCGGGGATGAACCGGAGCGAGATGAGCGGTTCGACCGGGCCGTCGAAGTGGGCCGTGGTTTGGCCCGTGAGGAGGCCGCCGAGCGAGAAGGTCGATGTCGCGGCCGGCAGGGGGGAGGACGAGAGGAGCAGGAGGGCGGCGGCCGAGAGGCGCGGCGGCGAGGGTCAGGGCGGGAGGGGAGCCGGCGGGCGGTCCGCTTCATTCCCAATATTCTTCCATAGGGCCCTGGGCTGTGTCAAAAATGGGGGACATGATATCCATTTCCTATTTATTCGACGGGGCAGAAGTCCCATCGCTCCAGGCCGGCTGTTGAGGGTTCAGGGAAAATAGGAAATAGGTATCATGTCCCCCATTTAGCGGAGGACGTGGTCGCTGTAGGTCTCGACGGCTTCGATGCGGATATTCTTGACGATGAGGCCGACGTGGATGCGCATGACGGCCTTTTTCATCACCTGGTGACCCCCGGGCAGCACCGCGAAGTCGACCTCCATCTCCATGCGCTTGAGAGGGCCCGGCTTTTTGGCGATGGTCAGCTCGGCCCTGACGACGTCGTGGGTCGCCGGATCGACGAAGTAGAGGCCTTCGAACTTCTCTTGGGAGCGGACGTGTGAGCGGGATCGGAGGACGATGACGGGCGTGCCGTCGAGCGTGGAAGGGCCCTCGAGGGTGAAGTCGTAGCCGGCGCGCTTGTCCGGACCGAACGGGAGGATCTCATCGCGGGCGATGTCCAGGCTGCGGCGGCCGCGGCGGCGCTGTTCGTCGTTGCGCTCCTGCTCCGATGCGCGGCGCTGCTTTTCGGCCCGCTCGCGGGCTTCCTCCCGCAGCTTCGCGGTGACGTCGCGGGTTCGGCCGTCCTCCGTCTCGGTCGCGTTCAGGATCTCCTCGGACCAGAGGCCGCGTTCCACGGAGACGATCTTCTCCGATCGGACCGTGCTCTTCGGTTTCCACTCGGCGGTCATGCGGGATGTCGTCGAGAGGGCCCGGGCCTGCCAGGACCCGAGCTCGGGGTAGGAGGCGATGCGCCGGGATATGGCCTCGACGAGGGCCAGGGCCTCGGGCGTGGCGGCGGCGGTTGATTGGGAGGTGGGGCCCGTAGGGTGGGGGAAAGGCGAGCAGAACGATGCGGCCGGCGCGGCGGGAGAGGGGAGAGCGACGAGCGCGGTGCCGATCAGGCCGGTCGCAATGCTCAGGATAGCGAGAGCCGCGCGGAACTTCATGGTCGTTTGCCTCGAGATCGGTTCGACGGGACCATTCTTCCACAGCCCCGTGCAAGCGTCAATTTATCGGGGGCAACTTATTGGGTATAGGCCCCCAACAGTTTCGCTGAGGTCTTGCTGAGGGACACGTCGAACGTCCAGATGGGAACTGACGACAGACGAGCGGATGCCAGGAGGTGAGCATCCAGGTAACCGATTCCCGTCCCCATGAGTTGATTGGCGTCGATCAGGCGCATCACTTCGTCATGGTCGGCCGCCACGACCTGGGGCAGCGAATTCAGGAAGGCCAGGATCTGGCGCCTGTTGACGATATGTCCGCAGGCCAGTTCGCCGATGACGAAGGGATGGCACAAAACCTCGCCCTCGCCCAGCAAGGCCTCGAGCCGCGGATTCCCTTTCCGGAGATGGTCTATCCAGACCGAGGTGTCGACAAGGACCATCTCTTACCAGTTGCTTTTCCGCCGGGGGATGGGCTTGAGGTCCTTTTCGGTCCCGCCGAGCTTGGCCAATCTTTTGGCGCTCTCTCGGGCGATCAGGTATTCGAGCCCCATGCGGACGAGGGCCGTTTTCTCCTTGACCCCCGTGAGCTCGGACGCTCTGGCGAGGAGTTGGTCGTCGATGATAAGTGTCGTTCTCATATGCATAGATATGGCATTATCATGCATAGCTGTCAAGGCCTCCTGTCATCCATGGAGACGATCGGCGGCCCGGAATATTCTCATCCCGTCCCGCTTTCCGGGAACCCGCGTTTTTGATATCATCTGCCGAACGTATCGAATGACGGGAAAGGATCCGGGATGAGCGCGATGAACGACAAGGCGGCGAAGAACATCTCGAGACGGGGATTCCTGGGCGCGTCGCTGGCGGCGGCCGCGGCGGCCGGGCTGAGGGCCAAGGAAGGGGCCGGGGACCCGGCTTCCGGAACGGCCTCGCGGGCGGCGACGCCGGCCAGACCGCCTCTCAAGATCCGGGAGTACCGGCGCCTCGGCCGGACGGGCTTCAAGGTGTCCGACATCTCCGTCGGCGGCGGGCCCCTCAGCAACGACAACGTGCTCCGGGCGGCCCTCGACGCCGGGATCAATTACATCGACACGGCCGAGCACTACGAGCGCGGCGGCTCGGAGCGGACGATCGGCCGCGTCCTCGAGACGCATCCCCGCGACTCCTTCTTCATCACGACCAAGCTCAACATCAGCTTCAACAAGCAGGTCACGAAGGAGGGGCTCCGGGACCGGTACATGAAGTGCCTCGAGCGCATGGGGACCGACCACGCCGATTGCCTGATGATCCACATGTGCACCCTGGCCCAGATCAAGTACGAGCCCTACCATGAGCTCATCGCCGAGCTCAAGGCGGAGGGCAAGGTCCGATTCTCGGGCCTCTCGAATCACGGCGCCGACCTCAGCCTTTTCGGTCCCCTCGACGACCCCATGGACCGGGTGGTGATGGCCGCGGCCGAGGACGGGCGCTTCGACATCGTGCTGTTCGTGTACAACTTCCTCCAGCGGGAGGCGGGCGAGAGGATCCTCAAGGCCTGCGCGGCCAAGGACATGGGCGTCACCCTGATGAAGACGGATCCGGGATTGATCGTCCAGAGCGAGCGGGAAAGCCTCGCCGCCGCCGCCGAGCGCTACAAGAAAGACGGGAAGGCGCTGCCGGAGGCGGTCGCGAAGCTCGAGCAGAGGGCGGCCGAGCGGACGGCCGTGACCGAGGCCTTCCTGAACAAGCACGGCCTCTCGGGCGCGGACAAGGTCCGCGATGCGGCCGTCAAGTTCTGCCTCGGCCATCCCGGCGTCCACACCGTCTGTCCGAGCATCAACAGCTTCGAGGCGCTCGAGGCGTTCGTGCGGCTGTCGGGCCAGAAGCTGGAGATCGCGGACGAGTCCGCCCTCGCCGACTGCCGCGAGGCCTACGGCGATTCTTACTGCCGCCACGCCTGCGGCCTCTGCGAGGCGTCCTGCCCCCGGGGCGTTCCCGTCAACACCATCATGCGCTACGAGTATTACTTCGCGGCGAAGGGGCGGCAGAAGGAGGCCATGGGCCTCTACGCCGCTCTCGCCGGCGGAGGACGCGACGCGACGGAGTGCGCGGGTTGCGCCGGGTACTGCGAGGCCTCTTGCCCGTACGGAGTGCCCATCCAGGCGAAGCTCCTGCTCTCCCACGAGGACCTGACGCCCTGACGCGACGGTACCGCTCACCGCTGCGGGAGGGGATAGTTCTATCGGACAGGGATCGTCCCGGGTCTTGTCAAAACGGAGCGGTCAGACGAAAATGGGGAGAAAATGGGGGACATGATACCCGTTTCCCATTTATTCCTTCGCAGGGCCCGGAAAAAAATCGGAAATAGGTATCATGTCCCCCATTTTCGCCCCCTATTTCGACCTCAGCTCCCGGCGGCCGATGACGACGAGATGCTTGATGAGCTCGATGGCGGTCATCAGGGCGATGAAGAGCAGGGCGAACTTGACGCTGTACTTGATGCTGGTCATGGCCCGCTCGGGGATGCGGACGGCGAAGAGGCCGTCGATGGGCTGGCGGAGGAGCAGGCCGATCAGGCCGAGCGAGATGACGTTCGAGACGACGTCGACCCAGCGCGAGCGCGTGAGCAGCTTGACGAGGAGAGCCATGGTCGAGGCGGCGAATCCGGCGATGACGACGATCGAGATGTAGCGTCCGGCGCCGGGCGTGAAGAGCGGGCGCGGATCGCGCCAGTCCAGGTTGACGAAGAAGATGGTGCCGTGCCGGGCGAAGAGGTAGAGCGCGAAGTCGGTGACGGCCAGCATGACGACGGCCCCGATCGCCGTCGGGATGCGGCTCGTCCAGAACCCCTTCTTCGGCGGCTTGACCTCGTCGAGGTCGACGCCGAATTTCGGCCAGGGGAGCTTGACGTCCTTGCCGCTCTGGGTGACGAAGTAGAGGACGAGCGCGACGAGGCCGAGGTCGGTCAGGAAGGCCGCCGGCAGGTACATCAGGGCGTCGACGACGCCGAGCTTGGGCAGGAACAGGAAGGGGAAGATGAAGAAGTCCTTCTTGAAGACGACGGCCGATGACGGTCAGCGCGGCGTGGATGGCGAACAGGAGCGACGTGTAGCGGACGAGGTAGCGCTTGTAGGCCGGGGCGATGATGGGCCGGTCGTCGAGCGTACCGCTCGGCGACCTTGCGGGCCGGGCCGAAGGCGGCGATGGCCCGTTCGATCGCGGCGTCCGTGAACTCGCCGGGGCCCTCGGCGGCCTTTTCCGCGATGTGGCTGCGGATCTCCGACAGGATCTCCTCGCGTTCGGCGCGGCCGCTGAGGAAGTGGCTGATCTCTTCGAGATAGGCTTCGAGCTTGTCAGACATTCGGGATCTCCTTGACGATCGATTCGAGGACGCGGTCCTGGTTCCGCCAGACCTCGAGAAGCGAGGCGCGCAGGGCGCGGCCCGCGGCGGTGATGCCGTAGAACTTGCGGGGCCTGTCCTCGGAGAGGTCCCACTTCGACGCGATCCAGCCGTTCTTCTCGAGCCGGCGGAGCAGGGGATAGAGCGTGTTCTCCTCGACCCTGTAGCCCAGCCCCTCGATGTGCTTGACCATCGAATAGCCGTACATGTCCGTTTCGAGCAGGGCCAGGACGAGGATGTGGAGGAAGCCCCGGTTCATCTCCGTTTCGAGGCTGCCGATGTCGGGCTTTTGGTCTGTCATGATGTGTATCTCACTATGTCGTGTAACATACTATAGTGTATGCGACACGGCTTGTCAAGTAGTTTTCACGGATTTTCGATCTCTCGGGGAATTTCGCCCCATTTTTCGGTTTTCAATCGGCGCGAATTCTCTTATACTCGAAGATGCGGGGACCTGAGCGTCCGTGGGAGAGTGGGGGAGTCACCCGACGAGGAGCAGGCAGGCATGAAACACGGCACCGCTCTCATTCCGATCGTCCTGGTCGTTCTGGTCGCCGCGTTCGGCATCGCCGCGGTCATTCCGGCAGCCTCGACGGCTTGGGCCAGGGCTCGCCGTCCCCCGTCCCGGCGCGTGACGGATCGCCCGACTTCGGGCCGGTCCGGGAGAAGATCGCGGCCCTGATGAAGGATTCGGGCGTGCCGTCCGTTTCCGTCGCCCTGGCCCGCAAGGGCAAGATCGTCTGGACGGAATCGTTCGGCTGGGCCGATGTCGAAAAGCGGATCGAAGCCACGCCGGACACGCCGTATTCGCTGGCCTCGATCACCAAGCCGATCACGGCCACGGGCCTGATGGTCCTCGTCGGCCGGGGCCTGGTCAAGCTCGACAGCCCGGTCGACGCGTACCTCGGCGGCGGCCGGCTCACGCCGCTCGATCCGGGCGCGGCGCCGGTGACGGTCCGCCACGTCCTCAACCACAGCGCCGGGCTGCCCCTGCACTACCAGTTCTTCTATGCCGGCGAGCCGGCCCGGCGCCCGGCCATGGCCGAGACCGTCCGGCGCTACGGCATCTGCGTCTTCGGGCCGGGCGAGGTCTACCAGTATTCGAACCTGGGCTACGGCATCATCGACGATATCATCGCCCGCGTCTCGGGCCGGAGCTACGCCGAGTTCGTGCGCGAGGAGATCTTCGCGCCCCTCGGCATGGACCGCTCTTCGATCGAGGTTGGGCCGGCGCTCGGGATCGCGGGGGCCGCCGAGCGTTACGAGGAAGGCCGGCCGGTCCCGTTCTACGAGTTCGACCACCCCGGCGGTTCGGCCGCCTACGCCAGCGCCCGCGATCTCGTCCGCTTCGGCATGTTCCATCTCGGCGACGCGTTGGACGGGCGGAAGCCCGATCTGAGCGCCGGGCTCCTGGCCGCGATGACGGACCGGAAGGCCTCGACCGCGCCGGAGGCGGCCTACTGCATCGGCTGGCGCGTGGACACGGACGACCACGGCTTCCGGACCGTGTCGCACACGGGCGGCATGCCGGGCGTCAGCACCGAGCTCAAGCTCGTGCCGGCCGAGGACATCGCCGTCTGCGTCCTGGCCAACGGCCGCGCCGCGGGCGTCTACACCCTCGACGACGACATCCTGGCCGCCGTCCTGCCCCGCTACGCCGCGGCGATGAAGGCCAGGCCGAAGGCCGCGCCCCCCGCGCCGTCCAAGTTCACGGCGCCCAAGGTCCTGCTCGGGACGTGGGAGGGGCGCATCAGGACGTACGAGGGCGAGATGCCGCTCGAGCTCGTCTTCGAACCGGACGGCGACGTCCGCGTCCGGGTCCGGGACGCCCTGGAGACGCTGCTCAACAACGCGCGGCTCGAGCGCGGCGTCCTCGGGGGCGTGTGCTACGGATCGATCAAGACCGGCGACGCGGCCCGCGCCCCGCACGTCCTCCAGTTCCGGCTGAAGATCGAGGGCGACCGGATGGTCGGCTTCGTCAGCGCCCAGGCGGAGCGCTGGTTCGCGCTGTCGTCCGCCGTCGAGCTGAAAAAAAAGACCTGAGGCGAAGGGAGGAGGGGGGAGATGTGCGAGTTCTGCCATCGGCACGGCGAGGGGAAGAAGTGGTATCTCAACGCCAATAACTACGCCGAGGATCTGATGAGCGATCTGCGGCGGCGGCAGTTCATCACCGGGTTTTTCGAGAACCCGGGGCATCTGGCCAGCGGGAACAGGGCGCTCGCGGCGCTCGATGTGATGCCCGATTTCCTGTGGAGGGGCCTGCGGAAAAAGATCACGGCCAGGCAGCAGGTCAACCACTTCGGCCAGGTCGTGCCGATCGAGGACATCGAGCGGATCCTGGCCCTGACGACTTCGGTCGTGCGGCTGGCCTGCATCTGCCGGCACGTGTCGGCCGGGAAGGAGCAGCGCTACTGCTTCGGCGTCAGCATGGAGCCGGACGGCGGCGGGATCGCCAAGCTGCTGGGCGAGATCGACGCGTCCTACCTCGTCGGGCCGCACACGGCCGGGCTCGAAACGATGTCGAAGACCGACGCGCTGGCCCGCATCCGGGAGAGCGAAGCGGAAGGCAACTGCCACACGGTCTGGACGTTCGTCACGCCGTTCCTGGCGGGCATCTGCAACTGCTCGCTCCCGTCCTGCTACGCCATGAAGACGACGGTGGGGCACAAGACGCCGGTCTTTTTCCGGGGCGAGTACGTGGCCCGCGTCGACGCGGACAAGTGCAGCGGCTGCGGCCAATGCGTCAAGCTCTGTTCCTTCGAGGCGTTCAAGCCGCGGAAGAAGAAAGAGAAGGCCGAGGTCGACGCCGTCAGGTGCTACGGGTGCGGCATCTGCCGGAGCGCCTGCGTGAAGGACGCGATCACGCTCGTCGACCGGGCCGCGGTCCCCGCCGCCGCTTCGCTCTGGCTCTGAGCTATTTCTTCTTGCGGGCCGGGGCGACCCAGTTCTCGATGAACTTCTTCGGGCCGCCCTCGTGCTCCTCGACCAGGGCCTGGAAGATGGCCTTGAGGTGCTCGTAGGGGAGCGTCCCGATGATCATCCGGTTGTTGATGATCATGGTCGGCGTCGAGCGGATGCCGTGCGAGAACTTGTCGGAGGTCTTCTCGTACTCGGCGCCCGTGTCGATGATCCTCTTGACGAGCTCGCGCACGGCCGGGTCGTTCGGCGCGCCCTCGGCGCCGTACTTTTTGGCGAAGGCGGCGCGCCAGGCCGGGTCTTTGCGGGAGGCGAATTTGGCCCAGATCTCGTCGTGCATCTCGGCGAAGCGCTCCGGGTTCCCGGCCGCGATGTAGGTCATCTCGCACGCGCCGGGGTGGAGGTTGGCCTTCTCCGGGACGACCTCGTTGCAGAGGCCTTCGAGCGGGAAGAACTGGATGGCGACGTTGATCTTGCCGGCGAACTCCTTCTTGAGCTTCTCCAGCTGCTGGCTGAGGTAGAGGCAGTCGGGGCAGACAAAATCCGTGAATTCAATGACTTGGATGGCCGCGTCCTCGAACTTATCGGTCGACTTGACCGACCAGTAGGGCGAGAGGAACGAGGGCGAGGCGACCTTGGGCAGCTCGTAGAACTGCTTGACGATGTTGACGGCCGTGCCCGTCTGGGCGGCCTTGCGGGCGTCGTGGTACTCGATCATGCCGTAGGCGCCGGCCGCGGCGATGACGGCGAAGACGACGAGGAGCTTGAGCGACGGCCGGACCCAGCGCTTGAAGGGGTTCTTCGGCTCGTGGTCGATGCCGTAGAGCGCGAACAGGATGAAGTTCATGATCGAGAAGAGGTAGAAGCCCGAGCAGAGCAGGCACAGGCTGCCGAGGTGGAGGACGGAGTAGAGGAAGAGCGCGACGACGCCGAGGACGTTCAGAAGGGAGAGCGATTTGTTGGTCCGCTCGAAGGCCTCGGACGGGAAGATCGTGCCGAGCACGATCAGGGCGCCCATGAACAGGCCGAAGAAGCCGAGCGGGATGCCCAGGACCTGCGAGATCTCGGAGAAGGCCGAGCTGTCGCAGTTGAAGAAGGCGCTGACGTCGCAGAACGAGCCGGCGAAGATGGTCTTGGGATAGTTGGCCTTGAAGAAGTGGTCGATGGTCATGACCGAGGCGGCGATCATGCCCGCCCCGGCGACGAAGCTCAGGACGCGGCGGATCTTCCAGCCGCCGAGGGTCAGCGTTCTCGCGTGCGTGTCGGCCATGTTCTGTCTCCTCCCGATCAGGATTGCGGCGGCGGCGGGACGGACGGTCCCGGTTTCTTGCGCCGGCGGTAGCGGTGCGGCTTGGACCGCGGCCGGGTGCCGAAGCGGTTCTGATAGATCACCGCGAACGGGTCGTCGCAGCTGCCGAACGTCCCCTCGACGAGGACGGAGGTGAGGCGCGAGGCCTCGGGATAGCGGGGGCGCTCCTTGAGGGCCCAGCGCATCTTGCCGTCGACGAGCGCCTGGACCATGTGGTCGGCGATGACCAGCGTGTGGACGGTCTCGAGGAGGACGGCCTTGGGCACCGTGGCCGACGCGTGTGAGGCGCGGAAGGCCTCGTAGAGGACCTGGGGCTTGTCGCCGTGGACCTCGGCGAGCAGGGGCTCGGCCCAGGGCCAGAGCAGCAGGCCGTACATCACCTCGGCCGGGGGGGCGCCGCCGGAGTTGACGGAGGCGTCGAGGACGCCGAGGAGGGCCGCGGCCCGGTCGGCGCTTTCGTCCGACGCTTCGTAGGACTCGCCGACGTCGCCGAGGAAGCGCGACAGGACGCCGTGCGCGCGGGCGCTCTGGAAGAAGTCGCGGGCGTGCCCGGACTTGATGTCCTTGTTGAGCTCCTCGTAGAGCCGGGCGCCGGGGCAGGCGGCGAGGGCGTCGCGGTGCCGGGCGATGGCCTCGGCCGTGCGCGGTTCGATGGCGAACCCGAGCCGCGACGAGTGGCGCAGGACGCGCCAGATGCGGACCGGGTCCTCGGTGTAGCTCGTGTCCGGGTCGCCGATGATGCGGACGCGGCGGGCCGCGAGGTCTTCGAGGCCGCCGACGTAGTCGATGACCGAGTAAGTGGCGATGTCGTAGAAGAGGGCGTTGATGGTCAGGTCGCGGCGGAAGGCGTCCTCGCGGGGCGTGCCGTAGGCGATGGGCTTGATCGGGGGGCGGCCGCGGCGTTGACGGGGGCCCGGGGGGTGCGGCGAGCCCGGCGCGGGCGGGAGCGGGCGGAACGTCCCGGTCCTCGATGGGCGCATCTTGCGCGTCCCGGGCATCCGGTCCCTCGTCGTGGACGGCCTCTTCGGGTTGGTCTTCCCGGGGGTTCTCTCCGGCCTCCGCCGCGCGTTCCTTTTCGCGGGCGCGCTCGGCCTCCTCCTCGCGTTCGGCGGCGAGCTCCTCTTCGCTGAGCTTGCGGCGGAAGGTCGAGACCTCGATGATCTTGCCGTCCTGGAAGCGGACGTGGGCCAGGCGGAAGCGGCGGCCGATGAGGAAGGCGTTGCGGAAGAGCTTCTTGATCTGGTTGGGGTGGGCGTTCGTGCTGACGTCGAAGTCGGCCGGCCTGCGGCCGAGGAGGAGGTCGCGGACTGCGCCGCCGACGAGGTAGCCGGTATAGCCGTTGGTGTTCAGCCGGTAGAGGACCTTGAGGCAGTCGGGATCGATGTCGCGGCGCGAGATGCGGTGGCGGCCCCGGTCGAGGATCGTCGGGGCCTCGTAGGCCATCGGATCGTCGTCGGCGGGCAGTTCTTTCGGGTCGGTCATAGCCAATTAAGATAGCACTTTTTCGCGATTTTTGGGCCTAAAAACATCGAAAATCGCCGCTTTTTTTCACACATTTCAGTCTTAATTCTTTTATTTTCTTAGTTTTGGTTTGGTCCGACCCCGCGGAAGATCCTTAAAAAGTTGCCGCCGAGGATCTTGCGGATGTCGTCGGGCTTGTAGCCGCGGCGGACGAGCTCCTTGGTGATCTCCGGCAGGAGGCCGGCGTTGTCGAGGCCGGCGGCGACTTCGCTCAAGCCGTCGAAGTCGGAGCCCAGGCCGACGTGATCGCAGTCGCCCGTGACCTTGACGACGTGGTCGATGTGGTCGACGACCGTCCGGACGTCGACCGGCGGGAGCGTCTTCTTGATCCCGGCCCAGCGCCCGCGGAAATCGGCGTAGAACTTGTCCCGCACGGCCGGATCGGCCGTGAAGATGGCCGCCCGGTCGGCGGGCAGGCCGTGATCGGCGGCCGTCTTCTCGAAGATCGCCGTCTGCTTCGCGTCGTAGCCGTCCTGGAGGAAGCCCGGCCAGAAGTTGATGCCGATGACCCCGTTCTTCTCGGCCAGGGCCTTGAGCATCTCGTCGCTCATGTTGCGGTGGTGGGCGGCCAGGGCCCGGCAGCAGGAGTGCGAGGCGACGACCGGGGCCTTCGAGACGCGCAGGACGTCCCAGAAGGTGTCGTCCGCGGCGTGGGAGACGTCGACGATCATGCCCAGCGCGTTCATCTCGGCGACGACCTTCTCGCCGAACTCGGTCAGGCCGCCGTGGACGGGCTTGGGATCGCCGGAGGCGTCGGCCCAATCGGTCGCCGTCCAGTGGGTGAGCGTCATCAGGCGCACGCCGGCCCGGTGGAATTCCCGCAGCAGGGCCAGGTCGTTCTCGATGGCGTAGCCGCCCTCGATGCCGATGAGGACGCCCGTTTTCTCGTTGCGGGCCGTCGCCGCGTCCTGGGACGTGAGCACGAGGGCGAGCTTGTCCGGGTTCTTGGCGACGAGCTCGCGGACGGCCTGGATCTGGGCGAAGACGCCGTTGGCGGACCGGCCCTTCGCGGCCTCGTCCGCGGGCGGCGGGGCGAAGCAGGCGAAGACCTCGAGGTCGACGCGCGCCGCGCCCGAGCTTGGGGAGGTCGATGTGGCCCTTCGGCAGGTCCTTCGTCAGGTCCTCGCCGGCAAGAACACGCGAGATCGTGTCGCAGTGCATGTCGACGACGCTCGCGTCGCGGTGCAGGAAGAGCGTCCGGTGGACGGGGTCGAGCAGGTTCTCGCGCGTCGTCGCCAGGTGGGCGATGACGTCGCAGTGATACTGGCTGGCCTCGCGCAGGAGCTCGGGGTCGATCATCCCCGGGCCGTCGCCCGGCATGTGGTATTCGGGGTGCTCGTCGTCGAGCTTCTCGGTCAGGACCTCGCCCGTCCTCAGGCTGATGGCCGGGACGTTCTTGGCCCAGAACGAGGTGTGGTCGGAGCCGCGGTAGTTCGGCCGGGGCTTGAGCCTGGCGACCGTCGCCGGGTCGAGGGCCCGCTTGACGGTCTCGTAGAGCTCGGCGAACTCGGTCATGCCGCCGACGAGAAGGTCCGCGTCGCCCGTCCCGACCATGTCGATGTTCATGTAGAGGGCGGTCCTGTCGAGGGGTATCACCGGATGCTCGGTGTAGTAGCGCGAGCCCTGGAGCCCCAGCTCCTCTCCGGCCCAGGCGCAGAAGACGACCGTCCGGGCCGGCTTGAACCCGGCCGCGACGAGGGCCCGCGCCGTTTCGAGGATGACCGCGGCCGAGCCGGCGTTGTCGTCGGCCCCGGGGTAGACCCAGCCGTCGACGCCGACGCCGAGGTGGTCGAGGTGGCCGCCCATGACCAGGGCCTCGTTCTTGAGCTTGGGATCGGTGCCGGGCAGGATGCCGATGACGTTCGGGGCCGTCCGCTCGCCGGCGACGAAGTGGGCCTCCATCTCGACCTCGACGCCGAGGTCGAGCGTGAAGGACTTCTTGAGCCGGAGCGTCTTGCTGACGAGGTCGCGCCAGCTCTTCCCGACGAGATAGAAGGCGTCGTTGAGGAAATCGCGGCCGGCCCGCAGGACGACGAAGCCCTCCGGCGCCTGGCCGGGGCGGAGGAACCCGGGGCGCTGGCGCGGGCCGCCCGCCGGGCGGGGCGCTCCGGGCGTCGCGAGGTCCATCTCGATGAGGCCGAGGGCGCCCTTCGCCGCGGCGGCCTTGACCTTGTTCTCGAAGGTCCAGGCGGCCTTGGCTCCGTCCGGGAGCGATTCGGGGAGATCGGGGAGGAGCAGGACGATCTTGCCCTTTGACGTCGAGCCCGGCGTAGTCGTCCCAGCCGTCCTTTTCCGAGGAGACGCCGTATCCGGCGAAGACGAGCCCGCCCTTGACGACGCCCGAGCCGGTGCCGCCGACGGGCGTGAAGTCGCGGCCGCGCCCGGCGAAATAGACGCGGCGCGCCGGCGCGACGATCTCGAGGCGGATCGGCTGCTCGAAATCCGACCAGCTCTTGAACGGGACTTCCTGGAACCACGTGCCGTTCGCGCCGCCCGGCTTCAGCCCGGCTTTTTCCATCTCGGCGGCCACGTATTCGGCGGCCTTGCGGTAGCCGGGCGTGCCCGACTTGCGGCCCGCCAGCTCGTTCGAGGCCAGGTAACGGATGTGGGCCATGGCCCGCGCGCCGTCCGGCACGATCCGGGCGGCGGCCCGTTTGGGGGCGCCGGCGCCCGGGGCGGACAGCGCGGGCGGAATGGAGGCCGCGGCGAAAACGAACAGGGCGGCCGACATCGCGAGCGCGGCGAAGCGGACGGACGGGACGGATCGGGAGCGGGGGAACCGGGCGATCGGATGCATGGGGCCTCTTTCGTTGTTTCCGGTCATTTGAGCTTTTTCAGGGCGTCCGCGGCGGCCTTGCCGAAGCCTTCGGAGACCGTCGGGTGGTTGAAGACCATGTCCTTGATGTCCTCGGCCCGGGCGCCGAGCTTGACCGCCAGCGCGGCGAAATGGATGATCTCCGAGGCGTCCTGCCCGGCGACGTGGGCGCCGACGAGCCGGTGCGTGGCGGCGTCGAAGATGAGCTTGAAGAACCCGGCGACGTTCCCGTCGAGGCAGGAGCGGACGAGGTCGTTGTAGCCGCACTGGCCGATGACGATCTCGCCGCCGCCGGCGCGGGCCCATTCCTCGGTCTGCCCGACCGAGCCGACCTCGGGGTCGGTGTAGATGCCCCAGGGCGCGCAGGAATAATCCATTTTGACGTCGAGGCCCAGGGCGTTCTCGGCCGCGATGCGGGCTTCCATGACGGCCATGGACGAGAGCATGAACCGGGCCAGGACGTCGCCGGCGGCGTAGATGCCGGGGACCGAGGTCCGCATCCGGTCGTCGACCTGGAGCTCGCCGCGCGGGCCCGGCGCGATCCCGGCCGCGGCCAGGCCGAGATCCTCCGTGTTGGGCCGGCGGCCGACGCCGATCATGATCCTGTCGGCTTCGATCGTCTCGCCGGTGCCGAGGACGGCCCGCAGCGGGCCGCCCGGGGCCGCGGCCGGTCTCGATGCGCTCGAGGCCGGCCGAGACGACGAGCCGGATGCCCCGCTTCTTGAACTCGCGGGTGATGAGGGCCGCGACCTCGTGGTCCTGGCCGAGGAGGGCCCGGTCGGCCTTCTCGACGACGACGACCTCGGAGCCGAGCGAGCGGAAGATGAAGGCCATCTCGCAGCCGACGACCCCGGCCCCGACGATGAGGAAGCGGGCCGGGACGGCGTCGAGCGCCGTGAGCTCGTCGGGGGTGATGACGGTCTTCCCGTCGAAGGGCAGGCCGGGCAGGACGATGGGGCGGGAGCCCGTGGCGATGATGGTCCGGGGCGCCTCGATGACGCGCGCCGTGCCGTCGGGGAGGCGGACCTCGACCGCGTGCGGGCTCTTGAAGGCGGCTATCGCCGGTCAGCGTGGCGATGGCGTTCCGGCGCAGGAGCGTCGCCAGGACGCCGAGCTCGCACATCGTCGTCTTGTGGCGGCTGTCGAGGATGGCCTTGTAGTCGGCCTTGGCGTTCTCGACGACGGGGACGCCGTAGCGCTTGCCCTTCTTGAGGTTCTCCAGGAAGTGGGCGGCGTTGCCGAGCGTCTTGGAGGGCAGGGTGCCCGTCTGGACGCAGCCGCCGCCGAGCTCGGGCTCGCGGTTGATCAGGAGGGCTTTCGCGCCGAGCTCCGTGGCCCGGAGAACGGCCGCGATGCCGGCTTCGCCGCCGCCGATGACGATGACGTCGAAGGCGTTGTCGCTCATGGACGGTCCCCTTTCTTGGCGGCCCTCAGTCCGGCCAGCACGGCCTCGAAGGACGGCGGCGCGGGCGCCACGATCTTGACGCGCTCCCCCGCGGGCGGGGCGAACTCGATCTCGAGGGCGTGGAGCATCAGGCGCGGGAAGCGCTCCTGGCGGGCCCGGTCGCCGTAGCGCAGGTCACCGAGGATGGGGTGGCCGATGTGGTAGAGGTGGACGCGGATCTGGTGGCGGCGGCCGGTCGCCGGCTGGACGCGGAGCAGGGTCGCGCCGTCGAGCCGTTCGGCGAGCTTCCATTCGGTCGTCGACGGCTTGCCGCGCCGGGGATCGACGCCCATGCGTCCCGAGCCGAACTCGCGGATCGGGGCGTTGATGCGGCCCGAGGTCACGGCCAGGACGCCGTCGACGCAGGCCAGGTAGGTCTTGCCGACGGCGCGGCGGTCGAACTCGCCGTTGAGGTGGCGGTGGGCCGCGGCGTTCCTGGCGAAGACGATGACGCCGCTCGCGCCGCGGTCGAGGCGGTGGACGGGGAAGAGCTTGTCGGGATAGCGGGCGGCGAGGAGCTCGGGCAGGCCGCCCTTGCCGGCCTCGGCGATCGAGACGACGCCCTCGGGCTTGTCCACGGCCAGGTAGTCGTCCGTTTCGAAGAGGACCCGGATCTCGGGCCGAACTGCGGGGACCTGTCCCTCGGGCCCAGGTCCCGGTTCTTGCGGATCGCCGGTCATTTCGTCTTGAACGGCTTCTTGGCGAGCCTTTCGCGGGCCTGCGCGCGTTCCTCCTCCGTCTCGGGGAGGAGGTCGGGATAAGGCTCCATGGTCAGGATGGTCTCGAGCGTCTCGCGGGCCTTGTCGAACTCGTCGAGCGAGATGTAGGTGTCGGCGAGGTAGAGGAGGTTGAGGCCGACGCGCGGGCCGTACTCGACGGACTTGAGCAGGTGCTCGAGGGACTTCTTCTCGCCGCCGCCGGCGAACTTGGGCACTTCGTGATAGACGCGGCCGAGGACGCGGTCGGCGCCGCCGCGGTCGTAGGCGGGGTCGATCTCGAGGACGCGGCGCATGGCCTCCTTGATGGGCTTGACCAGGGACAGGCTCTTGAGCACGCCCTTGGCCTCGCCGTAGACGCCGTAGCAGACGCCGAGCCAGAAGTGGCCGTCGGCCTGGTCCGGGGCCGAGCTCGACCGCCTTCTTGGCGTGTTCGATGCCCTGCAGCAGAATGGCCTTCTTCATGTCTTTGTTGGCGGTGTGGTCGCCGATCCAGTAGGAGATGCGGGCCAGGCGCCAGGAGGCGCCGTAGGCGTCGCCGCCCGTGGCCAGGGCGGCCTCGTACTTGGCCTTGGCTTCCTGGGCCTTGGCCGGGACGGCCCGTTCGGCGTAGAGGGCGTCGCCCTCGGCGATCAGGCCGGCAGCGTCCTGGGCCTGGGCCCAAAGCCCGGCCAGGGCGGCCAGGAATAAAACGGCGAAAAAGGCTTTTCGCGTCGATCTCATGACATACACCTCGTTTCAGGCGATTTATAGCACATCGGGGGGAGAAAGGTAAGAGGGCGGGAGGGGCCGGCGGACCGTCAGACCTTGTCGGCGAACGCGACCTCGTAGGCCTCGCGGAAGAGGCCGTGGTGGAAGAGGCCCAGGAACTTCATCAGCTGCTGCTGGAAGAAGCGGTTCTCCTCCGTGGCCAGCATGTCGGCCTCGGTTTCCCAGAGCGTGACGGGCACGCATTCGCCGAGCTTGCGGTCGACCAGGAAATACGCGCCCCGGTAGCCCGCCTGGGCCCGGGCGCCGGGCACGACCTCCCCGGCGAAAAGCCGGGCGGCTTCGTCGATCCGTTCGGGCTTGACCTGCATCCTCAGCATACGGGCGTACATGGCATTTCCCCCTTTCTTAAGAATATCGTAGGGCGATACGCCCGGCGAGTCAAATCGGAAGGGGTCAAACCTAAACTTTTTAACTTTTCAAACGGGAAGTCCCCGAATATCGGGTTGACCCCTACTTTCCGAGGCCGAGGCTGGAGATGTCCATGATGTGCTGGAAGAGCGCCCGCTCGCCGGGCTTGCCTCCCCGGCCCGACGAGAACGTCATCCAACGGCCGTCCGCCGAGATCGAGGGGAAGCCGTCGAAAGCGGGATCGTAGGTGAGACGCCGCTCGTCGCCCGTCTCGAGATCGCGCAGGTAGATCTCCCAATTGGGCCGCCCGTTCGGTTCGGTCAGGACGCGGACGTAGACGAAGTGCCGGCCGTCGGGAGCGGGGTAGGGCGCCCAGTGTGTCCCCTCGTCGGTGGTGACCTGCCTGCGCCCGGAGCCGTCGCGCTTGAGGGTGAAGATCTGCATGGGCATCATGCCGCGGCCCTTCCCCTGGTCCTGTCGGAGCCAAGCCCGGGTGATGATCGTTTCGCTGTCGGGGAGGATCTGGGCTCCGCCCTCCTGCCAGTCCTCGGTGAATGTGATCTGCTTCTGGTTCGAGCCGTCGGTGGCCATCGTCCAGAGGTCCATCTTCCCGTCGACCTGGCGGCCGAAGAGTATCCACCGGCCGTCCGGCGCGACGACGCACTCGGCGTCGTAGACCTTGTTCGTGGTCAGCCTCGCGACGTGGCCGCCCCGGGTATCGGACGAGTAGATCTCGGCGCCCTGCGGGTAATCGTTGGCGTCGGACCAATTGCCCTTGGGGAGATCGGGCCAGTCGCGCGTCGACGTCCAGAGGACGCGCTTGCCGTTGGGGAAGAAGTAGGAGCAGGCGTCCTCGCCCTTCCCGTTGATCCTCCGGATGTCCCTGCCGTCAGGGCTGGCGATATAGACGTGATGGACGGCATCGCCCGGGCCCTTGGCGTTCCCGATGAGGAACCGGCCGTTCGGGGCGAAGTACCACTCGGCGGCCTCGCCTAGATTGGGGATGCGATGCGAGGGAAGCTCTGTACCGGCGACCCCGGACGCCGGGGAGATGGCCGTGGCCTGAGTGACCGCCGCGGGCTCGTCCGTTTTAGCTGCAGGAGGCCCGGCGAGGATGGCCAGGAGCGGGATGAGCAACGCCATCGTATACATAACGTTTCTTTTATTCACGCCGGTCCTCACTCCTCGATCGGTTTGGCGGTATGTTATTGCGATTCTCACCGGCGAGTCAAATCCAGGCAAGGGACCAGGTCTTCGCACCATCAGGGGAAAACTGGCGTCTGCGAAGACCTGGTCCCATCTTTTTAAGCCGAAAAGTTGAAAAGTTTAGGTTTGACCCCTTCTTTTAGCCTCGGAGTAGTCCTCCGGGGTGTCCAGGTCGCGGAGGATGTTGGCGTCGTCGACCTCGACTTCGGCGATGTCTTCCGGGTGGGCGCGCATGAGGCGGCGCAGGCCGTCGGCCGGGGCGAAGGCCAGGACCTCGTCGCGGTACTTCAGGTCGACGAGGACGGGGTGGCCGCGCCTCGTCCGGAAGACCGGGATGACGATGCCCTTGAGGCTTTCCCGGTAGCCCCGGACGACCGCGTCGACGACCGACGGGCGGGAGGAACGGCTGGTCGCCGAGCATGATCACGGCGGCCTCGGCCTCCGGCGGCAGGGCCCGGAAACCCGTTTGGATCGACGAGAGCATCCCGTCGGCGAACATCTCGTTGACGGCGAAGTCGACGCCGCTCGGCTCGAGCTTGGCCCGGACGGCATCCCGGTCGGCGCCCAGCACGGCGACCGCCCGGTCGACGCCCGAGGCCAGGGCGGTCCGGACGACCGCTTCGACGACGGTCGCGTCACCGAAGGGGAGGAGGAGCTTCTGCGTCCCCATCCGCCGGGATTCGCCCGCGGCCAGGATGACGGCCCAGATCATGCGCCGGCCTTCTTCCGGCGCCCGGCCCGGACCTGGACGAGCTCGGCGGCGATGCTGACGGCGATCTCTTCGACCGTCTTCGAGCCGATCTCGAGACCGATCGGCGCGTGGACGCGGGCCCACTCTTCGGCCGTCGCCCAGCCCTTTTCGAGAAACTCGCGCTGCATGATCCCGATCTTGGTCCGGCTGCCGATCATCCCGAGATAGGCCGCCTCCCGCCGGACGACCGCCCGCAGGGCCTCGGCGTCCTTCGCGTGTCCCCGGGTGACGATGACGAAGTAGCCGTCGGGGACGTCGATCCTGCCCATCTCCGTGCCGATCGTCCCCGACGACGATCTCGTCGGCTTCGGGGATGTTCTCCGCGTTGGCATACTCGGCCCGGTCGTCGACGACCGTGACGCTGAAATCGAGGAGACGTCCCAGCCGGGCGACGGCCCGTCCGACGTGACCGGCGCCGGCGACGATGAGCCGCGGCAGCGGCGCGACCGGCTCGACGTAGGTCAGCCGTCCTTCACTCCGGACGAGCCACGGTCTTCCGCTCTCGAGAACACGGTCGAGGATCTCGGGCGCGACATCCCCTCCGATCGGGCCGTTCTTCGCAGCCGGACCGTCGGCCGGGACCCAGCCGCGCTCGACGGTAACGTGATCGCCCTGCCCCTCGACGATCCGGCACACGAGCGCGCCCGCGCGGCGCCCGCGAAGACCGTCCAAAGCGCTCTGAAAGACCCCCCGGGCCGCATCGACGCCCGGATCGACGAGGACCGTGGCCGCGCCGCCGCAGATCGCCCCCTCCGCGTCCGAAGGATCGGCATCGAGCCTGATCGCGACGAGCCTCGCCCTCCCGTCGCGCCGCGCTTCGCCCGCGATCGCCTCGACACGCGCTTCGAGGAGCCCGCCGCCGACCGTCCCCGCGACGAGCCCCGCCGCGCCGAAGATCGCCGAAGCCCCCGGGACCTGCGGCGTCGAGCCCGCCGCCTCGACGATCGTCGCCAGGACGAGGCCTTCCCCGGCCACGAGCGTTTCGAGGAGCTTCGGAAAGCTGTAGTTCATTTCATCCCGCCACTGGGCCCGTATCGACGCGCGCCGGGCTAGACGATGGCCAGCACCGCCCGCTTGAGCGCCGCGAAGACGAGGTCCGTCTTGTAGCCGTTCTCGCGCATCGGGGCCGCGTCCGCGAGCGCGGCGTCGGCCGCCTGCCGGATGAGCGCCTCCGTCACCGGCTTGCCCCGCAGCACGTCCTCCGCCTTCTTCAGCCGCCACGGCACGGGCGCGATGCCGCCCATCACCACGGCGATCTCCGAAAGCACGCCGCCCGCCGCGACGCCCGCGACCGCGGCCGAGACGAGGGCGAAGTCCCACGTGCCGCGCTCTTTGAGCTTCACGTAGGCCGCCTTCTGGCCCGGCTTCGGCGCCGGCACCCAGACGCTCTTCAGGAACTGCCCTTTCTCGAGCACGTTCTCCCGGGTCACGTCGACCTCGGGCGAGGCGTAGAACTGTTCGAGCGCGACGACCTTGTCGGCCTTGGCCGTGCCGATCGCCGCCTTCGCCCCCAGGCTGATCAGGGCCGGCGCCAGATCGGACGGAAAGACGATGAAGCAGCTCCCGCCGCCGAAGATGGCGTGGTACTTGTTCCGGCCCTGGAACGCGTAGCAGTTGTAGCCGCCCTTCTTGCGGCAGGCGACCTGGGGATCGCGGTAGTACCAGCAGCGCGGCCGCTGGCACAGGTTCCCGCCGACCGTCCCCACGTTGCGCAGCTGCGGCGTCGCCAGCGACAGGGCCGCCTCCTTCAGGCTGGGATAGTCCCTCGCCACGGCGTCGTTCGTCGCCAGATCGACGATCCGGGTCATGGCCCCGATCCGGAGCCCGTCCTTCTCCTTCGCGATGCCCGCGAGCCCTTCGACCTTCCGCAGGTCGACGACCAATCCCGCCTTCTCGACCCCGCTCTTGAGCTCGTCGAGGAGGTCCGTGCCCCCGGCCATGAGCACCGCCGGCTCCGCCGTTTCGCCCAGCAGGGCGGCCAGCTCTTCCGTCGTCCGCGGTTCGGCGATCCTGAATTCTCTCATGACGCGGACTCCTTTCTCTTAAGGGCCGCGAGGACGCGCGGGGGCGTCATCGGGATCTCGCGGACGTGCACCCCGATCGCGTTGTAGACGGCGTTGGCGACGGCCGCCGAGCTCGGCACCCGGGCCGGCTCGCCGAGGCCCTTGACGCCCAGGTTGTTGATGAGCGGGTCGACGACGTCGACGAAGATCGGCGTGATCTCCGGGATGTCGAGCGAGGTCGCGATCTTGTAGTCGCGCAGGTTCGGGTTGACGACGTTCCCGGTGGCGTCGTCCATCACCCGTTCCTCGAAGAGGCCGGCGCTCAGGCCCTGGGTGACCCCGCCGACGACCTGGCTCTCGGCCGTGAGCTTGCTCACGACCTGGCCGCTGTCCTGGGCGGCGACGTACTTGAGGACGCGCACCGTGCCCGTCTCCGTGTCGACCTCGACTTCGGCGAAGTGGGCGCCGAAGGTGTTGAAGGCGTACTTGTCGTCGGGCATGCCGCCCCGCTCGCCGTGGAAGACCGTCTCCCGGCGGAGGTCGCGGTAGACCTCGGCGAACGTGGCCGCCTTGGCCGGATCGCTCTTCGACGAGAACTTCCGCCCCTCCATGACGACGTCGCCCGCGTCGACCTTGAGCCTCGCGGCCGCGACCGCCTTGAGCCGTTCGACCGCCTTGAGGGCGGCGTCGCGCACGGCCGGGGCCACCGACGGCGCCGTCAGGCTGCCGCCCGAGAGCGGCGCCCAGGGATAGTCGGAATTGCCGATCTTGACCGTGATATCCTTCGGCTCGAGCCCGAGCGTCTCGGCCGCGACGACGGCCATGTGGGTCCGCGTGCCGGTGCCGAGGTCCTGGGTGCCGCAGACGACCTCGACGGACATGTCGGGATAGAGGACGATGTCCGCGAGCGTCCCGGGCACGCCGGCCCCGAACCAGAGGCTCGAGGCCATGCCGATCCCCCGCCGCAGCGGGCCCTTCGCGCCCTCTCCGCCGGCTTCGCCCGGCTTGCGGTTGCGCCGCTCCCAGCCGATGGCCTTGGCGCCGGCCTCGTAGCACCGGTCGAGGCCCTTGCTCGAATAGGGGAGGCCGGTATCGCCCAGGTTCTTCGTCGAGTAGTTCTTCCGCCGCAGCTCGAGCGGGTCCATGTCCAGGGCGGCGGCCAGCTCGTCCATCAGGCTCTCGAGCCCGAAGGCGCCCGGCGTGTGACCGGGGGCGCGCATGGCCCGCTGGGCCCCCGTGTTCGTGAAGACCGTGTGCTCCTCGACCTTGCAGTGGGGGCACCGGTAGAGATCGACGACGGGTTCCGCGACCTCGTCGCCCGGGACGATGCCGCCCGAGGCGATAGTCGAGGAGGGAGAACGCGGTGAGCGTCCCGTCCTTCTTCGCCCCGGCCTTGTAGGTCTGGTGCGACGACGGCCGGTAGCCGACACACATCGCGTTGTCGCGCCGCGAGAGCAGCACCTTCACCGGCCGCCCGCACTCGCGGGCCAGGTTGGCCGCGACGACCGCGTACTCGCCCATGCCGAGCTTGCTGCCGAAGCCGCCGCCCATGTAGTTCTTGATGACGGTGACGTTGGCCGCCGGGACCTTGAGGGCCCGGGCCAGGCCGTCGCGGACGCCGTGGATGTTCTGGGTCGAGTCGTAGACGACGAGGTGGTCGCCCTCCCACGCGGCGACGCTGCCGTGCGTCTCGGTCGGGTGGTGGACCTCGAAGCCGGTCCGGTAGGTGCGCTCGACGACGACGTCGGCCTCGGCGAAGCCTTTTTCGACGTCGCCCCGGCTGTACTCGAAGAGCTTGTCGACGTTGGGCTTGCCGTCGCGCACCTGCGGGGCGGCCGCGTCGCGGGCCTTCTCCCAATCGACGACGGAGGGGAGCGACTTGTACTCGACCTTGATCAGGGCCAGGGCCTTCTCGGCCGTCCTCTCGTCGACGGCCGCCACGGCCGCGACCTGCTGGCCGGCGTAGCGGACCTTGCCGTCGGCGAGCTTCAGGGCGGCCTTGACCCCGGGCACGGCCAGCGCCGGGGCGAGGTCGATCGAAACGACTTCGGCCGCGGCCCGCGGCGAGCGCAGGATCTTGCCGATGAGCATGCCCCGGAGCCTGACGTCGTGCGTGTACCGGGCCCGCCCCGTGACGATCTCGCGGCCGTCGACGCGCGGCGTCGGTTTCCCGATGTGAACGAAGGCCGGCTTCGGGGGCTCGGGTTTCGGCGCGGCGGGTGGGACCGGCGCGGCCTTGACCGGCCGGGCCTGCCGTTCCGCGTCGCCTCGGGCGTAGGAGGTATAGGCTTTCCCTCTCATGTCAGGCCCCCTTCGGCTTTTTCGCCGCGGTGCCGACGGCATCGTAGATCTTGGCGTAGTTGCCGCAGCGGCAGAGGTTCCCGGAGAGCGCCTGCTTGATCTCGTCGCGCGACGGCGCGGGATTCTTCTCGAGGAAGGCCGTGGTCGTCATGAGAAAGCCGGGCGTGCAGAAGCCGCACTGGTAGCCGTCCTTCTCGATGAAGGCCTCCTGAACGGGGGAGAGCGTGTCGCCCTCGGCCAATCCCTCGACCGTCCGGACCGTCCGGCCGTCCGCCCGGACCGCGAGGAACATGCAGGCGTAGACGGGCTCGCCGTCGAGGAGGACGGTGCAGCCGCCGCACTCGCCCCGGTCGCAGACCCTCTTGGCCCCGGTGAGATCGAGTCTTATCGCGCAGGACGTCGAGCAGCGTCTCGTTGGCCTCGACGGCGACCTCGGTCTTTTTACCGTTGACGGTGAGCGCGATCGTCTTGCGTTCGTAGACCGGCACGCGGCCCTTCTTGGTCGCGATCGTCTGGCCGCGGAGCGGAGCCAGCACGGCCGTACCGAGGGCGCCGCTGCCGATGCCCTTCATGAAGTCCCTGCGGCTGACGCCGCCGGGGGCTTTGCCGGTTGGTTTCTTGTCCATGGGGATCTCCCGCAACCCGGTCAGAGAAGCCTGAGGAGGACCAGGGCGCCGAGCGACAGGGCGAAGGCGACGGGGGAGGCCCAGCGCAGGCGCCAGGCCTTGCCTTCGAAGGCGGCCAGGAACGCCCCCGCCTTCGCGCCCGAGCGGGACCGTCAGGAACGACAGTCCGACGGCGATCGGCGCGTAGTAGAGGGCGAGCGGGTAGGCCGTGCCCGTGACGCACGGCGCGACGCCCGTCGCGTATTTGACCAGGGGGAAGAGGTTGACCGCCGCGAGGGCGCTCAGGCCGCCCGTGACCCCCTGCCCGAGGGGCTTCGCGGCGAGCGGCTTGCTGATGACGCTCACGATGAGCGCGAAGGCCGCGCCTTCCATGGCGATGGCGAAGATGGGGTTGCCGATCGCGCCGTGGAGGACGGGCAGGCCGAGAAGCAGGGCGTCGACGAGCTTGAAGCCCGCGGCGATCGCGACCATCGCGGCCGCCGTCCTGAGCCGCGGCGAGACGGCCCAGGCCGCGGCCAGGAAGAAGAGGGCCGCGCCGGTCATCACCGAGCCGGAGATGGTCGAAGCGCACGTGCGCAGGTACATGCCGAGCGCCGCCTCCGAGAGCCCCCAGAGGCCGCCCAGGACGAGGACCGGGCCCCAGTTCGTTTTTTGCGGTTGTTGAGACATTCTTCCCTCCTTCAATTCGGGGACATGATACCCGTTCCCCATTCATTCGCGCTCACTTCGGCCCGGTATCGTCCTTGTCGCGGAAGTACTTGAAGATCAATCCCGTACAGACGAACGTCGCGACGATGAGGAAGAAGATGACGAAGAAGCCCGCCCTGAGGATCCCCCATTCGGCGGCGAGGTCCTGTTCTCCGTGAGAGATGTCGGCCAGCGCCAGGAACATGAAGAGCAGGAGAACGAGGGCCAGGATGCCGAGCACGAATGCGACCGTCGCCCAGACCCTGAGCTTTTTCATTTCGCCTCCTCGACCGGCCCCTTGCTCCAGAGCCGGTTGACGACCTTGATGAGGACGAGGCCGCTGGCGGCGAACACGGCGAAGAGGACGCCGGCGTAGACCCAGCGGCCGTAGAGGACGTTGCCGACCGTGAACAGGGCCGACCAGATGGTCAGCGAACCGGACACCCAGCCGACGAGGGCCACCGGGAAGCTGTCGCCGGTGCCCTTGGCCTCGGCCTCCGAGATGCCCGCTTCCTTCCGGATGGCCTTCCAGCCCGGCCCGAACGGACGGACCTTCCTGTAGAACGAGATGAGCTTCGCCTTGTCCGTCTGCGGCCCGAGGTAGGCCGTCAGCATCCAGCTGATCGTCGTCACGGCGACCGTCAGGATGAGGGCGTAATGGGTCGGGACGAAGACGCCGAACTTGCGCAGGACGAGCAGGAGGATGGAGAAGACGAACGACGAGATCATGGCGTTGACTTCGCACCAGGCGTTGACCCGCCACCAGAACCAGCGGACGAGGTAGAGCAGGCCCGTGCCGGCCCCGACCTGGAGGATGATGTCGAAGCGAGTCCTTGGCCGTGTCCAGGACGAAGACGAGCGCGCCGGCACAGAAGAACAGCACGACCGTGGCCAGGCGTCCGACCATGACGTAGTGCTTCTCGCGTGGCGTCCGTCTTGATGAAGCGGCGGTAGAAGTCGTGGACGAGGTAGGAGGCGCCCCAGTTGAGGTGGGTCAGGTTGGTCGAGGAGTTGGCCGCGATGAGCCCGCCGACCATCAGGCCGATGAAGCCGACGGGCAGGAACTTGAGCATGGCCGGGTAGGCGATGTCGTGGCCGAGCAGGCTCGGGTCGAGATTGGGGAAGGCCGTCTGGATGTCGAGAGCTGGGGGAAGACGATGAGCGAGGCCAGGGCGACCAGGATCCAGGGCCAGGGCCGGAGGACGTAGTGGGCCAGGTTGAAGAAGAGGACGGCCCCGAGCGAGTCCTTCTCGGACTTGGAGGCCAGCATGCGCTGGGCGATGTAGCTGCCGCCGCCCGGCTCGGCGCCGGGGTACCAGACCGCCCACCACTGGACCGCGAGCGGCATGATGAAGATGGCGATGGCCAGGTCCCAGTTGCTCTTGAAGTTCGGCAGCATGCTCAGGAAGTTGATGCCGCCGGGCCCGGTCATGGCCGAGACCTTGGCTGACGAGGCGCCGCAGGCCGCCGACGGCCCGGACGGCGAAGTAGGCCGCGGCGATGACGGCCGTCATCATCGATGAAGAACTGGATCATGTCGATGACCAGGACGCCCCAGAGCCCGGTCACCGCGGCGAAGACGACGTTGAGGAGCGCCGACGACGAGCAGCGTCTGCCAGCGGTTGAGGCCGAACATGATGGCGGCGATCTTGCAGGCGGCCAGGTTGACCGTGGCCATGATGATGCAGTTGAAGACGAAGCCGAGGTAGACCGAGCGGAAGCCCCGGACGACGCCGGCGGCCTTGCCGGAATAGCGGATCTCGTAGAATTCGAGATCGGTCAGGACCTCGGAGCGGCGCCACATCCGGGCGTAGAAGAAGACCGTGGCGACGCCGGTCAGGGTGAAGGCCCACCAGACCCAGTTGCCGGCGACGCCGTTGCGGCGGACGATGTCGGTGACCAGGTTCGGCGTGTCGCTGCTGAAGGTCGTGGCCACCATGGACAGCCCGGCCAGCCACCAGGGCACGGCCCGGCCCGAGGCGAAGAACTCGGCCGTGTTCTTGCCCGGCCCGCTTGCGGTAAGAACAGGGCGGGACCGAAACAGATCGAGCAGCGATGAAGACGATGATGATCCAGTCGAGGAGCTGAAGGCGCATGGTTATCGTCCTTTCGCGGAGTTCGCCGGACGGCGCATGGCGGGCTCATTATACGGAGAACGGGAGGCGCAAACAAGACGCTGTTCGGCCGCCGGGGGGCCTCCGGGCGTCGTGGAGCGCTTTGACGGCCGGCCGGCTGTTCTGGTATAAGCAGGGGAGATCGCGCGCTGGACGGAGGCCTGCATGAGCCGGAATAAATTCTTTAGATTCTTCGTTATAGTCCTTCTGTGCGGGACGGCGCTCCCGGCGTTTGCCGCCGAGCTGCCCCAAGGCCCGGCCGGAGATCGTCGGCCTCTCCTCGGCCCGGCTCGAGAGGCTCAGCGCGGTCATGCAGGCGTACGTCGACGAGGGCCGGCTCGGCGGCGCGGTGGCTCTCGTCGCCCGGGGCGGCAAGGTCGCCTATCTCCAGGCTTTCGGCAAGATCGATCCGGCGACGGGCGCACCCATGCCGGCCGACGCCGTCTTCCGCATCGCCTCGCAGACCAAGGCGGTGACGAGCGTCGCCGTCATGATCCTGTTCGAAGAGGGCAAGATCCTGCTCGGCGACCCCGTCTCGAAATACATCCCCGAGTTCGCGAAGACCACCGTGGCCGTCCCCGAGGCGTCGAAAAAGGGCCCGGGCTACAAGATCGTCCCGGCGAAGCGGCCGATCACCGTTCGCGATCTCCTGACCCACTCGGCCGGCATCTCCTACGGCGACGGCCCGGCCAAGGACCTCTACAAGGCGGCGGGCCTGCAGGGCTGGTTCCTGGCCGACCGGCCCGAGCCCGTCGGCGCGTACATGAAAAAGCTGGCCGGGCTGCCCTTCGACGCCCAGCCCGGGGAGAAGTACATCTACGGCTACAACACCGACATCCTCGGCCATCTCGTCGAGGTCGTCTCCGGGATGAGCCTGGCCGACTTCGTCGCCAAGCGCATCACCGGGCCGCTGGCCATGGCCGATACGTCCTTCTTCCTGCCCGAGGAGAAGGCCGGGCGGCTCGCCGCGGTCTGGGGCATCGGCCGGGACGGCAAGGCCGGTCCGGTCGACGATCCGCGCGAGATCGCCTATCTCAAGGGCCCCCGGACCTGTTACGGCGGGGGCGCCGGGCTCCTCTCGACCGCCGAGGATTACGCCCGCTTCCTGCTCATGCTCCAAAGCGGCGGGGAGTGGGGCGGCGTCCACATCCTCGGCCCGAAATCGGTCGAGCTCATGACCGTCGACCACCTCGGACCGGTCTACACCAGCCCGGGCCAGGGCTTCGGGCTCGGCTTCTGGGTGACGAAAGAGCTCGGCCGCAACGGCGACCCCGGCTCGGTCGGGGCCTTCGGCTGGGGCGGCGCCTACCACACGACCTACTGGGTCGATCCGGCCGAGAAGCTGGTCGCCGTGTTCATGACCCAGCTCATGCCGGCGACCGGGAGCGACGCCCACGCCAAGTTCAAGGCCCTCGTCTACCAGTCGATCGTCGAGTCGTACGAGCGGCGCTAGGCGAGGGGCTCTTCGGCGTCGGGCTCGGAGTCTTGCGCCCGCCGTCTCCCCCAACAGAGCAGTCGGCAGAAAACGACGTAGTCGACGAGCCCCAGGACGGCGACGAGGGCCATCATCGCGATCCACGGCGTCGGACGGATGCGGACGGTCGTCCCGGCCGGGGGGTGTGCTCTCATCGATAAGTACTGGGGCAGGAACATCGATGTCTCGCGGGGATAGGTCGTGCGGACGACGAGGTTGGAGCCTTCTTCCTGGCGGGTCCGCGAGGTCGTCGTCGTGACGGGGACGGAGAGCAGGGCGATCAGGAAGAACGAGCCGAAGACAGCCAGGACGGCCTTGGCGCAAGGCCCCGGAAGATGTCGCGACAGGTTCCCGGTCCGCATGGGCTCCTCCACAGGTCCGTCCATTCCAGCTACGCCGCGGGCGGCCGCGGCGTTTAACGGATGGGATTCGCCTGCGGCCGCTGGGACGCCCCTTGGGCCTCAGCGGACCTGGCGTTCGAGCTTCTCGTACTGCTCGCGGATCTCGGCGGGGAGCCGGCCCTTGTAGGGCTTGAGGAAGTCCCGGATCCGTCGGCTCGGCCTTCCGTCCTTGATCGACCTCGACAGCTTCTCGGCTAGCGGACCTGGCGTTCGAGCTTCTCGTACTGTTCGCGGATCTCGGCGGGGAGCCGGCCCTTGTAGGGCTTGAGGAAGTCCCGGATCCCTTCGACCTCGGTCTTCCAGTCCTTGATCTTGACCTCGAACAGCTTCTCGAGCTTGTCCTTGGGCAGGTCGAGTCCGGTCATGTCGAGGTCCTCGACCCGCGGCACGAGGCCGGCCGGGGTCTCGCGGGCCGGCACGGCGCCCGTCACCCGGTCGATGACCCACTTGAGGACGCGCATGTTGTCGCCGAAGCCCGGCCAGATGAACTTGCCCCGCTCGTCGACCCGGAACCAGTTGACCCCGAAGATCCTGGGCGGCCGCGACATGCGGTTGCCCATGTTGAGGTAGTGGCGCCAGTAGTCGGCCATGTTGTAGCCGCAGAAAGGCAGCATGGCCATGGGGTCGCGCCGGACGACGCCGACCTGACCCGTCGCCGCCGCGGTCGTCTCCGAGCCCATCCGGGCGCCCATGAAGACGCCGTGCGACCAGTTGAAGCTCTCGATGACGAGCGGGATGAGCTGGTCCGCCGGCCGCCGAAGATGATGGCCGAGATGGGCACGCCCTGCGGGTTCTCCGCTTCTTTATCGAGCATCGGCGAGTTGACGATCTGGGCCGTGAACCGGGAGTTGGGGTGGGCGGCCTTGGTGCCCAGGGCCGGCGTCCACGGCCTGCCCTGCCAGTCGAGCAGGTGCTCGGGCACGGGCCCGTCGATGCCCTCCCACCACGGCTCGTTGGTGTCCGTGTTCAGGGCGACGTTGGTGAAGAGCGTCGGGTTGAAGGCGCCCCGCTTGATCGTCTTCATCATGTTCGGGTTCGTCTTCATCGACGTCCCCGGCGCGACGCCGAAGTAGCCGGCCTCGGGGTTGATGGCCCAGAGCCGGCCGTCCGGCCCGATGTTGAGCCAGGCGATGTCGTCGCCGAGCGTCCAGACCCGGTAGCCGGGCAGGGCCGACTCCATCATGGCCAGGTTGGTCTTGCCGCAGGCGCTGGGCAGGGCGGCCGTGATGTAGGTCTTTTTGCCCCGGTGGTCCTCGATGCCCATGATGACCATGTGTTCGGCCAGCCAGCCCTGTTTCAGGCCGAGGTAGGAGCCGATGCGGAGCGAGACGCACTTCTTGCCGAGCAGGGCGTTGCCGCCGTAGCCCGAGCCGACGCTCCAGACGAGGCCTTCGCGGGGGAAATGCATGATGTAGCGCCGGTTGGGATCGAGCGTGCCGATCGAGTGGAAGCCCTTGATGAAGTCCTCGCGGTTGCGGAGCTTCTCCATGATGGGCGTCCCGATGCGGGTCATGATGCGCATGCTGACCGCGACGTAGCTCGAGTCGGTGATCATCAGGCAGGCCTTGGCGTAGGGCGATTCGGGGTGGCCCATCATGTAGGGGATGACGTACATCGTCCGCCCGGCCATGCAGCCGTCGGAGAGCTTGGTCATGAGCTTCTTGGCCTTCTCCGGCTCCATCCAGTTGTTGTTGGGGCCCGAGTCCTCCTTGGTGGGGTGGCAGACCATGGTCAGCTGCTCGACCCGGGCGACGTCGTTCGGGGAGGAGCGGTGGAGGTAGGCCGTCGGCCATTCCTTGTGGTTGAGCGGTTGGAAGACGGGCCCGTTGAGCCGCTCCTCGTTCATCCCGATCTCGAGGAGCCGCCAGGCCTCGCCGTCGGAGCCGTCGCACCAGTAGACCTTGGCCGGCTTGGCCAGGCGTTCCTGATCCTCGATCCAGCGTTCAGCGGCGGATGCCATGTGCGTCGGTCCTCACCCATTTTTATCAACAATGACGGGGGCTGTCAACGTGAGGAGGCCGGAGGTCGCTGTGGTCGTCCGGTCAGACCTGAATCTCGTAGACGACGGGGATGCCGGCGAGCGAGATGTCCGGCGCGAAGGTCCACGAAACGAGGTTGACGGCCCGGGGGTAGGGGATGAAGCGGGCCCGGTAGAACGGCCCGGCCGGCCAGCCGCGCTTGCCGAAGTCGACCGTGGCGACGAAGCCGTCCTCACGGATGCGGACGAGGTAGGCCCGCAGGAACGCGGTCTGCTCGGACGGGGAGAGGTCGGGGTAAGCGACGTGGTTGATCCAGGCGTAGCGCTCGACGGTTTTGCCCAGCTGGTCGTGGGAGATGAAGTTGATCATGGCTTGGACCCGGCCGTCCTTCTCCCAGACGAGCGTCCGGGCGACGTCCGGATAATCGAGTTCGACGGCCAGCCCGCGCTTGTCCCAGGCCAGGGCCAGCCGCGTGCTGTCCTTATAGCGGTCGAGCAGAGCGTGGCAGGCGTCGAGGTCCGCCGCGCGGTAGTCCCTCAGGACGACTCCCGGCGCGGCTTTCGGCGGCCGGCCCGCCCCGAGGAGGCGGATAGCCGCCTTCTCGTAAGCCTTTCAAGCCCTCCGATGCGTCGACGCGGCCGAGGTCGAGAACGCGGGTGATGACGCCGGACTTGCGGATCCGCTCGATCCGGTGGCCCTCCGCGGCGAGCTTCTCCATCATCGCCGTCGACCGGTGTCCGGTCTCGAGCGTCAGGAGCGAAAAATCGAAACCGTGCTCTCTGTTCAGCCCGACGGCGGTCCGGATGATGTCGAGGGCGATCCCCCGACGGAGATATTCCCTGCGGACGACGAGCAGGCAGCTGTAGACGCCGCTGCGGACGCCGCCCTGGAAATGGAATTTCTGCGGCAGGTTGGCCAGGAACCCCACGATCTCGCCGCCTTTGTAGGCGCCGATGAGCAGATCGCGCCTGTCGGCCGGGATCCTGTCGGTGAGGTAGCGGAGGAAGGCCGGCCGGTAGAAATTGGGGAAAGAGGCGTCGCCGTACTCGTCCCGCCAGGAGGCGTGGGCCATGCGCTCCAGCCCTTCGAAGTCGCCCCGGAACGTTTCGACGGAAATGCCTTCGAGTCCGGCCATGCCGCCCGCTCCTCTCGGCGAAGATGGGCCAAGTCTCGGCGAAGTCGGGCGGGATGTCAAGGATCCCGGCCCCTTTTCACCCGGTCCGGGTTGGGGTAGAATAGGGGACCGTTTATTCTCACAAGGAGCTGATGAACATGAAGAAATCCAAAGTGTTGCGCAAAGCCATCATGGCCCGCCGGGCCGTCGCCGTTCCCGGATGTCACGACGCCCTGTCGGCCAAGGTCATCGAGAAGGCCGGTTTCGAGGCCATCCAGATCTCGGGCTACGGCCTGGCCGGGTCCTACCTCGCCAAGCCCGACGTCGGCCTCCTGCGGATGAAGGACGTCCTGGACCTGTCCTGGAACATCACCCAGGCCGTCTCGATCCCGGTCATGGCCGACATCGACACCGGCGGCGGCAACGCCGTCAACGCGGCCTGGGTCACCGAGCGGCTGATCTCCATGGGCCTGGCCGGCATGAACATCGAGGACCAGGTCTTCCCCAAGCGCTGCGGCCACATGGCCGGCAAGGAAGTCATCTCCGCCGAGGAGATGGCCGGGAAGATCCGGGCCTGCGCCGCCGTGCGCGACCGGCTGGACAAGGACTTCATCATCAACGCCCGGACCGACGTCTTCGCCGGCATGGGCCTGGCCGAGGCCATCCGGCGCTGCAACATCTACCTCGAGGCCGGGGCCGATCTGGCCTTCATCGACGGCATCAAGAGCCGGGCCGACATCGAGAAGGCGGTCAAGTCGATCAAGGGGCCGCTGTCGGTCAACCTCATGGACGCCATCACCGGCATGAAGACCGAGCTCATCCCCATCCCCGAGCTCGCGAAGATGGGCGTCGGGCGCGTGTCGATCCCCGTCGCCTCCATCATGGTCGCCCACAAGGCCCTGACGGAATTCTTCAAGGCGCTCAAGAAGTCGCCGACCGGCACGCTTCCGGGCCAGACGCAGTGGGTTTCCTCGTTCGAGGAGTACACCGATTTCGTCGGGCTCAAGGACTACCGGGCCATGGAGAACGAGTACCTGCCCTGCGAGCGGGTCGAGGCCAAGTACAAGGGCGTCAAGAAGATCGTCGGGTAACAAGGCCGCAACGGAACGGCTCCGGCTCGGGGCCGTTCCTCCCGCGCCGGCTATGAGGGCGCCTGCGAGCTTCGTCTGCGCTGGGTCTGCCTCTTTTGGACCGAATCGATCAGACGGCCCGCGGCCTTCTTCAGCGGGCCCAAGCGGGTGGGGTAGTAGTAGTCCGACTCGAACCAGCCCTTGTCCCGGTAATAGCGGTAGTCGAAGCTCGTCTCGTCGAGCTCCAGCTGCATCTTCGTCCGGCCCGAGTGAAAGGCCGTGAAATAGAACCAGCCCGGCCAGGGGTAGGGCGGCCCGACCAGCTTCTTGTAGAACCGCCGGCTCAGCTTGGCCAAGGCCGCGTCCATCTTCCGCCGCTCCGTCCCGGCCATCGGATCGAGGGCGGTGAAATGCACCCCCCGGACGGGATTGAAGCCCATCCCCTTGCCGATGAAATGAAAGTAGCTCACGATCTTCCGGCCGCCGTAGATGCCCTGCGGGACGATGCTCGTCGAGGGCTTCCCGAAGAAGCGCGGCCGGTGGAAGACGAATCCGAGCCGGTCGAGGAAGACTTTCATCATCCCCGAGACTTGGAAGGATAGATTCGGCGAGGCGAAGACGACGCCGTCCGAGGCCATCATCTTCGCGATGAGGACGTCCCGATCGTCCTTGATCGGGCAGGCCTCTTCGCCCCGCGTGAGGCAGAGCTTGCAGGTGAGGCAGGTCCCGATCTTGTAGTCGCTCAAGGTCACGATCTCGGTCTCGACGTCGCCGAGCGACCGGAGGTTGTCCAGGAACTGGCGGGTGGCCAGATAGGTGTGTTTCCGGCTGGCGGTCCCGACGATGGCGATGACTTTTTTCATGGACGGGCCTCCATAGGGCGCTGTTCCCGGTTTACCTAAATAAATAGGAAATGGGTATCATGTCCCCCTATTTCACGACCAGGCGAGTGAAGGGGAAGACGTAGGCCTGGAGGAGGACGAAGAGGCCCATGAGGGCGGCCAGGACCAGGCTGTGGAAGAAGACGAAGCGGAGGATCTCGCCCTCGTGGCCGTACCAGCCGGTCGCCGTCGAGGCGACGACGATCGACTGGGCGTCGATCATCTTGCCCATGACGCCGCCGGCGCTGTTGGCCGAGGCCATCAGCACCGGGCTCAGGCCGAGCTGCTCGGCCGTGATCCTCTGGAGGCTCCCGAACAGGACGTTCGACGAGGTGTCGGAGCCGGTCAGGGCGACACCGAGCCAGCCGAGCAGGGTGCCGAAGAAGGGATAGAGGACGCCGGTCCGGGCGAAGGCCAGCCCAGCGTCGCGTCGAGGCCCGAGTAGCTCGTCACGTAGCCGAGCGCGAGCATCGCGGCCACGGTCAGGAGCGAGAAGCGGACCCGCTTGAGGGTCTGCCCGTAGACCGCGACCGCGCGGCGGACGGGAACCCCATGAGCAGGCCGCCGAGATGAGGGCCGCGACGAAGATGCCCGTGCCCGTGAACGACAGCCCGTTGAACGTGTAGACGGCGGCCTCGGCCGTCTCGCTTGGCGACGATGGGCGGCACGCGGAGAACGAGCCTGTCCAGCCCGGCGACCGGGAACCGCACGACGAACAGTCCGTCGAGGAAGGACTTGACCTGGGGGATGCCCCAGAGGAAGACGAACAGGCTCAGGACGAGCCAGGGCATCCAGGCCCGGGCGAGCTCTCCGGCGAGTAGACGGACCGCCGTCGCGCGCGGGGCCCCGGCTCGTCCTCGCTCTCGCCGGTCAGGCGGTGGACGCTCCTGGGGCGCCAGAATTTGAGGAAGGAACGCACCAGGGCGGCGATCGAGACGACCGACGACGCGAGTCCGACCAGCCACGGGCCGTGGAAGTTCGAGATGAGGAACTGGGGCACCGGCGAACGACACGCCCGGCGACGAGCAGGGCGGGCCAGACCTCGCGCGTCTTGCGGAAGCCGCAGATAGGCCCAGACGAGCCAGAAGGGGATGAGGATGGAGAAGAAGGGCAGCTGGCGGCCGACCATGGCGCTGAGGTCGCGGACGTCGAGGCCGGTGACGCCGGCCAGGGCGATGATCGGGCGTTCCCAGGGCGCCGAAGGCGACGGGCGCGGTGTTGGCGACGAGGGACAGCCCCGAGGCGGTGAGCGGGGCGGGAAGCCGAGCCCGATGAGGATGGCCGCCGTGACGGCGACCGGCGTCCCGAATCCGGCCGCGCCCTCGAAGAAGGCGCCGAAGGAGAAGGCGATGAGCAGGAGCTGGAGGCGCCGGTCGCGGGTGATGCCGGTCAGGCTGTCCTGCATGACCTTGAACGAGCCCGTCTCGACGGTCAGGTCGTAGAGGAAGATGACGTTGAGGATGATCCAGCCGATGGGGAAGAGGCCGTAGGCGGCGCCCATCGCGGCCGTCCGCAGGGCCAGGCCGGCGGGCATGGTGAAGACGGGACGGAGACGGTCAGGGACGCGTCCCGAGCCCGAGAAGCGCCGCGACGTGGGCCCTGAGACGGAAGAGCGGCCAGCCCGCCGAGCAGGACGATGATCGGCAGGGCGGCCAGAAGCGTCGACAGCCAGGCGGCGTGGACGGGATCGTAGACCTGATGCCAGCCCATGGCTTTCTCCGTGATCTAGATTATGCCGTCCGTCTCTTTGTCGAGACGGTCGAAGAACGCGGCCATGAACTTGTGCCGTCCCGCGGCCAGGCGCCGGCCCTCGCGCGTCGTCATCCTGTCCTTGACGAGACGGAGCTTGACCAGGTATTCCCGGTAGGCGGTGTCCTCGCGGGTGTAGGGCTCGGTCTTGCCGACGTCGACGTCCTTGTCGTGGAGCCGGGCCCCGACCTCGCCGGCGAAGAGGAAGGCCCGGCCGATGCCGACGGCCCCGATCGAGTCGAGCTTGTCGGCGTCGAAGAGGACGCGGGCCTCGAGCGTCACGGGGCGCGCCTCCCCTGCGGAAGCGGTGGGTCCGGATGCAGTGGACGACGGCCCGGACCGTGGCCGCGTCGCAGCCGTTGCGCTCGAGGATCCCCTTGGCCAGCCGCGCGCCGCATCGGGCGTGGCAGATCTTGCCGTGCGTCCGGTCCTCCTCGCCGCGGCCGACGTCGTGGAGAAGGGCGGCCAGCTCGAGGACGCCCAGGTCCGCCTTCTCCTTCCGGCCGATCTTCAGGGCCAGGGCCAGGACGCGCTCGGTGTGGTCTCCGTCGTGGCTGCCCTGGGCGCCGCGGAAGAATTCCCCGGCCTCATGCCCGGATGCGGGCGACGAGGGACGGGGAGACGGCGGCGGTCATGCGTCGATCATGTGGACGGCGAGGCCGTCCTTGAGCTTCGGTTCGAACCAGGTCGACTTGGGCGGCATGATCTTGCCCGCGTCGGCCACCGAGAAGAGCTGTTCGATGGTCGTGGGGCGGAGGGAGAAGGCGACCCGGAAGCCGCCCGACGCGACCTTCTTCTCCAGCCCGGCCGTGCCCCGGATGCCGCCGACGAAATCGATCCGCTTGTCCGTCCGGGGATCGGCGATGCCCAGGATGGGGGCCAGCAGGTTCTGCTGGAGGATGGACACGTCGAGCGAGGCGATCGGATCGGCCGGGTCGAACGTGCCGGGCTTCGCCTCGAGGCCGTACCAGCGGCCGTCGAGGAACATGGAGAATTCCGTGCTCCGGGCCGGTTCCTTGGGGCCGTCCGGCCGGACGGCGAACTTCTCGCCGACCCGGGCCAGGAAGGCTTCCGGCCGAGAGCCCGTTGAGGTCGCGGACGACACGGTTGTAGGCCATGATCTTCATCTGGCTGTGAGGGAAGATGACGGCCAGGAAGAAATTGTCCTCCTCGTTCCCGGTCCGGCCGGGGCGCTCGCCGTCCCGCTTGACCTTGATCCGGGTCGCGGCGGCGGAGCGGTGGTGGCCGTCGGCGACGTAGAGCGTCGCCAGGCCGGCGAAGGCGTCCTTGATCCGGGCGACGAGTCCCGGGTCGTCGACGACGAAGAAGATGTGGCGGACGCCGTCGTAGGTCGTGATGTCGACCTCGGGCGCCCGGCCCATGCCCTCGGCGACGAGGGCGTCGACCGCGTCCGACCTCCGGTAGGTCAGGAAGACCGGGCCGGTCTGCGCGCCCAGCGTCTCGATGTGGCGCATCCGGTCGTTCTCCTTGTCCACCCGGGTCAGCTCGTGCTTCTTGATGACGTCGTCGAGGTAGTCCTGGCAGGAGGCGGCGGCGACCAGGCCGATCTGGACGTGGTCGCCCCAGATCTGCTTGTAAATGTAGAAGTTGCGCGTTCCGTCCTGGGCGATCGTCCCTTCGCTGAGGAAGCGGTCGAAATTCTCCTTCCCCTTGGCGTAGACGGCGTCCGAGTAGAGGTCGGTCCCGGGCGGCAGGTCGATCTCCGGCTTGCCGACGTGGAGAAAGGAATAGGGGTTCCCGGCCGCCAGCTCCCGGGCTTCGTCCGACGACAGGACGTCGTACGGCGGGGCGGCGACGAGGTGGGCGATGTCCTTGCGGGGCCGGACGCCCCGGAACGGTTCGATGCGGGCCATGCGATCCTCCGGATGAGTTCTTAAAAAGGGGTCATTATAGCACAGCCCCGGCCGTGCGGCCGAGGATCAGCCGCGGACCGTGTTGCGGCCGGCGGCCTTGGCCTGGTACATGGCCCGGTCGGCCCGGCTGACGAGCCCTTCGAAGTTCTCGTCCCCGGTCCGGGCGAGCTCGGCGACGCCCAGGCTGATCGTCAGCGACAGCGTGCCCCCGGCCGTGACGATGGTCATCCCGGAGATCTCCTGGCGCAGGCGCTCGGCCATGGCCACGGCCTCGTCGCGCCCGGCTTCGGGCATGAGCACGATGAACTCCTCGCCGCCGTAGCGGCAGACGATGTCGGTCGTCCGGGTCGTCCGCGTGACGCGCTCCGTCAGGACGCGGAGGACGTGGTCGCCGAAGAGGTGCCCGTAGTTGTCGTTGACGTCCTTGAAATGGTCGATGTCGAAGAGGATGAGGGCCAGCGGCCTCTGGTAGCGCCGGGCGCGGCCGACCTCCTTCTCGCCCATGCTGGCGAAGGCCCGCCGGTTGTAGAGGCCGGTCAGCTCGTCGGTCACGGCCAGCTTCTCGAACTGCTCGACCCGGCGGGAGTTGTCCAGGGCGATGGCCACCTGGCTGGCGAAGAGCTCGGCCACGCGGGCGTCCTCCTCGGTGAAGGCCCGGTCGCCGGAGTTGTACAGGGCGACGAGGCCGATGGCGTGGTTGCCGAAGACGATGGGAACGCCGAGGAAGGACCGGACGTCGAGGTCCGGGGGCAGGGGCAGGATGATGTCGCCCGGATCGACGATCGCGCTGACGAGCGGCCGCTTCCTCTGGATGGCCATGTTGCACAGCCGGGACCCGGCCAGGGGATAGGTCTCGCCGATCAGGTTCCGGATGTCCTTGGGCCGCCTGATCCCGGCCACTTTCAGGTCCGTCCCCTCGACCGTCAGGAACGCCCCGATGTCGTAGGAGATGACCCGCTTCAGGAGGTCGAGGATGAGGGCCGAGATCTGCTTGAAGTCGAGCTTCGAGCTCAGGGTCAATCCGGCCTCCCGGAGGGTATCGGCGACCTGGCGGGCCTCGACGGCCGCGCTCTCGGCCAGCTTCATCCGGGTGATGTCGTAGACGACCGCCACCCAGCCGGTGAGGTAGGAGCCGTGGCCGAGGAGCGGGGAGAGGCGGAGATCGAAGAACCGTGTGCCGCCGTCGCCGGGCAGCGCGACCTCGCGCTCGGACGCGGACGGCGCTTCGAGGCCGGCCCTCATTTCGGGCCAGGCGGGAAAGAGCTCGGCGACGGGGCGTCCCAGGATCTTCGATTCGGGCACGTCCTCGGCCGGGCCCCCGGCCCCGGCGATGAGCTTGCGGGCCGCGGGATTCGTGGCGGCCAGCCGGCCCCTCTCGTCGAGAATGATCAGGGATTCGCCCATGCTGTCGATGATCCGTTCCCTGGCCACGGGCAGGATGTCGACGAGCTGGAGCCGGAACATCGCCCAGAGGAGGAAGAACCCGGAGGCGGCGAAGCCGACCGGGGTGTGGTCGTAGCCTTTCTCCGCGCCCGCGAGCCCGGCCAGGTAGAGGGCGTTGCCGATCCAGGGCAGGGGAAAGGCCAGGAGCAGGGTCAGGGCCTGCCGGCGGTGGATGCCCTTGAACCGGAAGAAGGCCAGGAGCAGGAAGACGGTCGTGGCGAAAAGGAGGATGTAGGAATACCCGGTGTGGATCCAGAAGAAGGTCCCGTGTTCGTAGATGAGGAGCTGCTCGCGCGGCCCGCCGAGCGACCGGAATCCCGACCAGATCAGGTGGTGCTTTTCGTTCGTGGCCGCGAGCAGGAGAGTCGCGATCGGAATGATCCAGAGGGCCGCCGTCCGCCACTTCCCGAGGCGGACGCCGGATCGCAGGAAACGGAGGGCGAAGAGGAACATCAGCACCGGAACGGTGGCGATGCCCAGGTATTCGATCTTCGAGAGCAGGACTTTCGTGGCCGTGTCCGGGATCGCCGCTTCGCAGGCCGCGGCCAGGGACCAGGTGAAGACCGCGGCCATGAGAAAAGCCAGGGAGCGGCCGACGGAGGTCATGGCCCGTTTCCAGGCGATGACGGCCACCGCCCCGGCGACGAGGGCGCCGCCGAAGAGGCTGAGGGCGTAATAGCCGACCTGCGGGCTCATGGCTTCGGCCTAGGCTCCGTTCTCCGGTTCCTGGTCCGGGACGAACGTCCCGGCGATCTCGAGGAAGTGCTCGACCACTTCGGGATCGAACTGCGTCCCCGAGCAGGCGATGATCTCTTTCACGGCGTAGCGGTGGGAGGCGGCCTTGCGGTAGGGCCGCTCCGAGGTGATGGAGTCGTAGGTGTCGGCGATGGTCATGATCCGGGCCCCCAGGGGGATCTCCCGGCCCTTCAGCCGGTCGGGATAGCCCGTGCCGTCGTAGCGCTCGTGGTGGGCCCGGACGACCCGGGAGATCTCCTTGAGCTCGATGACCGGGCTGAGGATGGCCTCGCCGCGGACCGGGTGCTCCTTGATCACCTCGAACTCCTCCTTCGTCAGCTTGCCCGGCTTGTTGAGGATGCTCTCGGGGACGGCGATCTTGCCGACGTCGTGGAGGAGGGCGGCCAGCTCGAGGTCGCCGATCTCCTTCTCGCTGAAGCCCATCTTCGCGGCGATCTTCATGGAGAAATCGGTGACCCGGGTCGAGTGATGGCGGGTGTATTCGTCCTTGGCGTCGATGGCCGAGGCCAGGGATTTGACCGTCGACAGGAAGAGCGACCGCTGCTGCTCGACGAGGTCCGAGGTCCGCATCCGGAGGTTCTTGTTCATGAGGGCCAGCTCCGACTCCATCTGACGCATGCGGAGCTGCGAGCGGATACGGGCCTTGAGCTCGGTCGAGTCGAAGGGCTTGGAGATGTAATCGTCGGCCCCGGCCTTCATGCCCTCGGCCAGCATCTCCGCTCCCGTCCTGGCGGTCACCAGGATGATGGGGATGTGTTTCAGGGTCTCGTCGCCCTTGACCGCGCGGGAAAAGGCGTGGCCGTCCATGCCCGGCATCATGACGTCGCAAAGGACGAGGTCGGGGTTCTTGGCCCGGAGGAAGGCCAGTCCCTGTTCGGCGGACGTGACGAGCTCGAGGTCGAACTCGTCGGCCAGAAGCATCTTCATCAGCTTGAGGACTTCGGGGTTGTCGTCGACGCAGAGGATCAGGGCGTCGTGGACCTTGGCCTCGTCCACCCGGCCGCCTTCGATGTCGACCTTCTCGAGGTCGACGAGCTGGAGGCGCCGGTAGTCGGTGACGATGTCCTGGACCCTCGGCTCTTCGGTGTCGGTCGTCCGCCGCTTGAGCCCGATGGGCAGGTCTTCGGTCCGCCGCTCGAGGACCTCCTCGTCGAAGTGCTCCTCGCCCTTGTGCATCTCGACGACGAACCGGGAGCCCTTGCCGAGCTCGCTCTCGGCCCGGATCGTCCCCTTGTGGACGAGGACGATCTCCCGGGCCAGGGCCAGCCCGATGCCCGTGCCCTCCTGGGCCCGGGATTTCGAGCCGTCGACCTGGGAGAAACGGTCGAAGATCCTCTCGAGCATGTTGGCCGGGATGCCGATGCCGGTGTCCTCGACCGTCAGGGTGACGGTGTGGTCCCTGTCCTCGATGTAGATCGTGATCTTGCCGCCCTTGTTGGTGAACTTGAGGGCGTTGGACAGCAGGTTGAAGATGACCTTCTCGAACTGGTCCGGGTCGATCGTCAACTCGACGGCATGGGGCGGGTGCTGGAAATAGAGGCGGATCTGCTTCTGGTCCGCCAGGGGCTTGACCGAAGCGAGCAGGGACGGGACGAATTCGACGAGGTTGACGCTCCGGACCTTGAGGCGCATCCGGCCCTCCTCGAGCTTGTTCAGGTCGAGGAGGTTGTTGATGAGCTTGAGCAGCTTGTAGCCGTTGCGCTGCATCGTCTCGAGGGTGTCCTTGAGCGTGGGCGAGAGCTTCCCCATCCGTCCCTCGAGCAGGGACTTGAGGGGCGCCAGCATGAGCGTGAGCGGCGTCCTGAGCTCGTGGTTGACGTTGGCGAAGAACTGGGTCTTGAGCTCGTCGAGGCTCTTGAGCTTCTCGTTCGATTCCTTGAGCTGCCCCGTGGTCTCTTCGAGCTGGAGGCGGCTGCGGAGCTCGCGGCGGCGGATGCTCTCCATGTAGGACGAGCCGATGGCGCCCACGACGATGATCGACGTGAGGAAGGTCAGGTTGTTGATGACGAAGCGCCAGACCTCGATCTCGACCCCGTCGACCACGACGGCCTTCTGGCCGACGAGGTATTTGATCACGCTGGGGATCATGTACATGAACCAGATCGAGACGTACAGGGTGATCGTGTAGCGGAAGGCCAGCGGGATGAGGACGATCATGCCCATGACGATGATGTTCAGGCCCTGGTAGTAGCTCGTCAAGAAGCCGCCGAGAATGTAGATCATGACGGCGATCCCGGCCGCATCGATGAGGGCCAGGACGAGGGCCAGGTTCATGACGCCGTGGCTCGTCTTGATCCTGTTCAGCAGGAGCAGGATGACGCCGACGGCGGCCATGACCGCGAGGCGGAGGAAGAGGAAGGTCAGGAAATACTGCGGCGTATAGACCGCGTCCAGCCCGATGAACACCGTGTAGAGGGCGAGGCTGAGGAACGCCGCCATGCGCGTCCGCCCTCGCAGGTCGTATTCCTGGTTCAGACGGTCTTCGAACTGCGGATCATGACTTGCCATTGGCCTCTCTCGCTTTGGCGACGTAGACGTAGCCCTGGGGCGGCGTCCCGTAGGACGGGATGACCCGGACTGATCTCCCAGCCCGTCTCTTCGAGCAGGGCCTCGAGCTTCTCCGGATCGAAGAAATCGAACGTCCCGGCCTCCTCGAGGTCCACGAGCTCTTGTGCGTCGTTGAGGAAGACGCGCAGGGATTCGATGAGCAGCGCCTTCGGTCGTTCCTGCGGCAGGGCCTCTTCGGGCATGGCCTCGATCTTTTCGAGCAGGCGCGTGAACGGGCCCGATGCGTCGGTGTCCGGCCGCATGCTCGAGAGGATCAGCAGGCCGCCCGGCATGATGATCCTTCGGGCCTCCCTCAGGGTTTCGCCCGGGTCGTAGATGTAGGACAGGACGAGGCTCATCAGGATCTTATTGTACCATCCCGCCTTGACCGGCAGGTGGAGAGTGCCCTCGAGGCCGCCGGGCATGATCAGCCGTCGGAAGTCCGGCTTGGCCTGGGGAGAGCCCCCGGACGTACCGGGAGGCCCGGTTGAAGTCGGTGATGATCCGGTATTCGTGGAGGTCGAAGCGGGTCTTCAGCCAGTCGTCGTGGGCCGGCGTGATGCGCTCGCCCGCGCAGGATCCGGTGCAGACGGGGCGAATAGTCCTCCTGGATCTTGATGGCGCTCTCGAGGGTCAGGTTCTCGATCCGGTCGGCCATCTCCTCGAACGTCCCGACCTCGCCGTCGAGGAATCGGCGGACGGCCAGGTACCGGCTCATCTCCAGGTCCAACGCGATGAAGTCGAACCGGCCGGGCTCGCGGAGCACCGGGAAACGCGCGCGGAGCTTCTTCGCCGCTCTCCTCATCGCTTCGGGGATGAGGTCGGCGACGGTGATCTGGGACGGAAGCTCGCCGCCGGCGACGAGGAGGTGCTCGACGAAGTTCCCCGTCCCGCCGCCCAGGTCGAGGAGCCGGTCGCCCGGCCGCAGTTCCAGGGCGCCGAGCTGGTCGTGCATGAGCTGCTGGTAATCGTCCGACAGGGCCATGACGTCGAAGCCGAGGAGCTTGTCGTCGCCGATGAGGTAGCGCTGCCAGTAGCTTGTCCGGTTCTTGAGGTTGCGGGGCGGCAGCCTGTCCTTCTCGGCCCGGCGCATGAGCTCCATGTCCTTCCGTCCGGGCATGACCGGCTGGACGATCTGCTTGTGGAGGAAACGGTAGATCAGCGAGGTGATCGTCCCGAAGAGGCGCAGGCCTTCCTTGGACGTCCGGGCGTTGTGGCCGATGGGCACGGAGATGACCTCGCGCGGCGCCTCGACCTGGACGCTCATGACGTCGCGGATGAACTCGGACCTGACCCAGTTGTCGAACTGACCGTAGATCCAGGTGATGGGCAGGTCGAAGTGGCGCATGTCCTCGCGGGCCTGTTCGAGGGTGGCCACGGAGTTGACGACGCCGTCGGCGACGTATGCGTCGACGTTGACGAGGTTGCCGAGGACCGGCATGACACCGAGCTTGATGCCCAGCTGGTAGTGTTCGAGGAAATCGAGACCGCAGTTGACACGGACCATGAGGTCGCGGAATTCCGGGGTCCCCATGCAGGCGATCCAGTAATCGATGCGGCGGCGCTGGGCCTCGTCCCTCAGGACGATCCTGGCCTCGAGGGCGGAGAACGAGAAGGTCAGGAGTACGATGGAGGACGCCCGGAGCTTCGGATTGGCCTGAAGCCAGTCCATGACCGTCACGATGTCCGAGGCCCCCTGGCTGAAATTCGTATTGAGCATCTCGTAGGGGGGCTCGTGCGCTTCGGGATCGTTGTGGCTTTCTCCCTTCTTGCGGATGCCGTCGTAGCGGACGACGGCCAACGGCTTGCCGAGGAGGCGGAAGTTCTCGCACAGGGTCAGGGCCAAACCGAAGAGGATCTCCTTCGTCTTGCCGAACGCCGGCGGGATGATGACGACGGGGACGGGCTTGTCGTCGAGCGGAAGGGCCGTGTTGAGGAGGCCGACGATCTCCTCGCCGAGGCGGTTCTCGAGCCGGATGACCTGGGGCGTCATGAGGCTCGTCCGGACGAAATCGGCCGGCAGGCCCGGAGCGCCCCGGCCCGGCCCCTTGTCGCGCGGATCGTCGCCTCGACGGGCGAAATCCGGGTCGGGGGCATGGACGGATTGGATGCTCATCCGACTGATACCGAACTGCACCCCGTACTTCAGACCCGGGCCTTCTCCGGCCTCGGCGCGGATGACATGGCGGACTTCGCCCGTCTCTTCCCAGAGAAGCTTGCCGCCGTCCAGGATCGAGACGGTCTCGAGAGGCGTCCCCTTGAGCAGAGTCGGCGCGCCCTCCTCGGCGATGAAGCTCATGCCGTTCGGGCTGATGTCCGTGATACGGCCCCGAAGCTTGCTCGCGAACGGATGGGGCAGGGGGATCTCGACCCGGAGGTCCCCGGCCGGGCTGATCCTCCTCTCGGCCCTCTTTTCCGAGTAGAACATGACCCGCGGATAGAGGCAGACGAGGGTCCGGCCGTCGGAAGCGATCCGGGAGACCATGGTCTCGAAGTTGTAGGTCGCATAGCCGATCTGGTAGGAGACGAAGAGAAGGTCCGAAGTCTTGAATTTGACGTCGAGCTTTTCTCCGGCAAGGAGGCATACGGAAGGCGGCCGGATATCGGCGAAACCGAGGATCTCGGGATTGCCCGACCTGGCCGGGACGGCGGCGACCTCGACCCGGCGCCGGTGGGCTTCGCGCATGAGGGATTCGATCTTGACCGAGTCGGCGAAGAGGACCATCTCGTCCGTCCGGAGGAACGGATAGCGGAGCTTGAGCTCGTCGAGATCCCGTATGGCTACGTAATCCGACATGAACTGGAGGAGCGAAAGGCGGCTCGCGTCGTCGAGCGACTCGAATGCGACGGCCACGCCGCCCTGGTCCTGGTCCTGGCGGACGACGCGGCCGTTGAGCGTGTACAGCCGGCCGTCGGGCAAGGTGATGTTCAGCGGCATGGCCGAGCCCTCGGGGAAGGACGACAGGGTTTTGAGGAACATGCCGTTCTCGCTGAGGTTGACCAGCTTGGCTTCGCCCAGCGGGCCGGTCTCGATGCGGATATCCCGTGTGCCGTCGAGCGTGACGCGCATGGACGACCGTTTCTCGCGGGACCGTTGGGCGATGAGGAAGCTGATCTTCCGGCGGATGGCGACCGGGTCCTCCGGCTTGGCCAGGCAGCAGTCGATTCGCCCGTAGCTGGCCAGGTCGATCGTCGTCCCGTTCGAGGGACACGCGGTCAGCAGGATCTTGATGATGGCGTCGGAGTTCTTGAAGATCTCGTTGAGGAAGCGGAGCAGTTCCGTGCCCTTCATCCGGGGCAGGTCCTCGTTGACGACGAGAACGTTGACTTCGGGCAGGGCCTTGATGAGGTGGATGGCCTCGACGCCGCTCGTCGTGGTGTGGACGGTGTAGATGTCCCGCAGGGCCCGCTGGAGCTTATCGAGGTAGGACAGATCGTCGTCGACGACGAGAACGACGGGCGACGTGTCTGTCTTGGACCTCTCCATCTGTTCGCGGGCCATTAAGGTATACTAAACTTTGTAGAACTCCATGGTTATCCACACAAAATCTAGTATACAAGTTGAGGCCTGTCAAGGGTTTCTTGGCCTGAGCGCCCGGACGATGTCGGCCGTCGCCTGGGAGAAAAGGCCGATATCGATGCCCGCACAGACCAGCGTATAACCCTCTCCGAGGGCTTGGACGGCGCCCGGGATGCCCGCGGTGAAGATGCCGACCGGCACTTTCTTCGCGGCGCAGGCCGCCGCGACCGAGGCGACGGCCTCGCGGACGTCGGGATCCTGGATCCGCCCGGGCTTGCCCAGGCTGGCCGAGAGATCGTAAGGTCCGATGAAAACGGCGTCCACTCCGGAGACGCCGAGGATGGATCCGATGGCCCGGACCCCGTCGATGTGCTCGACCTGGGCGACGACGACCGTTCTGTCGTTGGCCGTTTCCACGTTCTCCTGGAAGCGGGTCCCGTAGCCGTTGGCCCGGCTGAAGCCGACGCTGCGGCCGCCCTCCGGAGGGTACTTGGCCCAGTGGACGGCCTTGACGGCGTCCGCGGCGCTATTGACGTGGGGGACGATGATGCCGGCCGCGCCGGAGTCCAGCGCTTTCTTGATCCCCGTCTCGCTCAATTCCGGGATGCGCACCAGGCAGGCGCACGGCTCGCGCGCGGCCTGGACGAGACGCAGGACGTCCCCGGGCCCGAGGGCCCCGTGCTCCGTGTCGAGGAAGAGCCAGTCGAATCCGGCGGCCGAGGCGATCTCGGCCAGCTCGGGCGAGGGCAGGCTGAGAAGCGTTCCGACGAGCCGGTCGCCGGCGCGGAGCCGGTCGCGGAAGGAGGCGCTCATCGGTGGAAGCTCTGGCCGATGAACTTCAGGCCGTCGACGATCCCCGTGCGCCAGTAGCTCCAGCTGTGCCCGCCGTCGCGGACCCGGAACTCGTGGGGGATCTTGCGCTCGGCGAGGGCGAGGTGGAGGGCGCAGTTGCCCCCGATGAGGAAGTCGTCGTCGCCGCAGTCGATGTAGAGGCGGACCTTTTTCAGCGTCTCCTCGGGCAGGGTCTTGGCCAGATCGAGCGGGTTGTGCTTCCGGAAATGCGGCGTCAGGCGGTCCGGACCGGCGAGCCCGGCCGCCCCGAAGAGCGGGCCGAAGAGCTTGTCCCAATCTTCCTGTTTCATGCCGGCGACCTGATCGTCCTGCCACACGGCCGCGCTGAAGGCGGCGCCGGCGGCGAACAGATCCGGATGGCGGAGGGAATGGACGAGCGTCCCCCAGCCCCCCATCGACAGTCCGGCGATGCCGCGGAATTCGCGCTTGGGCCGGGTCCGGTAGGTCGCGTCGATGTGGGGGATGAGCTCCTGGACGAACATGTCCTCCCAGCGGACCTGGCCCGCGGCGTCGTTCATGTACCAGGCCACGCCGCCGTCGGGCATGACGATGATCATCGGGGGCAGCTCTCCCGCGGCGATGGCCCGATCGGCGGCCCCGCCGACCTCGCCGAACTGGATCCAGCCCGATTCGTCGTCCGTGTAGCCATGGAGGAGGTAGACGACCGGATAGCGGCGCGTCGAGGACGCGTAATCCGGAGGCACGTAGACGGCGAAGGCGACGTCCTTGCCGAGGATCTTGCTCCGGATCCTGAGCCCCTCGGCGACGGACTGACCGCCCGGGGTGTCTGCGGCGATCAGGGACAGGGGTGCGAGGGCTGCCGCGGCGAGCAGGATCGCCGCGAGCGCCGGGCGGATAACGGAAGAGGTTTCATGGAGTCCTCCTCGACGGACGGGTATCTCAGGGAATATTAGGGGAGACGGGGCCCGGGGTCAAGGCGTCGACTTCTTGCGGAAGCTGAGCGAGATGCCCCCGCCCGAAGACGCCTCGACGGTCGTTTCCATGAAGTCCAGGGAGCGGACGTGCGCCAGGAAATCCCGGACGCCCTTCATGTAGCCCAGGCTGTTGACGTTGTGGACGGCGAAACAGCCGCCGGGCGCGAGCTTGGGCAGGAGGGCCCGGAAGTAGTTCGGGGTCCAGTTCTGGTCGGCGTCGATGAAGATGAAATCGAACGGGCCCTCGAGCTCCTCGACGAGCTCGTGGGCATCGGCCAGACGGGCGTCGATGAGCCCGTCGAGGCCGGCGGCCTTGAAGTTCCGGGTGGCCGCGAGGTGGCGGAACTCCTCGATCTCGACGGTGATGAGGGAGCCGCCGGTCTTGCTCAGGGCCCAGGCCTGCCAGATGCCCGAATGGCCCGTCGAGGTCCCGATCTCGAGGGCCCGGGTGTAGCGCCGCTTGAGGATGAGGTCGTGGAGGATCTGTCCGTCGGTCGCGGTGACGTTCTCCTCCCGCCACTGGTCCTTCTGCGAGGCCAGGAATTCCCGGACCCGGGCGTCGAGTGCTTGGGCCGGATCCGCGGCCGTTTGACCGAAAGCGGCGAGGGAGAAGACCGCGCTGAAGAGGATGATGCAAGCTGTTCTTCGCATGGGCGGCCGTCCCTTGGCAATATAGTGGAGCCCGGTGGGACTGTCAAATACGCCGTCGCCCCGGACGCTGCCGGTTCGGATAAAAAAGGGCCGGTCCAGGAACGGACCGGCCCGCGAGTGTTCCTGAGGGCGAGGCTATTTCTGGGCCATCGCGTCTTTGATCTGCTTGACCAGGTTCTCGTACTGCTGGATCGGGAAGCCCTCGTACTTGACGGCCATGGGCTTGACCAGCTCGACGGCCTTCTCCGCGGCCTTGAGGGCCTCGGGATATTTCTTCAGCTTGAACAGGACCTGTCCGAGGATGAAATTGTTGTAGTAGTCCGAGGTGAGATCGACGGACCGCTGGGCCGCTGCGGCGGCGCTTTCGAGGTTTTTCCCCTGGCGGCTCCAGAACGCGGCATAGCTCGCCAGGGCATCCTGTTCGTCCCAGTTCTTCTTGGCTCTCTCCGGACCGTAGACGGCCAGGGCCTTGTCGAACTTGTCGAGCCCGGCGTAGATCCCGGCGACCTGGGACAGGTAATAGGCCGGAGTGTCCTTCCCCGCGGCGAGGGCGGCGGCGACGATGTCGGCCATCTCCTCCGCGCTCTCGAGGTTCTTGCCCTGCTCGATCCAGAAATTGGCGTAGCCGGTCAGGGCGAAGACCGCGTTCGAGCACGTAGCTCTCGGCGAAGTCCTTGCCGTATTCCTCTTCGGCCTTGGCCGGATCTTCCTTGAGCGCGTAGAGCTGGGCCAGGTATTGCTGGTAGTCCGCATTGCGGGGATAGCCGGTGAGCTCCTTGAGCTTCTCGGCCAGGGCGATGCCCTTGTCGAGCGGGTCCTTGTCCTTGATGATGCGCTCGACGTAAGCGCCGATGGCGGACTTGTTGTCCGGGTCCTTGGCCGTGTATTCCTCGAAGAACGCGGTGGCGTCCTCCTTGGACGCCATCTGGCCGTAGTAGTAGCCGAGGGCGGCGTACGCGTTCTTGACGAAAACGCTGGCCGGGTGGTTCTTGATGAAGGTCCGCAGCGGCGTCGGATCGGGTTTGCGGCCGTACGCCGAATTCTGGGCCAGGTTGAACTCGGCCGCTTCGACGTAGGGGACGGTCGCCTTGTAGTCCTCGTCGTAATAGGAGGCGGTCCGTCCGCCGAGATCCATGGTGAGGATCTTCTGATAGAGCTCCTTGGCCCTCGCCTCCATCTCCGCGACGCCGTAGCGGCCGGAGCATTTCTCGGCCAGCTTGTAGGCGACCTCGACGTTCGTCGGGTCCTTGGCATAGAGCGCGTTCAGGGCGGCGTAGGTGTCGACACCGGAAAGGGCTTTCTTGACCCTTTCCAGGAACTTGTCGGCCGGCGGGCCGTAGCCGACGATCCAGTCGACCTCCTGGCCGTTCTTGTCGACGAAGAGCTCGGTCGGCGTCCCGCTGATCTTGAATCTCTCGTAGATGGTGTCACCGATCTTGTCGCCGCGCGTGGCCCGGTAGACGATGACGTTCTTGTTGAGGAAATCGGCGTACTTGGGATTGTTGTAGAACTGCTGAACCAGCAGTCTGCAGCTCCCTCAGCCACTCGAGTAGAAGTCGATGAGGACGAGCTTGTTCTCTTTCTGCGCCTTGGCCAGCGCCTCTTCGAACGGGCCCGAGAGGACCGTGGCCGTCTGGGCGGCGGCGAAGGAGGCGACGAGGAGGAGGCCGGCGATCGCTGCGAATTTCTTCATGAGGCCCTCCTGGGAGACGTGTCTCTCTGCGGAAAACATACACCATCCGGCGGAAGAACGCAATCGGCTAATACCCGCCCTCTCCCGGCCGGACCTTGCCCTTGAACACCCGGTAGGCGAAGACGGTGTAGCCGACGACGAGGGGCATGCCGACGAGGGCGATGACGAGCATGATCTTGAGCGCGAGCGGGCTCGACGAGGCGTTGGCGATCGTCAGGCTGAGGGCCGGGTCGGTGGCCCGGACCAGGTTCGGGTAATGGATCGCTCCGATGACGCCCCAGAGGCCGGCGAAAATGGCCGAGGAGAAAAAGAAGGCCAGCCCGTCCCGGCCCTTTTTCAGGGCGACGAGGAAGAAGGACGCACAACAGGCAGACGAAGTTCCCGATGAGCCAGGAGGGGACCCGGTCGAACAGATAGGGAAAGAAGACCAGGACGAGGAAGAAAGCCGCGAAGAGCGCGGCGAAGACCAGGCCGGCCAGGATCCTGGCCGCCCGCCTGGCCCGCTCGCGAACGGCTCCGTCGGTCTTGAGCGCGGCGTAGGCGCTGCCGTGCAGCATGAAAACGCAGAGGCCGAGGACGCCGACGGCGAGGGGCCAGGGACGCAAAAGCGTGAACACGGTCCCGGCGTACTCGCCCCGGGCGTCGAGCGGGACGCCGGCCACGACGTTCCCCAGGGCGACGCCGAAGAGGAACGCCGGCAGGAGGCTGGAGCCGACGAAGACCGCCTCCCAGAGGCCTTTCCGGGCCGGGTCGTGGGCCCGGAACTCGAGCGACACGGCCCGGAGGATGAGCGCGAAGAGGACGAGCATGAGAGCCAGATAGAAGCCGCTGAAGACCGTCGCGTAGGCCAGCGGAAAGGCGGCGAAGAGCGCCCCGCCCCCGGCCAGCAGCCAGACCTCGTTGCCGTCCCACACCGGCCCGATGGCCCCGAGGAGGGCCCGCTTCTCGTCCTCGGTCTTGGCCAGGAACGGGAGGAGGACGCCGATGCCGAGGTCGAAGCCGTCGAGCACCGAGTACCCGGCGAAAAGGACGCCGATGAGCAGGAACCAGGCGTTCTGGAGGAAAGTCCCGGCTTCCATCAGACCGCTCCTTTCCCGGCGGCCGCCGCTTCGCCGTCCGGCCCGCCGCGGACCGTTTTGAGGATGATCCGGAGCCCCACGACGCCGATGAGGGCGTAGATGATCGTGAAGAGGACGATCGAGAAGAGGATGTTCCCGGCGGGGACGACCGACGAGGCGGCGTCCGCGGTCCTCAGGACCTTGTAGACGGCCCAGGGCTGGCGGCCGACCTCGGCCGCGATCCAGCCGAGCTCGTTGGCGAGGTAGGGGAGGGGGACGGCGAAGATCAGGAGCTTCAGGAAGCCGCGGCTCGCGACGAGCTTCTTGCGCGCCTGGAGCCAGAGGCCCCAGGCCCCCATCGCGATGAAGCCCAGGCCCAGGAGGATCATCACGTGATAGCTGGCGAAGGGAAGGAGGACGGGCGGCCGCTCCTCCTTCGGGAACTCGTCGAGGCCGAGGACCCGGCCGTTCGGATCGAAGTGGACGAGGAAGCTGAGCATTTTCGGGATCCGGACGGCGAGGAGCGTCCGTTCGTTCTTCTCGTCGGGGATGCCGAACACGGTGAAAGGCGCCCCGTCCTCGGTCCGCCAGAGGGCCTCGAAGGCGGCCATCTTCTCCGGCTGGGTGCGGGTCACCTGGACCGAGTGGGCGTGGCCCGTGCCGAGCTGGAGGACGGCCGCGACGGCGAAGAGGGCGAGGGCCGGCTTCATCAGCAGGGCGGCCTTGTCGGCCGCCCGTCCCTTGAGCACGAGCCAGGCGGCGATGGCCAGGGCGACGAGCGCGCCCGTCATCCAGCCGCCCAGGATGGTGTGGACGAAGCGGACGACCGTCGACGGATTGAAGGCGGCCGCGAAGAAGTCGTCGAGGACGGCCCGGCCGCCCTCCATGCGGAAGCCGGCGGGGGTCTGCATCCAGGAGTTGGCGATGATGATCCACAGCCCCGAGAGGTGGGCCCCGAGGAAGACGAGAAAGGCCGAGAGACGGTAGGTCTTCGGCTTGACCCGGTCGCGGCCGAAGACGAGGATGCCCAGGAACACGGACTCGAGGAAGAAGGAGAAGACGGCCTCGGCGGCCAGGGGCGCGCCGAAGATGTCGCCGACCGTCCGGGAGTAGGCCGCCCAATTGTTGCCGAAGGCGAACTCGAGGGAGATGCCCGTGGCGACGCCCATGACGAAGACGGTCCCCAGCACTTTGACGAGGTAGGCGGACAGGCGCTTGTAGGCGTCGTTCTTCGTCCGCGCGTAGAGCGTCTCGAGGATGACGACGATGAACGTGAGGCCCAGCGTCGTCGGCGGGAACAGGAAATGGAATCCGGCGATGAGCCCGAACTGGAGACGGGCGAGGAAAACGGCGTCCATGCGGTCCCTCCTTGTCCGGAGCGCGAAATATAATCCACGCGGGACAGGCTGTCAACGGCGCTCGGGCGGGCGTGCTATCTCGCGCGGTCCCGCTCGAGGCGTTGCTTGCGTTCGGCCGGAGTGATAACATAAGTGCTTCCCGGGCGATCGGAAAGACATGTCCCACGACGAAGCGTCGACCATCGATCTGACCCGCAACGAGAAGAAGCGGGCCGCGGGGAGCTCCGTGCTGGCCGCCCTGGGCCTGACCGGGATGAAGCTCGTCGTCGGCCTCCTCAGCGGCTCGCTCGGCATCCTGGCCGAGGCCGCGCATTCGGGACTCGACCTCGTCGCCGCGCTGATCACCCTCATCGCCGTCAGCGTCTCGGACCGGCCGGCGGACGAAGCGCACCCCTACGGACACGGCAAGGTCGAGAACATCTCGGCCCTCATCGAGACCCTGCTGCTCTTCGTCACCTGCGCCTGGATCATCTACGAGGCCGTGCGCCGGATCTTCTTCCGCGAAGTCCACGTCGAAGCCAGCCTGTGGGCCTTCCTCGTCGTCATCGTCTCGATCGCGATCGACGTCAGCCGGTCGCGGATGCTCGCCCGGGCCGCGAAGAAGCACCGCAGCCAGGCCCTCGAGGCCGACGCCCTCCACTTCTCGACCGACGTCTGGAGCTCGGCCGTCGTCCTCGGCGGCCTGGCCCTGGTCTGGATCGGGCAGAAGTTCTTCCCCGGGAAGGCGGCCTTCCTCAACCGGGCCGACGCGGTGGCCGCCCTGGCCGTCGCCTTCATCGTCCTCTTCGTCAGCTACCGGCTCGGCAAGCGGACGATCGACGTCCTCCTCGACCGCGCCCCGGCGGGGCTGAAGGAGAAGATCGCGGCCGCGGCCGCCGAGGTCGAGGGCGTGCTGAGCTCGGGCAAGGTCCGCCTCCGCCAGTCGGGCCCCGAGACCTTCGTCGACATGACCATCGAGGTCGACCGCAACCTGTCGCTCGAGCGGACCCACGCCATCGCCGAAAGCGTCGAGGCCCGGATCCAGGCCCTCGTCCCGGACGCGGACGTCGTCATCCACACCGATCCGAAGGAGAGCGAGCGGGAGACGATGGCCCGGCGCATCCGGGCGATCGCCGACCGGAACCAGATCCCCGTCCACAACATCAGCGTCCACGAAGACCACGGCCGACGTCCACGTCGACCTCCACATCGAGGTCGACGACCACCTCCTCCTCCACCAGGCCCACGACCTGGCCAGTCACGTCGAGCGGGACCTGCGGGCCGAGATCCCGAAGATCGCGCGCATCAACACCCACATCGAATCGCGCGGCACGGGCATCGGGAGCGGCCGGGACGTCACGGCCGAAGAGGGGCCCCTCGTCGAACGGGTGAGGACGATCACGAACGGCATCGTGGGGAAGGATTGCTGCCACAGCATCCTCATCCGGCGCCAGGGCGACCGGCTGGCCGTCTCCTTCCACTGCGGGTTCGACCGGAACCTGCCCGTCATCGAGGCCCACAAGCTCTCCTCCCGGATCGAGGAGGCGCTCAAAAGCGACAATCCGGCGATCGAACAGGTCCTGGTCCACACCGAGCCGGAACTCAAGCCCGATGGGACACGATAAGGCCCCGGCGACTCCGGCGGTCCGGGCCCTCCGGCAGGCCGGCGTCGCGTTCACCGAGCATCCTTACCGTTACGTCGAGCACGGGGGGACGGCGGCGTTCGCGGCCGAAGCCGGGGTCGACGAGCACGCGGTCGTGAAGACGCTGATCATGGAGGACGACGCCAAGAAGCCGCTTGTCGTCCTGATGCACGGCGACCGCGAGGTCTCGACGAAGGAATTGGCGCGGCTCCTGGGCGTGAAGACCGTCCAGCCCTGCGCGCCGGAGGCCGCCGAGCGGCACTCCGGGTACATGGTCGGGGGCACTTCGCCCTTCGGCCTGCGCAAGCCGATGCCGGTCTATGTCGAGGCCTCGGTCCTGGATCTCCCCAGGATCTACATCAACGGCGGCAAGCGCGGGTTCATCGTCGGACTCGAGCCGAAAGACCTCGTCCGCCTCCTCGGGCCGACGCCGGTCCGCGTCGCGATCCCCTGAATTCAGGCGACGAGTTCTCCCTTGATCACCGTGACGGCCCGGCCGGCGATCTTGACGCGGTCGCCCGCGAGCCGCAGGCGGAGGACGCCGCCGCGGGCCGAGGCCTGGTAAGCCGTGAACTCGCTTTTCCCGAGCTTTTTGGCCCAGTAGGGGACGAGCACGGTGTGGGACGAGCCCGTCACCGGGTCCTCGTCGATGCCGACGGCCGGGGCGAAGAAGCGCGAGACGAAATCGTAGTCCGGCGAGGCCGACCGGCTGGTGACGATGACGCCGCGCGCCGGGAGCGACCGGAGGGTGGCGAAGTCGGGTTGGACCGAGCGCACCGCCTCTTCGTCGACCGCCTCGAAGAGGACGTCCTCCGCGCTCAGAACGATGGCGGCGGGCTTGATCCCCAGGGCGCCGACGACGGCTTCGGCCCAGTCCGGGGCCTTCGGCAGGGGAGGCCGGGCCGGGAAATCGAGCTCGACGAGGTCTCCGTCGCGCCGCGCCGTCAGGAGCCCGCTCAGGGTTTGGAACCGCACCTCGCGCCCCGCCGGAAGGATGCCCTGCTCCCAGAGGATGTGGGCCGTCGCCAGGGTGGCGTGACCGCAGAGCTTGACCTCGACCTTGGGCGTGAACCAGCGCAGGCGGAAGCCGTCCCCTTCGGCCAGCGGGAAGGCCGTTTCGGCCAGGTTCATCTCGGCGGCGACGCTCTGCATCCAGGCGGCCTCGGCCGGGCCCCGGAGCAGGCACACGCCGGCCGGATTGCCCTTGAAGGGCTCCGACGTGAACGCGTCGACCTGGAAAATGGGGATGGCCATGTGCTCCTCCTTCACGGTGCGGACCGGCGATAGGATAGCACATTTTCTTTGCCAAGCGGGACCGCGTCGCTTATGATGTCCGGGAGGTGCCCGATGGACGACAAGCCGAACCCGACGCCGTACGATTCCCCCGAGCTCTACGACCTGCTCTTCGACTCGCTCGATTTCGACGTGGCCTATTGGCTCGGCGCCGCGCGCGCGGCCGGCGGCCCGGTGCTCGAAGCGGCCTGCGGCACGGGCCGGCTCCTCCTGCCCATCCTCAAGGCCGGGATCGACGCCGAGGGCTTCGACGCGAGCGCGGCGATGGTCCAGCGGCTGAAGGAAAAGGCCGCGGCGGCCGGCCTCGCCGTCCGGGCCGAGGTCGCCGACATGAGGACCTTCTCCCTGGGCCGGCGCTATGCCCTCATCTTCTGCGGATTCAACGGCTTCGCCCACTGTGCGACGATCCCCGACCAGGTCGCCTTCCTCCGCGCGGCGCGCGAACACCTCGCGCCCGGCGGCGTGCTCGCCGTGCACATGTCCTACCCCGGGCCGGCCTACTGGTCCGAGCCCGACGGAAAGCCCGTCCTCGAGCACGAAGCGCCGCGTCCCGGCGGCGGCAAGCTCCAGCTGTGGGACAACCGCCGGAAGAACATCGTCGCCCAGCGCCAGGACTCGGAGATGGAGATCTGGGAGCTCGACGCCGCGGACCGGCCGACGGCCGTCCACAAGTTCGCGACGGCCCAGCGCTGGGTCTATCGCTTCGAGCTCGAGCTCCTGCTCGGCGCGGCCGGCTTCACCCGGTGGGAGATCCTCGGCGGATTCGACGGCAAGCCGCTCGACGCCCCCGACGACCAGATGATCGCCCGGGCCTTCCGGGACTAACGGCCGGCCGCCCGGACCGCTCTGGACATTTTCGGCGTCGCGTTCTATCCTTGTCTTCACAAGGAGGAGCCGACGATGAGACGCTTCCTGCGAGTTCCCCTGCTCGTCATTGCGGCCGCTCTGGTCCTCGCCGCCTGCCAGGCCACGTCCACCCCGGAGCCGGGCGTCGACCTGGAGGTGACCGTCTCCGGGAGCATCGGTCCTGCGCACGGTCGAGCCGGGCCTCATCTTCGGCGCCAATCTCGGCGCGTGGGTCTCGAACACCAAGCTCGGCCCGGCGACACAGGATCTCCTCAAGGCCCTGCGCCCGTCGGTCGCCCGCTTCCCCGGCGGCAACATGTGCAACAACTACTGCTGGGTGGACCAGAAGGTCAGCGACAACGACCACGTCGTCTGGAACGACTGGAGCTGGGGCATCGACGTCGATCGGTACATCGCCTTCCTGAAGGCCGTCGACTGCGTCCCGATGTTCTCCCTCAACCCGTTCGACCACACGATCGACGGGGAGAGCCACTCCGCGGTGGCCGAAGCGGCGGCCCTCGCCGCCAAGCTCGTGGCCGAAGGCTTCTCCGGCGCCTACTACGAGGTCGGCAACGAGAACGACGGCTCGTGGAACCCCATGCTCAGCATCGAGGCGTACACCGAACGGTTCGTCCTCCTCGCCCGGGCGGTCAAGACGGTCGATCCGTCGGCCCGATTCATGGGCCCGGTCGCCTCCTACCCCGAAACGGTCGAGGGTTTCCTCGACCGGCTGGCCCTCGTCGGCGGGACGGGCCTGCTCGATTGGGTCTGCTACCATCATTACGGCGGCTGGATCTCCAACAGCAACACGAACGGGATCGATCTCGGCGAGCCGCAGGAATACGGCGACGGCCTGGACGCCCTCCGGGCCGGGCTGGCCTCACGCGGCCTGGCCCGGGTCAAGATCGCCGTGACGGAGCTGAACGCCGCCATCTGGGACACGGGCTGCACCCGGGACCAGTTCACGATCAAGCAGGGCCTGTGGCTGGCCGACGCCCTGGGCGTCTCGCTCGTCGGCGCCGACGCGGCCAACGTCTGGATCCACCTCCATCCCGGGGCGGATCCCCACGCCCTCATCGACAGCGACGCGACCCCGCCGGCGGCGACGAAGAACTACGGGCCCGTGGCCCTGACGGCGCAGACGCTCTCGGCCTCCGATCCGACGTCTCCGGTCGAAGTCCTGTCCGTCGCGCTCGGCGCCGGGTCCTCCGTCCTGTCCGGATACGCGGCCCGGAAGGCGGACGGGACGATCGGCGTCCTGCTCGTCAACAAGTCGGCGGAAACGCTCAAGATCGCGCTGGAGCCTCCGGCCATCCCCCGGAGCGTCACCGGACGGGTGATCGGACCGACGGAGTACGCCGCGGCGGCGGGGCCGTCCGCGACTCCCGGTCAGGATCGAGTCCCGCCGGGCGATCTTCGACATCCCGGCGACGTCGATCGTCGGGCTGGACATCCGCTGAGCTTCAGAGCTTGAGCAGGGCCCGTCCGAGCAAGGACGCTCACTCCCGAGACGAGACCGCCGAGGGTCGTTCCCCAGACGAGGTCGACGACCGTGACGACGAGCGGCCAGTCCTTGACCGTGGCCTGGTTGGTCAGGTCGTAGGTGGCGTAGGAGATGAGACCCAGGAAGGCCCCGAGGAGGAGCCCCTTGAGCGGCGCCCCCGCGAGGACGCCCGGGCGGACGGCGAAGACGACCAGGCCGGCGATGAACAGCAGGTAGAAGAGCAGCGCCGCCGGCCAGCCGACCTTGGGGGCCATCAGGTAGCCCAGGTGCTTGCGGTAGAAATTCTTGGCCACGATCGCCCAGCCAGACCATGTCGACGGCGAAGAAGACGGCCCAGGTGATGAGATAGAGCAGGATCGATTGACGGAAGGTCATCGGCTTATTTCCTCTCTTCGGACTTTCTTGTAGAGCGCGTTGACGTCGCGCTTGCCGCGCTCGAGATAGGGGACGCCCTTGTCCATCCACTCCGGCCTCGGCTTTCCCAGCAGGAAGTGGTCGAAGAACTCGTCCTGGTGGACGGTCCAGTGCTTCTGGTTCTCCCGCTCGCGCAGGCCGTGCTTCTCGCCGTTGTAGTTGAACATGTAGGCTTCCTTGCCCAGGCGGCGGAGGGCCGAGAAGAACTCGATGCCCTGGTACCAGGGCACGGCGTCGTCCTCGTCGTTGTGGATGGAGAGGTAGGGCGTGTCGACCCGCTCGGCCCAGAAGAGGGGCGAGTTCTCGAGGTACTGCAGGGTCCGGTTCCAGAGCGGCTCGCCGATGCGGCTCTGGGTCTTCTCGTACTGGAAGGCCCGGGACATGCCGGTGCCCCAGCGGATGCCGCCGTAGGCGCTGGTCATGTTCGTGACCGAGGCCCCGGCCTGGACGGCGGCGAAGATGTCGGTCTGGGTGATGAGGTAGCTGATCTGGTAGCCGCCCCAGCTGTGGCCCTGGATGCCGACCCGCTCGGGATCGATGAAGCCCATGTCGAGGACCTTGTGGACGGCCGGGATGACGCACTTCACGGCGCTCGCGCCGGGATAGCCGGTCTCGTAGACGATGTCCGGGCTGAGGAGGACGTAGCCGTTGCTGACGTAGCGCGTGAAGTTGATGCTCGTGCCCGGCCCGGGCGCGATAGTAGCGGTGGAGGCCCAGGGCCTGGGTCTCGTAGATGTAGACCATGAGCGGGTATTTCTTCGACGGGTCGAAGTCCTCGGGCTTGATCAGGACGGCCGGCAGGCGCTTCCCGTCGGCGTTGGTGTACTCGATGAGCTCGGCTTTACCCCAGTTGTATTCGGCCTGCTGGGGATTGGCGGCGCTGACCTTCCGGGCCGCGGCGAAGTCCGGGCCGCTCACCCAGAGGTCGGGGAACTCGTCGAAGCGCTGTTGGGTATGGACGTAGACGTCGGCGTTCCTGGCCTTCAGGATGCCGCCGAGCTGCTTGTCGAGCATGACGATCCGGACCGGGTCGGCCGTCGGCGCCGAGAGGTCGACGCGGTAGGCGCCCGTGGCCCTGGTCTTCTCGTCCGTGACCTGGAGGACGAGCGGGCCGGCGGCCGGGATGGCCGGTTTCTCGGGATCGAGGCGGACGTAGCGGAAAGCGAGCTTCGCTTTGCGGCCCAGCCCGTTCGTCACCATCCGGTTCCTGGCGCCGTCGGGGGAGATCTCCCAGACGTCGTAGCGATCATAGACGAGCAGCGACTTGTCGCCGTCGGTCCAGCCGGCGACGCCGTAGGGCCTCGGGTCGTCCGGCGTGTCTCACTCCTCGTCGTCGAAGCGGACGCCGAGCTTGCCGGTCAGGTTGAAGGTCCGGCCGTCGGCGATCCGGTAGGTGTGCCAGGCGTTGTCGAGACCGTCGTAGTAATAGAGCCAGGCCCCGCCGGGGGAGAGGCGGGCGCCGTCGGGCGTCTTTTCGAGGACCCGCTTTTTCGAGCCGTCGGCGAGGTTGACGACGTAGATGTCCTCGTAGCCCGTGTCCCAGGAGACGAGCTGGCGGTAGGCGAGGTCCGACGAGCCCAGGGCGACCTTGGCGTCCTCGGAGAGCGTGATCCCCGGCATGTCGGCCGTGGCCAGCTGGACGAATTTCTTCTCCTTCGGCAGGAAGTGCACGACGCACATCAGCGTCCGTTTCTTCTCCTCCTCGGCCTGGGACTTCTGCATGGGCTGGAGGAACGGATCGCGCCAGTTCCAGATGTCGACCTTGATGGGCTCCGGCGCGTCCTTGGGCTCGGGCTTGGGCGCGGCGGCGATGCCGAAGAAGAGCCGTCCGCCGTCCTTCGAGAACTGGAGCCGGCCGTTCTCGCTCACGGCCATGCCGGCCGGGAAGCCCTTGGCCAGCGCCGGGACGAGCTCGGTCGCGGCGGTCGCCGCGACCAGGTCGAGGGCTTCGGAGGCGTGCGCGGTCTTGTTCGTCCGGGACACGAGCTTCACGCCCACGGCGGCCGGCGACCAGTGGTAGAGCTTGGAGGCCGATCTCTCGGCCTTGTAGTCGTCGCGGTCGCTGGTGAAGGCGAGCTGCGCGCCCTTCTCGTCGAAGGTCAGGTTCTTGTAGTTGCCGAGGCCCTTGAGCAGGGCGACGGTCTTTCCCGTCGCCGCCTCGAAGGCGAAGGCGCCGTCGTTCTCCGGGGTCTTGGAGGAGACCCCGTAGGCGAGCCAGGTGCCCGGCTTGTTCCAGACGTAATCGACCGCTTCGGCGATCTTCGTCTCCTTGCCCGTGGCGAGGTCGCGGACGACGAGATCGGTGCCGGGCTCCTTCTTCTTCTCCTCTTTCTTCGGCTCGTCGGGCTTCGGCGCTTCCTTCCCGGGCTCGGGCTTGGCCTCCGGCTTGATCTCGGGCTTGGCCTCGGGCTTCGCCTCCTCCTTCTTCGCTTCGTCCTTCTTCTCGTCCGGCTTCTTGAGCGGCGGTTCGAGGAGATAGGCGACGAAGGCGCCCGATTCCTCGGGCACCTTGAAGCTCTTGACCCGCTCGACCGTCGTCACCTGGCCCGTCGCCAGGTCCATGACGCCGAGGGCGCTCTTGGGCTGCTCCTCCGGTTTCTTCTTGTCCTTCTTGGCCTTGTCCACGTCCGCCTTGACCGGGGCGACCGTGAACACGACGAACCGGCCGTCGACCGTGACGACGGGCTGCCGGCCCCGCGCGGCGCGGAACTCCTTGTCCGTCTTGAGGTTGCGGACGACGAGCTCGCCGTCCCCGTCCTGGGGGACGAGGGCGTAGACGAGCCACTGCCCGTCGCGCGAGAGCGCGGTGCCCTGGATGGTGCGCCAGCCGTCGTACGCGTCGTAGCTCAGCGGTTTCTTCGGGCCGGCGGGGGCCGCCGAACCGGTCGCGAAAGCGAGCGGCAGGATCAGGGCGGTCAGGGCGACGAGCCTGAGAAGAGAGAGTCCGGACTTCTTGTTCATGGGGCCTCCTTCCGGCGTTCCTCGGACGGGACAAAGCATGAGACGGGAATATACCAGCGCCTTCCCCGGCCGTCAATCCGGCCTAGCGGCGGAAGAGCAGGAGGGCGTCGCCGACGGGCCGCTCGCCGGTGAGGTCGGAGGGGCTGTTGAGGACCTTGCCGCGGGCGACCATCGTCGTCGAGCCGCCGCCGTCCATGTTGATGGCTTCGACCGCCCCGAGCTCGAGCAGGAGCGCCGTGAGCTCGGCGATGGTCATGCCGACGCTCTTCTCGGGCTGGCGGCCGTCGACGGCGACGAGGAGGATGCGTCCGTCGGCGCGGACCCCGACGGCGGTCCGGGGGTGGCGGGCGTCGGCGAAGCCGGCCGCGTAAGTCCCCGGATCGTGCCCGGCGACGGCCCGGCCGTCCCGGACGAGACGCGGCCCCCCGCCGAGGACGAAATCGGGGGAGAACGGGGGCTTGGGGTCGAAGCGCGCTTCGGTCTTCCATTCGATCCGGACGCCCCGCCGGGCGTTGGCCCGGACCCAGGCGGCCGCCTTCCCGTGGGCCGAGAGGACCGCGCCGCCCCGCGGGATGGCCGTGTTGCCCGAGCCGTCCCGCACGGCCGATACGCGTCCCTTTTCCACGACGGCCTCGATCCCCTGCGGCCCGGTCAGGGTGGTCCGGTCGAACTCCGGCGTGAACAGGATGAGCTCGTCGTCGAGGCGGGGCCGGTTGATGCCGTCGATCCGGCGGCGGAGCTTTTTCGCGGCGACGGCTTCGGCCCGGAGATCGACGTCCACGACGGCGAGGCGCGTCCTCGGGCCTTTGTTGGAAACGGCCAGGCCGGGTCTCCGGCGGTAAGGCTCGCTGAGGACCTTGCCGGCCTGGAGGACGATGCCCCCCGGTTCGCCCCGGTAGGCGCCTTCCGTCCGGAAGTAGCCGCCGTTGGTCCCGGCCAGGGCGCCGAGGCGCCGGACGATCGCGCTCGTCGTTTCCGTCCCGACGCCCTTGTCGCCGGCCCGGCCGAGGGCCAGGCGCGTCCTCGAGGGGTCGGCGACGAGGACGTTGACGATCCAGCGGTCGGGGCCGATGCCGACGGAGGAATCCCCGCGCCGGATCTCGATGTGTTCGAGGCCCGGGCCGACGATCTCGGAGCGCCGCGTTTCGGCGGGCTTGCCGCGGGGCGCAGGGGACGGGCCGGCGGCGGCGGGATGCGGCCGGGGCCGAGGTCAGGGCGAGGGCGGCGACGGCGGCGAAGACGGTGACGAGGACACCCCGGAGACGGCGCTCCCGTTCCGCAGCCGGTCTCGTCCGCATGGCCCCGCCCCGTCGCGCCTCTTCGCCGCTCACCCCGTGAAGTAGAGGTAGGCGCCGATGATCAGGGCCAGGACGATGATCGAGGCGACGATGTCCCGGGTCTGCCAGCTGGCCCGCGTCTCCCTCTTCTGTTCGGCGGTGACGGTGCCGTAGGTCAGCCCGCTGATCTTCGCGTAGTCCGGTTGTTTGGTCAGATAGCTCACGACGATCATGACCAGGGCGCTGATGATGAAGATGACCAGGCTGTAGTACTGGAAGAAGATGTGGTTGACGATCCACAGGAACGAGCCTTCGGCGTAGGAGAAACCGCTCGCCAGCTTGACCGGCGTGTCGACCGCCAGCCGGAAGAGGCCCAGCGCGAAGCCCGTGCCGAGCGCGGCCAGGCAGCCTTTGGCGTTCAGACGCTTCCAGAAGACGCCGAAGAAGAAGACGACGAAGATGGGCGGGGCGAGGTAGGACTGGACGCCCTGGAGGTAATCGTAGAGGCCGCGGCCGCCGCGGATGACCGGGATCCAGAGGAGGCCGATGAGGACCATGACGCCGGTGGCGACGCGGCCGATCCAGACGAGGCGCTCCTGGGTCACCTTCGGCCGCAGGCGCTGGTAGAAGTCCATGGTGAAGAGCGTCGCGGCGGCGTTGAAGGCCCCGGCGAGCGAGCTCATGAGCGCCGCGAGGAGCCCGGCCACGACCATGCCGCGGACGCCGACCGGCAGGATGTTGGCGACGAGCATGGGAAAGGCCTTCTGGGCGTTGGCCCGGACGAGCTCCGTCCCGCCCGCGAACAGCTCGTTCTGAAGGGCCGCGTTCTGGCCGCTCTTGGCCAGGGCGAAGGCGATCATGCCCGGGATGATGAAGATGAAGACCGGCAGCAACTTGAAGAAAGCTGCGGCGATCGAGCCCCGGCGGGCCTGGCGCTGGTCCGGGGCGCCGAGGACGCGCTGGACGATGTACTGGTCGGTGCACCAGTACCACAGGCCGATGATGGGGGCGCAGAAGAGCATGCCGATCCAGGGATAGTTGTCGTTGAAGTACCAGGCCATCCGTCCGGCCTCGTGGACCGGGGCCCACGTCCCCTGCACCCCCGCCGGGACGAGCGGTTTCCAGAGGTTGAACATCTCGCCGCCGGCGATCTCGCGCAGCGCCCCCCAGCCGCCGAGCGCCTGCAGGCCGAAGAAGGTCACCAGGCCCGCGCCGATGATGAGGATGAACGTCTGCAGGGCCTCGGTGTAGGCGACGGCCTTGAGCCCGCCCATGACCGTGTAGAGCCCGGTGATGACGATGACCAGGATGGACCCGATCCAGAAGCTGTCCAGGCCGAACCAGTTGAGCTCGGGCAGGAGGACGCTGAAGACGACGCCGCCGGCGAAGATGCCGACGGCCATCTTGGTCAGGACGTAGGCGACGAGCGAGATGAGCGACAGGACCGTCCGGGCGGCCGGCGAGAAGCGCCGCTCCAGGAACTCGGGCATGGTGAAGACCCTCGAGCGCATGTAGAACGGCACCATGACCCAGCCGAGGACGAGCAGGCACCAGGCGTGCAGCTCGTAGTGGGCCATGGCCACGCCGTCGGTCGCGCCCGACCCGGCCAGGCCGACGAGGTGCTCGGCCCCGATGTTCGAGGCGAAGATGGAGGCGCCGACGATGAGCCAGCCGAGGTTCCGTCCGGCCAGGAAGTAGTCGTCGGACGTCTTCTGCTTCTGGCGCATGACCTTCCAGGCCAGGCCGAGGATGATGCCGAAGTAGATGAGGATGATGATCCAGTCGAGGGGTTTCAGAACGCTCATGGCCTCTCCTTTCAGTCGTCGTCGTCGTCGGGGACGAGGGTCACGGCCCAGGCGGGGTAGGGGGCGTCGGGGCCTTTGACGGCGTGCCAGAGGATGCGGTTGAGCGTGTCCTCCGGGCAGGCGTCGATCTGCCGGAAATTCAGCCGCGCCGACTGGACGGCGTGGCGCCGCAGCAGCGCGCTGGCGATCCGCTCTTTCGGCGGGTTCATGGTGTCGAGCGGCACGATGTTGGGGACCGCGTCGAAGGGCGTGAAGTCGGGCGTCTCCGTGAAGCAGTCCGACATCGGCGTCGCCGTGGCGTCGAACTGGTTCATCGGCGGCAGGCCGAGGATCTGCTCGATCGTCCTGAGGAGGCTCGTCGTGTTGTACTGGGTCGAGACGACGGCGCCGCGCTTCGTGTACGGGCTCGCGCAGTAGGCCGTGGTCCGGTAGCCGCTGACGTGGTCCCAGCCGTTCTGGGGGTCGTCCTCGATGCCGAAGATCACGGTCTCCTTCCAGAAGGCGCTGTGGCTGAAGGCCTCGACGATGCGGCCGAAGGCCAGGTCGTTGTCGGCGACGCAGGCTTCCGGGGTCGGCGAGCCCTCGCTCGTGCCGCTGGTGTGGTCGTCGGGCAGGCAGACGAGGATGAGTTGGGGCATGCGCCCTTCCTTCTCCCACGCGGCGATCTGGTCCGCGATGTAGCGGGCGCGCCAGACGTCCGGGACCTCCATGTTCCAGCCCAGGGTGTCGGTCGGGGAGAACGGCGCCACCGTGGGGATGGCCGGGCGGCTCCCGATCCGGACCTCGCCGCGGCCGTGGAGGTACTCGTCCCAGTAGTCCTTCCACTCCGGCTCGCCCTTGCGGCTGAGGTCCTTCCAGCCGCAGTCCTGCATGGTGAACTCGCCGAAGTTCCAGAGCGAGACGCCGTGGGCCAGGGCGTTGTCCCAGATGAACCCGCTCGGCGCGTAGGCCAGGGCGTCGACCTCGTCGGGGCCCATGCCGTCGGGATAGCTCCGCGGCCAGCCGGCGAAGGACCGTTCGAGATAGTCGGTGCCGAAGGCCGTCGTCGACCACTGGTGGCCGTCGGCGCTGAGGATGCCGCTGCAGTAGGTGTTGTCGAGGAGGACGAACTCGCCGACGAGCTTGTGCTGGTTCGGCGTCACCTTCTCGCCGAAGATCGTCAGGGCCGGATCGCCGTTGCCCGCGGCGACGTCGCCGAGGACCTGGTCGTAGGTCCGGTTCTCCTTGATGACGTAGACCACGTGCTTGAAGACGCTCGGCTCGCCGATCCTCTCGGGCACGGGCCGGGCCGGCTGGCCGGGGCGCGGTTTCTCCAGGGCCCGGGCGATCCGTTCGCTGCGGAAGCCGTCGGCGACGACGGCGGAGAGCCGCTTCAGCTCCTTCCTGCCGGGGACCGGGACGATCGACACGGAGCCGTGGTACTGGTGGGAATTGAATCCCGGGGCGCCGGTCGGCTTGTAGGTCGATGGTCTCGACGGCGTGCCCCTTGATGTTGGCGACGAGAAGGGCCTTCCCGGCCGCGTCATAGGCGAGAGCGCCGGGGAACCAGCCGGCCGGGATGAGCCCGGTGAGCCGGGACCGGCGCTTGCGCGGCGCGAAGCGGATCACGGCGACCGCGTTCTGCGTGCCGTTGGCGACGAAGAGCGTCTTGCCGTCGGGGGCGAAGACGAGGGCGTTCGGCGAGGCCCCGAAGAGATCGGCCGGGCTCGGCTTGGCCCAGATCGTCTCGACCGCCGTGTCGGTCGCCGTGTCGACGACGGTGAGGTTGTCGGACCCGGCGTTGGCGCAGACGAGATAACGGCCGTCCGGGGAGAGGGCCAGGGCCGAAGCGTGCAGCTGGGCCGGGATCTCCGCCTTGAGGGTCCCCGAGGCCAGGTCGATGACGCTGATCGAGCCCTCGGAGGCGATGTGGCGGACCGGATCGACCCGGACCTCGGTGCCGTGGCCGGCCGGTCCGGCGAGGTCGCCGGGCCCCGGGCGGCGTCCGCCCCAGTTGCTGACGTAGGCCTTGCCGCGGGCCAGGACGACGTCGAAGGGGGCGACCCCGACGTCGAAGGTCCGCAGGACCGCGCCGGTCTCCGCCTCGAGCTCGTACAGGCGGTTGGACAGGTTGCCGCAGACGTAGAGCCGCCGGCCGTCGCCGGCGAGGGCCAGCCCGGACGGGATCTCCTCGGCGCGGCGCGGCGCGCCGGACGGGGGCAGGAGGATCGAGCGCGCCGGTGTCACGACGCCGTCCGCTCCGACCGCGAAGACCTTGACGCTGCCGTTGACGTTGCTCATATAGAGGAAGCGGCCGTCGGGCGAAAAGACGAGGCCCGTGTAGCTCAGCTGGCCCTTTTCGTCCGGTTCGAGGATGTTCTCGGACGTCGCCGCGGGGCTTGGCTCGGCCCCCGGCTCGGCCGGCAGGACCACGCGCTGGCGGACGGCGCCGGTGGCCGGGTCGAGGACGACCACTTCGTGCGTCTTGCCGGAGACGGCCAGGAGCTTCCCGTCGGGGGACAGGGCCAGCGCCTGGGGCCGCAGGCCGGGCAGGGAGACCTGGAGACCGGCCGGGGTGACGATCTGGTTGACCGGGACGACCGTCCTGTTCGCCTCCTTGACCCCCACGGTCTCGGTGTCGGGCGGGGCGGGCGGAGCAGGCGGCTCCTTCCTGCAGGCGGGAAGCACGAGGACGGCGGCGAGGGCGGCTGCGGCGGCCGCGGCGCGGAGGGTCCGGTGGGCCATGGAGCGCTCCTATTTGATCAGGCGTTTTCTCATCATCCGGGTGGAGATGCCGAAGATGACGGCCGTCAGGACGACGAGACCGGCCAGGCTTCCCCAGATCCCGGGCGCGGGCTCGCCGGTGAAGAGCGAGCGGGAGATGCGGACGACGTGGGTCAGGGGCATGAACCCGGCCAGCGTCTTCATCCAGCCGGGGAAACCGTCGAGCGGGAAGAAGACGCCCGAGAAGAACATCATGGGGGTGACGACGAGCTCGGTGTAATAGCTGAAGAAATCGAAGCTCGGGGCGATCGAAGTGACGATCATGGCCATCGAACCGAAAAGGATGCCGACGAAGACCATGAAGACGAGGAGGAGGACGAAGCGTCCCGCCGAGGCCGGGGCCACGCCCATGGCCAGGGCGACGATCATCATCAGCGAGCCGCTGATGAGGCCCCGGAACGAGCCCCAGAGGATGTCCCCGGCCACGGCCTCGTCGGCCGAGACCGGCGTCGCGATGAGCGATTCGTAGACCTTCTCGTGGACGATCTTGATGTAGGTCCCGTAGAGGCACTCGAACGACGCGGACATCATGACGGCGGTGGCCAGGACGCCGGGCACGAGGAAGTGGAGGTAGGGCTTGCCGCCGAAGGCGCCCATGTAGGCCCCCATCCCGATGCCGAAGGTGATGAGGTAGAACAGGGGTTCGACGAGGCTGACGAGGAACGTCGGCACGACGAACCGCTTGTAGGAATAGAGGTTCCTCAGAAAGACGTAGAGGACGCGGTAGGAGAGGCTCATTCGTGGAGGCTCCGTCCGGTCAGCTTCAGGAAGACGTCCTCGAGCGTCGCCGGCCGGTTGAGGGTGTTGGGCAGGTCGAGCTCGAGGAGCTTGCGCATCAGGGCGTGGCCGTCGCGGCAGTAGAAGTAGAGCGTGTCGCCGACCCGCTCGTGGACGCAGGAGAAAGCGCTGAGCTCGTCGAGGAGCCGGGCGTCGTCCTCGGGCGGCATCCGGACCTCGACGACCTCCCGGCCGATCTCTTCCTCGACGAGACGCGACGGCGTCCCGGCCTTGAGGATCTTGCCCTGGTACATGACGACCAGCCGGTCGCAGAGCTGCTGGGCTTCCTCCATGTACTGGGTCGTCAGGACGAGGGTCGTCCCCTGGCTCTTGAGCTGGCGGAGCCTCTGCCAGATGAGGTGGCGGGCCTGGGGATCGAGGCCCGTCGTCGGCTCGTCGGCGACGATGACCCGGGGCCGGTTGATCAGGGCCCGGGCGATGAGCAGGCGCCTCTTCATGCCCGTCGACAGGTCCGAGATCTTGCTCGCGGCCTTGGCCTCGAGCTCGACGAAGCGGAGCAGCTCAGCGATGCGGATCTTGGCCTCCCGGCGGCCGATGTCGAAGAAGCGGGCGAAGACGACGAGGTTCTCGAAGACGGTCAGGTCGTTGTCGAGGTTGATCTCCTGGGGGATGACGCCGGTGATCTGCTTGAGGGCCCGGTTGTCGATCGCCGCGGGGTGCCCGGCGACGGTCAGGGTCCCCGAGGTCAGGGGCGAGACGCAGTGGATCATGCGGACGGTCGTCGTCTTGCCGGCGCCGTTCGGGCCGAGGAAGCCGAAGCACTCGCCCTCGAGGATCTCGAAGTCGATGCCGTCCACGGCGACGAGGTCGCCGTACTTCTTGGTCAGTTTGGAGGCCGAGACGAGCGGGGGCATGGCGAGACCTTTCACATCCTTTCGAGCAGGGCCTGGAACCGGGGATGGCTTCGCAGGGCGTCGAGGTCGCCGTCGTTCTCGTACCAGCCCTTCTGGAGGAGGCCGCCCGCGGCGGCCCGTTCCAGGCAGTCGACGGCCTCTTCGGCGTCGCCGGCGAGCGAGTGGAAGCAGCCCAGGTTGTAGAGGAGCATCGGATCGTCGGGGTCGATCTTGCGGGCCCGTCGGGCCCAATCGCGGCCTTTGTCCTTTTCGCCCAGGGCGATGAGCCCGATGGCGCCCATGTAGAGGGCCCGGGCGTCGTCGGGGTGGAGGTCGACGTGCTTCTCGACGAGGGCGAGCCCGCGTTCGCGGGCGGCCCGCGCGTCCTCCGTCCGGCCCAGTCTGTCGTAGAGCGGCCCGATGAGAAGCGGGGAGTAGAAGTCCTCCGGCCGCACCCGCATGGCCTCCTCGTAGAGCGAGACCGCCTTGGGCAGGTCGCCGCCGGCGAAGACGTGGCGGGCGTAGAAGTACCAGGCTTCGAACAGGGTCGGGTCGAGCTCGATGGCCTTCTCGAACGCGGCCTTCGCCTCCTCCTTGCGGGGGCCGAGCGAGAGGGCCACGGCGAAGGAGGCCTGGGCCTGGGCGGAATCGGGGGCGAGCTCGACGGCCCGGCATCCGGCCGCCTCGGCCTGCAGACGGACGGCGTCCTTCCTCTCGGAATAGAGATAGATGTAGGACCAGCAGTCGGCCAGGCCGGCGTGGGCCAGGGCGTAGCCGGAGTCGAGCTCGATCGCCCGGGAGAAGAGCTGGAGGGCGAATTCGATGTCGTGGCGGCCGTAGCGGTAATAGAAGCTCCGGCCCCTCAGGTAGTAATCGTAGGCCTGGACCTCGCTCGTCGGGACTTCGGCCAGGGCCCCCTTCTCCTGGGGGCTGAGGGTGACCCGGAGGGCCTTGACGACGCTGTGGGCGATCTCCTGCTGGATGGCGAAGACGTCGTGGAACTCCCGGTCGTAGGACTCGGACCAGAGGTGGAAGCCGCGGGCGGCCTCGATGAGCTGGACCGTGATGCGCAGCCGGCTGTCGGACTTCCGGACGCTGCCCTCGAGGACCGATTCGACGCGGAGCCTGTTCCCGATCTCGCGGAGGTCGGCCGCCGTGTCCTTGAACTGGAAGGAACCGGTGCGCGAGGCGACCCGCAGCCCCTGGACCCGGCACAGGGCGTTGATGATCTCCTCGGCGATGCCGTCGCAGAAGTAGGCCTGGTCCTTCTCCCGGCTCATGTCGACGAAGGGCAGGACGGCGATCGAGGGGATGCCGGTCCGGCCTTCCCCGGCCGACAGGCGCAGGGTCTCGAGCTCGTCGCGGAGGTCGCGGGCCGAGGCCATGCGGTAGCGCGGCTCTTTCTCGAGGCAGTGGCGCAGGATGCGGTCGAGCGACCGGGGGAGACGGGGGTTGAGATCGACCGCCGACATCGGCTCTTCCTTGAGGGCCCCGGCGATCTTCTCGGGGCCGGTCTTGCCGCCGAAGGGGAGCCGGCCGGTCGCCCATTCGAACAGGACGACGCCGAGCGAAAAGAGGTCGGTGCGGTGGTCGACGGGCAGGCCCCGGAGCTGTTCGGGGGACATGTAGGCGATCGTCCCCGCGAAATCGGCGTCGAGGGTGGCCGTCGAGCCCTCGTCGCGGGCGAGCATCCGCGACAGGGGCAGGAGGATGCGGGCCAGGCCGAAGTCGAGGATCTTGAGCGTGCCCGTCGCGTCGATCATGATGTTCTGGGGCTTGAGGTCGCGGTGGATGATGCCCCGGCCGTGGGCGGCGGCCACGGCCCCGGCGAGAGGCAGGGCGATCTCGAGAAAGCGGTCCAGGGCGACGCCGCCGGGCTCGACGAGCCGGGACAGCGGCTGGCCGTCGACGAGCTCCATGGTGAAGAAGCTCGTGCCCTCGGCCTCGTCGACGGCGAAGATGGTGACGATGTTGGGGTGGCTCAGGGCGGCGACGGCCTTGGCTTCGCGCTCGAAGAAGGCCCGGCGCTCGGGATCGTCGACGGCGCCCTCGGGCAGGAACTTGACGGCCACGTCCCGGTCGAGCTTGAGGTCGCGCGCTTTCCAGACGACGCCCATGCCGCCTTCGCCGAGCTTCTCGAGGAGGCGGTAGTTGCCGAGGACGAGGTCTTTCTGCGGGATCATGGGCGTTTTCTCCCTAGACCTTACAAGAATCCCCGGACATCGTCAACCGGGAACACCCCTGCGCGGGGCGGATCCCCGGGGACGACATGCCTCAGCCCCTTATCCGGCGGCCTCGACTGCAATTATGGAAGGATATCCGGGCGGGAGGTGATAAAATAAGGACCGAGAGAACGAACGAAGGAGAGTGCGATGAGCGAAGTCGTATATACCTGTTCGGTGTGCGGCAAGGAGTCCAAGGATCGAGAAGGGGAAGCCCGTCCCCCTGTGCTGCAAGAAGGAGATGGAGCCGTTGCCGTTCTGCACGGCGGCGCCCCATGCCGAGATGGCCCGCAATTACGACGAGGACCTGCCCTGCGACGACGGGACGCAGGCCAAGAAGAACAAATAAGGATCTTCTCCCGATATTTCCCAGCGCCTCCCCTCCGAGTCGCTCCGGGGCGGTGCTGATGGTCGCTTCGAGGACTCCGCTCCCTGCCGGCCCAGGGCTCAGGCCTTCTGCCCCTTGACGACCAGGCGGTCGTAGATCCCCAGCCCCACGATCGACAGGACCCCGATCCCGACGATGATGAGCCACATCGTCACGGTGTCGACCGGGAGGCCCTCCTTGAGCGGCGTGTTGATGTAGCGCTCGAAGAGGCGCCCGCCGATCGGCCCGCCGACGATGCTGGCCAGGGCGATCGGCAGGCTGGTGTAGCCGAGGTAGAGCCCCTCCTGCCCCTTGGGGGCGATCGCCCCGATGTACTCGTAGATGCGGGGCGAGGCCATCATCTCGCCCACCGCCATGGAGGCGATCGAGATCAGGATGAAGATCCCGGCCAGGGGCAGGCTCAGCCCGAGGACGCCGGCCTTCGCGTTGGGGTCGGCGAACAGCAGGGGCGGCAGGACGTTGACCAGCATCCCGAGCGTCACCACGATGGCCCCGATCATGATGGTCTTGATCGGCAGCCACCGCTTGACCAGGCGCGTGATCAGGAGCTGGAAGCAGACGATCATGATCGGATTGGCCAGGGTGTAGAGCTCCATCGGGGCGTTCGGGTCGACGTAGCGCATGAACAGGGGCATGAGGTTGTAGAGCTGGATGTAGAGGAACCAGAACAGGGCCAGGACGAGGATGAGGAAGTCGAACTTGACGTTCTTCAGGACGACGAAGATCCCGGCCAGGGCCTGTCCGAGCGTCCGCTTCCGGACCTGCTGGCCGTCCTTGATGCCGTCGCTGACGTACTGCGGTTCCCGGTAGACGAACAGCGTGACCAGCAGCCCGATCAGGGCGAAGGCGGTCGCGGCGTAGGTGAAGATGGCCGGGATGCCCAGGTTCGTCCGGATGAAATAGGACACGCTCCGGCCGGTGATCGAGCCGATGTTGATGACCATGTAGAAGATGCCGAAGGCGAGCGTCGCCCGCGTGCCCGCCGTCTTCTGGACCGTGCCGGCGATGCAGGGCTTGACGATCGAGCCGCCGAGGCCGATGAGGACGATGCCCAGGACGACCGGCACGGTGAAGTCGACGGTCTCGGCCGCGCCCTTGCCGATGAGGCCGGGCCAGAGCCGCTGCAGGTTGCCCATGACGAAATAGCCCAGGGCGATCAGGACGAACGAGACCGAGAGCGACCGCTTGAAGCCGAACTTGTCGGCCAGGGTCCCGGACAGGATGGGCATGAAGTAGATGATGCCCCAGAGGAGCGAGCCGTTGAGGAAGGTGGCGAAGCTCGGGCTCATGCCCAGGGACTCCTTCAGGTAGATGACCATGAAGGAGGCCACGGAGTAGTAGGCGGCCCGCTCGAAGAGCTCGATCGTGTTGGCCGTCCAGAAGGTCGCCGGGAACTTCGGCTTGGGCGTCGCGGGTTCGGTCATGGGGTCTCCTCCCGTCGGGGGCGTTCGGTATCGCGGCTAAAATAAACCAGGCCCCGTCCCGGAATCAAGGGAATTCTGGCCGGGGGAGGTCAGCGGTCGGCGGCGAGCGCTTTTTCCAGGAGGCGCCGGAGGAGGGCTTCGCAGCCGGCCCGGTCCGGCGCTTCCAGCACGACGACGAGGACGCGGCCCGTCCGCGCGGCGGCGCCCCAGTCGCCGGTCTCGAGCCGTTCCAGGAACAGGGACGATCCGGCCTCGAACTTCCCGGAGAAGAAGTCGCCGCCGAACCGGGCGTAGATCCTGGCGACGTCTCCGCGCCGCGGGATAGGCGACGGCCAGGACGAGCGCTTCTCCGGCCCCCGCCTTGTAGCGGGCGAAGACCGCGTCGGTCCTCCTGCCGAGTCCCAGGACGGTCTCGTCGGCCAGGTAGTAGTGGGCGTCGAGGACGGATTGATCGCGGATCGCGACGACGCTCGAGACGATGAGACCGTCGGCCGGCAGGACGTCCCGGACACGGAAGCCGCCGGCGCCCTGGTCCGGCGCGGCGGGAAGCGCGGCCGGCGCGAAGAGGACGAGGGCGAGGGCGAGCGCGGCGAGGGCTTTGGGCACGGCCTAGACCACGTACCTGTCGACGAAGTTGACGATCGTGTAGGCGATCGCGGCGGTCAGGGCGGCGCCGGGGATGGTGAAGATCCAGGCCCAGACGATCTTGAGCGTCACCCCCCAGCGGACGGCCGACAGGCGCTTGGCCGCGCCGACGCCCGAGATGGCCCCGGTGATGACGTGGGTCGTGCTGACGGGCACCCCGGCGTGGGTCGCGACGAAGATGCTGATGGCGCTGGCCGTCTCGGCGCAGAAGCCGTCGATCGGCCGGAGCTTGGTGATCTTCTGGCCCATGGTCTTGACGATGCGCCAGCCCCCGGAGAGCGTTCCCAAGGCGATCGCGGCGTGGGCGGAGAGGACGACCCAGAGCGGGATGTGGAAGGTCTTGGTCCAGCCCGCGGCGTAGATCAGGCTGGCGATGATGCCCATCGTCTTCTGGGCGTCGTTGCCGCCGTGGCCGAGGCTGTAGAGGGCCGCGGACAGGAGCTGGAGGCGTCGGGCCTCACTTGTTGATCCGGGTCGGGTTGCCCTTTACGGACGATCCAGGTCGTGACCGTGATGAACAGGACACCGAGGGCCATGCCGAGGAGAGGGGCGATGAAGATGAACATGATCGTCTTGACCCAGCCGTGGGCGATGATGGCGCCCGGGCCCGCCTTGACGATGGCCGCCCCGGCGTAGCCGCCGATCAGGGCGTGGGAGGAGCTCGTCGGCAGGCCCATGAGCCAGGTGAAGAGGTTCCAGCCGATGGCCCCGAGGAGGGCGGCGAAGATGACCGGAGGGGTCACGATGGAGATGTCGATCATCCCGGCGCCGATGGTGTGGGCGACGCCGGTGCCGAAGATGAGGAAGGCGATGAAGTTGAAGAAGGCGGCCCAGAGGACGGCCTGGCGCGGCGACAGGACGCGGGTCGAGACGACGGTGGCGATGGAGTTGGCCGCGTCGTGCATGCCGTTGGTGAAGTCGAACGCCAACGCGACGAAGATGATGAAGAGGACGAAAAGGAGTCCGGCGTCGGGCATGAGGCTCAGGTGGACTTGACGATGATCTCCTCGATCACGTTGGCCACGTCCTCGCAGCGGTCCGCGGCGACCTCGAGCCGGGTGTAGATCTCCTTGAGCTTGATGAGGTCCTTGATCTCGGCGGCCGTCTCGGCCTTCTCGAAGAGCTCGGCGATGGCCTCGCGGCAGACGACGTCGGCTTCGTATTCGAGGATGTTGATCTGCTTGCAGAAGGCATGGACGTGAGCTGAGCGTCGCCAGGTGGTCGATGGCCTCGACGATCTGATCGACCGCCTTGACGATGATGTCGACGAGCTTCTTGATCGCGGGCGTCGGCCGCTCCAGATTGAACGTCCACATCCGGCTGGCCACGCCCTCGATGCAGTCGAGCACGTCGTCGAGGCCGCTGGTCAGGGCGTGGATGTCCTCCCGCTCGAACGGCGTGATGAAGGTGTCGCGGAGCTTGGTGATGATCTCGAGGGTGATGTTGTCGCCCTGGTGCTCGATCTTCTTGATGTGCTCGTACTTCTTCTCGACGTCCCCGCGCTTTTCGGGGAAGTGGTCGACGAGCTCCTGGAGGGCCAGGGCGCCTTCCCTGAGGTTGGCGGCGTCCCGACGGAAGAGCTCGAAGAACTTGTGGTCCTTGGGAAAGAGGCTCAATTTCATGGTGTTTGTCCGGTCTCCGAGAGGGCTATGCTAATGGAGCCCGGGGGCGTTGTCAAATGGCCGGGGCCGGAAAAGAAAAAGCCCGCCCCGGCGAGGGCCGGGGCGGGCTTTCGTGCTTCTGCTTCCGTTTGTGCTTCTGCTTCTGCGTCTGCTCCTTAGAACTCGAACCGGGCCCCGAATCTCCAGATGCGGGGGTTGAGGATCTCGTTGATGAAGCCGTTGTTGACGTTGATCCAGCTGATGTCGCTGGGGGCGCCTACCCACTGGACGCCGTTGTCCGTGTAGGCGTCGCCGTAGTACTTCTCGTAGGACCGGTTCTCGATGGCCGAGTTGAAGATGTTGAAGCAGTCGGCCATGAGATAGAGCCGTCCCTGCCCGATGTTGATCTTCTTCTCGATGCGCATCGTGACGTTCCAGAACATGGGCAGCTTGTCCTCGAGATAGCCGATGGGATAGACGTCTACCCACTGGTCGGCGACGGGGTTCGGGGCGAGATCGTCATAGAGCCAGTAGTAATTGGGGATCCGCCAGCCTTCGCGGGCGTTGAAGGTCCCGGAGATGTCGAAGCCCAGGGGCAGCTGGTAGAGGCCGCTCACCTTGGCCATCCACCGGGTGTACATCAGGACGGCCAGCTTGCCGCTGGCGCCGCCGCCCCAGTCTCCGTAGGGCTTGCCGTTGAAGACGTCGTAGTTGGTCGGATCGAAGTAATCGTTGCCCCAGAAGCTCTTCTGAGACTGCCAGGTGAAGGAGGCGTTGGCGAACCACTTGTTGGACAGTCTCTTGTTCAGGACCAGGTCGACGCCCATGTAGGTCTTGTACTGGTCGGATTTCCGGTAGACCGTGTAGTTGGTGGCGTCGGTGGGCATGTTCGGGCCGGCCATGTAGTAGGGTTCGCCGGCCAACATGCCCGAGCTGTAGGTGACGCCGCCGATCTCGACGCTGGCGGGGACGGTCCCGGCCTGGACGTACCAGCCGCCCGCGGGCGGGTTGGCCGGATCGACGATCCGCGGCCCGGTGTAGTCGGGATAGAACTCCTCGGGGTAGTAGGTCATGCCCAGGTCGAACTTGTCGTACTTGCGGTAGGTCCCGCTGAGGGCGATCGACAGGTCGGGCATGAGCTCGCGCTCGAGGGTGAGCAGGAGTTCGCGGGTCCGGGTGGAGGCCTGGTCCTTGCGGCTCATGAAGTAGTCGGTGATGCCGCTTTCGTAGTCCAGGTTGACGGGATCGAAGTAGTCGAAGCTGTAGTACATCCCGGCCCGATAGGCGTCGCTGCCGTAGGCGCCCGCCAGCGCGGTCGTGGCCGCGGCGGTCAGGGAGCCGTCGGCGTTGAACACCTGGTAGGTGCCGTAGCTCGAGCCGATCGTGGAGCCGTTCCGGTAGCTCCACCAGAGCTCCGTGAGCTGGGCCTTCGTATCGGCGTTGGCGTCATTCCACCAGTAGCGCAGGCCGCCGCCCGAGCCGAGCGGGGCGCTGGCCCACCAGCCGACGCCCATGACGTCGCCGTACTGGGACAGGGCCAGCTTGGCCACGGTCTTGCCGTCGCCGTTGATGTCCCAGGTGAAGCCCAGGCGCGGCGACCAGGTCGACCAGGAATAGGCGTGCGGAGCGCCGTTGACGATCTTGTTGGTGCCCTTGACCGACTCGGTCGAGACGTCGGGCAGGATGCCGTCGAGGACGCTCGTCGTGGCCGGGTCGAAGACCATGTCCCAGGCGGGCTCGCCGCCGTAGACGGCGGAACGGGAGAAGGCGCCGGCGCTCGGGACCTGCAGGTCGTACCGCAGGCCGAGTGTCGCGGTGAAGTTGCCCTTGGTGATCGTGTCCTGAATGTAGCCGGCGTACTGGTCGGCCACGTCCGCGCCTTCGGCGGAGCGGTACAGGGCGATGCGCTGCCAGCCGGCCATCTCAGCGGTCGTCCGCGTGCCGTCGTTGTCGGTGTCGACGCGGAGGTCGCTGTAGCGCCGGTTGACGTCGAAGCCCTGCAGGTTGCCCGTGTGATAGGTCTGCTTCTTGTTGGAGTACTCCGCGCCGACCTTGAACTCGTGCGACATGTTGAACAGGGTGTCGTTGAAGTAGCTGGCGTTGATCTGGAAGTTGTTGCGCGGGCCGGGCGACGCCGTAGGAGCCCCAGCTGGTCGCGGCGCCGGACTTGAAGGGGACATACTTCAGCGCCGTGTTGTCGTAGACGATGGGGTTGGCGACGGCTTCGTCCGTCATCGGGCGCCAGCCGAAGCCGGCGTCGTTGAAGGAGTACTTCAGGGACAGGTACATGTTGTTGCCGAAGACGTGCTCGTCCTGCAGCTTGACGATCGGGCTGCCCCAGTGGTACTTGCCCGTCTGGTGGTCGCCTTCGGGCTTGGCCAGGCTGGAGTTGCGGCCCAGCTTTTCCTTGGCGCCGGACGTGACCAGGGCCTCGAACCGGTTGTTGGGCAGGATCTGCGCGTTCAGCTTGATGTTGTAGTTGTTGAGGAGCGACTGGTCCTTGTTCCCGGTGACGGTGTAGACGAAGATGTCCTGGACGCCGTAGGCGCCCCACCACCACAGCTTGTCCTTGATGATCGGGCCGCCGGCGTTGAAGCCGAAGTCCTTGATCTGCTGGATCTTGTTGGTGTTGAGGACACCCTTCGCCCGGAGCTCGTCCGTCAGGTTCGTAGCTCTGGAAGAAGTTGTCGGTCAGGTAGAACCGGCCGGCCAGGCTCGTCCTGTTGCCGCCGCGCCGGGTGACCATGTTCAGGGCGATGCCGCCCGTCTGAACGGAGACGTCGGCCGCGCCGCCCGTCGTCACGTTCAGCTCTTCGAACATGTCGAAGTCGTAGTAGAGGGCCGAGCCGCCGAGGGCCGCCGGGTCGGTGATGTCGATGCCGTCGACCGACCAGATGTTGTTGGCGCCCTGGTTGCGGCCCATGCCGCCGGTCGCGTCGCCCTTGGCCACGAAGCCCGACTGCTGGCCGGACTCGTTGCCGCCGACGTTCTCGCGGTCGACCATGATCGAGGGAGCCAGCTGCAGGACGACCCACGGGTCGCGGGCCGTCGGCAGGGATTGCATGGCTTCCTTGTCGATGTTCTGCCCGACCGACGTCTTCTTGACGTCGACGACGGGGGTCTGGGCGACGACCGTGATCTGCTCTTCGAGGGTCCCGACCTCGAGGACCAGATTGATCTCAGCGTTGGAGCCGATGTTGACGACGATGCCCGTCTGGGACGAGGGCTTGAATCCCGTCAGCTCGGCCCTGACCTCATAGGTGGCGGGAGAGAGCGACACGAACCGGAAGATGCCCGTTTCCCCGCTGACCGTCGAGAGGCCTGCCATCTGCGTTCCCGTCAGCTTGACGCTCACGCCGGGCAGGGGGTTCCCTTCCGTGTCGGTGATCTTCCCGTAGATGTTTCCGGTTCTGACCTGCGCCGGCAGCGTCACCGCGAGCAGCAGCAGGGAGAGAACGACGAGAAACTTCTTCATGAATCATACCTCCTGTCGATTATCCATAACCTCCGTTCGAGTGGTCCGCCACTCACCTCATTCCCGATACAGGAATGCCCTAGATCATTACCACCTCCGATCTTTCTTGGAATAATGATCGTTCTTGCCACGTGAATATCCGCCTTATTTGTAGATTTAACTAGCAAATCATGTGCCAACCGGGCGGCGGCACAGATCATCCCATAACATGTGCGAGGACAACGGATTAGGCGGCTGGGGAGGGATGCGGACTCAGTCCGAATCTACAATTATTTGAATAAAGTTCAAAAAAATGGATAAAAACGGGATCAGCGTTTAAGTTCTTCGGCCATTTTGCCGATCTCGGGCTGGTCGGGATTGAGCCTCAGGGAGGCGTGTGAAAGCGTCCAAGGCCTCCGTCTTCCTGCCCAGCTTCAAGTAGCATTTCCCGAGGGTGTTGAGAACGTCCGTCTCGCTGTTGTAGAGCTTGTTGGCCTGGAGCAGCTCGACCAGGGCGCTCTTCGTACTTCTCCCGGCCGAACAGGGCCTGGCCGCGGATGACGCGGTAGACGAACTGGCGCTTTTCGTCGTTGCGCAGGGTTTCGGCGATCTCGAGGGCCCGGTCGAACGCTCCGGTCCTGATGAGGAAGTTGGCGTAGCGGACGACGCCCTCCGCGTATTCCGGCCTCGACCGGAAAGCCTCCTCGTAGAAGGCCCCGGCCGCGGCCGCGCGGCCCGTTTTCTCGAGCTGTTCGCCGATCATGTAGCGGAAGAGGAACTGGTTGGCCACCGGGATGCCCTTGGCGTTGGCGATCGGATGCCCGATCGCCGCGGCCGGCGAAACGGTCAGCGTGTCCGTTTTCTCGTCGAGGACCTCTCCGCCCGGCCCGGCCAGGACGACGGAGATCTCGTAGTAATCGGGCTCGAGCTCCCCGGCCGGGATCAGGTAGGGGAAGCTCAGGATCCGCCCGGCCGCGGGGGCGTCCAGCCGGACCGTGTAGGTCTTGCGGACGGGATTCGCCTCCCGGAGGCCCTGGACGACGATCCGCGCCTCCCCGCCGGCCACGAGTTCCGGGGTGGCGTTCAGCACGTTGAAAAGGACGGCGATGCCGTCGCCCGTGGCGAAGGTCCTCTTGGGATCGACGACGAGCTTCTTGTCCAGGACCTTGAACGGGATGTGGACGTCGCGCGGATAGGTTTCGTACTTGTAGCCGAGGAAGGGGCCCTCGATCGAAGGCGAGGTCGCGGCCGGCGGGATCTCCACGGTCTTCTCGAGGAGGCTGAACTGCTTGCCGACCGTGTTGGTCAGGAGGACGCTCAGCGCGTATTTTCCCTCGGCGATGGGGAAGGACTCCTCGACGGCCAGGCCGTTGGCCTTGACCCTGTCCCAGGAGTCCTCCGGGAAATAGAGCGGGAATTCCCGGTTGTACTGGAAGACGATGGCCTCGCCGTCGCGGAGGCTGACGTTGACCTGGAAATTGCAGTAGAACTGGCTTTTCGGCTCGTAGAGGTCGACGTTGACGTCGACCGGGACCATGGAGAAGTGGAAGAAGCGCAGGCCCGTGACCGGGTCCTCGAGAACGGCCGTCGCGGCGTCGCTCTCGACGTAGTTGGTCAGGTACTCGGTCGACACGAGGCCCTTGTAGTTGAGGAAGTGCGTGGCGTAGGACGGGTTGACGTCCAGCTTGGGCGATTCCATGATGTCGGCGAGGAGCATGGCGTTGCGCGGCGACGGCGACAGGTCGTAGTTGTATTCGCCCGGGATGCGGGTGATGGCGATCTCGGCCAGGGTCGGGGCGATGTCCATGATCATCTCGTAGAGCGTGCTGTAGTCGAAGGGGTCTTCGATCTTCTTCTGGTCGAGGAGCAGGCGCGACGGGCCGTCGGTGACCGGGTCGTAGAGCTTGAACTCGCCGACGCCGCCGCGCTGGTAGAAGAGGAGGTAGAACTGGGGCGGCAGGTCGCGCCGGGCGTCCCCGTAGAAGCTCCAGGAGTAGCAGGGGACGAGCCCGATCGAGGCCTCGAAGTGCTCGACGCTCGCGGGCGGGCCGAGGATCATGTGGATGCGGCCCATGTCGGTCTTCCAACCCTCGCGCGTCGTCCCCCGGCCGTAGAACTGGTTGCAGTACTTGAACCTCTTGACGATCTCGTCCCGGTACTCGTTCTCGGGCGTGCCCGGCGTCGGGTCGCGCTGCTTCCAGAACGTCTCGACGAACACGTCGCGGTCCCGGTCGGACGTCAGCTTCATGAAGACGTCCTTTTCGACCGGCTGGATGTGGTAGGCGACGAGGTTCAGCCACTCCTGGAAGCGCGGGGCCAGGTCCTTGACGTTCGGTTTCTGTCCGGCGGCGGGGAGCGCCGCGAGCAGGGCGAGGCCGAGGAGGGCGAGGCGGATCGGACGGCGCATGGCCTGGGCTCCTTTGGTCATGTCTTCGGGCGGGGGACCTTGATCTCGAACATCTGGCGGATCTTGCCCTGCGTCCCTTCCGGGCCCTGGATGATGACGTCGACGAAGTTCGTCCCGGGCCGGAGGGCCCGGGCGAACGTGAACGTCACGGTCTTGAGGCTGTCGATCTCGGCCACCGTGGTCACGGTGGAGCGGGTCTCGGCGAAGCTCTCCTTCGTCGCGCCCTCGTCGCCGTAGATGTAGATCCGGAACCTCAGGTCGGTCTGGAAGCCGCCGGTGTCGTTCTCCCGGAGGACCAGCGACTTGGCCGGGATGCGGACGGTGATCTCCTGCCGGGCCGGGTCGTAGGTCGTCTCGAACTTGAAGAACCTCTTGCTGAAGACGTCGTCGGCCCGGGTGAACCGCCCCAGCTTCATGAGGTCCATGGCCTCGAAGAGGTCGCCCTCGTAATCGGTGATGCGGAACTTGCCCGAGCCCTTCTCGTCGGTGAACTCGATGGCCAGCCGGTCGTCGTAATAGCTCCACCAGTAGGTGAAGCCCAGGGCGGACGACCGGGACTGGGGGGAGAACTCCTCGATCTTGTCCGGGGGGCCCATGAAGATGTAGACCCGGCCCCGGTCGGTGTTGTATCCGGGCCCGCCTTCCTTGTTGAACCGCTTGTCGACGAAATCGACGCGGGCCTCGAACTCCCGCCGGTATTCGTTGAGCGGCGTGTCGGGGTCGGGGTCCCGCTTGAGCCAGAAGTCCTCGATGAACTCCTTGCGGCGTCGGGACGTCCGGCAGCCGCTGGAAGATCCTGTTCTCTTCCTTGGTCATGATCAGCCGGGCGGTCCGGTAGAACTTCTCGCTCTCGGGATCGAGCTTCGGCTTGGCCGCGAACAGGCCGGTCGCGGCGAGGGCCGCGGCGGCCACGAGGATGCGGGGACCAAACGCTTGGGCGTCAGCATGCCGTCCCTCCCCGGGTCTCCGGCGCGGAGACTATTTCTTTCTGAGATATTCGAGGAAGCCCTTGACCTGCGCGGCCTTCTCGGAATCGGCGTCGATCTTCAGGAAGCTCTCGAAGGCGTCGATGGCCTCGGCGTTCTTCTGGAGGTTCAGGTAGGTCAGGCCGAGCTGGTAGAGGGCGTCGGTCGAATCCTTCTGCACCTCGACCGCCTTCCGGTAGAATTTCAGGGCGTCCTCGAACTTGGCGTTGTTGTAATAGATCGTGCCCAGATTGTAGAGGACCGTGGCGTCCTCGATCTTCTCGAACTCGACCTTGCCGTACCACTCCTGGGCCTTGGCGGAATCGCCGCGGTTGGCGTAGCAGTTGCCGACGGCGATCAGGGCGTTGACGCTCTTGGGGTCCTTCTCCAGGAGCTTGAGGTAGTATTCTTCGGCCAGGTCGTACTTCTCCTGCGCGAAGTGGCAGTTGCCGATGTTCAGGAAGACCGGGTAGGCGTCGGGATACTTGACGAGGAGGTCCTCGTAGACGGCCAGGGCCCCGGCGTAATCGTTCTTGTCGAAGAGTTCGTTGCCGCGCGTCAGGAGGTCCTTCATGTCGTCGGTCAGGACCAGGCCCTCGACCTTCTCCAGCTTGATCTCGACGTCGGGGTTCTTCTTGTTCTCCGAGATCTCGACGACGAGCTTCTTGGGCATGTAGCCGACCTTCTCGAAGTCGAGGTTCCAGCCGCCGCTGCGGATCCAGGCGGCCATCCACCGGCCGGACTTGTCCGTCTTGACTTCGATCCCTTCCTGGGCCTTGAGGGAGAACAGCTTCACCCGGACCCCTTCGACCGGGGCCCCGGCCTGGTCGAGGACGAGGCCGCCGAGGCGGCCCTTGCCTTTCCAGTCCTGGGCGGCGACGAACGAGGAGGCGGCCAAGACCGCCAGGAGTCCGGCAAGGAGAACTTTCTTTTTCATCGTGACCTCCTGCGCCCGTCTCCGGGAGACGGACATGAATCCGCGGACGCATTCATTCTACCATTATCGAAAAGGTTAGGAAAGCGGCCGGTCCGCCCGGGACGGACCGGGGCGGGCGGAAAGGATCTTGACACCCGGAGCGCTTTATTTACGGGGTCCCGGGCAGATCCCGCCTGGCGGGCCGGGCATATTTCTTGCAGGCCATATCGTGGTAGAATACTGTCAGCCTGGCGGCGGAGGAGAAGGGCATGGAGACACGAAGGATCTTCCGGATCTTGGCCATCGCATCGATCCTGGGGGCGGCGTCCTGGTCCGCCGTGGCCCAGGAGACGCCGGCCCCGCCCCCGGCGGCCCGGGAGATCCGTGTCCACGTCACGGCCGGAGGCCGGTTCGTGGACGACCTCACGCTCGCCGATTTCGCCGTCCTCGAGGACGGACGGGCCCTGCCCGTGAGCGCCCTCTCCATCGTCCGGGGCGGCCAGTTCGCGCGCCGGGAAGGCGAGGGATCGATCCCGGTCAGCCTCGAGCGGACCTATACCCTGCTTTTCCAGATCATGGACTGGGACCCGGCCCTGGCGACGGCCGTCGACTATCTCTTCTCATCCGTGCTCATCCCCGGGGACGCCGTGGCCCTGGTCACGCCGTTCCAGCCCTATCACATGCAGCGGGACGCGCTGTCCCAGCGCCCGAGAGCCGAGCTTCAGAAGAGCATGAAGGACGTCCTGCGCAAGGACGTCCTGCGCGGCAGCGGCGAGTACCGCAACCTCGTCAACGAGCTCAAGCGGCTGACCAAGTCCATCGGGGGCAGCACGACGACCTTCGACGAGGACATGGCGACCGACCCGACGATGGAAACGTCGGGCGGCTTCGGCCTGGAGATGCAGATCGACCGCTACCGGCAGGCGCTGATGGCGATGGAGGGCCTCCGGCTGGTCGACGAGGCCAAGCTCCTGGCCTTCGCCGGTTCGCTCAAGCCCACGCCCGGGCAGAAGACGGTCATCATGTTCTATCAGAGGGAATACCGGCCCGAGATCAGCCCGGCGACGATGAACCGGCTGATGAGCCTGTACCAGGACAATCCCGACATCCTCGGCAATCTCATGGACCTCTTCCAATTCTACAAGCGCGAGAAGACCTTCGATGCGAACAAGGTCAAGCGGGCCTTCGCCGACGCGGGCATCGATTTCCACTTCATCTTCGTGGAGAAGAAGAACCAGCGGGTCTTCGGGGCGACGATGCGCGAGCAGTCCGAGGACACCTACCCCGGCTTCGTCGAGATCGCCCATGCGACCGGCGGGACGGCCGACAGCTCGTTGAACCCGTCGACCGCGTTCAAGCACGCCGCCGACACCTCCCGCGATTACTACGTCCTGTCGTTGGCCCCCGGCGCCGGCCCCGCCGACGGCGGCTTCAGGAACTTCGAAGTCCGCGTCGTCCGCGAGGGCTGCCGCGTCTCGTACCCGCTGGGCTACTACGCGAAATAGTCCGCCGGCGGCCGGCGCGTCAGAGCTTCAAGGTCAGCCCGGCCCGGGTGAGGACCGCCGTCAGAAGAAGGACGACGCCCGTCATCACGGCGGCGTTGAGCATGCCCGCGAAGCCTCCCGTTCCGTAGAACGGCCAGAGGATCCGTCCGAGGTCGATGGACAGCAGTCCCCCGATGAGCGCCGCGGCGCTGCCGACGAGCCCCGGCAGGAGATAGGCCAGGAGCGGGTTCCTGCCGGCGGGGATGAGGAAGTTCGCCGCTTTCTTCGCCTTTGAAGACGTCGAGGACGGCGTAAAAGAGAAGGAAGGCGAGGCAGCAGATCCCGGCCGTGGCCAGGGCGTAGGATTCGGTGCCGCGGATCTTGCTGAATCCGTGGAGAGGGCGGAGGACGAACCCCGCGAGAAGGAGCGCCGATCCCAGGATCGCCAGGGAGCGGACGCGGACGCGCGGCCCGGTCTCTTCCGTCCCCGGCAGGAAAAGAGTGCCGGCGAGCATCCCGGCCGTGACGACGGCCGCGTGGGAGCCGAAGAGGCTGCCGACGTCGATGAAACCGTTGACCGGCCCGAGAAAGTCGAGGACGCCGTGCCGGCTGCCGATGTAGAGGGCCGTCATCAGGCCGACCGCGCCGGCCAGGACCGTCCTGTCGCCGCGGCTCGCCAGGAAGAGGAGGGCGCCGGCGAGATAGCACCAGCCGATCATCCCCAGAATGCCCCACCAGGACGTCTGCAGCCAGGTCGTTTGGCCGTCCCCGCCCTGGCCGCGGAACGCGACGAGGAGGGCGGCGAGGAGGACCGCGGCGGCGATCTTCAGCAACGTCAGAAAGCGTTTCTTCCGGGGCGACGCGTCTTTCGGGACGACCGCCCACAGGGCGAATACGGCCAGGGTGGCCAGGAAGTACCAGAGGTCCTTGCCGATCCCGGCGGCCGCGGCCGAGAACCGGTCCTCGTTGACGAGCAGGACGCCGAGGAAGAGGAGGGCCAGAGTGCGGACGAGGACGTGCCCGACGAGGGCGGGCGTTTTCTCGCCCAACGCCCGCCTTTTGGCCAGGGCCAGGGGGATGGACACGCCCATGATGAACAGGAATCCGGGGAAGACGACATCGGTCAGGGTGAAGACGTCCTGGTCGGCCGCGGCGTGCCTGAGGAAGAACGGGATGGCCTTCATCCCGGCGATGTAATTGACGAAGACCATGGCCAGGATGTCGAAGCCGCGGAAGGCGTCGAGGCTGGCGAGTCGTTCCCGGGTCGGCATGTCCGGCCTCCGTTCCCTCAGGTTTTCCGCCCCGGGTCCGAAGCCGCGAGGATCCCCCGGACGTAGCCGACGGATTCGGCCAGCCCCGGCAGGGGATCCCGGCCGTCTTTTTCGTACTCGAAGGCGGCCGTGCCGCGGTAGCCCATCCCGCGGAGCGTCCGCAGCAAACGGGGGATGTCCACGACCCCCCGGCCGGCCTCGACGGCGACGCCGGCTTCGGACGCGGCGGTGACGTCCTTCAGATGGACGTCGAGCAGTCGCGGTCCGCAGGCGGCGGCCTCCGCCGAAGGGTCGAGGCCCGAGCGCCGGCAGTGCCCGACGTCGAGGCACACCCCGATCCGGGGATCGAGCGATCCGACGCGGTCGAGGACCGATCGCGGCGTCGGGTAGCGGCGGTCTCCCGGCCCGTGGTTGTGGATGGCCAGCCGGATGCCCGTGTCGCGGACGCAGGTCTCGGCCCGGGCCAGGAGGCCGTGTTCGGGGACGCCGACGATGACGCCCATGCCCGCCGCGCGGGCGTAGGCGAAGGCGCGGTCGACCTCGGCCTCGCTCGTCATGTAGACGACGCCGCAGCCGTATACGGTGAGCCCGAGGGCCCCGGCCTTGGCGACCGTCGTCCGGATGAGCGCGTCCGGGCTGTCGAGAGGCAGATGGATGTCCTTGAGGGCGATGCGGCGGAGCCCGAGGCGACCGGCCATGGCCAGGGTCGCGTCGAGGTCGAACTCCCGGAACGTGTAGGAGGCCAGGCCGAGCTCGAAGGGCGTCGCGGGGGCTGCGCCTTCCCGTGCGAGGCCGTGTGCCCGGGCCGCACCGCTCCGAACGAGCCCGGCCGCGGCGCCCGCGGCGACGCCGAGAAATGTCCGGCGCGTGATCCTTGTCATTCCGGCTTACTATAGCGGGTTTTTCCGGCCCCGGTCAATCGTCCTTTCCTTGACAGGGCTTCGACCCTGAATTAGCATCGGGACGGCCGTCACGCGGCCGGGCGCGGCCGCGACGGGAGAGAACGAGGAGGACCGATGAAGAAGGCAACGAGACCGACCCTGTGCGCCGGATGTCCCCTGAGCCGGCGCCGTTTCATCGCCACGGCCTCGGCCGGCGCCCTGGGAACGCTGGCGACCGCCGGGCTTTTCCAGGGTTGCGGCAAGGCCGCCAAAACCCGGATCCGCGTCATCTACGCCCTTCACGCGGTCGTCCAGCCCGAGCCCGACTGGCCCAACGTCGGCTTCGATTTCCAGCCGGTGATGGACGGGATCACGGGGACCCTGACGCGGAGCTTCCCGAACTGGGATCTCGCGGCCTCGATGGCCAAGGGACCGGAGGAAGCCGAAAAGATCCTGGCCGCCGACGCAGCCGCGCCGATGGACGGCTACATCGTCTGCCAGCTCAACTGCTGGAACCGCGTCGTCCAGCCGGTCGCCGCGACGGGCAAGCCCACGCTCTACGTCGATTTCGCCTACGGCGGGAGCGGCGGCTTCCTCGTCTACACGGCCGGCTTCCTGCGCCAGAAAACGTCCAACCTGGGGTTCGTGGCCTCGTCCCGGAGCGAGGACCTCGTCGCCGCCTGCCGGGCCTTCGACACGGTGAAGAAGAGCGGCGCGGCGGGCGATTTCGGCGCGCTGGTCGCGTCGGCGCGGCGCGCGGCGACGCCCGGGCCGGGCGACCTCTCCGTCGCGGCCGACGACCTGGCCTGCCTCTCCGCCGGCGACTGCCTGCGGAAGATGAAGGAATCGAAGATCCTGGCCGTCGGCGGGAACTGGCCGGGCCTCGCCCCGGCCGTCGGGGAAGGCCTGGGGATCGAGGTGGTGAACGTCCCCTTCGCCGAGGTCAACGACGCCTGGTCCGCGGCCGACCCGGACGAGGCGGCGGCCGTCGCCGACCGCTGGCAGAAGACGGCGGTCCGGATCGAGGGCGTCGACCGGGCCACCCTCGTCACCTCCGCGGCCATGTACCTCGGGCAGAAGGCCGTGCTCGCGAAGCACGGCGCCAACGCCATCACCATCAACTGTCTCGGCGGCTTCTACGGCGGCCACATCCACGCCTACCCCTGCCTCGGCTTCCACGAGCTCCTCAACGAGGGTCTCGTCGGGGCCTGCGAGTGCGACGTCCGGTCGACGGCGACGATGGTGACGATGACGGCCCTGACCCAGGGCCGCCCCGGCTACATCTCGGACCCGGTCATCGACACCGCGGCCCGGCAGATCGTCTACGCTCATTGCGTCGCGGCCAACAGGGCCTTGGGGCCGGCCGGCCCGGCCAATCCCTTCGAGATCCTGACCCATTCCGAGGACCGGCAGGGCGCCTCCGTCCGTTCGGTCCTGCCGCTCGGCCGCATGACCACGACCGTCGAGCTCTCGCCGGAGCGCAAGCTCATCCTCTTCCACCGGGGCAAGGCCGTGGCCAATTCCCCCGACGACCGGGCCTGCCGGACCAAGCTCGCCGTCGAGCCGGTCGGCGACATCGAGAAGCTCTTCGGCGAATGGGACCTCTGGGGCTGGCACCGCGTGACCGTCTACGGCGACCTCAAGGAGCCGGTCTACGGGCTGGCCGACGCCCTGGGCTGGCAGGTGCTCGAGGAGGCCTGAGGATCCGGGACTCTTGGATTTCCCGTTCCAAATAGGCTAAGATGGGGCCGGGATCGCCGCCCCGAGAAAGGACACCACCATGGCCGAGCCGTTCATCGAAGAAAAAACCCGAAAAGTCGCCCTGCTCATCGACGGCGACAACGCCCAGCCCTCGCTCATCGGGCAGATCCTGACCGAGGCGGGCAAGTACGGGCTGGTGACCATCCGCCGCATCTACGGCGATTGGACGACGGTCAACATGTCGGGCTGGAAGAACGCCCTCCACGACAGCGCCATCCAGCCCATCCAGCAATTCCGCTACACCATCGGCAAGAACGCCACCGACAGCGCCATGATCATCGACGCCATGGACATCCTCCACGGCCACCTGGTCGACGGCTTCTGCATCGTCTCGAGCGACAGCGATTACACCCGCCTGGCGACGCGCATCCGGGAGATGGGCTTCTTCGTCATGGGCATCGGCAAGCGCTCGACGCCCAAGGCCTTCGTCAACGGCTGCAACATCTTCATCTACACGGAGAACCTCGTCCCCCGGGGCCGGGAGCGCGAGGTCCGGGAGCCGCGGCGGCGCGGCCGCGGCGGCGCGGCCCGAAAGGCCGGCGTCAAGGAGACCCGGGAGGAGCACGACGAGCGCGAGGACCGCGAAGACCGCGAGGACCGCGAGGACAAGGCCGGCAAGTACGATCCCGTGCCCCTGCTCAAGGGCGCCTTCGATATGGCCGTCCACGAGGACGGCTGGGCCAACCTCGGCGAGATCGGATTCTACCTGCGCCAGCTCGATCCCGGCTTCGACCCCCGGACCTACGGCTTCAAGCAGCTCTCGCAGCTCATCAAGAGCCAGCAGACGCTCTTCGAGATCCAGTCGAGGGGCGAGGAGGCCGGCGGAGCGGCCATCTACATCCGCCTGCGCGAGAACCGCGACTAGCGACCGGCCCGTTGGCCCGCGAACCCGCCCAGGAAGGCCGAGCGCATCTCCCGCTGGGCGTCTTCGATGTCCATGGCCTTCCCCGTCAGACCCTGTCCCTCTTGAGGAGGGCCGCCAGCAGGAAGCCGCCCCCCACCGCCAGCATCAGCAGACCCCAG
>CAWHBV010000025.1:0-11652 GCA_963827635.1 uncultured bacterium
CCGGCGGATCGGCCGGCTCGGGCCGGGCTATTCGGCGGGGCCGGAGATCCCCGGGTAATACTTGCGGACGAACCGCTCCTGGACCTTGAACGACCAGTGGACGTCGCGGATGTGGTTGGCCGCGGCCTGGCTCCGTCCCGTGCGGACGAGGTCGATGAGCGCCTGGTGCTCGAGGATCGAGGATTCCTCCCACTCCTTGACGAAGCCCGAGACGCGCGGGAAGTCGTACAGCCTCTTCTTCAGGTTGTTGACCGTCTTGACCAGGCTCTCGTTGCCGCAGAGGTTGAGGAAGGTGTTGTGGAAGGCCAGGTTCTTCTCGTAATAGGCGTCGAAGTCGTTCGCCTCGATGGCCCGCTTCATGCCGTCGTTGAGGGCCTGCATGGCGCCGACGTCCGCGGGCCGGAGCCTGTCGAAGGCCTTGAGGAGGGCCGTGCTCTCCAGGGCGCCGATGATCTCGTAGTAGTTCCGGACGTCGTTCTCGCCGAGGGAGTTGACGACGACCATGCGCCGCGGCAGGATGGTGACGAAATCCTCCATCTCGAGCTGGAGCAGGGCGTCGCGCAGGGGGGTCTTGCTGACGCCCAGCTTCGTGGACGTCTCCTCCATGTCGATGGCCGAGCCCGGCAGGATCTCGCCCCGTCTCATCTGCTCGCGGAGGTATTCGTAGACCTGTTCCTTGAGCGATTTGACGTTGATGAGGGGCTTAGGGTTCATGGTCCATGTCCTTTCTGTCCCGCGCGGCACGCGCCCGCCCGTTCGCCAAGGATAATAAACAAGCGCTCCCCAAGTCAACTTTGGTAGAATGGGGCCATGAGGCAGATCTCGACGGAGGAGATCCGGCGGGCCCTGACCATGGCCGAGGCCATCCGCGCGGTGAAGGAGGCGCTGGTCGCGCTCTCCGCGGGCCGGGCCCTCGTCCCGCCCCGGACGAGTCTCGAGATCCCGGGCACGCGGACGACGGCCCTGGTCATGCCGGCCTACCTGCCGGGCCCGAACCGGATCGGCCTCAAGCTCATCTCGCTCTGCGAGGACAATCCCGCCAAGGGTTTGCCCTTCGCCCAGGCGGTCACCATCGTCATGGACGCCGAACGGGGCACGCCGCTGGCCGTCCTCGAAGCGGGCTATCTCACGGCGGTCAGGACCGGCGCGGCTTCGGGCGCGGCCACGGACGCCCTGGCCCGCAAGGACGCCCGGGTGGCCGCCATCTTCGGCGCGGGCGTCCAAGGCCGGACCCAGCTCGAGGCGATCGCGGCGGTGCGCCCGATCCGCAAGGCTCTCGTCTTCGACATCGATGCCAGCGCAGCGGCCGCGTTCGCGGAGGAGATGCAGGCCGAGCTCCGGATCGAGGTGGTGCCGGCATCACGGCCCGAAGCCCTCGCCGAGGCCGACATCATCTCGACCGTGACGACCTCCGCGACGCCCGTCTTCGCCGACGGCGACGTCAAGCCCGGCGCCCACATCAACGCGGTCGGCTCCTACAAGCCCCACGTCCGCGAGGTCCCGGGCGAGACGATCCGGAGGGCGAGCCTCTTCGTGGACGAGCGCCGGTCCTGCCTGGAGGAAGCGGGCGACCTGATCATCCCCCTCCGCCAGGGCCTCATCCGCGAAGACCACATCGTGGCCGAGATCGGCGAGGTCCTGGCCGGGCTCGCGCCGGGCCGGCGCTCGGAGGACGAGATCACCGTGTTCAAATCCGTGGGGAACGCCGTCGAGGACCTGGCCGTGGCCGGTCTGGTCGTCGGCTGAGAGGCGGCGATGGAGTTCATCAGCATCCTCAACGATGTCCTGGGGCCGGTCATGCGGGGCCCTTCGAGCTCCCACACGGCCGGCTCCTACCACATCGCCCGGCTCATCCGCTCGCTCCTCGGGGACGAGCCGGCCGCGGCCGTGTTCACCTTCGACCCGGACGGATCCTACGCCGCGACCTTCAGGCAGCAGGGCGTCGACCTGGCCCTCGGCGCGGGTCTCCTCGGCTGGCCGATCACCGACAGGCGCTTCGCGCGGGCCCTGGCCCTGGCGCCGCGACTCGGCCTCGATCTCCGCTTCCGTGTCGCCCGGCTCGAAGGCGCGGACCACCCGAACACCGTGCACGCGAAGGTCCTCTCGAAAGGCGGGAAAAAGCTCGAAGCCGTGGCCAAGTCCGTCGGCGGGGGCATGATCGCCGTGACGGAGATCGACGGGAGGCCGGTCCTTCTCGACGGCAAGAGCGCCGTGTCCCTGAAGATCGGGGACGTGACCCGAACGGCCCCGCCCCTGTTCTTCGTCCGGAAAGGCGAGCCCCTGTTCCTCACCGGCGCGGAAATGGTCCGCCTGGCCGGTCGGAGGCGCGTCTCGTTGGGCCGGATCGCCCTGGCCTACGAGTCCCGCCTCCTGGGGCTCACGGAGGCCGAGGTCGTCGCCGAGATCGGGCGGAGGTCCGGGATCATGGCGGATTCGGTCCGCCGGGGCCTCGCCGGCCGCGGTCTGGCCATGAAGCTCCTCAGGCCTTCGGCCGGCCGGATCCTCCGCGCCGATGCCGGCCAAGACTCTCGCCGGCGGCGGACTCCACGCCCGGGCGGCGGCCCGGGCCATGGCCGCCCTCCACGTGTCCAACAGCGGCGGCGTCGTCTGCGCCGCGCCGACCGGCGGCTCGGCCGGCGTCCTGCCGGGCGTCATGGTCACGCTCGCCGAGGAGAAAGGACTCACCGGGGAGAAGGCCGCCCTGGCGCTGCTGGCCGCCTCGGCCGTCGGCCTTCTCGTCGCCCGAAGGGCGACCTTCGCCGCCGAGGTCGCCGGCTGCCAGGTGGAGATCGGAGTCGCGGGGGCCATGGCCGCCGCGGCCGTGGTCGAAGCCTCCGGCGGAAGCGCCGCGCAAGCCGCCGACGCCGCGGCCGTCGCCCTGCAGAACACCATGGGCTCCGTCTGCGACCTCGTCCAGGGCCTGTGCGAGATCCCCTGCCACACCCGCAACGCCGTGGCCGCTTCGAGCGCTTTCGTCTGCGCCGACCTCGTCCTCGGCGGCTACCGCAATCCCATCTCCCTCGACGATACGATCGACGCTTCGTACGCAGCCGGTTGCATGCTCCCCGCCGAGCTCCGATGCACGGCGCGGGGCGGCCTGGCGGTCACCCCCTCGGCGCTCAGGCTCGGACGAAAGAAGTGATCGGACCGGACGCTCCGGAAGGATCGGCCGAAGAGAGGTGAGAACATGAAGAAAGCGGCCCTCGTCCTCCTGCTGGCCGTCGCCCTCATCCTGCCGGTCTCCGGCCAGGCCGTGGACTGGTCGAAGAAGGCGGTCCAATCCGAGCGCAGCCGGTCCTACGACGCTCTTCACTACCTGATCAAGATCCGGATCGACTTGGACGGCAGGGCGTTCGAGGGCGCGACGACGGTCACCCTGGCTTCCCTTCGGGAGGGCCTCGCCACCTGCGTCCTCGACGCCGAGGAGTTCACGGTGACAGCTGTCGTCGGCGCCGACGGAGAGCCGCTGGCCTTCGACCAACGGGCCAAGGAGATCGAGGTCCGCCTGCCCCGCCCCTTCAGGTTCGGCGAAGAGACGTCCTTCACGTGTTTCTACCGCGGCCGGGACCCGAAGGCCGGGCTCCGGTTCGTGGCCGAGACCGAGGACAATCCGGGTCTCGTGTTCTCGGATTCGTGGCCCGAGAACGTCCACCACTGGTTCCCGTGCTACGATCAGCCGAACGACAAGGCCACCGGCGAGATCGTCGCCACGGTCAAGCGGGGTCTCAAGGTGGCCGCCAACGGGCGCCTGGTCAGCGCGATCGAGGACCGGGCGGCCGGAACGGTGACCTATCACTGGTCCCAGGACCTGCCGCACTCGACCTATCTCGTTTTTCTGGCCGCCGGGCCCTTTACCGTCGTCCGTGACTCCTACGGGACCCTGCCCGTGAGCTACTGGGTCTATCCCTCGGACGAGTCCAAGGTCGGGCCGACCTACGGGAAGACGCCGAAGATGATCGAGTTCTTCAACCGCGTCTTCGGCTACGATTATCCCTGGAGGAAGTACGACCAGGTCTCGGTCCCCTCCGGCGGCGGCATGGAGAGCACCTCGGCCACGGCCATGACCCATCGAATCATGGTCGACGAGAGGGGTGAGCCCGATTTCCCGGCCATCGGCATCGTCTCTCACGAGCTGGCCCACCAGTGGTGGGGCGATCTGATCACCCTCCGCAGCTGGGCCCACACCTGGCTCAACGAGAGCTTCGCGACCTATGCGGACTATCTCTATCGCCGCTTCGAGAAAGGCGACGACGAGGGTGCGCTCGATCTCCGGGACAAGCTCGACGCCTACCTGCGCGAGGCCGGGACGCGCTACATCCGCCCGATCGTTTCCGACCGCTACGATTCGCCCGAGGACATGTTCGACGCCCACACCTACCCCAAGGGCGCCCGCGTCCTGCATATGCTGCGCGCTCTCGTCGGCGACGAACCGTTCTTCAAGACGCTCAGCCATTTTCTCCACCGCTACGCCTTCGACGCGGTCGACACGGCCGACTTCATCCGGTCGGTCAAGACCGTTACCGGCCAGAACCTGGACTGGTTCTTCGATCAGTGGCTGTTCAAACCGGGTCATCCCGTCTTCGAGGTCGGGAGCGAATGGGACCCGGTCTCGAAGCTCGTCCGGCTCAAGGTCGCCCAGGTCCAGGACCTCTCGCGGGGCGTGCCCGTCTTCCGGGTGCCCGTGTCCGTCAAGCTCGTCACGCCCGAGGAAAACGGACATCCGCAGGATCTGGATCGAACGGAAGGAAGAGACGTTCGAGCTGCCCCTCGAGGAGAAGCCCTTGCTGGTGCGCTTCGACGCGGACAATGTCCTCATCATGGAGATCGCTTTCCCCAAGGAGCACGAGGAGCTTCTCTTCCAGCTCAGGCGCGACGACGTGATCGGCCGGATGGACGCGGCCGCGGCGCTCCCGGCTTTCAAAGACGATCCTCGAACGGTGGCCGCCCTCGCCGCGAGCCTTCGGTCCGATCCCTTCTGGGCGGTCCGCCGAAGCGCGCTGCAGGCCTTGGCCCGCGTCGGCGCCAAGGATGCCGCGACCGTCTTCAAGCAGGCCTGCGAGGATCCGGATTCCCGCGTCCGGGCCGCGGCGCTGGCCGCCTTGGGAGACCTCAAGGATCGGGCCCTTCTCGGCTTCTTCGAAGCGCGGTTCCGGGAGGACATGAGCTACCGGGTCCAGGCCGAAGCCCTGACCGCGATAGGCAAGACCGGCGATCCCGCGGCCGCCCCGTTCCTCAGGCGGTCCGCGGCGCTCCCGTCCTACAGGCACATGGTCCGCAGAGCGGCCGAGGCCGCGCTCAAGCTCGTCGGGGGCAAATAGGCCCGCCCCCTCACTTCGCAGACGCGCGCGTTTTCGCCGCAGGGGCCGGCGGGGCCATGATCCGCTTCGTGTATTCGGGCTCGACGTTCTCGAAGAAGACCCCCTGGAAGCGGCCCGGCTCGAGCGTGGGCAGACCGACCTCGATGTCGACCGGCGTGTCCGGCCGGACGCGGCTGAGGTCGGCGTAGAAGCCGAGGAAGGTCCGCTCGGGCGCGTGCGGGTAGACGCTGTTGTAGGCCTTGAGCACCTCGACCGGCTGGCCGTTGACCTTCAGGCTCACGGCCATGCTGTCCGTCCCTTCGAAGATGGGGATGTGGAGGAGCAGCCGCCACGGCGCCAGCCAAGGGGCCCGCAGGTCGTCTTCGGAGTAGTCGACGGGCCAGGCCTTTTTCCTCTCGGCGAGCTGGGTGAACACGCGGGCGGGGACGGTGATGCGGGTTTTGTACCGCTCCCCGGCGAAGCCGGCCGGGACCTCCCCCGCGCTCTGGGAACGGCCGAAGACGCGCCCGGCGAAGCGGACGGTCGCCGTGATCCGGCCGGGATCGGCCTTGTAGGGATGGCCGACGCCGTTGATCGAGAGGGTTCTGACGCGGGCCTTGGCCGGCAGGACGACGACGACCGGACGCACGGCGCCCGTCTCCGCGGTGACGTCGGTCAGGACGAGGCGGTTCGACTCGAGGGAGGCGGCGCCCCGGACGTTGAACAGGATGGGCTCGGCGATCTCCTCGGGCGCCGGGAAGATCTCGTAGACGGCGGCCTCGCGGCCGGGCAGGGTCAGGACGACCTCGCCGCCGTGGGCCCACAGCCCCTCGGCCGAACCGACGAGCCGGCCCTCCTCCGGGTAGAGCTCCTTGATCATGAACGTCCCGCTCTTGACGAGGCCGATCGTCGAGTCGAGCTTGAAGCGGGCCTCCTTGGGGCCGGGGTTGGGGTTGAAGAGGAAGACGATGCCCCGGTCTTCGACGATGGCCGCCGTGCCGTCGACGCGCCCGGCCATGGGCGGCCCGATGATCGGGCGCAGGGCGTGGAGGTAGCGGGCGTTCTCGTCGGTCCAGTCGAGCCACTTGCGGAACCAGGCCTTGTCGTCTTCGGAGAGCGCCGCGAATTCCTGGGGGTCGCGGGCCGGGATGAAGTTGACGACGTGGTGGAAGGGGGCCGTGCCGATCGAGGAGAGGAGCGAATATTTCCAGCCGAGCGCGTCCCAGTCCTTCGGCCGGAAGCGGTCCCGTCGCATGACCTCTTTTGCGTCGTTCCTCTCCGACTGGTGGGTGATGAAGCCCGGCATGATCTCGGGCGGGGCGAACCGCTCGACCCGGTAGGTCCAGGCGGCGAAGCGCTGGCGGTCGGCCGAGACCCGGTCGGTGTGGAGGTCGGGGAAGGCCTTGAAGCTCTCCGGCTGCTCGTCGGTCAGGGTCGGGTGGGGATACGAGCCGGCCAGCCAGGTCCACGGGCCGAAGTTCTGATACTGCTGACGGCCGTCGACGACGGCGTCGAAGGCCTCGCGGCGCAGGCCTTCGAGGATGCGCCGGGCCCCGAACCACTGGGCGTACTTGCTCGAGGCCTTGTCCTGGGCGATCCACCAGTGGTCGAAGGAATAGCCGGCCGCGCCCGTGGTCTTCATGAAGGCCAGGAGCCTGTCGAGCCACCAGTCCTGGAAGGAGCGCAGGCCCGTGTCGGCGCCCGCCTTCGCGGCGTTCGGGCCCGCCCACGCGGTCCAATCCGGGTTCTGGAGGAAGGGCAGCGAGGGATAGGCGTAGGCCATGAGCTTGATGTTCTTCGAGGCGGCGTAGTCGATCATGGCCTTGAGACCGTCCGGGACGGCGTCGCGCCGCGGGTCCCACTCCCCTTTCCGGAGCTTCTGGCCCAGGCCGAACCAGAGGACGTTCTCCCAGCCCCAGCTGTCGGCGTTGTCCTCGAGCCGGGAGAGGCTGCTATTGGCCGGCGTATAGAGGAGGTGGGTGACCCCCAGCTCGGCGGCCCGGTCCATGATGCGCTTGTATTCCTCGACGCCCTCGGCCGTGCCGACGTCGATCTGGTAGTCGTTCTCGCACCAGGGGATGTGGACGCGGACGCTGCGGCCGGGATAGTAGAGGAGGAAGGAGCGGACGCAGCCGGTCAAGGCCTCGACCTCGTTCGCGTCGATCGTCGGCGAGCCCGCGAGGAGCCCGGCGTAGTCGGCGACGAACTTCCACTCGGGGACGGCCTTGGCCGGGAAGCGCGTCCCGGAGAGCTCGACCAGGCCCAGGCAGAGACGGTCGGAGGCGAAAGGCCCCAGGTCCCGGCTCCAGTCCATGTCCGGGGCGTAGGAGAGGGCGACGTCGCGGCCCTCGCGGGACCAGGCCAGGAACGGGTTCTGGAGCATGAAGAAGACGCTCCAGGTCGTGCCCAACGAGGCGTTCGCGTCGATGAACCGGCAGAGCGCGCCGAAAGTCCCTTTGGAGAGCGGCAGCTCCTCGGCGACGGGAAGCCCGAGCGTGGCGGCGAAAGGCCTGACCTCGCCGATCCGGAAGACGCGGCTCCGGGCCGAGGTCACGACGATCTGCTTGGTCAGAAAATCCCAGGCGGGCTTGAGCTCGTAGACGACGTCGAAGGTGAAGGGGTCGCGGGCGTAGCGGTAGGCGACCCTGGCCGGGGTGATCTCGATCTCGGCCGGGCCGAGGCTCCCGATGAGGACGGCGGCGCCGTCGATCGTCACCGAGGCGGGATCGGCCGAGAAGGTGAGCGTCCGGGCTGACTTCGGCGCGGAGAGGGAGACGAGGCCGCGGTCGTTGAATTCCGCCCGGACACGGCCGTTGTCGAGGGCCATCTCCTCGGCGGCGGCGGGCAGCGGGGCGAGGAGGGACAGGGCGGCGAAGAGGATCAGGACGGCCGGAACGGCCGCGGCGACGCGTCTTTCGGTCATCGGGCTCTCTCCTTCAGTCGACTCTCATGTCGAGCTTCTTCGGCGCCCTGACGGCGGCGGCGGTGCGGGGCAGCCAAACGAGCATCTGGCCGGGGCCGCGGTTGGCCCAGACGTGATAGGGAACGGCCAGGATCCCTTCGCCCTTGATGACGGCGACGCCGTTGAGCAGGTCCGGCCGGAACTCGGCGCGGAGCGGCGCGGCGTCGGGCAGGACGAGGCTGAAGACCTTGTCGCCGTTGTCGACGCCTTCGACGGCGTAGACGAGGGGGCCGCGCTGCAGGGCGACGCGGCCGCGGTCCTCGGCCACGGCTTCGTTCGCGACGATGCGGCGGACAGGCATGGGCAGGATGAGCTCGACGGTGTCGCCGCTCGTCCAGTCGCGGCGGATGCGCGCGTAGCCGTCGCGGATATCGAGGTTCACGGGTTCCCCGTTGACCTTGAGGACGGGCGCGTCGACGGCGGCGTCCAGGAACCTGTAAAGGTCCGTCGGCATCGCTTCCCCGCGGGCCCAGCCGGGGACGCGGACGGCCAGCTCGAACGGGCCGGCGCTTGTCCGGAGAGACCGTCAGCTTGACCGCGCCGTCCCAGGGGTAACGCGTCTCCTGGGTGATCGCGACCGTGCGGCCGCCGAGGTCGAACGAGCCGGAGCCGGCGATGAAGAGATTGACGAAGACGACGTCGTCCTTCGTCGCGTAGACGTAGCCCGGGAGGGAGGGCAGGAAGCGGGTCATGTTGGGCGGACAGCAGGCGACCTCGAACCAGGGGCTGCGGGCGTAGCCGCCGGACGATTCGAGCGGGTTCTGGTAGAAGAAGCGGTCGCCCGGTGAGGGAGACGCCCGAGAGCAGGCCGTTGTAGAGGACGCGCTCGAAGACGTCCATGTATCGCGACTCGCCGTGGAGGAGAAAGAGCCGGTAGTTCCAGAGGGCGTTGCCGATGGCCGCGCAGGTCTCGGTGTAGGCCTCGGCGTTGGGGAGCTCGTAGGCGTCGCCGAACGCTTCGGAGCCGCTCCGGGCGCCGACGCCGCCCGTCAGGTACTGTTTGCGGCCGGCGACGTCGAGCCAGAGGCGGTCGATGGCCGAGACATAATCGGGATGGCCGCCCAGGGCGGCGACATCGGCCATGCCCGAGTACATGTACATGGCCCGGACGGCGTGGCCGACGGCCGCGTCCTGCTCGAGGACGGGCTTGTGGTTCTGCAGGTACTCGTCGGAATCGTAGACCGCGAAGGGATCGTCGGGAGCGTGGCGTTCGCCGCCGAAATAATGCCCGCGCTCGTCGAGAAAGAACTTGGCCAGGTCGAGATAGGCGCGGTTGCCGGTGGCCCGGTAGAGCTTGGCCAGTCCGATCTCGATCTCCTGATGACCGGGGAAGCCGCGGCGCTGGCCGGGGCCGGCGCCGAAGGTGCGGAGGAGGAGCGCGGCGTTCTTCTCGGCGATCGCGAGGAAGGTGCGCTTGCCCGTGGCCTGGAAGTGGGCGACGGCCGCTTCGTACATGTGGCCGACGTTGTAGAGTTCGTGGCTGACGCGCAGGTTCGACCAGCGCTCGGGGCCGGAGCCGGGGGCCGGATGGGCGGGGTCGTTCGTCCGCGTCGTGAAGAGATAGCCGTCGGGTTCCTGGGCCCGGGCGATGAGGGCGATGAGGTCGTCGAGGGTCTTCTCGAGGACCGGGTCGGGCCGCAGACGGAGGGCGTAGGCGGCCGCTTCCATCGACTTGTAGACGTCGGAATCGTTGAAGCGGCGGCCTTTGTGGGGCCCGGTCAGGAGGCGGGCGGCTTTGCGGAAGTTGTCGACGCGGCCGGTCTCCTCGTTCATCCGGAGGGCGTAGGGGATGGAAACCGTCCGGTTGGTCTCGAGCCGGGGCGCCCAGAAGGCGTCCGTCGAGCGTGACCTCGGTGAAGGGGACGGGCCGGATGGGGTAATCGCGGGAGACAGGAGCGGGAGCGGGGACGGCGGAAGGCGCGGAGGATGCGGGTGGAGCGGCCTCGCGCCCGCGGCAGCCGGGGAGGAAAGCGGCGAGCAAGATGAGCGCGGCGATCTTTTTCATGGGCCCTCCGGAGGATAAATATACCATAGGGCGGCCCATTCCTTTATAATCGCGGGCATGGACGGACCGTGGCTGATCCTCGTCGGCGTCGCGGCCGGGGTCTTCGCCGGGCTCTTCGGCATCGGCGGCGGCATCATCATCGTCCCGGCGCTCATCCTGCTGGCCGGATTCCCGCTGGTCCGGGCGACGGGGACGTCGCTCGCGGCGATCCTCCTGCCGGTCGGGATCCTGGGCGTCCTGGCCTATTACAGGGCCAAGGTCATCGACCTCCGGGCGTCGGCCTACATCGCGACGGGACTGCTGGCCTCGGTCGTCGTCGGGGCCTGGCTGGCCAACACCCTGCCGGTCGACCTGATGCGCAGGCTCTTCGCCCTCTTCTGTCTCTACGTCGGGTGGAACTTCATCGACCCGGTGCGCCGCTTCCGGGAACGGCGGGAAGGCGGGGCCGCGGCCGGAGCGGAGCCGGAGACGAACCCGCGGCCGTCCCCGTTCGCGCTCCTCGGCACGGGCCTCGTGGCCGGGGTCGCGGCCGGCATGTTCGGGATCGGCGGCGGGAACATCATCGTGCCGATCCTGACGCTCGTCCTGCACTACCCGCCCAAGCGGGCCATCGCGACCTCGCTCGGGGCCATCCTCTTCCCGTTCGGCCTGCCCGGCGTCCTCTATTACCACAGCGCGGGCAACCTCGACCTCGGCGCGGCGGCCTGGATCGCGCTGGGGCTGTTCCTGGGCACCGTCGTTGGCGCCAAGATCACCATCAAGCTGCCCTCGCGGACGGTCAAGCTCCTCTACGGCGTCTTCCTCCTCTTCGTCGCCGCCCGCTTCTTTTTCTTCTAGTTGGGGTCGGACCTCAGCATTTTGTTTATAATCAATCAGATGACAATTCGGGTAATATTACTCATTTCAGCATATTGTTTATTTTCTTAAAGATACACAACCGATAGTCCCCGCCGAAAATGGAAAATCACGGTTTTTGGGCCTGAAAATGAAAACCGGCGAAGTCGGTCAGATCTTCGTTTTGAACAGTTTGCCGGTGGCCCTGGCGACGACCTGGCCCTCGGCATCGAGAAGAAAGCTCTCGGCCAGGACGATGCGGCCCTTGTCCTCGACGAAACGCCCCTTCAGCGCGTAGGGAACGCCCGTCGATGCCGGCTTGACGTAACGCACCGTGATCTCGCCGGTGACGCATTTGTGCCCCTTCGCCCCGGCCGCGTAGATCAGGGCCTCGTCGAGGACGGAGGCCACGAGCCCGCCGTGGACGACCCCGGACCAGCCCTGGAAATCGGCGGGAAAGATCACATCGGCCGCCGATTCCCCGCGCTCCGGATCGGTCCGGAGGTGGAGCTTCAAGCCGATCGGATTTTTCTCGCCGCAGATGAAACAGGTCC